>JAWKQR010000001.1:0-285928 GCA_041390025.1 bacterium
GGAAGATTTGCACGAGCTCGAAGAGCTTTACCGACAGCTTTTTGCGCTCGTCCAGAAGCTCGACACCCAGGCGGCCGACGCACCCGATGAGGCTGTGTCGTTGTCGTTGTCCATGTTCTGGTCGCCCGACGACACCAACAACACGATAGGCGAGGGAATCGAATGAAGTCGAAATGGCTGATAGTGGCGGGTTTGTTGGCGTTGGGGTGCAACGAAAACACCGTCAGCGCACCGACAAAACAGCAATGCCCCGACGATGCCCAAGATGTCGAACTTCCAAGCGGCGAGCTCGCCTGCAAAATAGAGCGGCCCATCGTCATCGAGACCGGCTTTGAATGCCGCAGTCCGCTGTGGACCAACCGCTTTGATTTCCAGACGTTCAGCATCTGCGATCGTCGCGTGAATCTGCCACGTATCGACCTCGATTTTCTCAACGGGCTTGACCTTCACGCGCTCAACCCAACGCGGTTTCCGGCCATTCCCACGGCTCCCATCCAATCCAACGCTTTGGATTTGTTGTGGGTGATCGACAACAGCGGTTCCATGTGTGAGGAGCAAGCCCAGGTCATCGAAGGGGTACGCGATTTCGTCAAAGAGATCGTCGACGCCGGCATCGACCTGCAGATGGGCATCACGACGACCCAGACCAATCCCGACTACACGCTCGAACCCTTGGCAAAACCTGGTGTCCTGCAGGCCCAACCCCAACCGGTACCGGGTTTTGACCCGACCTGCATCAACGGTCTGGACGCGAACCATCAGCCCATTCCAGGCGACTACACCCCGATCCAAAAATCGCTGGAAATCTCCAGATCGTGTGTGGCTGACCTTCAACCCGGCGAGTTCGAGTGGACGACACAAGACATCGATTGTGCGTATAGGCAGACCCCGGGGTGTGAGATTGCGGCGCTCGGGTGCACGGGTGACCAATGCACACTCGAGATGCTCTTCCCCGCCCCGCAACGCTATCGGGCCTTGCCCAGGGTCTTCAAGTCATCGACTTACCTGGCGCAAGGGTTTTACGAATTTGATCAAATGGCGGCTGACCTTGCGTGCATGGCCTTGGTGGGAACACGCGGCTACGGCATCGAAAAGGGCTTCGAGGCTGCACAGCTCGCGCTGTCGCCAAGCCTTGCGGGACCCAACGGTCCCAACGCCGGCCTGATTCGACAGGATTCGCGGGTTGGTATCCTGTTTGTCACCGACGAAGACGACTGCACCGGTGATGTGGATGCGCAGGGGCCATGCGGAGAAAAAGCGTGTGCGTTCGCGCAGTCGGACCCTGCGTGGGGAACACTTACGCCGGTCGCGGAGGTCGCGGCGAACCTACAAACCCAAGTTGGGGCCCTGAAGGGGCGTGAGCTTGATCCACGTGAGCTCCTGGTGGCGTCGTTTCACGCGGCCGGCGGATACGACGGGCCAGTCCCGGCGACAACCGTCAGCAATCAAGCGTGCACCTCGGATCCCCGTTACGAGATCTTTCCCGCATGCGCCACGTCCTTGGGTACGGCGTACGGCGGCAGGCGTTACGGCGAGTTTTTGCGGGCCTTGCCGCTTGGCAACGCCTACCCGTTTTCACCCAACCGCGTGACGCCGATCGACGGCGTCGTGTGCGAAGGTGGGCTGTTTAATCCGTTGAAGGAGGTTGGTGCGTTTTTTGTGGACGCAACGGCCGCACAGTAAAGGCAAAAGCGGTCCACCCCGAAGTAGACACGGAATGGACCATTGGCTATGTTCTGTCTGATTTTTTCGGACCCATCGAATCTTCGGATTCACGATCGAGGCACAGATGAAGGCAATCAAAAGCATCCTTGGAATCACGTTGGCCTGCGCAGCCATGACCGGCTGTAACTCGCACCCCGTTTCGCTCTCAACGGCGACCGGTTCGGTCGAGTACCAGCAGAAGACGTCGATCGATGGTTCCCAGAAGGTGGACATCCTTTGGGTCGTCGATAACTCGGGTTCGATGTGTCAGGAACAAAAGGTTCTGCGCGACAACTTCACGAAGTTCATCGACGAGCTGAACCAGACCAACCTCGACTTCCACATTGGTGTGACGACGACGCACATGATTTCGGTCTATGCGCCCGAGCCCGTCGCGAGTCCCGGCCGCTTGCAGTCGACGCCGCAGCCCATTCCTGGCTTTGACCAGTCCTGCATCAACGGCGTCAACGCTCAAGGGCAGATCATCGAAGGCGATTTCGGTCCTATCCGTGCTGCGATTGCTCAGGCGGTTGAATGTATGGCAACCCCTGATCCCTCGGCCTACAACTGGAGCGATGCCGAGATCGATTGTGCCGCCAACGAGCGCCCCAACTGCTCCATTCCCGGCGTCTGTGACGCAGGTTCGTGTGTGAAGGGTTCGTTGTTCCCACCGCCTTCGTCTTACCGCAATATTCCCAAAGTCTTGCGTAGCGCCGACTACAAGAACGGCAACGTTCTGGACGTCGCGCGACTGACCAGCGACTTTGCCTGTGCTTCGCTTGTGGGTACCCGCGGGTACGGTGTTGAAGCCGGCTTGGCCGCAGCCGTTGAGGCCGTGTCGCCCATCAATACCGGTGGTGCCGCCGACGGCGACCCCACGATGATTGACACTTCGGCGCCCAACCACGGTTTGATCCGACGTGACGCAAACTTCGCACTCATCTTTGTGTCCGACGAAAACGACTGTTCCAACAACGCGTTGTTGACCATCGACGAGCTCAAGGACCCAACACGTGGAATCATCGACGTGCAGCAGGCCTGCAGCGTTGACCAGTGCGAATTTGAAAACGTGGAAGGCAAGGAAGCGACCTCGTTGTTGCTCCCTGTTGAGCGCCTCAAAGAGCAGCTCATCGCAAACCTCTCGGCGACCAAGGGCCGCGACGATGTGGGTGAGGCCGAGATTCTGGTCGCCTCGATCCACGGTAACTCGAAGCGATTCAAGGCTGCCGACGTCCCCGCCGCCTGTGACGCCAACTCAAACCAAGCTTACGTGACCCCGTCGTGTGCAAGCCTCAACGGCGTTGCATACTCCGGTGACCGGTACGAGCGCTTCTTGCGCACCTTCCCGGTGGGCAATTACTACCCAGAGCCTGTCCCCACGGCCCCCGACACGGCGCTGACGGGTTGGTTGTGCAACGGCGACTTCGGTCCTGCACTTGAAGCCATCGGCCAGTTCATCAACCGTGACTCCGGCGGCTGTGTGTCGCGCGATATCATGCCTTGCGAAGGCCCGATGGACACATCCTGCCCAGCGTTCCCCTACACGGGTGCACCCGGCCAGTGTGTCCAGATGTTCAACACAGGCATCATGGGGCCAAGCGGTCAGTTCATCGAACCCCAGTACTACTGCAATTCGGGCATCCAGCTTCGTGCCAAGGTCACCGGCTTCGGCGTTGACCCTGCGCAGAAACTCACCGACAGCGGCTACTGCATCGACGGAAGCATCGGCGATCGAAGCTTCCCCGACGGCTGCGTGATCGCCGAAGATCGTTTTGACTGGGTCGCCTGCCCAAGCGGTTTCCCCGGACTGCGTCTGCAATGGAACAACGACATCGAAGCGTTGAACGCGCTGAATGGTACGGAGCTCCAAATCCGCTACAACAGCGCGACGTCCGAGCCAGCGCAGTAACCGACACGCACCGCTCTTTTGGTTCGTCCCAACGCCCCGTCCTAGGGGCGTTTTTTTTTGCCCATCGGTCCTTTATTGTCGTTGTCTGGGCGGGCAACAAATGTAAACTGCCGTGGGAATTGGTTAGACATTTGGGAGGATGAGGGAAGATCACTTTGAATTCGCAGGTTCTATCTGCTAGATCTTCCTTTCCCGACATGAACCTACATGGTCCACGTTCGGGTTTGACCAGGGGTGTGGTCCATGGGGGACCGGCAAACATACGATCGACGGCGGAGGGAGTTCGCCAAAAGGCTGCCGGCGCATTATTGCGTCAAGTGTTCAGCCGTGCTGTTTCCAGAAGATTTGGAGTGTCTGGACTGTGGCACACCCGCGCCTTCTGCCGGCTGGCCCACCATCCAAGACGGATTTGATCCCTGGCTGGGTCGGGTGCTGGATGGACGCTACCTGATCACCAAACGTGTCGGACAAGGTGCGTCAGGCTCGGTCTACCGCGCCGAATCGCTCGCGATCGTGCGTGAGTTTGCCGTCAAGATCATCAACTTCAAACAAGCCCCCGCAGGTGTGGACCCCGAGCAGATTCGTGGCCGTCTGAATCGTGAGATCGAGGCCATCAGTCGTCTTCGCAACCCACACGTCGTGCCATTTTACGAAGTTCTGGAGCTCTTCGATAACTTCCTTGGCATCGTCATGGATTTTATCGACGGCGTGACGCTCGAGGTGCTCGTCAAGCGTGAGGGCCCGCTCGACGTTCGCCGTGCGTGCAAGGTGTTGCGCCAGGTCGCCAACGGCGTCCACGAGGCGCACGAAGCGGGCATGATCCACCGCGACCTTAAGCCCGAAAACGCCATGCTCGAAGTCATGCCCGCCGGGGATGACTTCGTACACGTGCTCGACTTCGGCATTGTCCGGCTCGATGACGGCGTGAGCATGACGCGTGGCTTCCTTGGCACGCCGCTGTATGCCAGCCCCGAACAAGCCATGGCAGGGGACGTCGACCGACGCAGCGACATCTACAGTCTGGGCGCGATATTCTTCTACCTGCTGACCGGAAGACCGCCGTTTGTCAGCGACAACGTCTACGAGATCCTTCGCGCGCATGTTCGAACGCCCGCGCCGACCTTGGCGGCCACACGCCCCAACGCAAAGTTCTCGGAAGACCTCGAGGCGCTGGTGTCTTCGATGTTGGCCAAGAGCCCAGCAAACCGCCCTCAAACATTGGCGGAGGTCATCAAGCGGCTTGACTCGCTGCTTCACGCAACACCCATGGAGCCGCTCCCGCGGGTTGGACGCGATTCGTCGGACTTGCCCTCGATCGAGCCTCAGACAGGTGAAGTGCCCGTCTCTGCGGCCGACAGCTCGGAGGGCGAGTACCACGCATCACCATCGGCTCGCCCCGCGCGTGTTGACAGCGGTTCGTTTCTGGCGAGCAGCGACCGGGATGCGACCGGCCCCAAAGCCGCGATCTTCAAACGCAGCCCCTCCAAAAACTCCGTGCGCGCGATGGTCACGCAAAGCCGTGAGGCCGTGCGCAGCGACTTCGACCGTGTGCGTCAGTCCAACACAGGCGTCTTCCCCGTTGGTCTTAAGATCGACGGCATGATTGGTTTGTGCCAAGCAGGGCGCGGGTCTGGTTTGGTCGTGACCAACCGAAAGGGTCAAGTTTTTCGCGGGGACGGCGAAGAGGTGTTGAAAATCTATGACCACAACGCGCCTCTTGCGTCGTTGGCCATCTCGACGGCCGGAGTTCTAATCGGGCGAGAGGACGGCGCCATCGTCTACGTCGCAAACGGAAAGCCGGCCCAAACGGTTTTTGAGGATGTGCGTCGTGCCCCGATCACTTCGCTCTCGTCGAGTGACGATGGGTCGACCCATCTCGCGGGGTCTGAGTCCGGTCGGCTCTACCTATGCCGCTCTGGACGCACCATCCAAGACTGGCTTCGCATTCAAGACGGCCCGCCGATCACAGCCGTGGCACTGAATCCAGCGGGCAACATGTTTGCGGTGGCCCGAAAAACCCGTGAGGTCGAGGTCTTCAATATCTCGCAGCCACGCACGACGTTTGCACGATTCACGACCCAAGGAACGGTGCGTCAGATTTCGTTCAGCACCGATGGACACTTGCTGTCCGTGCTCACCGACGATGACGCGATCTTGTTGCACCAATCCCTCACGGGACAGCGCGTGATGGCCATCAAAGAAGACGTCAACCATCTGTGCACGGTGGGCTTCTCGGCGAACAACGAGCTCGTCGGCTACTTCGGGATGGATGGAGCTTTGTTCGGGCTCGACCTACAGCGCGAGCTGACACACGTTATTGCCAACTGATCCGACGCCGTATTGACGCAGGGCTTGCGATAAGTTTCCTCGCGGAAATCACCAGACGGCCACATCGTTGTGCCACCTTTGCGCGATGATGACGCGCGATCGCAGCATCCAGAGACGACAGCGCCAGCGAGAGTTCACCACACGACTCCCGCAGCATTGTTGTGCGCAATGTTCGGGACTGCTCTACGAGGAAGAGTCCGAGTGCCTCGATTGTGGGCTGCCGCGCCCGAGTGACGGGTGGCTTGCGCTGCACGCGCAACACGACCCGTGGCTTGGCCGGTTTCTGGACGGCCGATACTTGGTCACCAAGCGCGTTGGAGAGGGTGCAAGCGGCACGGTGTACCGTGGCTACTCGACCTCGATTCATCGTGAGTTTGCCATCAAGGTCGTCGAGGTCCGCTCTGACGACACCCGTGCCCGACTCGCCCGTGAAATCGGAGTGATGGGGACGTTGAAGAACCCGCATATCGTGCCGTTTTACGAAGTCATGGAGGTGCCGGGCAACATCATCGTGGTCATGGACTTTATTCATGGCCAAACGTTGCAGGACCTCGTGAGCAACGGAGCCTTGTCGCAGGAACGTGTGATCGCACTTGGAATCCAGATCGCCAACGGGTTGCACGAGGCTCACGGCCTAGGGTTGGTGCATCGGGATTTGAAACCCGCAAACATCATGGTCGAGACCTTGCCTGCGGGTGATGACTTTGCCCATGTCCTCGACTTTGGCATCGTCAAGACGATGGAGTCGGGCAACACGGTTGGATTTGTTGGCACACCGATGTTCTCGAGCCCCGAGCAGATCTCGGGCGAGCCGGTGGATGCCCGAAGCGACATCTACTCGCTCGGCCTCGTGTTGTACTTTGCGATCACCGGCCGGCTGCCGTTTGAGGCATCCACCGTGTTGGGCATCTTACAGCTTCAAATCGGCGACGACCGGCCGCGTGTCCGGGATGTCGTCCCCGAGTGTCCCGCCGAGCTCGATGCACTGATCTTCGAGCTGATCGCGCGCGCGCCGAGCCAGCGCCCCACGTCCATGGCAGATGTCGTGGGTCGGCTTGAGCGGCTGCGCCAACATCGCCACGACAACCACGCATCCGAGGCCGTCTCGCGCAGCAGACAGGACATCGCTCAGAGTGTGGTGCGCAGCCGAATGCTTGCAACGCAGCCGCTGTCGGACGCGCGGGATGACAGTTTCCCCTTCGGCGTACAATGCGGTCGGGGCAGCCGTTTGTTTTCGGCGCCGGCGGGGTCTCCCATCGTCGTCTCAGGAACACGCGCGAGCGTGTTGAACGGTCAACAACTCAAAGCCGTTTTGGATGTGCCTCAAGACACCTCTTGCATCACGCACGCAAACGACCGGTGGCTCGTGGGAACCGAGTCGGGCATGGTCCTCGTCGGTGACACGAACACGCTCGAGCTTGATGAGCCCATCGCGGCTTTGTGCATGGACGAAAACGCAGCGCAGTGGTTGGCCGCGACACGGCAAGGGGCCCTGTGGCACGCCAAACCGCGGGCACAAAGGCAGTGGGAGCTGATCGGCGCGGCCCGCCGATCACCGCGATGGCGATGGACCGCGCGGGAACACTGACCGCCATCGCCAGAACGACGCGTGAGGTCGAGGTGTTGCGCGATAATCAAAAGGAGGTGGCGCGGATCACGGCCCCTGAGGGGGTTGAGAGTCTGAGCTTCAGCCGTGATGGCTACCTGCTCGCCGTGCATGGACAGAGCAGTCTGTTGATCGTTGAGACCCTTACAGGACGTCGGATTGTGGGGATTCGCGTGCCTCAAATGCAGACGGTTAGCTTCGAACGTGTGGGCTTGGTTGGGTATGGATGGAAACAAAATGATCTGGTGGGTTGGAATCTAGAGAGAAATTTTTCGGGGTAACGCGTTATAGTGATCGCCTACCCAAGGCGACTGATGGATCCGCGGAACATTCAAAGGCGTGAGCGGCAACGCGAGTTTTCGCAGCGAAATCCCCGCCATTGGTGCCCTGTGTGTACCAGCTTGGTCTACGAGGGCGACTTGGTGTGCCTTGACTGCGGTACCCTGCGCCCCGATGCCTGGTATCCATTGCGCGATTCTCTGGACCCCTTCCTTGGCCGAACCATCGACGGGCGCTATCTCATCACGAAACATATTGGGCAGGGTGGCAGTGGGCAGGTTTACCGCGCGGTTTCCTATGGGGTCGCGCGTGAGTTCGCTGTTAAGTTCATCGATGCAGGCAAGGAACAGCGGCGGTCACAGCATGTGCGCATGCGGCTTGAGCGTGAAATCGAAGCCATGTCGCGCCTGCGAAATCCGCACGTCGTCCCGTTTTACGAGGTGTTTGAGGTCTACGACCAATATTTGGGCGTGGTGATGGATTTCATCCAAGGCGAGACCCTGTCGGAGCTGATGGTCAACCGAGGCGTGCTCGAGGTTGACCGGGTGTGCGGCATCGTTCGCCAGGTCGCCAACGGTGTGCACGAAGCCCACGAGTTTGGACTCGTGCACCGGGATTTGAAGCCCGACAACCTCATGATCGAGCAACTACCGGCGGGCGGCGACTTTGTGCATGTGCTCGATTTTGGCATTGTACGTTTCGTCGAGATGGAGCGGACATCCAACGGTTTTGTGGGTACGCCACTTTACGCGAGTCCCGAACAGATCTTGGGTCAGACACTTGACCGTCGCAGCGACATTTACTCGCTGGGGGCCATCTTGTTCCACGCGTTGACGGGTCATCCCCCATTCGAAGCGTCAAGAACGGCCGACATCCTTCGTATGCACACCGATGCCGCACCTCCGGCGCTGAGCGACATGATACAGGGCTTGGGCGCCTATCCCGAGCTTCAGAATTTGACCAGCCAGATGCTGTCAAAGTCTCGGTATTCGCGCCCCGAAACGATGCTCGAGGTGGTACAGCGTCTGGACATGATCATCACCAAGCTGCGCCAAGAAGCGTGGCGCGAGCCCGAGTCTGAGACGATCGATCAAAACCGCCGCGAGGCTCGCAAGTCGGTGGTTCAATCCCGTCAGACAAGCCAAGCGCAGCCGGCGAAGTCGCGGGGGCACGCGCGTTCGACGGGCGTCAAGCTCCGTCACCAGATTGCCCTGATGGCCGCGGGTCACTCCGGTCCCATCTTGGCGTTGACCAACGGTGAGGTTTGCACGCTCAAGGGCAAGGACCTGTCCGTGCTCGCCAGGACAAGTGATGACCCCACGGCTTTGGCGGTGGGCCCCACTCTCGTGCTGATGGGATCAGCCGCAGGACAGGTACACGACCAACACGGGCGCGTTGTGTTCAACGATGTCCGGAAGACCTCCGTCAACGCCCTGTGCACCGATGAGCGCGCGGAGAACGTCTTTTGCGGCCTAGAGTCCGGGCGTGTTCAACACGCGCTGACGTCCGGCGAGAATGCGTGGGTGTGGAAGCCTATCCTCTCGGGACCGCCGGTCACCGCGCTGACCACGGACGCGGCCGCACAGCGCCTCGTGGTGGCTTACAAGACCCGTGAGGTCGAGCTCTACGAGTCGCGCAACTACCGCGCACCCGCCAGCAAGTTTGTCGCCGCGGACCGCGTGCTTGGCATATCGCTTTCACCCGACGGCTATCTGGTAGCGCTGCACATGCGCGGCGGATTGGTGAGTGTCCACCACTTGCAAACGGGGGCCACCGTGTTTCTCGTGCAGTTGGAGCGCCCGGTGGAGCTGGTACTGTTCGACCGGACCCGGGGGTTGGTGGCGTATTAGGAGCGCGACAATGAGCTTATCATCGAGAGTGTGGAACAACCCAATCCATGAGCTGTGCTTTACAGGCTGTAAAATTGCGTTAAAACTGCACGGTTCCACCCTCGAAAATGGTGGGGAATAAGGGATAATTTCGGCTTTCTACGTCCTAGGTGCCATGAAGTCACGCTTGCAGCAACGACACGGGGACTTGAAGCAGCGCCTGCCCACGGCGTTGTGTTCGTCGTGCCTCAGTGTCTTGTACGTCGAGGACGACCAGTGCCTTGGCTGCCGAGCACCGCGCCCCGTCTCGGGTTGGTCATTGCTTGCAAACTCGCCCGACCCACTGCTGGGCCGCATCTTAGGAACCCGCTACTTGCTGACCCAAAAGATTGGGTCTGGGGCGAGCGCTCAGGTCTACCGAGCCACGTCGCTGAACATCGCACGTGAGTTTGCGATCAAACTGATGCGTGTGGGGACAGGCGCAAGCCATCGAGAGCGTCTGGACAAGGAAATCGAGGCGCTGAGCGCTCTGCGAAATCCCCACTTCGTGACGATCTACGAGGTCCTAGAGCTCTACGACGACTACGTCGCCTTGGTGATGGAGCTCGCCGAGGGCGACCGGCTCGATGACATGGTGCAGCGAGAGGGGCCGATGCCGGCGCTGCGGGCGGCCAAGATTGCCCGGCAGATCGCCAACGGCATCGCGGAAGCCCACGCCCAAGGATTTGTGCACCGTGACCTGAAGCCCGAAAACATCGTCGTTGAACGTATGCCCGCGGGTGACGACTTTGTGCGCATCCTCGACCTCGGCATCGTTTACGTCGCGGGCGACCCGCGCAAGACGTCGGGCGGGTTCCTTGGGTCGCCACTGTATGCGAGTCCCGAGCAGACGAGCGCCACTGCGCTTGATGGGCGCAGCGATTTGTACAGCCTCGGTGCGATCTTCTACTTCCTGCTGACCGGAGAGGCACCGTTCATCGGTGCGGACGCACAGACGGTGTTGCGCGCGCACAAGAACAAACCCGTGTCGGCATCTAGAATCGGCCTTTTGGCCGGTCCCGAAGCGCAAGACCTTGTGGTCGCGCTGCTCGCCAAAGATCCCAACGAACGGCCGTTTTCGGCCCAACGAGTGGTCGAACAATTGGACGCTGTGATCCGCTCCTTGACCCGCTCCTTGGACGAAGAATCCGAGTCCGGGTTGGCCCGGGAGACCCCGCTGACTGGGACGCCGTTTGCACGCAACCTGACACCGGTGGGCGCCAATTTCGGACTTGCGCGAGGTTCGAGTGCGACCGTCTTTGACCTTCCGTTAGACCTGCAGACACACGTCTTGGCGCTCGATGGAGGCCACCAGTCTTCGCACGTGCTGACACGGGCGGGGGTGGCCCTGTTGGTGGAGGCGCACCACGTACGACGTTACGGACCCATCGTCGGGGCCTCGTGCATCGCAGGGCCCGAAGCCGGGCAAAGCCTGGTGGTTGGTACCGACCACGGGGAGGTGTTTTTGTGCCAAGAGACCGCGGTCGAACGCGTCTTTGAAGAGCCCACACAGGCGGGATTCTCGGCGATCGCGGTGTCGAACAACCACGTGGTCGTCGCTGGCACACGGTCAGGACGCGTGCACGTTGGCCGCCTGAGCGCTGACGTGTGGGAGCGCGCCGCGAACAGCAGCCCTGTGACCGCGGTGGCGGTCTCGAGCGATGGAGCGCTTTACGCGATCGCGAGGGACACCGGTCTGATGGACGTTCGACGTGTCAGCGACGGAAAAGAAGTGGCGAGCTTTGCCATGCGCTCTCCGGCGCGCTCGGTCGCATTTTCCAACGATGGACAACTGTTGGTGGTGCTCAGCGAAGACGGCATCGTGACGCTGCTGCAATCCTCCATTGGCCACAGCATCATCGCCATCGACCCAGGTGTTGACCTGGAGGTGGTGCGCTTCGATCCCCAAGGCCAGCTGTTGGGCTATTGTCGCACGGACACAGGCGTTCGCGGCGTCCGTCTGCACGGCGTGAAGGCCGTTTGACGTCGATTTCCCCCCACGCTTTTCTGTGACGGAATTGTGCAACGTGTGCTACATTGGCACAGCAAGGTGGGTCGGGGGACCTGAACCGGCTAAAGAATTTAATGTGCTGCTAGGGGCTTAAATCGTCCCCGGCGGATGTTTCGGGGCGACTCGAAACTCAATATATCAACAATTTGTGACGAGGCGTGGCCCCATGGCCATGACACGTGCGGCTCCAATGGTCGCGCGTTTTGGAACGACGCTCGCGCCTCGCGGATGGTGATTTATGTCCAATGTGCTCGTGGTCAACTCGACCAGCGACGAAACACGCGTCGCTTTGGTTGAGGACGGCATCATTAGTGAACTCCACATCGAACGTAAGCGGGAACGCGGCATTGTAGGCAACATCTACAAAGGCAAGATTCTGCGCGTGCTTCCGGGCATGCAGGCCGCTTTCGTCGACATCTCTCATGAACGCGCCGGATTCCTGCACGCCTCGGACGTCTACAATTTCGAAGACGACTTCGCGATGTTCGACGACGAGACCGACGAAGCCAAGGTTTCGCGTGGCCGCGGCAAACAACGCGCGAGCATCCAAGACACCCTCGATTCGGGGCAGGAAATCATCGTTCAGGCCGCCAAAGAGCCCATCGGCTCCAAAGGTGCACGCCTGACGAGCCACGTGTCGCTGCCTGGCCGCTACGTGGTCTTCATGCCCACCGTTTCGCACATCGGCATCTCCAAACGCATCGAGTCCGAAAAAGAGCGCCGCCGTCTGCGCAAGATCGTCGACGAGTTTCGTCCTCCGGGCACGGGTTTCATCGTGCGAACGGTGAGCGCCAACGTGGACGAAGCCAAGCTCATCCACGACATGCAGTCGCTCATTCAGTTGTGGAGCGAAGTGCTTGAAAAGCAGGGCCGCGTCAAAGCGCCCTACCTGCTTTACGAAGAGAGCGACCTCATCATCCGCGCCGTGCGTGACTTGGTGGCCATCAATCTGGACGCCATCATCCTCGACACGCGCGCCGATTTTGAGCGCGTCGAAGAGTTTGTGACCAAGTACATCCCCGGCTTCGAAGGCGAGATCAAGCTGTTCGAATCGGACGAGCCTATCTTTGATGCGTACGGCATCGAGCCCGAAATCAAGGGCGCCTTGGCACGCAAGGTCGATCTGAAGTCCGGTGGCCACTTGGTCATCGACCGGGCCGAGGCATTGACCGCCATCGACGTCAACACAGGCAAGTTCGTCGGACGAGGCAACTCGCTCGAAGAGACCATCCTGCGCACGAACCTTGAGGCCGTGCAAGAGGTCGTCTACCAGCTGCGCCTGCGCAACATCGGTGGTCTGATCATCATCGACTTCATCGACATGGAAGATTCGCGGCATCGCGAGAAGGTCTACCGGTCGTTGGAAGAAGCCCTCAAGAAGGACCGCGCGACGACCAATGCCCTGGCGATCAGCGAGTTTGGTCTCGTGGAAATGACCCGCAAACGCGTGCGTGAATCCCTTGACCAGTTCTTGTGTGAGTCCTGCATCGTCTGCGACGGAACGGGCACCATCAAATCACGCGAGACCGTGGCCTACGAGATCTTCCGGGACGTCAAACGACGCCAGCACGCCTTCGCGGACGGCAACATCCAGATCGAAGCGAACCCCGTGGTGATCGATTTCATCCGTCACTTCGAGAAAAAAGCCATCAAGGATCTCGAGGACGGGCTGTCAAAGGTCGTCAAGCTCAAGGCCTCGCAGAACCTGCGCATCGACGACTTCAAGATCAGCAACACAAAGTGATCAGTAGACGAACTTCTCGAGCCGCTTGAGGAGTTCGTCGTACTTTCTCCCTTCCACGCCTCAGAGACACGGTACGACTCTTTCTTCTTCGAGTCGTCGCTGAGCCGCTCCAAGATCTTCCAATCTTCCAGAAGCCGAATGGCGTTCTCGTACGTGGGTTTCGACAGACTCTCCATGAACAGGACTTCGCCCTTGGCGTAGTCGGCACGGCCTTGCTTGAGTGCGGCGTCGACGATCTCTTTCTTGTCCAACGCCTTGTCGGTGGGTTTTGCGAACAACGAGAACACGATCTTGTACGCCTCAAGGAACGTCAGCACCAAGCGACGGAAGAACTCCAGCTCGGTGGGGGTGGGGGTCGAGATCGTGACGACCTGCGAGTCTTCGTCCAGCGTCAACCAGCCTGCGCACTGGAAGTAGCGCAACGTGCGCATGAAGACGTTCTCGAACTCGGCGGCTTCCTCGTAAATCCACTCGAACTTGAACATCTTGCTCAAGAACAAGGTCTCGCGCATGAGCTCGCTTAGCGGCATCGACTCGGCGCGGAACGACGCCACGGCGGCGCCTAACAACGCCTCGGGCACGAAGTGGTGCACGATGTTGTTGCGGTAGTACGACAACTGCAGGCGCGCGTCCTCGGGCACGCTGTAGTTCTCGATGTCGCCGCTCTTATCGACCTTGACCTGCTTGTTTTCGGCAAACAGTTGAAGCGCCCAGTCCATCAGGTCGGCGATGGTCTGGCCGATCGCCGATTCGACGTCGGTGCCGTTTGACGCCAAGGTGCTCGACGATTTGCCGGCGTCTTCGGTGCCTTCCGCCCGTTGCGCCTCGAGGGCCTCGATCATGGGGCGCTTGGCATCCAGGGCATCGGAGATCGTGCGTGACATGCGCACGGTGCGGTTGGGCTGGGTCAGGAAGTGCACCAAGAACCCGGTCTCGCGCAGGAATCGTTCGCGGTCGATGCCCTTGGCGGTGTTGTTGAGCAGGATGGTGGCGGTCAGCGCCGTGGGCGTGACCGTCGAGACCTCGTTGATGTCGTAAATGATACGGTGCGCCAGCCGAACCGTGAGCTCATTGAAGGCCGATTCGTCAGGGTTGATGCGGTCGACCTCGTATTTGTCCAGGTACGTCCCGATGTCGATGGGCTCATTGAATTCCACGTACAACCGACCGTATTTCGACGTCAGGAACCGGGGCGCCCGCAACAGGCCGCCCAAGCTTTCCTTTTCTTTTTCGCCGCCGAGCAGCTCGTCTTTGTACGAGGCTTCCTCGATGATTTTTTCGTAGCCCACCGAAATCGGAACGATGTGCACACTGTCGAGCCGGCCCGATACAAATGCACGCAACACCATGTCCAGCATGCCGTAGCGAGGTTTGATGAGCTTTCCGGTGCGCGACCGTGTGCCCTCGATGAAGAACTCGACCGGGTAACCTTCCTCGAGCATGCGAATGACGTACTCGCGGAAAATCACCGGGTAGAGCGGGTCACCTTTGAAGCTGCGACGGATGAAAAACGCGCCGGCCCAACGGAAGATATGCCCCATCGGCCAGAAGCTCAGGTTGACGCCCGCCGCGATCAGCGGCGCTGTCATGCCGTACCGGTAAAAGATGTAGCTGAGCACCAGGTAGTCGATGTGGCTCTTGTGGCTTGGCACCAGCACGATGTTGCTGTGTTTGGCGACCTCGCGCACGCGCTCCATGCCGACTTCGTCGACCTCGAACCCGTCGTAAATGCGGTACCAAACAAAGCTCAAGACCGACGAAAAGATCTTGATCATCAATAGGCTAGGTTCAGCCGCGATCTCCTCGAACTGCGCGCGGGCGCGCGCCACGATCTTGTCTTGGGGCACACCCTCTTCTTTCGAGAGCGCCTCGATCGTTTTGGTCAGCTCCGGTCGCGCCAAAATCTCACGCCAGACGTTGCCGCTGGTCTCGCCGGTTGGGCCCAAGATGACACGCTCTTCGCGACGAATTGCTTCGAGCAGCTGCTCGCGCAACATGTCGGACGCATCGGCCGAGCCGGCGTGCGGGTACTCGCGGATGAACTCCTGCAGGTTAACGCCGCTCGACACCTGAACGACGGGTTGACCAAACTTGACGAAGCTCTGCCAAATCGTCTGGAACCAATAAATGCCCTTTCGAAAAAATCCCGGCGATTGGGCCGTGCCAAAGATGTCGTCGAGGATCGTGGGGTGTTTGGAGTCAGGCCGTTTTTCCCAGACCAACAACAACGGCAACACAAAGATAGGCTCGGGTTGAAGCCGTTGGGTTCGCACCAGCCGATACAGGTATTTTTGGCTGAATTCGAAGTTGTCGTCGGGTCGGGCCTTGGGTTTTTCCAAAAACAGGAACACCGCACGGTCGTTGGACACGAGCGCTTGCACGATTTCTTCGGGTTCTTCGGACGGGCGTCTAAACAACGACGTCAGGTAACCGAAAAAACCTCGCAAAATGATGGTTTTGATGCCGTTGGCGAACATCGCCAAAGGTAGTCCGTGTGTGCGAAACGCCCAGTTGAAGTACAGGTAATCAAACAGGCTGAGCGAGCGCATCACATAGACGACCGTGCCCCGGCTTTCGGCGTCCTGAATATTGTCGATGCTGCGCTTCTCAAACAGCACATGCGCGAAGAAGAACTTCGCCAAAAAGTTTAGGATTCCGCCGAATTTTTGAACCATCGCGGATGGGTGCGGACGGTCCGTGAGACGTTTTGCGAGCCCGGATCGGCGCCGGTGGATGGTGTCGTCTTCGACATCCGAGGGTTCGTCAAGCCACGCTGGTCCCAAGGGACGAGGGCGTCGGTCTCGACAGGACCGTCTATGTCGGGATGCTCAGTGGACATGAGCCGCGTTATACAACACGCGATCTGCCAATGCGAGTTGGGATGGATGGGCTGCGTGTGGATCTACTCGTCGATGAACACGTCGAGCGGTTCGAGTCGGGAGAGGTACGATTCTGGGATTCCGCCTGTTTGGCGATGTCCTACACGCGCACCAAGAATTCCGCCGACGATGGCACACGTGGTGTCGCGGTCGCCCAATCCGGAAACCGTCGTCCACATCGCTTCTTCAAAATCATCGATGTGGCGTTGGGCACACCAGAGCGTAAACCCGACGGTGTCTTGTGCCGACACCTCTGCACCGTTTCCAAGTGCGTTCACCGCGGTGCTTACGCTCGCCTCGAGGGTAAGGTTGCGGGCGTGTTCGACGTTTTCGCGCGTCTGGCACGGCGGCAAGAACTCCAGGGCCGCACCGATCAAATCGGGGCTCGGCTTCAAGGCTTCTGCCGCGGCGATCGCGACGGCCACTGCGCCTTCGATCCCATTGATGTTGGCGTGCGTGATCTCCGCCGACTTGCGCGCCTCGTGGGCAACGCGCTCGTAGTCGTCGCAAAAGTACGCGCCGATTGGTGCTGCGCGCATCGCGCCGCCGTTGCCAAAAGAACCCGACCCACCAAACAATCCTTTGGACTCCGCGCGCCACGGCGCCCCAAGAGCCATCGCCTCAAGGAGCCGATGGGCGCCGCCGCCATAGCCGCGGAGCCGATCGGCGACATAACGTGTGGCGAACAGATTCGCCAACGCCTCTTGGTCGATTGTTTGGAATTCGGTGAGCACATCGACGATCGAGATCGCCATCGCGGTGTCGTCGGTCCACTTCCACACATCTTTGGACGGCAGCGCGCGCTCTTCGATCAACGCCAACACCGTCGAAGAAGGTCCAAAAAATCGTTCGCCGAACGCATCGCCCATGGCGAGCGCGGTCAGCGAGAGCCTCATGTTTTGGATACGATGTTCGATGTCCATGGGTTGCCCTCGCTCACAGGCTGCCGAATAGGGGAAACTCCAAACACACTGCCATCACAACGCTTGCCAGTTCAACGCCTGTTCGCTAGATTTCGAAACGTGAATGACGCGTCATTCATTACCCATTTTAGGACCAAGAATCATGTCGCAGCAGTCGCCGCAAGGTTGTTCATTCCTCGTCAATGACGTCGGAACCGAGTCGATTTTCTGTCCCGAAAAGTTTTCCGAAGAACAACGCATGTTCGGCGCGACGGCGCGTGAATTCATGGAACGCGAGGTGATCCCGCACATCCACGAGCTTGAGCACGGCGCGTTCGACAAGATGGTTGAGCTGCTGCACAAGTCGGCCGAGGTCGGCTTGCTCATGGTCGACATCCCCGAGGAATACGGCGGTCTGGGGGTGGATAAGGCGACGAGCATGATCGTCACCGAGTACCTAGCGCAGTACCCATCGTTCTCGGTCACATTTGGTGCGCACACCGGCATCGGTACACAGCCGCTGTTGTTTTTCGGAACCCCTGCGCAAAAAGAAAAGTTCTTGCCCAAATTGGCGACCGGCGAGCTGTTGGCGGCGTACGCCTTGACCGAGCCGGGAAGCGGGTCTGACGCGCTTGCGGCGAAGACCAAAGCGGTCTTAAGCGACGACGGCGAACACTACATCCTGAACGGCACCAAGATGTGGATCACCAACGCGGGCTTTGCCGACTTGTTCACCGTTTTCTGCCAGGTCGAAGGCACCAAGTTCACGGCGTTTCTGGTCGAAGCCACCCGCGAGGGCGTGTCGACGGGTGCGGAAGAACACAAGATGGGCATCAAAGGCTCATCGACCCGCATGCTTATCTTGGACAACGTCAAAGTCCCCAAAGAAAACCTGCTCGGCGAAGTGGGCAAAGGCCACAAGATCGCCTTCAACATCTTGAATATTGGGCGATTTAAGCTCGGTGTGGGTGTGCTTGGCGGCGCCAAGCGTGTGCTTGGACTGGGCGTGAAGTACGCCAAAGAACGCCAGCAGTTTGGCCAGCCGATTTCGGATTTTGGCGCCATTCGCAGCAAAATCGGCGAGTCGACGGCGCGCATCTATGCGTTGGAATCGATGTCCTACCGCGTGGCGGGTTACATGGACCAAAGCCTCGGTGTGCTTGATACCGCGGCGCCCGATTACATCCAAAAAATGATGGATGCGATCGAGGAGTTCGCCGTCGAAGACTCAATCATGAAGGTTCTGGGCTCGGAAGTGCTCAGCTTCGTGACCGATGAAGCGGTTCAGATCCACGGCGGTTATGGGTTCTCGCAGGAATACGAGGTCGAGCGTTGGTACCGCGACTGCCGCATCAACCGCATCTTCGAGGGCACCAACGAGATCAACCGCATGTTGATCCCGGGCACAATCTTGAAGCGAACGATGAAGGGCCAGTTGGACCTGTTCTCGTTGATCGGCAAGGTCGAGGCTGACCTGACCGCAGGCGCCCAACCCGAGGCTCCGGCCAAGGATGCCCCGGATCTGGCGTTCGAAAAGTTCCTAACGATGCAGGCCAAGAAACTCACGGTTTATGTCGCCAATCAGGCCATCCAAAAACACATGGCGGACCTGCGGGAACAGCAAGAAATCCTGATGGACTTGGCCGACGTCATCATTCAGGTCTACCTGATGGATTCGACCGTAGCGCGCACCCTCGAAGTGATGACCATCAAGGGCGTCGACAAGACTTCCGGTCAACGCGCAGCGACCCGGTTGGTCGTGGCTCAGGCGTATCAGACGGTCAAACAGATCAGCGAAAATCTGTTGTCCCACCTCAAGAGCCCCGAGAAAGTCGGCAAACACCTGGACAACCTCGACCGCTTGGCACCTCACGCCCGCGTCGACATGTTGGGCCTTCGTCGCACGCTGGCCGACATCACGATCGAGCAGGAAAAATACCCGTTCTGAATTGAAGGCGTCGGATCGGGTCGGGCCGGCAGACTCCGTGCGCCGGATCCGACGGCGTCGATCTTGGGTTAGCGGACAACGGTGTTGACGTAGGCGGTCGCCGGCGGATAACCGAAAAGGAATCCTGCCGTTGCTGGGTCGTTGACGAAGGTCTCGTTCCCCAAAACACCGAAGAATGCTTGTTGGCTCTCGTACACAGTCATCCCGACGACGGTGTTCGGGTCTAGGACCGACACCCACTGGTACTCCGCCACGAAGCCGGGTTGTTGACGCAAAAGGGTCAGGAAGTTGTCGCGTGCCGACTCATATTGCGCCTGGTCAAACCCTTCGTACGCGGACAGATTCCGCACGGCGATCTCCAGAACCTGGCCCGGCTGATTGGCGATGTTTGCTAGGTTGACCTCGGCATTGGGATCAAGTGGTCGCAGTGCCGTGAACGCCTCGGGAGTAAACGTCGAAAAGAAGGCACCCGCTTCGGCGGACGTACCAAGCGCCTCGCCAGCGGCTGCGAATGCATCCGACGACGCGTACTGTGTCATGCCGACAAAGACGGGAGCGGTCGGAGCGGCCTGAGCAGTGAAATCAAAGAAAGCTTCGAATTCGCGATCCACATCCACACCTTCCTGTTCTCGCAGGCGCGAGACAAAGGCGTCGCGTGCCGTTCCAAACGCGGCAACATCTTGTCCGTCGTTCAATCGGCGCACGGCGATCTCGATGACAGGTTTGGCTTCTTCGGTCTTGGTCTCGGTGTTGTTGGACGCGCTCGAACCACAAGATGTGATGAGCGCGGCAAAGATTAGGGCGAACGAAAGTGTACCGGGTAGTTGGCTAAACATGATGGACTCCATCTGAGGGGGATGTCATTCATCCCCGTTTGCTGAGTCCACGATAGGAGGGGTTGATTGTTGAACGAAGATGGTGTTTTTTGAACAGATTGGGTGCGAAAACGGAACAGTGGAACAACCACCCGGCTGGAGGACTCGATGATCACGCCCATCCCGTCATCTGAAGACCTAGAGACGTTCTTAGCGATCGTGGAAGCTGGTTCGTTGAATGGGGCATCTCGAAAGCTGTCGCTGCCAAAATCGACGCTGAGTCGGCGCCTCACCAGGTTGGAGTCGGTGTTGAACGTGCGTCTGTTTGTGCGCAACCGACATCGTTTGGAGTTGAGCGAGACGGGGGTTGCGCTACTCGAACCAGCGCGCATTTCGTTGGCGTCGCTGCGCGACCTGACGAACGCCGCCGATAGTAGCACGGCCGTGCCCGCGGGACGTCTACGCGTCAGCATTCCCATTGATTTGCTTGGCCTACATCATTTATGGCTCGGGTTTATCGAGCGGTTTCCCAGCGTGGCGCTTGAGCTTGAACCGAGCAATTACCACGTCGATCCGGTGGCCGAGCGATTCGATCTAGCGCTTCGCGGCGGGCGGGGCCCGGACGATTCGCTGGTCGCCCGGACTGTGGGCAGCTACCAACTCATCGCGGTGGCGAGTCCTGATTACATCGATCGGTGGGGGACGTTGGAGGAGGCCGCGTCGCTGCGGCAACACTCCTGCATTCTGTTCCGCGCGATGTCTCACCGGCCGGGTCACCCTGATCGACCAGAACTGCCGCACCGACACATCATCTGTCCAGATGAGCGAACCGCCCTCGATGGTGCCATTCGTGGACTCGGGATCGCGATCCTAAGAGCGGACGTTGTTCAACCAAGCATCGACTCAGGCCAGCTGCAGCCTGTGCTGCAGGCCTACAACCCACTGTCGATTCCGTTGTTTGCCGTGTATCCGGAACGCTCCCACCTTCGTGCCGCCGTGACGGCGTTCATCGACTACGTGAGCGCGCAATTGAACTAGGGCTATTGCAGCCCAGCGCCGGCGTACTGAACCGTTAGCGTGTACGAGCCGATGTCGGTCGTGACCGCCGTCACGATGACCGTTGTGTCCTCGGGTCGAAGCATCACTTGGCACAGTGACGATCCCGAGCACGGATAAAGCTGGTTCGAATACCCGCCGTAGACGTTGACCGACCATGTGCCGCTGCCACCTCCCGTGATCGACGCCGACAGCGGGCTGCCCGAATCCACATCAAAGAAGTACGAATCAGGTGTTCCGGTCGACGCCGAATCGGACAATGTTCGGGTCTTCATCGCCCAGCCCGTCGTGTCGTAAACATTAGGATCTACGCCTGAATCGCTTCCCAGGTCGTCGCCGGCATCCACAGACGTTGCGTCAGCGGAATCCGCGTCGGTCATCTCGGCATCGATGGCCGCATCGTTGCCTGCATCGTCGCCTGCGTCCTGCAAAGCCGACGCGTCCTCCCCGAGGTCAGGCATCACACCTGAGTCGGGAAGGTTGCCATCCATGGCGGCGTCAGCGACCGAGCCGAGATCCTGGCCGGAGTCCCGTTCATCTTGGTTGCAAACCCGTCCCTGATTGTCACAGACCGGCTGTTGCGTGTCTGAACACGCGACGGCCGTGACCAAGGTGCAGGCGAGTCCGAAACGTAAGGTGAGCATGGTGGTTACTTGCTGACTTGGTATTCGCCGATCATCATCATGCCCCAATCGCCGCTGAAATCGACCTGGCCGACCAATGGCATCATGGCGAACTGCAGCTTCTGCATGTTCTCTGGCGTGTCCGTGACCGTAGCGTTGGCGCCGTCGCCAGCCGGTTCATACTCGACACCGGCTGCGTCCAAAGCCTCGAAAAAAGCGTTGCGCGCTGCGTCGCGCTTGGCAACAAACGCGGCATCCTTGGCCGAATAGTCATGGCGCAGGAAGAATGAAGGGTCGAAATCGTTGAACAATTTGCCCATGTTCATGCGGAATTCGCGGGGCTCGATGGTGTACTCTTGGCCGGTCAGATCGGAGGCCACCGCGCGCTGCCAGTACCAGTAGCCGCGGCTTGCCAACAACAACTCCAGATAACCAGCGAAGTCGACCTCAAGGGTCTCCATCTCTTCGCCGCAGTAGTGGTAATAGACCGTTGGGTTGTCCGAGCCGTCCAGATAAAGCGCTGCGCAGGCTTCGGGCACAAAGAAGTCCATGGGGTGAAGTGGCTTGAAGCGCTTGTCGTCCCAATCTTCGTCGAACCAGATCATATCCTGCCAGTCGCCCAAACACTCGAGCAACGGCACGATGCGGATGTTGCCGTGCGAGCTTCGATCTTGAGATTCGCCGACGATCTTCCATTCGAGCTCTAGGCCATCCATCTGCGTGTAAAAGTCGATCATCGACTGCGGCATGGGGTGCAACGCCTTTGCGGCTTCCAAGTCCTCGGCCGAAACCGGAGGGGCGACCTTGTATTTGATGACCTCGATCGCGGGATTCGCGCGCAGCTCCTCGACCATCGCGTTGAAGCGGGCGAGGTACGGCGTGGGGTCGAGCGGCATCGGCAACGAACGCACGGGGATTTCGGTAAACCCAAAGTCGTCTTCGACGGCGTCTTCGTACATCGACGCGCCGCCGCCTTCGACGATGGCCAACACGTGTTTGGCCGAGGCATCCACGGGTGTGCCTTTGACGTCGGCCCACACCTTGAGCTCAAGCCGAACGCGAGGGTCGTTGTACGCGGCGTCGGGCTCAAGGCCCAACTGACGCATCGCCGCGGGGATATCGATGCGAATCATGCAGAACGAGTCTTTGATGACGTCCCCGCCCTTGGCAACGTACGGCCACGAAACATCGCTCCCGATGATCTCGCCTTCGTTCTTTTCTTCGGCGATTTCGACGGTGCGGTACGTGCCTTCGTCTTCCAGAATCGCGGTCAGACGAAACCCGTGGTTCAGGATGACGGCTTCTTTGGCGAAGTGAACTTCGATGCGGCCTTTGAGCACGCTGTCGCCGACGGGAAACGTCGCGCTCGCGGGTTGTTCACGTTCGATTTCGGTGATGAAAACGCTGACGCCGTGACCACCCACTAGATTTTTGATTTTGTCGAAAAAGCCCATCGTTCACTCCAATTCATTCATGTTGTGGAGCGATGATGGCGACCGGGGTGTGGGATAGCGACTGAAAGTACCTGAAAGTTCGGTTCACCTATCGGAGCTGGAAAACTTGCAGTTCGTTTGTGTCCTGTAGCGCGACGTAGACAAAACCGTCGACGACGTGGAGCGCCGAAATGAAACCGGGCAAATCAACAGAAGTGGCTTCGTATTTGAGCTTGAGCTGCCCGGCATTGTCGACGCCGAGCACCACAGGCCGGCCAGACAGCATGTCGACATCGACGACGATGAGTTCCTCTCCAAGGTCGATGGTCTCGGCGATGTTCCAATCATCCATCATCAGGGCAGTGGCGTTTTGCGCGACGATCCCATTTGCGATGACACTGTGTTCCGAGCTCGCGGCTAGGCTGCCCGTCTCGAGATCGATTAAGGTGGGCTGTTGCCCAGCCTGTTGGTAGCCCACGCTGTAGCTCCTGCCATCTTGGAATCTCGCGACCCGAGCCAACGTGTCGTTCCATCCCAGCTCGGACCATGTCGCAAAGCCGTCCATGAGCTGAAGTTCGCCGTCCAGGCTGGCGAGCGTGTAGTCCGATAGCATGGGGGCATCGTCGGTGCCTTCCGAGATTTCGAACATGAAGCCGGCCGAAGTTACGGCGCAATTGAACGTCGTGAAGAACGTGGCTGTATCGAGTTCCTTCGGCATCGGGAAGGTCGTCGGCTCCGCCCATGATACTCCATCGCGTTTCGCGACAAAGAATCCGTCGACGTTTCCGCCGCAAACCCATGTTTCGTTTTGGTAGATGCCCGCATTCAGGCCATCCGTCACTGTTCCCATGGACTCAGATGCGGTGCCATCCAGCGAGAAAATCGCTCCGTCGACCACCATTAAATCCCCGGAAAATCGAGCCGATTGGGTGTAGCTCAGTGAACTCTGGGCAACTTCTATGAGCGTTGATGGTGAGTTTTCGGAATCGCCGCATGCAGCGATCAATAATATTAGGCAGGCGGTTTTCTTCATTTCCATCCATTTTGTTAGACGCGAACGAGCCTACGCACTAACTGACCTACGCTCAAATGCGGCCCCACACCGGCGGTAACGTGACGTTTTCGGGCGTTACGGCAAGAAGCAACGGTCGTATTTGAGAAAAACTCGTAGGTTGGCCACCATGTGGCGGTCCGAAGTGTGAGTCATTTGATGAAGTATTTATGGGTTGTGATTTTGATTTTGGCGGCTTGCGGAGACGACGAGCCGGATCCCTTGAAAAAGTGCCTGACTGAAGAAACGGTTAGAGCCTTGATCCGTCTGAACCATTCATCTACATTCGCGCTGCACCAATACAAAACTTTGGAGGGAGCGTGCGCGTTATTTCGTTTTTGATCACCTTGGGGAGTTTCCTCTTCTGCAACATCAACCTCGCAAATGCTCAGCAATCAGATTTGACTGGTGTTCAGCAGCCTCAGGCATTTGAGCCAAAGTTTCCACAAGCCAGTTTCTTTGTGATGACCCAAGATGGCGGCTGGTTCTTGGACCTAGGCGCTGCACAACCCCTTTGGGTGGGGCTATCGGCCGACTTTGCGTATGCGCTAAGAAACTCGGGCCAAATCGTAGCTGCAGCAGGCGCACCCAACGGTGACTGGATTCTGGTCAACTCAATGGGCATCGTGGCATCAAGTCTAAATAACACCCCCGAGGGAGCACTACTTCACTCCAAAGTCGCACAGTATGGGGCATCGACCACTTCGATCGTTTTTGATTCCGATGGCCAAGGATTTGCCGTCGTTGGAAACGGTGAAATCTTCACTCGCTATATGCCAAACAGCTTTTATTCAGCTGTACTGGATGCTCGGCGAGCACAACGTAGGATTCTTCACGCAGCAGTCGATAATGGGCGATGGGCGTTGGTCTGCGATGGTTGGTCCGCGACGTCCGGAGCCTCCGCACTTCTCGACGCCTTGAATTTGAGTACCGCTGCCGGCAAAGAGGTTGGCCAAGTTTTCTTGTCCGGCACAGACGGTTGGGCTTTTTCAGAGCAGCCCCGTGCACAGGGAACCAGCATTTTAGACAGACTGGAACGACGGCCATTTTCGATCGGGGCTGTCAACTATCAAAACTTGATGGATATGTTTGTAGGTCAGCAAGTCGTTGCATTTAGTATCGCCACCATAAACACACAGACCGGTGCGCGTGAGCAACGAGGATACGGTGTCAAAGAGTCGGGAACGGAGCGTTTTGTCGGGGTTGATACCAAGTTCGAAGTGCAATCCATCAGTAAGACGGTTGGCGCGCTAACAACTCTGGCCTCGCTCACCAAGCAAACATCAAATTTCGGCCTTACCTCAACCATTTCGAACTTTCCGTCGTCTACGATTTCTTCCTGGCGAAACAGCCTGAGTGTTGACTACAGCAGTAGCGCCACTGTTTGGGACATCTTGACGCATACGTCTGGTTTGGAGCCCGGCGGAGCGCCAGTCTACACAAGCCAAGAGAGCCTTGTTGACTTGTTGAGAGGTACGTCACAGTCATGTCCATCCTGCCCTGGTGCGTTTGGACCGCTGGTGCTAAGCCGGGCGAAGAG
The DNA here is from genome assembly GCA_041390025.1 of bacterium. Classification (GTDB taxonomy): domain Bacteria; phylum Myxococcota_A; class Bradymonadia; order Bradymonadales; family Bradymonadaceae; genus JBFFMO01. Next base: position 25,697 of record JAWKQR010000001.1, read on the forward strand.
TATAACTACAGCGGCGGTGGTCTGCTGGTGGCTGAGGCGATCGTTGAGTCGATGAGGAACACAACCTACGAAACAGCGGCGTCTCAGTTAATTTTTCAGCCGCTGGGATTGATGCGTAGCTCCTACGACGACATCGATGTCGAATATGCAGCGGGTGATTTTGTCCAACGACATGATGTCAACAACGTTCCAATGGCACGGAACTATTTGATGCAGTGGAATGGGGCCGCTGGCCTATTGTCGACGCCATCGGATTTGGTTTCGATCGCTAGCGTGATTCTCAACGACGGTCTGCCGTACGTGAACGCACCAGCCAACCAAAGACTGGTTTACAACACGCTGATTGACAAAATGTTTCAGCCACGTTCGGTACGGAAAGGAACCACGGCAATGGGTGTTGGTTTGGGGGTTAGCGAACGCGCGATGGGCAACATCAACTGTTGGGATCCCACGGATGAGTCGGTCATTATCGCCGGTCACGGCGGTTCGATCCGAGGTATGAGGTCACAATTGGTGTTGAATAGGCAGACCGGGGAAGCATTTGCATTCGAGTTGGTCGGTTTGGAAGCGGGCTTAGACGAAATGCGAACAGATATTTCTGGTGCGCTAGCTAACATCCTCGGGGGATCGTGGGTCACGTGCTGGACTTCCGGGACTTCGCCAGGATTACTACCTCACGCTGTTTGGTTGGGCGATTTTGACAATGACGGCGCGGAGGATCTGTTTGTCGCGGAAGCGTTTGCGGTGAAAGGACGGTTTTCTGGGAACAACACACTTCGAAATTTCCAGATACCCATTTCAGGCGGTTGTCCAGACTGCGAGTTCAAGACTGTAAAAACCCAATGCGGCGGCCCAGACCAAGTCCTTGGAACAAATGCTGCTCAAGGCCTGTCTCTATTGTACCAGGTTGGCGCTAACGGAATCACGGTCACGAACGTTGGCGGCGCAACCGGATATGCGTGGTTCAATTCACTAACGGGGCAATGCAAAATCGCACCCTACTGGCGAGTCGTCGTCGCCCATCAGACCTGGCCCAGCCGCGCTGACCAATTTTACACCCTAATTAAGTACAAGACTAGCCCGTATCAATATCAATGGTTCTACCTTCCACATCCCGAAGCCGTGTTCTTTGAAGAGAGCGGAACCCTCTGGGCGTACAGAAATGGAACGTGGTGGAGTTCAACTAATGGCGATGCTTGGGACCAAAAGAGCAACGTATGGGGCACGACCGGTGACATTCCGTTCGGCAGCCGCGTGCTGTATCGACCAAGCAATCATCAGTGGTTTTATCGAGCAAACGCCTGGAGTCCTACAGCGTGGTCGATCACCTATGGCATCGAAAGTGACGAGCCCTTTTTCGGGCAGTTTCCGTACGGTCAGGGGTTTGCTGATCATATCATTCAGTACCGTCCATCTAATCGTCAGTTCTACCGAAAGCCACTAAACACGAGTGTTGCTTCTACGGTTGTGAGAGTGCCCCAAGCCTGGTGATTTGGTTGAGTCAACGAATGAAGAATGCGATTCTGGTGATGTTGTGTTTGGCCGCATGCAGTGATGACCATCCCGAACAGATTTTGCCGCCGGTTGCATGCGCGCCCCAGTCGGACGTCGATACCGATGGCGATGGGGTGGTCGACGAGTGTGATGTGTGTCCAAACATCGCTGATCCCGAGCAGGTTGATAGTGACCACGATGGGAAGGGCGACGCGTGCAGTGATGACGACGACGGCGACGGAATCCTAGACGACGCCGACACCTGCCCGCTGATTTTCAACCCCAACCAGCGCGATGGCGACTCGGATGGTCAAGGCGACGTCTGCGATCCCACACCGTTTGGGGATGTGGATACCGATGGCGACGCTGTCCCGGACGCGCTGGATAACTGCGTTTCAACGGCGAACGCCGACCAAGAGGATACTGACGGGGATGGCGTTGGAAATGCTTGCGATTCGTGCCCGAACGCGGTCAACGGCAACCAACGTGACCTCGACAAGGACGGCGTCGGTGATGCCTGTGACGACGATGTTGCGTTTACGGTGGAAGGCGCGAGCATTTCTGACATCCATGTCGCCATTCAAAGCGGCGCGACGACCTGCGAAGCCGTGGTGCAAGATTACCTGCAGCGGATGTGGATGTACGACTTGGACACACGTCGCGGTGCGGTGATGAACGCCTTGATCGAGGTCAGCCCGACCATCCTGCAGCAGGCGCGCGACCTGGATCAGGCGTATGCCATGTCCGGAAGCCTGAGTGGGCCCCTGCATTGTGCGCCGTTTATCGTCAAAGCCAACTACGCCAACACGGAATTGGCGGCGTCGAGTGGGACGGTTGGCATGACGGACACCGTTTCGAAGACCGACGCGTTTGTCGTGGGCAAAATGAAGGAGGCCGGCGCCATCCTTATCGCGACGGCGAACATGGACGAGCTCGCCTTTGGGGTCTTTGGCATCAGCTCAGATGGCGGCCGGACCGGCAACGCGTTTGATCCTTCCTACAACTCGGGGGGCTCCAGCGCAGGAAGTGCAGCAAGCATTGCATCAAGCTTTGCCGCGTTTTCCATGGGGACCGACAATTGTGCTTCGTTGACGTTGCCCGCGGCGTTGCACGGCTTGGTGACGATGCGATCGACGACTGGCCTAGTCAGCACCAATGGGGTCTTCCCCAGCGGTGTGCTCGATGCCGTCGCAGGGCCGATGACGACGACCGTGTCGGACATGGCCACGGTGCTGGACGTGATTGTGAAGCCAGACCACGGTTACATCTGGCAGTCGCAGAAACAGGCCACCCGCGATCAAACCTACGTGTCACACCTCAAGCGCGACGGCCTGAAGGGCAAACGCATTGGCATCGCGCGCTGGATGGCGCCGGAGGGCGAGATCGAACAGTTTCGATTCATGTTCGAAGGCGGAAGTCCGGAAGTCCATGCGGTCTTCCAGCAGGTTTTCCGTGACCTGAAATCTCAGGGGGCAGAACTGGTCGAAAACGTCAGTTTCCCATCGCTTTCGACCAATCGCTATGGAGGCGGCGTGGTCAACGACATGGACGCATTCTTGGCCAACTCCAACGGTCCCATCCACGATTACGATGAGTTCTGCCGCACGGGAGGATTTTCGAAGTGGGTCTACCCATCCGTCGACGCTTGTTTAGCCGCAGCGGCACGTGGCCGGGCCAGCGACCCGACCTCGGGCGCGGACAAATACGAGTTCAACCGCGACTACGCCGAGAAGGTCATGGACCGCCTCGGTGTGGACGTATTGGCCTACCCCGTCGATGCGTTGGGGAGCGCTCAACCCAACACCAAACAGCCCAACTGTTACATCTCAAGCGTGACCGGACTGCCGTCGATCACAGTGGTGGGTGGGGTGCATCCGACCACGGGCATGCCCATCGGCATCATGTTTACGGCCCGAGCCTTCGACGAAGACACCCTCATCGAGGTGGCCTACGCCTGGGAGCAAGCCACCAAACGCCGTCCGTTGCCACAGATGGGCGAATCCGACGCTCCGGAGGTCGACATATTCGGGATGAACTTGATGCACCAAACCATCGCTCGGCGTGGTTTTGATGAGGTTCTCAAGACGGGTGGGAAGTTCGACCTAAGTGCGTCGAAGTATCTCCAGTTGACCACTGACTACCTTCGGTCCATTGAGGCGAGCTGGTTGTTGCCCTGAAGTGAAACCTTTTGGGGCGACCGAACATCCCACATCCCGGAACGCATCCGCTTTCCAAACGGCCTGAAAATCCAATGTGTTGCTTGCAGCGGTTGTCCGTAGGTGATAAACGCGCGCTCGCAGACGGCATGGGCCGTTACGAATAACACTTGAAAAGTTGAGCGCGGTTTCGTAGTCAGAGGCGCTCAAATTCACCCCCGGCGTGTACATGACACGTCACGGAAGTAGGTAGGACACCATGGCCAAAGATCTGAGTTTGTTACGCAACATCGGGATTTCGGCGCACATCGACTCGGGTAAGACCACGTTGACTGAGCGCATCCTGTTCTACACGGGCCGCATCAATGCGATCCACGAAGTCCGCGGTAAGGACGGCGTCGGTGCAACGATGGACTCGATGGATCTTGAGCGTGAGAAAGGCATCACGATTCAGTCCGCGGCCACGTACACGAGCTGGGGCAAGTACAACATCAACATCATCGACACCCCTGGACACGTTGACTTCACGATCGAAGTGGAACGTGCTCTGCGCGTGCTCGACGGTGCCATCCTTGTTTTGTGCTCGGTGGCGGGTGTTCAGTCGCAGTCGATCACGGTCGACCGTCAGATGAAGCGCTACAACGTTCCTTGCATCGCGTTTGTGAACAAATGCGACCGCTCGGGCGCTGACCCCCTTCGTGTGTGTGAACAGCTTCGCACGGACCTTGGCCACAACTCGGTCATGATCCAGCACCCGATCGGCCTCGAAGACCGCCACCAAGGCATCGTGGACCTTCTCAAGATGAAGGCCTACTACTTCGACGGCGACAACGGCGAAGACATCCGTGAAGCGGACATCCCATCCGACCTCGCAGAAGTTTGCAAAGCGCAGCGTGAGAAGATGCTCGAAGCCCTTGCGGACTTCAACGACGAGCTCGCGATGTTGTTCCTTGAAGGCGAGGAGATCCCAGAGGCGATGTTGCTCGAGACGCTGCGTCTTGCGACGTTCTCGCGTAAGTTCACGCCGGTGTGCTGTGGTTCGGCCTACAAGAACAAGGGCGTCCAGAAGCTTCTCGACAAAATTTGCGAGATCCTTCCTAGCCCCTTGCAGATGGACTACCGCGCGCTCGACCAAGAGAACGACGAAGCAGAGGTCCTGCTTGAGCCGGTGCCCAACAAGCACCTCACAATGCTCGCCTTCAAATTGGAAGACGGACGTTACGGTCAGTTGACGTACTGCCGCGTTTACCAAGGCAAGCTTGAGAAAGGCGACACGATCTTCAACTGCGTCAACCAGAAGAAGCACAAGGTCGGACGCCTCGTTCAGATGCACGCGGACCAGATGCACGACATCGATTACGCACAGGCCGGCGACATCGTCGCGCTGTTCGGCATCGATTGCGCATCGGGTGACACGTTCACCGACGGTGAAGTCAAGTACACGATGACCTCGATGTACGTGCCGGAGCCGGTCGTGACGCTCGCTGTGGAGCCCAAGAAGAAGGAAGGCTTGGCCAACTTCTCGAAGGCCATCAACCGCTTCTCGAAGGAAGACCCTACGTTCCGCGTCCACCGCGACGAAGAATCGGGTCAGACCATCATCGGCGGCATGGGTGAGCTTCACCTTGAAGTGTACATCGAGCGCATCCGTCGTGAGTACGGCGTGGAAGTCGAAGTCGGCGCACCTCAGGTGGCGTATCGTGAAGCGATCACGAAGCACGCAGACTTCAACTACACCCACAAGAAGCAGACGGGTGGTTCGGGTCAGTTTGCGCGTGTTGCCGGTTACTTGGAGCCTGCGCCAGAAGGCGTCGACTACGAGTTCGTCAATAAGATCGTCGGTGGTGTGATTCCCAGGGAATACCAGCCATCGTGTGACAAGGGCTTCCAAGCATCGATGGCCGAAGGTGGCCTGATTGGATTCCCAGTGGTTGGTATCAGCGCGTGCATCAACGACGGTTCGGCTCACCAAGTCGACTCGAGTGATATGGCGTTCCAGTTGGCAGCCCGTGCTGCTTTCCGCGAAGCCTACATGAAGGCTGCTCCGGTCATCCTTGAGCCCATCATGAAGGTCGTCGTCGACACCCCTGAGGAGTTCTCGGGTACGGTGCTCGGAACGCTCAACAAGCGTCGTGGTGTCATCTTGGGCAACAGCAACAAGAACGGCCTGTCGACGATCGAGGCCGAAGTGCCGCTGTCGGAAATGTTTGGCTACTCGAACGAACTTCGTTCGGGATCGCAGGGCAAGGCCGAGTTCTCGATGGAATTCAAGAAGTACGGTCCAGTGCCTCGCAACATCCAAGACGACCTCGTCAAGGAATACCAGGCCAAGCGCGCTGCAGGTCGTTAACGACCGACGTCGCAAGACACAAAAAAGGCCACCGAATTTCGGTGGCCTTTTTTTTGCGTTCCCCGGTGTGTGATTCCCAGCGAATCAGCCGAAGGTGACCAAGTTCGCGACCGATTGATTCGCGTCATTGAATTTTCCGGAGATTGTGCTTCCGAAGACTTTGACCGCGGCGATGACGAAGCACGCAATCAAAATAAGCAGGATGATGTATTCGGTTGCGGTTGCGCCGTCTTCGTCATTGTTGAATGCTGCCAAGGTTTCGATGATGCGGATTTTCATGGTGCGCTCCTGTGTGGTTGCGTCGTCGTGTTCTGAAAACACAATGACTGCCGGACAAGAACGTGGGTTGAGTGCGTCGTGAATGTTCGGTGATGCGTGTGTGAAATGGGTGTGAACCGGCTTTAGGAGGCGAGATGCGTGTGTGGACCTTGGTGGTATTGCTGGCGATGGGGTGCTCTGACAGCGGAGGCACATTTAACAACCAGGTGCTCGACAACAACCAAAACACGACCAACAACACGAACACGACCGGTTCAAACAACATCGCGACCAACAACACCGCGACGAACAACATCGCGACGAACAACGCCACCCCAGACATGGGCATGCAACCCGACGCGGCCCAAGACATGGGTGTGGATCAGGGCCCGCCGCCTGACCCGCTAGAGGGCGTGGGCGATGCGGTCTTGGTGCAGGAAGGCTTTCAGTTCACCGAAGGGCCCAAGTGGTTTCCGGACGAAGGCGTGCTGCGATTTACGGACATCCCAGCGAACACGATCTTTGAGCTGGGCACGGACGGCACGATCACGAGCTACCGCAACCCAAGTGGGCAGGCAAACGGCTTGGCCTTTGATGCCAGCGGCGCCTTGCTCGCGGCCGAGCACGAGAACCGTCGGGTTTCGATCACCGTCGATGGCCAGCCCACAACCTTGGTAGACCGCTACAACGGTCAGCGCCTGAATTCACCCAACGATTTGGTGTTGCGCTCCGACGGGGTGATCTACTTTACGGATCCACCCTATGGCCTGGGAAATCGCCAGCGCGAGGTCGCCTTCAACGGCCTGTACCGCTACGTCCCCACCACGCAGGCATTGACGGCCGAGTACGAAGGCGACGCCAACGCCACCCGTCCCAATGGGGTGACCCTGTCGCCCGACGAGAACACCCTCTACATGGCCGACACGCAGGCCGGAAAGGTCTACCAATACACGGTGGCACCCGATGGCGCCCTGTCGGACCGGTTGGAGTTTGCGGATGTATCTGGCCCCGACGGCATGGCGATCGACGTTTGGGGCAATCTTTATGTCACCGCTTCAAGCGGTGTGGAGGTGTTTGCGCCCGACGGCATCAAGCTTGGCACCATCAACGTTGGCCGCCAGCCGGCGAACTGCGCGTTTGGTGGCGCGGACGGGAAGACGCTCTACATCACCGCACGCCAGGGTTTGTACAAAGTCGAGCTTCCCGTTCAGGGCGTCTACTGACGAAGCATTGGGGCGGCAATCTCCAGTTTGCCGCATTGGGGGTTCCAAGCCGCCGTGCGCCGTCGCCCAATCCTCCTGGCGCCAAAGCTCAGCTTGCCGAACACCACGTCTGGCCTTAGTTTGGAGGAAATTGGTCCGGAGGACAGGATGTCATTGTTACTTGAGCGTAAACCCGCGGATTTAAGCGCAATCCCCGAAAATTTCCGTCAGAATTTGGCGCCCACGGCGGCGCCTCCCATGAAGATGATGGCGGCACGCGGGATGTTGCCGCTGCCCCCTGCACAGGTCGTGATCGCGCTCTACGCTCTGTCAAACGACCGAGAGCCCGGCATCAGTGATGCCGTCCGCAAGTCACTGCGCGACATGCCGGTCGACATTCTCGTCCCGGTCATTCGCAACGAGAAACACGACGGTGTGCTCGATTGGATCGCCGAAGTGCGCATGGACCCAGCCGCGCTCGAGGCGGTGGTCCTCAATCCTGCCACCGACGGCATCTCGATCGCGCGCCTGGCACGTTATGCCGAGAGCAAGCTCGTCGACGTCATCGCGACGAACCAAGTGCGATTGCTCGGAACGCCCGCCATCATCGAACAGCTCTACCTCAACCCCAACGCACGTGCGTCGACCGTGGACCGCGTGGTCGAGCTCGCACAGCGAAACAACATCGACCTCTCGGGCATCCCAGGATTGGGTGACGCCATTCGGTCGGGCCAAGACATCTTTGCCGGCGGACTCGATCCAGACAGTTTTGACGACGTCGTGCGCACCGAGGCCCAGCGCGGCGAAATGCAGGAGATGCTCGCCGACGGCGAGGATGACGTTGAAGAGGTCCAAGAGGAGGAAGCGCGAAACTTGGACGCCAAGATCGCAAGAATGTCGATCGCTCAGAAGGTGCGTTTGGCCACGGTAGGCAGCCGCGAGGCCATCCACAAGCTCGTGCGCGACTCGAACAAATTGGTCAACGAGGCCGCAGTCCGAAGCCCACGCGCCACCTATGTGGACGCAAAATCGTGGGCCATGAACAAATCGATGCCCGACGGTGTTGTCAGTTACATCGCGAATCACCGCGATTGGACCTCGAAGTACGATGTGATGAAGGCGCTGGTCGAGAATCCCAAGACGCCTCTTGGCCAGACGCTGAACTTTTTGACCCGGTTGCGAACCAACGATTTGAAACACCTCATCTCGAACCGAAACATTCCGATGCAGGTGTCCCGTCAGGCGAAAGTGCTCTACACCAAAAGAACGACCAATACCCAGAAGTAAGCCATGTCGAATCTTCCCCCCTGCGGTATCTACAAAACGCGTCAGGCACTGGACGGCAAAGAAGAGTGGGTCCGCGAGAACATCCTCGTGTACTTCCACAATCACTCCCAACAGGGGCCTCCGTTGATCCTGTTGCCGGCGGCCAACGCCCACAATCGCTGGACGTTCCATGACAAAGGTTACCTCGTCAAAGACGAGGACTTCCCGTCGACCATGATCCAGTTGATGCCCGAAGGGTATTACATCCTCAACGAGGCGATCTTCCTGTCCCACGACGAAGTCATCCCGGAGAACACGCTTGTGCAGATGGGGTACAACCGCATGGGTGACCCGATTTTGTTTTTGTCGCAGTTCGACAACAACGTGATTTCGTTCCCCAACAGCGGCTTGAAGTGCACGCTCGAGATCTTCGACTTGCTGCGCCCAGTCGACTTCCGGACCCCGGAACACAAAGACCAACACTAAGCCTGCTCGGGTCGGTAATCTCTGATTGCCGAATGGGCGAATCCCACAGGCGCAGGATGTCGGCAGTTTGGAAGCTGCCGGTTCGCTGGGTCGGCAATCGCTGATTGCCGAATGGGCGAAGCCCACCTTTGTGGAAGTGTAGAATCTTGGGTCGGCAATCTCTGATTGCCGAATGGGCGAAGCCCACCGCGCAGGAGGTAGGCAGTTTGGAAGCTGCCGGTTCGCTGGGTCGGCAATCTCTGATTGCCGAATGGGCGAAGCCCACTATTTCAAAACACCTTTCAAGTGTTCGGCTTCGCCGAATCCGGCAATGGGACATTGCCGGCCCAAAATGTCACACCTTTCAGGTGTTCGGCTTCGCAGAACACCTTTCAGGTGTTCGGCTTCGCCGAATCCGGCAAAGCGACATTGCCGGCCCAAAATGTCATACCTTTCAGGTGTTCGGCTTCGCCGAATCCGGCAAAGGGACATTGCCGGCCCAAAATGTCACACCTTTCAGGTGTTCGGCTTCGCCGAATCCGGCAATGGACATTGCCGGCCCCAAAGTGCGAATCCCACGGAGGTCGGCACCTTGGAAGCAGCCGGTCCGATCACACGCCGACGTTGCCGGTCCAATTCTCAACGTGATAAACCTCGTCTGGCTCAAAAGAACACGAGGAATCCATGGATTTGACGCGTGAGTACGCGCGGTCACGAGACGCCGAAGACCCACTCGCACCACTGCGCGACGAGTTTCTGTTCCCCAAAAAAGCGGACGGGACGCCGGTCATCTATCTGTGCGGAAACAGCCTTGGGTTGCAGCCTAGGGGCGTGCGAGCCGCCATCGAGACGGAGCTTGCCGACTGGGAAAAGCTCGGTGTCGAGGGCCACTTCGAGGGCACAAACCCTTGGTACTCATACCACGAGCCTCTTCGCCGTCCGCTCGCCCACATCATGGGCGCCAAAGAGCACGAAGTCGTGTCGATGGGGTCGCTGACGAACAACCTGCATTTGCTGATGGTGTCGTTCTACCGGCCCACGCCACAGCGCTACAAAATCGTCATCGAGGCTACGGCGTTTCCCTCGGACCAATACGCGGTCGAGAGCCAAGTGCGGTTCCACGGGTTCGACCCGGCAGACGCGGTGGTCGAGATCGAACCACGGGTTGGCGAACACACCTTGCGCACCGAAGACATCGAGGCTTACCTCTCGAAGGAAGGCGACGAGGTCGCGCTCGTGATGTTCAGCGGCGTGAACTACTACACGGGCCAGGCGTTCGACATGCAGCGCATCACCGCAGCAGGACACGCCGCGGGCGCGTTGGTGGGCTTTGATCTGGCGCATGCTGCCGGCAATCTGTTGCTCGAGCTCAACGCATGGGGCGCGGACTTCGCGGCTTGGTGTTCCTACAAGTACATGAACTCTGGGCCGGGTGGGGTTTCGGGCGTGTTCGTGCACGAACGCCACGCCAACGACCCATCTCTGCCGCGGTTTGCCGGGTGGTGGGGCAACGATCCTGCCACACGATTCAAGATGGAGCCCGGGTTCAAACCGGCCTACGGTGCCGACGGTTGGCAGTTGTCCAATGCGCCTGTGCTGTCGATGGCGGCCCATCGTGCGTCGCTCGACCTGTTTGAGCGCGCGACCATGCCTGCCCTTCGCGCCAAGGCCGTTGCGTTGACGGAATACCTGTTGGCGCTTGTCGACCAAATGCCGCCCGGCGACTTCGAAGTCATCACGCCGCGCGACCCGGCCGCGCGCGGGGCTCAGATCTCGTTGCGAGCCACCCATCATGGCCGCGAGTTGTTTGGGCGACTGCAGGCTGCTGGAGTGGTGTGTGACTTTCGCGAGCCCGATGTGATTCGCGTTGCGCCGGCTCCGTTGTACTGTTCGTTCGAGGACGTTTGGCAATTCGCGCAGATTCTTGCGTCGTAACACAGGTCGGTCATGGCATTGCGGATTTCGCGTTCAGCGCGTCAACGGTTCGAACTCGATGAACGTGTCGCCTCCGGCATCGCCCGCGGAGACTGGTCGACAGCCCAATGGGTTGCAGGCAAGCTCAACGCCGGTCAGCCCGGTTCGCGTATGGCGACGCCCGCCGAAATCATCGCTCTGACGGTGTTGGACGCAGCGTTTAAACAAGTGGTGACGCGCTGGTTGCAAGACCATCCCGCCGGGCTCACGGCTGCGCTGCAGACGTCGCTCGGCGAGGGATTTGGCGCTTGGTCGGCAACGTGGTCGCTTGAGTTTGGGGGCGCGATCGATGTCGATGCGCTGCCAACCCTGGTTCACCACGAAAATCCAGCTGCCGCCCATCTATCGAACCTGTTCGTGTCGTCGGTCGAACTCAGCGCCGTCGAAGTCGCGGCCAAAGCCGCACCACCCCTGCGCGGTGTGTCGATCACGGCCTTCTTGCGCAAAGCGACCGCCGCAGGCTCACTGGACGCACAAGTCGCTTGGGTGCTTGACCACTGGGCCGATTTGCTTGACGGCGAGCTCTTGGAGGCGCTGAAGCGCTCCTCGGACTATTTTCAGGAAGAGGCGAAGCAAGGATTTCACGGCCCTGGCCCGAGCGAAGTTTATGCGTTTTCGGGGCTAGACGCCGATCTCGAGCGTTTCACGCCCGACCGCGACTGGATGCCCGACTGCGTGGTCATCGCCAAGAACATCTACGTCTGGCTGCATCAGTTGTCGCGCAAACACGGTTATGCAATCGAGCGGCTGGACCAAGTTCCTGAGGCCGAGCTCGCCGAATTGGCGCGTCGCGGCATCAACGGTCTGTGGATGATTGGCCTTTGGGAGCGCAGTGATGCGTCGCGTCGCATCAAGCAAATGTGTGGGAATCCCGATGCAGTGGCCTCGGCGTATTCGTTGTACGACTACCGGATTGCAGATGCATTGGGCGGCGACGGTGCGTGGCAGGAGCTGCGAGATCGCGCGTGGCGCCACGGTGTGCGGCTCGCGGCAGATATGGTCCCCAACCACGTCGGCATCGTGTCCGAGTGGGTCAAACACAAGCCGGACTGGTTTGTCAGCCTGCCGCATTCGCCCTTCCCCGGTTATTCATTCAACAGCGCGGACCTGAGCGACGACCCCGATATCAGCGTTCACGTCGAAGACCACTACTACGATCGCACCGATGCCGCCGTGGTCTTCAAGCGCTACGACCATCGAAACGGCGACGAGCGCTACATCTATCACGGCAACGACGGCACCTCGATGCCGTGGAACGACACCGCGCAGCTCGACTACCTGAATCCGGAAGTCCGCGAAGCTGTCATCGAGACGATCCTGCACGTGGCCAAGCGATTTCCCATCATTCGGTTTGATGCGGCGATGACGCTGGTCAAGCAGCACGTTCAGCGGCTTTGGTACCCCGAGCCAGGCACCGGCGGCGCCATTCCGTCGCGCGCGGCGCATGGACTGACGAAGGCCGAGTTCGACCGAAGGATGCCGCGCGAGTTCTGGCAAGAAGTCGTCGACAGGATCGCGGCCGAGGCCCCCGACACGCTGTTGTTGGCCGAGGCGTTCTGGATGCTCGAAGGCTATTTCGTGCGAAATCTGGGCATGCACCGCGTCTACAACAGCGCATTCATGAACATGTTGCGCGACGAGGAAAACGGAAAATACCGCGAGCTCATGCGCAAGACGATGGACGCGGACCCGCAGATCCTGAAGCGCTACGTCAACTTCATGAACAACCCCGACGAAGACACGGCGGTCAATCAGTTCGGCACGGGCGACAAGTACTTCGGTGTGTGTTTGCTGATGTCGACGTTGCCCGGGCTGCCGATGTTTGGGCACGGCCAGTTCGAGGGTTTTCGCGAGAAGTACGGCATGGATTTCCGGCGTCCGCTTCACGACGAGGCGGTCGACGAGCCGCTGTTGGCGCATCACGCGCGGATCATCACACCGCTGCTCAAGCGCCGTTGGTTGTTTTCACAGGTCGACCACTTCGTTCTGTACGACCTGTCGCACGAGCGCGGCGTCGACGAGGACGTGTTCGCCTTCAGCAATCGAAGCGGCGACGAGCGCGCATTGGTGCTCTACAACAACCGTCACACCGATGCGGTGGGCTGGGTCAAAAACTCGCCGCAGATGAGCTTGGCGGCCGGTTTGGCGTTGGCGCCGCACCAATTGATGCGCATGCGTGAATTGGTCAGCGGCCAAGAGTTCTTGAGGTGGACCGACGATCTGACCAACGACGGGCTGTTTGTGATGCTGGGCGGTTACGAACATCTGGTCTTCCTCGACTGGAAGACCGTGGATGCGTCGGTGTACGGCGACCTCGCCAACGTGCTCGGCGGCAAGGGCGTCGATGACTTGGAGACCGCGCGCCAGATGCTGGAGTGCCAGCCATTGCACGAGGCCATCGAAGGGTTCGCGCAGGGCAAGGTGGGGTGGAAGGGTCTGGCGGCAGAGCTTGAGGCGCGAGGCGTCGAGGCGACAAGGCCGACCTGCGAGCTGTCAAAGACCCTGAAGATTGCGGTGGTTCAGCTGCTCAAGGAGCTTCACCCCCATCAAGGGCGAGTGTGGTTTGACGTGTGGCGTTTTGCGGACCGATTGGCGCTTGATGCCGACGAGGTCGCGCTTGCACGCGCAGCGATTTCGGTGGGTGAACCGACAACTTGGCTTGAGAACATCGACGTTCAGCGTGCGCTTGGGGTCAACGTGTTCGAAGGCCGCCGCTGGTACAACGCCGAAGCGTTTGACCGTTTTGTGGCCGAGTTCCCAACGTGGTTGGGTGCCACACCCCCCGCCAAGGCCGCCATGAAGAAGATCGCCGCCGCTGCGGACGGGACCTACGACTTCGACGAACTCCTCGAGCGCGTCCAGACCAGCTGACGTGGCCGCGAGGTCTCCCGGTTCTTGGTCGGTCGAGGTCTCCCGGTTCTTGGTTCGGTCGAGGTCTCCCGGTTCTTGGTTCGGTCGAGGTCTCCCGGTTCTTGGTTCGGTCGAGGTCTCCCGGTTCTTGGTTCGGTCGCGGTCTCCCGGTTCTTGGGTCGGCAAACTCCGTTTGCCGAATGGGCGAAGCCCACCCTTCGTCGACCCACAATCTGAATCCAAAACGACTTCCGGTCATCCCAAGGACAAACCAAAAACCATCGAGGATGACATGCTTAAGTACCGCCTATTGGGCAAGACCGGCCTTCGCGTTTCTGAGATTTGCCTTGGCACCATGAGCTTTGGCCAAGACTGGGGCTTTGGCGCCGACGAGCCCACCAGCCATCAGGTTCTGGACTACTACCGCGAACAAGGTGGCAACTTCCTGGACACCGCCAACAAGTACCACAACGGCCAGACCGAGGAGTACGTCGGCCGATGGCTGCAGGGCAAACGCCACGAGATGGTCGTCGCGACCAAGTACACGTTGGCGATGAACCACCAGGACCCGAACACCGCGGGCAACCACCGCAAAAACCTCGTGCGCTCGGTCGAAAAGAGCCTTGAGCGCCTTCAGACCGACTACATCGACCTGCTGTGGGTTCACGCGTGGGACACACTGACCCCTTACGAAGAGACGATGCGCGCGCTCGAAGACATCGTGCGGTCGGGCAAGGTGCTCTACGTGGGCGTCAGCGACACGCCCGCTTGGGTTGTCAGTGCTTCGAACACCTTGGCGGAACTGCGCGGCTGGAGCGCCTACGCAGGCATCCAGATCGAGTACAGCTTGCTCGAGCGCACGCCCGAACAAGAACTGCTGCCGATGGCCGAGCACTTGGGCCTGTCGGTCTTGGCGTGGGGACCGCTTGGCGGCGGCGTGCTCACAGGCAAATACACCCGTGAAAACGGTGGGGACTCGCTACGTAAGGCGGGCAACGAAGGGCGCGGTCGCACCAGCGAGCGAGCGCTGACGATCGCCCGCACCGTCGACAAAGTCGCCGACGAGCTGGGTGTTTCATCTGCCCAGGTCGCCAACGCCTGGGTTCAGGCCCAAGGCTACGGCTGCATCCCGATTGTGGGCGCCCGCAAGGTCTCGCAGCTTCAGGACAGCCTGGCGTCGTCGCAGGTCAAGCTGACGGCAGAAAACCTGGCGACGCTCGACGAGGTCAGCTCGTTCCCACTTGGCTTTCCGCAGAACTTCCTGAACTCCAACGGACTGTTGGACATGGTGCGTTCCGAAGCACGTACGCGAATCGAACTGCCATAGTCGTCACACTGGGTCGGCAAACTCCGTTTGCCGAATGGGCGAAGCCCTGCCACGGCAGCTTGGGAGCTGCCGCTCCAGCCCGTTCTTTAGTAACCAGATTCCTTCTGGTGTCGAACAGCCAACACGACGACTTGGTTTTGATCGATGCGATACAACATGACGAAGCCGTCGTGTCCAAAGTCGATCAACCATTCGCGAAACTCGATCGCCATGTCATCGACCGGCCGGCCGATCGATGGATGGTCTCGCAGGTGTTTGGCGGCGTCTTGAATGACTTTGACGGCACGCTGCGCGGCTTGCGCATTCTTTTCCACCAAGAATCCGTGGTGTCGTTGAACGTCGCGCAACGCCTGCGGGGTCCAGACTAACTGTGACAATCTGGAATCTCCGCCGGCTCGCCATCCACGAGCTTTTGAAGCCACGCGTCGGCTTCTTCAAACGTCGCGTGTTGGCCGCTGAGTTTGTATTCTTCCCAGGCGTTCTCGGCGTCGCGCTTGAGCTGTTCGCGTCGTTCCTCGCGCTCGACATACTGTTCAATGGCTTCGCACATGATCCAATGCGCAGAACGGCGCCGGTTCTCGGCAAGCGTTTGAATCCGTTCCGTCAGGTCTTCGCGAAGTTTCAGGGAGGTGGATTTGGGCACGACAACTCCGGAAAAGGTACGACCAAGTAGTACCCTAGCAGATTGACTTGGATTTTGTCGATACAACGGCAAAACCTCCAGACCTTGCGCTCGGCCATTTCGTGAAGTAGGAATGCCCTCGAAGACGTGAAACGGACGAGGAACCATGCGCACAGAAGTCGTGATGCCCCAGATGGGCGAGTCCATCGCAGAAGCAACCTTGACACAGTGGCTCAAGAGCCCGGGCGACACCGTCGAACGTGACGAACCGCTGTTCGAGATCACGACCGACAAAGTGGACGCCGAGATCCCAAGCCCGGTCAAAGGTGTGCTGGTCGAAATCCGCGTCGAACCCGGGCAAACCGTCGAGATCAACCACATCGTCGCCGTGATCGACAGCACCGCCGGCGCCGTCGTCACAACCGGTGTGGCCTCCGCCGCGCCCGCTCCCGCCGCCGCGCAAGACGTTGCCGTGGGCAAAGCCGTTCCTGTCGCGCACGTGCCCAAGGTCGAGGCCAGCGCCGACGCTACCGTCGAAGAGCTGCGCCGCACCAAGTCCACACCACTTGTCCGCCGCATCGCGGCCGAACACGGCATCAAAGATCTGTCGGCCATTTCGGGTTCGGGCCTGTCCGGCCGGGTCACCAAACAAGACATCTTGTCGTTCATTGAATCCGGCGCCCACAAATCCGCGCCGGCGACCGCCAAGCCCGCCTCCCAGGGCCGCGACTACCAGCTGCCCCCTGTGGCCGTCGGCGAGCGTGATCGCATCGAAATCTTGTCACCTCAGCGTTTGGCGATCGCCAAACACATGATCGCCAGCCGAGCCACCAGCGCCCACGCACAGACCGTGCACGAGGTCGACTTCGCAGCCGTCGCCAAGGCCAAGAAAGCCATGGCCGCCGAGTTCGCCGAGCGCGGCGTGCGCCTGACCTACACCGCATTCTTGGTCAAAGCTCTGGGCGAAGCGCTCGCCGCGTTCCCGATGGTCAACTCGAGCATGGACGGGGATTCGATCGTCTACCGTGGTGACATCAACATCGGCATGGCCGTCGACGTGGGCGAAAGCCTGATCGTCCCAGTCATCCGCAACGTCGACGAGCTCAGCTTGCTCGGCGTGGCGCGTGCCGTGACCGACCTAGCCGAGCGCGCGCGCACCAAGAAGCTCAAACCGGAAGACGTCAAGGGCGGCACATTTACGCTGACCAACCCCGGCATCTTTGGCAGCGAGTTCGGTGTGCCGATCATCAATCAGCCCCAAACCGCGATCCTCGCCACGGGCGCGATCAAAAAGCGTGTGGTGGTCGACCAAGAGACCGACGCCATCATGGTGCGGCCGACCTCGATCTGGTGCATGTCGTTTGACCACCGCGTGGTCGACGGTGCCACGGCCGACCGCTTTGTGCTGAAGCTGCGCGAAATCATCGAGAACTACGCCGTTTAATAGAGTGCCACCGCAGTAACCTGGACTCTCATGAAACTCCCTGCAGTGCTTGAGCGCGCCACGTTGCGCGCTGCGTTGGCGGTTCCACCGTCGTTCTATCGCCGGGCATTCGGCGAGCCACCACGCAACGACCGCGGCATCGCGCTCGACGAGCACATGCACGTCCTGCTGTCGTTGATGGAGGCCACCAAACACCCCGAAATCCACACGCTGGGGCTCGAAGGCGCGCGTGAGGTCTACGACAACGCGACGAAGATGATGGACGTCGAGGCCCATCCAACGGTGCTTCGCACCCACATGGAGCTCAACGGCGCAAACGGCCCTGTGTATGCCCGCCGATTCAGCCCGCGGTCCGCAGCGGACGGAAGGCCCTGCTTGGTGTTCCTGCACGGCGGCGGTTTTGTCGTCGGCAGCGTCGACGGCTACGACGGCGTCTGCAGTCAGCTCGCCGCTCTGACCGGCGCCGACGTTGTCAGCGTGGAGTACGCACTCGCGCCAGAACACGCCTTCCCGGGCGGGATCGACGACTGCGTCGCAGCCTACCGCGACGTGCTGAAACGCTGTGTCGACTGGGGCTGTGACCCCGCACGGGTCGCGCCCATCGGTGACTCGGCCGGCGCCAACCTCTCCATCAACATCAGTCAGCAACAGGTGCTCGACGGCGAGCCTGTGCCGCCGTGGCAGTTCTTGTTTTATCCGTTGACCGACCACGGTGTGGAGCACGCCTCGCGCGACCTTTTCGCGCATGGCTACTACCTGACCAAGAACGTCATGAACTGGTTCGCGCGGACCTACCTCGGCGCGGTGCTCGACCAAGACGACCAGCATGACCCACGGGTGGTGCCGATGTATTTCTCGCGGATGAGCGAGATGCCCAAGACCTACATGGTGTCGTGCGGCTTCGACCCACTGCGCGACGAGTGCGAACAGTACATCCACGTTCTGTCCGACCACGGCATCACGGTGATTCATCGCGACCAAGAGCACCTCACCCATGGGTTTTTGACCATGGGTGGTGTGATTCCATCCGCACGTTATGCGCTGACCAGCATCGCAGCAGAAATCCGCTCACTTCTGTGAAGATTTCAACAAAGTAAGGCCCATCCCTTTCTTTTTGTATTTTGGCGCGCTATAGAGCGCCCGCCTTTTCGGAGCGGGTTCTCGTCATGAAGAATATTCGTAATATCGCCATTATTGCCCACGTTGACCACGGTAAGACTACCCTGATCGACGGATTGTTGGGTCAGTCCAACACGTTTGCTTCCCACCGCGCTGTCGAAGAACGCGCGATGGACTCGAACGACCTTGAGCGCGAGCGTGGCATTACGATCTTCGCGAAATGCACCGGTCTAGAGTGGAAAAACCACAAGATCAACATCATCGACACCCCTGGCCACGCCGACTTCGGTGGTGAGGTCGAGCGCGTGCTCAAGATGGTCGACTGTGTGTTGTTGCTCGTGGACGCGTTCGAAGGCCCGATGCCTCAGACCAAGTTCGTGCTTCGCAAGTCGCTCGCCCTTGGCCACCAGCCTATCGTGGTCATCAACAAGATTGACCGCCCGAACTCGCGCCCCGATGAAGTTCTGAACATGGTGTTCGACCTGTTCGTCGACCTCGAAGCCAGCGACAAACAGCTCGACTTCCCTGTCATCTTTGCGTCGGCAAAGCAGGGTTACGCGATTCGCGAGCTCGGCGACGAACCCAAAGACCTTACGACGTTGCTCGACTTCATCATCGAAAAGGTCGAGCCGCCTGTGGGCGACGACGACGCACCTTTGCAGATGCAGGTCGCTACGCTCAACTACGACAACTTCCTTGGCCGCGTCGCCATCGGTCGCGTGTACAACGGTACCGTCAACGAAGGCGACCGCATCATGCTTTGCCGCAACGACGGCAAGCGCGAGCAAGCGCGCGTGACCAAGCTGTGGGGCTTCAAGGGCCTCGAGCGCGTTCCTTCGACCCGCGCCACCGCAGGCGACATCATCTCGGTGACGGGATTCGAAGGCATCCTTCCTGGTGACACCTTGTGCGACCTCGAAGACCCACGCCCCATGCCAGCGATAGTGGTCGACGAGCCCACGCTTTCGATGGTCTTCATGATCAACAACTCACCGTTCGCAGGCCGCGAAGGGAAGTTCGTGACCAGCCGCCAGATCAAGGACCGCCTTGACCGCGAGCTCGAGCACAATGTGTCGTTGCGCGTCGCGATGACCGAGCGCGCAGAAGCATTCGAAGTGTCGGGTCGCGGCGAGCTCAGCTTGGCAATCTTGATCGAGACGATGCGTCGTGAAGGCTTCGAGCTTCAGGTTTCGCAGCCACGCGTGATTTTCAAGCGTGACGAGGCCGGCAAGCTTCTGGAGCCCATCGAAGAAGTCGTGCTCGAGTGCGATGCCGACTACGCAAGTACGGTCATCAACAAGCTCAACCAACGACGTGGCGTTCTGCTGAACATTCACGTCAACCATGACAACACGCAGCGCGTGACCTTCTCGGTCCCGGCACGTGGCATGCTCGGATACCGCTCGGAATTCCTCACGGACACGCGCGGCACCGGCATCATGAACAGCTTGTTCAGCGGCTACGAGCCACACCGCGGCGAGCTGCCGTTCCAGCGCAACGGCGCGCTTATCGTGCTCGAAAACGGCGACACCACCGGGTATTCGCTGTTCGGTCTGCAAGAGCGCGGGCAGTTGTTCGTAGGCCCGGGCGAGGAAGTCTACGCCGGTCAAATCATCGGTTTGCACGCGCGTGAGAACGACCTTGTGGTCAACCCATGCAAGAAGAAGCAGCTGACGAACATGCGCTCGTCGGGTGCGGACGAAGCGTTGACACTGACACCTGCGCGTCGGTTCTCGCTTGAGCAGGCGATCGAATTCATCAACGAAGACGAGTACGTCGAAATCACGCCGAAATCGATCCGCATCCGTAAGGCGGGCTCGACCACACCAAGCGCAAACGCAAGTAAACATCGGCTTGGCCCTGCGCCAGAGCTAAGAAACCGCGCCCTTGAGCGCGGTTTTTGTTTTCTTGCGGCTGTCGTCGGCTATTCCAGTGAGTTGTAGAACCCAAAGAAGATGCCGAGGTCGAAGGTCACCGTCGGATTCAGCTCGCCGGCGTACGGCCAATCCCCTCCGTAGTTCGGGTCCGAGTAGATGTTGTACGTGATCAACGCCTCGACACGACTGGCGAAACCTTTCAACGAGCCATAACCCCAGTCCCACGCCAGCCCGGCTTGAACCCCGAGGTCCTTCGACTTGTAGTCGTACCCATCGGTTGAGCCCATGTACGGAAACTCGCCGTATCGCAGGCCGAGCAGCAACACTGTGCCCGAATAACTGCTGCTTTGGCCGCGCACGAGGTCTGTCGGTGCTGTCCCAGCGTTTGCCGACCCGCAAGGTCAGCTGTTGACCGCCTCCCGCGCTGACGCTGTCCAGAAAGGCCCCTTGGATTTCTGCCAGATATCCCTCTGGTGAAACCCATCCGAGCTCTGCCGCGAAGATGCCAAACGCCGTGCCGAAAAACAGGAGCAGTGTGGCGCGAAACTCGATGCGCGAGAGGTCTCCCGGTTTTGGCAGGGCCGGCGAGGCAATAAGAGGAATCTCGGACTCCGGTTGGGCCTCGGGGGTAGCTTCCAACTGGTGTTCTGGGGCGACCGTGGCATCGGCCACGGGTTGCGGCTGAATCGCAGGTGTCTCGGTATTCGGAGTTGCATCTGCTGCGGGTTGGGCCCAGCCGGTGGTCGAGTGAAGGGCCAGAAGGAGTGTCAGAGCGAAGAAGTGTTTCATAGGCCATATGCGAATTGTGGGAGTGATAGGCGTCGTTGAATTCACGCGTATCCACCAGATGAAATGGTGACGTTGAAGATCGTCCTTGTTGTCGTGACATCGCAAACCGTGTGCCAGCAAACATCGGCGGTTTGGACGTTTTTCGATGCGATATCGGAGCGTGGATGCGCCAAAACTGGCGTACCCGAGGTCCACTCGCAAATCTGAGACGTCAGTTGGCCGTATCCTCAGAAATCTGTGGCGGGCGTGGCGCAGAAATACGAATTCCCATTGAATTTCAACAACAAGAATGTTTGGGCCAAAATTGGCACCTTCATTGCAGTTTGACGTGGCATCATAAAAGGGCCAAAATTGGCCCGTAACGAAATGAGGTCTCCCATGAAGAAGTTTTTCCTGCCCGTCTTTGTCATTGCACAGCTCATCGCGTGTGGAAGCGACGACAACAAATCAAACATCCCAAGCAACAACACCACGAACCGCTGCGGTGCTGGCCAACAGGTCGAAGCCGAAGGCGAACTCGCCTGCGTCTACACAAACGAGTTGATCGAGGAAGGATTCCTGTGTCCGTCGATCGTCCCGGTTGGATTCCTATTGGCCGACGGCGGCGTGGCGTGTGTGGACAGCCAGCAGATGCCTGACCCGTTGATCTCCGTGTTGGAAGGGCTTGGGTTCCAGCCCAAGGAACCGGGGTGTTTTGACGCGAACCCGGCGCAGGCATGTTTCTACAAAGAGCCACAATCAACGAACAGCGCGTTCGACCTCGATGGCGCAAACACCATCACATACACCGCCGGTGGTGGCTTTGGGTTCTGCGTGGACGCATTGCTCGATTTCACCGTCGACCTGACGACCGGCGCCGCGACGATTGGCTACTTGGTGCCGGGCGATGCGGCGAACGACAACTGCCTGACGATGCCTCCCGATTGCGAAGTACGGGCCGAGGCCAATTTGACCCTTGATGCGACACAGCTGGAGGAGGTCAAAGCCTTGTATGCGGATGTACCTGCGCCACAATGCCAGCAGAACGGCCCCGCGGTTTGCGACCCTTGTGTCATCGAGACCCTGACCGTCGATGACACATCCGTCGACACGTTCTGTTGCGCCGAGACCGCGGTCGGATTGGACCCTCGGTCGCCGCCGTGGCGGACTACTTCCGGGCGTTGATACCCACCACGACCGCCGCGTTCTCGAACCCAGATTCGTTCGACCTGTTGACGTACACAACCGGCGCGGGCCTTGGTTACTGCTTGGAGCCCGACGCGACCGTTCAGGCGAAGTTCACGCGGCAACCCGATGGGAGCTTGTCGGCCGAGGGCACCACAGCCGTGGTCGGCGATGCTGCCACGGACACCTGCATCAAGGGTGTGATTGGACAAGACTGCTTGGTGGCGACCCCGTTTGGCCCAATGACGCTGACACCTGCGGCCCAAGCAGACGTCGAAGCCAAGTTGGGCCGCGTTGCCCGCGCCGATGTGCGTGGTGGACCCGGGCCTTGCGTGTGACCCATGTTTGGTGCGGTCGATCGACCTCGATGGTACCGCGGTCAACGACTACTGCTGTGGCGACGCGGCACCAGGGTTTGGCACAGCGTTTAACGACCTCGTGACCGCCATCGAAGCCTCGAACTAAGCCGGGCACGCCCCCGGGCGTTTTGACGAGAAACACCATGACCGTCCACGTTGACGATGATGCGGAGCTCGCTGCGCCAACCAGCGAGCAGCTTGTGCATCGACGCATCATGTTCTCGATGCTTCGACCACCCGCGATGATTGCCGCGCGCTTTGGCTTTCCGCTTAAGGAGCTGACCAATTTCATTCGGCTGAGCTACTTCCGGGAGTTGCGCGAATCCGGTGCGACGTTGGCCGAGGCCGCCGAGCTGATCGAGGTCAGCACGCGCACGATGAAGCGGCTCAACGCCGAACTTCGCTCGGACTTCTTTCTGCCGGAAGTCGAACATACCTTGGCGCGTCGCATCGAATTCATGGTGTGGGCCGAGGCCAAAACATTGGCGCGCATCGGGCAGCTTTTGCCCGGTGTGCCGCGTGAGGACCTCGAGACAGCCATCGAGGCCCTCAAGGCCGAAGGGCGTGTCAGTGAGGAGCACGACGGCCGTCAGGTGCGTTTCAGGGCTTCTCACCTTGTGTCACGGCTTGTCGACGAGGGGTTTGCGCGGCGAATTGGCGCGTTGAACAGCTTGATGCAAAACGTGGCCGAGACCGTCATCGCCCGGTTCATCGAGCCCAAAGACGTGTCGTTCGCCCGCACACTGAACTTCCGGATTCGACCGGAAGACCACGACGAGCTTCGCACCGCCTACGATGCGTTGCTTCAAACCATGCTCAAGCTCGAGGCGCGCGTCGAAGACCAAGCCAGCTCGGTGCCCATCCGGATGTCCGTGTTGTGGTCAGAGGTCGACGAAGACTAAGTCGGGTTGGTCCAGATATTTGGGGAGGCAATCTCCAGATTGCCGCATGTCAGCGTCCACGCTGACAACTATCCGAGTTTCAATGGAGCAACATGGGCGTTGTACTTCCGAGAAAGTCCAAACTCGGCGGCGAGCTGTTGGATCTCGTCAAACACATCTTCCGACTGTTCCATCATGAGATTGCGAACGTCCATGAGATCAACAGCTGATCCAGCGATGAGTTTGAGCAAAACCAAATACCCCAATGGAATGAACGGAAGGTGCGTTTCATCGTCAATCTGCGATGCAGCGATCGCAGGTTTTATGAGTCGGGTCGGCGACCGCCGTAGTCGCAGTGGATTATTGAAATTGACGACTTGGATGTAGATGTCCAGCCCACCGATTGTCGGATAGCCAATCGAGATGACACCACCCAACGGGTCGTCCGCGGTCGTCGTTCCCGTGGTAGCTACACAGAAGCCATCGGGCACTTCGAAGCAACTCACTGCCTCAACAAGCCTTGAGAAGTCTACAAAAACCCCTAGATCGATGTCGCGAGTTGCTCGCTCGTAACCATGGTAGGCAAGCGCGACACCGCCGATTACGACGGTATCAATCCCCTGACTCTTTAGGTGCTCGATAAGGTGTAACGTCAGGTTGACGTGTTCGGTCAAGTTTACTGTTTCCAATGCTCAACCCTCGTCGCCCACGGGCAAGCGCGGCTAGAACACGCTCCCCACCAGACTTTCCTCGCATTCCCTTGATTTTAAGCGCCCGCGCGCGATTCATGCACTCGGATTCCATGGCAAACCTCCAACTGCAAGAATAACGACCGCCACCCTCGGGTCAATTCCATACACCCAAACATAAGTGGGGCGGCAATCTCCAGATTGCCGCATTGGCAGCTCGTGAGCTGCCGGTGCGTGTCTAGTGAGCGCCCTTCTTGGGGCGAAGGGTGGCGCCCTGCGTGATGTGCTCGTTCCATGTTGCGGGAGCGAACCCGTTGGCCACTTCCACCATCGAAATGCAGCCGTCGACTGGGCACACAATCTGGCAGAGGTTGCAGCCCACACACTCCGATTCGTCGATGACCGGAACACGAATGGTCACGTCTTGGTCGGGGTGGATGCACTGGTGGGCGCCGTCATGGCACGCGATGACGCAAAGCTGGCAGCCGATGCACTTCTTGGGGTCGATCTTCGCGACCGTCTCGAAGTTCATGTCCAAGTCGCTCCACGCCGAGTAGCTAGGCACTGCCTTGCCAATCATGTCGTCGAGTTTCGAACTTGTGGTCGCGCATGTAGTTTTCCAAGCCCTCGATCATGTCTTCGACAATGCGATAGCCGCGCAACATGACCTCGGTACAGACCTGCACGCTCGAGGCGCCAAGCAGCAAGAATTCCACCGCGTCGCGCCAGTTGGTCACGCCGCCGATGCCGCTGATGGGCAGATTGAACTCCTCGTCGCGCGCCAGCGCCGCCAACATGTGCAACGCGATGGGACGCACCGCCGCACCACAGTAGCCGCCGTTGGACGAGCGTTCGCCTACGACCGGTTGCACCACAAAATTGTCGATGTCGACGCCGATGATGCTCTTGATCGTGTTGATCAGCGAGACCCCATGCGCGCCTCCGCGTTGCGAGGCCAGGCCGTGCGGTACGATGTCGCCCACGTTAGGCGTCAGCTTCGCGAGCACGGGGATAGTGGAGTATTCGACCGCCCAGCTCGTGATTTCCTGATTCACCTTGGGCTCTTGGCCAACGGCTGAGCCCATGCCGCGCTCGCACATCCCGTGCGGGCAGCCGAAGTTCAGCTCAAGGCCGTCCGAACCCGCGTCGATGGCGCGTTTGATGATGTCTTTCCACTCGGCCTTCGAGTCGACCATCAACGACGTGATGATCGCGTGTTTGGGGTACTTCTGTTTGGTCTCGTAGATCTCGCGGAAGTTGACCTCGAGCGGCCGGTCGGTGATGAGCTCGATGTTGTTGAAGCCGATCGCGCGTGTGGCGCCATAATTGACGGCCCCAAAGCGGCTCGACACGTTTTGAATGGGCGTTCCCAAGGTCTTCCAGACCGCGCCACCCCAGCCGTGGTCAAACGCACGCTGAATCTGAGCGCCCGAGTTTGCAGGCGGTGCTGAGGCCAGCCAGAACGGGTTCGGCGAGATAATGCCCGCGCAATTTGATGTTAAATCTGGCATCAGTGACCTCCCTTCAGATAACGATCGATCGCGTGTGCCGCGACTTTTCCTTCTGCCGCCGCGTTGACGACTTCTTTGGCGCCGTTCGAGGCGTCTCCACCTGCAAACCAACCTTAGCGACCAAGCGCCTGGTGTTCGTCGACCACAAGCCGACCCCAATCGGTCTTGATGCCCTCCAGCGCGTGGAGCTCATCACCCAATTTGGACTGGCCCACTGCCAACAACACAAGCTGCGCTTTGACTTCAAACGTTTCGCCCGTGGGCTTCATGTCAGAGCCAAGCTTGTGACAACGCACGCGCTCGACGTGTGCACCGCCTTCGTAGGCGTCGGGCAACGCATGCCAAATTGCGCGGGCGCCAAGCTGCTTGGCCGCAGCCCATTCGTGTTTGTAGCCGCTCATGCGGTTTTCATCGCCGCGGTAAATCATCGTGACGTTCTCGATGCCCAAGCCACAAAGCTCGCGCACGCAGTCCATCGCGGTGTTTCCGCCGCCAACGACCACGGCGTCCGTGACGTGCGACAGGTTGACCTTTCCAAGCTTCATCGCGTCGATCCAATCGACCGCGCCTTCCACCCCATCGAGATCCTCGCCGGTCGTCTTGAGGTACTTGTCGGGCCCAAGGCCGATGCCGACGAACACGGCGTCGTGTTTGGTCTCGAGGTCCTGCCACGTGATGTCTTTGCCGACGGTCACGCCCGTTTGGACGTCAATGCCACCAATCGACAACACCCACTCAGCCTCTTCGAGCGCGCGGTCGGCCTTCATCTTGTAGGGCGCGACACCGTTTGTGTTCAGGCCACCCACAAAATCGTTCTTTTCGTAAATGGTGCACGCGTGGCCCAAGCGGCGCAGCTCGTGCGCGGCGGCCAAGCTTGCAGGCCCAGCACCGACGAGCCCCACGGACTTCCCGGTATCCGCACCAGCTTCGAAGTACTTCCAGCCCTTTTCAAACGCCATGTCCGTCGAATAGCGCTGCAACCGGCCAATCTGAATCGGCGGGATGTCCATCTCGTTGTAGACGCAGTCGCCGACACACAACACTTCCACCGGACACACACGCGCGCAGCTCATGCCCAAGATGTTCGATTCAAAAATCGTCTTCGCCGAACCCTCGACATTGCCCGTCGCAATCTTGCGAATGAACTCGGGGATGTTGATCGATGTGGGGCACGCTTTGATGCAAGGCGCATCCGCGCAGTACAGGCAGCGGTTCGCCTCGACCACGGCTTGGTTGGGCGAATACGGCTCCTTGTAGTCCCGGAACGCTTCTTCGGTCCGGTCCATGGGGAGTTTGGACATGTGGGTCTCCAGTTTTCGAAATAGGGCGCCACTCTACAACGATAGGAGAGAATTGCGAACAGTTTTGCGCGCCCTGCCTAGGTCGTCGCTGGGATGGGTTTCCAAAGCGGGCCAACAGCGAGCAACAAGACAAAGACGTTAAACACAGCGTTTGACGGTGTCCCCGATGCAACGGACCCCAAACTGTCGAGGACAAACCACGCCAACAATCCAGCGAGGACCGAACGCCGAACGCCTTCAGGCGCCAGGTCGTAAACCCAACGCCGCAAACAGAAAATCATCACGCCCCAGCCAAACAGGAAACCACCGGTCAGGGCCGACAGAAACCGCATCGTGGGGAAATCGTAAGACTGTGCGCCATCAAGTGGCCAGCTCAACAGGTCGAGTGACCAGCGCGCGGGCTCCGAGCTCCACTCCATCGTGCCCAAGCTGAACACTGGGCCAAATGCCCCAACGATGATTGCGGTGACCAGAAGCCAAGCTTTGTGGGATTGCTGCGAAACGTTCACGTCAACACCTTCAATGTAGTGACCACTTCAAACCGCGAGGGTAAATGTAGTAATCACTACAGTCAACCCCAACCGCACACCGATTGACTTCCCCAGATGCGTCGGCAATATTCGGCCCCTTCGAAATTTCAATGCATTTGCTTAGTTACGAGGCACCCCCATGCTCTCCAATCCCGATCCGTCTCTGATCAACGACGACCTTCGCCCCTCGACCGCCGAAGAGCGCCACTGGTCGGTGTTCAACATGGCATCCTTGTGGATCGGTATGGTCGTGTGTGTGCCGACCTACATGTTGGCGGCGAGCCTCATCGAAAACGGCATGAGCTGGGGCGAAGCGGTGCTGACGGTGATGTTGGGCAACGTCATTGTCTTGATCCCGATGATCCTCAACGGTCACCCCGGCACCAAGTACGGCATCCCATTCCCCGTGCTCGCCCGCGCATCGTTTGGCGTTTGGGGGTCGCACATCCCGTCGATCCTGCGTGCGCTCGTGGCGTGTGGCTGGTTTGGCATCCAGACGTGGTTTGGCGGGTTCGCCATCTATCAGTTGGTCAACATCATGCTCGGCGGGGCGCTCGAGGGCGCCGACCTTCCGATCCTCGGCATCAACCCCGGTGAGTTTGTCAGCTTCCTCGTGTTCTGGGGGATTCAGGTGTTCATCATCAAGAAGGGCGTTGAATCCATCCGCCTGCTTGAGTCGATCGCCGCACCATTTCTCATCGTCATGGGGCTCGCGCTGCTCGCATGGGCCTACGTCAAGGCCGACGGATTTGGCACGATGATGTCGCAGCCCAGCGCGTTTGCGCCCGGCGGCGCCAAAGAAGGGCAGTTCCTGTCGGTGTTCTTTCCGTCGTTGACCGCGATGGTTGGGTTTTGGGCGACCTTGTCGCTGAACATTCCCGACTTTACGCGATACGCCAAAACCCAACGTGACCAGGTGCTCGGCCAGGCCATCGGTTTGCCCCTGTTCATGACGTTGTTCGCGTTCATCGGCGTGGCCGTCACGAGCGCGACCCCAGTCATCTTCGGCGAGACCATCTGGGACCCCACCATCTTGCTCGGGCGCATGGGTGAGGCGAGCGAGGGCCCAATGGCGGTGGTGACGGTGTTGGTGAGCTTGTTTGCGCTGTCGATCGCGACCTTGTCGACCAACATCGCCGCGAATGTCGTGTCACCCGCGAACGCCATCATGAACATCAACCCCAGCAAACTGACCTTCCAGCTTGGCGGATACATCACCGCCGGCATCGGCTTGGCCATCATGCCCTGGAAACTCGTCGAGTCCGCCGGGGCCTACATCTTTACGTGGCTCATCGGGTATTCGGCGTTGCTTGGCCCCATCGGCGCGATCCTGATCGTCGACTATTTCCTGATCCGCAACAAAGAGTTCGACCTCGAGGACCTTTTCCAAAAACAAGGCCGCTACTGGTACAACTCAGGCTTTAACCCAATCGCCGTCATCGCGTTCGTCATCGCACTGCTGCCGAACTTGCCGGGTTTCCTGCACGTCGCGGGAGCGTTTGGTGACGGCGTGATTCCGCCATTCTTCGACCAGCTTTACACCTACGCGTGGTTCGTCGGCTTTGGCATCGCGGGTGTGCTGTATTTCGTGGGGATGAAGATGCGGTCGGGAGGCTCGCTCCCGACCACCTAGCTACGCTTCAGGGTCTTGAACATGGTTTGGTCTCGTTTTTCTAGAATCGCGAGCGTTTGGTGCATCGTGGTTTGGTCAGCGTCGGCCGCGGCGCAGTGGAACCCACCTGCTGATTACCAATCCGATGCGTCTTTTGAAGGGTTTGCTCAACTCACTCCGTTAGAGTTGAAACAGCTTCACTGAGCAATTCGCGCTTCCTCGTATTGGTCGGTGGTCCAGGATGTAGCCTAACCCGCGCCATCGCCCCGGTCCTGTTGCATCACCAGCAAGCCAACTTTCCCTCCATCCCGCTTTTTTGGTTCAAACCATCGCTTCGAACGAGGTCTTGGCTGCGACAAAGCGTGTGTCTTCCGTCCCTCTGATCATGATCTTCGAGGGTGATCGACTTGTGGATGGACAACTGGGGATGGGCGGTGCGTCCAATGGCGGGATGTTTGATGCGCTGTTGATGCGGCAGGGGTTACCCTCCGCAAACCAGAGCTTGGTTGCCAACAACCCATGGATGGTATTGGGAAAAACGTGGAAGCAAAACGACGTTCCCAAGGAATTGTCGCAACATACCCTAGCCGATGTCACGGCACGAAACCTAGATTTGAAGGAGCTAGACCTTCACGGCTCGGTGATCACCCATTCCGATTTCTCCGGAAGTAAGCTCACCTCAGCCAATTTGAATGACACGGTCTGGATAAACACTATTTGCCCCGATGGCAGTCTTAGCGCTGATACCCATGAATACACGTGTTTGGGTCATTAGTCTGTCGGTCGTGGCGGGCTGCGCGTACGCGACACCCAAGGCTTCGTCGAACCGACCAGCGCAAGTGCGTTTTTCAGAGACTGTCTACTCCGCGGCACCGTGCGGCGATGATTTGTTGGTGGTGGCTGGTTCTTCGGTATGGAGGCTTGACGGCAGTGGCACGAAAACCCACGTGCTCAACCCGAGCGGCGACAACGTGAGTTATGCTACGTGCAGCGACGAACGATTACTGTTGCTTGAAGATCATCCGCGGCAAAACCGGACTTTCAAGCGATTGGTCGTTCTGACTTCGACTCCGATGCGTTCAGGGTCAAAACCCTGGCTTTGTTGACTGATATCGATGTGCAAGTTGTCTCGAAGGACGAGGCGTACGCATCGGATTTTCAATTCGGCTATTGGTACATCTCTCGTACGGTGTCCGGTAAGCCTTATGGAAAGACATCACTGCTTGCACGTGGAAGGTTTCCGGTGCCCTGCGGAGATGGATGCGTTTGGTTTGTGGCGGAGTCTGGTTCGGGCTATTGGGCGCATCGGATGCACGCCAACGAGATCGTCGAGTCGGTGAACCTAGGCACCGAGCCGCCCGTGGCGTTCACCGTTGTGTTAGGCAAAATAGTGGTCGCCTACCCCGACCGAGTCGAGTGGCCACAAACAAACACTCGTCGCGAAATCAAAGGCGTTCAAAAACTGGTGCCTTGGGCAGCCAGCTTGGTCGTGGTTCGAACCCACGACCTCCTTATTTTGAGAAGTTGGTAGACTCCAGACCGCTTAACAAAGCCCAACGTTCTTAGTCGACCACCAAGACTCGATTGCCGACCACTACGATTATCCGATTATCCCAACTCATCATCTGCGAGATCGAGCCACCAATGGTCAACGTGGTCCCGTCTTCTGTCCAGCGCATCCGATAGTTGTAGGCCACCACGAACTGCTCGTTCGATCTCACCAACCCGGTCGGAACCTCTGTCGACAGTTTTGCGACGTCTTCTTCGTGTTGTGCGGTGTATTTTCGAATGTGAAAAGTTGAGCTGTCGAAGGCAACAAACCAGAAACAATCCTCACCACAGCTCACGGGAAAGCGTCCGGCTGCGAGCAACTCTGCCTTGGGTTTCGCGTCGAAATCCGCTCGGTAAACGTACCAATCTCCGTGGTAGAAGCCCGGAAAACAGGATGGTTCGGTCATTGACGCGTGTTATCTCATCGGCTCCTGGCAGATAACCGACTGGGGTTCGATACGTGGCGTCGTCCACAGGCGAGATCATGACCTGGCGCCACCCGAAGTCGTTCTTTTTCTCTGGCATCATCAACGACGCCTCCACGCACCAGACGTAATCGACGCCCTCAGCCGAAATCCGTGCGAGACGCTCAGTGACCCCGTTTTTGTTGACCGACCAGACCTGTCGCCCTGCCACGACGAGCAGACGGTCGTTGCAAGCGGTGACTCCCCGAATCACCTCCGGCAACTGTGCCAGCTCAACCGCCGAGCGCGAGATCGCCGCAGATGGTATCACCGGAGTTTGGACCGCGGAACACCCACTAATAGCCAACACAACGGTAGCCATGGCTATCGCTGTTAGACCCATCGGGACACACCGTGTTGATCCATGTGGTGCGTTTGCATTTGGCTTCATCGAGTTTCGCCCCGTCGAAATTCGAGTGTGTGATGACCGCGTTTGTGAACTCGACATCACTCAGGTCTGCTCCACGGAGGTCGACCTCTGCGAATGTGATGCTGCGACCGGACCGCAAAACCCCTTCGAGTATCGCTTCCAGTTGTCCCGGAATCTAAAAGGCGCCGGAGACGGATAATCCAACCCGTGTTCGGAAGGCGGCAAACCTAACCGTCGGACCATCGCACCAAAGAATCCTTCGTCCGCGCCTGAGCCGAACCCCAATTGACCGTCAATCAGTCGCTCGCCCTTAAAGACCAGAATCAGCGGCACAGTACCGGTCGGTTGCGTCACCTCTTTAACAAATGTGTGCGAGCTCGTGTCAACTAAGTAGATCGGCACCCCAACAGATTCCATGTACTCGCGCAGAGGTGGTGCGACGACTCTCGCCATGGAACACCCGCGACTCGCTGAAATCGTGACGAAGAGAACGTTGTCTTTGCGCAACGTGTGCAACACATGGGGTGTCAACATCGTGTACCCGTCGAACTCCGGGTCCAAAGCAACCTGTTGTGGTGCCGACCACTGCGCCAACAGAGGCGCTTCGATCATCACCATTACGATGACCACAAAATGTGCAAACGAGACGCGCATCAAAAGAACTCGATCAGACCATAAGGCAACGATTGCAGAGGTACCGGGTCAAGGACACCACTTCCCAAAACAGTGTCGAGATAGGGTGGACAGGTGTAACACTGCGTCCCTCCAAGAGTTTTAGGTGACGGCTAAGCCTACGAAACAAAAATTAGAAGTCAAACATCGATTGCTACCCTACGTTTCGTGTCTAGGGCACGCCAATCCTCCTGAACAGACCCAAAACGGTCAGGATTCATCGTCTTCGCGCTTTGTCCGAGTGGCGTTACCGGCTTGATTGGCGCCGCTCGGGCCGGGAGTTCGCTCCCACAAGCTGACCAATATTTACCTGACTTTCAGCAGGTTGTAGTATTTAGTGCCACTAAGTAGGAGGCGCTGGTGACCATGGTCAAGAAGAGCTTTTCACTGACAGAACAACAGGACCGTTGGATCAAGGAGCAACTGAAATCGGGAGATTTCGGAAACGAAAGCGAAGTGATTCGCGCGTTGATTCGGTCCCGGCAGAACGAGGAGAGAGACAATCTAGCCCGACTTGAGGCCTTGCGCTCAGCCTTGAGCCATGGAGAAAAGGGGAGCTTCGAACCCATCGACCTGGATGAAATTTGGAGTTCCGCTCGAGCTCTCGTCAAAAATGAATGAGCTGCTGTTCTCTTCAGCCGCGCGCTCCGACCTTCAGGCCATTGCAGAGTATGGCGAACGTGTGTTTGGTGCCGCCCAGTCTGAATCCTATCGAGAGCTGTTGCGCGCGAAGTTCGAACAAATTGCCGAAAACCCTCTTCTGTTTCCGCGCGTTGACGAAATTCGGGCCGGATACCGTCGCGCGGTAGTGGGTTCGCATTCCGTGTTTTTTCGAATCGAAGACCAACAGATTCAGATCGTTCGAATACTTCGCGGTCAGGTCCTTCCGGCAAGCCTTGAGGTCGAGTGAAGACCGCGCCAAACTCTCAACGATCACAGGTGGGTGGGGTCAGCCTTCGAAGGCCGCGTCGGTGATTTCCAGACCGCGGTCGATGATTTCGAAGGCGTCTGCGATCTGTGATTCGTTGATGCACAGCGGTGGGTTGCACATGAAGCTGCCCCAACGCACAAACGTGAACAGGCCGTTTGCTGTAAAGAAGCCTGCCAACTTCGTCATCGCGTCGCTCGCACCGTTGTAAGGTGCCATCGGCTCGCCGGCCGAATTCTTGCGAATGTCCATCATGCCAAACAGGCCGATCTGACGGAACGCGCCCACCGATGGGTGTTTGTCCTTCATACGCTGCATGTGGCCGCGCATCACTTCACCCATGTTGACCGCATTCTCGACCATCTTTTCTTCGATCAAGACTTCGATCGAGGCGATGGCGGCCGCACAGCACAATGCGTGGGAGTTGTAGGTCAGGCCACCCCAATACACGTTGTCTTGGAAGAACTTGGCGATCTTGTCCGACACGCCGACCGCGCCGAGCGGCAGGTACGAGCTCGTCAGGCCCTTCGCCATCGTGACGATGTCGGGCACGATGTTGCCGTGTTCAAACGCGAACATCTTGCCCGTGCGGCCAAAGCCGGCCATGACCTCGTCGCAGATGAGCAGGATGCCGTACTTGTCGAGCAGCGCGCGCAACCCTTCGAGGTAGCCCTTTGGCGGCGCCAGGATACCGTTGGTGCCGGTCACGGTTTCGATGATCATCGCGGCGATGGTCTGTGGACCTTCGTACATGATGGTTTCCTCAAGGTACTTGAGGTTGTTGGCCGTGATCTCCTCGTCGGTCGTACCGAACGAGTAGTTGTAGGGCCACGGGTCGAACACGTGCACCACGCCGGGCATGCCGGGTTCGTTGGGGATGCGACGTGGGTCGCCGGTCAGCTGCATGCATGCGTTCGACGCGCCGTGGTAGCTGCGGTAACGCGCCAAAATCTTGGGACGGCCGCTGAAGTCGCGTGCCATCTTGATCGCGTTCTCGTTGGCTTCGGCGCCGCCGAGCGTGAAGAAGAACGTGTTGATGTCTCCCGGAACAACCTCGGACAACAACTTGCCCAGACGCGCGCGCGGCTCGGTCGCCGTGCCTGGGTAAACAAAGGTCAAGCCGCGGTCGACTTGGTCCTTGATGGCCTGGTTGACCTTGGCGTTGTTGTGGCCAATGTTGACCGACATGAGCTGGCTGTTGAAGTCGATGATCTTCTTGCCATCGGGCGTGTACACGTAGATCCCGTCGGTGTGTTCGATGGGGAGCGGGTTGACCTTTCCGCTGGCTGCCCACGTGTAAAGCGTGTGCTCTTTGGACAGCCGAATCATTTCTTCAGACGACATACTCATTTGCGATCTCACGTGTGAAGCGCGCCTGCGCTTGCGAAAAAAATAGACCCCGAGCCGATCAATCGGCCCGGGGTAGTACTCAAAGACTCACGGACCATGCGGCTCAGCTAAGCCAGCTGGTGTCGCGTTGGGTGGCCCATTTTGTGGTGATCTTGCGTGGACGCGTCCAGAAACGGAAGCCATCCCAACCGGTGATGTCGCCGTTTCCAAACTTCGAGTGGTTCCAGCCGCCGAAGCCAAACGGTTCGCGAGGCACTGGAACACCCACGTTGACGCCCACCATGCCGGCTTCGACGCGGTTTGACACGTATCGGGCGGTGTCGCCGTTCGACGTGTAGATGCACGACGCGTTGCCGTAGGGGTTGTTGTTTTCGATGGCGATCGCCTTGTCGAGCTTGTCGACGCGGATGATCGAAAGCACCGGCCCAAAGATTTCCTCGCAGCCGGCGGGCATGTCCGACGAAACATTGTCCAGGATGGTCGGTCCGACCCAGTAACCATCGGAAGTTCCTGCCGAGGGACGGCCGTCGACCAACACCTTTGCGCCACGCTTTTCGGCGTCGTTGATGTAGCCGACGATGCGCTCGACGCTCTGCTTGTTCACGATGGCGCCCACATCCGTGCCGACCTTCATCGCCTTGGCTTTCTCGGCGATTTTGGTGATCAGGTGGTCGACGTCGCCCACGGCCAAGAGCACCGATGCCGCCATGCAGCGCTGTCCGGCACAGCCCGTAAACGAGGCCAAGACGTTGTCGACGGTGACGTCGACGTCGGCGTCTGGCACCAAGATGAGGTGATTCTTCGCGCCGCCAAGGCACAGCGCGTTCTTGCCGTGCGACGCCGCGCGGCCGTAGACGATCTTGGCGACTTTGGTCGAACCGACAAAGCCGATGGCCTTGATGTCGGGATGGTCACAAATCGCTTCGACGACTTCCTGTGCACCGTTGACGATGTTGAACACGCCTTTGGGAAGGCCGGCTTCGTCAAGCAACGCCGCCATGCGAAGCGTGCTCAGCGGCACTTGCTCCGAGGGTTTGAGCACAAACGTGTTTCCACCCACGAGAACTTGGGGAAGCATCCACATCGGCACCATGAAGGGGAAGTTGAAGGGCGTGATGCCAGCGCAAACACCTAGCGGGGCGTAGGTTTCGCGACATTCCACGCCGCGGCTGACTTCGAGCTGCGGTCCGCCTGCGATGTTGGGCAGCGAGCACCCGTATTCACAGCACTCGATGGCCTTGAGGACCTCGGCTTTTGCCTCCTCGAACAACTTCCCGTTTTCGTGCGACACGAGCCACGAAAGCTCGACGATGTCGCGCTCCATCAACTCACGAAACTTGTACATGATCTGCGCACGCTCACGCATTGGCCACTCGCTCCACGATGGGAACGCTGCCTTGGCTGCACGCACTGCACTTGCCACGTCGTCTGCGGTGGACATCTGGACCTTCGCCATGGCCTTGCCAAAGCGAGGATTAATCACGTCCATCGACTCCTTGCCGCTTGGGGTGACCCATTCTCCGCCGATCCAGTTTTTGGCGTCGACAAACGGTGTGAAATCATTGGAAGTTGCGGAAAATTTCGGGATCGAACCCATGGCGTACCTCGTGGTCGAATGCAGTGAACGGCGGCAGCATAGCGACGAAGATTGCGTTCGGCAAACGTCTGAATGTCAGACGGTTGGGGCATGTGTCGCCGGTCGAGCAAGTTCGATTCACTTCGCCTTCGCGAAGACGGGGAAGCGATGTCAAACCGCAAGAAATGGAATTCTATGAAAATCACAATCTGCAGTGTTTTGGCCGCCTCGATGTTCGTCGGGTGCGCCAAAGACTCCAAGCTTTCCGACGAACCAAACGTCGAACCAGCGTCAAGCCCCGTCAAACCACTGCGCCGCATCAATACAAAAGAGAAACGTCCCGAGATCGTGCCCCACGAAGGACCGATCGCCCTTCAGATCAACCACAAAGAAAACTGTGTCACCCTCAAGCCTGGCGGAATCTGTTACGTGTCACACGATGAGCTGCAAAAAGCCGCTCCCAATCTGTCGGTCGACGTCGGAAACGAGAATCTCGTGCAGTTGGCGCAAGTGATCGACGTGTTGAGCAGACGGCCGTCCGATCAGCTGTTGGTGTCAAAAGAACAAGGGCAGGAGTGGTGGTCCAAGTGGTTCAATCCCCAAGACGCCACCAAACCCGAGAGCGTGGTGCTCGCGAAACTGCTCCCTCCGCTTCCGGTCGATCAGATTCAACCGCCGACCCTTGCGGACGGTGTGTTGACCTACGACACCGCGCAAGTCCACTCCCCACAGCTTGGGGCAAAACTCGTGCGGCGCACCCTCGATTTCAAGACCTCGCCGTGGAAGGGAAAAGGTGTGGTTATCGCGGGCGCGACCGACGCACCCCACCCCATGGCCGCGTCACTCGCCGCGTTTTTTGGTGGACCGGTGGATGGCTACGCCCAGGCGTTTGTTGGGTTGGAGCACATCTATTTCGCGATTGGCCCGAAATCAGGCGCCAAGCCCTTTGTTTGGGCCAAGGACGGTGAGTCACCCCGAGGCTATGCGACCTGGGCCGAGCTTGAAGCCGCGCACCCGTTGTCCAAGCAGGCGGTGACCGCGATTGCGGACATGTTGCGGAACTTTCCAGAGCATCGACGTCTCAACGTGATCACGGATGCCGCGGCATACCGCGCCAACCACCAAAAAGAACAACGTTTGAAGTACGAAGGCAACGAACTGAGGGTGACACGGTTTGACGTCAAAAACTGGGACGAACTGACCGACCCCGCGATCAGCAACGGCAGACTCGTCGCGTTCTTCCGCGATGGGCAGGGCCAGCCCCACCGCATGGACTATGACCTGACGAAATTCGCGTCGAATTCGCCCGCCCAGATGACGCCGTTTTTCACTTCGCAGCTGGTCTCGGACACAAAACATCCCGTGCTCCAAGAAGAGCCGCCACGCCCGTAATCTTGGTTTTGCAGAATGCCTCGGGTCGCGCCAATGTGCGCGGGTTCAATGATGAGGTCGCGATCACCAGTCTTGGTGGTTCAATGCAGGTGAGAAATCATCAAAAGTTTGGTCTTCGAGACGATGAGCAGACGCTCCTGCCAAACCAAAAGCTGCGACACGCCGGATGGAATCGCGACTCGAGTTTGGTCATCCGGCCAATAGACTTCGGCATCATAGGCAATGACAAAACGGTCATTGAGGCGTTCCAATCCCCAAGGCATGGCCTGGGGTAGCGGTTGAATCAGGGTCTCGGTTTGGCCCTGTAGACGTCGAACTTCATATCCGTCGTCGCTTTGGGTGATGAAGTAGATGCAGTCGGCCCCGCAAGAGATCGGGAAACGGCCATGAGCCAAGATTGCATGGTCGATACGTTTCTCGAGTACGGTGCCGCGATTTACGTACCATCGGCCGTACATGTATGTGGAGTAAAGGAGTTCATGTTCAGTCACCCGCCGGAAATCATGATCCTCCGGCAGGTAGAATTTGCTGACTCGATAAGCGTCGTCAGTCAATGAGGAGAGGTACAGCGCTTTCCAGGTTCCCGCTGCAACATCCTCCAAAATCATCATTTCATTGTCATGGGTACAATACACGAACCGTACGCCTTCACCTGCAAGCCTAGGCAAAAGCACTTCCTTCCGTCCATCCACGCCCACGCGCCAGACCGTCCGACCGGCGACCACAAAAAGTTTTTCGCCGCATCGAGTCACGCCTAAGATAGTTTCAGGAAATTCCACAAACGATTCCGCCGCGATCAACGATAGCGGTGCGGGCTCCTGATGCGCTGAAACTCCTGCAGGACTTGATGCACACGACATCAAGACCGAGCTAAAAACCGACGCAAGAATATTGATGTTCGTCACTGTTGGAGCCATCCGGACAAATAGTGTTGATCCACACCGTGTCTTCGAATTTCCCATCTTTAAGAACCGCGTTGCGAAAATTGGAATGGGTAATCACGGAGTAGGTAAATATGGCCCCCGTAAGGTCAGCATGACTTAGATCCACCTCCGCTAAGGTCTTGCTGCGAAAGGTCTTTCCGAACTCCTTTGGAGGTCCATTTTTCCAATTCTTCCTCCAATACAAATTCCCCTCGCCGCTATCTTCGCCCAACCCGGAGATTGGAAGACCCTGCCGTTCCATCATGGCGTCAAAAAATCCACCATTCTTCGATCCACCCAGTCCCAATTGACCATCTAACAATTTCTTGCCACCGAAGATCAGAATTAGGGGAACAGATCCCGAGGGTTTGGCGACTCGTCGAACCGCTTCGGCCGACATGCTGTCCACAATGAAAACCGGAATTTCCGGGATTTGAGTCTTTTGGTAGGCCAAAAGATCGGCAGCAACCGTATTCGCAACACCGCAGCCCGGAGTCCCTGCAAATGTGATAAAAAATTGGTCTTTTTCCCGAAGCGTCTGCAGAACGGCGGGGGTGAGCAAATCATAACCGGCGTATCTGGGGTCTGACACATATCCCGTTGGCGCCGGCCATTCGGCGTGCGCAAAAACGGGAAGGCCGGCGATCAATATGAGAAAACTCCAATTAGAAAAACGAAACCAACCCATAATCCAAATCCTGCAACAGCACTGCATCTAACGCATGAGCGCCAAATGGATCGTAAGAGGTGTCCACCGGACAGGGATCACATGATCCCGCGTCGCAAGAAGGCATACAAATACAAACTGAATTTGGCCTGTTTAGCTCGCCCCAGCGACCACGCACCCTAGTACACTCATCGTCATGCATACTCACGTCGAAAATATACAACTTCCCAAGACCTTCTACGGGAACAACTCCGTCATGAGTCGTCACAATGGAATGGCTCCGCTTTCTTGGACACATTTGTCATAGTTCATGCGGCCTGACGTGACGTCAATTCCGCGGCTGATGTGGCCTCGGTTTCTTGGACACACACCCAATGTCCGTTGCCGCCGTGACTCGTCGCGTTCTTCCGCGATGGGCAGGGCCAGCCCCACCGCATGGACTATGACCTGAGCATGTTTGCGTCGAATTCGCCCGCCCCGATGACGCCGCTTTTCACTTCGCAGGTGGTCTCGGACACAAAACATCCCGTGCTCCAAGAAGAGCCGCCACGCCCGTAATCTTGGTTTTGCAGACTGCCTCGGGTCGCGCTAATGTGCGCGGGTTCAAACACTCAAGGAGTTCTCATGCCACTGCTGATCAAAGGCGGCCGCATTATCACGGCCGAAGACGATTATTTTGCCGACATCTATTGCGAAGATGAGTCGATCACACGCATCGGCAAGAACCTCGACGTGCCACCGGGCACCGAGGTCGTGGACGCCACGGGCAAATACGTGTTCCCCGGGTTCATTGACCCACACGTGCACATCCATCTGCCGTTCATGGGAACCCACGCCAAAGACACACATACCACGGCGAGCATCGCGGCGTTGCACGGCGGCACCACAAGCTTCATCGAGATGGCGTGTCCCAATCGAACCGACGACCTGCTCGAAGGCTACAACCTGTGGAAGTCCAAGGCCGAAGGCGCAAGCGCCTGCGACTACACATTCCACATGGCGGTGTCCAAGTTCGACGAAAAGTCCGAACAGCAGCTTCGCGAAATCGTCAAAGACGGCATCTCCTCGTTCAAAGTCTTCCTCGCTTACAAAGACTTCTTTGGGGTCTACGACGACGAACTTTTCGCCGCACTCAAGCTGGCCAAAGAGCTTGGCGTCATCACGACCGCCCACTGCGAAAACGCCGAACTGGTCGCTCAGCTGTGTGCCAAGCTGATCGCTGAAGGCAAGACCGGTCCCGAGTGGCACGAGCCAAGCCGCCCGGTCCAAGTCGAAGCCGAAGGCACGCACCACTTTGCATCATTCCTCGAGATGACGGGCGCGTCTGGTTACGTCGTCCACCTCTCGTGTGAAGCGGCCCTCAAGGCCGCTGTCGCTGCCAAGCAGCGTGGCGTCGACATTTACGTGGAGTCGGTGATTCCTCACCTCGTGCTCGACAAGACCTACGCCGAGCGCGACGGTTTCGAGGGCGCAAAGTGGATCATGTCGCCCCCTCTTCGCGAGAAGAGCAACCAAAAGGCGCTGTGGGACGGCCTCGCACACGGCTTGGTCGACACCGTCGCGACGGACCACTGTCCGTTCGACCTTTCGCAGAAAGACATGGGGCGTGATGCGTTCACGGCGATTCCCAACGGAATTCCGGCCATCGAAGACCGCGTCAATCTGCTCTATACCTACGGTGTGAGCCGCGGAAACCTCGACATCAATCGCTTTGTCGACGCTGCATCGACGCGCACCGCCAAGATTTTCGGGCTCGAAAAGAAAGGCCGTATTTCGGTGGGTGCGGATGCCGACATCGTCGTGTACGACCCGAACTACCGGGGCAAGATTTCGATGGCCACGCACCACGTTAACAACGACTACAGCGGTTTTGACGGCTTCGAGATCGACGGAAAACCCAGCGTCGTCACGGTTCGTGGACAAATCGCGATCAAAGACGGAAAGTTCGTCGGTGATACCACGCGTGGTAAACTGATTCGCCGTCAACCCAACCACTTTTAACCTGATACGTCATTTCTGACGGAGCGCTCGTGAAGAAGTTCTGGATTTTAGCAGTATTCCTTGTGGCTTGTGGCGATGCGGGTTCAAGTGATGTCTCAGACACACAAGATCCCGACACGAGCGGCAAGGGTGACATCTACGGCACCGATGACCGTAGCGAGCTGTTCGACCGTGACGTGCTCGCCGCTCACAAACGCGTGGCTGCAGCGACTGCCATCGCGGTGAGCCCAGCGGGCATTCGCGACATCAACTCATCCCAAGTCACGTTGAACAACATTTCGTTTGCGACACGACAACGCGCGACGCTTGGTGGCCCACTGTGCAGCTCCGAGCGTTTTCTGTCGCAGCCCGCACCCGGGTTTTGTTCGGCGTTTTTGATCGCGCCCGACTTGGTCGCGACCGCGGGTCACTGTGTCAATCGTGATGTCCCGGTTCACGAAGCGAACTACGTTTTTGGGTTTGGCTACGAAACCATTGGTTCCACCGTCACGACGCTGCCTCGCAACAACGTCTACCAGGGCAAGACGGTCGTTGGGCACATCTTTGACCAGGGCGAGCTCAACCTGCAGGACACGCTCAACGGCGAGATGTGGGAAGACTGGGCGGTGGTCCAGCTCGATCGCCCTGTGACAGGTCGGACGCCGGTCTCGCTACGTGAGGCAGCGGTGGTCAGCGGAGAGCTCGCCACGGCCATCGGCCATCCGTCCGGGTTACCTACAAAGGTCACGCCCGGCACCGTGGTCGACGCGTCCAAGTCGAAGTTCTACAACACCGACCTCGACATCTATCAGGGGAACTCCGGAAGTCTTGTGGCGGACCAAAACGGCGAGGCCATCGGCATCGTCATTCGCGGCTCGGGTGGTGATAGTTTCACGCAGACCGCGGACGGATGTTACGCATCAAAACGATGCGAAAGTGTCGGCTCTACGGCCGCATGTATCGGCAATCACGTCATGCGCGCGTACCCGCTGCACACCTTTGCAGACCCAACGATTCGCCGGGTGATTTCACAGGGTGCGCTCAGCCCCACCGTGGCCATCCCCGACGGTACGTCCACAGGCATGGTCGCATCCCGCACCGTGACGGACTCCGGCGCGATTGAGTACGTGACGTTGAACGTCAACTTGTTCCATGCAGCACCCCAAGAACTTGAGTTCTACCTCGAACACAACGGAAAGACCGTCGCTGTCTCGAAACGTCCACGTGTATGGAAGGGCGGCAACATTCGTTTCTCGCGCACAACGTACGATTTCGCAGGCCTCGACGCCCAGGGCGAATGGCGGCTGCGTGTCGTCGACCCAACGGCCGGCGCCACAACGTCGCAGTACGTCGAATGGTGGCAGCTCGTCTTGGGTGTGGGCAACGGACGCGTTCAGCCCGTTCAGCCCGTCGAACCCGAACCGACACCGGCGTTTGTCGGCACGCCTTGCGCGAGCAACGCGGACTGCGGGTTCTCGGTCGGTGGCGTAACCGGCGTGTGTTACAACCAGACGTTCTGCACCTTGCCGTGTCAGGGCTACTGCCCAGACAGCGCAGGTTTCGCCCCGACGTTCTGTGTGGCATCCGATGCGGGCGCAGGCATCTGCGCATCCCGCATGACCGCGGACAACAATTACTGCGCCGCCATTCCGAACACACGTGGCAAAGACGCTGCGCGGTACATCGGGTCGTCGTCCGCTCCTGCGGTGACGAAGTCCGTCTGCCTTCCGTAAGCGACTTCGCTGGTTTCAAACGAAAAAAGGCGACCCATTGGGTCGCCTTCTTAATATTCCCCGCAAACAAGCGAGAGTCTTATTCAGCGTTCTCTGCTGGTGCTTCCTCAGCTGGCTTCTCGCCTTCAGCAGCGGCGCCTTCGGCAGGAGCAGCTTCAGCAGGAGCAGCTTCGGTTGGAGCAGCTTCTGGAGCTTTTTCAGCTTCAGCAGGAGCAGCTTCTGGAGCCTTTTCGCCCTCGGCAGGGGCTTCGGCTGGAGCTTCGGTGGCATCTGCAGCTGGCTTTTCACAACCGAAAGTCAATGCAGCAAGAACGAGCAAAAGTGAAGAAACGAGCGCTTTCATGGGAAGACTCCTGTGTCATCTGTTCACGGCCACACGGCCGGAATCCCCACATTGTGATACACCGGGAATAGACCGACGTCGAGTCGTGTTACGTTTTCGGGTAAATTTACCCGAAAAACGCCTTTGAATCTGGGAGGATCTCGAACTCGCCGACCTCGCGGTACTGTTGTGCGCGCAGCACCAAGTACGCATCAAAGGCCACGACGATCGACACGAGGTAGATCAGACCGACGGTCAAGAAGACCGCGACGAAGATGATGATTCCTTTCTTCGTTTGCCCAATCAGCACATGCGCGAGACCGGGCACGAACAACGAAACCCCCAACAAAACCTTTTGCTGAGTGTTTGGAACAAACGCCGCGGGTTTGGGTGTGGTCGCCGGGATGTTGCCGTAGTTCGCCTCCGACCACGCTTGCGCCGGGTAGTTTCCGGTTCCGAACCCAGCGGTGGGGAACTGGCCGCTACCGCTCGCGTTGGGGGGCTGTGCTTGGGGATACTGTCCGCTGCCGGGTTGCGGGTAGTGGGCCTGTGGATGTTGCCCACTGCCGTATTTGGCTTGGGGATACTGCCCGCTGCCGGGTTGTGGATACTGGGCCTGCGGATATTGTCCACTCCCAAGCTGATTGGGTTGCTGAAACTGCCCGGTGTTGGAAACGGGTCCGCCAAACTGCATCAGCTGCGAGGTCGATGCGCTGCTCGCCGGCGCGGGGCCAAAATGTGTCCCGAGCGCGATGCTCGGTGCCGCGGGTGTGTTGGGATTGGGCATGGGGGCCCAGGACGCAAAATTGGGAGGTGCGGTGGACACCGTTTGGTCGCCACCGGGATTGGGCGCTTGTTGCCTGAGCAACTCTGCGGTGTTCACCGTTGTTAGAACGGTCGCTTCGTTGGACGGCGTGCGGAGCAACGCCATGTCGACACCGCCCAAAATCGTGTCGTCGGATTGCGGCGGCGCTTCCTCCCAAAACTGCAAATCGCGCAACACCGCGGCGGCGCTGTTGTAGCGCACACGCAGGTCCTTTTGGACCATGCGATTGACGATGTCACGCAACCGTACCGGGATGTCGAGCTCAGGCGGCAGCATGATGGATTGTGGCATCAACTGCTGTTCGATGATGGCCATGCGGTCTTTGCCGCGCATGGCCTTTCGGCCGGTGAGCATCTCGACCGCCAAAATTCCGAGTGAATAGATGTCCGCGGGTGGCCCGATGGGTGTCCCCTTGAGCTGTTCAGGCGCCATATATCGTGGCGTCCCAACGAGCATTCCGGCGGCGGTCAGATCGTTGCCTGGTGACGCATCAGCGAACGCTTTTGCGATGCCAAAATCCAACACTTTGACCTGGTCTGTGCTCGTGACCATGATGTTGTTGGGTTTGATGTCACGGTGCAAAATCCCCTGCGCATGGGCGGCTTGGAGCGTCTGCAGGGTTTGCCCCAAGATGTTGGCCACACGCGCAGCCGGCAACGCTCCGTCGTCGCGAATGACC
Source organism: bacterium (assembly GCA_041390025.1). Lineage (GTDB taxonomy): Bacteria > Myxococcota_A > Bradymonadia > Bradymonadales > Bradymonadaceae > JBFFMO01. Next base: position 70,370 of record JAWKQR010000001.1, read on the forward strand.
TCAAAAAGGCTACGTCCGTTGACGTACTCAAACGCCATGTACATGACGCCCTCGGCCGTCTTTCCATGGTTGAGCAGCTGAATCGCGTGACCCTCACGCACATTTTCAAGGACGCGCGCTTCACGCAAGAAACGCTCTACCACGTCACTTTGGTAAGCCGGAGCACCACCCCCGTTGTCGATTTGTGCAGGAACCAAAATCTTGAGCGCGACGGCATGGCCGTCAGACTCGTCACGCGCCCTAAAAACGCGGGAGAATCCGCCTTCGCCGATTTCAGCCTCGACGCGGTAGCGACCCTCGAACAGATCGCCGGCTTGCGGCAACGGAATGCTCATACACAGCTCAGTCTTGGAGCACTAAGTGTGAGCGATTCATGAAGATCCTGCAAGAGCCCCCCATGCGGCGAATGTCTTAATCGTCGAACTGGCGCACAGGCATTGGCGCCGGCGGGGACTTCTTGATCTGCTCCCACCGCGCATCGGTGAGGTAGTTGACCATTTTCTCGGTGTAGTTCGTGTCGTATCGGTACTCCGAACGGCGCTCGGCCAGCCCGTCGTTGTCTTCGTCGACGAGCTCGGTCACGACGTAGCCATTGGCCCCGTAGACATAGCGCTGACACGTGTTCATCCCCGGCCCCGTCGAGCAATACTGCGTGGGGTTGAGATTTTTGTCGTAGAGCTGTGCTGTGATCGAATTGCAGAACGGTTTTTCCCCGACCAAATTGAGATCACAGCTGAACAGGAAGTGTTCGTTCGTCGACACATCCAATGTGCCGTACAGACCGCTTCCGTCGCGGGTGAGCCGAACACTGCGCCAGTTGCCTTCGGCATCGCGTTGACCCACGGTCAGCTCAAGCCGCTCGACCCGACCATTGTTCTTCTGGGTGGTTTGCCCCCGCAGCAGCCGCCCTTCTTTGTCGTACGTGCCCGACCACTCCGTGATGTACTCCGAGCCCGCGGACACATAGCGATCCCGGCGGTAGGTCATCCCAAACTCGTTGTACTCTTGGCTCCACTCGGAGTCCGCCTTTCCGTCCCCATCTTGGTCCGAGGACGACGAAACAGGGCTGCCGTTTTCGTCGTACTCCTCGCGGGTGTACGCGGGATATCCGGTGTTCATGAACATCGAGCGGGTCGTCGTCACCCGAAGAACACCCTTGTCGTCGTATTGGTAGCGCATCTCGCGGGCGAGGTTTTCGTTGGCGTCGAAGTACTGGATGAGCTCCAGCCCAAACGCCCCGTAGTTGTAGGTCTCGCTGCGTTTGAGGCCATTGCCTGTGTCTCGCCAAATCGCGAGCATCCGGCCCTGGTCGTCGTAGTCATAGACGGTGACGTTACGGGTATTGTCGAACACCACCGTTTCTTTGATCAGGCGCCCTTGGTCGTCGAACTCTTGGCTGGTTTGTTGTTGGTTCTCGAGCTCATTCGTGGGTGTGTTGATCCACTCACCGGACGAATACCCATTGTTGACGCCATTCGAAAACGCTGACGACCACATGTTGCGGCGCCACTCGCCGTACATGCCGTCGACGGTCAGCGTGAGCTGGCCTTTTTCGTCGGAGTACGTCGCCGACTGGTAAACGGGACAGTTTCGATGGTCGTAGGTCTCGACCAGACTTTGCGAAGAACTGCCGATGATCGTCTCGGCGTCGCTGTCCGTGGCAAGGGTATCGAGCTCACACGCGCCGGCAGCCTCGGGCAGTCGGATCTCGCGCAACTCGAACATTTCTGGGGGTGCCTGCAACGTCATGACGTCTGGGAGCACGGCCTCCAGCTCGGCGAACGGACGGGGTACGTCGTCTGTTTGGGGGGCCTTCTTGTCCGGAATCGGCGCGGGAGCGGCCGTACAGCCAACAAGAAGCAGTGAAACCAACAAAGGCGAACGCATCGGGGTGTCCAAAAGTAGGGTTTACGCGCACATCTACAGTAGGGCGTTTCAAATTCGCCGCAAGTCTACGTCACTTTGTTCCCCGACGTTTTGGGTCTGGGAGCAACGACGCCTTCGGTACCTGATCAAAACCAACACTTTCGACCAAATATTCGTGAAGTGACCGCGGACCACCCGGCTCGGTCACGACTGTCATGCGGTGCGGGACGAGCATGCCGTCGATCTCGCGGTAGTCGGTGTAGTGCATCGTGCCAATCAATGTCCGGAAGATGTCGCGGATGGTGTATTGCAGGTACATCAATTGCCCGGACTCCCGGTCGATGTAGGCCACGTACTGATCGACGTCGCTTTGGGGCGCGGCCGTGTTCCAAGACAAAAAGACGATGTCCAACAAACGTCCGTCGACCCGCGCTGTGCCCGCATGGGCGACAACTGTCGCCTCGCGAAGTCGAAACGGGGCTTGGAAGAAATAGGCGTTGGTCGGAAGCCAGAACTTGAGCGTGTTGTCGGGTTCAAACGTTGGTGTGGCGTCTTGGAGACGGTAGGTGGCCCAGTTTTGGATGCCCCACACCGTTCCGTCCAACGGGCCTCCCTTGAACATCCAACGCGAGGAATCCGACCCCACGATCTGATCGTGCACGAGTCGCTGACCGTTTTGGGGATAGGGCATCGAGACCAGCCGCTCGACCGGCCGGTACCACGTGTCGGTGTAGGTCACGGTGACGGTCTGATGTTGGCGCCAACGCTGCAACCCATGAGCCTTGGCAGAGCGTTCCAAGATGGCTCGCCCTTGGTCCCGGTCCACGGCGGAAATCCCATCCACCACGAGGTTATTGGACCTTAAATCCGCGAGGCAACCCGCGGCGAGTATGGTCGAAAGGCAGACGAACAGTAGGTTGGGTTTCATTGTGCTTTGCACCGGGACGCGTTGAATGTCATCGTACTGAGGAGGCGGCTGAAGTAAGGAAACCGTAATGAGTTCTGCTTGGGCGATCATCGAACACGAAAACAAGATCCTGTTCGTGCGCCGTTCTTTTGAAGTTGGACGCGGCGGCCAATGGTGTCCCCGGGGGTACCATTTGGAAGAACGAATGGCCAGAAGTCGCCTGTGTGCGCGAGGCATTCGAAGAGACCGGTCTGCGCGTGTCGGTTCGCCGCTTGATCGCGCGTTTCGAGACGTCCCATTACGTCCTGTGCTCGCTGAACTCTCCCAATCAAGTGGTCAAACTGCGGCCACGCGAGTGCATCGACCACCGCTGGATCGACCCCGTGATTTGCTCACGTTGGGCACGGTCATGGACCTGCGACGTGTGCTGCCGATGCTGGAGCTGGCCGGACTGAAAGGCCCGCCTGTCCCTGGCAGTCTGATGGTCGCGACCCCCGATGAAGTCGGCCCACCCATCTAGAACCCGATTTCGCACGTGCCGTTGTTGCATGTTGCGGTCGTTTGCGGGGCGCACTCACAGGTGGGTGGCTCTGGACTACACTCCGCTTGAGGCGGTGGGTTTTCTTCGTACGACGCCAAGCTGACAGCGGCCGTGCTGCATTTGCAGCTTGCGCACGGGTCGCCGGTGAAGATTGCGATGCAGTCGTCGTCGATCTCGCACGCCGTGTCGTAGACCTCGGCGTCGATCGAGAATGGAGTCCGGGCTTGGCACGCCCCTTCGAAACACGCGGGCAACGTCTGCACACACCCAATCGCTGGACACTGGATCGGATCACCGCTGCAGGTGATGGCCGACCGCGCGCTGTTGAACGCCTCGACATCGCTGACGTTGATGCCAACCCCGCTGCACGTTCCACATCCACAAACATCGGGCTCCACCAACGCACACTCCGAGTCATAGGTGCACGTTTGATCGAACTGCGACATGTCCACAAAACCATCGCCATTGTTGGTGTTGTTGGAGTTGTTGGAGTTGTTGGAGTTGTTGGAGTTGTTGGCGTTGTTGGTGTTGACGTTGTTGAGATCAGCCTTGCTCTTGGTGGCTGCGTCTCCACACCCCATCAATGCCAGCGATATGAGGACAAATACGCTCTTCATCACAGCTCTCCGATGACACATACGTTGTTGGCGCAAGCGATTGGCGGCGGTTGCGCACACAGACAAGCAATCCCGGGGGTAAATTCGGCCGCCGGTGGTGGACTACGAACAGTCTTGACACACTATCACCGAGCAGGGAGCCGTGCACCCGCGTTCCGGTTAACTCTCAACGGACAACTCAGGTTTGTTGACTAGAGATATGCATCTGTGTAACGCTTGGTGAACAACCTGAGATGATTGGGAGGGAAAATGCAGCCACGCCACGCCACGCCACGCCACGCCACGCCACGCCACGCCACTCCACGCCACGCCACGCCACGCCACGCCATGCCACGCCACGCCACTTTGTTGCTGTTAGCCTTCTTGATGGCGTTACCCGCAACCGGACTCGCTGATCCGGCAGACTGTTCAGAATCCACAGGTCGAGTCACCAACCAGCGGATCAACGTCTACATCAATTGGGAGTCGTTCGCGGTAGCCGAGGACGCCAATGGGAATGACGGCGGTTTGAGCCAAGACGAGGTCGTCGCTGCGGTCAACCAGGCGATGGAACAGTGGAATCACTCCGCTGCCGGGATGGAGTTCACTTACAACGGGATCACAACCCAAAGAGAAGCCAGCACAGGTTTCGCGCTGGTTATGGGAGCGAATTTCAACGGAACGACGTGGGTTCCGAGTCCAACGTATGCTGGTTTGAATACCTCGATTTCCGGCGGACAATCGTTCGAGATTCGCCTTGGCGATCGACATTGGGTCACGGGTGATCCCGCGCTTGTCAGCACCGCGCTGAACAGCCCACAACGTGACCTTGTGGCTGTATTAACCCACGAATTTGGTCACTCGGTAGGCATTCACCACCCGTCGGTGGGCGGGGTGATGAGTTCCGCCGACCGGCGTCAGCTCTACGAGATCGACGTCGACTGCGCCGAAAAATACCACGACGGGTCCGGGGGAGACGGACGCGACTTGGCCCTGCGCAAGGTTGCGTTTTCCAGCGGAACCATCTCCGAGGCGTTGGTGTACTCTCCGGTTTGGGGAGGCTCAAGCGGAGTAACCTCTGGCGGTGGAAGCGGTACGCCGAACGCGTTTAGAGGCGCATGGATGACGGCCGAAGGCTTGTACGCCGAGAAATACACATCCGGTTTGCGCTACCTTGGCAACGACGAATCCTTTTTGCCTCAGGCTCCGGTTCGTGGTCACCGTTTAGAACTTCCGGCGGCCTACCGTGACGCGATCTTCATCGGGAACCGTAACGCCTACAACTATGGCGACCGTTCTGCGGAGTACTTCACACAACAAGTCTTTTCGTCATCGGATGGGTTTCAAAACCAACACTCGAATCTGGGTGAGCTCAGAACGTGTACGACATTAAGCGGCAGCGGCTATTTGGCGTCTTGTTCGGCCGTTCAAAATATCCAGACGGCCTACCGCATAGGGTTTGCCTATGATGATTCTCGAAATCGAAGTGTTTACGTTTGGGCACAACTTCAACGCTCGGATCTGACTGTTAACGGTGATTTGCGGGTCGCAATCGGCACCGTTGCCAGCAACCCTGCCATCACAGGACCCGCATATTCGTTGGGTGTGCGTAGTCAAGTTGCGCCCGGCGTGGCCTGCAAAGACGGTCTAGCAGGTAGTAACGGCGCAGATTGCATGGTGGCTTACACCGACGTGGCCGACCCGATCGGAAGTGTCCGGTTCAAGCGATTTTCGACGATTACAACCGGCGGAAATCACTACAAACCCAATGTGGAATATGGTTATCACATGGTGGCGTCTAGCGGCTGGCATCGAACGGCGAGCCCGTTGGGATTGGTCTACCACAACGGGAAATGGCGGCTGCTGATGAAGCTGGCGTTGGCCACAGGCGGTGGCGGCATCCGAGTTTACTCCTCCACCACAGGTGACACGGGGACTTGGTCGCTAGACTTTACAGGGAGTTACACGGCGACTGGCGGTCAGGGTGTGGGCGAGTGGGTAGGTTCAAATTACGGATTTTTCGGAAATTAGGAGGGAAAGATGAAACCACAGATTCTAATGGTGATTTTCGCGCTGCTCGGTGCCTGCGAATCATCCACAAACACCAACAATGACGGGTTCAAGCCCGACCCGGTGATTCATTCGTTGCCGAGCTCACAACCGGGAGAAGCACTTTGCGGTGAAGTTGAAAAAGTTGACCTCGTGGGTGGCGACCTCATGGCATCTGCCGACCGAATTGTGGTTGGCACCGTGACCAAGGTCGAGGTCGTCGACGAGTTTGCACCGGCCTCGCTACCCTGCGATTCGAAAACCATCTCATGGACTCTACGTGTGACACTTCAGGTTGACGAAAATCTGAAAGGTACGGGTTCCGAAGCGGGAAATTTTCACGATATCGCCGTAACAGTCGTTGCTGGACACTCGACCGTTGCTGGCAGGATGGCGCATGTATGATTTGCCACTGAAGCTTCGGTGTTCCCAGTTTTTCCGGAGTGAACGAAAGTCTGGGCTGGACGGGGCAAGATGGTTTGCAACCTGGGCAAGAACATGCTGATGACTGCCCGTGGGAGGATGATGATTACTATCCCGGGCCGGGCTATATGCCGATGGCTCAGCGCCAAGATGATGGGAGGTTCAAATTTCAGGCTGACAGCCTACCCGGTGGCTGTGTCAAACTCCCAGCTGACATGCTTGACGCTGACCTCGACGGTCTAAAGCAGTCATTGAAAACTCAATCAACGACAAACATGGACCGTTCATAGCGGGGTCTTTGTCGCGATTCTCGTCGTGCAGTGTGATTGGCCCTGACAACACATCTGATACCGATGCGGGTGTCGATCAGTAACCCACAAGGCTGAGTACTCGTTACATGAATACTGATACAGTCCAGTCTTCATCACAGATCTCCGATGACACACACGTTGTGGCGCAAGCGATCGGCGGCGGTTGCGCGCACAGACACGCAATCCCCGGTGTGCATTCGGCCGCCGGTGGTGGGTTTTCCTCGTAAGAAGCGCGGTTGACGACGGCGTCGGGACATTGGCATCCGCAGGCCTCTCCGGTGCTCATACATGCGGTCGTCTGCGGTCACACAGGAATTGTCGTAATCGGATGGGTCAAGATTGAACGGCGTCCGCGTCTGGCATTTTGCCCTGCCAACATGACGCGACTTCAACGCATTGGTTGCAGACGGGGCTTGGTTGAATGCATCCAATGGCCGCAGCGGCCTCTTCGTACGCCGAATAGTCGCTGGCGTTGATGGCGCCGTCACATCCACAGCCGCACACGTCCGAGGGGGCAAGCGCGCAGTCTTGGTCAAAGGCGCAGGTCTGATCGAATTGCGACAGGTCGACGGTGTCGTTCGTCGCGTTGTTCGTGGCGTTGTTTGTCGTGTTGTTCGTGGCGTTGTTCGTCGCGTTGTTCGTCGCGTTGTTCGTGGCGTTGTTCGTGGCGTTGTTCGAACTGTTTGTGTTGTTCGCGTTGTTCGTCGCGTTGTTCGAATTGTTCGCGTTGTTCAGATTGTTCGACGGTGTGTTGCTCTTGTTGGCATCGTCGCCATCCGTGCGTTTCATATTATCAAACCATCCATCTCATTTTCGGTCCCTGTGTTTTAGTTTCGTTGTGATTGTCTCTAGTTATGCACACGATCGCAAACATTCCATCGTGCAACACTTTACGACATACCAACCAGTTGGTATGTGTGTCCCCACACGTTGCCACCAAGATGCTTCTTCAACATGAACCGGCATCGTCATTTTTGGGAGATACCATGTCATACGTAGATGGATTTGTAGCGGCTGTGCCAAAGGCCAATCGCGAAAAGTACCTGGAGCACGCCTCCGCTGTGGCAGCGATCTTCAAGGATCACGGTGCGCTGCAAGTGGTCGAGAACTGGAGCGACGATGTGCCGCAAGGGAAAGTCACGTCGTTTTGGTTGGCGGTTCAGGCAAAGGACGACGAGAACGTGGTGTTGTCATGGGTGCTGTGGCAATCCAAGGAAGCGCGTGACGCCGGCTGGGCAAAGGTGATGGAAGATCCCCGCATGGCCACCCAGGAGATGCCGCTGGACGGCAAACGCCTGATATACGGCGGGTTCCAAACGATCTTGGAGGTCTGAATGCAAAACACCAACAAGTTCTTTTGGTACGACCTCATGTCCGCCAACCCGCAGGCGGCCGCAGCGTTCTACAATGCGGTGGTGGGCTGGCATCCCGTCGCCGTTGAAGGGGAGGTGCCGTACACAACCCTCAACGTCGTTCACGAAGGGCGTTCAGTGGGAGTAGGCGGCATCATGGCCCACAGCGCTGCCGCCATCGACCCGGGCCCGCATGCGTTCTGGATCGGCTACGTTTACGTCGATGATGTGGACGCCGCACAGCAAAGGGCCGAGGAGCTCGGCGGCACCGTGCACCTACCCAAGACGTTGATTCCCGGGGTCGGGCATTTCGCCGTGATCGGCGACCCGCATGGTGCCGGCTTTCAGCTTCTTCATCCATTCCCGCGTGAACACACTCCACAATTGCCCAACGGTTATCGCGGCACCTGTGTCTGGCGCGAGCTCCATGCAGGTGACCATGATGTCGACTGGCAGTTCTACGCACAGCTGTTCAATTGGCGCGAAACCACCCGCATGGACATGGGATCCATGGGCTTCTACCGAATGTTTGGCGCCGATGACGAGGCAACGGGTGCCACCATGTCTGCCACAGACGGGGTGCCGCGATGGGTTTTCTACTTCGCGGTCGATGACCTTGATGCCGCACAAAACGCCGTGACTCAACACGGAGGTCGGGTGCTTCAGTCGATGCATCAGGTGCCCGATGGCAGCTGGATCTGCGTTTGTGAAGACCCCGAAGGCGCCAAGTTTGGCTTGCGGTCGGTCGCTACGCCGCGAAACCGAACGGTGTCAAAGGTTCGCAGTGTCACGCCATTCTTGTGGTTTGACGGTCAGGCGCAGGAAGCCATGCACCACTACACCTCAATCTTTGAGGACTCCCGGATCATCAGTGATTCGGCGATGAGCGTGTCGTTCGAGCTCGAAGGTCAGCGGTTTTTGGGACTCAATGCCGGGCCTCGCTTCACGTTTAACGAGGCGATTTCGATGTTTGTCACCTGTGCCGACCAGGCCGAAGTTGACCGACTCTGGGAACGCCTCGGTGAGGGCGGCGAGCCGGGACGCTGTGGGTGGCTGAAAGACAAGTTCGGCCTTTGGTGGCAGATTGTACCGGAAGTCTTTGAGCAGCTTGTGTCGATGGGCACCGAAGCCCAATCACAACGGGTGTTTCAGGCGATGATGAAGATGACTAAGTTCAACGTCGCTGAGCTTGAGGCAGCATTCGCTGGCGAGGACTAACCGGGCAAAGTTTCGCTCACAAATCGGCAAGGACAATAAGATGACCGCGAAAGACAAGTTGTTGAGCGCTTCGCTGGCCGTCATTCGTACAAAAGGCTACGCAGCGACCACGGTCGACGACCTATGCGCGGCGGCTGGTGTCACCAAAGGCGCGTTCTTCCATCACTTCAAGTCCAAGGAAGACCTGGGCGTGGCGGCCGCGCAATACTGGGGTGAGCACACCGGCGGGTTGTTCGCAGGGGCTGAGTATCATCGGCCGGCAGACCCACTGGACCGAATTTTGGCGTACCTCGACTTCCGGGAGTCCTTGTTGTCCGCCGAAGTTCCCGCGTTCACCTGCTTGGCGGGCACCATGCTGCAAGAGGTCTACGCGACGACGCCGACCATCCGAGAAGCTGCGTTTTTGAGCATCACGGACCACGCCCAAACCCTCGAGCATGACTATGATCAGGCCATCGCGTTGTACGGCCGCCCCGATTGTCCAAATGCGCAAAGCTTGGCCTTGCACACCCAGACGGTGCTGCAAGGCGCATTTGTATTGGCAAAGGGATACGGTGGACCGGAAGTCGTCCGTGAATCGATCGCGCACCTGAGGCGCTACCTGATGCTGTTGTTGGTTCGTCCGAACTAGTCGCCGAAGCTGCACACGTTTGCGATGCAAGCGATCGCTGGCGGCGCCGCGCAATCACAGGCGCTTGGCCCCGGCGTGCACTCTTGAGCTGGCGGCGGATTTTCTTCGTACGACGCCTTGTTGACCGGCGTTGCCGCGCACCGACAGTCGCTGCATGGGTCGCCCGTCGCGATGTAAATACAATCCGCGGCGGTTTCACACGAGTTGTCGTAGTCCTCCGCACGGACCTCATACACTTCGCGGACCTGGCACTGCCCCTGCCAACACGCTGGCACGGTTTCGATGCAGGCAACATCGCACAGTGGGCGGTTGTCCCCGCAGTCGATGGCATTTACGGCGGCGGCGAACGCAGCGTTCTCGCTGACGTTGATCGCTTCATCCGCGCACGAACAGCCGCACGGCTCGGTGTTGGCCAACTGGCAGCTCGAATCGAAGTCACACGTCTGGTCGAACTGTGTGATGTCGACCGTCAACCCGTTGTTGGTGTTGTTGGTGTTGTTCGTGTTGTTGACGTTGTTCGTGTTGTTGTTCGTCACGTTGTTGGGATTCGTGGTGCTCTTTTTGGCGTCGTCGCCACAACCCACCACAAGCGACACAAGAAGTACGGCTGCAAGAATTCGCATGGTTTGTCTCCGAGATGAATGCTCCCAGCATAAGCTAAATGGAAATTCATCGCGAGAAACACCGTCACAATCTTTAAGAATGTAGATGCCTTAGAATCGATAACCCACGTGAACCGTCGGAAAGACCGTGATGTTGTTGTTCTCGAACACTCGCCCGGCCACTTGGACGTCCGAGCCAAACCGGTAACCGACACCAACCCACGGCACGACGTAGAAATGGTCGGCCACCCCGAATCGCCAACCCACGCGCATGCCGACTCCAATCGCGGGATCGTCGGCACTCATCGAGGTCTCCCGGTCGCGGATAGTGAGCTTCGTGTAACCCCCTTCGACCCCGGCAAAAGGCCCCCATCCATCTTCGTTCAGCGCAACGTCGAACTTCCCGCCAAACCCCGCGAAAGACGCGTCAAAGCCGTCTTGGCCGTGAATCATCTCGGGCATGGCAAGCCCAAACGCGCCCAGGTCGAGGCGGTAGCGCCCCTTGTTCAATCCTACGTGCAGTGAAAAGCCCTCGAGCGCGTACGCAATGGGGTCGATTTCGACGTCAACGCGCACGGGTTGGGCCGTGTCATCCACGGCAAATTCGTTGTGGGTGGACGCATCAGCAGGGTTCAAAGCCAGAAGTGTGGTTGCGAGAATCATGGATGTCAGCATGGTGGCTCCTGTGGTTGGCCGTCGTGTTAGGAGCCAATCTAGCTATGTGATGATTTATGAGTAGAGTCGCTTTCAGATATTAGGTATGCGTTTGCGTATGGCTATTTCCGGACAACATGCCGAAATTCTTGTGGCCGTCGCGGATGCGGGGTCGTTTCTGAAAGCCGCGACAGTGCTCGGGGTCACGCAGCCCACCTTGAGTCGCATCGTCGCTGATCTCGAGGACGAACTGGGCTTCAAGCTTTTTGTGCGGCACGCACGTGGTGTTCGCCCGACGCCCGAGGGATCGACGTTGATCGCACCGGCACGTCGGGTGGTGTCGGCGGTCCACGGCTTGGAGCGGGCCGCTCGCGCGACCCGGGAGACCTCTGGAACCCTGCGCCTGACGACGTCCGAATACATCGGTATTGAGGTTTTGGTCCCGCGCTTGCCGCAATTTTACGATCAACACCCCAACGTCAGCGTGGAGTTTGTGCTCAACAACACGTCCACCGACCTGCGCCGGGGCGAAGCCGACTTGGCGATTCGCTTGTATCGGCCCACCCAAGAGGACTTGGTGGTCAAACATCTGGTCGATGTGCCGGTCGCGTTGTTCGCCGCGCGCTCGTACATCGAAAAACACGGCGTCCCGACCACTTTTGAGGAAGCGCTGACTCACAAACTGGTTGGTTTTGACCCCCAAGGGCCGCTGGCCGACGTGATGAAATCCGTCGACCCAAGGCTCAACCCCGAGGTCTTTGCCTTCCGCACAGACTCGCTCGCCGCGCAGCTGGCTGCGGTGCGCAGCGGTGTTGGCCTGACGGTACTCCAGCGACCGCATGCGGCGCGTTTTCCTGAACTGGTGGAAGTTGAAATCGGGTTGACGTTTGGCGCGTTGGAGCTGTGGACCGCAGTGCACGAAGACATGCGGGATGCCGCTGTGGTGCGTGCGGGCCTGGCATGGGCTGAACAGGCGATACACGACTATGCGCGCGTCTAAAGCGCCATCCATCCCACAGCGATCGCGGTGGAGATGAGGGCAACAGGCGCGCCGACCTTGAAGTGTTCCCAAAATCCGAAGCCGCCCACAGCGCGACTCTCGTGTGCCACAATCACGTTTGCGGCCGACCCCAGAAACGTCAGGTTCCCTGCGAAAGTTGACACCAAGGCGAGTAAGGTCCACGCCGTCGTCGGGTCTCCGAGAGTGGCGATCTGTTCCTCGACGACCAGGATAAAGGGGACGTTCGAGACGATGTTCGACCCAATCAAAAAGAGCCCCGCGAGCCCCATCATTCCGTGATCGCTGGCCAAGCCGGCTAAGGGAAAATGGGCGAAGAGCCAGTTTGTCGCACCGCTTTGTTGCAGGCCTTTCACCACCACAAACAGCCCCGCAAAAAACAACAGCAGTGACCCATCGATGTGGGCCCACACCGCGTGGGCGCGTTTACGGTGGATGACAAGCAACAGCGCGAAACCCGCGGCGGCGGTCCAAGCGAGGGACCCGCCAACCGTGTAAACGACCGCCGTCCCAAGAATGATCGTCAGCGTCATACCGTGGTCGCGGGAAAACGCCACCGTTGGTGCCGGCGAAACGGCGGCCTTGGCGTGCAGACTCTTGCGATAGACTTTGTGAAGGACGGCATGGTTTGCAGCCAATGCAAGCAGGGTGATGGGCACGGCCGTCCACAGGTAGTCGCCGTAGCCAAGGTTCCCAAGCTGCCCGCACAACATGTTCTGTGGGTTGCCTACCAAGGTAGCGGCGCTGCCCGTGTTTGCGCCGGTGGCCAGCGCCAACAAGAATGGCGTGGGTGGTTGGTCAAAGCGTTGAACCCAACGCACCACAATGGGCGTCGCCAAAAGGCAGACCGCATCATTGGTCACGAACGCGGCTAGGATTCCGGACCCCCACACCGTGGCGCCGAGCACCCAATGCGGCGACGTGCTCAGCCCGTCCAGCCGAGATTCCAAAACCCCAAAGAAGTCATCGACCACAAGGAACGCGCCCATCCCCATCACACCAAACAGCAGAACAAGGGTTCCAAGGTCAATGGCATCGAGGGCCGCGTCTGGAGTGACGACGCCGAATGCAACACAAGCGCATGCACCTAACAGCGCTGCTGTGGGGCGCTCGATGCCAAGCGCTCCCACACGTCTGGCAGAAATCGCGACGTAGGTTGCGAGGAAGATAAAGATTCCAACGGGGTTCAACACGTTTGTCCCATCACACGACCGGGAGTCCTCGTCCCACCAAGACCGGTAGTCCTCATCAACCCAACGACCGGTAGTCCTCGCAAGGCACTGATTATGCGGGGATCATGCGTATCGATCGTGTCGTTCGACCTTTTCAAGGTCGTGGTCCCAAGCGGCTTTGTCGGACATGAAGATGTGTGCGGTCGGCGCCATCGTGAACTCTGTATCCAAGGTTCCGGCCGGCACCATCACGCGCTGACTTCCGCCCTGCGGAAGCACCGATCCACACTGCCCGCAAAAAGCCCGCACATGACGTGTCTCGGGGACCCGAAATGACCGGATCTGGTCTTCGCCGCTGAGCCAAACCAAGGAGGCGTCGTTCGAAAATAAGTTGGCCGCGTGGGCCGAGCCGGTGCTCTTGCGGCACCGGTTGCAGTGGCAAAGGAAGAATTTTTCGAACGCTCCCTCAACTTCGAAAGTGACGGTGCCGCACAGGCACGACCCAGAATGTTTCGTTTTCGACATGGCGACCTCTGAAATGATGACCGGGAGTCCTCAAAACGGACGTGTGAAATGTTGACCGGGAGTCCTCAAGACGCAGTGACGGTGCAGGCGTCGCCGATTTGCACAGCGACTCCAGGCGTGCGGCAGATGGCGTTGACGCCAAAGATAACCCCGCCTCCCGACCGCCGGAACGTGGCGAGTGTTCGTAGCGGTTCACCGTCCCGTCGTACGACGCGCGGGTCTTCCGGATCGAGCGTAGTCACCTTGCATCGCTCACACGGACTGACGATCTCGAACTCGGCGCCGCCGATGCGTAGGCGCTTCCACTCGTCCTCGGCCCAAGCCTCGCTTGTGTCGATCACGATGTTCGCCCGGAACGCGTCCATGAGGACTTCCGGTCCAGCGATGCGCGCGTTCAAGTCGGCCAACGACGCCGTGTTCGTGATGAGGTAGGGGAAGCCGTCGGCGAAGCTGACCTCGGCATCGCCGAAGATTTCAGCGTCGATCGGTCGGCTATGCTTCTGATCCATGAAGACCAAGTGGGCCGGTTGGCCAATGACGTTCGAAATCCACGCATCGATCGGGTCGGGCATGCCGTACGCATCGACGTGCGCGCTCCAGACCTGAACGTGCCGCGTCACCTCGATGGGTTCAGGGACAGCGATCGGGGTGTGGCCATCGGCCAAAAGATGATCGTCAAGCCATCGAATCAACCCGAGCTCGGGCACGGTGCGCTGGGTCAGGGATCGACCGTCTGGGTTGACGATCATGTATCGACGATCGCCCTCGAACCCGCGCGCCCCGCAGGTGGCTTGGTCAACGCGGACGCCATGGATCGACTTGATAGGGAACAGATGCAGTGATTGAACGCTCATAACCCGATTTATCACGGGATATCGACGCGGACGAGTGGTCTTCGCTAGGGTGGCAAAAAGATCTGCCACTTCGGCTAGCCCGGTTTCCAGATCGGGTGGTTTGGGCAAAACCTTGGTTGTGCACCGAAAAGCCGGCTCGGCCTTTAGGCACGGGCTCGGTAGACAAAAAATCCGGGTTCTCGCCGGCTGGCACAGATCATGCGATTACAAGCCGTGAATGGTTAAATGGATTTTGATTTGTGATTTTAGTGCGATTTCGCTAAACGAGCCGCCTACGGATGGTTGGATGTGCGGCAAGCCAAAACTGGCGCGAGTTCGCGATTTAATGTAAGTTTTCTGGCGATTAGATATCCCAAAAGATGCTCTCCGCCCGGCGCGGAAGATTGAGGAGGCACGGTGAATCGGCTTAAATGGATTGGTATTATTTGCGCGCTCAGCTTTGCAGCGTGCGACGATTCGGGCGGCGACGCAAACGTCGTGCTGGGTTCTAAACTCACCTACGACGGGGCCAACGACAAGGTCCTAGTCGAGCTGACGCGCAGCCTTAAGGGCAGCGAAGCCCTTCACGCACGTGTTCGGTCGCTTGCGGAAGGCGATACGCTCGACTGTGCTTCGATGGTCTCGACCATTCCACAGTTGGCCGAGAAGTCGTCGGCGAAGGTGTTCGTTGGCCCAACGGCCACTCCGGACATGTTCGAAACGCCAACCGGCCCTGATTCCTTGCTGCTCGAGACGCAGGAGTCCTACACCGCACGTCTGGCCAAGACCTTCTTCGTCGATGTCTGCGTGATGGACGGCCAGACCGTGGCTCACCAAGCGCGCTACGATATCCGACAAGCCCTCGACGTGGCTGGCAAAGGCGACGGAAAGTTCGACGCCAACGACGACGGTGTGCGCATCGTCTCGAACCAAGCCTACGCGGAAGCATGCATCAACGAGATGGGCGATATCCCATTCTGGGGACCTCGGATCAGCGAAAACGGCGAACCCGATTGGGCAACCGTCGACTGCACCGCGCTCGGCACACCGATTCCATCGACGATTGACGGCGAGCCCATCGATAAGATGGAGCCCACATGCGACAATCCTCAAACCATTTACAGCCACTGCGAGCCTGACGCACGCACGGGCGCCAACGGCCCCCGCGTGATGCACGCCCGCAACGACCAAGGCACACACTGGGTTCTGCTTTGCCGCAAGACCCAAGAGCGCGTCGGTCGTTACAACGACGTCGCCATGATCGGCCACAACCCCTTCACCGGAAACACCTGCTTCTTCCAGAACCAGCTTCCATTCGGTGAGAACGACAAGCCATCCAGCGACGGCATGAAGATTCCTCACCCCGCTGACAACGTTGCATCGGAAGCTTCGCCACAGATGTGGTCGCAGTTCTGGGGCGGCATCGAAGGCGGCATTGGGCCTGAAGGCGGCATTCAGTGCCAGGGTTGTCACTCCACCGACCCCTTCATTCACACGCCCTGGATCGACGGTGCGGTTGACGAGAACGGCAACCCAGTGGTTCCAAAGATGGGCAAAAACCCAGACTTCGTCGAAGGTTACGGCGGTCCTTACAAGCTCATCGACGCAGCCGACCAAGGTTGGTCCGAGCCCAAGCACCTCGTCAGCGAAGAAGCCAGCGCATGCACCAGCTGCCACCGCATCTCGGCTACGACAGTGGACGGCACCTTCCGAGCATCGTCGCGCGACAACCGACGGCGGTTGCGTGTTCGTAGTCAAACCCGCCAGCTCAACCGTCTGGAAGATGCTCGGACGGCGCATGGGAGCGCCTCGTGACCGAGACTCACAAGAGAGGTTTAATTACACGTTCTGGATGCCTCCAAACGCGAAGGAAGTCCTCAACGAAGAGCTCTGGGTGGACTCGGAATACAAGAAGGCCATGGACTTCATCCGTGACTGTGCCGCGAACCCCACACAAGAGCAGTGCAAGTGGGAGTCGCTGCCCAAGCAGCCAGGCGACCCAACGGAACTTCCGGTCATCGAAGAAACCGGCGGCTCTGGCTCAAAAAGCCCTGACCATCCTTGGTGCACCCATGGAGATCAACGGTGAGCGCATCGAAGCCACACGCCGCTGTGCGGAATGCCACGCGGTGTCGAAGCAAGGATTCACCGAGTGGGAACGCCGCACGAAAGAAGCCGTTTCAGCCGGCATCGATCTGCTCTCGAACCCCGACGAGCTGACCCAGGAAGACGCCCTTCGCATCGTCAACTACATGCGCAAAGGCGACGACAAGTCGGTCTTCGCAGCCGCCAAGATCGGCGTCTTCGCAGCCGGCGCGCAGTTCCGCTTACTTCACGAAGCTGTTCCAAAAGCGTACGGCAACGACTGGGGCATCAGTACGGATCGTTCCTTCAGCGCGTCAGCATGCCCAAAGGGCAGCCATCCCCGATGTCGGCAGAAGAATTTGCCACCATCCAGATGGTTCGTCGAAGACACTGCGGCACATATGAAGGATCTCGTTTACAGAGATGCCTCCGCCCTCGACGTGTGTGAAGAGACAGTCGCGCTACAACGTCACCAACCGCTTCGCCATGGCTCGCCACCACATCGATGACATGCAGTTCGACGGTTGGGGCGCACGCATCATGTGGAGGCCGGCATCAACATGTTCGGCTGCTCGGGCGACGACCCGTGAACTGCTTTGTCGGCAAGGATTAAGGAGCGAGTACGTGGCACCAACCGACGCGGCTGTGTAATGCGGTCCAAGACCTTGGATTCGACACGAGCTTCTGGATGCGCTCGTCGGCAGACAGTCGTTTCGGAAACGGCGGCCGCGGTTCAGATCTGTCGGGTTTTGGTGCAACCATCACCGACATGATCACCGGCAAGAACATCGGCGTGAAGGGTTCGTATGACCCAGGCTTCTTCCCGAACAACATGGGCTTCATCATGCAGGTGGCGGCGCTGGTCTGTGCGGTCAGTCGGTCCTGACACGTGAAGACGCGATCGCCGACGGCATCGACTTCACCGAGGAAGGCTGCAACGCCGCGCAGGGCATCAAGCATAACCAGCACGGCTGGCTGTGAGCACCGACGGTGGCGACTACTTCGTCATCAACAGCCAGTTCACGAGCGACTCGGGCAACGGTTCTTCCGATCCGTCGGCTCCGTTCTCGGATACGTCTACGATGAAGTTCTCGCCGCTCGTCTTCGACGGCGCGAAGTGGACGCAGAAGAAGCCGTGATCGTGAACTCGCCGTACGAAGGTGACTCAGTTTCTGTCGCCATCGAACCAATTGGTCGTCAGCCGTTTCGCGGGTCCGGGTGGTGTCTCGCTCGGTCACATGTACCGTCGTGTGGTCGCTACGCCCAACGCTGCGGGTAGCTACGACATCCAGATCAATCAACCGGTCTTCTTTGATTGCGGCGGCGGGGCCAAGTCGAACATCTCGTTCAACGAGCGATTCTCGGTCACACACCGTTACGAGGACGGCACCGCAAACATCTATGTGACGGACCTGTTGACGGGCAATGTGGTCAAGGTCACCAGCATGCCAGCCAACAAAGGCCCTGTTCCCACACTTCCGATCGGACGGCTGGATCTACTTCCTCGCCACAGGTGAAGGCAGCAAACCAAGGCCATAGCAGCCGATGCCGCATCCGGATGGCTCAGTAATCTTTTGCCTTACTTAGGTGTTCAATGCCGGCGAAAGCCGGCACTTTGGTAGTTGTTTTATGCGCCGAACACTTGTGTTGCTCGCTGTTTTTGTGGCCGCCTGTAGCTCGGATTCTGCTCCTCAGAACCAAGCCGCGGATTCGCTGGATTTCCCCATTGGGGCTGGCGATCAAAAGAGTGACACGTTTGGCCGTTCACTTGTCGGCGCGCCCAACGCCTTTCCGACCGACCAAACCGTCATCAACGACCCGGCCCGAGAAATCGAGCTGAAGTCGAACATGAAGGCCCGTCGTGATTTCGCGTGGCAGACGGTCTACAAGGTGCTGCAGCCTGTGCCGTTGTTGGGCCTCGCAGATCAATTGGGAGCGCGTCCAGAGTGTACCGAGGGTGTCAACCCGCGCGACCTCGACAAGTGCCGCCGTGAAGCGACCGCGGAGTCGTGTGAAGCGTTCACGTCCAACGGCGTTGGTGACGTGTGCAACTGGAACGCGGGTGGCAACACCTGCGAACCCGCGTGCGATAACCTCACGCTGGGAGACCGCGAAGTGCCCACCATCCCGCGCTGGGAGACGTGGTACGGTCTCGAAGACGTCACCCGCATCTTCAAATACGCCTACGGGAACATGTCGCCTGCCGACCAACTTGCGCGCAAACCGTTTACGGACGCGCAGATTGGTGAAGCGTTCCTGGTCAACAACACCGACATCGAGCGTTCAAGCCGCTGGCCGCTTTGGCGTTACACCGATGCCGTGACCAAGTTGTTTGGATGCGACCTGACGCAAGGTCCCCAGGAGTCCGCAGAAGACTTCGCAGACCGTTGCGCCGAGAACCGACAGAGCCAGTTCAGTGGTGCTTCGGCCGCCGGTGGGGGAATCGCCCGCATGGTCTATAGCCCTGCGATGGTCCTGCACATGATGCGGAACTACGGCGAGATTTTGGACTGCACCGACGACAAACTCGAGACCACGTGGTGCGGCGAGGGTGTTCCATGTGAAGACCCAACCGAGAGCTTTTCGACGTGTTTCCGCTCCGAGTTTCCGGCCGATGGCGGCAACCCGTGGATCGACCTCGACGAAGCTGAAGTGGGTAGCCTGACAGGACTTCCGGCCGTTGGCGGTACGGTTTTGGTCAAGGCCACTTGGGCGCGCGTCGGGTTCGAGTTTGATTTGCCCGCATGGGACACAGACGCTGCTGCGCTCACGCGTCGTTTGGCACCGGGCCAGCGCGCGATCTGGGACGAGAGCGAACGCAAGTACGCGGCGCCGGCCGACCTGACAAACCCCGGATTTCCAACGTCCAAAGACATCTACACGATCAAAACGCAGGCCGGCGGTTTGTACCGTCTGACGGGCCTGCACATCATGACCAAAGAGTTGCGTCACTGGCAGTGGATCACGTTGTGGTGGAGCGACAAACCCAACGAAGACTTCGGCGAAGACCGCCCTGCGTCCTTCGCGGAACTTCCGGGCGTGTGGAGCAATTACAAGATGTGCGTGGTCACCGATTTCGTGGAAAACGACGCGGATGCTTTGGCTCGCTTCGAGAACCTGCCGTCGTTGCAGGCCGCGTTGGCTGCGACCGGTACGGAAGCAGGCAAGCCCACATGGTGTTCAAATCCCTACATCGAGCACGAAGCCGGGAACGCGCGCACCAACTGCATTGGATGCCACCAGCACGCGGGTTCTCGTTTCAGCGAAGATGCGACTGGGTCGTTTGACTTGAACGCCGTCATCGTCAACGAGTCCGACCAGCTCGGGGTTGCCAATCGCTTCCCAGCAAACGGACGTCTGCGCCGCCGCAATGCGTTTGCCAGTGATTATTCTTGGGCGTTTAGCCGATTGGACGACCTGACCGAGCTCGTCCGCAGTGAGGTTGACTTCAAGGGTGCTTCGGACCCCCGTTACGCACGTATCAAGGCGATCTCGTTGCTTGAGGGCGACACTGCCGCGGGTGAAGAGGTCTTCCGTGCGGCGACGCCCGAAGAGACCTGCACCAACTGCCACGGTCAAAATGGTGAGGGTGGTTTTGGCCCGAGCTACGACCAAGTCTTTGCGAGCAAGACCGAGTGGCAGATCATGCTCACCATCCTAGATGGTCGCGGCGCGATGCCAGCTTGGGGCGACAAGTTGAGCGACCAGCAGTTGGCCGACTTGATGGCATTCCTGCGCACAAGCTTCGCGCCAAACTGATTACTTCAACAGTGCGGGGGCGTGGTGTCGGAAGTAGGTCTTGATGGTCGTCCAATGGTCGGCCGAGAGGCCTCGCGGCATCACCGGCTGTGCCTCAGCATCTTCAAAGTAAGTCAACGCCTTCAACACTGGATAGATGTCTGACTCTCTGACGCCAAATCGCTCAGTAAACGCATCGAGTGACTTTGACAAAGTGATTTCTGAGGCCGTTAGAATCTCGTGTAGATCCCAGAAATCTCTGTAGATTCCGTGATTGGTGATTGCAGAGAGCTTCATCGCCGCTAGGTCCAAAAGGCCGGCTAGTCCAAACCCCTCCGGGCCAATAGATGCGGGCGAAAGTAGTTCATAATCATACTGGACGATGTCGACCGCCAATTCCCCAACCCGAATCGTTACCGTAGCATTAGACTTGGTGACGATTTCGCTCTCGGGCTGTTTGGCGAGAAACGCGTTAACAATACTGTGGATCTCGACTCGACTGGAGACAGTGAAGATGTCCAAGTCGACGGAAGTTCGATGATTCAGGTGGGCAGCAACTCCGGTTCCGCCCGCAAGATAATAGTCTGATGCCCCGTCTAAGCTGCTTAAGCAGGCCAGTGCGTTACGTTGTTCTGCCGAAAGCTTGGTGGACTCGCCCACTCTTCCCCTTGTGCATCGAAATATCCTCGCCAGAACTCTCTTGTCTTCGCAGAGATCTCGTTGCTTCGACTTGCACGAAAAAACTCGAGGATCTGTTCGTCGGTATAGGTTTGTAGCACCCAGTTCACATCGATGAGTCGTCCTCGCTCCAGTATTCTCGTGAGCAGGAAGTCAGCGTGTCGGTTGGTGTCCAAATCACAAACATCAATCTCGGGAAAAAGCCATTGGAGTTGTGAGGGTGGAGTATGCATGCCACCAACCTACATGTTCACTGTTCGAACGACAATCAAGTCGAGGTCTTCCGGTTCTTGGGTCCTCGACGGTCGGGTTCGTGTTGTCCACGACGAATGGTTGTTTCGCCGCGATACACGTATCGAACAACAGTTTTTCGCGATGGCGAGTGCTCAGCATGTCTAAATTGAGGCGCACATGGGTATCCCGAAACTTCTCGTGGAAGAAAGAGGACTTGCCCGATGCTTGAATGCCAATGAAGACCACCATTTCCATCAGAGGATGTCGTCGAGGCGCTCGAGAGGACGCGCAAGCCGCGTACCCTTCTTGGTTTGGACCAAAGGTCGTTCGATGAGGACGGGGTTACGCGCCATCGCGTCAAGGATGGTCTCTTCGTCTGCGTCTAAGAGGGCCTTCGCCTCGTCCTGTCGGGTACGTAAACCTTGGCGCGCCGTCATACCTGCGTCGTTGTATAGGGCGCGCAGTTCTTCTTTGGTGGGCGGGGTCTTCAGATATTGAATGACGGTGACCTCGACCCCCTTTTCTTCGAGCAGGGCCAAGGCTTTGCGTGACGTACTGCACTTTGGATTGTGCCATATGGTTGCTTTCATGGTCGGTCTTCCGGTTCTTGTTGAGGTCTTCCGGTTCTTCCTGTTGAGGTCTTCCGGTTCTTCTTGTTGAGGTCTTCCGGTTCTTGTTGAGGTCTTCCGGTTCTTGTTGAGGTCTTCCGGTTCAGGTCTTGCGGTTCTCGTTGAGGTCTTCCGGTTCTTGGCTACATGGTTCTCGTTGAGGTCTTCCGGTTCTTGGCTACATGAAGGTCAACACCATGAGCAACCCTGCGCCGAAGAGGAAGATGGTTCCGATGAACAAGACGGCCCGACCCACATGAGCGATTCGGTCCCATTTCGAGGTGTCGAACCCATCACCGTCTGTCTCAAGATCCGCGAGCTCAATCGCGCGCTGTTGGCGCTGCGACGTCGCCACACCCTGCGCCACAAACACCATCACCACCGAAAACGCGACGAGCAATGCGATCGCGATCAAAACATGGAGCCACCGCTTGACTTGTTCCTTCCAGATCTCCAAGTCCTGCTCTTCGCCTGCCTTGCTGTTCACAAGCAGCGTGGGTTCGTCAAAGTGCGGCGGAAAACCACGCAGCAAAGCACCCAAGAGGTCATTGCACTGAATCTCGCTCAAAGGCTTGCCTGCGACCATCACCTTGCGAACACCTTCCACAAAGCGTGCATGGCGTGGCGTCGCTGCGAGGAGGGTCAGGGTCGGGTCAATGGCTGACCGACACGTTCCATCGGTGCTGACCGCCAACCACTGGGCGTCCCACGCGTTTCCGGGGGAAAAAACATCGTCGTAGACCTGAACGCGCCAGAGCTTGGGTTTGACGGACGTCGGCGCCTCGACCCGCAAGCCGGCGCCGTTGGGCGTGATTCCATAAGCGTCTGCGAAGACCCAGCGTTGACCTCCATAAAGGTCTACCATCAGCCCGCCCGAGCGATGCAACGTGGTCACCTTGCCCTCCACCGATTCGCCGGGCGCCAGAAAGTTCTTGACCATTTCTAGGCTGAATTGTGACGCGACGCTCGAGAACAGAATCGAGCCTTCTCCGCTGCGATGCGGCTCGGCAACCTCGTCCGCCCTGAGCGTCCACCGCATGCTGTCAATGGGCTGTGCCTGCAGGGTCGCCAGTCCAAACTCGTCGGTTGTCAGCTCCTTGGGCAGTTCACCCTCGGTAGGGCCTTCGAGCTTGATAAATGTCACCTTGGCTTGGACCGGGAGTCCTTCTCCGTCCACAACACGAAGCGTCACAAGGTTCTTCAGCCCGCGGGCAAGCTCGCGATTTGGGCCGATCGGTTCGACGGTCAAGTCCCCCTTCCAATCACTGGATTTCTCCTTGGAAAGGACTTCCGGTCCTCGCGATTGCCTGGACGTCGCGATCTCCCATGGCCGTGTGGTGGGCTCTGGCACGACGGTTACAGATGTTGACGCGACGAACTCATCAATGAGCGGATGTTTCGCATCGACCTCCAACTTATGCGGTCCGGCTTGGACAGTCGAAACATCGAGCGTCGTGTGGACGTAACCGTGCTTCTGGGTTTCGCCGGTCCCGGCGATCAACTGACCGGGTCCAGGATTAAGGACAAAGCGCGTCTCAGCTCCGGTGAACAATTGACCCGTTGGGGCGTTCATGATGAAGCCCCGAATCGCGTTCGGTCCGCCCTGGATAAGCGCTTGCGGCCCCTGAATGTATGCGGCCACTTGCACGTTGACCAAAGACACACTGATGTACGCTGCGATCAACCCCACCAAAATGGCGACATAGAGCCCTACGGCGACGCGAAAGGCTGCAGGATTCATGGGTTAGTGACTCGCGCCGTGAAGCGAGTATCCCCCGGCTTCGTCTCCCCAGACTTTCTTAAGGTATTGGTCGCGACCCGAGCCCTTCCGGTAGCGGTTGTAGTGCTCCGGGCTCTTTTTGTAGAAGTCTTGGTGGTAGGTCTCAGCGGGCCAAAACTCCGACGCCTTCTTGATTTCCGTAACGATCGGTTCATCAAACTTTCCACTCGCCTGCAACTTCTTGAGCGACGCCTCAGCGGCTGCCTTCTGCGCGTCGTCTTGGTAATAGATGCCGGTGCGGTACTGTGTACCGTGGTCCACAAACTGACCATTGACCTGCGTGGGATCAATGTTGCGCCAGAAAACGTCGAGCAGCAAATCGTAGCTGACTTTAGCGGGGTCGTAGATGACACGAACGGCCTCGGTATGACCCGTCGCCCCACTGCCTACTTGCTTGTAGGTAGGCCGAGGTTCGGGTCCACCCGTGTATCCCGAGATGACCGCCGTCACACCGTCGATCGACTCAAACGGCTTTTCCATGCACCAGAAACAACCCCCGGCGAAGGTGGCGACACCCATGCCAGCCGGTGCCAAGTCGTACTCGGCAAGGCCCTCTGGGTCCTCATTTTGGACGGGTTGCGTGGAAGCGCCAGAGGTCGGCTCGTCGCTGGAAACGGCTGGGGTCGACGACACGTCGTCTTGTTTGGGCGTTTGACAACCGAACGCGACGATCGCGAGCAGTAACACTAGGTATCTCATGCATCCTCCGTTCGTGGGCAGGTCTAACAGGAGCCGGCGCCCATCCTATTTCTTCAGCTTTCGGAATTTCAGCGTCATCCGGTCGCTCTCGCCGATCGCAAGGTACTTCTCCCGGTCAACGTCTTTGAGTCGAAGCGAGGGCGGCAGCGTCCAGACCCCTTCGGGATGATCGCGGTTGTCCTTGGGATTTGCGTTGATTTCGGACGTCCCGACGAGCTCGAACCCGTGCGACTTGGCCATCTCAATCACATACGACTGCGCGACATACCCGGTCTTGGCGACTTGCATGGGATCGGCGTCAGACTCAGCCGCCCGATGCTCCACAATTCCAAGCGTGCCACCAGGTTTGAGCACGGTGTAGGCGGCCGAGAACATGTCCGGGAGTGTATTGGGGTTCATAAAATTGTGAATGTTTCGGAACGTCAGCACCACGTCGGCGCTCTCTGGCGGCCCGACGTCAAGCAGCACTGGTGGATCAAACGTGCCGTTGACCACCTTGGCGAACGCCGGCTCATTCGTCAGTCGCGCTTCGAACTTCGCGCGTGTTTTGGTCCGGTAGTTCTCTGGGTCGTCGGTGCCGCGAAAACTCCCGGCGATGAGCGTTCCCCGCTCAGCCAAGTATGGCGCCAGAATTTCGGTGTACCAACCGCCACCAGGCCAAATCTCAACCACCACGTCGTCA
The DNA here is from genome assembly GCA_041390025.1 of bacterium. GTDB lineage: Bacteria > Myxococcota_A > Bradymonadia > Bradymonadales > Bradymonadaceae > JBFFMO01. Next base: position 95,572 of record JAWKQR010000001.1, read on the forward strand.
GGTTCCACCCCGAAGAACATCAGTGTCTCTTTGGGATGACGCCAAACGTCGCGCTCGACATTCGCAGGGGTGCGGGTTGGGCTCGCAATGGCGGCATCGAGCGCGGCTTCGACCGCGGTGTGCGAAATCTTCTCGGCGGATGCGCGTGTGGTGTCCGCCACGTCTTTCGACACGACTTCCGGACTGGTGCTCGCGCATGAGCTGACGAACATTGCGAATACGAAAAGTGGTCTCATCATCAAGGTCCTTGAAAACAGGTGTGCGAAAAACGATGCCTGTCGATCGCAAGTCGATTCATGATTGGTTATCGTCGCACCCCAATCACGTGGCGGAAATGAGGTTTTCGTGGAACTTGCGACATGGTTCGAAACGCTCTGGAAGGACTACCGGTCTTTGGCCCCACGTGTGAGCTCAATCAAGGCGATGCTAGAGGACCGCGGGGAAACCGTCCTTAACGATCACATTGCGTTTCGTACGTATGACATCGGCCCCATCGCGTTGGACGCCCTTGCGCCACGTTTGGAGGCGTTGGGGTATCGCCGCTTCGACGACTACCGGTTCGAGGCCAAGCGCGTGCGTGCGACCGCATTTGTGCACCCCACCAACGCTTTCCCGCGCATCTTCCTCAGCGAGCTCGAGACATCTCGCTTTCCGGCATCGATTCAAGACGAGATACGATCGTTGGTCCACCAGGCAAAAGGTCTCCCGGACAACGAAGACGTCTTTGTGCTCGGTCGGCCATGGTCACTGGATCTATCCATTTATTCAAAGCTGGCCGAGGTCTCGGAGTACGCCGCGTGGGTCGCGGCGCATGGCATTCGCCCAAACCATTTCACGGTCGCCGTCAACGCGCTCACGACGTTCGAAGGACTCCCGGACCTGCTCGACTTTGTCGAGTCGGCCGGGTTTGCGCTGAACACGGCTGGGTCGCGCATCAAGGGCAGCCCGGCCGACTTCCTTGAGCAGGGCTCGACGCTTGCCGACCAGATTGACGTGGATTTTGGCGGTCAGGTCCTGCGCGTTCCAAGCTGTTACTACGAGTTTGCGTTCCGGCATCGCATGCCTGATGGCGCACTGTTCAATGGTTTTGTGGAAGCCAGCGCTGACAAGATCTTCGAATCCACCAACAGGGCGGAGTAATGGAAACGATTCACGAGGGCGGCACATGGACGTGGCTCCTTTTATCCTGGGCGCTCATCTCACATACATTCGCCGCGGCGGGCGGCTTAGCCTGCATGTTCGTCGGCCATAGGTGGGTACGTCAGGTACGGCTTGGCGTTGGGGCCATTCTGTTGTTTTTCTGCATCGTTGCCGTTGGATTGGGGCTGGCAGGTTATTACCTCGGCATGCAAGAAATGCAGGAGGCACTGCAGGTGGTCATACCAAAATACGAGGAGCAATTGAGGGCGGAGGGGACCCGCCTAGCAAGGATCCCCTTGTATATCGGTGCGGCGACCGCCATCCTGCCGGGTCTCGTGGGTGCGGCGGCCATCGCATTTGGATTGCGTCGCCCAAAAGCGAATGAAGAGGAGCAGACATGAAACGGTTTTTGGTGGCGATGTTGTTGGTCGCCGGTTGCGGCGAGGACACATCGGATCCACGCAACGTACAGGACTCCGGGACACAAGATTCCGGTACGGTCGTCTTGGACGCCGGCGCAGACTCAGGCGTGGACGCGCAGGTTGATGCCGCCACCGAAGGACTCCCGGACCAACCATGGTCTGTGACCGAGCCCGGATATTACCGCGTGGGTTACCGCAGTGGTTTTGAGGTGACCTACGACGCAGTCGGCGAGCCGGGGCGAACGTTCAACTTTGTGGCGTGGTACCCGACGTTGGACACCGAGGGCGCGATCTCGCGGTATTACAACCTCTTCAACCGTCCGGAAGTCCTCAAGAACGCCTCGGTCGCACTGACCCAGCCCGCGCCCATCCTCATCTTCTCGCATGGAAACAGCTCATTCGCAGAACAGAGCTACTACATGACCGAGTTTTTCGCGTCCCATGGGTTCATCGTGTTCGCCTTGAACCACACAGGGAACACCTTCAAGGACACTCAGGGCGGGATCGACCTCACATCCGGGGCGTTTCGGCCCCAAGACATCTCCGCCCTGATCGACACCATCGAGGCGTGGCCTTCCGATGACCCTCTAAAACCCTACCTCAGCGACAAGATTGCGCTGTCCGGGCACTCGTTTGGCGGATACACGACGCTTGCGAGCAGCGGCTCTGGGTTTGACATCGACTACGCCCAAGACTTCTGCACGATGACGGTGTCGGATTTCTGCGAACTTCTCGCGATTGACGGTGTACCCGAGCTCTTCCGGATGGGGGTCGGAGACCCGCGGGTCAAAGTCGCGATGCCACAGACCCCTGGGGGCTATCTCGTGTTCCAAGACGGAGTATCGCAGATCACGACCCCCACGATGCTGATGACCTCGTTGCTCGATGCCACGCTCCCCGCTGCCGAGGAGGGAGACCCGATTTGGAATGCCATGAAAGGCCCCCACATGCGGGTCGACCTGTTGCGCGGAGGGCATTTCACGTATTCCAACATGTGCGAGCTGCTGGGTTCGCTGGTCCCCGATGACGGTTGCAGCGAGCGGTTTGTGGACTACAACCTCGCGTTCACCATCATCAATGCGTACGCCCTCGCGTTCGCACGAAAACACCTCTTGGGTGATGTCTCAAACGACGCCTTGCTTGACGGAACGGTCCAACCTTGGGCCGCGGAAGTTCAGCTCGATTTTAAGGCCCAATAGTTTGAGCATTCTGGCATAAATGCTGGAGTTTACGGGCTCGATTTGTTACTTAGTCGTGCGCCCAAATAAATGGATGTATGTGAGGTTCGTGATGCGTCTTACCCCCTCTCTGGCAACGTTGGCCTTGTGTGGAACCCTTCTGTCGGCTTGTGCCGCCGACGACGCGACTCCTGAGGCCACTTCGGAAACCGTGGTGGTCTGTGAAGGGCCCAAATGCGACGGCGCAACCGGCGGGTTTAAGAACGCGTTCAACGACATGAAGAATCTTGACCTCAGCGACCTCACGGTTGTGGGGGCGGGATTGGCCACCGATCAGCTCAACAACGGACTGGGCGGTATTCCTTACAGCTCGATCGCGCTTAGCCCAACGGCGCTCTACGGAGACCGCGAGGAAGTTCTTGGGCAGACGGTGGTTCATGACCTCAACGGCTTGCGCTCGGGCTTGACCGAGCGGTTCGGCGAGTCCGCATTCGCAACCCGGTTGGTGGACTTGCGCCGGGAACAAGCTGCGGCCAACGGCACCACGTGGGCGGAATCCCACTTCAAGATCGGCCCGTCGCTCTCGCCGTCATGGTCGATCACGCACAACGACGTGGTGGGTGCGCTGGGATTTGACGCCAACGCCTCGATCGAGACCGTCGTCATCGCACCTTTCGCTGACCGCAACGACGCGCTGTTGGACACGCCACTGAGCGCCATCAAGGCCACGCGCGGCTGGATCATTCCGCGCAACGCCCAAGACATCATCCGGATGACTCCCGGCGAAGCGCTCGCGATGAAAGCCAGTGGTGCGCTCGGCATGAATCTGGGTGTCGGCGTTCCGTTTCTGGTGGGTACGGTCGCCGGTGTGGTGACCCTCCACGCCCGTCTGTCATTCGGCGCCCGTGTGGCGCTCAAGGGGGACCTCGACGTTCAGCTTATTCGTGGCCAAGGCAACGACGTTTGGGTCGATGTCGGCATGGACAAGCAGCAGCTGCGTCACTTCTCGGTCGCGCTGACGACGGGATATGGCGTTGCAGGTCTTCCGGAGGTCGATCTCAATCTCGGACCCGTCAAGCTCGACGTCGACGACATCGCCGAAAAGGCGCTGCAGAAACAGCTCAACAAGCATCTCTCGCCGTCGTTGTCGGCGACCACGTCGACCACCACAGCGCGACTGACCGTTGCACGCTTCCGTTTCGACGCCAGTCAGCTGGTTGATCCGCAAGTCGAACAAGCCATCACGCAGGCGCTTCGTGGGGATATCCGTTTGGCACAGGCTTTGGCGGTCAACGGGACACGAGGTGTCGCGCAAGAACTCGACCTGCTCAAAGACGCACGCAGCGAAGCCGATTACGTGGGCTTCCGATTCTTAGGCATGGAGTTCTACCGGGCGAACAACTTCGACACCGGCAGCATTCACATCGAACAAAACGGCGAGAATCAGACGCTGTTGTTCAGCGAGCTCGAGCAGAAGTCGGGGTTTTTCTTCACGGACCGCGCATACGAATGGCGCAAGCTGGTGTCGATCAAGACGCAGGACGGCCGGTTGACCGATGCGTCGATCAACTCCCGGATGACGCTCCGCGAGGCCGACAGCTTCCTTTCACGCGACCAAATGCTCGACCACATCGACCCGCTCGTGGGGTACATCACCGGCTTCAACCCGCTGTGGGAAGACGTCAACGTCATGGCCGACGACCTTGCGTACTTTGTGGACCACGTTTGCCCGTCACCCGGACCCAACGGCTCGACCCTCGAGCGGCGTGAGTTCGAAGACTGCCTCGCGGCCATCCCCACGAATCCGGAAGTCCTCGCGCGGCGTGAGGCGACACAAGACGCGATGGACCAGGTGCTTGCGGGCGCCCTGAACACGGGTTTCGACGAGAAAGTGCGCAGTTCGCAAGAGTTTGCGCGCACGTTGATGGACTTCAAACTCCTGCTGTCTTCGACCAACGACCGGCCTGATGTGGCGTTGTTCGGTCCAAAGGGCCGCATGGTGACGCAGATTCGTTTCTCGGACGACGCGCTCCACAAAATGATGACTCCCGGTCGTGAGACGGACTTCCGGACATCGGTCGAGAACGTGCTTCGGCTGATGGCGTCTGAGCGGATTTCTGACGTCAACAAGAAGCAGGACCGGGCCGACAGCTATGTCGATAGCCGAGCGAATCGCTTGGATGAGCTCGCCTTGTTGTATGCGCAGGCGACCTTCAAGTGGGATGACCTCGACCAGATCGCCAAGGTCACGTTGGATGGGTCGCGCATCGGTGACCAGGGCCACCTTGTGCTGATCCCTGAGCGCCAGCCAGACCAAATGGACCTCGGCTCGATCGCTGAGCACAAGGGCGTGATTTTGGAAAAGCTCGTGCCTGAACTGATCGACGTTGCCGAAGCGGGGATCTTTAGCGACCTCGACGAGCCCGAGGCATTCGTGATCGGCTACTCGCTGCTGTGGATGGCCGACCCGAGCGGGGTCGAGCTGCTTGCAAATTACGTCTTCGACGACGAAGAAGACTTTGGCCTGCGCGACCAAGACACCTATGGCCGCGGCACCAGCCCGATGATCGAAGCCGGGCAGTTTAACATCGACGAACTTATCGGATCGAACTGATCATGCACCTCGTAAAAGTTGCGGCGGCTGTCCTGAACCAAACCCCTCTGGACTGGATTCACAATCGGGACAACATCATCGCCACCCTCCATGACGCCCGGAATGAAGGCGCGTCGATCGTATGTCTTCCGGAGATGTGCATCACCGGTTACGGCTGCGAGGACGCCTTCCATGCTCCGAACACGCACGAGATGGCGTGGCAGGTCCTACAAGAACTCCTGCCTCACACCCATGGCATGATCGTCTCTCTAGGTCTTCCGGTCGTGTACAACAACGGTTTGTACAACGCGGTTTGCCTGGTGTCCGACGGACAGATCGCGGGTTTTGTGGCGAAGCAGTATCTGGCTGGCGACGGCATCCACTATGAGCCGCGCTGGTTCAAGGCGTGGCCAGCCGACAAGCAGTCGACCATTCGAATGGCCGGCGTGCACTACCCGATCGGTGACCTCTACTTTGACTGTGGCGGCATTCGTATCGGTTTCGAGATTTGCGAGGATGCGTGGGTCGCACGCCGACCGGGTTCGGATCTGGCGCAGAAGGGGGTCGACATCATCCTCAATCCAAGCGCTTCGCACTTTGCGTTCAGCAAGCTCGACGTCCGCAAACGCTTTGTAATTGAGGGGTCTCGCGCCTTTGGCGTGACCTACGTGTACTCGAACCTGCTTGGAAACGAAGCGGGCCGTGTCATCTACGATGGCGGCGCCGTGATCGCTTCGGCGGGAAAGCTATTGGCAACCGGGCCACGTCTCTCGTTTGACGACCGGTTGGTGACCACCGCGGTTGTCGATGTGGATCAGACCCGTGTCGACCGCATCCGAACGGTCAGCTTTGTGCCCCAAGTGGACGCCAATCGTCCGGACTGCGTCGAAGTGCCGTTCTCGTTCCCCACGATCGGTCCCGAGCCCGCATTCGATGAATCATCGCCGTGGGAACAGAGCAAGCATCTCAAGGAGGAGGAATTCAGCCGTGCCATCGCCCTCGCGCTGTTTGACTACATGCGCAAGAGCCGCTCACGCGGGTTTATCGTCAGTCTATCTGGCGGCGCAGATTCATCCGCGGTGGCCTGCTTGTGCGGTCTGATGGTGTCGCTCGGCGTCAAAGAACTCGGCCTCGATGGGTTCAAAGAGAAACTCGCCTACATGCCCGAGCTCGAGACGGCCCAGAAACCCGATGAGTTGATCCGGAAGTTGTTGACGACGGTCTACCAGTCGACCCGAAATTCGGGCGAAGTGACACGCAACGCCGCGCGTGCTGTGGCGGAAGCCGTCGGAGCTGATCACCTTGAGCTCGACGTGGACGACTTTGTGCAGAACTACACGGGCATGGTTTCGCGCGCGATCTCGCGTCCCCTGACGTGGGATGCCGACGACGTCACCCTTCAAAACATCCAAGCGCGCGTCCGTGGACCGGGAGTCTGGATGCTCGCCAACATCCGTGGGGCGCTGTTGCTCTCGACGAGCAACCGATCAGAAGCCGCGGTTGGATACGCCACAATGGATGGCGATACCTGCGGCGGACTGTCGCCCATCGCCGGGATCGACAAAGCGTTTCTGCGTCGTTGGCTGTCTTGGATCGAAACCGACGGCCCCATGGGGCACCCCGAAATGCCTGCCCTGAGCACCGTCACGGCACAGGTCCCAACCGCCGAGCTTCGCCCGCGTTCCGCTGAGCAAACCGACGAGGGCGATCTGATGCCGTATGACCTGTTGGATTCCATCGAACGGCTTGCCATTCGCGACAAGAAGTCGCCGATGGAGGTCTACACGTTTAGCCGCGCGACGTGGCCTATGATTGGCGAGGGGCAGTTGCTGGTGTATGTCGAGCGCTTCTTCCGGTTGTGGTGTCGCAATCAATGGAAGCGTGAACGTTACGCGCCAAGCTTTCACGTGGACGACGAGAACCTCGACCCCAAGACGTGGTGTCGCTTCCCCATCTTGTCGGGAGGCTTCGAGTACGAGCTCGCGCAACTGCGGGAGCAGGTCTTGGGCGCCACGACCGATCTCGACGAAACCATCGCGAAGTAAAGACTTAGGATTGAAACCCGTGCTCCTGTGGCGTACGCTTGCGGGCTCAGGATCATTCGTGTCGACCCAACCCGTTGCCCACCACACCAACGGTTGCCGTTTCAGAAGGAGCATCTATGGCTTCCGAAGTGCCGTTCCCAAACGTCCGTGAAATCCGTGAATCCTTGGGGCTGACCCAGAAGGAGTTTGCCGACACCTACGGATTCAGCGTGGGAGCGGTGCGACACTGGGAGCAAGGAGTTCGAAAGCCCGAAAAGGCGACGCGCCTTCTGCTGCACATGATCGTTTTGGAATCGCGCGCCGTAAAACGCACCTTGAAACGGTTCGAGTCCGCCGGCGAATAGTTCCTATCCTGACCGATAATTTCTTATCGACAACGCTAGTGGTTGATGGGCCTCGATGGACGCATCCCACAGCAATCCTATGAATTTTAGGCGTTTTCCCTGAACGTCGCTTCTGGCACGGCGCTTGGATTGGACCCAATCGCGTTCGTTGGTCAGTGGCGCCGTCGGGCCTAACCAAATCGGTGGTCGGTGTCCCACATTTCGCCAGCGCACGTGTGTCGCGGGTTCGATTCCCGCAGTCAATCACGATTGGCTTAGCTCAGCGGTTAGAGCACTGGATTGATAACCCAGCTTGCGCCGAGAGGCGCCCACACAAACGGAGCGCGAGGTTAGGGGCCGAGAGGCCGAAGGAACATGTTTGCAGGTCACCAACGTCAGACCGGCGGTCCGGTGTTTGGTTGTGGTGGGGGGCCAACCACACACCCGACGGCGACTTCCACATCTTCCGGGAAACCCCAAACCCTCGCGCTCCACTTTTTCTGGTGAGGCCTGAGATGTTTACGATTCGAGAAAACGAACGCGCGATTTTGATCCAGCGTGGTGTGGCAAAGCGTTGGCTCGCCCCGGGATCCTACTCTAGCCTGCTTAACCCGGGGGCGTTGCAGCGTTTTGATATGAACGAGGCGGTGCTGGTTTCAACGCCGGAGCTTGAACGACTTGCACCCGAATCCGAGGCAACACGCGTGGTTGTGCCCTCAGGCCATGTCGCGTGCATCAGCCAGAACGAATTGCCTCACAGCGTGGTGCCGCCAGGCGAATACTTGCTTTGGCAGACCCGCGCCCGAGTGGCCGCGAGATTGATTGATGTTCGTGAGCTTGAGGCCCATGTCACAAGTGATTTCGTCGCGCTGCTCCCAGGGCAGTTGTTTGAGGTGGTCACCGTGCACGCGTTTCAGCGGGCGCTGGTCTTCGCGGACGGTGTGATGGAGCTGATCCTAGAACCAGGGCGACACGTGCTGTCAAAACTGGACCGGCAGTTGTCGATCGTGCATTACGACCTGCGCGAAACCGAGCTGCTGATCGCGGGACAAGAGCTACTCACGCGGGACCGTGTGACGCTGCGGCTCAACGTGTTGGTGAAGTACAGAATCGTTGACCCGGCGCTCGCGCACATGACCGTCGCGTCCGTGCGGGACTCCTTGTACTCCGAGGTGCAGTTGGCGGCTCGTGAGTTCGTGGCCAACCACCCCATCGAGGCGCTGCTTGAGCGGCAGAATGAGGCGGTCGGTGAGATGTTGGCGGTGGTTCAGCCACGCGCGTCGACCTGGGGGATCGAAATCGCGCGCGTGGACATCAAGGACGTCGTCTTGCCTGGTGAGATGCGTGCAATTCTTAATCGTGTGATCACCGCGCACAAGGAGGCAGAGGCCAACAACATCTTGCGTCGTGAAGAGACCGCGGCCACGCGTTCGCTCGCGAACACGGCGAAGATGCTAGAACGCAACCCAACCTTGATGCGCCTCAAGGAGTTGGAGGCCATGAAGGAGATCGCCGGTCGTGTAGAACGACTGACGATCGTCTCGGGTGACAACGTTCTGGGGGCGCTGGCGGACCGGTGACCCGCGCGGAACAAAGACGCGCGGGTCTTCCGGTTCTTGTCGTCAATGCCGGTTCTTGTCGTCAATGCTACCGGTAAGCCAGATTATCAACACGCAAAATAGTTTACGGTGCGGTGGTGTGCCCCTGTAAAGGAGCGACTTTGGTGCGTTCTGAGCTGGATGCGATTGTCTTGCAACACTTTCTCCTGAATAACATCTCAGGAGGAACCATTAATGGAGGATCGCATGGCAGCTCGTATCCTGGCGTTCGCCGGGTCACTTCGGAAAGATTCACTCAATCGCAAGCTCTTGGCCCAAGTCGACCAGCTCGTGAACTTCAATGGTGGCGAGATCGATGTGGTCGATCTCAACCACTTCCCACTGCCGTTTTACAACGCCGAGATTCAAGACGAAGGGTTTCCTGAAAACGCCGACAAACTCAAAGCGATGTTGGACCAAGTTCACGGCATCCTCATCGTTACCCCGGAATACAACTTCTCGTTCCCCGCCGTGGTCAAGAACACGATCGACTGGTGGTCGCGTTACAAGCCCAACCCGTTGCAGGGCAAACAGGGAATGCTGATGTCGGCATCACCGAGCCTCATTGGGGGCAACCGAGGGCTTTGGCAACTGCGCCAGCCTTTGGAGGCGTTGGGTGTCCATGTTCACCCGAACATGTTCTCGCTCGCGCAGGCGCACGACGCGTTCGCAGACGACGGGACGTTGAAAGACCCAGCGCTGCAAAAGCGCCTTGAAGACACGGTGATCTCTTTCATTCACCTGGTCGACAAGGTCCGTCGATGAGACTATTCGCACTCATCCTTGTGGCCACGCTGTGGGGATGCGCGACGGTCCCACCGGCGCCAACAAAAACCCCTTCGGGGGTCTACGATGTGGGGACCGGGTCGCGGCTAACGCAAGAACAGTTCCGGGCTCGTATTGTTGCAGCGGACTATGTTTTGGTCGGTGAGTCACACGACTCTGCCGAGGACCACGCACTCCAACTGGAGGTCTTCCGGACCATGGCATCGCATCGACGCGTCGCGCTGGGGATGGAGATGTTCCAACGTCCCTACCAAGCGGCCCTTGACGCTTACGTTGCCGGCGAGCTCGACGAAGCACAAATGTTGGCACAGACCGAATGGGAGTCGCGCTGGGGTTTTGCCACAGAGCTCTATCGGCCGCTGTGGCAGTTCGCCCGGGAGACCTCGTCGCCTATCCTTGCCCTCAACGTCCGGCGTGAGCTGACCAAACGTGTTTCGGCGGTCGGGATCGCAGGATTGAGCGACGACGAACGTGTCGACGTCGTCGAGATAGACCTGTCGCGCGAGGACTACCGGTCATGGCTCAAAGATGTGTTCTCGGGCCACGGCATGCAGATGGACGACGCCAAGTTCCAGCGGTTCTACGAGGCGCAACTGCTCTGGGACGAAACAATGGCGGATACCGCCGTCGCGTTCCGCAAGTCACAACCGGAAGAAGTCGCCGTGCTTGTCGTGGTGGGTCGAGGGCATGTTGAGCACGGCTGGGGCATTCCATCAAGGATTCAACGCAGAGACCCCAGCGCCTCGGTTCTGGTACTCGTGCGCGCGGCCGAACCGATGACCCTGGAACAAGCAAAACAGGCCAAACTCGCGGATATCCTTGTCATTCCTTGACATCCGCTAGGCCGCCACGTGTTCGTCACACGCGTGTCAAACCAACGTCGCCATTTCTCCACTGTCACTTCACACAACTGGCATTGCCCTGTTGAGGCGCGCTGTTAGCTTTCGCCACGAAGTCACAGGTCGCACTCTTCGTGCGGTAAAAAAGATTATGAACGACACAAAAAGGTGAGCACGATGTGGAATCCAGGGAAAAAAGCGCTAATTATTTCTTCGCTTATGGTCGCTGCGTGTGGCGGCGACGACAACAACAATTCAACATCATCCACGACATCTCCGATCAGCTGCGCGGGTAACGTGTGCACCGTCAAGGGCGAGCTGCTCGAAGATACGACGTTTACCGCCGACAAAGAATGGGTGCTCTCGGGCGGCGTCTTCGTTGGGAACGACACAGACAAGACCGTCCTGACGATTGAGCCGGGAACCACCGTTTACGGGGCTTCGGGCGCGCTCAGCTTTCTTACGATTCGCCGCGGATCACAGCTTAACGCACAAGGTACGGCTGACGCCCCCATCGTCTTTACATCCGCGCAAGAGAAGGGAAGCCGCGCTCGCGGAGACTGGGGCGGCCTCATCATCAATGGTCGCGCCCCAATCAACTCGTGCGATACGGGCGTCTGCGAAGCCGAGGGCGAGGGCGGCACAGGCCTTTATGGCGGCGACGACCCAACCGACAGCAGCGGCACACTCAAGTATGTACGCGTCGAGTTCGCCGGTGCTTTGATCACGTCGGACAACGAGCTGAACGGCATCGCCTTTCAGGGCGTCGGCAGCGGAACAGTGATCGACTACATCCAAGTTCACATGAACAAAGATGACGGCATTGAGTTCTTCGGCGGGACCGCCCAAGCCAAACACGTGGTCATCACCGGTGCCGGCGATGACAGCATCGACTGGACCGATGGGTGGCAGGGCAAGATTCAGTACGCGGTTGTGCAACAGTATGCAGACAACGGCGACAACGGTATCGAGGCCGACAACAACGGTGACAACAACACCGCCTCGCCACGGTCGAACCCCACGCTCGCAAACCTGACGATTGTCGGCGTCGCCGGCGGAGAAGGTTCGGACATCGGGGTCCTGTTGCGCGAGGGCACTTCCGCCCACATCTCAAACGCAATCGTGACAGGGTTCAACGATGGTTGCTTGCAGATCGATGGCGAGGAGACGTTCGAGAACGCGTGGACGGGCTCGGCGCTCTCAGGGGAACTCGAGGTCTCCAACACCATCGTGAGCTGCTCGACAAACTTCATCGAAAACACCGACGACAGCTTCGTTGCGCCATTCACGGTCGAAGATTTCTTCATGAGCATGAACGGCAACAACGTCTCGGCCGATCCAATGCTCGAAAACGCCACGCCAACTGAGGGCGCTCCGAACTTCGCGCCCAAGGTCGGCTCCCCCGCAATTGGGGCGGGTCTGGCACCAGCGGACTCGTTCTTCGACACCACCGACTACATCGGCGCGATCGGGTCCACCGACTGGACAACCGGTTGGACGATCCACGACCGCAACTGAGCCGAGATTTTGGAGGTACACATGGTGCGCAAACTACGACTTCCGGTTCTTGCGATCACCCTTGGGTTCTTTGCGTTTGTGTCAGTCGCACACGCGGCTGAGTTCGATCTCGATCGGTTCGCACGTCAGCTCGCTGAGCTGCGTGCCGAGGTCGAAACCCTCTCGGCTGATATTGAGGCCAAGAAGGACGAAGAACGCGCGGCCCTTCGCAGCATGGCGGCTCAGAAACTGGACGTAGAGCTCGCCATTCAACGCGAGGAACGTCGTCTTCAGCAACTTGAACTGGCACTCGCCAAGCAAAAGGAGTCTTCAGAGGTGGCGGGTGAACGCGTTCGAGGACTCCCGGTTGTGATCCGGGAGACCTTGGCGAGTCTGCGCACACAAGTGCGAAATGGGCTGCCGTTTCGCACCGACGAACGACTGGCCGCGCTCGACGAAATCGAGAAGCAGTTGGTCGACGGCCTGATTCCTCCACAAAAAGTCGCCTCGCGCGTCTGGCAATTCATCGAGGATGAGCTGCGATTGACGCGAGAAAATGGCCTGTACCAACAGACCATCACGCTTGGCGCCGATGAACTGTTGGTCGACGTGGCTCGCCTTGGCATGGTGGCCATCTACTTCCGGACCACCGACGGACGGGTCGGTTACGCATCCAAGGCGAAAGACGGTTGGCAGTGGCAGCAGGTCTCTGGACCCGAAGATGCCGCTCGGGTTGCGGGCTTGTTCGACGCACTCAAGAAGCAGATTCGAACAGGCTATTTCGAGCTCCCTTTGGCGCTCGTGGGAGGCCAACCATGAAACGATTTTCGACACTGATTGTGTCTCTGTGGGTGTTTGGCTTTGGAGCAACGGCGTCTGCGCAAGACCTCCAGAAGGCCTACCAAAAAGAAATGGCCTATCTACAAGGCCAAAAACAGGCACTCTCCAAACGTGTGGTTGAAGTCGAAGACCACAACCGGAAGTCCTTGTCGACCGCTCGAAGTCAGGTCGAACAGCTTCAGGGGAAGTTGAGCAACCTGACTCAGCGAGCCGACGAAATCGAGGAAGCACTCCGCTCAGCCGAGCGCGAGTCCGCTGGCGTCATGGACGCCGACGACACGCTTGCCGGTGTCTATGAGCAAGCTGCGGCGTCGCTCAAGCGGTACGGGTTGGAATCCACGATCCCCGAAAACCCACAACCGGAAGACCTCGCGAAGACTTATTCGCTTGGAATCCAAGCCATCGGCCTTGGTCAACGCGTGACCCGCGGACCCGGCGAGTTCTTTTTGCTCGATGGCACACAGGTTAAGGGCACGATCGTTCAGGTTGGGCGTGTGGCTTCGTGGGGCATCTCAGAAAATGCCGCTGGTGCACTTGCCCCAGCCGGCGAGGGACGGTTGAAGTTGTGGCCGGGCAGTGCCGCAGAAACGGCACGTCTGGCCGCAACTTCGGCCCCCGCACAGGGAGGAATCTTCCTGTACGAAAACACGGACAAGCCCGCAGAACAGCAAAAGACCAAGACTGCGTGGGACATCGTGGTCGCCGGCGGGATGATCGGTTGGGTCATCTGTGTGCTCGGGTTGCTCGCCTTGGTGTTGATCCTCGGCCGCGTGTTGATTCTGGTGCGCGCCGGTCGTGGGCGATACGCGCTCATCGACGAAGTCGCCGATATGGTTCGCGGAGGCCGATTGGTCGAGGCACAACGCGTCGCGGGTCAAGCGACAGGTCCGTTCGCTCGGCTGTTGGCAGACACGGTTTCCTGCATGCGAAACGACCGGGAGAAGTTGGAAGACGCAGTGTCAGCGGCGATCCTGCGCGAGGCTCCGAAAATCGAGCGGTTCGGAAGTGTCATCTTGGTCTTCGCGGCCGTTAGCCCGCTGCTGGGTTTGCTCGGGACTGTGACGGGCATGATCGCCACATTCGACGTGATCACCGAGTTCGGCACCGGTGACCCGAAGATGTTGTCCGGCGGTATCTCGGAAGCTTTGATCACCACCCAGCTTGGACTCATCGTTGCGATTCCCTGTGTGCTCATCGGCAATCTGCTGAACAATCGTGCCAATGGCCTAATTGACGACCTGCAGTACGCGGCACTGCGACTCGTGAACGCCAATCTTCCGACCACCGAGCGACCCAACAAGACGCACGCGAAATCCGCGCCCCCGTTGGTGGAGATCACAGCATGAATCCCAACGGACTCGAACAGTTCTGGGGTTATGTCGAAGCGGGCGGCTTGGTCATGCCTCCCCTGGTCGCCGCGACCCTCGTGCTTTGGTACGTCCTGGGACTGCGACTCGTGACGCTGCAGCGCGGAGCTGTCGAAGGTCTTCCGGTTCTTGTCCAACACGGTTTGGAAGGCACGCTCACGCCACGAGGGGTGGTGGCACGGGCGGTGAGTGATGCCGTCGAGGTCTTCCGGTCGTCGTCCGACCAGCTTCGTACACGTCTGGACGAGGCACTTTACCCTCACCAACAAGCCATCAAGGTTGGGCAGACCGTCGTACGCGTGATCGTTCTGACGGCGCCGTTGGCCGGGTTGCTTGGGACGGTTTCTGGGATGATCGAGACATTCGATTCACTGGCGGACATGGCCATGTTCACCCAGACCGGCGGAATCGCAGCGGGCATCTCTCAAGCGTTGATCACCACCCAGATGGGCTTGATCGTCGCGGCACCGGGAGTCGTTGTGGGGCGGATCTTGGAGAAGCGACAGCACCTGATTGAAGACGAGCTCGAGCGCATCAAAGACATGTTCTGCGCCATGGAGGCTCCATGAAAGTTCTACGACGTCGTGAACAGCAGCAAGACATCGACATGTCGCCTCTGATCGACATGGTCTTCATCCTGCTCATCTTCTTCATGGTATCCACGACCTTCGTCAAAGACATGAAGTTGGATCTTGAGCGACCAGGCGCGGCGAGCGCAGAACGTGCGTCTAGCAAGGCAGTTCGAATCTACATCGATGCGGCGTCCGATGTTTGGATCGATGGACTTCCGGTCAAGACGTGGATGCTCCAAAGTCGCGTGCGAGAGCTGGTGGAAACAGGCGGCACACAGGCCGTGCTTGTGGTTGTCGATCGTCGCGTTCCGTCCGAGAAGCTGCTTGAGGTGGTCGATCAGTGCCGATTGGCCGGCGTTGCCGACGTTGGCGTCGCCACAGAGTTGGAGGCGGGATGAAACGCCATCTCGTAGCGATGACGGTGATGGTGGCGGGCAGTGCAACCGTGTTTGCGTCGTTGGTGATGATGAATGACGTTCGTCATCTGGACACACCAAAGGCTGAGCGCTCGACCAGCACATTCGAGGTCGCTCCAAAGCCTCCCCCCAAGAAGAAAAAACCCGAAAAGCGAGAACCACCCAAGAACCGGAAGACCTCAGCGAACACGCCGCCGCCACCGACACCAAGCCTTGGTGCGGCCATCGGAACTGTCAGTCTAGGTCTTCCGGGCCTAGAGATCGGGGGCGCCGCTCGTGGTGGAGCTGGGCTTCTTGGGGATGTGAAGGCGAGTGTGATGACCGAGGATTCGGTCGACTCCCTGCCCAAAGTTCGGCGTCGTCAAAGCGCAACTTATCCCGCCCGTGCCCGTGCTCAAGGCGTCACGGGCCAAGTCACTTTCAACGTCTTGGTTGGCGTCGATGGTCGCGTAGAACGAGTGAAGGTGTTGGAGTCCTCGCCTGCGGGGGTGTTTGACCAGACTGCACTTGAAGCCATTCAAAAGTGGGAGTTCGAACCCGCCACCTACCAAGGTAAGCCGGTCAAGGTGTGGGCTCGCCAGACGATGAGGTTCGACCTGACATGAAACGCCTCATTCACACATGGGTGATGGCAGCCGCGCTGCTGTCCAGCACCACGTCAATCGCCGCGCCCAATGACGACGTGGACTTCGTGACGCTCGCCAGTCAACTGTATAGAGACGGTCACTACGACCGCGCGAGTGCTGTCCTGCAGAGCGTTCAACCCGAGGACCTAACCGACCAGCGTGGCGACTTCGAAACGCTGGCGGCCTTGCTGGCACTGCGTCAGTCGGACTTCCGGTCAGCGGTTGAGCACCTGCACGGTGCCCTGAGTGCCGGTCGCACGGAACCCGCGATCTACGTTCAGTTTGCCCAGGCATACTGGGGCCTCGAGGACTGGAAGATGGTGGTGCAGTCTGTCGACAATGCGGGTGAAGCGGCGGCCAACTTCCCTGAGCTCTATCTGATGCGCGCCCAGGCGTTGTGGAGATTGGAACGCAAACGTCAGGCTTTGGACGCGTTGGTGCAGGGCAGCGAAAAATTCCCGAACAACCTCGAGTTCCAACGCCAGCAGGTCTACTTGTTGCTTGAACTTGGTTTGAATCAGACCGCCATCGAGGTTGCCAACGCATACATCTCCCGGAGGTTGCCAACGCATACATCTCCCGGACCGAGCCAGACGCACGAGATCTGCTCGCCTTGGGGGAAGGTTTGCGTCGCAATGGCGACTTTGCGCAGGCCATTCATTACCTGGAAAAAGCGCACCTCTTGTTTCCGGAAGACCCTGTGGTGGTCGTCCAACTGGCGCAGTCGTGGGTGGCTGCGGGCAAGTCGAGCGTTGCCGCCGACCTTTTTCAACGGGCGTCGGACCTCGACCCCCGATTTGTCCTGGAGTCTGCGGAACTGTATCGCCGTGCTGGTGCGTACGAGCGAGCAATTTACATGAACTCGCAGGTCGCCGACCAGGTCGCGAAGTTTCGCCAACGCATTGGCATCTTGATCGACATGGAGCGCTTTGAAGATGTCGTGGCTCTTCAGGAACGGTCACAAAGGCTTGGGCTGCTCGCGGACGACTCAGTGCGATACGCGATCGCCTACGCGAGTTTTCGCACGGGCGACTTCCTGACGTGCCAAACGTTGCTCAAGGGAATCTCGGATCCGCAGCTTTTCAAGGCTGCCACCCAACTGCGTTCCGCGATCGCCCGCTGTCAGAGCGACCCATTCTCGTGCTGAAGCCCATGAAACCCACGCAAATCTTGGTCCTCATCGTGACCTTGGGTGTGAGCAACCTCGCGATAGCGCAGGGAAGCGAACAGGTCAGTGTGAGCGGTTTCGTGTTTGGCGAAGAAGGTCTCCAGGTCGAAGCCATAGTGACGATTTGCGGCACTCGGATTCAATCCGATGCGCAAGGGTCCGTCACCGTCACCGCCGCGCCGGGTCCATGCGAGCTTGTTTATGGGGAGCAGACAGCGTCGGTCGAGCTGATCTCGGGTACCTCGATCGAAGTCATGTTCCGGCCAGACGGTATCGAGATCGAAGGCGCCACGTCGCAGTCGACACAAGAACCGGAAGACGTCGCTGTTGAGGCCGTGCCAGTATCCGGACAGGTCGTTAGCCTAGAGGGTAAACCGATTCGTGATGCCCGCATTTTTGTGCGTGGGCTCGACGTCGAGGCCCAAAGCGACGCAACGGGAGCGTTCAAACTGTCTCTGGCGGTCGGCGAACATGAGATATCGGTCGTCCATCCAGACTTCAGCGCCCAGAACGTGGTTGTGCAGGTCTCCCGGACCAACACCAATCCGGTGCGAATCGAGCTCACACCCAGCGCCGTGCAACTCGAAGACTTCACCGTCACCGCGCCGCGCATCGAGGGTGGTCAGATCGAAGTCCTGACCGAACGGCGAGATTCGGCGCAAGTGACAGAAGTTCTCGGCGCGGAGCAGATGTCGAAGTCGGGGGCATCGGACGCGGCGGATGCGCTAAGCCGGGTAACCGGGATCACACTGGTCGGCGGCAAGTACGTTTACGTTCGTGGTCTTGGCGATCGTTACTCGAGCACGTTGCTCAACCGGTCGTATTTGCCAAGCCCCGAACCGGAGAAACGCGTCGTCCCACTCGACATGTTCCCCACAGACGTTCTGGAAAGTGTGTTGGTTCAGAAGAACTTTTCGCCTGACATGCCCGGCGAGTTTGGAGGCGGCGTCGTTGAGTTGCGCACCCGAAGATTTCCAAGCGAGTTCGAGGCGAGCGTTGGGATCTCGGTCGGGGCGAGAACGGGTTCGACCGGACAAACCGTGCCTTGGAATCAGGGCGGCAGCCTAGATTTTCTCGGCATCGACGATGGCACACGAGGACTCCCGGACAAGGTCAGGGCCGCGTCCGAAGACTCGCCGCTTCTTCCGGGAGACCGATTCAGCGTGTTTGGGTACTCAGAGGCCGAGCTGGAATCGCTTGGCGAATCGTTCCCGAACACATGGGAACAGACAACCCGTACATTGCCGCCAAACGCGGGGATGGACGTTTCACTTGGCGACCGCATCGAACTTGGAGAAGCTGTCACGGGCTACCGCGTTGGTCTGACCTGGTCACAGGACTTTGCGCTCGAGGAGAGCAAAAAGACCTACTACGTCGTCGGTGCGAACGGGTTGGAATCACGAAACCAATACGATTTCACAACCGCGGCGCGTGAGGTCGTGTTGGGCGGCATCTTCACAACAGGATTGGAGATTGGCCGCCAAAAACTCACTCTGACATCGCTACTCGACCGCATCACAAGTGATGAGACTCGCCTGTATTCGGGCTTCAACCGTGACGCTGGCGCGGACATCCGGGTGACACGTTTTCGTTGGGTCGAACGGACACTCGCTTTCGAGCAACTGCTCGGCGAGCACCAGTTCGACGATTTCACGCTCGGTTGGCACTACTCTTTTGCTTTGGCGTTGCGAGCCGAGCCAGACCGTCGTGAGTACCGCTACGACGCGCGTGACGGGCGCTATCGCCTGTCAGATCGACCCGAGGGGAACTCCCGGGTCTACAGCGACCTTGTTGACTCGACCCACGATGTCGCTTTGGACGTAACCGTCCCATTTCAAAACTGGTTAGGTGAGTCGAGCGTGAAGTCCGGACTTTCCGCAGTCTTGAAGGACCGAGAGGTGGACACCCGGCGTTACAAATACCAAGGGGACGGCCTCAGCGACGTCTTCTACCAAGAACCGGAAGACCTTTTTGTGCCCGAAAACATTGGCCCGGATGCTCCACTCCAGTTCCGGGAGTCGACACGCTCGACCGACAACTATGTTGCCGACCAGCAGATCCTCGCAGCCTACTCGATGGTGGAATTGCCGCTGCTATCAGCACTCACGATGTCTGCAGGCGTTCGGTTGGAATATTCAAGCCAATCCGTCGAGACCTTCGAGCTGTTCAACCCAGACGGTGAACGCGTTCCGGCGGACCTCCAGACTTTGGACCCGCTGCCCGCGTTGGCGTTGACCTACACGTTGAATCCTCAACACATTCTGCGCTTTGCGACGAGTCGCACGGTCTCACGTCCGGACTTCCGGGAGTTGTCTCCGTTGCTCTTCGCGGACGTGGCCGGCGGTCGAGCAGTGCAAGGCAATCCAGACCTCAACCGCGCCCTCATCACACACGCGGACCTGCGTTACGAGTTCTATCCCGCACCCCAAGAGAACATCTCAGTGGGCGGTTTTGCCAAGCTGTTCGACGCTCCTATCGAATCCGAACTTCAAGCAGGCGCGCAGCCGTTGCTGACGTTTCAAAACGCCGATAGCGCCGTCAATGTTGGGGCGGAAGTCGAGGTCCGGAAGTCCTTTGGTATGTTCACGCCGCTTCTCGAAGACGTGTATCTCGGCGGAAATTTCAGCCTGATCTACAGCCGCGTGTCGCTCGCCCCGGGTGGCAATCAAACAAACGCTGAACGCCCCCTCCAAGGGCAGTCTCCTTATGTGGTCAATGCCAACGTTGGGTACGACAACCCAGACCGAGGGATCTCGGCGTCGCTCTTGTACAACGTGGTGGGCCGACGCATCGACAGCGTCGGTTCAGCTGGCGCCCCCGACGTCTATCAGGAGGCCGTCCACGGGCTCGACTTTGTGTACCGACAGAAAGTGGCCGGGCACTGGAATCTGGGGTTCAAGGCATCGAATCTGCTCGACCCTTCCGTGGAAATCACCCAAGGCGGCAAAGTCGCCGAGTCCTACTCGATGGGACGGAAAGTGTCCGCATCCGTTGGCTACGACTGGTAGATCAGGCCAGTTCGCAGATCAACGTGTGGCTCGTCGCGTCCACGACACGAACATCGACGAGGTCTCCCGGTCCAATGCCATCAGCCTTCGGGAAAACCGCCATCTTGAAGTCGTCGGTGCGTCCGCACAGTTGTTCGTCGTTTCGGCGCGCTTCGCCAATGACCATCACCCGCTGACGTGTACCAATCCGTGTCCGGAAGACCTCGCCCGAGATCTCTTCCTGAACCTCGATCAGACGTTTGAGACGCTCGCCTTTGACGGCGTCTGGCACATCGTCGGGCTGATTGCGTGCCGCTGCGGTCAGGCTGCGCTCCGAGTATCGGAACATGTACGCGAAGTCGAAACGCGTCTTGCGCATCAGGTCGAGCGTCTCTTCGAACTCCTCGTCGGTTTCGCCGGAGAAACCCACAATGATGTCCGTCGACATCGCAATGTCTGGAATCGTTTCGCGAATCCGGCCCACCAACTCGTCGAACTCGCCCCGTGAGTACAAACGTTTCATTCGGTTCAACATTGAGGTCGAACCTGACTGAGCCGGGAGATGTAGGTAGTTACAAATCTTGTCGTGCTTGGCCATCGTCTCGATCAGTTTCGGATTGAAATCCGTTGGATACGGCGACGTGAAACGAATGCGCTCAATGCCGTCGATGGGAACGATGTCCTCAAGCAAGTCCGAGAAATCATAGTCGTCACCCCAACGGTACGAATTGACCGTCTGGCCAAGCAAGGTGACTTCTTTGTAGCCCCGTTCAGCGACGTCGCGGCATTGTCGAATGACGTCTTCCGGACTCACGCCGCGCTCGCGTCCACGGGTGAACGGCACCACGCAGAACGTGCAGAACTTGTCACAGCCGCGCTGTACGGAAATCCATGCGGTGATACCGGGAGACCTCTGCGGCATCAGCCCGTCGTAGGTCTCCTGTTTGTCCAAACGAACGTCAATCAGCGGATCGCTCTCTTCGCGCTGGGCGTCGACGAGCATGGTCGGAAGCCGTCGGTACGCGTCAGGCCCTGCGACAATGTCGACGTATGGGGCGCGCTCCACGATGTCCTTCTTGAGGTGATTGGCCATGCATCCCGTGACACCCAACACGAGCTCTGGGTTTTCGTTCTTGAAGCGCAGCAGATGGGTCAGGCGCCCGAACACCCGCTCTTCGGCTTTCTCGCGAACCGCACAGGTGTTGATGAGGATGATGTCGGACTCTTCCAACGACGTCGCTGCCGTGTAGCCTTCCTGCGCCAAAATACCACCCATCAGCTCGCTGTCCGCGAGGTTCATCTGACAGCCGTACGTCTCGATGAAAACACGTTTACCCGGACGACCTGTGGTCGGCATCGCGTTTTCGTCGCCGTTGTTTGCGTAGGGATTCTGATCTTCAAGCATGTGCGACTCCGCCGGATACGTCGGTATCCTCAAGGGCGGCATGTATCACACAAAAAGGGCGAGATTTCCAGCGGTGCTCGGGTTCACAGCTGTTCGAGCAGCGTGTAGCCAACGCCGCGCACGGTCTCAATGGGGTCAGCGCCGATCTCGGCCAACTTTCCACGCAGGCGGCGGATATGGCTGTCGATGGTGCGGTCGGACACGAATGTGCCGTCGTCGTACGCGCCCTTCATCAGTTCATCGCGGGAAAACACGCGGCCCGGATGGCGAAGCAGTGTTCGGAGCAATAAGAATTCTGTCTTCGTGAGCTCGATGTGTTCGTCGTTCCAAAACGCCTTGAACCGCTCGACGTCCAGCGTCAGTTGACCATGCTGCAGGACGCTGCCACTGGCTGCGTCATGGTTGTTGCCGTTGGGAGCGGAGCTCCCGACACGGCGAAAAATCGCCTTAGCCCGCGCCACCAGTTCTCGCGGGTTAAAAGGTTTGGTGACGTAGTCATCCGCGCCGATCTCCAATCCCACAATGCGGTCAACATCTTCATCCCGGGCCGACAAGAAGATAATCGGCACGGACGACTTGTGCCGAATCTCCCGGCACACATCGGTACCGGACATCCCAGGCATTAGGATATCGAGAACGATCAGGTCCGGCGCCACCTCGTCGAATTTTCGAAGTGCCGTCGTCCCATTCTCTGCGTCCACCGCCGTCCAGCCTTCATTTTCGAACGCTGTCACAACGATCTGTCTTATGTCGCTGTTGTCGTCGACAACCAACACACGTTTATTCATCCGCGCCTTCCGGGTCGCCCCTGTGTGCCAAATATTGCACCAAACTAGCTGAAGAACGGCAAAAAGTTAAGTCGAAGTCGCATCTTGCGAAACCTTCTTCAGAATCGCCATCAAAATCCAACAATCTAGGCAAGACTCCTTCGTGCAAGCGCCTCGTAGAGCGCGATACCCGCCTCAAGGTCTCGAAGGTGAATGTGCTCATGGTCGGAGTGCGCCGTGGAGATGTCTCCCGGTCCAACCAGCCACACCGGGGCGAGTGTGCTCAAATAGGTCGCGTCGGTGTTGAACGGCACGGTGCAGGTTTCAACGGCCTGCGGCGGGTCAAAAAACACCGGATCGTTTGATGCTGGAAAGTCTACTTCGACGACGCCGTCGCAGATCGAACGGATCGCCTCAATCATGGGCGCGACCGGGGCAACGGCCCGAATCAAAATCTCGGCCGACGCACTCGGGGCGAAAACGTTCGCCGCGACCCCGCCTTCGATGAGCCCAACATTGATGGTGGTCGGCCCAAGCACAGGATCGCTTGGCCAACTCGTGGTTCGGATCGCGGAAATGACATCAAGCAGCTTGTCGACCGCGGACTCTCCTTTGCCCGGAAAGGCCGAGTGCCCGGCGATGCCACTGGCGCGAAGCGTGAGCTTGACCATGCCTTTTTGCGCCCGAACAACCCGGTTCTGGGTGGGTTCGCACAAAATAATGCGCTGAGTCTCGACCGGGAGTCCTTGTGCGACCTTGGCACCGCAGTGATCGACCTCTTCGCCAACGACAAAAAGATAACCAAAAGACTCGATGCCATCGGCGATGAGTCGATTGCCGGCTTCGGCCATGGCGACGATGCCGCCTTTGGTATCACATGCGCCTCGGCCCCAAACCGTCGAGCCGTCTGTGCGGACCGGTAAAAATGGTGGGACGGTGTCCACATGTGTTGAGAAAAGAAGATTGGGCGGGTGCCCATCACGGGTCAGCAACAAGTTCCATCGATCCTCGGCGACGGCCTGTCGTGCAGCGCGATATCCCAAGCTCACAAAGTGCCGTTCAAGGACCTCCAAAAAGGCGGCCTCATCGCCGGAGGTCGAGTCGATCTCAAGCCATTGGATAAGTTGTTGTTCTGGTTTCATAAAAGTCACATTCAGATGGAGTGGTCCGAGGTCTTCCGGTCGTACCACGACACCACCCAACCTCCGCGCGCGGCGATTTTGTGGAGTGCATCGTGGTAGATGACAAGTCTGCGTCCGAGTTGCTTTTCTAGCTCGTCTTTTGCGTCGACCGAGAGGAAATCGTTGCTCGATAGTGGCAAATCCCCCATGTCGATGGCTTCATGCACGTCGCTGATCGCGTCGGCGTCCAAGTCAGGCTCAAAATCGAGAACGTTCAGCAGGTCGCGGGCTCGGCTGAACTGAAAGGGCAACGATGGTCCCGATTCCAGCCAAGCAGGGGACAGAGCGTCATCCTCGTCCCATAACCTCTGACCCACCACCAGATTGCTCGAAAGTCCCGAAGCCAAAGGCCCGATTCCGATGTCTGGGCCGACTTTCAAAACCTCGATCAACGCCTCCGGTAGAAATCCACAGTGCGGATAACCGTCTTCGGACTCAAAGAAGTCGCGCACGTTGATGATCGAACCAGGAACATAGCGTTGAATGCACGCAACAAGGTCTTCCGGACTTCCAAACGACCGCGCAAGCTGCAGCGCGGCACGAAGCTCGACCATCCGATCGTGACGTATTTCGTAGGCGCGGTGAATGCCGTTCTTGAAGGTTGGGTAGGGTTCAAGCACGATGGGCACGAAAACCTCTCGTTGCACGGCAGAAATGCGTGTGTACTGTTTCAAGGTAGAAAATCGTTAAGCGAGGCAACCTTATGGCAAGTTCCCCTATTTCTGAAGTGAACACTCACGTCTTTGAGAAGTTCAGTCCTGTCACGGGTGAAAAACTCGGTGAATGGCCGATCTCAACCAAAGACGATGTGGATGCCGCCGTGGCGCGGGCGCGCAAGGCTTTTCCGGCGTGGCGAGACACGCCGTTGTCCGAACGCCTGAAGTTTATCAAGCGCGTGGGGGATATTGTTGCCGAGGATGTTGAGTACTTTTCGACACGTATCAGCGAGGATACGGGCAAGCCGCCTGTGGATGCGATCATGACGGAATTGCTCGTCATGCCGTTGTTCATCGAGTACTTCGAGAAGACCGCGCCGCGGTTGCTGTCGCGAAAGCGTGTGCGTAATCCGCTGCTGCTTCCACTCAAGAAAAGCTACATCGAACACTTTCCAATGGGCGTGATCGGTATCATCTCTCCGTGGAACTTCCCTTTCCAGCTTTCCGTGGTGCCGATCATGTCTGCGCTGGTGGCCGGAAACACGGTGGTGCTTAAGCCCAGCGAAGTCACGCCGATTACCGGCGAGATTATCGAAGAGCTCTTCGAGCGGGTAGGACTTCCGGACGGCGTGTTTCAGGTCATTCAGGGTGATGGATCGACGGGGGCTGCGCTGACCGAATCGAACATCGACAAGATCTTCTTTACGGGCTCGGTCGCGACCGGTCGAAAGGTTATGGCCGCCGCGGCGAAGCGCCCAATTCCCGTGGAGCTCGAGCTCGGCGGTAAAGACGCGTTCATCGTTTGTCACGACGCGCCCCTTGAACGCACGGCCAAAGCTGCGGTCTGGGGCGGCTTGCTGAACTGTAGCTGCTGCAATCTCGGTCGAGCGGATCTTGGTTGTGGACGCGGTTTATGACCAGTTCATGGAAGCTGGGCTGCTTGGAGGAAGTCAAAGCCACTGGAGTCGGGCCCCCGTCTGAGGATCCTGACATGGGGCCGATGTGTTTCCTGCAAAACAACTGGAAATCGTGGAAGCAATACGCAGCCGACGCGCGTGGTAAAGGTGCGACCATTTCGTTTGGCGGCAACGATTGAAGGGGCGGGGCAGTAGTTTCTGAACCCATCGCAGTTGAAGGCGTCACCGTAGACATGGACATCTACCGCTGTGGAAGAGATCTTTTGGCCCAGTACTTCCGGTCATGCGGGTCAAAGATGAGAAGAAGCCATTCGTCTGCAAACGACCATCAGTACGGGCTGAATGCGTCCATCTGGACGCTGGACGTGGACCGAGGGCTTTCGATGGCATCTCGCATTGAAGCGGGTCAGGTCACGATCAACGATATTCTGTCCTCTGTTGGCAACCCAGTGTTGTCTGGCGGGGTCAAGAACAGCGGCATTGAAGGTACCATGGTGAGGAAGGCATCCTTGGCTTTACGCATACACGCGCGATCATGGCGGATTACGGACGTTTGAGCCATGAGCCGTTCTGGTTCCCCTACAAAGGCAAGTTCCCCGAGATGAGCGCGGCACTTAAAGCCGTCGTCAAAGGTAATCTACCCCGTGCACTGCTCGCCTTGATTCGAAGCCGCTGAGAAGGTCTTCCGGTTGTGTCGAGGCGCCGGAAGCCGCTGAGAAGGTCTTCCGGTTGTGCGGCGAAGGTCTTCCGGTTGCGTCGAGGAGCCGCGAAGCCGCTGAGAAGGTCTTCCGGTTGTACGGCGCAGGTCTTCCGGTCGTGTCGAGGAGCCGTGGAGAAGGTCTTCCGGTCATTCCCAGACGATCAGGGAACACGCCTTGCCTGCTTGGACGTCTACCTTGAACGTGTCGTCGCGATTGGCGGTGACGTTGCGCAGACGCACGTCATGTTTTCCGACAGGGACGCTCCACCCACGAACGCCACGCGACACCTCCCGAAAGGGACCACCGTCAATGGCGATTTCACCCACAGCAGGATTGACCAAGCTGATGTCAATGCATCCAGATTCGTTGGGCGAAAGGGTGGCACTCACTTTCCTGCCTTTCCAAGCAGAGACCTTCTGCCGGACCTCGATCGGCGCGTAACCGTCCTTTTCCAGTCGGACCGAAAGGACTTGGTCACCGCGATACGACCCTGACCAAGGTGTGGTTCCCACCTGTTTGCCATCGATGAGTACCCGTGCACCGGAGGGGTCTGTCTCGAAACCAAGCGTGACCGTGGCGGCGTTGTTCGCATGATCGGTCACCCGGTCAACCTCGGGCTCGACGACGACCGCCGGCTCCGGGCATTCGAGCGGGAGATAGATCGTGTCCTCCCCGTGCTCATAGGACAGCGTGTAATTCGAAGACGTGCACCCCTCTTTGACCGCACGCACGTTGGTGACTTGATTTGGAAGCAGAGAGACCGTCTGAGGCGACATTCCGAGTGCTTGCTGATCCCGAAAGATCTGCGCATCGGTGGCGATGAGCGAAAAACTCCTCGGGCCCCTGATCTGCTCAAGCGCTCCGGCTTGGGCATCGACCGTGGTCACTTCTTCCGGTCGAATCTGTATGCGCAGGGTCTTGCCCTCGAACCCGTCCTTCTCCAACGACACGACGTGGACACCCTCCGGCAGATCAAGGGTGGCGGGGGTCACAATCCCGATGGCTTCAGCGCCATCGATGATCACCCGCGCCCCTGAAGGCGTACTGTTGAGCACCAAAACCCCAGGTTGGGTCCGGGAGAAGTAAATCACCGCCAACGTCACGCCCACCAACCCAACCAAAATCGCCAACCAACCCCGCGAACCACGCGGCAATTCACGGGCCGTAGGCATTTTGCTCGTCGGTGTAAGACCTGACGATGTTCCGTCCGGCAGACCTTCGATGTTGCGGTCCGAGAGACCTTCGGTGGTGTCTGGTAGACCCTCTACGTTGCGAGGAATTCCAACTGCGATACCTGTACGTGTGGCTGGTGTCGGCGTCGAATTCATCGCAGTCGTGCTGTGAGGGTCGATGTCCCCCATCACTTTTTCGAGCTCAAGTTCCAGCGCATCGTCCAGACTTAGCTTTCGGTTCTTGGAACCACTGCCACTGCCGCGCGCCGACTTCAATTCTTGTCGTTCAAGTCCCTCGGGAAACAGGCTCTGCAGAAACTTTGCGACCTCTCCGCTCGTGGGAGAACTCCCGGTCGAATACAGATACTGCAGGATATCCACCTGCAGCTTCTCTGCGCTGGGATAGCGTTCGTCGGGGTCTTTGGCGAGTGCGCGTGCGATGATCGCGTCGACTTCTTCGGGGATCTCGGCGTTTAATGTGCTTGGCGGATCGAACTCGCACCGTCGAACAAGATCCAGACTTTCGAGGTCTGTTGACCCTTCAAAAGGTCGAAAACCGGTCAACATCTCGTAGATCGTGATCCCGGCCGAAAACACATCACTGCGGGGGTCCAAAGGTCTCCCGGACGCTTGTTCCGGGCTCATGTAACAGAATTTGCCCTGGATCCGTCCCGACACCGTCTTGGACAATCGACCAGCCGCCCGTGCGATGCCAAAGTCGATCAGTTTGACCTCACCGTCCGACGAAATGAGCACATTGGACGGGCTGATGTCGCGGTGAATGATCCCCAGACTTTCACCGGTTTCGTCGGTCTTCCGGTGCGCGTAATCTAGCCCCTTCGCAATCTCACTCCCGATGAAGAGGGCCAAGTCGACCGGGAGTCTTTTCCGGTCGACGTCGAGTCGTTTAATGACCTCGCGTAGGTCACGACCAGGTACGTACTCCATCGCAATGAAGTAGACGCCATCCTGTTCGCCCATATCAAAAACGGGAACGATGTTGCCGTGGATGAGCTGCACGACGATGCGCCCCTCATCTAGGAACTTTGTGATGAACTCTTCTTCGTCAGCGAGGTGAGGGAGGATGGTCTTGAGGATAACGTTCTTCTCAAACCCACCTGCCCCGCGTGCCTTAGCCAGAAAGATCTCACCCATGCCGCCTTTGGCGATACGGTTAAGAAGCTCGTAGCGGCCGAGCAGCTGAGGCGTGTCAGTCATGCGTAACAACTAACTCACATGCGGTGGAATGGGAAGGTGGCCAACACGTTAAAAGGTCTCCCGGTTCACCGTGGACCTCGCCAATCGAGGTCTCCCGGTTCACCGTGGACCACGCCAATCGAGGTCTCCCGGTTCAACGTGGACCTCGCCAATCGAGGTCCCCCGGTTCAAGCTGGACGGTATCGGACCACGAAGACGGTTCCTGTGAAACGGTGTGCCTCGATGGCCAAAGACATCAACCCAATTGCCTCCGCTTCCGAGAATCCTCCAGACCCCGCGCCGATCACTGGAAATGCGATGGAACCGACATCGTGCGACGTTGCTAACTCCAGTGCGTTGCGGGTGCTATCAACAATGCTTTCCTGAGAGGCGCGCCAAAACATGTCGATCCCCGCAACGTGAATGATACCTCGGAAATTCAGACGCCCCGCGGTGGACCATCTAGCCGACCCCAACGGCATTGGGCCAGTTTTGGCGATTTCTCGAAAGGGAGCGGTGCCTGCACTTCGTTTGATGGCTCCGGATACACCCTGCGGAATCAATAACCACCAAGGGATGATATTGCGGTTCCATGCATTGACGATGACCTCCACCGTTTGATCGAGCAGGTCGCCATCGACCACGTTGACCCGCGGCATTACCGGCGTCGAAGCCAAACAAGGCCCGCCAACAGCCCGAGCCACGCGAAATCGTTTCCGCCCGCCTGAGCACAACCTCCCGACGTTCCTGTGGTGGCGTTGTCGATGAGTTTGGGGAAATCGCCATCCGGCGCGTTGTTCGTGCCCTGATTGGTGTTGTTGGGGTTTGGAACGGAACCGTTTCCTACCGTCACGTTGACCGCAAGGGCATCATCCGCGGGGCCGCCACCCGCGGGGGATTCGGAAAACCACGTCTCTCCCTCTTTGACCACACCAAAGGTTTGCAGGTAGCTCCCCTGAGTCTTGCCTCGCAGCACGACCGGGAATTTGTAGGATGATCCTGGCGGCACGGCCGCCGAGGGCGTGCTAACGCGTGTTGGACTGCTCCATGAGTCGTCATGCAGGGGCGAAGCCTGGTCACGAGGCGTTGGGGCGAGGAACACTTCGTTGGGAAGCCAAGGCTGTTGACCAACGTTCTTGAGCTCAATCCATCCGTCGCTTACGCCGCCAACGGTCAAAGCAACCTCGTCGGCAAACGACATGTCGACCAGCTCTGCCTGATAATCCGCAACGGTGACCTCGACTTTGATCTGCAGCTGGTCGTCTGCCGGTCCCGCTTGACCGCCATCGCTGAACCAAGCCACGCCCTCTTGAACGAGGTTGAAGTACTCCGCGTACACACCTGGCTCCGACGGAGCGCGAATCGTAAACTCAAACCGATAGGTCTCTCCCGGCGCAACCGTACCGTTGACCACGGCAGCCCGATTCGGTGCCGGCCAGCTATCGTCGGCCAACGCGCTTGGACGGTCCCGCGGTTCGGTTGTCCCGAGCTTGGTGTTGGCATCCCACGTCGCCGAGCCCGTGTTGCGAAGCTCGATGTATCCGGTCAGCGTTTCATTCGAGACCATTGGGATGGCCATCGCCGCGAGTGGAAACGTCTGGTAGACGTAGGTGGCACCGTAGTCTGCGCCGCCTCCGCCGGCCAGAGCCGCCAGATCTCCCGCCGGTCCGTTATAGACGTTGCGGTCAAATCCCTGTCCGTTGGCGCAGTATTGTGTGTTGCCGTCGCAATATTGCCAAAACGTCCACTTGTCCCAGCCGTCGGGGATGAGGGGACACGTGGTTCCGTAGTGCGCGATCCACAACGGGTAGTTTCCTAGCGACGCATCTCCAACGTTGTCCTGCCAAAAGTACGGGCCCGTGTAGATGATGGGGCGTTTGCCGGTGCCGTCTTCGACGATCTGAAGCCATTGCTTGACCGCCGCAGCCACCTGCGCCTTTGACAGACCCCCGTTCGACTCCACGTCAATCACCGCAGGCAGGTCTCCCGGTCCAAGCCGACCAAGTTTGTTGACCACCATGTTTGCCTGCTGGGCCACATTCTGTGCGGGCCGGAAGTACTGGTAGGCACCGCGAATCATCCCAAGGCGTTTGAGCTCCGCCCAGTTACGGTCGAAGTACTCGTCCGGAGTATTGACGCCGTCGCTGATGCGCGCGATTCCGAACGTCATCCCCGCATTCTTCTGGGCCTCCCAGTTGAAGTTGGCCTGATACTTCGAGACGTCAGCGCCTTGCACGCCGGTGTACCGGTCTGCACCGCACACCCGTGTCACGGCCTGCTGAATGGTCACGTTTTCGTACCCTGCCGACGCCGTGCCGCCGTCGTCTTCAGAACACGCAGCCGTCGATAGAAGTACGAGTGCGAGGAACAACAGGCCAAATCGTCGCATGAGTCACCGGGGTATGTGGTTTGCCTACATGGTTAGCCTAGAAACCCGACTTCCATGCGTCAATAGAAGGGTGCCTGACCAAAGCTTACAAGTTCATGGAACTTCCCCATCTCCCGGGTGTCGATCGAGCAGAACCGCACACGGAGCAACAATGAACAACACACACGAATTGTGGGAAGACTCTTTGCCCGACGAATGGCTCAGCCTACGAAGCCGGTTCGACCGGCAGACCTTGCGCTACATCGGACTCAGCGCGGTCTCCCATCTCTTGCTGCTGGCCATCATCATGTCGATGCCTGAGCGAGCGAAAGCCCTGGAGCTTGACGCAAACTTCCAAGACGACCGCTTCGTGCAAATGATGTTCGAGCCATCTCAAGAACCGGAAGTCCTCCGAACCGAGGCGCCCGGGGAGGTTGCGGATGCTTCGTCAAAACACCAAGGTGAGGAGGGCAAGGCAGGACGAGAAGACAGTCAAGCCGTAAACAAACGCCTCGCAATCAAAGGAGACAATCGACCGGAAGACCTCCAGTTGCGGCGTATGCGGGACATCGAAATCGCCCAAACAGCGGGCGTTGCCGGCGTCATGAACGACCAAGTGGCCAGCTGGTTTGGCAGCGCCGACACGTCGATTGGCTCTGACGCCATTCACGCGGTTGGAAACCTCGAAGGTGCCCAAGCAGGCGATGCCATGGGCAACGTAGGAGCGTTGGGACTGCACAGCACGGGGCGCGGTGGCGGCGGCATCAAAGAGAACTCGATTGGACTCGCGGACCTCGCGACCTCCGGGATGAAAACCGGCCGCAAACGTGGACTGTGTCCAACCGGGGATTGCACCAACATGGAGCGCGAGGCGAAGGTCCCCGCAGAGGTCAGTGTCGGTCGCAACATCGATCTGGACGGTGGTCTAGACCGGGAGATCATCAAACGGGTCGTCCGCCAGCATCGCAGCGAGGTCAAAGATTGCTACGAGCGCGAACTGCAGAAGGACCGAACCCTCAAAGGCGAGTTGGTGATCAAGTTCACGGTCAGCGGGAAGGGCGACGTGATTTCATCGGTAAGCCAAGGGGGTGACTTACGCAATCCGACCATGGAAGCCTGCATCAATCAGCGCATCCGACGATGGGTGTTTCCCGAACCCAAGGGAGGCGGGCTCGTGATCGTGAAGTACCCCTTTAGATTCAGCGCCGGACGATGACTAGTTCACGTCGTACTCAAGATCGTAATACGCACCGACCCCGCCATAGTCGAAGACCTGGATGAAGTAGGGACCGTCTGCGGGGACCGTAAACGTGATGTCTTCATCCGTACCGTCGTAGGCCGAAGAGGCCGCTTGGGTGAAGGTGCCGTCCCCATCGGGGTCATGGAACAAAAACAGATCCAAATCCCCATAGCCATCAAGGTCGTACAACAAAATATCGATCACGTCGCCGGCCTTGCGGTCTCCGATGTCAAACCAGTCAGACAAACGGGTTGGAGCCAAGGCGTCGCACACGTGACCTTGAGCCACCCAACCTTTGAACAAGAACGCTGCCGTCTCTCGGGAGCCGTTGGGGTAGAAGGTGTCCTCCAACGCGCACGGAATGATATCGACAGCCGCGATCCGGAAGAGGTTCAGCTTGTTGTCGTAGTTAACCACTCGGGCTGCGTACGTCTTGTTCGCACCGGCCGTAAACTGGATCGACTCGAAGTCATTCGAACTGGTCGAGTCGTCGATCTTGACCCCGTTTTCAAACAGCTCAAGGTCGAGGTCGGACAGAGCATTGTAGAAGTTCACATTGACCCGGTAGACCTTGTTGGGGACCGTTGGGATGGCGAAGTACTCCTCGTCTCCCGGACACGTCAGGCCAACGGCGGCGACGTTCATCGTGAGCGGAGTTGCGGTCGTTGGCGTCTCGTTGGGGTCATTGGGGTCCATCATGCACAAGTCACAAGCGCCATCCTCGTCGATCAATGTGTCGCAATCGTTGTCCAGCCCATCGCATGTCTCAGGACTTCCGGTCGCCGTGCCGGTGATCATGCACTCTTGTTGGCCCGTGGCCGTGCAAATGTAGACTCCCGTCGATGCGCATTGGCCCGCGCCAATCGAGCATGCGCCGCCGACGTTAAATCCGTCATCGACCGTCCCGCTGCAGTCGTTGTCAATGTTGTCACAGATCTCCGTGCCACCGGGATTGGCCATCGGATTGTTGTCATCGCAATCTGGACCTTGGGGGCAATTGATGCCGTAGCCGTCTTGGTCGTTGTCGATACAGCCCTGCGGGAAGTCGCAGCGGTCAACGATGCATGACTGCTGAGGCGACGCACAGTCAACCGCAGGTTCCCACACACCACAACTATCGCGGTTTGGATCCTGGACACAGTATTGGACTTGGGTGCCCTGGCATCGAGTCAATCCCTTCGTGCACTCACACGTAAATCCCATGTCAATGGATGTGTTGCCCTGATCAATCTCAAGTTCCATGTCCGGGAGTCCTGCGTCGACCGATGGGCCGCCGACATCTTGAATGGGGCGAATCACCTCGGCGTCGTTGCCGGCGTCCTCGGTTGATGTTGATTCGTCAGAACCACAGGCCACAAGGGGCAACAAGGCAACCAACCACAACGCTTTCAACATCGACATCCTCCGGGCAACATTAAGGCGCGGAGACTACAAAAAGCGTTATCCTACCGCAAGTCTGCGTGTTGCGGCGGGTGTCGCCGACAAGGCGATATGGTTGAGGAGATCCTCGGCAAGCAGGTCTTCCGGTCGGCCGAACACACGGTGATGTCCTGCAGATCAATGGCCACCAAATCCGGGAGCGCGCCGGGTTTGAGCACCCCCGCGAAGAGCCCAGCACTACGAGCCCCATTCAACGTGGCCATGGGAAACACCACATCACCGGTCGAGACACGAGGTCTCCCGGTCAGCGTCGCGATGGACGTCGCTAAGACGTTGCGTCGCTCGTAACGCAGGCGTTCGTGGTACTCGACCAATCGCATGTCCTCGAACAGGTTGATCGTTGCGTTGCTGTCCGTCCCCAACGCGATGGGGATGCCGCGCTCAACAAGCTCCTTGGCCGGCAAAAAACCATCGCCAAGGTTGCGTTCGGTCGTCGGACACGCCGCGATCGTTGGTCGGATCTGACCGAGCAGGTCCAACTCACCGCGGGTCAAATGGGTGCCGTGGACCAGCGTCGTGCGTTCGGTGACCACACCCATCTCAGCCAGCGCAAAGATCGGCGGGTAGCCGTACTCCGCGATGCTCTCTTGGATTTCTCGGCGCTGTTCGCACGCATGGATATGAACCGGAAGTCCTCGTTCGTCCGCATAGGCGGCGATTTCGGTCATCCAGCTCGCCTCGACCGCTCGGATGCTGTGGGGGGCGACACCCACGGTGACACGGCTGTCGTTCTTATAGTGATCGGCCAGTTCGTCGACCGCGCGCAGGTAGGCGTCCACGCTCGGGTAGATGAAACGTCGTTGTCCGCGCTCAGCCGGCTTTTCAAAGCCGCCACGCTGGTACGCCACCGGTAAGATTACGATCCGCAGACCCACCTCGGTGGCAGCCCGAACAACGGCATGGGCCAGCGCGTTTCGGTCGGCGTAATGGCTTCCGTCGGGCGCATGGTGGACATAGTGGAATTCCACCACGGTGGTGATCCCAGCCGCGACCATCTCTTGGTACGCCAGCGTTGCCACCCGATGCATGTCTTCCGGTCCAAACGTGAGTGCCGACTCATACATGGCATCGCGCCACGTCCAGAAGTCGTCTTCCAGTCGTGAACTCAACACATGTTCGGTGCGACCACGGATGGCGCGCTGAAACGCGTGGCTGTGGGTGTTGATGAATCCGGGGATGATGGCCTTGTCGCCCAGATCCGTGACGTCTTCAGCATCCGTGAGTCCCAGAATCTGGTCGTCAGCCACCGCAACGGTTGCGTTTTCGACCCACACGTTCTCCCAATAGATCCAACGCGCCCGGAAGTTCTTTACCATTGTCCAGACAGCCCGACAGTGGCCCCGCCTTCGACCGGCAGCACCATGAGGTCCAACGCGAGGTCTTCCGGAGCATCCCAGTTGCGGGTCAGATAGTAACTCGTCGCCAGACCAGCAACCGCGCCGACGCCAGCGCCCCCAAACACGGCCGTGGCGCTTGGGTCGTCCCCTTGAATGAGCAACGGAACCCCGGCACCCACGAGCGTTCCAACAATGCCCCCCGCATCGACCACCAACGACCGACTGCGGCTCATTGGGTAGTACTTTGAGGCAAACGCCCCTGCCACAAGGCCGACATCGCTCGCGATCAGCATCGTGGTCAACGTCGTCTTGGCGGAAGCGTCAAATTCATTGGCAGCGTGGCCAAAGAACATCAGCGCCCCGGCCCAAACACCCGCCGACGTCGCCATCGAAACGTCACCCGCCGTCGGTTCCAAGGTGCGGTACAGGACCTCGCCGATGCCAAGACCGGCCAACTGCGCCACAACCAACGTTCCGGCGGCGGCAGGGGTGGAGTCGTAATCAAAGATGCCCAACATCGCACCGCCATGCCAAGCGCCCCAATACGTGCCCGAATTCAGCGCGGCCGTGTGGCCCGGTGTGATTCCTTCATCGGATTGATACAACAACGACGCCGTCAAACCTACGCCACCCCCGGCGAGCAACAGCGCGACGACCGCGCGCACGTCATCGACCTCCAAGATCAGCGAGGTCTCGATCCCAAGCGCGACGCCATGCAGCGTCTGCACGGCAACCAACTCACCGCGCGCAAGACCGGTGGGCTGCTCGCCACTGACGATCTTGTCCTGAGGACCTGCTCCTGGCGTCAGCAGCGCATACACAACTTGCGCACGCGCTGCGAGCGGGTCCTCGGGATAACTGTTGAGGATGAGCTCAAGCTGCGCTCGGGCGCCCGCCTTGTCGCCACTGGCCAACAGCCGAAATGCCTCGTGGTACGCCATATCCGCTGCCGTCACAGCCACTTGAGCCGTGGCGGGTGGGGGCGGCGGCGACTGTGCGAGCGCGATACTTGGGAACAACAGGGACAGGAAAAGCAGTTTTTTCATCGTTGAATCCGTCGCACCACGAGTCCCAAGGAGAACAACGCGGCGATCAACCAAAGGTTCTTATGGTTTGGCCGATGTGTCACCGTCGCACAACATCCACCGTCATCCTCTGACGTGTCACCCGGTTTGGGTTCATTGGTCGTGTCATCTGGTTGCACGCAAGCCCCATCAATACATTCAAAGCCCGAGACGCAGTCCGAATTGGACCCGCATCCCGTCGCACATCCACCATCTGGAGTACATCCCGCGTAGGGGCGGCAATCCACCGCCGCGGGAATGGCGCACGCACCGGCGCCATCGCAGCTCGCGTCGGCTGTGAATGCCCCCGCGACACACGCAGGCTCACCGCACGAGATGTCAGCACCGTAGAACTGGCATTCCCCTTGTCCGTCACACGCTCCGGTATAACCACACGTTGACTCGGACGCTCGCGCGCACCCGTTTGCACCGCTTGGGGGTTGTTTGCCGGCCACGACCGGGGCGCAAACTCCATCCGCCTCGCCGGTGTCTTGTTGGAAACAACTCTCGCACGCACGGTCACACGGCGAATCGCAGCATTTTCCCTCGAGCACGCCACCCACACATGGGCCTTCGTAGCAGCGGTCGTTCGACAGACAGATCCCGCCGGCAAAACCGCGAGGACGTGTCCACACGGTCGTGTTCGCGTCACGAAGATTCAACGTCGCGATCGGCGCGCGCAACCCTGCCGCGTCCGCTGAGAGTCTGCGGATGGCCCCAAACTGGCCGGTCACCAAGTAGTTTACCCCGTTAAAGTAGATGTCTCGGATGTCATAGGAGTTGAGCACGTCGCTCGGCGTCCCCACGACCTGCCCCTCAGCGCTCAGGCGCTGGATCGTGCCGGCGGTCCCGCCAAGCAGCCACTCCAGACCATTGAACTCGACCGCGTTGACGGTGCCTTCAAACGAATTCAGCGTGGTCACGTTTCCGGTCGTTCCATCAGGCTGAACCAGCGCAAACAGCGCGTTGGTCCCGTTGGTACCCGCCATCATCCAAGCCTGCCCACCAAAACGTGCCGCATCGACGCTGGTGGCTCCCGCGAGGGTGTTGACGGCGCCTGACACCTGACCGTCGGTACGAATGCGCGCGTATTTCCCGCCTTGCCCTCCAACCAGCCAGTACTCGCCGCTCCACGCCGCGAAATGCAGATCCGACCCATCCAGAAGGTTGAGAGGTGTCCCCACAAGCGCACCGTCGTTTCCGACCAACTGCGCGACACCGCCGTCACCGACGACCAAGAAGTTGTCGCCACTCCACGACACCGCGTTCATGTCGGCGTTGCCCGTGCCGATGGTTTGAACCGCGCCAAGCGGCGAACCAAGTTTGTCCAGCAGCTGCACCTTGCCTTGCGCACCTGCGACCAAGACCCCGCCATCTGCAGCATCCGAAGCTCGAATGTCGGCCCCGTCGAGGACGGGCTGCAGGACGCGCAGAGGCATCAGGTCGGCACCAATGAACTCCACAAATGCCACGTCGCCAATGACGACCAGCCAGCGCCCATTCACAAACCACGCACCTGCCGGCGTGCGGTCAGTTGCGAGCGATGCAGCAGGGGCCTTTGGCACCGCGTTGTTGTCCAGCAATCGCACCGAGCCACTGTTGCCCAAGACCAGCAAATCGGTGCCGTCGGTCTCGATCGCCGACACACCTTCGCCGGTGAATACCGTGTTCCACGTCACCGAGCTGTTTGTTGGGTTGAACACACCTACGCGTCCGTCGTTCGACCCGAGCACGACCTTCGAAAGGATGAATTTTGCGGTGGTGATCTCAAGCCCAGCTTCGATCAGCGTGGCGCCTTGCGGCGTCCCGCCACCGGTGACACGCACCACCGAATCCGACGAAAACACAAACCAGTCGGTGGACTGTCCGCTGACCGGAGCGGAACCCGTGACCACATCCACAACGGCCGTGCCCGAGAACGCAACAACGCCGTTAGGACTTCCGGTCGTCAACGTGGCCGACGCTGTTGTGACACGTCCGGAAGAACTCCCAAGCAACCACGAGTTGCCGTTCCATGCCGCGCCCGTAATCGTATCGTTTTGAAGAAGCTGCGATGCGACGGTCTGCGTCGGTTCGCCCTCGGCATCAAGCAGCTGGACCTCCCCAGAGGCGCCTCCGATGAGCCAACCCACTGGGCCGGGCTGAATCGTCGCGATCGCGTTGCCGCCAAGGGCGTCACGCACTTCGCGAATGCGAAGCGCATCGGCATCAACCGCCTGGATCTTTCCATCACCCACGACAATCCAACGGTCACTCGCGGATGACGCCGAAACGATCGGCAACCCATCCATCACAAAACGACCCGTCAGCGCATCGGGCTCGCCGTCGGCGCCGCCAACCATCTCGACAAGGCCGTTCTGACCCGCCACGAGCCAGTTTGGCTCACCGGGTTCAACCACCGCTTGGGCGCGTGCCGTCGTCTCTGTTTGAGGCGCGGTCGTCGGTTCATTGGAATCACTGCAACCCAGTGCGGTCGCAAGAATGAGCAGTAGATTAAACGCGTGGAGCTTGGCCGCCATGATGTCCTTCAACCTTATCCAATGGAATTCGCAACATTTCGATGGTTTGTCCGATAACAGGCCTTTGAGTAGCAGAGAAGCCAAACAGGGGAAAGGAGGACAGTGTGTCTGAACTGACATCGGAAGGTTTTGCGTCGTGTTATCGAGGGCTTGAGATTCTATCTGGGGCAATGTCCGAGTGGGTGGGCGTGTGTGGCCAAGCAACCGCCCAATTGTATCTGGGCGACGCGACGGTCGTGTTCGTCCAACGCGTTGGGCCAGAGACCGAGGTGTTCTTCTTCGAAGACGCCGTCGCGTTTCAGGCGTGGCGCAATGTGATCGCCGGCGGGGATGCAGACCGGCACTTTCGCTACGTGCGAGTGTCGCCCGCCCTCGACGACGAAGACGGTCCAGTGGCCTTAGAAAGTTATGAGGCGTATGGCCGACCCATGCCTGTCGACGATGCGATGGCAAAGCGTGTGGAATGGGCGTGTCGCGAGGTCGCCGCGTCGCTGCGCAGCTCGTTGCGCCACGCAGCCTAGCGCAAAATCAGCTGGTAGGCCTGTGCCGAATCGTCCCAACGCTCAAGCCGCTGAAGCAACATCGCTTTAACGACCGTCGCATACGGCAACTGCGAGGGATTGTCCGAGCGTAGCGTTCGCGCGAATGACTCAAGCGTCTCGAGCGCTTTTGCGTGTTCACCCGCCTGCGTCAGGGCCACCACCTCGTACCAGCCTGTCCACTTGAGGTCGGGGTTTTGGGAACGCGCAAGTTTCGCAAGATCAACCGCGTTTGCAGTGCGGGCACCCAACAATGCGAGCGCCGCTTCGACCACAGCCGTACGACGCAGGACGAGGTCAGCTTGCACAGGGTCCATCGCGATTTCCCCCGCAGCTGCAAGCCTTTGAGACTGCACCTGCCAAGCCTCAAGCCCGAGTGGAGGCACGAGATCCGTGCTCTGAGGCTGGAGGAGCGTTTCGAATTCATCCAGAAGGCGGCGCGACAGCGTGGCTTTGAGCTGTGCGAGGTCGGGTTGACAGTAATCCGTGCGCAATAGCGTCTCGTACAACCCCCACGAACCACCACCACCCTCGGTAAACGCCTTCCCACTCTGCAGCCCCGCATCCAACGCCGCCCGCGCGAGCCGTTGGTTGTCGGGCAAGGTCCACACATTCTCCCCAGCGCGCGTGGCAGCGAGTTTCCGCTCCGCTTTGACCTGTTCTAAGTCTGGGGCGTCGCCCGCCGCGAGCTTGAGGTAGTTGTCGTAAAACGTCGTCGCCGCGGCGTACTGATCCTGCCAAAAATACGCGCGCGCCAAGTTTCGGTAGGGTCCTGGCTGATTGGGATCGGCCTGGATCGCCTGCGTGTACGCCTTTTGCGCTTTCGCATACTCGCCGCGGTTGTACGCCGCGTTCCCCTCTTTGACGCTGGAGGCATGGTCAAACGCTGCGGCGTGCGCCAATGCCGGTATCAGCATCGTTATGAACACAATCCATCGCAGCATCACAGCTTCTCCGGGGGTTCAGCATCAAATCCAAAAACGTTTGGAAATCCTGCGCCAAGACCAATCAGCAGAAGGTGGTCGTTGCCCAGCCCAGTGTCGAAGTAGGTCTGAAGGCTGTAGCGTGCCATCGCGAAGAACTTGGGGGTGATGAAGTACTGTAGCCCAATCCCCAATCCGACAAACCCCTCCGACTGAGACAGACGCTGCGGGTCGAAGCGCGGACTCTCGATGTCCAACCACGTGAAATCCATGCCCATTCCAGCTTCGGCGAACGGCACAAAGTTGTTGTAGAACTCCCGGTACGACAGCTGGAAGGGGCGCATCTGCAACCGTTGAATGCCCACGAGTTTCCCCGGCTCGTCCGTCCCAAGCGGCGTCGTCGTCGCGACGAGCTCGTCGGGCTGACCCAACAAGTAAGACATCGACAACAACACAATCCCGATGTTTTGGAATTGGTAGGCGAAGTCGAGCCGAAATCCATTCGTATGAACCGTGCGTTCGAGGGCACCCACAGCGGGGAATCCGCCGTTCCCGTCTGTGAAACTGCGCAGCTCGTAAGGCACGTCCGCACCCGTGCGTGCGTCTTGGTAGGTCGCCGTTTGTATCCCGTGTTCGAACCCCATCCGGAAGACGTAGTTATTGACCGTGATCGCCTCGGAGCTAATCCCGGAGAACAACCCTTGGCTCTTCGCCAACGGAAGGCTTCGCCGCAATTCCTCGCCCGAGCCGATGGTCGCAGCGTCACGCAATGTGTCGTAGCCATCGGCGCGGACCTCGATGGCGTAGGTGCCCGGGGCCAAGGCGATGGGCTCGCCAACCCGGCCTTTTTGTTCGCCATTGACCAACACCAAGGCCCCGGCGGGCGCGTCTGTAACGACGAGGGTGCCCGGGAGTTCTTCAAACGTATGCTGGATCTTGTCCGTCAGACCTTTTTTTACCTCCACCTGTCCCGTGAACGGAGCGAATCCGCTGAGCGTCAGCGTGAACTCGTGACGTCCGACCGGAAGTCGTGAAAGGCTTGGCGTGGTACCGCTCTCACGCCCATCGATAACGATCTTCGCGCCGGCAGGTGTGGTTTCGAATCGCGCAGCCCCCGTCGCATCAAAGATGTCCCGGACCACGTTGAACGCAGCGTCTCGCGCATTGGGGGCATCGATGGACGACTCACGCGTCACTGCACCCTGAGCATCGATGAGCGCGTACTTGGCCGACACCTGACCGGCAGATGTTTTGAGCGTGACATGGACAGCGAACGAAAGTTGAAGCGCGTCAAATCCCAAAGCCTGCGGGCTTGGACAGGACTCAACCCCAAGGAGACACCCCGGAAGGGGGCCCGTGTTTTCGCGAACATACGTCTTTAGCGCCGCATCCGTAAGAATGTGCCGTCCTGCTTCCCCCGCGAGTGCCTCGCCGACTGATGTCCGGAAGACCTCGATCGTGCGTTGGTTGTCGCCGTCCACGTTCCAGAGCACAACCTCGCGGTCGGACTGAGGAGCCGCCTCGTTGTCCTGAGCCGCCGCGCCAAGCGGTACCAACAGGATTAGAAGTACGATGTGGAATAAACGAAGCATCCGTGCTCCGGGTATGGGTGTCAGCTTGCCCGCTTCTCGTTGATGAGCTCTACCGCTTTCTCCAACGTCAGGTCTTCCGGTGCAACGCCCTTGGGCAGCGACGCATTGATCTTTCCGGCTTTGACGTAGGGCCCATAGCGGCCCTCGAAGATGCGATTTCATCGCCGGATGACGGGTCTTTCCCGAGTTCGCGTAGGACTTTGGCGCCACGACGTTTGCCCTTTGGCTCTTTGAGCAGCGCGAGCGCCTCTTCCAACGTCACCGTGAAGACTTCCGCGGGTGATCCGAGGTTGCGGTACTCCTTGCCATGCTTGACGAAGGGGCCAAACCGCCCGATGCCGGCTTCGATCTCCACCTTGTCGTCCGGGTGTTTTCCGACCACGCGTGGCAACGACAAGATCTCGACCGCCTTGGACAGAGAAAGGTCTTCCGGACTTACATTCTTGGGAATCGACGCCGTGCGCGGTTTGGGATTGTCATCCGTGCGCTCGCCGAGCTGGAGATAGGGTCCAAACCGCCCCTTCATCAGCAGGATGGGTAGGCCTGTTTCAGGGTGATCACCAAGGCTCGCAGGACCTTTTTCGCGCTCATCAAGCAGCTTCTGGAGCTTCTCAAGCGAAAGGTCCGCCGGGGGGATCGAGTCGGGCACGTTGACCGTTTTCAGCTCACCGTCCTGACCCGGGAGTTGTGCGTAGGCGCCGTAGCGTCCAACCCGAAGGGTTCCGTCAAACTCCTCAAGGTTGACCACCCGCACCTTGTCTGGCTCGATGGTGCGGTCACCTGAATCCACTTGGTCGCGGAATGCGCCTTCCTTTCGGTAGAAGTCGTGCAGGTACTTGACCTTGCTGGCAGACCCCTGCGCGATCGCGTCGAGGTCGTCCTCCATGCGGGCCGTGAACTTAAGGTCGACCAGCTCCGGAAAAAACGTCTCGAGGAACTCGCACACGGCAAACGCCATGTAGGTCGGGACCAGCGTCTTGCCCTCCTTCCGGGCGAATCGACCGTCGGCGATCTTGCCCAAGATCGTGGCATAAGTGCTCGGACGCCCGATCCCCTCTTCCTCAAGCTTTTGCACAAGCGAAGCTTCCGTAAAACGTGCCGGCGGTTTGGTCTCATGCTCAAGCGCATCCGCGCCCTCACAAGGGATTTTTTCGCCGTCCTTCATGTCCGGAAGAATAACTTCTTTGTCCTCGAGGCTCGCTTCAGGGTCATCGGTCCCCTCGACGTAGGCGCGAATAAAACCCGGGAAATCAATGCGGTTACCGTTGGCGCGCAATCCCAACTGTTTGCCTGCAATCTCCGCCGCAAAGTCGACGCGGATGGACGTCTTCTGGGCGTCATTCATCTGGCAAGCGACCGTACGTTTCCAAATCAGGTCGTAGAGCGACTTCTCTTTGCCCCGAAGTCCGGTCTTGTCCGGGTGCGTGAACGAGTCACCGGTTGGACGAATGGCCTCGTGCGCCTCCTGCGCGCCCTTGGATTTCGACGCATAGATGCGGGGCTTGTCCGGAAGATATGCATCGCCGTACAAACTCTTGATCGCGTCTCGCGCACCGTCGATGGCTTGCTGCGACAGATTCGTACTGTCGGTACGCATGTACGTAATGAAACCGTTCTCGTAGAGGCTCTGCGCGATCGACATCGCGTCCCGCGCCGAGAGATTCAGCTTGCGCGAGGCTTCCTGCTGTAAGGTCGAGGTCGTAAACGGTGCCTTGGGACTCGTCTTGTACTGACGCTCGGTCATCGAGTGGACGACCACGTTTGCACTCTGCAGCCCGGTCGCCATGACGCGGGCGTCTTTTTCGCTCAGGAGCAACACGTCCTTGCCCTTCGCGACTTTGCCCGTGGACTCGTCAAAATCCTTCCCGGTGGCCACGCGTTTCCCGTCCACCTCAACGAGGTCGGCGTCAAATCGGGTGTTCCCCTTCTTCAGGTGAGCTTTGATGTCCCAGTAGTTGGCGCGTTTGAAGCGTCGTCGCTCGCGCTCGCGCTCAACCAACAACCAGACCGCGGGCGATTGCACACGTCCGGCGGACAAGCCGTACTTGATCTTCTTCGCGACCAGAAGCGACAGAGGATAGCCCACGAGGCGGTCCAGAATTCGACGCGTCTCCTGCGCTTCCACCAGGTGCGTGTCGAGGTCGCGCGTGTTGTTAAGCGCGTCATTGATGGCCGTCTTCGTGATCTCGTTGAACACCATACGCCGTACCGGCATTTTGGGCTTGAGGGCCTCCAACAAGTGCCAGCTGATGGCTTCTCCCTCGCGATCCTCGTCGGTTGCGAGCAACAATTCGTCGGCATCCGCGAGTTCTTTGCGCAGCTCCGTCAACGACTTCTTGGATTTGGGGTCCTTGACCACGTAGACGGCTTCAAAGTCTTTGTCGACGTTCACGCCAAGGCTTGCCCAAGCTTCTTTCTTATACTTCTCGGGCATTTGACCCGCATTGTCCGGGAGATCTCGCACGTGGCCCATCGAGGCCCGCACTTTGTAGCCTTTGGGCAGGTATTTCTCGATGGTCTTGGCCTTTGCGGGCGACTCGACAATCACAAGCTTCGACATAGTAACAACCTATAAGTGATGAAGCGTCTTGGGACGCAGCGCGAACGCCGAAAGCAATAGGGGGTAGATTTGCCTTTGTCTACCCCCTTCCCACGATCGACCCTATTCGTCGCCTTTGGGATTCCGGACAGCGTCCAAAGGGTTCTGACCACTTTTAACCATTTTGTAAAATAACTTCATTTGCGCTTCG
The DNA here is from genome assembly GCA_041390025.1 of bacterium. Lineage (GTDB taxonomy): Bacteria > Myxococcota_A > Bradymonadia > Bradymonadales > Bradymonadaceae > JBFFMO01. The sequence goes on from JAWKQR010000001.1 coordinate 139,737, forward strand.
AGCTGCTCCTCAGGGATTTGGTCGAGGTCGACGTTGTCCAACATGTTGGGGTCAATGCCGCTCTTTTCGAGCATCGTGTCGGGCATCGTCTTGAGCAGATTGGGCGCGTTCTTCATCGCCATACGCATGATCGGTTTGAACGCAGGCTTGATGTTGCCCTCGGAGTCAAAAACTTGGTCCAACATCGCCGCCGGATTCAACCCGCCAAGGCCAGGAATTCCCATCCCCGGGAACCCGCCGCCCATCCCTGCAAAGGGATTGGAGGAGGTTTGCGCCGGTTTTTCAGCCTTGGGCTTGGGCTCCTCGGCCTTCTGCGGCAAGAACCGGGAGATGTCCAGATACTGTGAGAGCGGGCCGAAAATGAAATCGAGCATCTCTACAGGTTCGGACTCTGCACGCGCAAAATCGGTCGCCGCCGCGTCGCCGTCGCCTTTCAACTGCAAGGCATTGGCGCGCGCCAAGTACGAGTCCGGAAGACTTGGGTCAAGCTTCACCGCACGCTCGGCCGCTTTAAGCGCGAGCGCGGCATTGCCGTCAGCGAGCTGGACTTGGGCGAGCTGGACAAATGCGAACGCTTCATCATTGTGGGCGTTGGATGCCCGCATCGCATCTTCTTTTGCGCCCTTGATGTCCCCTTGACTCAGCCGCAAAATGCTCCGCAACAACAACGACTCCAACGAAGCATCGTCCCCGTGAGCTGCCACGTTCAACGCATCGAGCGCGAGTTTGGTCTCCCCGCGAACGACCAGCAACGCCCCGTGCGTATGAGCGTAGTCACGATCGTCGCTCGCAAGTTGCCGGGCTCGCTCAATGTCCCGAAGCGCCGCGTCAAGCGCACCAAGATGAATGTCGACCTCCGCACGTGACGCGTAGGCGCTCGGGTCTTCCGGATCAAGCAAGATCGACTTCGACAGGTCAACCCGTGCGGCGTCCCATTCCTCCAACTGCATGTAAACCAACGCGCGGCCTTCGAAGCTCAACGCCCGTTCGGCGTCAAGCGCGATGGCTTTGTCAAACTGATCCAGCGCGGTCTCGTATTGCTCGGCATTGTACATCGCCCATCCGGCAATGCTGTAGACCCTCGCATCGTACCAACCAAGGTTCATCGCCTTCTGAGCGTCCTTCCAAGCTTCACCCTCGTCATCCAGTTCAAGATGGAGCTCGGCACGCCGCGCAATCAGCGCCCCACGCAACAACCGGTAGTCCTCCAACTCGCCCATCGAGCCAAGAATGAGGTTTATACGGTCCATCGCTTGGTGATACAGGTCCGACTCCACGAAGGTCGTGACTTCACGGTCAATGGCTTCAAGTTGTTTTGTTTGGTCTTCATTCAACATCGAGGACTCCCGGGTTCGACCTTGTTATGAAACATGGGCGCAAGCTTTGCGAATGCAAATTTGCACAGTTCACCCTGCGAAATGCATTTGCGCCTGCGAACACCTGAAACGCGAACACGGTATTGGTGCAGTGAGAAGCGGGAGTGGCCCGACTTCTCCAGAAAAAGGGAAAGGTATGAAGGAGTTTTTGGCCCAGTGGGGTCTTGGGGAAGCATCTATCAACATGGTTATCATGTTTGGTTTGAAGGCGTTGGGCGCAATCATCGTGATGTGGGCGGGTTTTGCGATCGGTGGCCGTGTCCAATCGTTCATGGAGAAGCGCCTCACCAAACGCATGGACCAGAGCATCGCCAAATTCACATCCAACGCAATTCGTTGGGCCATCGTTCTGCTCGCGATTCTTAGTTGCTTGAGCATCTTCGGCATCGATACCACTGGATTTGCAGCCGTCATCGGCGGCGCAAGTGTAGCGATCGGTCTCGCGTTCCAAGGCAGCCTTTCGAACGTCGCGGCGGGCATCATGCTGCTCATCTTTCGACCCTTTAAGGTTGGCGACGTCATCAGCGCAGCGGGTCAGACGGGCGCCGTTGAAGGGATTTCGTTGTTTGTCACCACACTCGATACCCCCGACAACCGTCGGATCATCATTCCCAACGGTCAGTTGTTCGGGTCCGTGATTGAAAATGTCACACACCATGAGCTTCGTCGCGTTGACGTAAGCGTTGGAGTGGATTACGGGGCAAAAATTGACGACGCCCGGAAGGTGCTCTTTGAAGCTGCGTCAAAGGTCGCGCTCATTGAAGGCGAGCCTGTGATCTACCTCGTGCAGCTTGGGGGATCATCGGTGGACTTCTCGGTCCGCGTGATGGCACCCACCGAGAAGTACTGGGACGTCAAAGACGCCCTGACTCGGGCCTGCAAGATGGCCCTCGACGAAGCAAACATTGGAATTCCTTACCCGCATGTCACCGTGGTGCAGCGGGCTAACTAACGAGGAGCAAATATGAATCGCAAATGGTTGATTAGTGCATGTGTGGTTGGCGCGTTTTGGTCGATGCCGGCCAGCGCACAGGTCGTATCGAAAGATGTGACGGAAATCGTGCCCGACGGTGACATCAAGAATCTCGACGACGAGACCCGCAAGGGCTTTGACGGCACGCTGCAGATTGGGGCCAACCTCAACCTCGCCTCCAACAGCAACGTGGTCGGTCAAGACGACGGCTTTTCGACGTTGTTCGGCTTGAGCCTCGTCGGCGGCCTCGACTACCTTTATAAACGGCACGAGGTTCGTAACACGCTGAAAATTCAGGAATCTTGGGCGAGGACTCCCGTCCTGGACGAGTTCGTGAAAAACACCGACGTGGTCGAACTTGAGTCGCTCTACAACTACTTCCTGCTCGATTGGGCAGGCTTGTTTGGCCGCCTGAGCGCCACAACCGCGCTCCTGAAGTCCGAGGCGGTCACCGCTGATCCGACGCCCTACTCGGTGACGCGCAACGACGGGACTGTGGACCCCACGTTCTCAACCGACCGGTTAGAACTCGCCGGGGCGTTCTCGCCGTTTACGCTCAATGAATCCGTGGGTGCGTTTGTCGAGCCGATCGACGCCGATGCGTTGAAGCTCTCAATTCGCTTGGGTTTTGGTGCTCGTGAGACATTCGCGGATGGCGTCTTGGCGTCGCAGGACAACAAGGATACACCCGAGGTCGAGCTGATTGAACTGTCGAACGTGTACCAAGCTGGTGCTGAGGGCTTCCTCGGCGCTGCAGGGAAGTTCTACGACAAACGCATCAACTACAGCGTTGGGGCTTCGGTCTTGATCCCGTTCCTCACAAACGATGACACCGATCGTTCTGCGATGGACCTTGCTCGGTATGGCTTGGTCGCTGAGGCCGGCACATCTGTGTTTGAGTGGATGTCATTGAACTACCAGTTCCGCGCGCTTAAAGACCCGCAACTCTTGGACGAGTGGCAGGTTCAGCACGCCCTATTGCTGACGTTCAATTACACCTTCATCGAACGTGACGGTGGCGTTGCAGGTCCTAGCGTCGAAGACCAACTCGCGGAAGCTCAACGTCAACTCGCGGAAGCCGAAGCACGTTGCGAGGAAATGAAAGAAGACGCCGCCGAGGAGATCGAGGACGCTGAGGCTGCCAAGGCTGAGCAAGACGCGAAGCGGCTTGAAGAAGCCCAGAAGCAAGCCGAGGAAGCCGAAGCCGCTGCCAAGGCGAAGCAAGAGCAGCTCGACAAGTTGAAGGACGGCGCACAGACGCCCACGGAAGAACCCGTTGAAAAACCGGTCGAAGAGGCGCCGAAAACGCCCGAGCAGCCGACCACACCTCAATAAGTTTAGCTCAGCCGCTCAAGGACGAGCGGCACATGCTTCACTTCTTCCGGTTCACCGATGTGAATGGCGCCTCTTAGGCGCCGTACGCACGCTTCGACGTCCGATGTCGGGTTCGAGTGGACCTCCAGAATCACATCTCCCGGTTCAACACGCTCACCGCGCTTCTTATGGAAGACCAGGCCGACGGAATGGTCGATGCTGTCTTCCTTACGCTTGCGGCCTGCGCCAAGTTCCATGGCTGCGATGCCTACATCGGTCGCATCCATGTGCGTGATGAAACCAGATGTTGGGGCGACAAATGGCTCCACCTTGGCGGCCTGTGGGAGTCGGGCAGTATCCTCAAGCACCGACACATCCCCACCCTGCCGTTCGATGATCTTCCGGAAGACCTCTAGGGCCGTTCCATCGTCTAGGTAGCCCCGCAAGGTCTTCCGGTCGGCAGGCATGCCGGCCACGTCGAGCATTTCGGCGACCAATTCGATCGTCAGTTCAGTGAGGTCTTCCGGTCCATTGCCTTTGAGGGTTTCGATCGACTCCACAACCTCGAGCGCGTTGCCTACCGCGAGCCCAAGCGGCTGGTCCATGTCCGTGATGAGCGCGCGCACCGGGCGGTTCATCGCCGCCCCGATGCCGATCATTGTTCGGGCGAGCTCTCGCGCGTTTTCGATGTCCTTCATGAAGGCCCCGCTGCCAACTTTGACGTCTAAGACCAAGGAATCGATCCCTTCGGCCAACTTCTTGGACATGATGGAGCTTGCGATCAAGGGGATACACTCCACCGTTCCCGTGACGTCACGCAACGCGTACAGCTTCTTGTCCGCGGGAGCGATCTCGCCGGTCTGCCCGATAAGACACGAACCAATCGTGTCCACCATGGACCGGAAGACCTCCACCGACTGATTCACGTTGAACCCCGGGATGCTCTCCAACTTGTCCAGCGTGCCACCCGTGTGGCCAAGCCCACGGCCCGAAATCATCGGCACCTTCAGGCCTGCTGCCACGGCCAACGGCGCCAAGATCAGTGACACCTTGTCGCCAACACCTCCTGTCGAGTGCTTGTCGACCTTCGCCCCAGCGATGTCCGACAGGTCGAGCACTTCCCCCGACCGCAGCATCGCGTCGGCCCAAGCGCCCAGCTCCGCAGACGTCATGGACTTGAAGAAGACAGCCATCAAGAAGGCAGACATCTGGTAGTCGGGGATGTCGCCTCCGGTGTAGCTATCGATCAGGTAGCGAAGCTCATCGCCTGTAAGTTCCATACCTTCGCGCTTCTTCAAGATCAGATCTACAACCCGCATTGTTCGCTCCCAGTCAGTGAATGGCGCACCATAACACGTTCACGGACGTCGTCGAATCAGGACCACGCCGCAGAGCAAGACTCCAGTTTTCAAATATTTTTGAAATTTCTGGCCGAACACCCTAGTTTTCATCGTTGAAAACAGGTATTGACCCGCCGTGCGCTTAAGAAGAGTTCGTGATGCAGGAAGTAACCGAAAAAACTCGCGCAGACTTGGGGGCGCCTGTGATGTCCAATCCCCTTGGTGAACACGCCATCAAAGACGTTGACGCAATGCATGCCATCGCCGGTGCAATGCAGGCCGTCGAAGACCGTTTGATGAGCGTCGCCCAATCGTCAGGCCCCGCCTCCGACGCGATCGTTCACCTGATTTCTTCAGGCGGAAAGCGTATTCGTCCGCGGTTGACCTTGCTGATCGCCGCAACCTGCCACGACTTTTCGGGCGAGTTCCCCATCGACCTGGCGGCCGCGAGTGAGCTGATCCACAGCGCGAGCTTGTTGCACGACGATGTCATTGACGAGGGTGTGCAACGACGGGGCATACCCACATCGAGGGTGGTTTACTCCAACACGGTCAGCGTGCTCGCAGGCGACCATTGCCTGTCCTCTGCCGTCGAACTCATCCGCGCTGTTGATCCGGGAGACGTGCTTGCCGAGAGTCTGCGTGCGGTACAGGACCTCGTAAACGGAGAACTGCTGCAGCTCAAGACGCGCGGCACCCTTCAGGTTGACGAAGAGCACTACCGTCAGATTTGTCTTCACAAGACCGCAAGCCTGTTTGTCTGGGCGGCGCGAGCTGGCGCCCGTTCGGCACGCGCCACTCCTCGCCAGTTGGATGCGGTAGGAAACATGGCGCGTAATCTGGGACTCGCATTCCAGATGCGCGATGACTTGCTCGACATTACGGGTGACCAGCGTTTTGGGAAACGCTTGCTCGACGACCTACGGGAAGGTCGCATGACGCTGCCCGTGATCTACGCCGTCCAGAGCAACCCAACGCTTGCGGTTGAGCTGCAGAAGATGTTTGAAGGGTCCGCGCCAGCAACCACTGAGGCATTGAACGTTTTCCGTGCGCAAATCGAGGAGACCGGCGCCATTGAGCGTGTTGCCGACGAGGTTTGGTCGCTGACGCGAGAAGCTTTGGACGACCTGTTTACCCTCCCTCGTACGCCCTACCGAGACCTGATCGAGTCTCAAATTGAGATGCTGGGCTCGCGCGAAATCTAGAACGGCGCGGTTTCCGAAACGCCGACGATTTTCGAGGCATTGACCACGACGCTCGGGTGTTGCTCCTGCGCAAAAAACTCGTCCTGCAACGACCCCAGATACAGGGTGCACCGGCGCAACAAGACAAAACCGTTCTGCTTGACGAGGTAGTCCGAGACGCGAACTCCCTTGCGAATCATCAAGCGTCCCTCAACATACCCCCGGTCAAACAACATGAAAACGTTGTGCGGAACGAGCTCCTCGATGCCTTCTAGGATGAGGTCGCGTTCGTTGCTCGGTGGAATCACAATCGTGACCGCTTCGCGTTGCAAAGCGAAGAACGGAATCGCCTGTTCCTTGCCGATGAATGACACATCCGTGAGCTTGAAGAACTCGTTGGGGACGTTGAGCTGATCCACGAACTTCGCACTGCGCAGAATGTGAAAGGTCCCTTTCAACCACCCTGCGGTGGTTAACACTTGGCTGGAGATTTTTCGTTGATCGGGTTGGTACGCCATGCGTGCTCCGTCGTTGATGCACCACAGTAGCCACGAACCCACCCCGCGCCAAGATAATGCCTAAGGGGTCGCGGCTTTTTCTGCTTTGAGCTGCTCAATGGAAGCGGCATTTGCAGCCTCGGCAGCGTTGATCTTTGCCGCGAGGATCGACGCCGCGATCAACCCAAGTGTGAGGGTGACGCTCGCAACAATGAGGACGTTGCGTTTGTATCTTGGATCGCTCGTGTCGTTCTTCTTCCAGTTCTCGGACATTCAAAGCTCCTGAACGGCTAGGCCGCATGTGTATAGGATTCCAAACAACACCAGTAGTTTCGCAGTATTTTCCAACACAGGGTTCAGCGCCGAGCCAGACAGAGAGCGAAATTCACGCGAGCGTTTGACGGCAATCGGGATGGTCGCCAACGGCAATAGCACCCACGCCGTCATTCCCAAAGCAAACTGTGCCACCGGGACGATGTAGGCCACAGCCAGTGTGGAAATGTACTGCACTTGTGTCGCAGACCGCCCCATCCGTACCGCGAGTGTGCGTTTCCCGGCCTTCACATCGGTGTCGATGTCCCGATAGTTGTTCACGATCAGAATCGCGACGCTCAAAAGCCCCACCGGCACAGATGCCAACAACGCGACGCTCGACCAATCAAGCGCCTGCACCCAATAGGTGCCGTTGACGGCGACCAACCCAAAGAAGATGAATACGAAGACGTCGCCCAAGCCATTGTAACCCAGCGGAAAAGGACCGCCCGTGTACGCAACCCCAGACAAGATCGACAGAACGCCAATCACCAGAATCGGCCAACCGCCAACGAAGACGAGGTACGTCCCCACCAATGCGGCCGCGGCAAATGTGGCGATCATTGCGTTGCGCACGGCCGACTCTGAGATCAGCCCCGCTTGGGTGACTCGCAACGGTCCGAGGCGTTCCTCGGTGTCTGCTCCCTTCTTAAAATCGAAGTAGTCGTTCGCCAGATTTGTCCCAATCTGAATAAGCAATGCCCCAATCAGCGCAGCCAACGCAGCCAACCAGTGCAAGTAGCCAGCGGCGAAAGCCACTGCAGTCCCTACCGCAACAGGAACAGCCGCGGCCGCCAAAGTCTTGGGTCGTGTCGCAAGGAGCCACGCCCGCGCTGGTGAAATGGCAGGACTACCGGATGTGGTCGGCGAGGATACGGAGGAATTCATCGGGTTGGTCCTCATGAACAGCGTGGCCAGCGTTTGCCACAATCTCGGCGCGGCCGTTCGGGGCCCGCGCCGCTAAATCGTGGGCGATCGCTGTGTACTTCTTGTCGAACTGGCCGGCAACAAACATCGCCTTCATCGCGAGGTCTTCCGGTCGAAGCAACGGCATCGCGGCGGCACCGAGCTTTCGAAGCGCATCGGCAAGACCTGCACCGCGATTACCGCGTCGTCTCTTCTGCTTGGATTCTCGGGTCCGGAAGTCCTTCGGGCCGAGGTTGAGAATGGGTGTCTGGTCCCAGGTGCGCAGGAAACCGTTCAGGTCCGATTCCGCGAGCTCGGCCAGTCGCTCATCAACATCCGCGCGCTCACGACGCTCAGCATCCGGGAGTCCTGCGTGGGCACCCACCGTGGCAAGTGAAGCCACGTGCTTGCTGAATCGCAACGCGTAAGCGAGCGCAAGCCTACCCCCCATCGAATAACCGACCAAGTGACAGGGGCCATCCCCGATGCACGACCGGAAGACCTCCAAACAATCGTCCCACAGCAACGCCGACGTTTGCCCAGCGTGTCCAGGGATGAGCAGACGCTGAACCGGAAGACCTTCGAACTCATCTCCCACGAATCCCCACGCATCCGGTGCATCCGTGAATCCGTGAATCAAGACGAGCTTAGTCTCTGGTCTGTGTTTGGTCGGGTACGACTTCGAGACAATCGGGGATGGCAGGCCCACCGGGCGAGGGATGGGCTTCGGCGCTGCAGCTTCTCGATCACGTGTCACCGCGTGAATCAAGCGCAGACCGGTCCCGTGCAGACACGCCGATAGTTGAGCTCGGCTGGTCACACGGTGATAGTCCATCCCGTACGCCGCCGCGATCGCTTCAAGGTTATGGCTTGGTGCCGTTGTGAAGTGTTTGTCAAACACATCGGTGTCAAACTGTCGAACCGGTAGATGCTCAAAAATCGCTCCACCTGAGTTGTCGATCACGAGGACTGTCGCCTCGACCGCGGCACGTTTAGCGGTCAACAACGCGCCAACATCGTGCGCAAAAGCAACATCGCCGATCAGCACATACAGGTCTCCCGGTCCAACTTTCGCCGCTCCGAATGCGGTCGACATGACGCCGTCGATGCCGTTCAGACCGCGATTGAAGAGGACCTGGATGTCGCGTTCGGTCTCCCAGTGACATTCCAAGTCTCGCAGCGGCATGCTGCTTGAGACAAACACCGTTGCACCGTCCTCAAGCGTGTTCGCCAAGACCTCGTGTACCGCAGCATCACCCCATGATGTGTCGTTGGTTGCCGCAACCCGCATGGCCCGCTCCACTTCACCCAGCCAGCAACCATCAAAGACCGGGAGTCCTCGTCGCAGTTCTCGCGAGGCCGTCTGAGCGGATCCACGGATGTGGATGCCGGACAGGTGTTCTGGGTTGGCATCGTGGACCGGTGCGGATGGCCCAATGAATATGACGGGGCATGTCTGCTGAGCCAGCCACTTCTGCATGGGCCAGTTGATGGGCGCCCGCCCCATACAGACAATGACATCGGGTGCCAACGACTCCCGGTTCTTGGGATCGTTCAGCCATGCGTCAGCCGCGAGGACGCACTGCGAGGTCTTGCCAAATCTTAACTGCGACGCAGCCTCTGCGAGGATCGGAACACCTGCTTGATGCCACGCTGTGATCTCGTCGCGCAGCGTCCAACCCTCGACCATCGCTCCAATGACGATGACTGGCCGAGTCGCGACCCGCAGCAGGTCGACCGCTGCGTGCACATCGACCGAATCCGCTGACGCTGTGTATCTAACCCAAGGTGCGCCATTCGCGGCGCCACGAACCGCCGGAGAGCTTGAGCTCAATGTTCCCACGCCACCAAGGTCTTCCGGTCGGACCACTGTTGGCTCGAGGGGTTTATCGAGCGGTACGTTAAGATGTACAGGTCCCGCCAACGATGCGTGTACCGCTTTGTCGATCGTCGTACGCGCATAGCGAAGCAAGAGTTCGGACGGCTGTGGCTGCGCAAACTCGTGGAACCACGCCACATATTGACCGAACAAGTTGACTTGGTTCATCGCCTGAGACGCACCGCTGTCCCGAAGCCAAGCGGGCCGGTCGGCCGTCAGCACAATCAGCGGCACCGCGCTGTGGTGTGCCTCACAAATCGCTGGCAGATAGTTCGCAGCTGCCGTTCCGCTGGTGCACAAGAGTACGACCGGAAGACCTGAGCGCATCGCCATTCCGACAGCAAAAAAACCGGCCGAACGCTCGTCGATAACGCTGATATCCTCGATGTCTGGGTGATGTGCCAGCGCCATTGTCAGTGGCGTAGAACGCGAGCCGGGAGAGACGACGGCATGCCGCACGCCACAGCGCACCAGCTCGTCGACGATGACATGCGCCCAAACGGTGTTGATGTTGGCCAGAATCATCGCAGAGACTCCAGAACAGCACCCAGTTTTACCCGCGTCTCTCGCGCCTCCAACTCAGGCTCAGAACCGGCCACGATGCCGGCACCCGCGTACAGTACGACTTCGTTGCCACTGATCAATCCACTGCGGATCAGCACGCCGAACTCACCGTCGCCGCGGGAATCAAACCACCCCGCTGTCCCTGCATACAATCCACGTGGAAATGGCTCGATCTCACGAATCAAGGCGAGCGCGCGCCCTTGTGGGTGCCCTCCGACCGCGGGCGTTGGGTGCAATGCCTCAACAATCTCGATGACGCCCACGCCAGGCCTCAGGTCAGCCTCAATCGCGGTATGCAGGTGCTGAACATTTCGCAGCCGCTTGACCTGTTTTGCTCCCCGCTTCAGGTTTTCGACATGGTCCTCAAGCGCCTCCTCGACGCGCGCGCACACCACGTCGTGCTCATGACGGTCCTTGTCACTGCGTAATAGGTCATTCGCAAGGCGCTCGTCCATGTGCGATGAAACCCCTCGAGGCGCAGAGCCCGCCAGCGCCTCGGTGACCATACGCCCGTGGGTTACCCGAACCAGTCTTTCGGGTGTTGCGCCCAAAAAGACCGGGGATGGTCCGTGCTGAGAACCACCGGGGCGTATTGCGAAAACGAAGCAATCTGGGTATCGAGCCAACAACGTGTGAAGCGTCAATGGGATGTCGATATCACGCTGTCCAACTTGAGTTAGTGCCCTCGCAAGCACCACCTTTTCGACAAGACCTGTGTCGATCGCCGTGAGTCCCGCGGCCACAACAGCTTCGTACTTTTGGTCATCATCAACCAAGTCGGTCGACCAGAGGTCTCCCGGTCGCACATCATCCATCGCGCGCAGCGCACGTTTTTGAATCGACTCCGCGGTCGCAAGCACGTTCTCGAATCGCCTCTCATCGCAGATGATGGTGCGGCTTAAAGCCCCATCCTTCCAAACAAACGAGATCTCTGGGATGGATACCTCAACGGGCGCGAAGTCCTGCCACCTCTCGTCTGCCGCGTTGCGCCGATCAGATGGGTCAAAGTGGCTCCAAGCAAACGCGTAGGAAACATGGTGCCAAAGATCTCCGGCGGCGGCTTGGATGAGGTTCTTCAGGGACGAGAGCGTGAGCCCAGAATCTCCAGACGAGCTCATCATCCGCCACGCATGCCCAACACCGATTCGAAACTCGCCGTCCGCGGCGCACCACGCGGTGTAGGCACGTTGCGCAGGGATGGCCCCGACCAAGTGCGCGAACGCCAAACGCTCGACGCGGTCGGTTTGGGCGACCAGTTGCCCGTCATGATGTTCCGACAAGAGTGTTTCCACGCATCCTCCGCGCGACACACGCGCAAACGGAGCACAAAGTTTCAAAAAAAGATGAAAGTAGCAAGCGCGACCTGAGGTAATCGGAAGTGTCGTATTTCTGCTTTGAAATTGGGCCCCCGCGTCGTAAAACCGTCGCGCGAAATTAGATGCTTACACATGGTCGGAGAACAGATGGATACTCAAAAGTTGATCACGCTCTTCGGGGCGCTCCTCCTCACCGGAATGAGTGCCTCCGTCATGGCTCAAGAGGGCGCGGACGCGCCTGCGGAAGCGACTGCAGAAGCGGATGCGGAGAAGGCGGAGAACGAGGCGGAAGAAGCCGAAGAGACCGAAGAAGAAACTCGCGAGAGCGCCAATGGCTCGTACGAGTGGAAGAGTTCCTGGGGTGGCGGTATCGAGGTGGGTTACTGGTTCCAAGACTTGGATCGATGGAACGCCACGATCGCCGATGACAACGCACAGACACCCTATGACCTGAGCGGCATCTGGCATTTTGACCTCGCACTCGAAGCGTCGTTCCTTGAGAACACCCGTTTGTCGATCTTCGGTGGCTTTGAGAGTGGATTCTCCGATCCAAGTGCATCGGCGTTCTATGGCGGTATCGAACCCGCGTTCGCGTTCCGTCGGGACATGTGGGAAGTGGCTCTTGGGCTTGGCGTGGGTGTGGGATCCTTGACGTCGGAATTCCCGAGCGGTTCGTCGTTTGATGCGAGCCTCGTTCTGATGCGTCCCTTCCTCGAAGTGCGACGCTATCTCAACGACTGGTCCGCAGTTTACGGGCGTTTCGGTTTCAATCAATGGTTGGTCAGCAGCCCCGAATTCAGCGATCTCGTGTTCACCCGTCAGGGACAGCCCGGCGGGGACCCCATCGAAGACTCGAACCTGAACGTCGGCGGACCCTTCGTCGCGTTGGGCCTTCGATTTGGGAGTTACCCCGAGCACATCAAGATTGTGGACGACGTCGACAACGATGGCTACCGCGACGACGTCGACGAGTGCCCCGAAGATCCGGAAGACTTCGACAAGTTCCAGGACGAAGACGGTTGTCCCGAAGCCGACAATGACAACGACGGCATCTTGGATGGGCAGGACAAGTGTCCGCTTGAGGCAGAAGACATGGACGGATGGATGGACACCGATGGTTGTCCCGAAACCGATGACGACAACGATGGCGACGGCATCCTGAACGCGCAGGACAAGTGCCCCAACGATCCCGAAGACAAAGACGGCTTCGAAGACACCGACGGGTGCCCTGACACGGACAACGACAACGACGGCATCTTGGATGCCGACGACAAGTGCCCAGACAAAGCAGGCGTGCCAGAAAAGGCCGGTTGTCCCTTTGAGCGCGTCCAGGTCACACTCGAAAAGATCGTCATCACCGACAAGATCTACTTCGACTACAACAAAGCAACCATCAAGCCCGAGTCGTTCAGCCTTCTCGACGAAGTGGCCAAGACCATGATCGCGTACCCGCGCATCAAGAAGATCGAAGTTCAGGGTCACACCGACCACGCGGGGAGCGAGAAGTACAACAAAGACCTCTCGTCGCGCCGTGCAAAATCGGTCATGGAGTACCTCATCGGCAAGGGCGTTGCCGCCGAGCGACTCTCGTCGCAAGGCTACGGGTTCGACCAACCTCTCGTGCCGCTTCCCGACAATAAGAAGGAGACACCAGAGGGTGCCGAGCAGAACCGTCGCGTCGAGTTTGTGATCCTCGAGCAGGATCAGGTCACAAAGACGGTTCGTGAGGATGAGGTTCCTGCCGACGCTGTCGAGGTCAAGCCTGAAGCTCCGCAGACCCCAGCAGAGTAACCACGCGGTTTCAAGAACGCCCGAGGATGCACCTCGGGCTTTTTTTTGCCTGATGAGTGGCCATGCCAACCGAGTTGAAAACCGGCGTCACCCTCGCTGAGCGATTCCTGGTGTTGGAACCCCTTGGTCAAGGCGGACAAGGGTCCACTTGGACCGCCCGGGATTTGACGAACGAGTCGAAGGTTGTCGTCAAAGTGTTGAGCCTTGCCACCGTGGAGGATTGGAAGGCCGACGAACGGTTTCGACGCGAGATCGCGATCCTTTCCCAGCTTTCGCACCCCAACGTTCCACGAGTCGTTGACGCGTTTGAAGGGTCCGATGGCCAGACCTACCTCGTCCAAGAGTTCATCGACGGCCGCAACCTCCTGCAGCTACTGGAGGCAGGCGAGGTTTGGAGTGATGAGAAAATCCGCAAGGTGTTGATCGATGTTCTTCAGGTGTTGGAGTACTTGCACCGCCATTCTCCTCCCATCATTCACCGAGACATCAAGCCGTCAAACATCATCCGCGACACAACCGGAAGACATGTCTTAATCGATTTTGGTGCCGTTCGACTTGCGTCGACGTCCGCAACAACGGTGGTGGGCACCTCGGGATATCTGGCGTTCGAGCAACTCCAAGGCCAAGCCCATCCAGCCACGGATTTCTTTGGACTTGGGATGACCCTCATTCATCTGGCGACTGGCCTCCATCCACACGACATTCCGAGTCATCGAGGGCAGCTCCAGTTCGAGTCCCTTGCCAATCTATCGCCCAAAGTCACCCAATCGCTGCGATGGATGACGCAACCATTGGTGGAGGACCGACCCCAGTCCGTCGAACAACTTTTGGACTTCCGGCCCGAACAACTTTTGGACTTCCGGCCCAAGGAGTCGAGTGCGTTGGTGCACCACCAGCCGAGGGATTTAGCCATCCGTCCCCCAAAGCATCTGCTTTTGGTTGTGGCGCTGACAGCGTTAGCCATATTCGTTGCAGCGGCTGTGGCAGCGGTGCTTTTGCTGATGTGACTGGGGAATGCGCCCGGCAGGACTCGAACCTGCGACCCACGGCTTAGAAGGCCGTTGCTCTATCCAACTGAGCTACGAGCGCGTTCGGCGTACCTATCAGATGATGGTGGGGAGTTCAATATGAGGTCTTCCGGTCTTCGGGTCTTAGTTTTCCCGGTCTTCCGATCTGAGTGTGCCCGTCTTCGAGCGCGTGCGTGGGAGGTCTGCCGGTTGGCGACATCGCAGGTCTTCCGGTCCTTTCGGTGGGGCGACCCCCGGTTGGCGACATCGAAGATCTTCCGGTCCTTTGGGTGGGGCGATCCCCGGTTGGCGACATCGAAGGTCTTCCGGTTGGGGGGCGATCTAGGTCTCCCGGTTCGAGTCGATCCAGGTCTCCCGGTTCTGCAATCAATCAAAACACTGCTTGAAAGCGGTCACGACCCGTTCGAGATCTTCTAGCGTTAAGTTCGATCCCGACGGAAGGCAGAGACCGTCTTCAAACAACTGCTCCGAGACGTGGCCACCGATGACCTCATAGCCCGAGTACAGAGGTTGCAAATGCATCGGCTTCCAAACCGGGCGAGCCTCGATGTTAAGGCCTTCCAGATGGGTCCGAATCACTTCGCGCGTCACGGTTTGGGTGGGGGCGATGGTCAAACATGTCAGCCAACGCGTGTGTGTTCCCCACGGTGCCTCTTGCTGAAACGCGACGCCCGGGAGTCCTTCCAATGCCCGCTGATAGTGTTCAAAGTTCCGTCGGCGCGCGGCAACGCGCTCACCGAGGACCATCAATTGGCCACGTCCGATGCCCGCCAACACATTGGAAAGGCGATAATTGAAGCCAACCTCCGTGTGTTGATAGTGCGGCGCCGCGTCACGGGCCTGCGTGGAAAGTTTCCTTGCATGTACGACGAGCGCTTCATCGTCGCTGACCAACATTCCGCCACCGCTTGTGGTGATGATTTTATTGCCGTTGAACGAGAAGATCCCCACCTTACCGAATGTACCGGGAGACCTACCTTTGTAGGTGGCACCTAGTGCCTCCGCCGCATCTTCAATGAGGATGACACCAAAACGGTCACAAACGCTTGCGATTCGCGCGATGTCGGCGCTTTGCCCATACAGATGAACGGCAATGAGGGCTTTGGGCACCCGGTTGACGGACGCGCGATAGGTCAGGAACTCTTCCAATAGATCGGCGTCAAGGTTCCAGGACAACGATTCGCTATCGATGAACACCGGAATCGCGCCCACATAGCGAATGGGATTCACGCTCGCGACAAATGTCAGCGTTGAGACGATGACTTCGTCATCCGGACCAATGCCACAGCAGATCAGGGCGAGGTGGAGCGCCGCGGTTCCCGAGCTCAGCGCGGCTGCATGGGAACTTCCTACGTACGCTGCGAACTCTTCCTCAAATCCATTCACGTGCGGTCCCAAAGGCGCGATCCAATTCGTGTCGAATGCATCCCGCACGAACTGTTGCTCGTGTTCGCCCATGTGTGGGGAAGAGAGGTAAATGCGAGAGTTTGCCATGAGACCCTACGAGTGCTTGGAGACTTTACGCCGACGCGGTAGGCTTGTCATAACCCATGAGAGCACCATTTTCGATGCGTGACATCATTCGATTTTTGAGTTTCTTGGTACTGATGACGTCAGGCTGCATCGAGCCGGCCACTCAGGCAGACCAGAGCACTCAAAACTCTCAAAATACGACAAACAACGAGCCCGCCGTCCGTTGGGATGTGCACAGCTCCAAAGGACTCGTCGGTCTTTTTGAGTTCTCGTCCGGAAGTCCTCCTTACCAAGGGCTTGGCGGGGAGCTCTTTTTGGAGGGTGACGTCAGCGACGACGAGTTGCGTGGACAGGGCCGGGTGGGGTTTGTCACAAACGCTCTACAGCCAATCATTGAAGAACACCGCGGGCTGAGCCTTGAGATGTGGTGGGGGTATCAGTTCGTTGACGGAGGCAGAGTTATCTCCCTCGACAACGACGTGACCCCGGTGTTGACGTTGGAACGCGAACAGGAGTCGTCCGCGGTTGTGCTGACGACCCCGTTCGACCGGTACGAAGTTCCAGACGTGTTGCTTCCGGAGGTCTTGCAACACATCGCACTGACCGTCGACGACCGATTCCTGCGTCTGTATGTGGATGGTGTCCTGTGCTTCTCCGCTCTCTCGAGCCCCGAGGTGATTGATGCACTTTCACAGACCACCGATGTCCGGCTGGCCGACGAGGGTACCTACTATCGCTACCGTTCCGTTGCGCTGTACGGTCGAAGTCTCCTCGCCGCAGAAGTCGCGCACCACACTTTGCTCGGTGAAGCGAATACAGCCGTGGGTGTAGGACCGGAAGACCTCATTTCGGTGGCTTACCGTAGCTCAGAGACCGTCGACCAAAACAAAGCCGGATACGAGAGCAGAACGTTCTCCCCATCGGATGCGCGAGACGGGCTGATGATCAACGCATCCACGGAGAACGTTCATGCCGTGATCCGGTTTCCGATTGATGGTCAAGCCTTTGAAGGAATTGACGTGCGCCAAGCTTCGGTGCGACTTGGAACGATACACTTTCGCCCCAAAGACAGCTGGTACTTCAAGGTCTACGCGTTGGCTCGTGCATGGGATCCGATGAGTGTGTCGTGGCTGAAGGCCACAGCCACGGAAGCTTGGCTCGAAGACGGTGGGATCGCCGATGTGACGACTGAACTCGCCAGTCTCTCAGGCGAGTCGGCTAACGGCAACAGCCAGACCGAGCTGTTAAGAATTGACGTAAGCGCACAATGGTCGAGGTGGTTGGACGACAATCCGGGGCTGCTTCTGAGCACCCGAAACGTCTCCGCCAGTTTTGAGGACGGACCCCACCAAGGGCCCACGCTTCTTGTCGTCGGAACGGGTGATGTTCCAACACCTACGGGTGAGGCGACTTCGTCCCGCACCGCATCAAAATGTCGTGTGAGTCAGTCTTCGCCGCCCGCCACGCAAATGGAAATCTACATCGACCGTGAACTCGCCGCCGTGACGAGCGGTCCATTTGTCGATGTTGAACCTTGCCCGTCAAACCTCATCGTCGTCTGGCGAGATTTGAGCGGTCAATTGTCAGACAGCCAAGTGCTCAGTTTTTGAACAATCTCGTCGTCCACGGCGTGTGGAAGACCCTCGATCTCGACGTAGGTCGCGTCAACACCGCGCTTTTTCAACTCTTGGTAGACTGTCTGTGACCGTTCAACCGGGATAACGAGGTCTCCAGTGCCGTGAGCAAGAAACACGCGTGGTGCCTTTGTGTCCCGCGGCTCCGGCAGTGGGCCAGGACCGCTAAGCACGACGACTCGCTCCACCAAATCGGGTCGACTGAGTCCCACGTACAAGCTTAGCATTCCGCCCTGGCTAAACCCCATGAGAGTCACTGGCTTCTTGACTTCGCCCTCGAGTGATTCAATGACCTTTTGGGCCGCCGTGACGACATCCTCGTCGCGGTAGCGAGAACCCTCGGACGAGAACGTGACAGGGAACCAAGCGTAGCGCCCCGTCGTCATCACGATGGGTGCGCGGTAACCAATAACGTCTCCCGCCACGCCCAGCCTCTTGGAAAGCGCGTCCATATCACCTTCGTTGCTTCCGTAGCCATGCAGCAAAACATACGCGGGGCCGTCGCTGTCCAAGAAGGTCTTCCGGACCAAACCAGCAGCCGTCTTGTGCACGGATTCTCGCGGCGTTGCCTGAGTTGCCGTCGAGTTTGATCCGTTGGTGTTGCGGTGGTCCGGCAGATGTGGCGGAACGACGTCACATCCCATTGGCACGAGGATTGCGAAGATGCAGATCAGTAGTTGAGATGTTTTCATTTGGATGAATTCTGCTCCGAGTTTGAAGTGAGACTGTCATGAAAAGTTTGATCTGTGGAGTATTGGTAAGCCTAGCAACACTCGCCGGCCAGACCGCGCATGCGGGTTGTGTCGAAGACACAGAAGTCACCAGCGCCGTCGTCCATGTTTCGCCCGAAGTCGAATGTTTGGTCCTCGACGTCACCGGGACGGAGTGCGTCGGGGGGGCTATATTGGTGATTTCCAACGCGTGTCCTGAAACGTTTGAGGTCGACAGCAACTGCAGCGGCTGCGTGCTTCGCGCGGAATCGGGAGGTGACCTTGAACTCCAGATCCCATTGAACGATGGGGAAGTCACAACACATCAAGTATTGGGGAGGCTCGGGGCACAAACGGTGACCATCGACCTTGAGTACGAGGGCCAAGTCACGGACACCTATGAGGGATGCAGTGCGACAGGACTTGCCCTGCCCGGGCTACTTCCACTCGTCACGTTGATGTTTGGCTTTCGCCGATCTCGAAGTTGATGGTGTTCAGGACTTGTGTGAGACTCCTGCGCATACCGGGTGGCACTGGTTCTTAAGGTCTCCCGGTTCATAGACTGCCTCAGATCGTTGCCCTTGACCCAAAGATTCGCTTCAAAGAGAAGCGGCGAAAACGTCTTCCGGTTCTCTGACGCCAACAAACAGGTCGCTCAGTTCGTTCACACAGAACAAGACGACCGCACTTATTGCCGCGCCCCCCGCAACCAACATCGAGATTGCCATGACCTTGCCACAACCAATCAAACATGAGTTTACGCCTTCGGATCGTCCGGCCGGTGATCTGAGCGTACTGGAAGGATTGCACAACGCTCTGGTTGCGATGCCCACCGATAGTGGCAAACACCTCATGGCGTACCTTCAGGCATGGAACGAATTTGATGCTTGGGTGGGTGAGCACGTCAGAATGTCACAGCTTGCCACACAACTGGACACCACGGATGCCGCGGCTCAAGCACACTGGATGCACTTGGTGGCCAATGTCATTCCCACGCTTTCACAATGGGATGACCAGCTGGGGAAGAAGCTTCTCGCTTCTGAAGCGGTCAATGATCTGATTGGGACGCCCTTCGAGCCGTTCGTTCGACAAGTTCGAAAAGGGGTGGAGCTGTTCAGAGAAGAGAACATAGCCCTGCACACACGTGAGTCAGAGCTTGAAAACGACTACAACAAGATTTCGGGTGCATGGCTGACCGAATTCCAGGGCGGCAAACACACCCGTTCTGGCATGATGCAGTTTCTTGTATCTCCCGACCGCGATGTCCGGAAGTCCTCGTGGGAGGCACTCGCCCAGACGACGCTAAATGATGCCGACGCTCTCGACGACGTGTGGGAAGGATTGTTTGAGCTTCGAGGGAAGATCGCGCACAACTGCGGCTATGAGAATTACAGGGACTACATTTTTGCAGCAAAGATGCGCGACTACGGTCCTGACGCGTGCTTCGCTTATCATGAACTGATCGCAGAAGAGGTGGTGCCCCTTGCTCAGGAGGTCAATGAGATGCTCCAAGGCCGCCTCGGGCTGGAGTCTTGGCGTCCGTGGGACTCGATGGCCGACCCCACTGGAGGAGAACCTCTAAGACCCTTCAAAACAGCTACCGAATTGCAGGATGGCGTCGAGCGTATGATGCGACGTCTTGATGCCGAGTTGGGCGAGCAGTTCCACCTTATTCGGGAGCACCAGGATTTGGAGAGTAGGCCTGGAAAATCTCAGGGGGGATTCATGATGACCCTGCCGATGTCCCGTCGTCCCTACATCTTTATGAACGCCAGTGGAATGCATAGTGACGTGGTTACGATGCTCCACGAAGCAGGGCACGCGTTTCACTTCTTGCTTTCTACACACAACCGCCCGATGGCGAGCACCTCGGTTCCCATGGAGTTCAACGAGGTCGCAAGCATGTCGATGGAGCTGCTTCACTACGAGACGTTGGATGAATTTTATCCGGAAGACGATCGTAAGCGTGCGATTCATCAGCACCTCCGACGGATCCCCAGCCTGTTGACTTCCGTGGCTCGCGGTGATGCCTTTCAGCACGAACTCTACACGAAATTGGATCACACGCGTGAACAGCGCCACAGCATTTGGCTCGAGCAAGACCGGCGGTTCTCAACCGGCGTGAATTGGGATGGGATCGATCAGAATCTGCGAAGCAAGAGCTGGCACTCCATCTTGCACTTCTTCGTCGTCCCATTTTACTACATTGAGTACGGCTTTGCGCAGCTAGGCGCGCTGCAGGTTGCCATGAATGCAGACAAGGACCCGATCGAGGCACTTTCGAAGTACCGCAATGCCTTGTCGCTGGGCCCACAGGCCGACACAGAAGGGTTGTACGCCGCAGCTGGCGCGCAGTTTGTGCCCACGCGCGAGCGCGTCCGAGAGATGATGAATTGGATTCGAAGGGGCCTTGAACTCTAGGTCTCCGAAGAACGTCTTCGCCGCGCCCAGTTTTCAATGTTCTTTTGGCGTCCCCGTGCGACGCCCAATGCCCCGTCGGGAATGTCCACAGTGATGACGCTTCCAGCACCGACATAGGCGCCACTTCCAATCGTCACAGGTGCGACCAAAGCCGAATTAGACCCGACGAAGGAACCATCGCCAATCGTGGTGCGGTGTTTGTTCTTTCCATCGTAGTTACACGTGATCGTACCCGCCCCAACATTGGCGTTTGCCCCCACCGTCGCATCACCGAGATAGCTCAAGTGGCTCGCTTTGGCCCCATCGGCCAATGTGGTGTTCTTCGTCTCTACAAAGTTGCCGATCTTACATCCGCGGCCGACGATTGAGTCCGGCCGGAGGTGGGCGAATGGACCGATAACACTGTTGTCACCAATCGGACTGTCCGTGACGACGCAATAGGGCTTCACATGGACATCTTGACCAAGCTGCGCGCTGTCCAAGACAGTCCCAGTTTCGATCAAACAGCCTCTTCCAATCGACGTGCGCCCCCGAAGAACGACTCCCGGATGAAGCGTCACATCCTCGTCCAACACGACGTCTGCACCGATGCGGATGGTTTGCGGTGCGTGCATGGTCACCCCCGCGAGCATCCATCGACGGTTAATACGTTCCTGTGCGACCGCTTCGGCTGCAGCCAGGTCTAGACGTGTATTGACCCCTTGAATCTCAGCGGTGTTGACGATCTTGTAGCCGAAAACCTTATGACTTCCGGTCACTGCAGCAACAACATCGGTCAGGTAGTACTCGTTCGCCGCGTTGTTCGCAGCCACAGCGCAAAGCCGCTCAAGTTGCTGGTAAAGCAATGCGGAATCCACCAGGTAACACCCAGCGTTGATCTCTCGAATGGTTCGCTGAGCGGGTGTGGCGTCTTTGAATTCGACGATGCCAACCACCGCATCGCCGTCTCGCAGAATGCGTCCGTACTGTCCTGCATCCTCTACATCGGCGGTGATCAATGACAGGTCAAACCCATGGGATGCCTCAACAAATGCCCGAAGAGTCTCCACGCCAAGATTGGGGACATCACCGGAGAGAATAAGCGTCTTCGACGCCCCACTCTTCAAAGCCTCCTTCGCCGACCACACCGCGTGGCCCGTTCCCAGCTGTTCGCGTTGTTCGGCTACCGAAATCGCGTCGCCGTAACGGCCTGCGAGCCAATGCCGCACCGCATCAATCTGATGACCAAGCACAACCGTGACCAGACCTGCGCCCGAAGCAATGGCTGTATCGATGACGTGCCCGAGCATGGGCAAATCGGCCACTTCATGCAGCACTTTGGCCCGCTCCGACTTCATCCGAGTTCCCTTACCAGCAGCCAGAATTACCGCCTGAAAATCGGTCATTTCGTCTTTCTCTTTGTGGGTTTCTTGGTTTGGGGCTCGGTCGTTGGCTGGGTACCAAAGTCGCGCTCATCCTCAAGCTGTTCCTGAAGATGACTCTCGAACCGCGAGTGGAATTGAACCTCTTGAGCGACGTGCGGGCTAAAGTGTACCCCTTCTTCGCCCGCTCTTGGCGAACTCAGCGACCAAATCATCGAACGTCTCGACGGCCATCGCCATCACAGTCCGCTTCTTCCGGTACGGCATGAAGCTCGATTTGAACCCGTCGATCATTAGCCGACGCAGGTCTCCAACGCCGAGATTAAAGTGTTCAACCGCGCGCCAATACTCCTCGGTGACGGAGGTGTCCGTGACGAGGCGGTTGTCTGTGTTGATTGTGCAGCGGATTCCATAGGACATGTAGAACGGCAACGGGTGGGTGTCGAAGCTATCGCAAGCCCGCGTTTGAACATTGCTGGTTAGGCAGATCTCCAACGGAATTCGATGGTCATTGACGAAGTTCAAGAGGTCACCATCCTCACGCAACCGAGTTCCATGACCAATCCGATGGGCACCGCACATGTGAATCGCTTGGTGCACGCTCTCGGGACCGTACGCCTCACCGGCGTGGATCGTGAGGTTGACGTTGTTGTTGCGAATCAGGTCGAACGCGGCCTGGTGATCTTTGGGCGGATTATCGGCCTCTGCCCCGGCGAGGTCGAATCCGACGACGCCTCGATGCTTGAAAGCGACGCACAACTCCGCAAGTCTGAGCGATGACTCGGGCGTGATGTGTCGAATGCCGCAAATGATCTGACCGCTCATCAAGCCGTACTGGCGCTTGGCCTCCCGAAGGCCTTCGGCGACAGCTTCAACAATCACGGGGAAGCTCAACCCCTTTTGCGTGTGAAGCAAGGGGGAGTATCGAACTTCCATATACTTGACGTTCTCGCGCGCTGCGTCTTCCCCAAGCTCAAACGCGGTGCGATAGAGCGCTTCCTCGGTCTGAAGAACACTCAACGTCACATCGAACGCCTTGAGGTAATCTTTGAGATCTTCGCAAATCGCGCCCATCCGAATGGCTTTAGCAAGCTGTTCTTCATTGGTTGCGTTGTTGGGAAGCGCGACGCCTTGTTCCGCCGCCAGCTCCAAAATGGTCTTCAGTCGAAGACTGCCGTCCAAGTGGACGTGAAGATCCGTCTTGGGCATCCGTTCGATAAATTCTCTCGTTACTTTCATGAGGCATTCCTTTACGCCGACGATTTTCGAGGTTCTAGCACTTTGCGATGCCCTCGGCCACTCACCGTGCCGAGGTCCGTTGTTGATTCCGTCGTGGGCAATCTTGCCGTATGCATTTCTTTGTGGTGTCTACCCGATCTCAAATCGAGGTTAGACATGAAACAAATCATTCCCTTTTTGATGCTTGTATCTGCGTGTGCGCAGGTGAGTCCCGCACCCAACACACGTGACGTCGCTCCGATTCCCCCATCGGCGGCCAAGACCGAGCATATCGTGACCGCGCACGGCGAATCGTGGGTCGACCCGTACTTCTGGTTGCGAGAACGTTCGAATCCGGAAGTCCTGAAGTACTTGCAACTTGAAAATCAGTTCGCAGACGCTGTGACAGCGCACCTGACGCAGGACCGGGAGACCTTGTTCGACGAGATGGTTGGACGCATCAACGAGGACGATACGTCACCCCCTTTTCAGAAAGGTGGGTATCGCTACTTCGACGAAACCAAGGCCGGCAAGGACTACGAGATTCACCACAGGGTGGCCTTGGATGGCTCCAACCCACAAGTGATCCTTGATGAGAATCTCGAGGCGTCTGGCCATGAGTACTTCTCGTTGGGAGTCATGGAGGTTAGTCCAAACGACCGTTGGTTGGCGTACTCCGTGGACCGAACCGGCAGCGAACGGTTTCAGATGCGGTTCCGAGATCTGTCCACCGGAATGGATGTCAAGGAAACGGTGGATGACACCTATTATTCAGCAGCATGGTCCAGCGACAGTAGCGCCCTCTACTACACCCGCGTTGACGCGGCGAATCGACCTTACCAAATCTGGCGTCATCGCCTAGGAAGCGCCGACGATGAGCTCGTCTTCGAAGAAAAGGACGAGTCGTTTCACTTGAGCGTGCAAGCAAGCCGTTCCGGGGAACTCGTTTTCATTCAACTCCAAAGCGCTGTGACCACCGAATACTGGGTCGTAGACCGGGCGACCTCCAAACCGGAAGTCGTCGTGCCGCGGGTAGCCGGAGTCGAGTACTACATCGACCAGAGCGGCCCATATCTCTATATGCTCACAAATCGAGATGCACAGAACTTTCAGCTGCTGCGCACGCGCGCGGATGACCGGAAGACCTGGGAGAGCGTCATTCCCCATAGCGCATCAATTACGCTCGAAAACATTAACGGTTTCAAGGATTTCATCGTTGTTGAAGAGCGCCGAGGAGGTGTCACTACTCTGCGTGTGAAGTGGCACGACGGCACCGACAAGTTTATCCCATTTCCTGAGCCCAGTTACACCACTGGCCTGCGCGACAATTACGTCTGGGACACAAAAGCGGTCCGGTACCGTTACTCGTCCCTCGTGACTCCGCGCTCGACGTTCGACTACGACGTGAGCACTGGGGAAACAAAACTCATTAAACAGGATGAAGTCAAAGGTTATGACCCGGCAAACTATCGTTCAGAGCGTGTCTTTGCCACCGCGCAGGACGGAACGAAAATACCGATCTCGTACGTGTACAAGGAAGGAGCTCTTTCAAGCGGTCCCGCGCCCCTCTACCTCACGGGTTACGGGGCGTACGGAATCTCGTACGACCCCTATTTTTCGTCCTCTCGAGTCTCGTTGCTTGATCGCGGGGTTGTGTTCGCCATCGCCCACATTCGCGGTGGAAGCGACATGGGTCGAGCCTGGTACGAAGACGGAAAACTGCTGAAAAAGAAGAATACATTCAACGATTTCATTGCCTGCGCGGAGGCCTTGCAGGAGTTGCAGCTCACGACGCGCGACAAGCTCGCCATCAGTGGCGGCAGCGCTGGGGGGTTGTTGATCGGAGCGGTCATCAACAGCAGACCGGAACTCTTCAAAGTTGCCGTCGCTGACGTACCGTTCGTCGATGTTCTCAACACGATGTCCGACCCCTCCCTTCCGCTCACAGTGATTGAATGGGAGGAGTGGGGCAACCCCGCGGACAAAGACTATTTCGACTACATTCGCTCGTACTCGCCGTATGACAACGTCGCCTCACAACGTTATCCGTCGTTGTTGGTCACGGCAGGACTTAACGATCCCCGTGTCCAATATTGGGAGCCCGCTAAATGGGTCGCGAAACTACGGGCGACCGCGGACGGAGCGAATCCGATCCTGCTCAAAACCAACATGGGAGCCGGGCACGGGGGAGCGTCCGGAAGATATGGGTACTTGCGCGAAACGGCGTTCGAATACGCGTTTGTGCTTGATCAGTTGAATGGACCTACTTCCCAACGGTGAACTGGAGAGGAAACATCACAGCGGTGGTCTCAGACCGTTTGGGGAACGTCGCGCTTTCGACGACCTCAACCAGACACGCCTCAAAGAGAGTGTCCTGAAAATGAGATCCGACGATTCGCGCTTCGTGCGGTGTTCCATCACGATTCACTTTGAAGCTTAGGAGGCCAGCACCATTCGGGCTGCTGCGTGCCATCGATTCAAAGACGCACCTCGAAAACGACGTGTTCGCGATCACCTGACGGACGTCGTTGTCCGATAGGCCCCCGATGGCTCGCGGGACACGCCCAAAGCCGTCGAGTTGAATCCGCACGCTCATCACAAACGCGCCACCCAAGTCTGTGGTCCCCAAACATTGGAGAAACGATTCCTGGTCTTCCGGTTCTGGGCGGACGAGCTTCCCATCACCGTCAATGACAATGACGTAGTCTCCCGGTCCGGTATTCTCCGCAAGACAAGTTGCTAACAGTGAGTTCGAGGGCGGCTCGAGAAGCGGGGCGACTGTCCAATGTAAACGGACGCGTCGCTCGATGTTTGGGACGAAGGTCTTCCGCAAGGTTGTTCGTCGTGGAGGACTACCGGTTCAGTGTGGGCTGCACACGAAGCAAGCAAGACCCAGATCCATCTACCCATCGCTGTCGCGTCGTGACAGCCTTTATGCAAGTTGTCCCTCCGATTACAACGGCATCGCCATGAGGTTCACAACCGGAACCATCACGACACAAACTGTGCGCAGCCTTCCAGAACCGAACTTTAACAACGATGGCCCGACAGCCAATAACGCACGCCACCTTGCTTCAACGTCCAGTGGCCCAGAAGCCAACGCAACGAAGAATCCAGCCACCGTGGAACCTAGGATTGACGCTGCAACGCTCCTGCAACCGGGAACAGTTGAGATCTCAACAGGAGGAGCACGCGCATCGCACACAAGATGAGGAGGTTCGCAACCGCCTTGGGAACCGCTCCTCGCGGCAGACTTGAATTGGTCCTGCACCGGTTCTTCGACCGCTTGGCCGAGGATCCTCGGGATACGTTTGGACAGCATCGTTCGCAGACTCGCCAATACCGCGGATAACAACAAAGTCGTGAAGTAGGTTGCGACTAGAAACAGCACCAGAGTCACTGTGCGAACAACCCACCAAACATACACGAGAAACCTTCCGGCTTCGCCCAAATCATCTCGAAGTAGGGCCCCAAAACGTGACCGCAGCGATCGCGAGCGAGACGAACACGATGAAACTGGAGCATCGCAGGAACGCAGCAAGGGCCATAGGTCCTTGTTGCGTAGCGGAACCGCGGCGCGTGCTGTCGTCAACAAGCCACGAGTGCTTGTCGATGATTTGGCATGTCTTACTTAGGTCGAGATCCCTTCCAGATGACGACCGCTGCTTCGGATTGAGCTTTTTTCCATTCCGGATTCTCGACACGTGGTATCAGCGGAAATCAAGGCGCCTAACATGTTGAAAATTTGGGGGTCTTCTTTTTTAAAAGAATTTTCGCAAATATCTGACCCCATTGACCGGATAACCCTCTTGCATTGACCAACAAGCCATGGGAGACATCGTGACACGACCCAAAAGACATCTACCTGGCTTGTGTTCACCGCGCTGCAGCCAGCGTCAAGCTTGATCGGCACCGACAGTCGCGAGCTCGTCGGTTACATGTTTGGACGCGCGCTCGTTGCGTCGGGTTGTGAGGTTCACGCAGCCATTGCGATGAGCAATCATGTGCACTACGTCTACACAGACCACGAAGGTCGACGTTCTCAGCTCATGCAGCAGTTCCATTCGAATCTTGCCTCGGAAGCGGAACTTGGAGCTTCTGGACGAGAAGAGAACTTCTGGGACTCCAGAACTGTGTGATTGCGTCTTGCTCGACATTGAGACCATCGTCCAGAAGACGTTGCATACGGCCTTGAACGCCGTAGCAGCTGGACTCATCGATCGCGTTGAAGATTGGAAAGGGTTCATGGTCCTGCCAAAACATTGGGGGCAGCCAATGCGATTTCAGCGTCCCAAGTTGTGTGGATCGTCCATGCCTGAGGTCATCGAGTTCACGCCACAACTTCCACCGGGTTTCACGCATCTTGCTCTTGAGGAGGCGAAGGCACTCTTCACGCGAAATATTCGTGACTTGGAGCAACTCTATCGAGCACAACGGCACACTGAACCGAATGCTAAAATGCGCGAATGACCAAAGTTGTCGTGCCACGTCAAACAAAGGCGAACCCACACGACGCGCAAGCCTTCCACCCCACGTTTCTCGTGCGAAAACCGCCGATCGCGCGGCGCGAGCCATCCGTGCCCAGCGGGTTTTTGAACAGGCCTATGCTGAATGTTTGGAGGCCATCCGCCGCGGTGAGCTCGCGGTAGAGTTCCCGGCCGGCGCGATAAAGGTGGCACAAACGCTCGGGTATCGCCGCGCGGTTGTACTTGCTGCCGTTGTTTCTGGTAATAATAACGACAATCAAAAAGGGCTTCAAAGGAAGAAACAAACCCGACGAAGATCCCGAGGACTAGAATCCTTGAATCGCTTCATAAAAACGCGCGAGGTGAATCCCATCGACCAAACCATGGTGCGCCGAGATCGCCAAAGGCATCGTGACTCTGTTCGATTCCGGGTGAGTTTTCCCCATGCGATGCGTGGTGTGAAGTCCATTGCCTTGCGACGAGGGTGCTGGATCGATGTGAAGTCCAACCACGGAAGACAGGTCACAAAAACAACGTGCCGTGCGTCTTTGCGAGAGTTATCGGAGAGCTCAGTGGTCTTGAGTCTGTCGGCATTGCCTGTTCCGCCGTCGCGAACGTCTCGATGTCCGCGGTCCATTCGGCGATGGCGAACAAACGTCCTGTTGTCCTGGCACCGTGAATGAGGGGAGCACACATCGAACTCGATCAATTCATCCGCCTCGATGCGTTACAGCTGCGGACTCTCGTTCAATGCCCCAACGATGTGATGCAAACATCGCACGAACACACCGGGTCCTCTTCGAGCACCGGCGTCACATCGATATGCACACGCTGTCATTCCAAGGATGCTCGTGCACGATAGAACTCAGACTACGAGGTCTGCGATGGCCGTTCGAACCATCGGGGAGGGATGTTGTGTCATCGCGTTACACCTTCGGTCTGGCGAGCCACTGCTGGAGGTACCATCCCGAAAGAACGAACATACCAGCCAAGTGCGGATCAAACACAATGAATGCAGATTCTTGAGCGAACCATCGTAGAGTGCACCGAGAAATAGCCAGGCACCACCAAGGCGATGCGACGGTCGATGTTGAAATCTGCACCGTGAGAAGCCTAAGACCGACTACAGAGATGTCCAGAACGGACAGCGGTTTCAAGACTCAACCAGCCCACGCTTTGTTCCCAATCCTGGCAAAGTACGAGGTGATTCAATACGCGACTGCCCAGGCGTCGGTTTGCGCTGTGCCAAACAGCCAAAGCCGCATCACCACAAAAAACCATCAAAGTATCGACGCTAAACCCAGGTAGAGCTTTACGTCGGACGTGTGGGAGCTGGAGCCCGTCGCGACCAAGACCAACTGTGGAACGGGCGAGATCCAATGGCAAAACTAAAGCGCCAGCCTGTACTGGAAGATATGGATCATCGTCGTAGTTCGATGGGCCTGAATCGCTCAGCTGAGTTTTTCTCGCTGCAACGTCTGTGTTTTTGGCAACGCGCCGCGCTTAGCTCGCCGTTGTGTCAGTGGTAGGCGAAGAAACGCTTGCGCAGCCCCTGGATTGATCACCGTATGAGCTCGAACTCAACTGCGGTTTCCAAACAACCTCTGGAAGCCCGTCTTGAGCCTGGAGTTCCGACACCTCCTCAACCGTGCCGGAGTGGCCCTCCCGTAAAGCTGTACACATCGACTTCATTGTGGCTGCTGCCGCGGACGGCGTCCCACAGGTCGCGCAAACGTCGCTGTGCCGAGCCTAGGGATGTGCTCTTTGGCCACTCGTCCGTTTCATGCCAACAACGTCCCTTGAACTCATCTATTGTGCCAAAACGGTCTGCCGGACGCCTAGCCAATGCGCGAAGACAGGCCTGCGCGCTTCGAAGGTAGGTCTTCCGGTAGGTTCGATCTCGCCCTCGATAGCTCTGGCTAATGCCTGTGAGGGTACTCAGATTGGGAGATCTCCGGTCATGGGCATGGCATACAGCAATAAGGCCGAGCAGAGAAGATATCGCAGATGGCTGGCGGAGTTCGAGCGATATCATCTCGGGGGCGGTGCTGGGGTTCCCATGACACTCGTGAGATCACGCACGGTGGGACGCCAGCTTGAACATCGTCGCGAAGCGCCACGCAAGCGCCTCAATCAGAGAAGATACACCTCTCCGTACTGCCCACACATGATGTCGGTTATTGATATCAAGGCAGCAAAACCCTGGCGACTGTGCGCGAAGCTCACAACGCTTGGGAGACCGCAACCAAGGTGTCCACAACGAATTCGAAATCCCTTGATTTCGCGACGTGTCCGGTCTTGGAAGGAGAGCTCTCCACGAACTTCATTGCGATATGAGGTTTGTTCTGCGCATCGTGTATTGATTACATGCAATTTGAACAATGTTGATGCTCCAAGCAGGCTGGCGCTTCTGGAAGAGAGCGGGCACGCTCAACGCGTCTTGCGCCGAGGTAACCGATTTTAGAGCGACCACCCGACTATGCCGGTTTGTGTCGCCAGATGTGACAACCCCCATCCCACCCGGCCCGCAAATAATGATCCGGACGAAATGTGGGACGTTCGCTCCTCGACTTCGACGAACAATATGGAAGGCCAGGAACCAACGAAGGGCCTGTAAAGGCGTTCGAGAGAGGCCGGATCGTGAGATCCACGCAGGCTGCGCCACATCGTCACGGTTCCCAATCTTGCCAAAGACGCTGTTTCCAAAACTTTGTTCCAAAGGATCACCGGCGCTTTTGCGCCAGTCACATTTTTTTCGTCCATTAAGGTCGAGATTAATGTTCCTGCGTTTCGTGCTTGAGAGGTCTTCCGGTTGGCATGAATTACGTTGGCTAATGCGTTAGCAACGCAGATATCGATGTGAAACGGATAGTGAGCCGGCACGGCTGGCACAATGATGGCGAATCGACTTCGCTTCGCATGTTGGACGCGTCCCACGCGATCTCCATCTTCGACGTGGACGAGCAACACATTTACCAGCCTCGGATTTCGTTTGTGCCGTTCGGCGTATCGACCGGAAGACCTCATACGTACGCGCAGTTCGAATTACTTTCGCTGGCATCGACCTGCGGTTTGACCCCATTGAGCGGGTTGCTGATTCCGGAGCGTAACCGTCTTGGTGCTCAAAGACGGAACCTCAGAGCGCCGACGCCAGATCGACGCGATGGAACCGCATCGCCTCTGAGGCAACACTGGCAGTGTAGGGCCCCATTGGCGCGGGCATGGCGTGAGCGATCACACG
Organism: bacterium; assembly: GCA_041390025.1. Classification (GTDB taxonomy): domain Bacteria; phylum Myxococcota_A; class Bradymonadia; order Bradymonadales; family Bradymonadaceae; genus JBFFMO01. Next base: position 170,741 of record JAWKQR010000001.1, read on the forward strand.
TTGAGGGCGCCACGGGCATTGATGACGCGATGTCCTGGTTCCACTGGTCATCACCGGTCGTCATTGCCGACATGCCCATTATGTCCGGTCGCCCGCTGGAGCTCCAGGTTCCTGGCCGATGCTTTCTTCACCGAGCGCGGACTGCGAGACCGCGTGACAATCACTTACGTCACGCCCTTAGACGGCGCGTTCACGAAACCTACTACGCTCACCTCTTGGTGACCTGCTTATGCCGCACGATCAACGTGGTCAGCACTTTTCGTGTTGCAGGACGTGGATGGCGAGAAACAATAGATCTGCTCGTACGACGACCAAATGCGAGTACGCGATTTGCTGGTATCCATTCCCCGCACCAAGGCGCACCCATCATTGAGCGCTCGACTGGCGATGTTGATGGTACTTACAAACGACCGAGCACGTCAGGTCGAGGGACACCCGAACATTTTTGCAAGCAGATGCCACGAACTTGCCCACGTCCAAGGCTGGTTCCGTGGCCCACTTCCAATCGGAGGTGCTGGCTGCAAACATTCTCGCTTTTCTGGAGGGGCACCCGTTCACGGAGACCTTCGATGGCCACGCGAATTGCTTTGTTGAAACTGGGTACAACAAAGCGATGCTGCTCGACTTCAACTACGACACAGAACCCCTTCCGGGGCGATTCCCATTGCCGAGTCTTGGACCGTTTACGCTGCTTGAAGAGAGCTACGCAAACCATTGGGGGAAGCTAGGATTTCGTTGGGTATACTGGAACAAACTGGTGCAGGGCGAAGATTTGCCCATGGATCACCGAATGTTGATGGCCGGAAAGTGGAGGAGCCAAAATGTCGCCTGAACAAGCGCAACTCGATGAAATCTTGTCTGAGGTACGCCGCCTGTCTCACCAGGTTGACTATTTGGCGACGCGCCAAAGACGACAAGAGGAACTGCTTGACGAAATGGTGCCCATCGCGCGGCAAGCCATGGAGGTGGCGACTGAGCACCTTCAAGCATGGGAGGAGAACGGATACATCGCGTTTGTCCGGGAGTTGTTGGGGACCCCCAAGGAGGTCTTGGAAAACTTCACGGTGGAAGATGCGCGTCTGCTTCGTGAGAGTATGGTCAATATTCTGAAGGTGACCCGCAGCATGACTCGGCCCAAGATGTTGGTCTTGCTGAATAATGTCGCCCACGTCGTGGACCAACCCGCCGAAGATGTCAGTGTGTTTGGTCTCTTGAAGGCCAGCCATGACGCGGATACGCGTCGCGGCGTGGCCACGGCGCTGGCCTTGTTACGTGAGCTTGGTCGGGGTGTTTCGACGCTCACCGAACGGCGACAGATTGGGTCGGACAAACTCGCTCGCCACCTCGCGTCGACAGGCGTGGCCGGTCAGCGCAAGCCCGCGCCGGCGGCACAAACGCCCAAGGTATCCCCCCAACACAAACCCGTCGGAGTGGTTATCCCCAAGGCAACCGGCGCTTCACCAGTTTCGTTGCCCGGATGGGAACTCGACGCCGAAGGATTCCTCGTGGATTCAGATGCTTGGACCGAGGATTTCGCGCGTCAGATGTCGAGTGCGTTGGGGTTGGGGGAGCTGACCGAAGCCCATTGGCGATGATTCGATTTGCCCGCGCCGAGTATCAGCGCTCTGGCAAGTCCCCCAACATTCGGATGTTGTCCACTGGGTCGGGCGTATCGACCAAAGAAATCTACGAATTGTTCAAGAAGGCACCCGGCATGGCCGCGGCACGCCTTGCCGGAGTTCCGAAACCTGTCGGATGCATTTGAGGTTACAATGTCAGATCGAAAAGTTGCGATTATCTGTTCGAAGGGCGGCCTTGACGAAGCCTATCCCGCGCTGATCCTCGCCAACGCTGCGCGGATGTCTGGGATCGATGCGTTCGTGTTCTTCACCTTCTATGGGCTAGATGTGATTACCGAAAAGCGTGTGGACTCCCTTCACGTGAACATGGTTGGCAACCCATCGAGTCCAATGCCAACGATGTTGGCAGGTCTGCCGGGCATGGAGAACATTGCGGCCAAGATGATGCAGAAGCGTATGGACGCTCTTGGCTTGCCCACTGCACGCGAGATGATTCAAACGTTGCACGATTCTGGAGCGCAGCTTTATGCCTGTCAGCTGGCGATGGAGATGATGGACATCCAACCCACCGATCTGGTTGAGCAGGTCGAAGGCGTGATCACCGCGGGGGATTTCTATGAGCTTGCCGACGGCGCCCAAATCATCTTCACCTAGGAATCCACCCTCCGCTCGTTTTGTTGATCGATCGAAAACCCCGGGTAAATTGTGGGGTCATGTCGTCGTCCAACGAGCCAAGTGAAGCTTAAGACCGTCGGAATCATCGCCGCCATTGTTGCTTTTTTTGCAGTTTTGGCGGCGTTTGCCTTACCCATACTCGTCGAAGACGCGGTTGAGGGGGAGTTGCGTGAGCGCCTCTCTCGTGCGGGTCTGAAGGCCGACTGGGACGGTTTTTCATCAAGACTGGGTCGCAGCTTTCGTCTCACGCGTGTAAAAATCGATATCCCAGACCGCGGGATCCACGGCGAGATCGATGAGATCCTGGTGGCGGTCTCGGTGGAAAGTCTGTTGGACAAGAAGGTTTCGATTCGCTCGGTGGATGTTTCCAACGCGGTGTTTCGCGTGGATATCGACGCCGTGGACAGCGGCGTGACGTCGGATGCTGCGGCAGGTGTGCCGGCCACGAAGTCCTCCACTCTGCGGCGCTTGTTGGAGTCTCCGCCCGAGATCACCATTTCGGGCGGCAGTGTTGCCGTCGTTCGTGGGGATGATGAGCTGCTGCTCGCCTCAACAACGAAAAGTCAGGTGGAACTCAGTTGGAACGAATTGTCGCTGAAAGGGGACCTTCGGGTTGAGCCAAAAATCCCGTTGGCAGCGAAGGTTGGGGAAAGCATTCGGTCCACCGTCAGCGCCTCGTACGATTTGAAGACCCAGCGCATCCTTGCATCACTTGTGAGCGAGGAACCAGACCGGCCTCTGGTCTCGTGGGACGTTCAGGGCTTGGGCGCACTGCGCGTTGGGGAACTTGGACTTGTGGCCGACCTCCAATCGCGGCATGCAGAGATGGCGATCGACCTTCTCTCGGTCAGGGTGGGTCCAGACAAGAGACCTCTGTCAACCTTTGACGCTCCCACCGTACAGGTTGCCTATCGAGATGGCAGACCAGCGATCACGGCCACAAACGGTCGCGCCGCGATCACACCGTCGCAGAGGGCGCTTATCGGTGAATTGTTTCATCGCCAGACGTCCCAACCGACATCGGTCAAGCCGAGGACTGGCGGACGATCTCTCGTCCAAAAGGTCTCCCGGTTGTTGGGACGGACCGATTTCGCGTTCCAAGGACTGCGTGTCGACGTCAATCTTGAGGACGAGCACTCCGATGATCTCACTCGATTGACACTCATCGAACGTGTTGACGGGACGGCCAATCTTGGACGTCTCAATGCGGTAGGGACCTCCGCCGGCGGGACGTTTCGCGTCGACATGGATACGCTGCCCGGTGAGAGCATCCCGCGCTACCTCTCCGTGGACATCGACAAAGTCGATCTGGCGAACATTCCGGGGATGCCAAAGGGACGCTCGGAATTGCCGAGTCGAGGTACGAGCGGTCGGGTGGGCGGCGTTCTGTCCGCCTCATTACTGTGGCAAATGCCCCCAAAAGGTTCAGCGCTTGGACAGCTTTACGACGCCGCCACGGGTTCCTACCACGTGATCTGGGAGAACGGCGTGGTGGACTTGGTCGGGGTCTCGGATGAACCACTTACAGGCATCAAGTTCTCATCACATGCGGATTTTGTCTGGCGCCCTCAACTTGGCAAGCTCTCGGTACTCAATGGCAAACTTGACTGGGGACCGGTCGACATCAGCTACAACGGTTATCTTGAGGACTTCCGGATGGACCCGACCTTCTTCGTCCGCGCAGAGATGGCCGAGATTGAGTGTCAACGGGCCATTCGTAGCCTTCCTGCAGGAATGCTCGGCCCCTACCGAAACATCGAGTTTGAAGGCGAATGGGCGCCTAGCGTGGAGTTCTACCTGCCGATCTGGCGCCCAAGGGCTCTGCGCCTAGAGTTTGACGGGTACGAAGACCTCTGTCGGCCCACGGCGTTAAACGTGCCAAAACAAATGCGTCCCGAGACGGTGCGCGTGCTCGCCAACGCGCCCACGGGACCTCATCGAGCCGTGCAGCCGGATGCGTTTGAGGGTCCAATATTGAGTGACGTCTTTTGGTTGAACCGGCCTTTCATCAAGCGGGTTGTCGAGGGCGTCAGCAGTGAGGAGGTCGAGGTCAACGTTGGGCCAGGCATGGCATCCTACGTGCCTCTTGAGGCGCTGCCTCCATGGGTTGGTGGAGCTGCCTACCTGAGCGAAGAGATGATGTTCTATACCGATGCTGGGATTAGTCTGGGGCTCATAAAGAAGGCCTTGCGCCTAAACCTTGAAAAGGGACGGTTCGTCTATGGAGGCTCGACCGTGACCCAGCAGCTCATCAAGAACCTCTTCCTGACCCGCGACAAGACACTCGCACGGAAGCTGCAGGAGGCGCTCTTGGCGTGGCGAATCACCAACGAGATCAGCAAAGACCGGGTGTTGGAATTGTATCTCAATTGCATTGAGTTCGGCCCCGACATCTATGGGATTGGGCCGGCTGCGCGGTACTACTTCCAGAAGGATGCCCGAAATCTCTCCCCGCTCGAGGCCATATTTCTTGCGATGCTCAAGCCCAATCCACTCTACGGTGGCCGGGTCATCCAGCGACGTAAGACCCCGATGGGGGGATGGTGGTCAAATCGCATGGACGAGATGTTTGGCCGGCTGCTCGAACGAAATCTCATCACCGCGGCGCAGGTCGAGAGCGAGAAACCCTACGTGCTAGAGTGGGACGCAAACGGACGTTACATCGACCGGAAGAAGTCCATCATCCCTCTTTTGCCCCCGTGAACACCATGCTGCTGATCGCCCATCGTGGAATGAACCGCCTTGCGCTTGAGAACACCATTCCCGCCTTTCAACTTGCGGTGGCTCACGGAATGGACGGGGTTGAGCTCGATGTTCAGGTCGCTGCCTGCGGGACACCCGTTGTCTTCCACGACCTGACACTTGAGCGGCTCTACGGTGTCAGGGGGGCCGTGAAAGACAAAACTGCAGACGAGCTGCACAAGCTCATTCCTATCAACGCTGAGCGCTTTGACGTCGATCCCAATCAAATGGGAATTCCGCGCCTGTCGAGCGTCCTCGAAGGACTCCCGGACCGAGACTTTCTGGTCAATGTGGAGATCAAGTCTCCAGGCATCGAATGGAGATCGCCCACAAAGGCCACGGCTGAGGTTTTGAGGCAATATCGTCACGATGTCATCGTCTCCTCCTTTAATCCTGTCGAGCTCGCCCGAATGTCACGGCTGATGCCTGGGATGCGCCTGGGCTTCCTGTACGACCGGGACGAGCCGCTGATGCTTCGGACCGGTTGGCCAACACGGCTTCTGACGCTCACAGGGCTATCGGCCCTCCATCCGAACTGGTCTTTGGTCAACCCTTGGTTGATTGAGTGGGCGCACGACCGGAAATTGGAAGTGAACGTCTGGACGATCCACGACGTCAAGAGAGTCGAGTGGCTGCGGGGCGAGGGCGTCGACGCGATCATCACTGATTCGCTGACGAAGGAAGACGTGTGAATCGAGCCGTGTATGAAGCCGAACTTCGACTCCGACGGCCATTGGTCACGGGATCGAGCGTTTGGCAAACCCGCCCCACTTTTTTTCTGAAGACTGAGGGTCAGGGGGGCCAACGCTGGTCCGAGGCGGCGCCACTTCAAGGTTGGGGGAGCGAGTCGCTTGATGAGTGCCGAGACAGTCTTACGCGCTGGGTTCAAAATGGTGAACGGCCATCAACGCCTGCTGCGAGATTTGCGGTAGACATGCTTGATGAGGACTTCCGGTCCGTTCGGACCGAGGTTCAGTTTACGCTGGGTGCGTTGGGTATCGCCGAGACGGTTTCTGAGATTGGGCTCGCTGTCGAGAGCGGCTTCTCGACCGTGAAACTCAAGGTAGGTGCCGATTCCGTGACCCGTGATGTGCAGCGCGTGGCTGAGGTCTCCCGGTCATTTCCGGCTGTCCGATTGCGGGTGGATGCCAATGGGGCTTGGTCGTTTGAGGAAGCAAAGCGGTTCCTCGAGGACTCCCGGTTCTTTTCCATCGACTTGGTGGAGCAACCCGTGGCTCCCGACAAACTCGCCGAGCTCAGAACGCTAACCGATCTGCGTATCGCACCCATCGGGGCGGACGAGAGCGCAAACCGCGCGGATTTGCGTGACGTTATGCTTGCACAAAGGATGGTCGATGCTGTGGTGCTTAAGCCGTCTGTCTTCGGCTCCATCTTTGAGCTCCGAAGCTATGTTGAGGCGGCGGACGACGCCGGCGTTCGTGTCGTGTTCTCGTCAGCGATCGAGACGAGCATTGGGCGGCGCGCGGTGGGGCACTTGGCGCAGTCACTTGGTGTCAAAGAGCCAAGTGGATTGCACACAGGTCACTGGCTTGAGCGCGACGTGGCGTGGGGTCGCGTGGAGCGAGGGAACCTGTGTTTTGACGAGCCTCTATTGCCGGCGGCGATGGAAGAATTCCTGAAAGATGCGACGTTGATCACCGAAGCGGAGAATCCATGAATTGGTTGCATCGTCAGGTCACTGCTAGGCCCAGCGCACTAGCGCTCCAGAGCGCCGAACAAGCCCTGAATTGGTCAAATCTCGGTACGAGGGTGCGGCGAGTTGCCGCGGCGTTGCGTGGGGTTGGCGTTCAACCAAACGACCGAGTCGCCGTGTTGATTGAGGATAATCTGCAATTCGCCGTGACCATCTTGGCTGTTGGATGGCTCGGTGCGACGCTGATCCCGCTGAATCGCAGGCTGACAGATGGGGAGATCTCTTGGATTTTGCAAGACATCGACCCCCACCTCCTGGTGATTGACCACACTGCAGGCACCCGCAACATCGAGCTCGCCGACAAGCCATTTGTGCAGGTCAACGAATTGACGTTGAGCCTAGACTGCGAACCGGTGGACGTTGATGAACACGGTGTGGCCGTGATCATGTACACAAGTGGAACGACTGGCCCGCCAAAGCCCGTCCCGTTGACGTGGGAGAACATCAAGGCGAGCGCCGCAGCGTCGGCCTTTAATATCGGTGTCCACCGGGACGACGTGTGGCTTTGTGTGATTCCACTTTACCACATTGGCGGTCTTTCGATTCTTTACCGAGGCGTCTTGTACGGCACGGCGACCTTGATTTTGGATCGATTTGACGCGGGTGAAGTGATCGCGATGCTGCCGCGTGTGACCATCGTGTCTCTTGTGCCCACAATGCTGCATCGGCTGATTCAGGCGGGGATGGAGAAGCAGACCGACAGCCGCGTTCGTGCAGTTTTGTTGGGCGGTGGTCCCGCCGATCAAGACGCCATCGCGTGGTGCACAGCGCGAGGACTTCCGGTCCTTCAGACGTACGGTATGACGGAGGCTTGTTCACAGGTCACCACGATGCCAATCGATGCGGTCAACGACTTGCCCGTGGATTCCCCTCGATGGGCCTCGGCAGGTCTTCCGGTTCTTGGTGCCACGATTTCGATTCGGTCATCGGCGTCACAAACAGTCCCGGCCCATACGCTTGGCAACATCTTTGTACGCGGGCCCATGGTGACCCACGGCTACCTCGATCGTCCGACGGAAAACAGCCGGCGATTCGTGGATGGCTGGTTCGACACCGGCGATTTTGGCTACGTCGATGAACAAGGATATCTGTATGTAAAGGTCGCAGGGATGACCTCATTATCTCAGGGGTGAGAACGTCTATCCGGCAGAAGTCGAAAGTGTCTTGAACTCGCACCCAGCGGTTGTCGAGTCCGCCGTCTTTGGACTCCCGGACAAGGAGTGGGGACAGGTCGTGAGTGCCGCGGTGGTCCTCTCAAGCCAGTGCAGGTCGATATGCTCGCGGCCTGGTGCCGTCGGTCTCTGGCGGGATTCAAAGTCCCACGTCGGATGTGGGTCATCGAAGCGCTACCGCGCACGGCAAGTGGCAAAATTCAACATGCCGTGCTGCGCGATACGTTTCGACAAAAGGCTAACGAGGGCTGAGTTCCAACCGCTGCCTGAGCTCGTCTTCCAAGGGGTTGTAATAGCGATCCCCCTTGTCAAACACGCCGCTTCCGCCTTTGCCACCTGTCGGCGCCCGGAAGACGTCGGCGAATACGCCGGCTTCTAACACCGAGAACAGCCCCTCGCGCTCTACTTTTTCGAGCAAGGCTGTCGCCTCCTCGAGGACAGATTGGGCACGACGTTGGATGATGCCGCCGGGTCTGTAGAGAATCTCATCCCCCAAGTCCTGTGCGGTGTTCATCACATATTGAGCATTCTCCAAGGCCAAGTATCGGTCACTCATGTGTGGCGTGTGCATCGCCTCAGTCATCATGCCGAGCAACTGAATGCCTTGGCGCGTCCACGCGCCGATGAGATTGAACATCGCGTCCTGAATATGCCCTTCATGATGTTGCCGGTCATGTATTTCGTGGGTGGCATGTATTTGAGCGGTGCATGCGGAAAGATCTCCCGGGCCATCTCGGCCTGAGCGAGTTCGAGCAGGAAACCGTTCTTGAGCGATGGATTGATCTCCATGGCGTGCCCAAGCCCCATTTGCTGGGGTTTCAGGCCACTTCGTAGTGCAAACTGTTCGTTGATAAACTGGCTTGCGAGCACCGTGTAGGCTGCGTCCACCGCATCGGCAGTGGTCAAATAGTTGTCCTCACCGGTGTTGATGATGACGCCTGCGTACGCGTTGATCAGACGACTGAAATACTGGTCCACAAAGGTACGACGCGGATTGATGTCACGGAAGAGTATCCCATAGAGTGCGTCGTTGAGCATGACGTCGAGTCGCTCAAGCGCGCCCATCGCAGCGATCTCGGGCATGCACAGTCCGCTGCAGTAGTTGCATAGCCGAATGTAGCGCCCCAACTCCAAGCCGACCTCGTCGAGGGCCTCCCGAACAATCTTGAAGTTCGCTTGTGTTGCGTACGTCCCGCCAAACCCCTCGGTCGTGGCGCCGTAGGGAACAAAGTCGAGCAGACTCTGACCTGTAGACCTGATGACGGCGATGATGTCTGCGCCTTGGCGTGCAGCCGTAACGGCCTGAACCGCATCCTCATAGATGTTACCGGTGGCGACGATGACATAGTGCAGCGGCTCGACCCTTGGTTGAGACTCGGCGAGTCGCTGATTTCGTAAGTGCACATTTTGAGCGATGCGTTCGGCTGCCTCTTCAGCGAGATCCTGTCCGATCTCGCGGACGGTTGCCTCATCGACCTCCGGGAGAGTGTCGAGCCGGAGATCTCCGTCGGCGATGGCCTCGGCGATGACTTGGGGGTCGCGGCCGGTCGCCACGACTGCGCGCGCAATCACTCGAGAAATCCCATCTCCCAAAAGACTCGCGTCTTGTGCCGCCTCGACGACTAGGTTTGGCAGGGGAATGTCATCTTCGTTGACGCCATCGATGCCCATCAGGCGGAGCGCGGTACGTTCGATCGCAACGGTGCTGCGCTTGGCGACAAAGCCATCCATGTCGTCGGCAACGTGCGCCGCGGCGGTGCGAGCGCGGTCGATGAGTGCGGGGTCCAAACCAAGACGGGACATCTTAACCTCAGGCTGTCGATGCCGCCTATATACGCCGGATCGTGCTAGTCGTGAAGGGTCGTGCTCATCGCATCCGACTCAAGCCAAGCGATCATCTCATCCACGTTCAAACGTTGTCGCAGATCCAATGCCATCCAAGTCAGCTCGGCATCGACCCGAGAAATGAACACATCCATTCGTGTGGACCAATGCCTTAACCAATCCGTGAGTTCCGCCGCACCAAGTTGTGGAGAGTCCGGAAGAAGTCGTCTCAACTTCGGCCGCCACATCGCTTTGTCGCCATCGATCGACATCAGGACTTCCGGTCCTACCAGCTCTACTGTGGCTGTGAACCGCGCACTCAGTCGACCGACCAAGCGCTCCTCAAGAATCGCGCGGTGCATGCGAAGCTCGTCGAATAGGCTCTCAAGGCTACGATTCTGGCCGCGAGCGTCCTCGACCGGCATGGTGCGAACCACGTTCTCAACCTTGCGGGCCATCGCTGCTTCCAACTCATCGACCGCTCGAGCCGTCTCTTGGAAGGCGACCTTCAGAATGTCGTGGTAGCGGTCGATGAAGAGCCTGCCAACAAAGCTTGCATCGATTTTTGACAGCGCGTGGCGGGTCACCAATTGACCGCTTGGGCGCATGGCGTCGGCGATCTCGCGTTCGATGGAATCGAGCATGAAGGTTGTGCGGTCCTCGAGGTGTCGGCGCGTATCCTCCACGAGCCGCTCCAACGCGCTTTGAACGTCGGTGGTCAACCAGGTCGCAACATCACCAAGCTGGCTTTTAGCCTGCGCGAGCGAGGTCTGCCGGTCGGCGGAAAAACGTTGGATGTCACGGAAGAGACCAGTCAGCCCGAAGTAGACTTCGATGACCTTGATCCGACCGGCACGCTCGACGATGTGTTCGTTGACGTACGACCGGAAGTCCTCAAACGCGTCGTCCTTTTCCGGGCGAGCATCGATGGCTTCCTTGGCGGACACCGCGAACGCGCCTGCAATCTGGTCCCCAATGTTGTCGTCAATGTAGTCCAGAAGTTCCTGCGTCTTTGCGTGGCGATCGCGGCCGAGGCGATCAACTTTGTTCACGACGACGACGAGGCGTTCCTCACCATGTCGAAGCCCATCAATGCGGTCGAATTCAGTCGCCGACAGCACTTGATTCGCATCCATCACCCAAAGAATCGCCTCCGCGGTCTCCAACGCATTGGCAGCCACCGTCTCGTGGCGCTCCTCCAACGCGTTGAATCCTGGAGTGTCCCAGAACTCAAGGCTTCGGAGCACCGGATGTGGAAACATAAAGTCCACACGTGCAACATCTGCCGAATTGTCCTTCATCACCCGCGCGGCCTCCTCAAAGTTGACTTCGCGGGAGGGCGCGTCCAAGAGATGCAGCCGAGCGGCGCGGCGTGGACCGAATCGAACGATTCCTGTGTGGGCGGTGGTCGGCAGCACACCAACGGGCAACAGGTCTTCTTCCAGCAACGCGTTTAATAACGTTGACTTGCCGGCATTAAACTCCCCGACGATTGCGATGGACAACGGTGACTCAAGTTTCTGAATCAGCCCCTGTGCTCGAACCATAAACCCGGAGAGCTGGGCTTCGCGCGCAAGCCAGTCCACGCACTGTCGCACTAAACCTTCCACGGCCATCGGGTTGCCGGAATCCTCTGGAAACTCGAATCTCGGGCCCAACGACTCAAGGCTCGTCTGCATAGCAATTCGGGCTTCGGACGCCAGATGTTTGTTCAATACCGCCGCATTCAGGTGCCGCAGCGCGTCGGAGTGGTCGCCGCGGCGTTGGGAAACACGGCCCAATTCCAGATGTGCTCGTGCGATGTCTTCCGGCCCAAGCGAACATCGAAGGGCTTCTTCGAGATAGTGTTTTGCGCTGCTGTCGTCCCCACGCAGAGCATGCGACCGGCCGATCCCAAGCACGGCTGCGCCCCTCGTGTCTGCATACGCCATGGCCTGCAGCAAGAAACCATTGGCGATGTCGAACTTACCAAGTTCCAATTCGGAGTTTCCCACACCCAGCAGGGCCTGAGGGTCTTCCGGTCTTCGCGACAGCAGTTTTGCAAATGTCGCTCTCGCTCCGTCAAAGTCAGAAAGGGTCGTTTGTGCTCGACCACGTTGCCGTAACGACTCGTTGATGAGCTCATCGGGCATGCCGTCGGGGACCCGCGCCAACAGTGTCAGCGCCTCTTGAGGTTGATGCGTCAGATTGCAAAGCCTCGCTCCGACGACGAGGGCTTCAGGATCGTCGACGTGCTCGAGGCTCCTTTGGATGAAGCTCTGTGCATCTTCGAGCTCTCCCTCTTTCTCGCTGATCAGGGCCCAGAGTAAATTGGTCCGAGGATCCAAACGATCGCGGTCGAGTTGCTGCAACATCTTTCTCGCGGCGGTACAGTCGCGCGAAAGGAGCAGCCGAACCAGCCGGTGTCCCACGTCCATGTGACCGGGGTCGATCTCCAGCGCGCGTGTGTATTCACGTTCAGCGCGATCGCGTCGCCCTTGTGCCTCTAAGACCCTTCCCAGAGCGAACGCGATGGCAAACTCGTGTTCAGAGGAGTCCGGCAGTTGTGCCGCGTCGGCAAGGTGTCGCTCGGCGTCGCGCCACTGCGCCAATCGCTCAAGGAGCTCCCCGGCTTGAAGATGCAGTGCGGCGCTTGGTCGGATCGCGAGTGCTCTGTCTAACGCGTCCAACGCCCCGCGCGTCTGATTGGAGAGTTTGTAGGCCTTGGCCAATAAGACAAAGGTGCGCTGGACGTTTGGATACCGGCCGACGGTGCCGTTCAATGCAGATATCGCTGGCCCAAAGTCACCCTGCGCGATCAGCACCGACGCGGATTCATGCACCCGATGCAGGTCTTCCGGTATTCTCACCTCATCGAGGATGTCTCCAAAACGCCCCGATATCTTATCAAAAATGCTCATTTTTCCGCCCGTTTGGGTCAGCGCCGCAAGGTCTTCCGGTCCATCTACCAACTCAACCTAGGCTCGCGGAACAGATCTCCCAGCGCGCATTGCACAATGGAAAGGACTTCCGGACAACATCATTCAAGAATTGCATCATCAATCCAATGATGACAGCGTTTGAACGGTTACAACCGGTGGGTGGTGAGATACGAGAAAGCAGGTGGGCGGGGTGCTCACCTGTTGTGCGTGGAGCGACCGTGAGGACATTTTTCGCCATCATGTTTGTCTGCCTATCGGTGTCCGCGGTGGCCGCCCCACCTCCGCCGCCACCGCCGCCACCGGTGTCCGAACCATCGGTGCAACCCCGAGAGGACGTGCCAGAGGTCTTGTCCGCCTCCGATTGCGGGCACCCAAACAAGATCACGTGCTCGCTTGTCATCCTACCCATTGCGTCTTTGTTGCTGCCTGGACTCGGTCAGTACTGGGATGGCCAAACAGGTTGGCCCTACACGCTCGCGGCCGCTGCTGGCTTAGGGGGCGCTACTGCAGCGGTGGCAAACACCGAAGGTGCTCTGGTCATTACCCAACCGCGGGCGCAACTGTTTCTGCTCGGTGCACAGCTTTGGATCGATGCATCGTTGCTCAGTGCGTACGAAACGTATCGGCATCGCGTTGTCGATCGCGTGGGCTTCCAAGACGACCTCAGCACAGTACCGGAAGTCCTAATCGCTCCATTTGATGTTCGCGCATTGGCTCGGTTGAGAGTCTTGATTCCGTTTCTTGTGATTGGCGCGGCCGGCCTCGGAAGTGCGTTTGTCGATGAAGATGGGATGACCTATGAGTCCGCACCGTTCGAGGACTTCCGGGTCACGGATGGCCTGTTCGCCTTCGGCGTCTCTTATGGGGCAGGGGTGGGGGAGGAGGCGTTTTTCCGCGGTTACGTCATGCATGGATTTGACCGGGTGGTCGGCATGCATCCCCTGCTCGCGAACACCCTCCAGGCGTCGATGTTTGCAACGGCACACGCGGATTTTAGCTGGGGATTCTTGGTACGTATGGCCTTTGGCATGTACACCGGTTGGTTGACGCAGGCCGATGATTACAACCTGCGCGACGCGATTTTTCTGCACACCTGGTGGGATGTGTTTGTGTTTGTAGGCACAGTCGCCACGAGTCGGCGCAACGGCACCGCGACGTTATCGCTGCCCGCGATTCGGTTTTGATTTACTCCGAGTAACGCTCGCAGCCGCGAATCTCGAACGTGCCAAAGCGGTCTGTAATCGCGGTCAACTCCCCTGAGGGCGAAAACCCGAGCACGATCTCGTCACAGAAATCGCGGTCGCACACGTAGTCGAGTTCGACACAATCACGCTCCGAGACGCAGCTGTGGATATCCTCGTAGTAGGTGCCGTGTTTGTTTTCAAAGCACTCGGAGAGCGCGATGACATGATCGTCGACCTTAAGCTGAAGCGGCGATACCGGGTGAAGCGTGCCCTCAATGTTCCTTCCTGCGAGCGCGACCTTGTGGTTTCTCAGTGACACCTGAAAGTTTCCAGCCGAAGGACTTCCGGTCCAAGGTGGAGCATCGATGGTTGGGAAGGCAGGCCGCGCGCTAAGGTCAGCCAATGGGATGAAACCGCGGAGCTTCCCGTTCACCATGTAACGTGGACTTACCGCGAGTTCTTTTTCGACATCGAGAATCTCCAAACGCTGCCCCGCGTGCACGATGTATCCCATCTCGTCGAATTCGACGGAGTTTCCGCAGGAACGGGCCATGGCGGACTTCCGGTCAGGACACAATGAGGTCTCCCGGACCACAAACATGTAGCTGGGTAAGGACGATGGCGGGGTCGTGTCGGTCTTTACGGGCGGGGGCTTGGGTTGGCATCCCAGCACGACTAGAACGATAAACCCGCACCAATGTTGGGGCTTAACCAAACTTGTTCCTCATTCGCATCCACGCCAGCCCGGGTCACCACATCCACGGCAAGCCCGCCCGTGAGGAATGGTAACCACGTTCCTCGATTCCACGCAAAGACCAGATTGGATTCGCCTCTTAGCGCGATGGGGTCGGCCTGCAGGACATCGGCGTCAAACAGTAGGACTTCCGGTCCAACGCGCAACTGCATTGCGACACGGATCCCACTAAACTGAGTTGCCCACTGACCCTGTATCCCGCCTGACACCCGATGGAAGGTCGCGACGGAGTCAGTCGCGAAGCCGTAGTCGACAAACCCGCCGACGCCCCAGCCCGTATCGTGGGACACACCCGCGGATGCTCCAACGGAGTGCTGCAGTCCTTGGACATCCAAGATTGGGCGGTTCAAACGATATGCGACGGCGAACTCGGGCCGCCATTGCGCCTGCGGCGCGACGTCCAGACGAGTGGTCTCCTCACGTTTTGCCGCCAAGAAGCCTGCCATGAAGCCAGGGCCAAACGGTGTTTGGAACAGCTCCCGTCGAAACGCTTCGTCCACGGCGCCGCGCGCTGTTTGATTCGTCGCAACCAAATCCAACGCCGCGTACTCGACCATGTCCTTGGCCGGCACAGCTGCTTCGTTGGATTGAGTTTTGATCCAGTAGGGGCCACGTTGGTGATCCCGTAAAAGGCTCATCGCAACGGTCGTGTCCCCGGAGATATTCAGGTCCGCATAACGCAGTCCCCGAGAATCCTCGATCCACATCGGACCCTCACCGCCGCCGATCTTGAGCTGCGTCGTATTGCGCAGGTTCTTCAATTCAATGACGGTGCGGTCCCTTGCTTGGCCGGGTCCTTTGACATGCACATGAATGCGTGCCCGCGGGTTGGTCACTGTGGCGTTCGCGGCGACAAGATAGGCCTCGATTTCGGGGTAGCTGATCGCCCCGTCGCCATTCGCATCCGCTGCCCCCAACAATGCGCTGCGTAGTTGATGGCTGAATACACCTCCACCGTAAGTGCTCCACTCATGCACCTCTTGGGCACCAGCGGTCGACAAGATCACACCAATCGTCGGGTTGATCGCCTGCCTTTCACCTGAATTCAGGTAGTTCTCGAATTCAGCGTTGAGGGTTCTGCCGGTAGAGTCATCGCTCCAACCCCCGCGTGATTGCACCATGAAATATGCGTTGCACGCGTCGATGATGACGTTCGTGAAGTCCGCGTTGAGCGGTTCGATGACGTCTTTGAGCAGATCGCGACGGCGTAACTTCGTGTCCGCGAGTGATAGGTAGCCCTCACCGTCATCGGAGACGCTGCCGTGTCCAGTGAAAACAATGAAGACCTCTGCTCGACGTCCGACCGCATGATCTTTTTTGATCGCGTTGCTTACGGCCTCAACGGCAGCGATCAAATTGGCACGCGTCGGCGCGATCGAGCGTTTCGCGGCGTCTGGGAAGATTTGCTGGGAGTCCGCATCCAGCGTGGTGAGCAAAGACGTCTGATCGGCGTAAGCGGAAAAGATCTCGAAGAAACGCGCGCCATCATCGTCGGCGTAGCGAAGCGCGGGGACGCCCTCGTCGACGCTGCTGTTGTTGGCCACGACCAACGCGTACCGCGTCGTATCTTGGGCAAATGCGGAGGCCGAGACGAGTAGCGCCAGTAGTAAAACGACGGCTTTCATGGGCGCACCTCAAACGTGGTTCGCACGATTACCTGGCCAGTCGCAGCGCCACCATGCGCGATACGTTTCATTTCGGCTTCAAAGTCCTTGAGCGCAACCGGCTGAGGAGTGAACAGAGCAAACACATCATACGTTCCAGGCGGATGATTGATCGAGAGCGTGCGTGTCTGACCGATCGGCGTGGGTTTCGATGTCACGTGCACCCCAAGGACTTCCGGTTGCGTTGGGGTAGGCCCGTACCAACGAACTTCTCCGTCCGTCCCCAACCCGGCTAGGTAGACATAACGCAACTGAGCGTCTGGGTTTTCGTAGGCGATCTTTAGATCATCTTCCGATGCGCAACGCACAACGCCAAATGGGCTCTCCGCGGCCCCAATGAAGCGAAGCTCATCGGCTTGGCGATGCACACAGAACACGTGCACCGAAGGTTTCGGCGTCCGGTCCACGGTCGTGGAGGAGCGCGCTTGGTATTCATCGGGTGGGCTTTGTATGGGCAACGTGATGTAGCCCACCAACGCCGCTGCGGCGACCAAGGCAAGAACACTGCGTCCGCGCAATTTCCTGCGGACGCCTACCGTGTCTTCGATGGCATCCACAGAAAGGTCTTCCGGTTCTTGCAGCGCGTCGAGTTTCTCGAAGATGCTCGCCTGCGCAAAGGCGGCCTCAAACTGCGAGAAGTCGCTTTCCTCAAGCTCTCGCGCGGCGATGGCGAGCGCGTCGAAGGTCTTCCGGTCATCAACGGCGAGTGCGTCGTCGAAGGTCTTCCGGTCGTTAAGGGACGTGAATTCGTCCTCGGGCTGGTCGGGTTCGACAAAGAGGCGCTCGGTACGATTCATGAGAGGCCCCCGAAAACTGCCAGCAATTGAAGCACCTGCTGGGGCTCAAGTGCGTCAATGATGCCGCGGGCTTTTAGATGGCGAAGCAGCCCCTCTCGGATGGCCTTGATGCGGCGACGGATCTCGTTTCGGTCCACGCCCATCGCCTCGGCGATCTGAGCCTGTGAGAGGTCTCCCGCGAGGTGGTCACGCACGATTTGCTGGTCATCGCTGGACAAGGTCGCCACGTAATCACGCACACACGCGTGAATCTGCTGGCGTGCGGAGAGGTCTTCCGGACTTTCTTCCTCGGTCAAGCCAAGTCGCCCCATGGCATCGTCGGGGGACTCGTCTTCGTGCACCAGTTTGCCGATCGTGATGAAAACGCGGTCTCGTTTTGCGCGTCGAAACGAATCGATCACCACGTTGCGCCCAATCTGCAGCAGATATGGCTGGTAGTCCCGCGTTCCGTCGTACGCCATGCGCGCAGACGGCGAGAACGCCTTCAAGAAGATGTCTTGAATGGCCTCTTGCACCTGATGTGGAGCGCGGTAGCCCGCGAACCGGATCATCTCTCCCCGCTGCTGAAGGTGAATCCACCTGTCAACATCGTCACCACCTTTGGGACGTAGGTCCTGTAGACCTCAGTCAAGGTCTCCCGGTCGCCGCTTCGAAAGCGTGCGAGCCGTTCTGAATTGTCGTGAAGATCCATAAAGAAACTGCCTCCGTCCACCCCCTACGTCGACGAATCGCGGTCGGGTAAAATAAAAGTGGAGAACCTTGACGAAATGCCATCGGATAAGAACAATGCGCAGCCCGCGACGCTGGCACAAAAGTGTGCTAGACTGAACGACGATATTAGGAACCGCCCCAAAGGAGCAATGTTTTGGCTTTCGATAAACGCCCTTCAAAACGCAAACAAGACGATCTCGGTCCACTCGAAGTGCCTGTGATCGACAACAACGTGGGCCGTGCGCTCAATCAATTGAAGCGCTCCATCGGTCGCGAGGGTCTCAACCGAGAGCTGAAGCGTCGTCGTCACTACGAGAAACCCAGCGTCGCCAAGCGTCGCAAGTCGATCGAGGCCGAGCGTCGTCGTCGCAAAGATGACCGTCGTCGCGATCAGCGCGGTGGCTTCTAACGTTCTCGAAGCCTAAGCGCTGCGGCCACCATGAGCAGCAGTAGCAGTGCCATGCCCGACGGGATGGCGATGTTTGCCGCGAGCACCGTCTCGGAATCTCCGAAGAACCGGTCAATTGGATTGGGCGGGGCAGGCGGTGCAGGCAAACCGGGCGCGATCGATTTTGGCATATCTTTGGGCGGAATCTCGTAGGCATCCCAGCGGTGCTCTGCTTGAAGCATTCCTTCAAAAGCCCAACGGCTTATCGTAGCTTGGGAGAGTGCCCATGTGGGCGGATTCATGTCCGCAACCGGCATGATGGCCCCGCCCAGAATGACCTGTGGGATAAGCAGCAGAGGCACAAGCGCCATGGCTGCCTCGCTTGTCCGCACGATGGATGAGAGGAACAAGCCCATCCCCACACCGCACATCGCGCTGCTCCAGAGAATCGCCAGGTGGTAGAGCGGGAACCCTTGGAAATCGAGAACGACATAGGTCATCGACAGCAGCACCACACACTGGAGCATGCACAACGCGCCGAGCACTGCGAATTTACTCAAGACATAGGATGCGATCGATAGGTTGACCATGCGTTCGCGTCGGTAGATTGCCTGTTCCGCCACGATCTCACGCGCGGCGTTCGAGCACCCGAACCAGACAGCGGCGATGACCAACAAAAAGAGGGCGAACGGCGTAAACTGCAGACGGTTCATCACGCCTTCGGACCTCGAGACGAACACCATGTCGACCAGAATCGCGATGACGGGCGCCTGCACGAGCAGGATGAACATACCCAACCGGTCTTTGAGCTTTATGGCCAAATACCGACGGCACAAGGTCAGCCATTGCCTCAGCGAGAATCGGGGGGGCCGGCGCGTTCCCGTGCCGGTGACGTTGACGCCCGTGCGGTTCTTCTTCCGGTCCTCGACGTACTCGGCGTAATAGCGGCTTTGTTTGAAGCGGGCCGCGAAGGTTTCCATGGGTTCGCCGGCGCGCTTGGCGTCCACGATCGGACGCATGCACGAGCCGGGATCGGCGAGCACAGCCTCGGCCTCGGGCGTGTTCGCTTTCAGCTCGGGGTGGAAGTACAGGATGCTGTCGGGGTAGGCGGGGCCGTAGTAGACCTCTTCGCCGTCCGCCAAATACAGCACGTTGTCCAACAAACGATACGCGGACCCCGACGGCTGGTGGATTGTCAGCAAAATCGTGCGTCCACCGTCCGCCAATCGACGCAACAGGCGCACCACGTTCAACGCATCTTCGCTCGCGAGGCCGCTCGTGGGTTCGTCCAGACACAACAGGCTTGGCTCGGTCAGCAACTCCAATGCGAGGTTAACGCGCTTTCGCTGCCCACCCGAGATGCCCTTGTGTTCGGGAGAACCGATGCGCAGATTGCGCGTCTGGTCGATCTCGAGGTCGACCAACACCTGCATGATACGTCGCTCGATTTCGTCGTCGGTGGTGTCCGGAGGAAGTCTCAACTTCGCGGTGTAATAGAGGGCCTCGTAGACGGTTAGTTCGCGGTGAATGATGTCATCTTGTGGCACGTAGCCGATCGCCCCGCGGTAGCGGTCGTAGTGCTGTGTGAGCTCGTCGCCGTTAAGAAGCGTGCGCCCATTCGTGGGCTTCAAATAGCCGATGATGGACATCAGAAGGGTGGTTTTTCCCGAACCGGAAGGCCCCATTAGGCCCATGATTTCTGTGGGGTAAACCGTAAAAGACACCCCGTCGAGGATGCGTTTTTTCAACTTACCTGCGCCCAGGTCGACCCGCAGGTTCTCGGTCTGCAGCAAAACATCGCCACGGTAACTGCGCTCAAGCGAGCCCCGCGCGAGGTCAAGGCGCACGGCGTACGAGCCGAAGCTCAGGGTTTGCCCCGAGACGAGTTTCTCGCGACGGATGCGTTTGCCGTCAATGAACGTCCCATTGGCGCTGTCGAGGTCTTCAACCCAAACGTTTGCCCCCGACCGAATCAGGCGGGCATGGTGGCGCGAGATTTGAGGTGCATCGATGACGATGTCGTTGTCCGGTCCGCGCCCAATCGTCACGACGTCCTTGCCAGGTGGCAGGGCCATGGTCCCCGCGTCACCCGCCGTTTGGCCGGGATCTAGAAAATCTCGCAACCTCGCCACTGGAAACCGATAGCTGCCCATGAAGAGCACGTCGTCCCACCCGACGTTGGCCTGTTCGACGGTGTTGGCGCGGTCGTTGACCGCGAGTCCGTTGGACGATTGCAGGTCTTCTGCGCGCCAGGCGGACCCGAGCCATGTCAGCTTGGCGTGTTTTCGGGAAATCTGCGGGGAGTCCAAGACGATGTCGCAATCGGCGTCGCGCCCGATCACGATCGGTTTGAGAAACCCCTTGGGCAGTTCAACCCCTTGTGTGGGGCGGGCGTCGGCGTCCGGGAGAAGTCGTCGCGTGATGTCCTGGTTGAGCGTGAAGACGTAACTTCCAAGCCCGACCTCATCGCCGGGTGAGAGCCAGACGCGCTTGACGCGGTGCCCGTTGACCGTTGTCCCATTGGTCGAGTTTAGGTCTTCGAGCACGTAGCGTTTGTTGACCAACGCGATTCGGGCGTGCCACCCCGACACCATCGGCCTTGGGATGACGAGGTCATTCTCTTCGTCGAACCCGATGCGTAACACCGGCGCGTTGAGCGGGATCTCTGGAGCTTCAAGCGGTGCCGGCATCGCAAACGACTCGCTTGCCTCGTCGAGGCCAAGCTTGGCGTGCGGGCCCTCCTGTGTGTTTCGCAGCGATGGATTCGTTGGACCGGAAGACCTTGCAAGCCCGGTCGTCGTGGCCACCTTCGCGCTTTTTTCGCCCAGCGATTTTGTGCAGTCGGCCAACGCTTTTGCGACGGCCTCGCGCATTTTTACGTCGACGAGCTGGATTTCGGGTCGGGTGCTCTCTCCTGCAGCGGCAGCGAGGAGGGGCGGAAGTGTCAGCCCGCACGCGGGACAAAAGGCGGCGTTTGCGTCGATCGCGGCGCTGCAGTTTGGACAAGAATTCGACATGCCCCATCTTCTACAATGGAGTGCGCGAGGATGCCACGAAGATTCGCGGATGAACGAGTTGACTTGACCATTCTACAAGGATGTACGAAAAGAAAAGGCTTTCCCGAACGCATCTGCACACGGTTCCCCCGGGAGGATCCATGTTCAAACAAAAGTTGACGCGTGTCGTCAACAACATTGATGGCGCGATGGGGTGTATGTTGATCGGGTTCGACGGCATCTCCATTGACAGCGTATTCAAAGATCAAGAATTGCCGCAAATGAGCGCAATTGCAGTCGAACTGAGTAACTTGCTCGACAAGTTCCGGCGCCTGCAAGTCTACGACGTGGGCGATGTGAACGAGGTAAGTATTACCACCGGAAACATCACAACACTTGCGCGCGTCGTCGCGGACGAGTACTTGCTCATCCTCGCATTGCATCGCGACGCCGATGTGGGTCGCGGACAGACCATGCTGAGATTGATTGCTCCGTTCGTCGAACGAGAGATGCAGTAAGTCGCCAAGAGCGACAGGAGCCGACAGATGTACAACACAAGTGATTTTCGAAAGAATCTGAAGATCGAGATCGACAAAGAGCCCTACGTGATCGTCGAGTGCCAGCACGTCAAACCCGGCAAGGGCGTGGCGTTCGTCAAGACGCGCATGAAGAGCCTGATCACCGGCCGCGTTCTCGAGCAGAACTTCCGCTCGGGCGACAAGGTCGAGACGCCCAACCTCGAAGCCCGTCATATGCAGTACCTGTATAAAGACGGCGATATGTACGTGTTCATGGACACCACGACCTACGAGCAGCTGCAGCTCTCGGAAGACGCGGTCGACACGGTGTTGGACTACCTCAAAGACAACCTTGAGGTCGAAGTGTTGTTCCACAACAACAAGCCCATCAACGTCGAACCTCCAATTTTTGTGGAATTGGTCGTGACTCAGACCGACCCTGGCTTCAAGGGTGACACAGCTCAAGGCGGCTCCAAGCCCGCGACCCTCGAAACGGGCGCGGTGATCACGGTGCCGTTGTATTTGAAAGAAGGTGAGCTGATCCGGGTGGATACCCGCAACGGTTCGTTTGTTGAGCGAGTGAACAAGTAACAGGTCCGGGGTCACGTTTGTCTAGCAAACGCGAAAAACTGCTCGAATCCGCGCAGAAGCACATTCGGAAGGGGAGCTGGGACAAGGCTGTTAAGGACTACCAAGGTGTTCTCGAGGAAGAACCTGGGGACGTGCGCACGCGTCTGAAGGTCGCGGATTTGCTCGTCAAGATTGAGCGCTTTGACGACGCCTTGGCGGAATACCAAAACGTCGCGTACCACTACGCCAAAGACGACATCTACGACAAAGCGGTCGCGGTCTATAAGCAGGCGCTGCGCATTGCTCCCGAAGACCCGCGTTTGCACCGAGACCTCGGCGAGGCCTATTGGCGTCATGGGCGGCTCAAGGATTCGTTGCGGGCGTTCCACACGGCGCAAAAGATCTTTCGTGATGCGGGGGATATCAGCTCTCAGCGCGATGTCTTGGAGCGCATGACCACCATTGACCCCGAAGACGTCGGTCTTCAGGTTCAGCTCGCCGAGCGCTACGAAAAAGACGGCATGCGTGTGGAGGCGTTGCGCATCTTCCGCGCGTGCGCGTCGCGTCTGCGCGACGAAGGACGCGTGGATGAATTCGTTCAGGTCGCCGAACGTGCGGTGTTCCTCGAGTCGAGTGATGTGATGCTTCGCAAAGAAGTCATCCAAATCTACCTCGATCGCGACGACAACAAACACGCGCTCAAGCACCTCCAATACCTGTTCAAAGAGAACCCACAAGACGAGCAGGTTTTGGACTGGCTCGGCCTTTGTTTCAGTCGACTCGGTGAGCGCGAGAAGTCGATGCTCGTTTACCTTGAGCTCGCAAAAGCCCAGCGACGCGGTGGGAACGAGACCCGCGCGCTCGACACCTATCGAAAAATCTTGGCCATTGACCCCAATCACGCCGAAGCGCGTGCGGTCTTGGGTCAGCGGCAACGGCAGGACTCCAGCCCCGGGGTCGGCGACACCGGAAACATCTCTAAGCCCCCACAAACCAAGGACGTGCTGAGCGGTGTTGAATTCCTCGACGACGACGATGACATCGAGGAGGATTCCAACCCCACGAACGAGGGCGCGCCAGGCGAAGATTTTCTCGATTTCGCCGCCGATCAGTTGAATGACCTCGATTCGGAAGTGCTCAATCGATTCGACGAGAATCCCGCGACCGCGCTCACGCAGCGTACGGTGGCGCGCCAGGATTTGCCGATCATTGATCTGCCCGAGATCGAGGAGATCGACGAAGTTGACCCCACGGAGGACGGAAAACGCTCAACCACGGTCGACCAGCTTTTGACCGAGTCCGAAGTCTTCTTGAAGTACCGCCTCTTCGATCGCGCGGAGGAAGTCATCGGCAAAGCCGTTTCAATGGCGCCAGACAACCTCGCGGTGCGCGAGAAGATGCACACGTTGCGGTCGATGATGGGCGACCGCATGAAGGCCGCTTTTGAGCTGTTCGAGATGGTACGCATCTCGGCCAACACGCCGTCTCGCGCGGTCGATTATCTACGCCGCGCCCGGGAGTTCGCCGACGAAGCAACTGTGCAACGGTATGCGGAGCGCTACGGAATTCGATTGGCAGCCGGCGGCATGGACGCGTTGAGTCCCGACGCGATCGACGAGATCAGCGAGGGGATTGACGAGATCAGCGAGTCGTTCGAGTCGCACGCAGGCGAGTCGATGATTGAGTTTTTGCCCGCCGATGACTTGGAGACGCTCTCGGGTGAGTCAGCCGTCGAGGACAGCGGTGAGATCGTCTACGACCTAGAAGACCTCGATATGGAAGACGACGTCGTGGACGTCATGGACAACGCGATCGCCATCGGCGACGCCGAAGAGCTCGACCTTGATGTTGAAGACATCAAGTTTGACGAGAGTGAGCTCTCGCTGTTCGATTCCGAGGCATCTGAAGGATCGTTCTCGTTTGATTTCACGGGTGATGAAGCCGACAAAATGTTCGAGGAGCTCTTCGGCGATGCGCCCGACATTCCGGTCGCGGTCAAACCCCAAAAGACCGACAAGCGGCTTTCAAAGGTCGACACGATGATCGACGCCAACGAGCTCTCGGAGGCCGAGGAGATGCTCGAAGACATGAACATCGAAAGTCCTGGAAACCCGGCAATTTTGGCGCGGCAAGCACGCATACGCGATCTGCGAAACGTCAACGTCGACAACGCCTTTGGCGCGAAGTCGTTGTCAGGCAAGTTTGCCAGAGAATACTCGGAAGTGATGTCCACGAGCATCCCCGACGTCCACAACACCAACCTTGAGCTGGGGTTGACCTACATCGACATGGGATTGTTCGAGGACGCGCTGAACGAGTTCGAGCAGGCCATGGACGACCCGCAAGCGCGCAATGACGCGATCTTCTACGCGTCGGTTTGTGACGCAGGGTTGCTCAACTACCAATCTGCGACCAAGCGTCTGCGCCAACTTCTTGACGATCCAACCGCTCCCGCACGCATTCATCAGGCGGCGGTCGATAAGCTCGAAGAGCTTCGTGTTCTTCAGAATTCGTGATCCGATTCAAGGAATTCCCGATGCTGCTTGCGGGGTTCCTTTCTTGACCGTCGGTGAGGATTGCGCGTAACTACGCCCTCGTCAGAGAGGACGCATGTTGAAAAAGTACCAAAATCTTGTGGGAATTGTGGGGATTTCGCTGGCCATCGTTTTGAGCGGCTGTGGGGAAGAGCCCATTGGTCCAACCGCCTCCCAGACCTTCGTGCAACAATGGAAAGGCACCGTGGCCGAGAAACTCGGCGAAAAGTCCGAGGGCGCTCCGGTGCGCAAGGCACTTGAAGCACGCCTCCAAGCTGCGGAAACGCGTGAAGCGGCGGCGACTCAACGCGACATGCCACCCTTGCTGACGCTGGCTAACGCGTTTTATGCCCAGCGCGAGTACAGACCTGTGTTTGTGTCGCACGGAAAGCTGTCTCCTCAAGGCAAAGCCGTTTGGGAAACCCTGCAGGATCTTGAAGCACAAGTCCTTGATGCACGCCCATACAACATCGGTGAGATCCAAAAGAAGCTCGACGCGCTCGGTGAGAAATCGACGGCGCTTGAAAACAGCGACTTAAGCCCCTCGGATGCTGCCGTTGCGGCGATGGCTGAATGGGTTGCCAAGAAGAAGCCGTCGGAGTTTGCGTTGGACGAGGCGAGCTACGAGGCGGTGACCGAGCACCTGCTTGAGAGCGCCGAGGGTGAACCCCTGAAGGCGGAGATGACCAAGCTTGAAGAGCTTGGTGCCGCTGTTGCCAACGACAGCGCCGCGCTTGAAGAGCTTCTCGCGGGAGCATTCCTCCGCTATGCGTACGAGGTCCGCTACTTCCGCGCCCGACAGATGTTTATCCATCCTCGCGAGGACGACTACTACAACGACCCCGAGATTCGTGCGTCGCGCCCCGACGATGCCAAAGCGTCTTACCTGGCGGGAAAGATCTGGCGGACGGCCGCCGCGATCACGGACAAGATGTACAGCCAACCCGTGTATGCGCGCCGGGAGTTGTCCGCAGCGCTGGAACGTATCGCGACTGCCGAGAAACCCGATGCGGTTATGGCGTCGCTTCCACCGCAGCAGCCGCAGTACATGAAGCTTGTCGAGGAGCACAAACGCTACCAAGAGATCGTTGCGGCAGGCGGGTGGAAGACGGTGTCGGTCGACAAAAGCCTTAAGCCTGGGATGACCCGGGCGTCAGCCAAAGATTTGAAGGTGCGGTTGGCCGCCGAGGGGTATCTTGCAGGAGACCCCAAGACATTTAGTGAGCTGTACGACGCCTCACTCAGCGACGCGGTGAAAGCGTACCAGAAGACACACCAGATGCAGGTCACCGGCAGTCCGCACACGGTTTTCTGGAAGTCCTTGAACGTCCCTGCGGAGAAGCGCCTTGAGCAGATTCGGGTCAATATACAGCGTTGGCGCGACACGAACATGCGCCCCGAAGAAGACCAGACATACGTCTTCATCAACGTGGCGGATTTTCATGCCGAGGGCTGGCGCGACCAGAAACGTGTTGTTCGCCATCGTGTCGTGGTCGGAAACAACGAGAACGTATGTGATCCCGAGACGAACGAGTGCACAAAGGCAAACCGCACGCCGATTCCGATCGCTGCATACATCGACCGCATGATCTTTAATCCGTATTGGAACGTTACGCCGCGGGTACGCAAGAATGAGATCTTGCCGGAGGTCAAAAAGTCGATCGAAGAGAAGTACGCAAAGATCCGCGAAAAGGCTCAGATGACGCCTCCTTCGCTGTTGGCAGCGCCTGTGGAATCCGACGCACCAAAGACCGATCCGTTGGCCGGTCTGCCGTATTACAATCCGGAAACGGGTGAGATCGATGTCAGCACCACCGATCCCGACCACATTCCAGCGTGGTACGCCGCCAACAACTACGAGGTCATGTACCCAAGCAAATCTTGGGAATATGTGCGCATGACGCCTGGTGCCCATAACGCGCTTGGCTACGTGAAGATCATTTTCCCCAATCTCCACGATGTTTACCTACACGACACCAATGCGCGTGCCCTGTTTGGCAACGATATCCGCGCGTACAGCCACGGGTGCATGCGGCTCGATAAACCACTCGACTTCGCCTCGTGGCTCCTCAAGAACGACGATCAAGAGGGTGTCGTTGATATCGACAAGTTGCTCAAGACCGGTGAGTACTTACCGCACTTCTTGCATCGCCAGGTGCCAGTTTTTGTAGAGTATTACACCGTGCGCGTGGATGACGACGGGCGGGCTAACTTCCTCGCCGATATTTACGATCTCGACGACAACCCACAC
Source organism: bacterium (assembly GCA_041390025.1). Taxonomy (GTDB): domain Bacteria; phylum Myxococcota_A; class Bradymonadia; order Bradymonadales; family Bradymonadaceae; genus JBFFMO01. The sequence goes on from JAWKQR010000001.1 coordinate 197,736, forward strand.
CTTCCTGAGCCTACAAAAACTGGCCCCGTCGATCTTTAGGCAACGTCGGAGTCGCGCGCACCAATGGCTTTGCGTCGTTGTTCGGCGACGTCACAAAGATAGGTGGAACCGCCGAGCCCGTACATCGTATCCATGGCGCGTTTGGCGATTTCAAGCCGCACCCAGTAGGCCTGATAGCGCGCCTCGCATTCGACGCCCCGAAGGTGGGTGGTGAGGTCTGGGGCCAGTCGTGAATCGTTGGTGCGTATCTCTACGGGCCGCTGGAACAGATCGAGCTCGTTGTAGGCTTCTCTCATCACCTTTGCGACCGTGAGCGGGATGTCATCGATCCCGGTTATTGGTTGGCTGTCGACCGAATCTGGCGTGACGACAAGCAGCTCAATGCGCTTGCCCTTGCCCGGGATCCATCGTTGGACAAGTGTGCAATACCAGATGGTTTTCGAAGCTTCGTTCTTGGTGTACTTCCCTCGCATCTCGACCTCCCCAGAAATTGTTCCCTACATTGGGTTACATCGTGGTTTTCGGACAAAACGAAAAAATGTTGCGAAATTTTTCGAATAATTCACACAAACGTGCCTTTGGCGCCGTGATGATGCGGATTTTCGCAGTTTGGTGGACGTGTGGCGTTTTCGGATGTTCGACCCCTCCTAAGGTCGTCCCCAAACTGGTCCAAGAGCGCGATACGTGTCCGTTGGCCCAAGATTGGCCGATGTTCCAGGCGGATGCGCTTCGGCGTGGCGAACGTCCGGGAGACCTGACGAGACCGTCGCTGAAGTGGGCGACCCGGATCGGCATCCAATCGTGGCTCAACAACCCGGTGATCGTAGGCAACGTCGTTGTTGTCGGGTCAAGCGGTCGGTTGTGGAACGAGAGCGACGACCTAGACGGGGTGTACGGGCTTGATGCGTCGACCGGAGAAAAACGATGGTTTGTTTCCACCGATGCGGATGCCAACGGGGTCGCCGTGGGCCGTTGTCTGGCGGTAGCAACGTCGGATGATGGCTTCGTTCGCGGGGTCGATGTGCGCGACGGAACAGTGAAATGGACATCTGGGTTTGGCACAAAAGTCTACACCAACCCGCTGATCATCGGTGAAACCGCTTGGGTGGGTGATGCGAACGGGCGGCTTACCGCCCTTGACATGACCAACGGCAAGACGCGTTGGCAGGCTGAACTCGGTGCGCCCATTCGTGGCGGCCTAGCCGCCAACGGCGGCACCATCTTCGCGGCGACGGAAGCAGGCGTCGTGCGTGCGTTTTCGATGTCCGGTGTACCCAAATGGGAACGGACGCTCAAAGGGGTTTACAGCGCGCCCACGGTGGTCGGAGATTTACTAGTGGTGGCGATCATTCGCGATACCACGTATCCCCGGCCCGCAGTCGTTGCGCTGGATGTGGCCACGGGAGACACGAAGTGGGAGGGGTCAAACGCGAAAGGACTCAAGGGAGGATGGGCCAACATACGGGCGTCGGTGGCGGTATCTCAGGGACTTCTGTTTTGGGCTGAGGCTTACACGAATCGTGTTGTGGCCGCGTCGGCTGCCGATGGTGAGATCCAGTGGAGTGTGCCATCGGGCCCGTGCTACTTCCGACAATGGTCTTCGCCAGTTGTGCTCGGAGATCTCGTAATTGTGGGGCGCCTTGACGGTGGCTTGCACGCTCACGATGTGTCTTCGGGGGCTATGCTATGGGTCTTTAGCCTCGCCCGGAGCAAAGCCACGGGCCTCAACACCGATTATGAGCCTTGGGATACTTGTACGCATGCGCCGGTGGAAGGTTTCCCCATTCTCGCGACGCCGGCCATCTCGAGGGACGGCTGGCTTATCGTGGGCACCGAGGAAGGCTACTTGTATGCGGTCGGCCCCGAATCGTAGTGCCATGACCGGTAGTCCTCGCCCGGCATGACCGGTAGTCCTCGCCCGGTAGTCCTCGACCGGTAGTCCTCGCCCGGCATGACCGCTAGTCCTTGACCGGCAGTCCTTGATCGGCAGTCCTTGACCGGCACTCCTTGCCTCGACCAAGCGTCGAGGATCGAAGTCCGTTGGCACCTTGGTGGGATGAGGCTAACCTGTGCTCAGCCCGGTAGTCCTCGACCGGTAGTCCTCGCCCGGCATGACCTCTTAGTCCTTGACCGGCAGTCCTTGATCGGCAGTCCTTGACCGGCACTCCTTGCCTCGACCAAGCGTCGAGGATCGAAGTCCGTTGGCACCTTGGTGGGATGAGGCTAACCTGTGCTCAAAGGAGACGAAATGACGCGTATATTGCTGGTGGACGACGATCAGTCTGTTTTGGACGTGCTCGCGATGGCGTTCGAAGACGAGGGCTATGAGGTTGTGACCGCTCCTGATGGACAACAGGCGTTGGTTTCGATCGCCAACAATCGCCCCGACGTGATGATCAGTGACGTCAACATGCCGCGTTTGGACGGATTCTCGGTCTGCCGCAGGCTGCGTGAGTCGGGCGATGAGCTTCCCATGATTTTGCTGACATCGCGTGACAACGACATTGATGAAGCGCTTGGACTTGAGCTTGGGGCCGATGACTACGTCGCGAAACCATTCAGCACTCGAGTGTTGGTAGCACGCGTAAAGGCACTGCTGCGCCGCCAAGAGATCAAAACCACGGACACCCCGAGACAGCAGGACATTCTTGAGCTTTTGGATGTGCGCATTGACCCCGAAACGATGGAGGTTCGATTTCAATCCGAATCTCTGAGCCTCACCGTCACGGAGTTTCGCATGGTGGAGGCCTTCGTGCGTCGACCGGGAGTTGTCCTATCACGCGACCGATTGATGGAGCTGGCGCGTGGCGACGATTCGATCGTCGCAGACAGAATTGTGGACACCTATGTGCGCCGTCTTCGTCGTAAGTTCGAGGCCGTTGATGCCGACTTTGACCGGATCGAAACCGTGATTGGTGCGGGTTATCGGTGGAAGAGGTAGCGGTTGAAATACCTTCAATCGTTGCGATTTCGGCTGGTTACGGTTGTGTTTGCGATCGTGGCACTTCCGGTCGTGTTTGTGTGGCTGACCAGTCCATTTGATGACGCGGTTGGGGCGCAGCTGCGCCAGTCGCTGCGGACAGCCACCGATATAGTGGGCGATCACGTCCGAAAGTCGAGCCCCGACGAAGACTTCCAACAAGCCGTCGAGGCGTTCGAGGTACGGGTCCACATCATCGTCGACGGAAAGGTCTCCCGGACCTATGACGGGGCCGGGCCACCCAGCGTTCGTGAACGGTTGATGTTTTTCCCCAACGACGTCCCCACGATCGGAATGTGGGACGCCAGCGCGTCCCCGGTCATGGATCGTGTGGTCCTCAAGGAGGCCGTCAAATCGTCGGCAGGCGGGCGATGCAGCTTCGCCATGGACGACCAGATCCTAGTGTGCGAGTACGCTCGCCGCATCGACTTTGGCACCGGGGGCCCCAGATACGTCTACGCGATGACCGGCAGTCCTCGGTCACTTGGCGTTTTGTATGGTGAGCGTTATGCGGTCTTGCGGCTCATGCTCGTGGTTTTGTTGTTCGGAGCTGGGCTCGGGACATGGCTCGGCCTCAGGGTTGGGCGGCCGCTTGGGCGTCTTCGGGACCAAGTGCTCGCACGGACGGCTCCGCCGGTGTCAACCGCACCCATCGATGTCGAGGGACAAAACGAAATCGCAGAAGTCGCGCAGGCGTTCAACCAACTGCTCGTCGCCCTTGAGCGGCGGAACGCTGCCACCGAAGGCTTCATGGCCGATATGGCTCACGAGATCAAAAACCCACTCGCCGCCATTCGCGCGGTCGCTGAGAACATGGCAGATCGGGAGATCGACGCGCAACGCGCGGCCCGTGTGTCAAGGGTCTTGCGGGATAGCTCGGCGCGGCTAGAGATGGTCGTGGCTCGCTTTCTTGACTTGGCCCACGCCGAAAGTGGCCTTCCTCGGGCTGTCCGCGAGGAAGTCGATTTGCGCAAGCTCATCGGAAATCTCGTCGACACGATGTCCGCGTCGGATCGGTATCCGAACGTCACGATCTCGCTCCAGACTGCGCCGGGATTTGTGGAGGGTTCGGCAGAACATCTTGAAACGGCGTTTCGCAATCTGATTGCCAATGCGCAGTCGTTTGCGAAGTCCGCAGTGACCATCGAGATGTGGCGAAAGGACGACTTTTTACACATCGCGGTTCGAGACGACGGGCCAGGAATCCCCGAAGAAGATCTAGTCCGCGTCTTCGACCGCTTTTTTACACGCCGCGACGATGGATCTGGCACCGGATTGGGGTTGGCAATGGTCCAAGCGATCGTCGAGGCCCATGCGGCGAGAATCGCTGTCACGTCCAAAGTCGGTGAAGGCGCTGAGTTTGTGGTAAGCATTCCTATCGTCTCGACGTTGTTGGCCAAATGAGTCCGGAAGAGATTCGCGATCTAAGAGGGGACCTCTCGCGTGAGGAATTCGCGGCAGCGATTGGTGTAACACCCCTGACCGTCTACCGATGGGAGCTACCCACACAAGAGAAGGAGTCGCGGCGACCGCAACGTCGATTGCAGCGGCGACTGCTTGAGTTCGCGGGGGCAACGTCTCCCGGACCAACGTCTCCCGGTTCAACGTCTCCCGGTTCAACGTCTCCCGGTTCAACGTCTCCCGGTCCAACGTCTCCCGGTTCAACGTCTCCCGGTTCAACGTCTCCCGGTCCAACGTCTCCCGGTCCTGCAAACACACAAGGGCTCGACGCCTATGCGTACATCTTCGATGGAAGATGGAGCGATGCGCAGGCAGCTGTTCTGAACGCACTCGGTCTTCCGGCCGAACGTGCGATGGGCATGGAAGCGCAGATCGCTCAGGCGATGTTGAAGATTCTATGGACCAATGATCTGCAGGGGGCCTGGGGTTTGGTTGCACCCTTACTTCAGCGCCCTGACCTTGCTACGTGGCCAGTGAGCGTGGCGATCCCGCTGCACACCGTCGCGGCACTTCTGCACGCATCACCAGACGGCCGCCTTTTCAGCCCTGGTCGCGTCAATGCCCACGTCGCGCACGCCGAGCGATTTGATCTGGAAAACCACGTTGAGTTTCGGGCGCTCTTGCATATTGCTGAGATGTGGTCTGCGTTTCACTCCGGTGATGCCGCGCACCACGATCGCCTGCGGCGGCAAAACCAAGAGGTCTTCCGGTCGGCCTCATCAAAGGTCGTGCGATGGATGGCTTGGGAAGTCGGTTCAGTCGCCGCTTACCTAAGTGGTTGCATCGTCGAAGCGATTCGCTTCTACAAGGAACTCGTTGAGGCCGCTCGTGATGAAGGACTTCCGGTCATCGAAGTCCGTGCCTCGGGTTACTTGGCGTGGATGATGCTCTCGGGGGCCGAGTCCGTGGAGGACGTCGACGAGCTCCTCAAACGGGCGCACAAGACGTCGCTTCGCCACCGCCTGCTGCCCGGGTGGCCCACAATGCTCGTGTTGAGCGCCCAAGCCGAGGTGGCTTGCCGCCGCAGTGACCTTCAACGCGCGAGCGAAATTATCGAGGATGGCCTGATTGAAGCACAACAATGCCAATGGCCGCCTGTCGAGTTTGCCTACACAACCATGCGGCTTGCTTACCTGCGCAATGAACCGCTCGATGGTCAACGCCTCGAACAACGGCTGGGAACCTACAGCGGCAACCATCGCGCCGCGCTGATGCGGGTCGTGACAGCGTTCGCCGATGGTCTTGGCGGTTTGGGACGCAAGGACTTCCTCGCAGCGTCAGGCGCGATGCGTCGCGCTGCGGAAATGGAGCAGGAGATCGGCACCTTCCCGGTCTTCGAGACCTACAGCTTCGCGCTCGCCTACTACACGGCAGTGTTGGGTGGCGACATCGATGGTGCCCGCGCGTCGCTGCGGCGCGCGGAGCGCGCGTTGGAGCGACTCCCTATGTTCTGGTCACTGGCGGCTCTGCGCCTTTTCAAATCCTTGCATGCTGCGCTTGAGGGACGTGTCGCAGATGCCATGCAACACGCCGAAGCATCGGAAGCCGCGTTTACGAAGGTGGGAGACCAAGCTCAGTCGCTTCTGGCAGGTCGCTTACGTGCCATTTGCTCGGCCATTCTTGGGGAAGACGACGCGGAGGCCAGACTGAAACAGTCCGCCGCCGAAATGCAAGCAGCCGGCATCGCCATTCCCGCTCCGTATCAGACGGATGCGATCGACGCGTTGAAGGCGCGCATTCGCACACACGAGTCCCTCAGTCTTGCCGCGACCGGTGGTCTCTCCATTTTGTCCCAAGCGACAAATCGGCTCTCGACACGTGGGATAAGCCCGGCGCAGGTCCTCGATGAATTGGTCGACCTGCTCAGGCAGTGGCGCGGCCTGACCAACCACACGTCGGTTTGGCTCGATGAACTGCCTTACACAGGAAAACCCACGGTGTTGCTGCACACCACCGACGAAGAACCCTCGGAGTTCATCGAGTTTGGCGACGGCGCAGGTCGCCGCTTTAGGGTTGGCGTGGGCGGCACCATCAGCAGCGACGAGCGCCTCGTGTTGCAGATGATGGTTCAGATGACCAGTATGGCATTGGAAGTCGTGACTCTGCGCGGCCTGACCAACGCCGTGAGTCGAACCGTCGAGGACGCGGTGCCAGACCTTCCAGGGTTCATCGCTGAGTCAAAGGGAAGTCGGGAGTTGCTGGCCGAGATTGGTCGGGTGGCGAAGTCTCGGGCGAACGTGCTCCTGCTTGGTGAATCCGGCGTCGGCAAGGAAATGGTGGCCCACGCCGTCTACAAACTCTCCACGCGCTCAAACCGCTCGTTCGTCACATTCAATTGTGCTGCGGTACCCAGGGACCTCTTTGAGGGCCAGCTCTTTGGGTATCGCAAGGGCGCGTTTACGGGAGCGACCTCGAATCATTCGGGGGTCCTTCGGGCTGCCGACGGTGGGACGCTGTTCCTCGACGAGATCGGCGACCTGCCCTTAGACCTTCAGCCGAAACTGCTGCGTTTTTTGGAAAACGGCGAGGTGTTCCCACTTGGTGACACGCGCCCGATGCGAGTCGATGTGCGTGTGATCGCGGCAACACACCGTGATCTCGAGGCCATGATCGCCGCCGGGACCTTTCGCGAAGACCTCTATTACAGGCTAGCCGTCGTCCCCATTCACATCACATCGCTGCGCGAGCGCCGCGAAGACATCGTCCCGCTCGCACAACACTTCATGCGCAACCTGCGCGACGCGCCACCTGCATTTTCTGCCGATGCCGCAAAAGCGCTCATCGAACACGCGTGGCCCGGCAATGTCCGCGAGCTGCGAAACGTGGTCGAGCGCTCTCTGGCGTACGTTCAAGATCGGGATGTCGTGCACGCCAACGACCTCAAGTTTTAGGAGAAAAAAGCATGACCAAAGCGTTTGTGGCAGGTGCGACGGGATACACAGGACGGGAGGTCGTCCGCCTTCTGCGCGAAGCCGATGTCGAGGTCACCGCGCACATTCGCCCCGATTCGTCGTCGCGGGCGAAGTGGGAAGGCGTGTTCGCCGAGCAAGGAGCGCACATCAGCACTGCGGCCTGGAATCTGGATGCGATCTCCGAGGCCCTCGCGACGGCGAGCCCGGATCTCGTGTTCGCGTTGCTCGGGACAACACGCGCGAGGAAGGACAAAGCTGAAAACCGTGACGCCGAGACGTACGAAGCTGTGGACTACGGTTTGACCGCCATGCTCATCGATGCATGCGTGGCGTGCGGGACATCTCCCGGATTTGTGTACCTTTCATCGCTGGGTGTGACCGGAAGTTCTCCGTCGGCGTACATTCAAGCGCGATGGAAGGCTGAGCAGAAGCTTAGGACTTCCGGTCTTCGGTACGTGATCGCTCGTCCCGCGTTTATCTCGGGAGACAATCGGGATGAGAGCCGTCCGCTGGAACGCATCGGTGCGGTGAGTGTCGACGTTGGCTTGGGGCTCCTTGGGGCGCTTGGCATGAAAAAACTCCAAGCGAAATACGCGTCTATGGACAATACGACGCTGGCCAAAGGTTTGGTGAACACAGCTCTGGCGGGTCTTGAGAACCAGGAGGTTGAGCCCGACGCGCTCCGAAGTGCAGCCGAAGATTGACGAAGGTGGTCTTCCCAAGCACCATGGCCCGAATTTCGTTGGCGGTCGTATGAGCATCAATCAACCCATCATCGTAGGCGTCGCAGGAGGCACAGGATCCGGCAAGACGACGCTCGCACAGAAAATCCAGCAAGGGGTGGGTGAGCGATCCTGTCTGATCCAACACGACTGGTACTACCGCGATCTGCGCGACATCGAGGCCGAAGAGCGAAGCGGCATCAATTTCGACCATCCAGACAGCTTGGACAATGGTCTTCTGGTCGAGCAGCTTCGGCAGCTCAAGGAGGGGCGCGCGATCGCGGCGCCTCAGTACGATTTTTCGCGACACCTTCGCTCCGAGAAAACGATCCCGATCCAACCGGTCCCGGTGGTGGTTGTGGAAGGCATTCTCGTGTTTGCGCTGAAGGATCTGCGCGAGATGTTCGACATCAAAATCTACGTTGATACTGACGCGGACATTCGAATCCTACGCCGGATCCGACGTGACATGCGCGATCGGGGGCGTGACTTCGAATCGATTCGGCATCAGTACTACGAGACCGTGCGCCCGATGCATTTGGAGTTTGTGGAACCGTCGAAACGTTGGGCCGACTTGATCGTCCCTGAGGGCGGCAGCAATGCAATCGCGCTCGACATGATCATTGAGCGTCTGAAGAAGTTTCTCGATCCATAACGACTGTTGACCCAAGTCTTTGACTTTGATTATGCTCTGGCCACGTAGACCAGCGCGTAGCGTATTTTCCAAGGAATTCGGGGGGGAATTGCAGAAGCCTCGAACAGACAGCCCACGCTTGCGGATTTCGGACGACGACGTCGTCGCGCTCAGCGCCGACGAATTCGTCGAACGCTGCCGAGACTTCGTGCACGCGATTGTGATGGAGACCAAGCGAGAGTTGAACCTCAAGGCCGACACGGACGACCTCGTTTCGTGCGGCTTTTTGGGTCTGTTGCAGGCACGCAGCCGTTTCGAACCCACAACGCGCGCCGAGTTCGCGACGTTTGCGTACTGGCGAGTGCGGGGCGCGATCTTGGATGGCTGCCGCAAGAGCAGCGACACCTCCCGTCGGTACAAAGAGAAAACAGCCCGCCTGAATGCTGCCTTCGGACACGCAGAACTCGTCGCGAACGAACAGGAGCTTGTCCACCAAGGTGTCGTCCCCACACCCCTGACGGCTGCATCCGCGACCAATATGCTCGCTGACCACATCGCCAACGTCATCATCGTTTCAGGGCTGGCGAGCAATTTCCAGATTGTGTTCACAGAAGCGGGACAAGAGAAACGACTGATGCAGTCGGAGCTGTTTACGGCGCTCAAGGAAGCTCTCGAAACGCTCAGCGACATGGAGCGCGACATCCTGCGCCGCATCTACTACGAATGCGAGACCACCGAAGAGATCGGTGCCCGCTACGACCACACGAAATCATGGGTGTCACGGATGCACTCTCGCATCGTGAATCATCTTCAAAAACACTTTCGTAACAGAGGGTTGCTCGACGCCTAGGCTTCAGTCTTCGGTCAGCACAAGCCCAGTCGTCATCGGCCGCGGAGCTTCACTTTGCCGCGCCCGTTCGCGTCGGAAGTCGTCGTGGAACCGCGCGATGACGTCACTGCGATAGTGGTCTTGATGGGTCGGGTCGAACGCAAAACCACGGATGGTGATCTCAAACGTCTCGTCGCGTTCGTCGGTGGCGCGCAAAAAGACTTCCGGTCGATGACGCGGTGATGCCCACGGCGTCAAGATCGCAGCGTTTCGTGCGATTTCGATCGCGCGGTTGGGCTCCACAGCGGGCGGGATCTTCATGGTGATCTCACACGCCGAGTCCCCTCCATCCCCACTGACCGTCGCCACGGGCTGCGTCATAAACAATTCGTTTGGAATCTCATGCAGCGTGCCATCAACCGCACGAACCCTTACGGCGCGCAGGCCAAATGCCACGATCTCACCATCGATGGAGCCGATTCGGATGTTGTCTCCGCTGCGCAGTCGACCCTCAATCGCCAGCGTGATCCCGGCCGCGACGCTGCGCAGCCACCCGACCGACGCCAGCCCAGCCAAGAAGACGAAGATCCCAAGCACCACCAACCAGTAGTCGGGCAGTTTTGCTGCGTAGACGAACATCATCGCAACGATCGCACCCGTCCAGACTGACACATGAAGAAGTGGGATCCAGCGCCGCACGCGCGAGGATGCACGCAGTTTGTTCATTCGGCGCAGCGTCAGACTAGCCGCCGTCGCCGCGAGCAGTACCAACACGATCAGCGCCGTGTGATTGATCGCGACCCCAACATTTGCCACTTCGTTTTCCATCTCGCCACAATACCTTGGCTTGGGGCTTTCACCAACTTCTCATCCGGCGCGCGAGCGGCCATTTTCTGGACACTCGGGCAGTTCGAGCGACATTGACGTGGTATGCAGTCTCGCGATGTACAACCCGAAGTCGATCCCATCGACACGCCGTCCGCCGTGACCTTTGCGGCATGGGTGGTCAGTGGCGCTTTTGCGCTCGTCTTCTGCCATTACACGCGCTCGATTCTTGTGCCCATCGTGATGGCGATTTTCCTGTCGTATGTGCTCAGCCCATTTGTTGAGGCGCTCAGCAGGTTGCGTTTTCCGGGAACCCAGATCCGTTTTCCGCGCTCGGCATCGGTGATGCTCGTTGTGTTGATCGCGCTCACACTGGTCCTGTTTCTGGGCCTGTTCATCGTCGACGAGACGACGCAGTTCCTCAGTGAAATCCCAAAATATCAAGATACTATCGCCGACAGTATCACCCACATCCGGACCAAGTTTGTGAGCTGGCAGCAATACGCCACCACCTATCTCGAACCCATCCGAGGGGAGCAGGTCGCCATCGATGTGGCCGCCGACCAGCAGCGCCTGCAGCAGATCCTGGAGCGGGGAAACACGGACGTTTGGACGTCGGTTTCGAACTACATTTTTGGCAGCATCACGTCCCTGCTTGAGTTCACGAGCCAGGTTTTGATGTGTCTGTTTGTGCTGTTTTTTGTGTTGCTGGAGGGCCCGGTGTTGCGCACCAAGGTCATCAACATTGTCGGCACAAGCTTGCGAGGACGTCGAATCGCCCTTGAGATCATGCGCAACGTCAACGAGGACGTTCAGCGCTACCTGTTCAATCGCGTCGCGACCAACCTCGTCCTCGGGGTGGCCGTAGGGTTGGTCTATTTCGCGTTTGGGCTCAAGTATGCATTCCTACTCGGCGTGATCGCGGGTATCTTTAACTTCGTCCCGTATGTTGGGCCCATCGTTGGGTCGGTGTTTCCCGTCTTGGCTGCGTACATCCAGTTCGGCGATTGGACGCAAGTGTTGTGGGTGTTGGGCGCATACACTCTACTGACGGGCCTTGAGGGCAACATCATTACGCCCATCGTTCTGGGACGACATCTCAAGCTCAACAGCCTCGCAGTGCTGTTGGCTTGCGTGTTTTGGGGTTGGATTTGGGGACCCATAGGACTGTTTCTGGCGGTGCCCATTATGGCGGTGTTCAAGGCTATGGCCGAGCACATCGACACGATGCGACCCGCCGGTGAGCTCCTTCGCGGATAGGCTACACACCACGGAAAGACGCGTGACCAGAGACGACAAACACATCGGCGACGAAGAGACGGAGGCAGATCCCGTTCAGGTTCAGCTGCCCACGCCCGGGTCTGTGGTAGACAATCGTTACCAAGTCATCGAGGGCATCGGAGAAGGAGGCTTTGGTTGGGTCTTTCGTGTGCGGCACATCCTGCTCGGGCAGAGCTTCGCCATGAAAATCCTCCATCCGCGAATTGCCGCCGATCCCGACTGGCGCGTACGTTTTCGCGAGGAGGCACGCGCCACGAGCCTGATTGGTCACGAGAATATCGTCTTCGTGACCGACTTCGGGATGTGCGAACGCTACGGCTATTATTTTGTGATGGAGCACTTGGAGGGGCGCTCCTTGTCCGACCGTCTGCGCGAAGGACAGCTCGACCTTCAACAAGCGCTACGGTTTGCGATCGCCGCGTCCAGCGCATTGAGCGCGGTGCATGACGTGGGCATTGTGCACTGCGACCTCAAGCCGGACAACGTCATGCTCATTGAGCGTCCGGGACGAAACGAGGTATGGAAATTCCTCGACTTTGGCACCTCAACGATCGTCACGAGCGCCATCGAGAGCGACCTCATCTACGGCACGCCAGCCTACATGGCGCCAGAACAAGCGCTGGGGCTCGACGTCGACGCCCGAGCCGACCAGTTCTCCCTCGCGTGCGCGCTCTACGAGTCCTTGACCGGAAGGTTGCCGTGGCGCGTCGACGTGTGGGAGGACGCGCTGGCATCCGAGCGTCGCAAACATCCCCCCAAGCCCATCCATGCGTTTCGCAAGGATTGCCCCGAAAAGCTCAACGATGTCATCCAAAAGGCTCTGAGTTTGCAGAGGTCGGAGCGCTACGAGTCGGTCGAAGAGTTCGTCAAAGCCCTGTGCGACACGATCGAAGTGGATTTTGTCCCTGCGCCTGACCCACAAGACGTCAAAGGAGCGCCCCAACACGGGTTTGAGCGTTCACCGACGGCCCCGCGGGTGGCCAAAGTGGTCGACGCCGGGGAATCGATGGTCATCACGTTGGGGGAGGACAGCGAGATCGATCTGTTCGCGCCCGAAGTCAACGTGGTGTTCCAGTCCGTAGACCGTTTGGGCCGCGAATACCGACGAAACATGCTCGCCGGGTGCATCTTCATCCCAACGGAACGCGTCTTGCCGCTTGACCACCCCGTGCGCGTCCACGTCTTTCTACAGCCCCGAAATCTGACAATTTCGCTCGACGGGCGAGTGGTCTCGCAAACGTTGACCGGCGGGCCGGCCGAGGTTGGGTTCGGCGTCATGTTTACGCCAGAGTCCCAGCGCGATTTAGACACTTGGATCAAGGCACCGATCGTGGGCCTAGAGCTCAACCCGCGGGATATTCTGACTCGGCTAAAGGACCTCGACCTCAGCGACGAACTCTCGTCGAGCCAAGCGTTCCTCGTGACGATGTTGAACGAACCGTTTCAAGTTCAGCGCCTGCGAGCGATCTGTGCCGGACTTCCGATGGACTTCAACGAGGCGGTGGCGACCTTGATCCAGAAGAAATACATCGGCATCACATCTGCGTCGGGCGACCAAGTGCTTGGTGAATCTCCCCAACCTTCGTTGGCAGGCGTCTCGTTTTCGGTGCTCGACGTCGAGCGCTTGCTGGATCAGGCCGACTTCTTTGAGCGGCAACATAACTTTGGCGCGGCCATTTCAACCCTTCGCCGTGGGCTTGAGTTCCTTCCAAACTACTCGGCCATCCATTTTCGACTCGCGAAACTCGAGAACACATTCCTGTCTCGTCCAAGCGAGGCGACCCGGCTGATGATCCGTGCCCTAGAGATCGACCCCGGAAACCGCGAGTATCAAGACTACATGGCTGGGTTGGGAACACCGATTTCGGACGACAACTGATCGAGGAACGTGACCAAGAACGCGTGCCTCTGGTCTGCCATCGCACGGCCCGTGACCGTGAACATCATGTCACGCAGCTGAAGCAACTTCCGGAAGAAGTGATCGACGGCAAACGTGAGATCGTCCAACTCACGAGCGGTCGCAAATGGGTCGTGCATGCTGACGATCGACCTTCCCATCACACCACTGACGTAGAATGTTCTCGCGATGCCAAACGCGCCCAACGATTCTAGGCGGTCGGCGTCGGCCAACGCCCGGGAGACCTCAAAACTCGGTTGAATCCCGGCGGAGTGGCTGTGTGAACGTATGGCGTCGACAAACACAGGAAGGTCTTCCGGTCCAAGCCAGCGCTGGGCGAACTTTGCCCCGAGTTCGGCAGAGTAGGTCGAGGCGAGGTGCCGCTCGGGGTGATCTTTGGGCAGATTCACACTGTCGTGAAAGACCACCGCCATCGCCAAAGTCTCCCAGCCCTGGAGCGACTCCCCTCGTGCGATCACGTCTGCGTTGCGCAGCACACGCAACAGATGGGAGAGGTCATGTCCCCCGTCTTGATCCATATGATCGGTAAGAAAATCCGTGGCGTCCTTCAGCCATGGAAAGTCAGCGATCGGCCTAGCTGATTCGATAAACTGCTCGGCGTTCATGGCTGGCTCGCGATGGCGTGGAATGCTTCACTGCGCATGGCGGTCAGCGACGCCTCAATGTCGACGTACATCACCCGGTCAGTATCCAAGCTGGGCACGCTCGCCCGCAAGATATCGCGGGCAGCCCCTGTACCCTTGCCGCATGGCTGGGTGCGCAGATCTAGCGCCTGCGCTGCAATCATGTATTCGATCGCAACGATGCGTTCGGCATTTTCGATCATTTCGAGCGCGTGCACCCCGGCGTGTGTGCCCATCGAGACATGGTCTTCCATGTTGGCGCTCGTCGGGATCGAGTCGACCGACGCGGGGTGAGCCCGGTGTTTGTTCTCGGAAACCAAGGCCGCTGCAACGTACTGAGGGATCATCATGCCGCTGTTGAGCCCTGGCTCCGCGACCAAGAACGGAGGCAATCCCTCCGAGAAGTGCCGGTCGGTCAGCTTCGCGCTCCGCCGCTCCGACACGTTTCCGATCTCGGCCACCGCGATCTTGAGGTAATCGAGCGCCATCGCAACCGGTTGACCGTGAAAGTTGCCGCCAGAGAGAATCGCACCGGGTTCATCGTCCATCGGGACAAACACCAGGGGGTTGTCGGTCACCGCGTTGGCCTCGGTGTGCAGCACGTGCTCGACATGCGTCAAGACATCGCGCGACGCACCGTGCACCTGAGGCATGCAGCGCAGGCAATACGAATCCTGAACGAATTCGGTCTTCCCCTCGACCGCCCCCTTCGTGGCCCCTGCCAGATGACTCCCGGTCAGATGCGCGCGTACGTTCTGGGCGCTCTTCATCTGGCCGTCTCTGCGCCGCAACGCATGGACACGCGGGTCAAGCGCCTCCAAGCGCCCTCCCACCGCGTCGAGGCTCATCGCACCCACAAGGTCGGCTGCGTCGAGCAACCGCCGGAAGCGACGCGTGACGACGACCCCAAGCGCAGTCATCGCCTGTGTGCCGTTGAGCAACGCCAGCCCCTCCTTGTAAGTAAGCCGTGTCGCGCTTAGTCCCGCAGCCTCCATCGCCTCCGCCGAAGACATCTTCCGGTTCTTGTAGATGACCTCACCAAGACCAATGAGCGGGAGGCACATGTGCGCGAGGGGGCAAAGGTCTCCGCTCGCTCCCACACTGCCAAAACGCGGGACGACGGGGTGAATGCCGTTGTTCAACATTGCGACCAGCAGAGACAAGGTCTCCCAGCGAATCCCGGAATTCCCTTGCACGAGTGCAGCAATCCGCAACGCGATCATGGCACGAACGACATCTTCCGGCAGGGGAGCACCAACACCGCAGGCGTGGCTCATGATCAGCCGCTCTTGAAGGATTTCCGCGTCCTGTGGGCGGATCGTTCGGTCGCGATTCGCGCCAAACCCTGTGGTCACGCCGTACACCGCCACGCCCGAGTGCGCCATCTCGCGCACATACTCCGCGGCGCGTTGGACCCGTGCTTTGGCGCCGGCTGCCAGCTCCACGCCCTTTCGCCCCATCGCGATGTCTTCGATCTCTGCAAGTGTGACGTCGCCGTCGCCAATAACCACCATCGTTCACCTCAAATTTGAGCGGTGCGAAGGTGGCACAAAGCCCTGAATCCTTCAATCTTCGTGCTTGAAGGGACCTTTGGCGTCCATCCATTCGATCTGCTGCGCAACGTGGTCGGCCTCGCGCGTCACGAAGTCCGTCACAGCGAGCCGCAGGCGAGGATCAGCGATCCAATGCGCGCTGTGCATGGCAGTGGCGCGAAAACCGCGATCGAATTTGTGCTCGCCGCCCGCACCGGGTTCGAACACCTTGACCCCGTGCGCAATGCACCACTCGATCGGAGCATACATACACACCTCGAAGTGTGTGAATTCCACTTCTCGACGGCATCCCCAATACCGCCCGTACAGGTGCTGGTCCTTGATCAGATTGAACGCGCCCGCAAATGGTTCGCCGTCCTGCTCCGCGACCAACAGATGGATGCGACTCGAAAACTCGCCGCGAAGCTCCTCAAAAAACGCGTCGGTGAGGTAGCGACGGCCCCAATAGAACTTGTCCACGGTCTTCGCGTAGTACCCAAACGCACGCTTCATGTCTGCATGCGTGATCGCGGACCCCGTGATGACCCGCGTGGTCACTCCAGCCTCGGCCAACAACCGCCGCTCGCGTCGAATGTTCGCACGTCGCTTTGACCGGAAGACCGCGAGGAAGTCGTCAAACGACGAATAGCCCTCATTGAACCAATGGTATTGCACGCTCTTTCGGACCGGGAGACCTTCCAACGCACTGATATCGGGCTCTTGGATGAAGTTGAAGTGGACCGACGACAAGCCCATCTCGGAGGCGACCTCGATCGTGGCATCTACGAGCGCCTTACGCAGCGCCTGAGGCTCGGGTTCTTCCGGACGAACCAAGATTCGTGCACCCGTCACAGGCGTAAAGGGCACCGCGACAAGGCCTTTGGGATAGTACTCGATCCCTGACCGCGCAGCTGCGTCGGCCCACGCCCAATCGAAGATGAACTCACCCTGCGAGTGGAACTTCACATAAAACGGCACGGCACCGACGAGCTCCTGACCATCCCAAACCGTGATGATCTGCGGAATCCATCCGGTCGACTCGCCCAAACATCCGGTGGCCTCAAGGGTCGTCAGGAACTTCCATTCCAAGAATGGGCTCTCGCGCGCAACAAGCGCGTCCCAGCTTGCCTGAGCAACTTCGCTGACCCCCGATAGGACCTTGATGGTGAGTGTTCGAGTCACGTCAGCACCTCCGGTAGTGGGATGGTGTCGACCCGAAGAAGATTCAGAGGCGGTAGCCGATCGTTACCGTGCCGGTGTGAATCGTGTCGCTCGACGAGATGGGGTCTGGAGCGTCAGGTGACCCAATCACCAGCGGTTCGGGGTATTCGGGCGAGATGGACGTGAAGGTGTATCCGATGCGCGCGTCGATCGCGTCCGTGACTTGGAACGAGAGCGCAGCGTTGCCCTCCAAACCGATGGTCAGATCGGAGGTGCCAAACGCACCGTCGGAGTTGTTGATATCAAACGCGGGAAGCACACCTGCACCTGCACCAATCACCAACGGGCCTGCCGAGTAGCTGATGAAGCCACCCACTCGGCCCGACAGGTACTTGTTGCCGGTGTAGAAGGGGTTCTTGTCGATGGTGATGCTCCACACCTCCGCACCGCCGTAGATGTCCAACGCGACTTCGGGGGAGAACGCCTTCGTGAAGACGAGCTCGCCACCCAAGCGACCGTAGTCGCTGGCGTATTCCTGTGTGCCGTCAAACAACGTCGTGAATGGCGCGTAACCCGCGAACACGGAAGCACCAATCGCCGCCGAACCCGCGGAGAACACAGCGAACGTGCCGTCAATCCGAAGGGTGACGCCGACAAACGGGCTTTTGTGATCGAGTTTGAAGCCCTGTTCGGACTCCATCGTGAAGGACCGAGAGCCCACCAACGCCCCAAATCGCAGACCAAACCCCGGCTCAAGGCCGTATTCGCTGGACTGGTTCGCGACAGCGCTCGCCTTAAGCGAACCGGCGTCTTCATCACTGTCGGCATCCTCTTCTTCGGTGTCTTCCTCGTCCTCGTCTGCGGCTGCGACTTCCTCTTTGGGCTCGTCGTCAACAGCGTCCCATCCGCCAGCTTCACGAAAATCACGGACCTGCGGAACGAGCTCGCCAAACGCCTCTTTCAAGATCTTTTTCGCCTCTGCGTTGCTGACCTTGCCCCGTTTGATGTTCTCCCGGACGTCTGCCACCTCTTTTCCATCGGGACCAATGACGACCAACTGAAGCTTTTTCCCCTTCGAGAAGACATCGAGGATCATGATGGCTTCGAGATTGAGCGACTTCATCACCCGGCGAAACTCACGCGCTGAGCTCCCGCGACGCTTGCTGTTCCGGAAGTCCTTTCGCGAGACGCCTTCTTTCTCGGCCGCGTCCCAAATCTTCTCGGAGTCGCGAACTTTGATGTCATCGCTCGCGTCCAAGAACTTCAGCAACGTTTCGTAGGCGTCATCGCCGCCCTTTTGTGACGCGTTGATGAAGGCCAGACGCAGCGGGTCTTCACTCGCGAACGAGGGAAGCGCAATCAGCACAACCATAAGCTGGATGGCGAAAAACAGTAGAGTACGTCGAATCGTGTGCATGTGTCCGAGGGGCGTGAGGGGACGAATCGCGCTATCGACTTTCAATGACGAGTCCGAGTGTAGTCAAAAACCCCAGAAACGCCAATTACGTTAACGTGCGATGTGCGATGAGATGGCGATGCAGTTGGCCATGATCGTCATCTGCGGGTTGACCCCCAAAGCGGTCGGATGCGTGCTTGAATCCGCGATGTACAGGTTCTCCACATCGTAGGTTCGCCCATCGGGCCTGACGACACATTGTGTCGGGTCATCCCCCATGCGGCATGTGCTCATGGGGTGGCTCGCGTAGACCAGCAGATTGGCGACATCACTCGTGCCGCGAATGAACTGCTTCGCCTCGTTCCAGCTCGTGAAAAACTTGGCGTTCGAGACCAACGGGCGAACCCGCCGAGAACCCGCTGCGAAGAACATCTCGGTGACGAACTCGATCCCGCGCATGAACTTCTTCTGGTCTTCCGCGGAGATCGAGTAGTGGATCGTCGGAGGACCCGATTCGCCAGCCGTGACGGTTCCAGACGAGTGGTCGCGGATCAAAAATCCACACGCCGCAAGGTACTTTAGGTTCTGGAAAAACGCGGCTGCGTCGTGACCGGGAGTCCCAATCTGGGCAAAAAACGCCTCGGGCGGAGCCGTAAACGTCTCGGCCAAAATCTCCCGGTCTTCCGGATGATGTGCGTAGTAACCCTGGCTCGCACCCGACCAGATACGCACCTCGGTTTCCATGGCCGCCGTGGCCCCGCACCCGGGATGCACATGAAGGTTCTTCCCCACCTGACCGCTGGAGTTCGCGAGCCCGTTTCGTTGCAACAACATCGGTGTGTTGATGGCACCTGCGGACAACACCACACGCTCGGCGGTGATGGTCATCGGAGCCAACGTCTTCTGGGTCTCGGGGTCCACCATCCGACCGCTCACGCCCGTCGCGCGGCCGTTGCTCACGAGGATCTTGTCGACCAACGTGTTCGTGAACACACGCGTCCCGCGCCGCAACGCACGTGGAAGCCACGTCACGTCTGCCGATGCTTTGCCCGAGCTGGGGCAGCCGGTTTGGCAGGTGCCACAGCCCACGCATCCAGGCGTGTTTCTGGGCATGTAAGCGTGCTTGACCCCATCCATCTTGGCAAATCCTCGCATGGCAACATTGCTGTTCTCGCCCGCAATGTCGGCACGTGTGGGCGCTGGACCGATGACCTCCTCAACTTCCCGAAACAAGGTCTCCCGGTCCTTCCAATGATCGAGTCCCCACCGTGATGTCCACTCGTCCAACACGTAATCTGGCGTGCGAAACGAGATGCCCGAGTTGACCAAGGTTCCCCCACCTACACCGCGTCCGCTCGCAACGGGGATGAAGACGTTGCCCTGCATGATGCGTGAGCCTGCATCTTGGTAGAGATTCTTGAGCGCCCATGACTGCTTGCGGTTAAAGGAGCCTTTCTTCCAAAAGTCGCCCCCTTCCAGCATCACCACACTCAGCCCCGCCTCCGACAACTTCGCCGCGGTGGTCAAACCTCCGGGGCCACACCCCACAATCACGACATCGCATTTTAGCTCGATGGGTTTTGTGCCCCAGGTCGCATGCGTCTGAATCAATCCTCCGACGTGATCCGCAGCGCTAAAGTCTTGAATCATGCCGTTTCTCCGCAGCTGTAGTCGATGCCGGCCGTCTGAATGACCAACGCGCTCTCGCAATAACCCATGCCCATGATCATCTTGATCGACGCAAACGCGCCCCGGCGAGGGGTTAACCACGAATCGTTCCAAGCCTGCAGAATGGTGATGCGTTCTTCGAGCGGCCGAAGGTGAAACCGCGTGGTCCCGAAGTCGGCGAACAGTGCCATGTCGTCGATCGAATGAAGCAGCAAACGCAACAGATTCGCCGTTCCCGGCGCGATCCCCGCCAGATAGGTGTCAACAAACTCCGGCATCCCAACACGGTTTCCAGCAGGCATCCCGAGGTCTCCCGGGAACATCGCCTCCGCGATGGTCTGCACAATCACGACTTCGTGTTGGCTAAGCACCTGCATGCCGGCGGTCGCGCTCTGGTCCCACCAAAAGCCACCCACACGCCAGATGACGCCACCCAACAGCAGGCCGCCTGCACCCCCAAGTCCCTTTAAAAACGTTCGTCTCTGCACGATCTTCCTCTCGCCATCACTTTAACCACATCCCTCGTGGAAAGAAAACCGACCGGTTGGATTTTTTAATTGGTTGGACAGCCAACTTTATGTGTTGAATTCACCACTTGGATTCGGTAAATCGCGTGCAATGGAGGACCTATGAACGCTGCACTTGCTCGTCTGGAACGCATCGCGACCACCTTGGATCCATCGATCATCGCTGAGACCAAGATGCTTCAAGGCACCCAAATGGTGTCCGAACAACCCTGGTTTATCGCCGGCGTCAGTGATGGCATGGGCCTACACACCGCGATCGCCGCGATCGAGGCCGGCGCCATGAAGCGTGGCGTTGGTGTCTATTGGGAGCCACCCCACCTGCTCGAGACAGGCGCCGATGGACTCCCGGTCTCGCCCATTCACGCCGCACGCGTCGAACACGCCAACGCGCTCTCGGAGTTTGCCGCTCGGCGTGGTGTCGACTTTAAGGTCGTGTTCGCAAACTGTGTCTTGGCGCCAGAGCGTGACCTCAAAGGAAATCCGAAGGGCAATCCTACGCCTCTGCCGCAAGAAATTACGGACGCGCTTGGTCGGCCAACCGGAGATCTGGTCTTCATCAACTCCGTGGCGTTTGGCAAATGGATGTGCCCCCGGGAAGGGGCCGAGGCAAAGCGCGCGCCGATGCTGGGCTTTGATGGCTCCATCACGTGGGGTCACACCAAGCCGTTCCACGTTCGCGGATACCAAGAAACCCTCGACACCATGGGACGAAACCACGGTTGGATGCTCGATGCGCTGAAGTCGCTCGGTCATCTGGGACCAAGGTCGTTGTCCGCGTTCTTTACGTGGGCGGGCGGTTCTCAGCGGGTTTCGTCACTTGAGGGAATCTACGGCAAGGGCGCGTTGGGAGACGCCAAACTTTTGGCCGAGGCCGACATTGCACGCCGTCGCCTCGACGAAGACGGGGCCTTTGGCCGGCATGCCATCGTACGTCTTCCGGCGTTCCTGTCGGCGGCCCTGATGGGAATCCCGGGCGGCGGTTTTTTTGGCATGATTTCACGGCGAATCTTGGAATCAAACGGTTGTTTTGAAGGCATGCCCGAGCTCGCCGGCCGAATGGTCCGGGAGTTCTTCGGGACAGAGTGGCTCAGCGAGAACCCGATCTCGCAGATTGAGCTCGATCACGCTGAATGCCTCCACCTTGATACGATCAATGCAGCGGTGGCCGAGGGCACGCGTCGACTCGCGGCGGCAGCACAGATGCCGTCGACGCTGGCAGAAACCGCGACCCTGCTCAAAGACCTCTTTCCCCCGCGATTTGAGGACCTCTTGGCTGCGATGATTCCCAGCCAACCCGACCGCGTCGAGGTGGGTTCAGTCGACATCTCATCGCTGCAACGAGGACTCCCGGACGAATTGTTGGCACGTGTTGGCATGCAGGCGACCAACCGCACGCACGTGATTTTTGCACGCGCAGATGTCGTCGGCACGTGTCGCGCAGAGGTCTACCGGTTCGGCGATGCCGTCGTGGTGCAGGTCATGGACGGAGATCGCTGGGTTGCAAGTGCCGTCGCCGAATCCGTGGTCGTCGACGTTCGACCGGAAGACCTCGGAACACCTGTAGGGGTTGTGCGAGCCGATTTTGAAGGACTTCCGGTCGATGTGCTCGCGCAGCTCAAACTCGCGCGGGCGATCACCATCGAGTGGGACGCGCGTCGACCGAGTCAGGCCATGCTGTACTCAAAGGCCACCGAAGGCGGTCTGGCGCTGACTTGGGTGGACGAGAAGGCTCACACGTGCGGGCGAGTGACCACACACAACTAATCCATCAGGGAAGACGACTGTTGGTCAATGAAGTAGCGACGTGCAGCGACGCCTAAGGACTTCGTGGCGCCGGCAGCGATCGACGAAGAGATCAACGACCCAGCGACTGGCACAAAGTTGATCAGCGCGCGCGCAAGCTCCCGGAACGCAAAGCTCGCACCCACATTCAACCCGATCGCACCCGCAAACTCCGCTGCCAACTTTGGAGTAAGTTCGCGCCCGCTCACCCACGCAATGCCCCCAATCATCATCGCTTGAACACTCGTGATGGGCAGGCTTGAGGCGAATGGCAATGGAATCGTCGCGATGGTCGCGTTGACCGACGCTGCAACACGGATCATCGAGTCCGCCATCTCATGCTTGGCGCCGCTCTCAGGCGCCATTCGCGCCAACGCAAACTGCAGCTCGGTGGGAAGGTCGTCCAACAGCGCCCGAACAAGCTTTCCGTGACGTGAAAGCTGAACCACCTGCGCAAAATCACGCGGCAAGCCCGACGCCACGAGCGCAGATTTCACCGCCTGCATCGTCACGAAGTCACCCACCTCTCGCTGGTCCTCTCGCCGATAAATGGCGAAAACCACGGGGGGCGTAAAGTCCCACCGCGCCTCAATGGCATCCTGGGCGGCCATGACCCCCTCGATCCACACACCGACGTCGGCACGATTGGACGGCAAAATCGCGAGCGTGACGTCGGGCTGCTCGTATTGAATAGCTTTGAGACTTCCGCCGCGAAGATCGGCGACATCAAGCTTCCCGCCGTCAAATTCCCAGTTCTGCCAGCGTCCACGACCAATCTGTTCATGAATCTCGACCGGGAGTCCTGTCTCACCACCAATCTGATCCCAAATCGATGCCGTTGGGATCTGTGGATCACCGAGCAACACGATTCGAGGGATGTGCGAGGAGGTCACGCTGCGGCGGATCAAGTCGAGGTCGTCCACCAGTCGCTCACGCTCCTCGCTTGAAAGGGATGCGACGGCCCGAGACACCACAACCTCGTTGAACAGCCGTTGCGCGTTTTGTGCGATCTCGTCTGAAAATTCGCTCATGTGAACCGGCTAAGCATGTCTGCGGACACGGCACCTTCACGTTTGATCTCTACCTGACCCCCTTGGACGTCAAAGATGGTCGAGGCCGGATGACTCGGAAGGTCGCCAGCGTCGATGAAAAAATCCACTCGCCCCACAAAGTTCTTCCGGACTTGTGCAGGGGATGATTCACCGTGCTTTTTCTCCTTGTTCGCGCTCGACACGAGCACGGCTCCGCCAAACGCCTCCAGCAATTGCTGCACCGACTCGTCCTCAGGCAAACGCACACCGATATGGCCGTTGGCTTTGGTCAGCTGCTTGGAGACCTTGTTGGGGATGGCGTCTCCGGGTTCGAACAAGATGGTCAGCGGCCCCGGCCAAAGTGCCGACGCAATCTTGTCTGCGAGCGGATCAATATTGTCCACGATTGTCTTGAGCATCGCCACGTCTTTGACAAACACCAACGACGGCGACTTCGATGTTTTGCGCTTGGACTGCATCAAGTTAATGACAGCGTCTTCGTTCAGAAGATCGGCGAGGATTCGGTACGTTCCACGGCAAGGAACACAAATCAGTCCACCGTTTTTGAGGCAATGCGCAAGCGTTCGCATGGTCTCAGGGGACGACAACTCAGCCGGTTTGATGGTCTTCATGCCACCTCCTCGTTAGGTCGGTCGACGAGTGTAACACGACTGAAATCCGTCCGCGCGAAAAACCATGATCACGACCTCGGTGACATCCACGGTTGCACCAGATATGGTGTCGGGCGTTCACGGCAAACACCGAGGTTTGGCATGGTTGATCCCGTCGTTCATGCAAAGATGACGATGCTGATTCAGCAAGAGAAGAAGCTGAAAGCCGAAATGGAGACGCTCGATACTGAGATCCCAACCTGGGAGAAACGGGTCGATCTCGCGCGACAAAAGGGCATGATCGACCTCGCCAAACAGGCCCGCGCCCGCGCGGATGAACTCCGTGCCCGTGTGGTCGCCATCGAGCACGAGCTCGAAGTGATCCAAATGGACAAAGATATGCTCCGCTACCAGGCCAAACGCCCATCGGGCGTCGAGCTTCAACGGGCCGAAGCGCTGCTTGACCAAATTCGCCTCGGCGGGCTCGTCGATCCTGACCGCAACGAACAAACTCCCGGTGACGATGTCACTTTCGATTTCAAAGACGAGGACTAACGCCATGACGAAGAAAAAGACCGACTCCAAGGCGAAGAAACAAGAGAAGCTGACGGACGCCGCCAAGGACAGCAAGTCCAAGTCTGACAAGCCCAAAGCCGATAAGGGGAAAGCAAAGTCTGAAAAGCCCAAGGCCGAGAAGACCAAGGAGAAGAAGGCCAAAAAGAGCGAAGAGGTTGTGTTCGAAGAGATCGAAACCGTCGACGATCTCGAGGCGGCCGTCACACGTGGTGTGACGTTCGAGGAGACCGACTTCTCCGGGTCCGACCTCGCCGATGCACGTTTGGCGGGCATCGTTTTGCGCGACTCCAACCTCGCCGGCGTTGACCTCAGCGGTGCCGACTTGACCGGTGCCGATCTGAGCGGCGCGGTCCTCGCGGGTGCCATGCTCGCAGGCGCCAAGTTGAACGGGGCACTGCTCGTTGGCGCAGACCTCGCGGGCGCCACGTTGGCGGGCGCATCGGCGATTGAGGCCGATTTTATGGGCGCGCAGTTGGCGGGCGTGGACGCTGCTGAGGCTGACTTCCAGCGGGCGAATTTCTACGAAGCGTCACTCGCTGGCGCCGACTTGTCGGAGGCCAATCTCGATGGAGCCGTGCTCGTTCAATCCGATCTGTCAGGCGCCGCGCTATACAAAGCGAGCCTGAAAAAGGTTCAGCTCGAAGACGCCGACCTCTCGGGAGCCGATCTCTCGGCCGCGCGGCTCGACGGAAGCCTTATGATGGGCGCTGATTTCTCGGGAGTTGGCGCAGAAAAGGCGAACTTCTCAAAGACCACCGCGTCCGAAGCAGACTTCAGCGGTGCCGCCCTCGATCGCGCCAAATTCGACAAAGCCGACCTCTCCGGCTCTGATTTTTCGGGGGTATCGGCGACCGGCGCTTCCTTCAAAGACGCCGAGATGAAAGATGTTGATCCCGAAAGTTTAGACGGAGCCAAAGGGCTCTAAAGGCGACGCTGTGGCTAGGAACGAACCCATCAATATCCCCACGATTCGCGGTCGCATTGCCGAGCGACTCCAACGCGCGGCACCCCGCGAACGTGAGGACCTTGAATTCGGTGAGTCCGTTGGGGAAGTCGTGTTACGCACGCCCTCCGAGCGGGGCGTCGTCGCGCTCGCGTGCCTGATCCTCGAGAATCTGCGAGAGTCGGGTGGAACCGTGGCTCCGGAACGCCCACTCGAAGCAGTTTTGAAACGGGCGCTCGCGACCCTAGGTCCCAAAGAAATCATGGACATCGAGATCGAGGCTTACGAGATTCTTCTGTGGATCGGCTCCGCCATCGATCCAGAGTGGAAGACCGAGGAGGTGATCGACATCGAGCACCTTGATCCCCAGTCAAGTCCGACCGACTTGATCCGCTTCTCGATCGCCACCAGCCAAGATCTTGAACTCGACTATTACAGCCGAAACCGGGGTGAGCTGACCCATCGTCGCATCACGCCCATCAGCCTCGAGGCCGAGACCTACCTTCACGCCTACTGTCACCTAAGACGTGACGAACGGATCTTTCGGGTGAGCCGAATCGCCGAGCTCAAACCAGTGGGGGGCTGGAACAAGGTCAAGAAATCGCGCAAGCCCCCGCGCGGCGACGAGCCGCCCGATAACTCCGGACAGATGAGCCTCTTGGACTGACCATGAAGACCTACAAGCTTTTCATCGATGGTGAGTTTCGCGACGGAACGCTGCATTTTGACGACGTCAATCCAGCGACCGGACATGTGGTTGCCCAAGTCGCCGAAGCGACACTCGACGAAGTCGACCAAGCGGTCAGCGCCGCGAAACGCGCGTTGAAAGGTCCTTGGGGGAAGATGTCGATTGACGAGAGGGGAGCGTTGCTCTCGAAAGTCGCCGATCGCATCATGGAACGCTTTGATGAGTTCCTCGCGGCCGAGATCGAAGACACCGGCAAACCGATTGGCTGGGCGAGTGCAGTAGACATCCCCCGTGGCGCCGCGAATTTCCGAATCTTCGCCAATCAAGCGCGCAGTTTCGGGGGGGAATCGTTCATGCAAGACACCGCCGACGGGCTTGGGGCGGTCAACTACGTGCAGCGTCGACCACTTGGGGTCGTTGGCGTGATCTGCCCCTGGAACCTGCCGTTGTTGCTGCTGACGTGGAAAGTCGCGCCGGCATTGGCCGCCGGCAACACCGTTGTCGTCAAACCCTCCGAGGAGACCCCCGGCACCGCAACATTGCTCGCGGAAGTCATGGCCGAGGTGGGCGTCCCCAGGGGCGTCTACAACCTTGTCCACGGCTTTGGACCGGGTTCCGCGGGAGAGGCCATCACCCAACATCCTGACGTGAGCGCCATCACGTTCACCGGCGAGAGCGCGACAGGCCAAGCGATTCAAAGGACCTGCGCGTCCCACCTCAAGAAGCTTTCGTTTGAACTTGGTGGAAAGAACCCAGCGATCATTTTTGAGGATGCCGACTTCGACCAAGCTGTGGCCGGGACAACCCGTTCGGTGTTCGCAAATTGCGGCCAAGTGTGCCTGTGTTCGGAACGCGTCTATGTGCAGCGTGGCATCTTTGATCGGTTCGTTGAGGCCCTCGCCCGCGAAGCAAAGAAGCTCGCCCACGGGGATCCGTTCTCAAAAACGACAACGATTGGTCCGCTGATCTCGGCCCAACATCGCGAAAAAGTGCTCAGCTACTATGAGCTTGCGAAATCGGAAGGCGCAGAGGTCGTGACCGGTGGAGGTCTTCCGGTCGTGCCTGGGTACGAGGACGGATTCTGGATTCAACCCACGATCTGGACGGGGCTGCCGGAGTCCGCGCGGTGCATCCGTGAAGAAGTCTTTGGCCCTGTCTGCCACATCACCCCTTTCGACACCGAAGAAGAAGCAATCGCGATGGCAAATGACTCGGACTACGGCTTGGCGGCCGCCGTCTGGACGACCAATGTCTCGCGGGCCCACCGTGTCGCACAACAGATTGATGCTGGCATTGTTTGGGTAAACGCGTGGTTCTTGCGTGATTTGAGAACGCCGTTCGGCGGGGTAAAGATGAGTGGGCTCGGGCGAGAAGGCGGAATGTGGTCGCTCAATTTCTACAGTGAAATTAAGAATATCTGCATCAAGCTCTAGTCACGCCCCCCAACCTCGACGACGCCGTCCGCCGTTGTGGTCGTGATCACGACATCCCGGCGAGTGCCAAGCTCGGGGTCTACAATCCAGACACGCGCGGGGTTTTCACGCTCCAACACGATGACGCCTGCTTCGTTCTTGCCCACGAGCGCAACATTTCCGCGCAACCTCCCGAGAGACCTCGAGGACTGCCGGTCGAAGTCATACCGAGTAATCTCGCCGGCGGCATTCAGGCCCCAGCCTCTGCGTCCTTCGATCACGAGTCCCCGGGAGGGGTCAACCTTGGTGAGGATGCCCTCCGGCGTGAGCACGGTGTCGTTGAAGAGCACGACGTCAGACATTGCGAAACGTTTCGCGCCTTCGAGATTTAGTAGCACACCAAGGTCGATGGGCGGGGCCTCGCCGACGTCACGAACATGGGTGATCGCCTTGCCCTCTTTTCTCAAATTAACGAGCAATTTCCTGCTGTTAAGCCATATGACTTCGTCGGGCGTGACACCGAAATCGACCGCGCCCACACGACTTCCGGACGGAACGTCGAACACGACATAGCGCTCCGGGGATGTGCGGAAGAGGGCATGACTGCCGTCCGGGGACAGGCTCTGAAACTCGAGGACCTCCCCATCTTGGCCCGAAATGGGTACTGGCGCGAAAGTTGTTGAGACCGGTCCCTCCCAGCGAAAATGCGCGAACGAAAGGTCTCCCGGTCGAAACAAGGTTACGCCAAGTGCCGTGACGCCGACCTCAAGCGGTTGGTCGGTCACGTCGACATCCACTGGCGTTGGACGGCCGGCCCGCCACACAACGACTGCCGGTTCTTGCGTGTTCGTTGCCTTCCAAACGTAGGCAACCTCGTTGCCGGGCCCCGTGATCGTCATCGAAGGCGCGGCACGTTTATCTGCCGGTGGAGACGACATCGGCAACAGGTTTTTGCGCAGGCCGTTGCCGCTCATCACCTCGTAGGTTGAGACCGAAAACAGCGTTGCCACATCCTGCTGCGAGTTCGACGATGGACTCAGGGCGACCAGTCGCGGGTCCGTGCCAGCTTTGGTCACCGTGAGGTAGACCAAGTCCGACTGTGCAACGAGGTGTTCATCGTCCACACGATAGTCACTCACACTTGAACATGCTGCCGAGGCGAGGAGCAAACAGAGGAGACAAAGCTTCATTCTTCCCTCTTGGAGACGATGGGACCAAACACCGTCGTTGGCATCCCATCGAGCCGCGTCGAAATGTGCATTTCGATGATCTCCTCTGCCACCAGATACAGAACCGTGCCAGGCAGCAGCGGGTTGGGAGAGTAGACGACCAGCGTGCCATCGACCGAGCCGAGCAACGTCGAATATCCGTCAAATCGCCCAAGCTCGGCTTCCTCGCCGGATTCCATATCAAAGCCGATCAACACACGGTCACCGGACTCCCGGTCATCGTACATCAAAAAGACCATCTGGTCGTCGACACTCACTGGCCCAACGGGCGGTGGAAATTCCGCAAGTCCTCCATCCTCGGACACAAAAACGATGCCGTCGGGCTGCGAAAAACCCACTGTGGTGGTGTTTGGAAGGAGCACGCGTTGCGTCAGATTGACCTGCATCGATGCGAGCGGCACCTGCGTTCCATCAAGCATAACCATCAACGTTTGGGGTTCGTCCGAATTCCGTTCGACCACCAACATCGTCTCGTCATCGATAAACGCCACGTCTGCCGGAAACACGAGCGGAATCGTCTGCCGGTTGTTTGTGTCCAAGTCGAGCACGTTGATGTCAGCGTTCGCCGCGAACGCGAGATGCTGCCCAGATGGTGAAACCGTTATTGCCTCGATGTCTTTAGGCAGCGCGGGCTCAATGGGTGCCATCAAGAACGGCCCCGGCATTGAACGAGGTTGTTTGGCGAAACGTAATCTTCCGTCTTTGCGGTCGATGACCCGGACCGACTCAACGTCTGCACCGAGCGCGACCAGCTCGTCGACGTCGGTCGCCGCGAAACTTTGGGTCTTCGAGACCACACCGATGCGTTTTCGGCCGGGTTCCCAGTACAGCCACGCACCCGGTATTGGCATGTAAGGTTGGTAGGCAACAGTCGCATCCCCGATAACCTCCAAAACGCTGACCCGCGCCGCAAACTCTCGCGGGGCGAGGTCGGGATAACCCAAAAGCACGGGCGCAGTGGGCAGCGTGCTACGGGCTTCACCAGAGATTCGCCCTTCCTCGATGTCGACGACCACCGTCCGGTAGTCCGCATAACCACGTCGTTCGCGGCAGTCTCGATCTCCGTTGGATGTGTCGCATCCCACAAACGAATCCGGTCGAGCGACTTCGACCAACACGAATCCGTTCTGCGGGTCGATCCACGCCGCGGTCGATTCGTAACGAGGCGGTGCTGTCACACAACCGGTGACTGTGGCTGCGACTATGAGTAGAAAAATCGTCTTCATTGGCACGCTTCCGTAGAGATGGCGCAACGTATCGGCATCATTTCGCCCACGCAATCCTCTATCCGTCTTCAAGCTGCAGCAAGAACCGGCAGTCCTACGCTGCAGCACGAACCGAACACTTGAAACATGTTCTGAGACGTGTTGGCTTTTTTTTGGGCCGGCAATGTCCCATTGCCGGATTCGGCGAAGCCGGCGGTCCTCGTGGAACCGGTAGTCCTCGTGGAACCGGTAGTCCTCGCGAAACCGGTAGTCCTCGCGGAACCGGTAGTCCTCGCGAAACCGGTAGTCCTCGCGGATGCACGAACCAGCAGTCATCTATTGTGACATTTGTGTCGTGTTTGCACTATTTCGCGGCGCGTTGCGCTCTTCGATTTTGTTGCCGCGCCAAGTTCGGTACACTCGGGGTAACCCAAATCGAAAACACCATGATTGCAACCGACACACTTTCGCCCGGGTTTCTCATCGCGTCGCCGCGCCTGGACGGCAGTGTGTTCGAAAGGTCGGTCATCGTTATGGTGCATCACGATGCGGAAGGCGCCATGGGTTTCATCGTCAACAAACCGATCGATGTGGACCTTGGTACATTGCTCGAAATGGTCGATGTTGACGCCGACCGAATCTCGCAGGCGTGTTACGACGAGACGGTCTTCTTCGGAGGTCCTGTCCGCGTTGAACAGTTGTGGGTGATGGAGCACAGCGACACCACACGCGCGACCGCGGAAGAAGACATCGATTTCTTGCCGGGCTGGAAAGTCGCGACTTCTGCAGACACCATCAAGGACCTCGCGTTTGATGCGGCCCGCGGGACACTGAAACCCTACATGGGCTACACGGGCTGGGGGCCTGGGCAGCTAGAGGGCGAGATCGCCGAGGGCTCTTGGCTGTTGCTTGAGTTCGACGGTGACCTGGTCTTCACCCACGATTTCGAAACGGTTTGGGCGACGGCGCTGGAGCGGTTGGGGGTCAGTGAGATGGTGTTCACAATGATGGGAAGAGCCGGCGAGGCTTAAGCCTGCTTGACAACGTCCCATCAAAGTTAGTAACCGCTTACTTTCTCTTTCGTTGGGTCTTGCCGTGTCCACAAAGCGCCTGTCTGCGGACGAACGTCGCAAACAAATTCTGAGAAGCGCGATCCATGTGTTTGCCGACGCTACCTACCATGGCGCGACAACCAAACGGATTTCTGAAGAGGCAGGCATCACCGAAGCGCTCATTTATCGCTATTTCGGAAGCAAACGTGCGCTGTTCACGGAGGCCATTTCGATGACTTCCGGTCGTTTGGTCAAAGGCCTTGAAGACACCCTCAACCGCCATCGAGACGACCCGTTTGAGGCGCTCGGAGAGTGTTTTCGCTTCTATGCGTACTATCTCGAAAAGCACCAAGACTTGGCGAAAATGATATTCTTGGTGCTCTCGGAGCTTGACCAAGAAGACGTGCGCGCCGCGTATCTGCCCCACCAGCAGCGGGCGTTAAAGGCGATTGCGCAAACACTCGAGTACTGGGAGCAGAAGGGATTTGTCGAAGGTCCCGTGCACACACAGACCGCTTCTTGGTTGTACTACGGGACGTATTTAATCTTGGCGCTTGTTAAACACACCCACGGCGGGATCCCCATCGACGCTGACCTCGCGGTGGCCATGGCGCGCCCCTACTTTAAGCCCGAGGTATGGGAGCGCAAGCGAGGCGAGTGATGCCGATTTATGAGTATGAGGTCGTACCTCCAGAAAACGGATGTGAATTCTGCGCGAACGGTTTCGAGTTCATGTCACGCTCCGTCGACGTGGTGCTAGAACGTTGTCCGAAGTGCCACGCACCGGTCCGCAAGATGTTGTCGGCTGCCAACGTGCTCGCCGCCGAAACAAACCCTTCCGACGCAAAAACGCTGCAGAAACATGGGTTTACGGTGTACGAGAAGTCCGACGAAGGCGTGTACGAACGAACGGCCGGGGCCGAAGGTCCCAAAGTTCTGAAGCCTTAGCCCTTCATGCACGACAAAGATGTCCGAACGCCTGCCTCCTGATCTGCCTCCGAAATCAACGGGGCGATTAAAGGCGTGAAATTACAAAGGCTTATGTGATTGATCTTTGCTTGGCACGGAGCCTGCTAACCCTGTGAGGTGGAAGCCCGAAGGTTCCCCCACCGATGCAGAGCGCTTCCTCCAAAAAACGGACGTCACCACGTCCGTTTTTTGTTTTTCAGATCCTTTTGGGTAGGGGGCCGTTGAATCCAACATCACACGAACTGTTGGAGCTCAACCATGAAACGCCTGCCTCTTCTTCTCGCACTTTTGACACTGCTTATCTCCACGCACGCCTTCGCCCAATACAACCGGGTGGCCGGTCAGAGCGCACCTCGTGCACAAGTCTCAGAGACTTATCTAGACGACGACGGGGTTCGACGCGAGCGAGTAGTCGAGCGTGAGCCTCAACGCGACCAATATGGAAACGCGAACGGCACACAGTTTGACCTCGCCGTAGACGGCGCGTTTGAAGGCCAGACGGTCACCGTCATCCAGCTGTATCAGTTCCCCTTCGAAGACGCTCGTGCCGCCCTAAAGCAGAAGGGATTTGGTGTGTATCGTTTTAACGGCGCGCCTTCGGTTGATGAGCTGAAAAAGGCGCTGAAGAAATCGTGTCAACTGTGGGTGATTTCGGACATGAACCAACACCTGACTGACGAACACATTAAGGTGATCAAAGGCTTCTTTGACGAAGGCCACGGCGTCTACATTTGGGGAGATAACCAGCCGTACTACGCGGATGCCAACCGGATTGGCATCGCGCTGTTGGACGCGTCGATGCTTGGCGACACAATGGGTGACACCGTGGTGGGGATGAAGGAGAAAACCTCCGACAAGGCCGGCATCGTTCCCAACTTGTTGTTGTCGACTGGGATCGAGCAAATCTACGAAGGCATCACCATTGCCACGATTCAGCCCAACGATGCCCTTCAGCCCCTCATCTACGGTTCGGCGGGCAATCTCGTGACAGCCTTCTACGACCACGGCGGCAAACGCGCGATCTTCGACGGTGGGTTCACACGGCTCTACAACAAATGGGACACCGCTGGAACCGGACGTTACGTCAAGAACGCTGCGGCTTGGCTAGCGAACGCGGAGCGCTTCGGCGAGATCGTGGCGACCAAAAAGAAGGACTAGGATTCCCGAGGTCGCCACAGGCGAAACATCTCAGAATTCTGATACTGCTCAGACATGAACATCCGCTCACCCGCTAGGTAAGCGGATGTCGTGCGTTGTGGGACACTGGCACGCCCGTTGCTCTTCTATTTGACCTAATCCGATGGGCACTCCGTGTCGATAACAGGATTGGAGGTAGCATGAAGAACAACCCATTTGAGCTTTTCGTCTCGCTCAAGCGTTTCGACCACAAAGAAGGCCCCAAGGATGTGCGTGTCTTTTCCAAAGGGCGGTTTCTTTATGGTTCATACGACAACGGTCGCGAGCAGATCATCCATGTTCGTGAGCTCGCGCCCGGAACGCTTGAGCGCATGTGGAAGGAGTTTGATGGCCGCGCGGTGCTCGCTTCGCTGACGTGGACCCCTGGTGAGTAGGGTCAGTTCTGCAGCAGCTCCTCAGCCGCTTCGCGTGTCTTTGAGGTGACCCTCGCCCCACCGAGCATGCGCGCGATTTCCTCGATGCGTTCCTCCGCGGTCAGTGGGCGGATGATGGTCTCGGTCTTGGCATCATTGACCACTTTTTCCACCAAGTAGTGATGCTGTCCACGGCTCGCGATCTGCGCGAGGTGCGTGATGCAGATGACTTGATGGTCGGAGGCGGTCTCCGCGATCTTTGCCCCAACCATGTCGGCGGTGGAGCCGCCGATGCCGGTGTCGACTTCGTCAAAGATGTAGGTCGCGATCGAGTCCCGCTCGGCGAGTACGCCCTTGATGGCAAGCATGATTCGCGATAGCTCACCGCCCGAAGCCACACGCTGGATGGGTTTGGGGGCTTCTCCGGCATTTGCGGCCAGCAAGAATTCCAGCGTGTCGAGTCCACCCTCGCTCAAGTGCGCATCTTCGACCCGGCTTGGGATCTGCTCGGGTTCAAATCGAACTTGGAAACGCGCGTTCGGCATGTTCAGGTCAAAAAGCTCCTTCTCGACCGAGCGCGCAAGAAGCAGGGCGGCCTGTCTTCGTTCTTTGGAGAGTTTCACCGCGGTCTTGAAGGCATCTGCCTCGGCCTTGCTTAACAGGGCTTCAAGTTCCGCGACACGCTCCTCGGAGTTTTCGAGCTTCTGAAGTTCTGCGCGCATGCCAGCAGCTTCGACCAGGATCGTCTCGACATCGACACCGTGTTTGCGCTTGAGGTGCTTCAACGCTTCGAGGCGCCCCTGGATGTGGTCCAGACGGGCCGGGTCTGCGTCAAGTTGGTCGTTGTAGCCGGCGAGCTCTCGGGAGACGTCCTCAATGGCATAGATGGCCTCGTTGAGGCGAGCGAGCAGGGGCTCTAAGTTGGTGTCGTAACTCGTCACCCGCGTCAACAAGTGGATCGCCTCGGCGACACGTTCGTTGGCTGACCCGTCCGCGGTGTACAGCAAAGATTCGGCTCGCTGCGTCGTATCAACGATCTTCTCGGCATGTTTTAGGACCTGCAGCTCGCGCTCAAGCTCCTCCTCCTCACCCAGTTTGAGCTTTGCAGCATCGATCTCTTGCAATTGGTACTTTAGGAAGTCGATGCGATTGAGGCGCTCGCGAACATTGTCTCGCAGCGTCGAGAGTTCACCGCGCAGCTGACGAACCGCGGCAAACTGTTGCCGCATCACCGCGCCAAGGTCGGCAAGCACCGCGAACTCGTCCAACATCGCGACATGCCGATCGGGATTCATCAAGCTGATGTGTTCATGCTGTCCGCTGATGTCCACCAAGCCGCGCGTTACCTCCGCCAACGTGTTCAGCGTGGTCAGGCATCCATTGATGAACACCTTATTCCGCCCGCTTCGACTCACGATCCGGCGGATGAGCAATTGCCCTTCGTTGGTCTCGATCCCCAGCTCATGGAGCGTTTCGGTGACCGCCTCGCGTTGGTGGCCGAGCTCAAAAATACCTTCGACGACGGCTTGATCCTCGTCTGTTCGAATCACGTCCGTCGTCGCGCGACCCGCCAACAACAGGTTCAACGCGTCGATGACGATCGACTTTCCGGCGCCCGTCTCGCCGCTAAGTACGGTCAAACCACGGTGAAACGGAATCTCGAGGTGCGAGATGATGGCAAAGTTTCGGATAACCAGATGCGACAGCATGGCACTCTCACAAGAGGGATGGATGGTTTATACTGAACATTCGTATACTGAACAAGCTTTCACGCGTCGATTTTCACACCGGTTATCGGTCACAGCTTCCAAAAGTTGCGAATTGCACTTTCGACGCGCCGTGCGAATCTAACCATCGTGTCGAACGCCAAGAAAATCGCGCATTGGGACGCAAAAGGGCTGCTGAGCGCCGGCGTGGTCATCACATCGTGGGCGACCGTTTTGGGGGTGTTGCTGCATGCCCCGCTCACCCCGCTTGTGGTCGCGATCGGGGTCCCGCTTCAGACGTTTCTTTACACGGGCCTTTTCATCACTGCGCACGACGCGATGCACGGCACGGTCACGCCGAGTTACCCGCGGGTGAATCGTGTCGTGGGTTGGGTTTCCGTGCTCTTTTACGCGCTTTTCTCGCTCCAGAAGCTCACCCGCGAACACATGCTTCACCATGCTCATCCAGGCGAACCGGGCCACGACCCGGATTTCCACGACGGCGAGCGCCCAGGGTTTGTTTCGTGGTACCTTCACTTTTTGAAACACTACGTGAGTTTTTGGCAGATTCTGGGCATGGCGGTGGTGTTCAATGTGCTCGAGCACCTCGCCAACATCGCGCTTCCCAATCTCATCGTGTTCTGGGTGGTGCCGTCGCTGCTTTCGACCCTACAACTGTTCTACTTCGGGACGTACTTGCCCCATCGTGGCGACCCGGGCAACGTCCACCACGCGCGCTCAAACGCGTTCCGTCCCGCCATCAGCTTTTTGACGTGTTACCACTTCGGCTACCATCTGGAGCATCACGAGAGTCCGTGGGCTCCGTGGTGGCATCTGCCGGCGGTGCGAGCTAGCGCATCAGCACCCAAATCACCACCGCTGCCACAGCGATAACCACGGCCGCGGTGAAGAGCACCGCCGATTTCGATCCGTGCGCTGTCTCTTGGCGTGGATCGGGCGCAGGGTCCGGCTCAAGCAGGCTCGTCGGTGGCGCGACGGGGATGGGTTCCTCGACAACTTTGCGTTTCGAGAAGATTTGCACGGGAGGTGCATCCGACTCGCTTTCTGCATCCGACGGCTCGGGTTGGGCGCGTGGCAGCCCTTGTGAGGGGGTATACAGCGCACGTTCGGGCGTGTCGTGCCGTTGGCGCTGCAACAGGTCGTCCGTGTCTCGCGCGTCCGACCGATTGAACCATGTCCGCAGGTCTTGCGCGAAATCCGCGGCGCTTTGGTAGCGGTCGTCGCTGCGTTTTGCGAGGGACTTGCCAACGATCCTCATCAAGGTCCGGTCGATCCCTTCTGGCAACGCGGGTGGCTTCTGGTTCTGGTGCGCGAGGATGATGGCGTAGGCCGTCTCACCCTCGAACGGCAGTCGCCCGGCCAGCAATTCGTACATGATCACGCCAACGGAGTAGAGGTCAGCGCGTTCATCCACATCGGGATTTAGACCCTGTTCAGGCGCGATGTATTCGGGTGTTCCATAGATCTTCCCGACCACACTGAGGTACGGGTCCGACTGCTCCCCGCGCCGTTTGGCAATCCCGAAATCCAGGATCTTGACGACTTCGTCCCCACCTTCGGTGCGGTGGAAGTAGATGTTTTCGGGCTTGATGTCTCGATGGATAAACCCGCTCTCGTGCACGGCGCGCAATCCGGCGAGCACCTGCAGGATGATCTCGACGACCTCGCGCGGGGTAAAACGCCGCCGGTACATGCGGTCGAAGAGCTCCTCACCATGGAGCATTTCCATGGCCAAGAACGCGTGTTTGTCCGGCGTTTCCCCAAACTCATAGACGCGGGTCACATGCAGGGAACGGATGGCGCGGCTGATCTGAGCCTCACGCTTGAACCGCTCCGTGATGGCCCAGTCGCCCAAGTATTCGGGAGCGATGACCTTTAGCGCGACAGGACCCAGCCGTTTGCCGTCGGGCATGACACGCTCAGCGCTGTAGACCTCGCCCATGCCGCCCGCCGCGATGAAGCCAAGAATGCGGTACGGCCCAAAGGAGCTCCCCGGAAGGAGCAAGCGCTGGATGACCTTCTCGTCTTGGATCTTGGATTTTTGGGCGAGCTCTTCAACCGAAACGGCGTCGCTGAAATCGACGGAATCTTCGTCGAGTTCGAGGAGTTCGGGGGGAAGCTCAATGAGCGTGCTCTTCAATTCCACACCGCTTTTTGGGCGTTCGATATCGTGCTTGATGCAGTATACTCCGCGCGAAGTCATCCGACCAGAAACACTGCCCACTTTGTTCGAGCCGATGTTTATAGACGAAGCCGAGATCAACGCGACACGTCGCCAAGTGTACATCGAGCGGATCCAAGCGGCCATCGAACGCATTCGTGTTATCGACGGAATCGACGCGCTCGGGTTGGCCACAGACCTCGTGGGCAGCTTTGAGTTCGCGCTGCGCAACCACCTCGCCGAGTGGAGCCGCGTCGCCCTAAAGCCCCAGCTGGGCATCGGCACGCAGGAGTGGATTCGCGTGCGGGGGCGGGTCGCGGAACGAAGCAAAGTTGCCATGCCCGGACCCGACGATGAGCCCTTTGATATCTTCGTCAGCTGTTGGTACCGCTTTCTCATCTCGAAACAGCCGCTGACCCCGGTGCTCGTCAAACGAGGCGGCAACGAAGTCTTGACCAGCACGGACGAAGAGGGATTTTTTGATGCCGTGATCTCGGCCCAACCCGACCTAGGAGACCTCGACTACCAAACCGAGATCGACCTCGGTGACCAAGCCATGGTGCGCGCAGAACGTGTGACGGGGCGGTGTTTGGTCCCTCATCCGAACGCTCTGGTGGGCATCGTCGCGGACCTCGACGGACTGGTCTTAAATCACCCCACCCAGCGATTCTCGCAATGCGTGGGAGAGCTCGTGCTCGGCGAGGCACAGCGCTTGCGCACACCCTTGGAGGGCGCGGACCGTTTCCTTCAGCGCGCCCAGCAGGGCATGGCCGCTCCAAACCCCGTGTTTTACGTCAGCAATGCCCCACGCCATTTGAGCAAACACCTGGAGTACGCTGCACGTTACGCGAAGTTCCCAGAAGGTTATCTGCACCTGCGTGACCATGACCTGCGCCTTCGGAAGCTGACCACGGAGCACGTCAACGTCATCGAGATGATGCTGACCCACGACTTGGTCGATCAGTATCCCCACCTGCCGTTTGTTTTTGTGGGAACCCGCCAGCGCGCGACGTTCTATGAACCGCTCATCAACGCACTTTGCCACCGTCTCAGCGCCGTGTACCTGATTGGCGAAGACGGACTTCCGGACAACATTAGAGCGTTGTCAGACGAGCTTGGAATTGAGTGTGTTTGTGGCGGCGGCGACCGACTCCTGATGCATATGGTCCAGCGCGGATGGGCCAATGCGTAGGTTTTGGTTGGTGATTGTGCTTCTGGTTTCGTGTCAGCAGACACCATGCCAGGCACCGCGTGATGACCACAGCACGCTGAGCTCGCTTCGTTGGGTCCCAGCAAGCGTCAGCGCGGTCGTGCAAACCGCGCGCTTGCAAACGTTGTTGGACCTGTCGGCTCAACTCGTCGACCGCTTGCCGCCAACGTCGCCGTTCGTGCTCGCCCGTCAACAATGGCAACGTGTGCTGGGCGTCGACCCGCTCAAGGCCGAGGACTGGGCGGGGCTCGGCGTCGATGTCGCAGGTTCAGCGACCGTGTTTGAAGACGACGGTCATTGGATCGTCCACGCACGCGTCGTGGCACCCGAGACCCTCTCCGCATGGCTCGAGGCGCGTCGTGGCGCCAACACGTTCATCGTCCAGACCCAGGACATCAACGGTTGGACTGTGACCCATCTGTCGCTTCAGGATCACACGTCCGTCTTGGCCATCGCGGTCTTGGACGGCGACACCCTGTTTCTGCCTGCGGCGCGTCTACAGCCCAGTGTGCAAAAGCCAGTCAGTCGTCTCGACGCGGTTCTGCGGCTGAGCAAACTCACAGCGGAACAGAGGTTTGAAAACGCATCGTGGGCCAAAGGTTTTGCCTCGGAATTCGGCGACGCCCGCATCGCAGGCGTGTTCCAACCCGCAAAGTGGCTCGCCAATACGATGGGCGAGGGCCAAGCCGAGATCATCTTTCAACGCCTGAAGAATCAGATGGGCCCCATCGGGTTTATGGCCCACTTCGTCCCAGAGTCGCAAGCGGTTGAGCTGGACCTCATCTCCCATGTGGACCCGCGCGAACCCACGTTTGTGCGCGACCTGAAGGGGGCGCGTGGACAACTCCC
Source organism: bacterium (assembly GCA_041390025.1). Lineage (GTDB taxonomy): Bacteria > Myxococcota_A > Bradymonadia > Bradymonadales > Bradymonadaceae > JBFFMO01. The sequence continues at coordinate 237,200 of JAWKQR010000001.1, forward strand.
GGTCGTGGGTGGCTTGGTCGATCCCGGGGTCCTTGGCGTGGTGAGGCTCTCGGCGCAGCCGCGGAAGTTCTTCGACCTGCTACGTAGTTTGTTGCCCCCAGAATCTCGCACCGCGCTCGACCAATGGATTCAGGAGCTCGACAACGCACTCGCGATTGATTTGGTGGGCGATGTCATGACGAACCTTGCAGGGCACGCCGTGGTCGCAATCTATGGATTTGAACCCTCGGTGCTTCGGATCGACAACCCACAGCTGGCGTTTGACCTTCTGACGCTTAACGCGACGCGCGAAGCGGTCCTGATGCCCATCGCTGACCGCAAACGCATGGAGCGCGTGCTCGACGCGTGGACACAAGCCTCGCGCGGAAAGCTCAGCCGCCAACCCGCTGGCGACACGGTGCAGTACGCATGGCTCGAGGACGGTGCGCTGTCGTGGGCTCTGATCCTTGGACGGGATCACGTCGTTTTTGTCGACAGCACCGCGGCCTTCGATCACGCGATCGCCTACGAGCGGTCGGCTCGACCACTCGATGCTTCGTTGATCGAACGAGGACTCCCGGACCTGTTTGAGGGCGTGGATCGCTCCGGCATTTACCTCGACACCACCAGCCTCTCCAATCTATTGGCGGAGTCGAAAAACGAAGAGCTCGCGTCGTATCTGCGGCCTTTTAGGTCTTTCATTTTGACCTCCGAGATGAGCGGCCAATCCAATCGCATCCACGTCCGCGCTCTGCTCTCGCGGGTCGACTAGACGTATCGTGTGCTGATGAGCTCCCGCTCGAAACCGCAAACATCCTTGAAACTAGGTCGGCGTACAAAGATGCCGCGTCCGGTCTCGTCGACACCACGCAGGAAGAAGTAAACATACCCGCCAAAACGTCGCTCGAAGGTCTTCCGGTCATGGAGGTCGTACAGGCGCGCGACGGCGAGTGAGTAAAGTTTGGCCTGCATCTCGTAGTTCATGCCCACGTGGGTGGTCAGCGTGTTTTCGTCCCACGCGTGAAGGGTGTCTGTCTTCCAGTCGGCGAAGTAAACCCGCCCATCAAACTCAAACATGAGGTCGATGAACCCTTTGATCCACCCGCGTTCGATCTGGAAATCGCCACGGACTTTGTCGCGCATGGACGGATGGATATCCTCGGGAATCGGAAAGACGAACTCAACCTCGCGACGCTCGCGCCCAAGATCAGCAATCCGTGTGACACCTGTGGGCAACAAAAGCGGGGCGGTCAATGTCCGGAAGACCAGCTGCTGCGCATGGGACTTGTAGATGGGGTCGATGCCGTAGCGGCGATGGTTGCGATCGAAGATGGCGTTGATCTCGGGTTGTGCACACCACGATCCAAAGTCGACGCCGTGGACCGAATCGAACGCGATGTCCTCGAGCAGCGCGTGCATGAAAACTCCCGGCCCGGTGCCGCCGGGGAGCTCAATGTCGGCTCGCCAGGCGTCAGGATCTTGGGACGTTTCGACCTTGAATTCCTCAACATCGACCGCGGCGCGATAACCTCCTTTGGCGGCCTTCAGGCGACTGTACGAGCTGACCACCAACGGCGTACCACGCAGGTCGGCGTACGACCGGGAGTCCTTTTCGCCCGTTTCAAATATGGGTCGGTCGAAGATGACGCCGGCGCTGCGCCCCCGGGCGTCGGGCGCATGTTGGTCGTGGGGGGTAAGCTCCTTGACGTTAAAAAGTCCCGCGTCGAGCTGTCCCCGCATCTGCGTCAAGCGCTGGTTCAATACCCCATAACTGCCGTCGATCTCTTTGCAGTCGTTGCGGTGAAAGAACGGAAGGTAGACCCTTGCGCGCGCCCGCGTCACGGCGACGTAGAGCAGACGGCTGTTCTCATCGCGGGTCTCCTTCGCCGCTGCTTGGATCGCTTCACGGTGCAACGGCGGCCCAATGTGTTTGATGCGCCGGGCCTTGTAGTGCATGTCCACAAAATCCGTGAAACTCCCAGACCAGAACCCGCCAAACAGGAACACAACGTCGGCCTCCAGGCCCTTGCTCTTGTGCATCGTCATGACCTGCACGGCCGCCCGCTCGCTTTCGAGCCGCTGAATGTTCTTGTCTTCACCGTCCGGGGAATCGACCTGTGTGACCCACTTCTGAAGGCGTTGCACCAACTCCCGCATGTCCAGATTGGACCCGTGGGTCTCCTCGACCAGCTGCTCGATCAGGTGCAGGTAGTTGGTGAGCTCACGCTCGGATTCCTTGAAGAAGATCTCACGACGGATGATGCCGCTGCTATCGAGCACGTCGGTGAACAACCGCTCGAACTCGCGCGCCTGCGCCATTTCGTGCCAGCGGATCAGCTGGTCAACCAGCGGGTCGGTCTCGGGGAGATCACGGCACAACGCCAGATCACGCAACGAAACACCAAAAAACGCGGTCTTCCATGCGCGCAACCGGTTCGACTCCACGTGCGGCTCATCGATGGCACGCAACAGGTCGAGGACGTCTTGCGCCTCCGTGGTCTGATACAACCCCTCCAGCTTATAAAACGAAAATGGTATCCCGGCGGCCCGCAAGTACTCGCCGACCTGACGTTCCTCATTTCGGTTTCGCGTCAGCACAAAGATATCTTGTGGCTGCACTCGCCGGGCATCCCCGCCGGGCTCAACGATTTGCCATCCGTCGCTCAAGATTGCCCGAACCTCTTGCGCCAAGTAGGTCCCATAGATGTCACGAATCTGCGCCGCGTAAAGCGTTTTGCCGTCGTTGTGACAACGCACAATCTGGATGGGGGTAATCCTGTTTCCGCTTCCATCCTCCGCTCTTCGCCCTTCAATACCCGCCGTGACCGGATGGTCATAAACAATGTTACCCTGAAAGAACGGATCTTCTGCGTTTTGGTCAAAGATTTGGTTGTATGCCTCGATGAGCTCTGGTGTGGACCGGTAGTTCTTGGTCAGGTTGATCGTCTGGATGCCCACACGCTCGATCGCGGCCTTCGCGCCTAGGTAGGTGATGACGTCTGCGCCCCGAAACGAATAGATCGCTTGTTTGGGGTCACCAATGACGTAGAGCCGATTGTCGGGACTCTCGAAAAACAGCCGTCGAAAAATGTTCCACTGCACCTCATCGGTGTCTTGGAACTCGTCGACGAGCGCGTAGCGGTATTGATCCCGTAGCAGTTTTGTCAGGTGGCGCGCGTTGGGGTCGGATTGATCACGCAACCTGTCCCACACGTGCCGCAGCATGTCGTCAAAGTCGTAAAAACCTCGGGCCTTTTCCTCGTCCAGGGCTGCCTTGACGGGCGCTTCGAAGGTTTGCAGGGTGGCGACTCGAACGCTCGCGAGGCACCCAATGAACTCGCGCAACGGCGAGTTGTATTCGTCAGCCTCGCGCTGCAGCTCCTCGACCACGGGCTCGAGCTCTACGAGCAGGTTGGCGAGCTCGTCAAACTCGGCGAAGCGTTTGCAGGCCGAAACCGCGAGCAAAAGGCGCTGTTTGCGTTTGTCCGCCTCTTGGGGATGCGCGTGCACATGGTCGTTGTACCCGTCGATCCATGCGTTGAAGTCCACGTTCCACTGCGCAAGCCTTTTGGCCGCTTCACGGAACTCCTGCTCGTTCCAGCGTGGCCGGATAAGGGCCGTCGTCTGAACCACGTGTTTAAGGTCGCTGGCGAGTTTTTCGATGTCGTAAAACTGCAGCCACGCCTCAAGGTAGGGCTTCAGGTCGCTCTTCAGAGCGAGCTCTTCACGCAGGGCGCGTTTGAACGCACGGTCAAAAATGACCGCACCGTCGGCATGTTGCTGGTCAAACAGCTTTCGCATGTGAAACGCATTTTCGCTCAATACCCGACGGCAAAAGCTGTGGATCGTCTGAATCGGCGCCTTTTCGAACGCGAACAGCTGTCGCTCAATCCATTTAAGGTCGGCATCTTCGAGGCGCCAGCACGGCCCGTCGGCGTCCGAGTCCGGCTCACTCAGGATTTTCTCGAGCATGCCCCGAACGCGCTCGCGCAGCTCCGTCGTGGCGCGTTCGGTGTACGTCACGATGAGAATCTTCTCGATCGGAACACGACCGCCCCCGTCTCGACCATTGAGCAGGATTTCGATGATCAAGTGTTCGAGCGTGAAGGTCTTCCCGGTGCCTGCCGAAGCCTCGATGACCGCGTCGCGTCCAAGCGGAATCTTCTCAAGGATTTCGGGTTTCGGGTAGCGTTTCATCGCGTGGTTTCTCGACTTCAGGGCCCTTCAGATTTCTCTTATACCCCTTCCGGAATTGACACTCCACGCCAAATCTGCGACACAGTGGAGGCCGGGCTCCCTGTTCTAGGGAGTGTGGACTCGGTCTGCGGTTACGGCCCGCCGCGCCAAATTCTAACCCGCGAGACGTGCGCCTGGTAACGGACGCATCGTGACGAGCCGCGGGGTCGATTTTGGTGTGAGTTGACCTGCTTCGTTCGGCTTTCCACATGGGATTGCCGGCGCTTGTAGGTTGCGCACGTAGCCCTACAGGAGCTCCACATGAGTACCGCTGAAAAAACCGAAACCCCCGACAAATTGCACGCCGCGCCGCCCGAGCAGCGTCATACGAAACCCCCCGTAGACCCGTCAAAACTAGAGCATCGCAACTTGAAAGAGGGCGAGTTCTGGCGAAATATTTTTGACGTCGATACCGAGACGTTCCTTGACCACAAATGGCAGATGAAAAATTCTCTTTACCAAGAGAAAAAGCTCATCGAGATGTTGGACGGCGTCGCGCCCCAAGCGTTCATCGAAGATGCGCAGCGCGGTTTCCACCTCGCGCCGATGGCGGTTCGTGTCACGCCTTACCTGCTCAGCCTCATCGACTGGAACGACCCGTGGAACGACCCGATCCGAACCCAGTTCATCCCACTGGCTTCGCGGTTGTTCCAAGACCACCCGATGTTGACGTTGGATTCACTGCACGAGCAGGAGGACGCACCGGTTCCCGGTCTGACACACCGTTATCCCGACAAAGCCTTGTTCCTGCCGTTGAATACGTGTCCTGTGTACTGCCGTTTCTGCACGCGTAGCTACGCCATCGGCGTAGACACCGATACGGTCGAGAAGGTCGACCTCAAGGTCGATCACCAACGCTGGGAGCAAGCGTTCGAATACATCGAATCACGCCCAGAGCTTGAGGATATCGTGATTTCGGGCGGCGATGCGTACAACCTGGCGCCCAAGCACATCCAGGCCCTCGGTGAACGTCTGCTGAACATGAAAAACATCCGACGGATCCGTTTTGCGACCAAGGGACCTGCCGTGATGCCCATGAAGATCCTCACGGATGCAGCGTGGTTGGATGCGCTGACAGCCGTTAACGATCTTGGCCGCAAGTTGCATAAACACGTATGTCTGCACACGCACTTCAACAATCCAAACGAGATCACCGGCATCACCCGCGACGCGATGAACGTGCTTCACGAGCGCGGCATCACGGTCCGCAATCAATCGGTGCTTCAGTCGGGTGTCAACGACAGCGCCGAGACGATGGAGCTCTTGGTCCGCCGGTTGGCCGAGGTCAACGTGCACGCTTACTACGTCTATCAGCATGACATGGTACGCGGCGTCGAGGACCTACGCACCAGCGTCAAGACAAACAACGACATCGAAAAGCGCGTGCGTGGGACGTTGGCGGGCTTTAACACCCCGACATTTGTGGTGGACGCCCCAGGCGGTGGCGGCAAGCGTGTCGCACACTCGTACGAGCACTACAACCAAGAGACAGGCGTTTCCGTTTACACGGCCCCGTCGGTCAAACCCGGGCAGTTCTTCGTGTATTACGACCCGCTGCATAGCCTGTCTGAAGACATGCAAAAGCGATGGCAAGACCCCGTCGAGCAACGCATCATGCTCGACGATGCGCTGGCGGCAGCGAAAGCATCTGTGCGCTAATCAGGCGTTTGCCACACCAAAACACTGCGCTGAATTTCGGTGGCATGTCCGGTCACTTGGGCAGCATCCGAGATCTCGGCGCATTTTTTTAGCGCGTGCTCGGCCGCATATCGTTCGAGCTCACCGAGCGCATCGCTCGCGCACATCGAGATCATAAACCCGCCGTTGGCCGTCCACGGGCCAAGATTTTTCAAAAAATCGACCGGAGAAAATACCGCCTTCGAGATCGCGACGTCCACGGGTTGGACGGGCAATTCTTCGAGCCGATTGGCCCAGACGCGCACGTTTTTTAGGCCCAAGCGATTGGCGACGATCTTCAAAAATTGCGAGCGTTTTTTCCGCGGCTCGACCAGGCGGAATTGCAAATCAGGGCGAGCGATCGCGAGCGGAATGCCTGGCAATCCGGCGCCCGAACCGACGTCGAGGACTTCAATTCCCGGCGGCCAAATCAAGAGTGGAACCAACGAGTCGAGGATAAGTTCCGCAATAATCTCGGGCTTTTTCATGGGCCCAATAAGGTTCATCGAATTGTTAAATTCGATCAAAAGATCCACGTATTTTTCGATCGCAGCTGCCCGATCGTTGGCATCCGATATCTCGGCGCGCTCCAGAAATTCTTCGACACTAACCATGCGGGTACTCCGTCTCAAGCAGCGGCAGCACAAAATAGGCACCGGCCACGACCAGCGAGTGTGTGATTTCGCGCGCGTGAATTCGAGCGGTGAGCTCGCGCCAAGGAAATTCCAGCACGTCGATCTCCTCGCTGTCGTCGAGCTCCGTGTGGTGTGTTTTCGCAGCGCCAAACGCCAAAAAGATGTGGCATTGATTGGTCTGGATCGCGGGATTAACGTCCACGAAGCCCGCATGAATCCAGCGTGTCGCCGTGTAGCCGGTTTCCTCGCGGAGCTCACGTTTTGCAGCGTCCAATGGCGATTCTGATGTGTCGATGCCACCCCCGGGAACTTCGAGGGTCACCGCATCCGTGCCTTGCCGATACTGGCGAATCGCGACGAGATTGCCGGCGCCGGTCACGGCAAAAACGTTGACCCAGCTCGCGCAGTCGATCACGTAGAAATCGCCCAGACGCGTCGTCGTCGTTGACGCTCGTCGCACACGGTCGACGCCGAAAATCGGCGTTTTCGCGAACGGCTCACGGCGCAAGGTCTTCCAGTTTTTGATCATGAAAAATTAGTGTTTGAGCGTGAAACCCACGGCGGACTCGAGCCACGCCGACGTTTCGCGGATGCCCGGCATGTCGACGCCGGTCTGCACATGCATCGCGTTCATGAGCCCCAAAAGGTTTTCGGTGCTCAAATTGCCGGGGGCGCCCGGCGCATAAGGACAGCCGCCCAAGCCGCCCACGGAGCTGTCGAAATTGCGCACGCCCTCAAGGTACCCTGCAAACGCGTTGGTCTGCCCAAGGCCGCGTGTGTCGTGCAGGTGAAGCGCGACTCGGTCGGTTCCCCAACGCGCGACAGCCCGGCGCGAACCGTCGCGGACCTGCAGCGGCTGGCCCATGCCTGTGGTGTCGCCCAAAGAAATCTGCGTCGCGCCTGCCTCAAGCAGCTGGTCGCCGATGCTCAAGACGCGGTCGAAGTCGACGTCGCCTTCGTAGGGGCACCCAAAAACAGTGGAGATGTACGCACGCACTTCGAGCTTGTCGGGCGCAGCATCACGCAGTGTTCCTTTGATGTTTTGCAGGCTTTCGTCGATGGAGCGATTGACGTTCTTTTGGTTGTGCGTCTCGCTCGACGACATGAAGACGGCCACGTGTCGCAGGCCCGCGTCCACCGCACGCTCCAAGCCTTTGGAGTTGGGAACAAGGGCCCAGTAGCGAACGCCATCCTTCTTGTGGATCGTGCGTGCGACCTCGTCGGTGTTCGCCATCTGCGGCACCCACCGTGGATGCACAAATGATCCAATCTCGATGTTGGTCACGCCTGCGGCCACAAGTCGCTCGATCAGCGCCACTTTCTGCTCGACCGGTAGAATCACCGATTCGTTTTGGAGGCCGTCGCGCGGGCCTACTTCAAAGATGTTGGCGCGTTCAGTCACACGAAACCTCAATCTGCGAGCATGCCAGAAACCTAACGTTGCGGGTGTATCGGTGTCAACTGATCACACGGGATTGAGACACGCACCGTCTTCAAAGAGATGAACCGAACCGCTTTGGGTTTCGACCGAGACCCACTGCGCGCCGCGCGCTGTCCATGAGCCGGTGTTGATGAACTGACCGGCGGGCAGCTCAAGATGGCGAAGCTGGTGGCTGTGGCCCATCACAACGACACGGTATCCATCGGCATGCAAGGACATCGCGCCCTGCGTTGATAGATCGTAGGCCGGCTGTGTCCCAATCCGGGATTCCAACCGTTCGTTGACGGCGACGACGTCTCCCATCAGGGATCCAAGCGGTTCCACGCCCAAGCGCGTGAACCAACCGGCCGCGAAGTTCGCCACAGATTCTAAGCCCGGGACCTTGTTGATATGGGGGTCAAATTGGTGGCCGTGCAGCACCAACATCTTCATTCCATCGGCGTCGATCTCAATGCGCTCCGGCACCCCCATCAACCCGCGCGCACGGTCGTGATTGCCATAGACCGCCTCCATCGCCTCCAGACGCTCCAAGACCTCGCCCCACTCGAAACGAAGGCTGTCCAGATGACGCTGCCACCCACCAAACTGCCTCGGGCGGCTGAGGTCGTACAGGTCGCCCACCACGATCACGCGATCGTGGGTCGATTCGATCAAATCCAGCCATCGTGTGATGGTCTTCCGGTCCACGACGCAACGATTCAAGACCCCAGGGCCCAGATGAAGGTCCGAGAGAAACGCGATTCTCACGCCGGCTCCAAGGTCTTGAGCCAAAACGACATGATGTGGTCTGTTTCGTGCGCGTCACCGACTTCCTTCCATCGAAAAGACGCGGTCAGATCAGGCCGGTGCGTGTAGCCCCGGCGCTGCCAAAACCCGTGCAATGGCCGGTAGTCTGCGGGTTGACGCGGATCTGCATGACGCTCCACGGCACAAAAGGCGCAGATTTCAAACCCTCCGTTGCGCGCGTGTGCCTCACGCAGGTCGAAGAAACGTCCACCTACGCCTTGCTTTCGGTAAGCCTTCGCGAGCACGGATTCGCCAAAGTAAAAGACACGTTGAGGGTCGATGTCGGCGTTCTGAAATGCGTCCTGAAAAGCGCCGTCGGCGTCGTTCAACGGCAGCCCTGTCGATGCGCCCACAACGACGTCGCCGTCCCGAGCGACAATGACCACGCTTTTGGGCGAGTCGATGTAATGACGCAGATACTGCATCTCGTAGGCCACATCACCATCATAAAGGTAAGGAAACTCGCGGAAAACAGTGATCCGCAGCCGTGAAATATCAGGGATGAGCGGCGAAAAATCTTCGCCGGAATACGTTTTTATGTCCATGTTCACTGACGAACCGTTTGGGTTATGGGTATCGTGTTCGCGGCGCTAAGATACATGTTCGAGCGGAAAAATCTCACTGGGTTTCTAAGAAGGGGAGACCGGACGCTATGTCCTCTAGAATCGGTCCGTTGGTGACATCGCTTGGAGAACAAGTGCAAGCGGGGATGGGGCTGCATGTAGCCATCTACACAGGTGGGGAGCGTGCGTTCGCTGCGGGCGTGCGCGGGGTCCGTCATCCCGCCTTCCGCGAGATCAGCCTCCTTGGCACCGATGGGCGTCACGGCGAGTCCATCGCGCAGCTTTTGGGTCATTTGTACGGGATTGATGAGCACGTCGACGAGGCGGAGCTTCGGGACCGATTGGCCGCAGCCGATGTTTCGTTTCCCGATTATCAGGCGCGTATGATCGCGGACGTCGTGCGTCGGTGCGCGCGCAAGTATCCCGCGATGGAGCTCGCCGAGGTTGCGGCAAATGCTGTGATCCGCGAAGCCGCCCACAAACCCATTTTGCTCTCCATCGACAACCTCGGGCTGGGACACATTGATCTGCGTGTGGTGCTCGCGCTCGCGAAGTATGCCCACGCGCCCGTCATGGTGGCGCTGCATCTGAATACAGACGAGTCGACCTCCATACCCTCCGGCGTTCAGCGTCTGGCACGGTTGCTCGGCAACCGCGTCGTGAGCCTTGCGGAGCCACGGATCGTCGAAGATCACACCGACGAGTGGCTGCAACGTTTCGAGCGATCGGACGTACCAAACCTGCGCGACGTTGCACTGGCGGCGGCGCTCTTGGGGCGTGTGCCTGACCCAGACGCGCTGGCCGACGCCCTCTTCGAGCTGGACATCTTTGAGATATCACACGCCCAGCGTGCGCTGCAGGCCGACGGAGTCCTGACCTCGGCATCGGCCTGGCAATTCAACTGGTTTGCCGACGTCGATGCCTTGCGTCGAATTGCGCGCGCTCAGGCATCAGCTGGCCAGACCACAGGCGTCTCGGTCGCCACGGCGTGTGTTCGTGCATTGTACGAGAGCGCCAACGCCAACAGCGCGACGCGCTCCGAAGTCCTCCGTTTTGCGGAGGTCTGCGAAATGGCCAACGAAGCCGACCTCGCGCTTCTTCCGCTGCGTCGCGCCGCGCTTGGGTTTCACCTCGGCGAGGCCGACGTCATGCACGAGCTCATGGCTCGCCACGAGCAACTTTTGGGCGCTGCAGACCGGCCGAGCGAGCGACTCGCGCAGGAATACGTCGGGCTGCGCGCCGACATGACCGAAGGGCTGTCCGTGCGAGAGCGCGCGCTCGAGCTCTATGCCTCTGCGACGATGCATGATCTGCCAAACATCGCCGCCAACGCACAGCGGGTCATCGCGATCGCGGCATGGGACGCAGGCCGAGAGCCCGAGGCGCGGGCACAGATGACCGCCGCCGCGGTCATGCACGCCGAGCTCTTGGACTGGACGCACGCGGGGCAGGACCATCTCATGTTGGGCTGGTGGAACGACCGCAAACAGAACTACGACCTCGCGTTTGAGCACTACGAAGCCGCCATCGAAGCCTTTCAAATCGCCGGCGAGGAGGGCCGTGTCGTCGAAGCACAAGCGCTGCAGGCGATATCACTCATCGCCCAATCGCGTCTGGACGAAGCCGAAGCCTTGCTCGATGCGACGTGGCAGGCAGCGACCGTCGTGGCGTCGTCAGCACTTTGCGCCGACATTCTGAACTCGCGCTCCGAGATTGCCCGCGCGCGCGAAGACTGGGAGTTGGCCTACGACTACGCGACTCAGGCCCACGCATGGTTTGAGCTGATTGGCCATCGGTATGCCCATATCGCCGCGTTCAATAAGAGTCTGATCGCCATGGGGGCTCAGCGTTACGGCGAATCACGAGCGCTGCTTGAAGGCTTGCGCACCGCTTACCCTACGCTAGGGCTTGAGGCGCGCCTGCCCCTGATCGACGCGGCGCTGGCGATCTGCGCTCTGGCGTGGCGCGACGTGGCGGAGTTTGAGCACCGCATTTTTCTGGCCGAAGCTGCTATCGCCGTGGGTTTTCGTCACGCCGACCTCGTCTGGATTCTCAAACACGGCGCGATGTTGGCGGCAGGCACCGAACAAGATGTCGCCGCCGCCCGAATTTCCGAGCTTCAGGAATTGTTCACGAAGCGCCCTTGATCTGCGGCGACGTTCAGTGGCAAATGACCGGCGAGGAGGCAACATGTCGAGCAATCGAGAGAAGCGGAAAATTGCCCGCGAGGGCGCTCAAAAACTCAAAGGCACCGACTGGGATCCTTCGGGATTTGTCGCCAAGAGCCCCATTGAACGCCTGCAGGAGCTCGCCGCGCAAGAGGCCGGGCAGGCCGCGTATTCCGAGAACATGGCGTGCGCAGAATGCGTCGCCGAACGCCAAAAGACGGGCGACGAAACCGCCCTGTGCCAAAAACATCTCGCTGAAGCGATGGGGTTTTGAAATGAAGCTTTTTGTCAGCCCGCATATCCGCCGATTGATTGACCTCGCCCTCGACGAGGACGACCTGACCTTTGATGTGACGTCGAACATCTTTTTTGAGGGGCGCCAAGCCTCTGCAACCTTGCGCGCGAAATCCGACCTGGTCATCGCAGGTCTTCCGGTCTTCGAGGCGGTGTTTCAGCGTGTGGACCCGTCGTTGACCTGGACGTTTGACGTGCAAGACGGCGACAACGTGGCCAACGGTCAGGTGTTCGCGCGGTGCACTGGGGACGCGTGCAGCCTGCTCAAGGCCGAGCGGACCGGCCTAAATTTCCTGCAACGCATGTCGGGTGTCGCAACCCTGACACGCTCCTATGTCGACGCATTGGGCAGCGGCCGCGCGCGCGTTTGTGACACCCGAAAGACTCTGCCGGGCTGGCGAGAGCTCGACAAATACGCCGTGAGCAAAGGCGGCGGGGCGACCCATCGCCTGAGCTTGTCGGGCGGTGTGATGCTCAAAGACAATCACTTGGCGGCCGCGGGCGGCGTCAAAGAAGCCATGGCCATGGTGCGAAAGAGTGCGCCACACACTCTGCGTGTTGAGGTCGAGGTCGAAAACTTCGACCAGCTTGAAGCCGCGCTTGAGGCCGGCGCCGAGATCATCATGCTCGACAACATGTCCACACCCGACATGGTCACCGCCGTCAAGCGCGTGCGCGAATTCGCCGGAGAACGCGTGTTGGTGGAAGCCAGCGGCAACATCACGATCGAACGTCTCCCGGAACTTCGTGACGTTGGCTTGGATTTCATCTCGTCGGGTGCGCTGACGCATTCGGCGACCGCCGCCGACATCTCGATGCGCATGGATATCCAATGATTTTTGCGCTCGACGAGGTCGAATCGACCAATGACCTTGCGCTCGCTGCGGCAAAAACAGGCACGCACGGGGATTGTTGGATCGCCGAAAGCCAGACCAAAGGCCGCGGCCGTCGCGAGATCGGGGGCCCACGTCGCAGCTGGTACTCACCGCCGGGCCGAAACATCTACATGTCGGTGCTGCTCAAACCCACCATCGAGCCCTCGCGCGCCGCAGGCCTCACGCTCGCCGCAGGGGTCGCGGTCTGCGAAACGCTAAAGAGCGTGGTCGGCGCAAAAGTCTGGTTAAAATGGCCCAATGATATCTTCGTCGGCACGCACAAATTGGGCGGCATCCTGACCGAGGCGCTGTCGTCGGGAACCCGACTCGACGGCGTGGTGGTGGGCCTTGGGCTCAACGTCAACGTGCTCGAAAACGAGATTCCGGAAGACCTCAAAGACGTCATGACCAGCCTCGCGGTGCAAAACGGCGAGCTCGTCGACCGACTCAGCCTAGTGCACCCACTTCGTGCGGCGATCCTGTTTTGGGCCGATCAATACGTGTCGCAGGGCTGGCCAGGGCTCGAGCAGGCCATCGGCCGTTGGGACGAAAGCGCGGGCAAACGCGTCGAGGTCCTTGACGGGACAGGCCGTGCAGGTGTGGCGCTGGGAATCGATCCTATTGGCCAACTCCGTGTTGAGCTGGCCGACGGAGAGACGGTGGCCTTGGCCACCGGCGAGGTCAAACTGATCGTTTAGGTTCATCTCGCTGCGCTTCGGCTGCGCCGAATCCGGCAAACAGAGTTTGCCGGCCCATGGGTCCAGGGACATATTCCGCCAAAAAACAACTGACGAAGGTCAACTGCGGCAAGACCTGCCAACCCTGATTCTGTGGCGTCCTCGCTGCGATCGCGTGCGCTGTCCCCGGTCGAAACACCCCAGATCGGGGCACGGATGCCACAAAAAATCCGTCACAATGGTGTTTGTAGGCCCTCAGAACACACGAACCTACATGGCACGACATTTGAAGACATGGTGACGGTACGTTGGAGGTCACCATGCTGTTCACTCGAATCATCTTGCTACTCGCCGCACTCGCCATGACCGCGTGTTCGGGAACGCTCGACGCCGAAGGCCAAGACCAGGTGTTTGGAGCGTTGGATGGCAGCGCGAAGGCGGACGCACCCCCAACCAATGTCTCGACGCGCCGCCCACCGCCACAGCCGGTCGAAGAACCCGACGTCATCGTCACGCCCGAGCCCGAGCCAACACAGCCGATGGAACCGACCGAGCCGGAGCCGATGGAAGACCCCTCGACGCCGGGGCTGGTCATCGAGTTTAGGATCCCCGCGGGTACCGCGATGGGCACGTGGAACTCGATGGAGACCGCGCCGTTGCTCTACGTCGGTCAGATCCTGCGCATCGTCAACGAAGACACCATCGCGCACCAACTCCACGTGCCAAGCGGCGGTCCGTTCCGTCACGGGCAGTCGATCCCGCCGGGTGCACAGGTCGAATACCTGGTCGAGGCTGCGTGGCCTCTTGAGACACAAGCGCGAATGTACGACCATCAGTTCGGCAATTCCGCCGGATTTTGGATGCAGGCTGTCGAATAGCCGAGTCGTAGGGCCTCATGGATGTTTTGGAAGGGATCGAGGCGCTCGACTGGGCGCAATGGCATCACGCGTACGGGCCTGCCACCGATGTGCCATCGTGTTTGCGTGCGTTGACGGATGCTGACCTCGACGCCGCCGACGAGGCGAAGTGGCAGCTCTACGGCAACCTTTGGCACCAGGGCACAATCTACGAAGCAACAGGGCACGCCGTCCCGTGGTTGATCCGACTGCTCGATGACCCGATGGTCGATCACGCTTGGTTGTTGACCTACCTAGGCCACATCGCGATGGGCTCGTCCTACAACGCACAACATGCCGGGTTGGACTTCATCAACGCGAGCACCGATGAATACCAAGAGCAGATGGCGCAGGAGCTGGCGTGGGTGAAGGCCGCACGGGACAGGCTGGTCGAGGGTCGACCGAGTTTTGTGCGCATGCTGACCCACGATGACCCGGCGGTGCGCAGCTCGGTCCTTTACGTCTACGCGTGTCTGGGTGGAGCGCTGCCCATCGAGGACGTGCGCGACCTGACCACCGATGCCTCGCCGATGGTGCGCGCTTCGGCGGTGTTGTCGCTCGTGGATGCAGACGATGCCGTGGGTCGTGCAACCGCCGAGCGCGCCATGATGGATATTTCGCTCGCGGTCCGTTGGGCCGGGGCCTACCTCGCTGCGTTTCTGCCCAACGCCGGTGCCCCCGTGGTGACGATCCTGCTCGACGCGCTCAACGATTCCGAAGCCCTGCTTGAGATCATGAACGGCAGTCCCTTTGTCGACGACGGCGTCGATTCCATGTCGGCCAACGCCCTCGCAAGGATCGGCCCTGAAATCGCGCCTGAGGCCATCGACGGCATGATCGGGCGCCTGAACTGGGTGGGCGCATCGGAAGCGCTGTCGTTGGTCTCAACGCTGTTGTACATGGTCTTTGGCAACAAGCCTGCCCCACCCACGCTGACCGACGCGCAACGCAAAGTCCTGCGCGCGATCGCGGCATCGGACAATGCCTGGACCTTCGATGGAAACATGTGGGGCATCCTGAACCAATGGGAACTGCCGACCAAACGCGCTGACCTCAAGACGCACGCCGACGACGCCGGAATTTGAGTTGCTCCGTGGCAGGTGTTCGAGGATGCTCGTAAGCATCATCGAATTTGAGGTCGCATGCCTGCCGAAACCGTCCGAAAAGGACCCGGATTTTCCATATTCTTGGTTGGGGTTGTGCTGCTGCTTGAGCAGCTCTCTTTGTCGCGAATTTTGTCCGCGACCGTGGGATATCACGCGGCGTTTGGCGTCATCGCGCTGGTGATGTTGGGCCTGTCGGCCTCGGGCAGCGTGGTGTTTTTGCACCGAAGTCGAACCCCGGCCGTGCCTTACGAAAGAGCGGCTTTGGGCCTGATCGTGGGCGGGGTTGTCAGCTGTGTGGGCATGTTGGGGTTCAGCTGGATTGGCCTGCTCGCCTCGGATTCTCAAAAAGTCATCTACGTCATCGCCGCGGCGGTGCTGTTTTTCCTGCCGTTTTTCCTTTGCGGTTACGCACTCGCACACGTGTTTTCGCAGTTTCCCGAAGACGTCGGTCGCCTGTACTGGCTCGACCTGACCGGCGCTGCGACCGGATGCGCGATCGCCATCCCCTTGATGAACGTCCTCTCTAGCCCACAAATCATCGTGCTGTGTGGCGTGTTCAGCGTCATTTCGGGCGTCGCGATGGTGCGCCCCACGCCCCGCTTGCATCATGCGTTGGCGGGCGCCGTGGTCGCGTTTTTTGTCTTGAATACGGTGTTTCCGGGCGTGACCAAACTGCGGTTCGCCAAGGGCATGGTCCAAGACGAAATCCTTTGGGAGGAGTGGAACCACATCTCGCGCGTGAACGTGCTCAAGAGCGCCCCGGGCATCGAAGACGCCGTCGAGGTGCTCGCGAAGGTCGACCCCAATTCCCCCGAAGGCATCGAGCTCGCCCACCGCTGGGCATCGAGCTGGGGCTTGAGCCCGTTGTTCGATGGATTCATCCCCGAAACCCGTTACCTGCAGATCGATTCTGGTGCCGGCACGCCGATCATCGAGCAAGGCCCACAAAACCTCGACAAGCTCGAGCTGTTGGAGTGGGACGTGACGTCGGCCGGACACCACCTGCGCCGCGGCCGCATCAACAACGCGTTTGTCATCGGGGGTGGCGGAGGGCGCGACATTCTGACGGCGCTCTATTTTGGTGCGAAAAACGTCGAAGTGGCCGAGCTCAACCCCGGCGTCGTTAACGCCGTGCAGGTCGGTCTCGCGGACTTCTCGGGCAAGCCCTACACCGCCCCGCGCGTCAACGCGCACGTCGGCGAGGCGCGCGCCCACCTGACGAACTCGACGCTGAAGTTTGACCTGCTGCAGCTGTCGATGATCGACACGTTTGCCGCGTCCGCGTCGGGGTCGTTGGTCTTTACCGAAAACGTCCTCTACACGGTCGAAGCATTCTTGCTCTACCTCGATTCCCTCACGCCCGACGGCATCGTGTCGGTGTCGCGGTTCTACGATCGCGAGAATTTCGGCGAGGTCGCCAGAACCGTGTTGGTCGCCACGACGGCGCTAAAACAGCGTGTCGACGACCCGCTCGACCATGTGGTGGTGCTGTATTCTCCGGCCCCATACGGCGCGTTCTTGGCCACGACACTGGTCAACCGCGCGGCCTTTACGAAGGACGAGATCGACCAGCTTGCGGCGCTCGCGAAACAGCGCGGATTTACGTTTTTGTGGCCCAAAGTCCCGGGCCTTTCGTCCGACGAGGACTTCGACGTGGCCGCGTTCGTCAACGGCGTCCCGGATGAACGCACCGCGTTCGCGAACACCGCGCCGCCCACCGACGACAACCCGTTTTTCTTCAACGTCGCCAAACCCTTCGTGAGCTGGTGGATCGCGTGGAGGACGGACAACCTTGGGTTGGGCAATACGAGCAGCCTGATCCTGATCTTTCTGATCGCGATCATCGCAGTATTGCAGCGGATCATGGTGTTTGGGCCGCTGAAAAAGGTCGAGAAATTCGACGAAACAACTCGCCGCGCCGCCGCGCGCCCCTTCCTGTATTTTGCGGGAATTGGTGTGGGTTTCATGTGTGTCGAGCTCGCACTTTTGCAGCGTTTTGCGGTGTTCCTTGGGCACCCCTCGTACGGACTTTCGGTCGTGTTGTTCACGTTGTTGTTGCTTGGTGGGGTGGGCAGCTCGCTGTCGAGCCGCATCAAAGACGATGCACGTGTGCGGTGGGTCTTGACCGCCGTCATCGTTGGGATCGCCATCACAGCAGTCGTGGTCCCGGCCGCGCTCGGTGCCATGGCCGGTGTGTCGCACACGATGCGCATCGTCGCCGCCATCGGCTTCATCTCGCCCCTGGCGCTCGTGATGGGCATGGCGTTCCCGTTGGGAATCCGCCGGCTGGAGCACGCCGGCCACAACGCGCTGATCCCATGGGCGTGGGCCGTCAACGGCGTGGCGGGCGTGTTCGCGACCGCCTTTGGCATGCTGACCGCGATGACGTTTGGTTACACGTGGTTGCTGATGCTCGGCGCGCTGTCGTACCTGCTGACAATCTGGTCAGCCCGCGACTAATTGTATTGGGTCGGCGACGTGGACCGGGTCGGCAACCTCTGGTTGCCGAATTCTTTTGGGTCGGCCACCTCCGGTTGCCGAATGGGTGGGATTGGGTCGGCAACCTCCGGTTGCCGAATGGGCGAAGCCCACAAAGACGTTCGTTGTTCGGCTAACGCCGAATGGGCGAAGCCCACCGTGGTGCTCAGTACAACGCACGGACCGGACCGACCCCGGTCTGCCCCGTCGTCGCCACGTCCAACAACTGCCCGTCCGTGTTGTCGCCCCAACAATACAACTCGCCGGTTCGCTCGCCGCACATATGCCCCACACCGCCCCCAAAGCCCGACACGACCGGCATCAACACGGTCGTCGCGGCGGCCGAGGTGCCGCCTCCCAACAACAGTCCGGCCTCGTCATCGCCCCAACACTTCAGGCCGGTGACCTGCTTGACACATGTGTTTCGGCCAACCGCGACCATCCAATCAAAGGCCCCCTGAATCGCCGTGACCGCGGTCGGTGTCGCCAACGTCGGCGCGTCAAACCCGTTGCCGAGCTGCCTTGACGTGTTGTCGCCCCAACACTTGGGTTGGCCGCCATCGATGACACACGTGTGGTAGGCGCCCGCCGTCAAATCGGTCGGCGAAACCAACCCCGGCACCACCTCGGCATCAAAATCATTGGCCGCCACGCGCCCAAGCGAATCAAACGTGTTGCGCCCAAAGCACTTCACGGCGCCATTTTGCAGGGCGCAGGTGTGCTCGGCGCCCGCAACCACCGCGTCCACGCCGGCCTCCAGCCCGGGCACGACGGTCGGAACGTCCTGTCGACCCGCCACGCCGTAGCCAGTCGACCCGCCCAACTGCCCCCATGTGTTGTTGCCCCAACACAACACGGCGCCGTTTTGCACCGCGCACACATGGTCGTTGCCGACGGCAAGGTCGGTCACACCGCCCGTCAAAACGAGCGTCGGCGTCGCGCGTTGGGTCAAAACCGTGGGCCCAAGCACGCCAAACTGCCCGTCGCCAAAACACAGCACATCGCCCTGGCGCACCACACAGGTGCTCGCCCGCCCGGCCCCAACGTCAGTGATGCCCCCTTGCAGGCCGCTTGGCGTCGACGCCCCAGCCGTGCCGCCGTCACCGGCCTGACCAAAAGTGTTGTCGCCCCAACACCGCAGGTTGCCCGTCCGTGGTCGCACACAGGTGTGTTTCTCGCCGGCAGCCACCAGCAGACGCAGCGGCGCGGTGATCTCGTTGGACACCCGCGCGATCCCGTCGGTCAGGCCGTCGTTTGGCGTGATCCGACAACGCACAAAATCGTCTTCGTCGTAAGCTGTGAAGGTCTCCCGGTTCGAGCGCACAACCCCGTTGACCAGCCACTCCACGCGCGACAAATCCTCGTCACCGTCCGAATCAATGAAGGTGTAGTTGCACGTCAGCGCCTGCCCGAGCCACAAGATGGGCCGCGGCTGAATCTGCGGCACAGACACCGTCGGGAACGAGTTCGTGCACGCGATGTTCAACGAGCCCTCCGTGGTCGAGAACCCGTCCGTGACCCGAACCGTCGCGCTGCAGGTGCCAATGCCCTCGCCACATCTCCAGTCGACCGCGCCCTGCGGGGTCACCGAGACGGGGAAGTCGCATGTCGTCTGGGCCAGCGCGAACTCTAGGTCTTGCGAATCCGCGTCGCTCGCGGCCAACACAAACTCGCCTGTGCGGCCCCAAATCGCGGTCGCGGTGGCGGGCAGATTCGCGAACACCGGCGGCTCGGTCATGGCACGGATAGCGACCTCGCGCGTGATCGTCGTCGTCTTTTCCGCCGCGACACAGGCAAGCGCGACCGTGCACGTCGGCACATCGCGCGCTGGCGTGAAGGTGTAGATTCCCGCGTCAAGCTCGCCGCCGCATGTGTCTTGCGGCGTCACGACGACCTGCGATTCCAGGTCGGCGTCGCACGCGGCGTCAAATCGATAGACCACACCCTGCTCGGCGATGCCCGACGGCCGATTGACGAAGTCCGGCGCGCCCGGCTGGCACGAGATCGACAATACGCCGCTGGTGCTACTGCCGATGTCGCTGACAAAAACATTCACCGAGCATTCGCTTGGCACATCCCCGCACGTCCACGACACCAACCCTTGCGGCGAGACGTCGACGTCAAACGCACAATCGGTCGCCGCCAACCCGAAACGCGCCGCAGGCGACTCGGGTGAAATCGCCAGAACATACGAGTCCTCGTTTGATAGCCTTCCCGACTCCTCGGCCGGCAGATTCGTCAACGCAAGCGGCTCAACACATGCCCCTGACCCAGGCAGGGCACGCGCCAAACATCGGCATGTCGGCACACCTTCGACCTCCACACAAATGGCGATACTCCCACAGGTGACGTTCGCACACGTCGGCGAGGGTGGGGTTTCGATAGGTGTATCGGGCTTCGCGTCGTCGCCGCAGGCCACCGCCCAAACGACCACAATCGCCGCCAGAACCGCCCGTACTTTTGAATACTCGAATCGCATGCCGGTTAGATTCCAGTTCCCCGGCAATAGGCACAGTACAAACCGAAGAAATCCAACGCCGGTGCGTGCCGTGGACCGGCAGCTAATGAGTGAAAACAAAATCATCCAAAGCGCTGAGGAGTTTGCCGCATTGCTTGACGACCCGCCGGATGGGCAAAGAGTTGCACCGCAAGTGTGGAAACCTGGCTTCAGATTATTGAAGACTATCCAGAATTACGGTTTGACGTTGCGCACAACAAGACCGTGCCTGTTGAGATACTAGCGGTTCTGTCAAATGACCCATCTGACCGCGTCCGGTCGATGGTGGCGGTCCTCACTGACCGGCCTCAGCTATATGAGAAACCGCTGGCTGGGCCAGTTTGTGAGCCACGAAACGCACGAGGGAGACTGATGGAAAAGAAGTCATTTTTTGAGTTCCGAGTCATCGAAGATGGTCAGGATGGCGTGGCCTATCTGAGGTTCTCTGGCTCGGGGGATCGAAAAGTTGACCGAACCGTGAGAATTCGGGATTTGATTCAAGAGTATTCCGGGCCCGATTTATATCTGGACTTCAGTGAAGATGGTGTTCTGCTCGGACTGGAGGTCCTCGGATGAGGTGGCCGTGGGGTTGTTAGCTGATATCTGTGGTGCCAAGACCGGCTCGCCGGGCCTCAGAAGGGCATCAAGTGGGAAGCCTAGGGCGACATACGAGCTCTTCTCAGAACACGAGATTCCCAAAATTGTGAAGAATACCTGGATCGAAAAGGTATTCCGTACACGGAGAATGTGAAGTGAGCGCCGATTATACGATAGTGTTAGGTTATTGCTCGCTTTCAACAGCGACGGTCCTTGAGGAACTGTTTACAACAGGTTGGGATTGTGAGCGCGACGAGAAAGGGACTTGGATCGTCCCATTGGGTCAAGATGTCGATGAGTGGGACCAAATCCAATTAGACAATCAACAAGTGATCGCTCACGTTGTGGAAAAGCTCGCACGAGACGAGGTCGGGGTTGTCAACGTCGTTTGGCGAGGCAAACACGGCGGGAGGCTCATGTTCTTTCCGCAAGATGATACACTGCTATTCTCCCCAGTGATTTACCCAGTAACCATCGCGGGTACCCGTCGGCTCGACATCGAGTGGTATCTCCAACGACTACTAGCCAGTGACATTTTGTTTTCAAATGTGTGTACGATCGACGTATCCCAGTGTTTGTAGCCGTCGGCGACCCTAGGAGCGCTCGGCACAGCCCGTGAGCGCGAAGAGGCGATCGGGGCGACGTTGACGATCTCGACCCCCACCTCGACGTTGTGGCAGGCGACGAACAACGGTGTGCCAGGCTTAGAAGATTCGCACCGTCTCAAAAATGTGGTGGTCGATGGTGCCACGTATCGGATCCAACACGACGCGCGAGGACGCATCAGCACCGCGCCCGACCTAGATCTGACCTACGACGATGCACACGATGGATGCTGCACCCCGTCGTACCTTGTTGGCCTTTGGCGGAAGCGGCAAACGTTGAAATCCAATGACTTACGCCCGGTTGCGGCACACTGCAAACCTTCGGGGCAGGGGAATCCGGCCTTTGACTTATTGGTTGGTGACAAATCGAAAGCTGAGATACACCCGATGAGTAAGTCGACCCGAGTTTGTCGGAGACCGTTTCACATCGTTGACATCTTGCGTCGCGGTCAACATCATGAGGGTGCATCGCATTTGCGATGCATTCGCGAGTCGAGTCCATGAAATCAGCAAGTTTGCCAGCCCTTCGGGTGACGCCAGAAGTCAGGGCAGAAGCCGAGCAGGTATTGGAAGACGGTGAGACGCTTTCCAATTTTCTGGAACAGGCAGTTCTGACTGAAATCAGAACGCGACAACTTCGCAGCGAGTTCTTGGCGAGGGCCATCGCGTCGCGCGATCGAGCGGCGAAGACCGGTCAATATCATTCCTCCGAAGAAGTGCTTGAACGGCTCGACGCGCGTCTTCAGGCACTCAACATTCCAGAGTGAGGGCTGTTCGATTTACACCCGAAGCGGTCGAGGATTTGGAGCGACTGTTCGACCACTTTGCAGCCATCGACCCGGATCTGGCGCGAAAGTCGAACGACGCAATAAAGGGCGCAATTCGAACGCTTCAGGAGTTCCCGTTTAGTGGTCGAACGGTAGACAGAAGGCTTCCGTTTATTCGGGAGTTTATCGTCTCCTTCGGTAGCTCGGGTTATGTCGTCCTATTCGAGATCGAGGGTGATGAGTTCGTCACCGTCTTGGCGGCGAGACATCAGCGCGAAGCCGACTATCTATGATTCCCGTTCGACCTTGTCACCGCTTGTCAGCGACGCAGGTTACGATGTCTTCGGCGCCCGCACGCAGTGGCCCAAGACCTACGCGACCACACAGTTCGCAAACGGTCCGACCCGCTGGGAGGGTTTTGCCTACCACGTACGCCATCATCTGCTCCGGTCGAGCGTGGCCTACAATGTCGCGCTTCCGGTCCCTGCCGTCGGCACACACACCGCAGCAAGCAATGCGACGGTGGAATACGTGTCGGCCACCCTAGGAGCGCTCGGCACCGCCGGTGAGCGCGAAGAGGCGATTTCGGAGGCACGCCACGCTAGTGGTGCTTGCGTCTACTTCCGCCAACTCCGGAGGGCGGTGTCGAGATTCTCGGCAAGTCGGGAAAAGGCAACCAACAAAAAGTAATTGACGAAGTTCTGAGGGTATTCGGTGAGTAAATATTCGATAAGATATATGAACCCGATCATGGATCAATTCGACTCCAATGTAGATGTGGAGGTTATCCTCGAATCGGGCGAGCGATATTTCCCAACCTTCTTCACCGTCGCGAATGTCTCTAGGTTTATTCGAGAGTCTGCGACGCAGCAGGTTCCTGGGTATTGTTGGGCTGCTCAAATGATTGTGGTGGAACAACTGTCTGTGGAAGTGATCGCGAGTTGTATCGAAAAGCTCGTGCAAACCGGCGATATTGTGTGCTTCGCGGTTTTGGACCCCTAAATATCTTCGTCCAGCAGCGACTCGGCCGTCTTGTGCAGGTTTGTGTGTAGATGAGCACACCTAGGGAACTTGCCGTTTGCGATCAACGGCAGGTGGCGCTCATCGCTGACCGACCTGGAGTGGACCAACCGGGTCGAAACCGTTTACAACTTTGGGGTCGACGAGTTTCATACGTACTTCGTGGCTGCCATCGGGGCGTGGGTCCACAATTGTTATGAGCGGCTGAAGCCGAAACTCGGGAACATGGGCAAGGAGGAGTTTGAACGGCTGACCGCGAGATGGGATGCGGCTACCAGCGGGAGCTTGGAAGAGAGCTTGCTATATCACGCCGGCAAACATGGAGGTGATGACTTAGCGAAATTCCTCCGACAAGCTGAGAACTTCAACAAACGGGGCGCTACGAGTGTACGCCGTTACGACGGCAGAATCCTCTACAAAAAGGGCGATGGTCAGTTTCTTATCGAGCGCGACGGTAAGATCGTTTCATACGGAAAAAACACGAATGAATAGTCTTGAGCATCAGTTCCAATTTTTTGCTGACGTGCCATCGGTCCCCACATCTGAGAGTTTTCGCACATCGGAGTCAGTCGCGATCAGCGATGATGTGTTGAGCTATCTTTGGCCCACTTTCAATTGGCTGCGTGAAGGCCAGGGGCTGAATCGCTACGGTGTCACGGTGTTTCATCAGTCCGATGCGATTGAGCTGTCCGCGATACTGGTGGGATGGATAGCTCTTATCAAATGTGCGCCGCCCAACTTCGATTTGCCGTCAGGCTATGACACATCAAATGACACGTTCGTCTTCATCAGGGTTGAAAAGGAATCGCTATTGTCGACCTTACGAAAGCTCTATCAATGGTGCTTGGAAACTGGGCCAAACGGGGGGATTGTGCACTGGGGGATTTGACGCCATCTAAGTTTTGTCAGTATCTCCACCACGTATATGCGGAAGGCCGAAGCGTTCAACAAGCGAGGCGCCCCCGCGACTTATCGCGCAATAGACAACGCCAAAATTTACCGACGAAAATCTGGCGAGTACTTAATTGAACGGGAAGGGAAAATCGTGACCTATGGCTTCGAATGAAACACATTTTCGCGTAGCGTCAAAACTCTATGCGTCCATCCAAAATCCAGCGGCCATGCGGCGAATCTTTGAAGGCATGGACTACTTTGAACATGAATTATTGGTCGATGAGATTTTTGGTGCGCTCTCCTTCCTGCTTCGTGGGCGACTACCGGCTGATATTGAGCCGCGTGTATCTCGATTGATGGCCGCACAACCCCTGCTGGAGATTCTGCTTAAAGGCGTCGAGGACCACTGGTCGTTGATCGGTCAAACAGCCTTTTTAGAGGTTGGCCTTCACGCTTGGGTATTGTCAGAGCTTACCCGGCGAAGTCACACAATCGCCTCGGATAGTTCAGTGCCAGCGACCTCGCGTACTCTGATTTTGCTCATGTTCCGGACGTTCGGTGATCAAATCGACGCAAGCGTGGACCCGCTCTTGATTGAAGCATTACAAGCCGATGGTGATTTGATTGAGGAACCACACTTGAGAACTCTGCACAACCTGCGCGGCGAATTTGAGAGTTCATTGAAGTTTGGGCCGAGTTTTTGGGTCGCCGGTCAGGATGCAATCGCCAAACGCGGAATGATCGCATTGTCGGCGTTTGTGTTGGGGTGGATGGGTTCGACCTCGGCGGGATGACATCGTCGACTGCGTGAGACGGCAGTCGGATGTCGCACCACGCCGCAAATGTCGCGCTTCCGGTCCCAGCCGTCGGCACACACACCGCAGCAAGCAATGCGACGGTGGATTACGTGTCGGCCACCCTAGGAGCGCTCGTCACAGCCCGTGAGCGCGAAGAGGCGATCGGGGCGACGTTGACGATCTCGACCCCCACCTCGATGTTGTGGCAGGCGACGAACAACGGTGTACCGGGCTTGGAGGCTTCACACCGGCTCAAGGATGTGGTCGTCGACGGCACCACCTATCCCATCCAACACGACGCCCGAGGACGCATCAGCACCGCGCCCGACCTCGATCTGACCTACGACGCGTACAACCGTCTCGCGGGCGCGCAGAAGGGCTCCGATTGGGAAGCCTACGTCTACGACGGGGACGGCGCGATGGTGGGCCGCTACGACCACGAGGGCGGCTTTGAACAGTACGCCTGGGACGATGGTCAGATGATCGGTGCCTATGACGTCACCGCCGCGCCCCGCTGGGAGGCCGTCTTCGGCGGCGGCCAAGACGAGCTGCTCGCCTACTACGACTACGTGTCAGGCACCGACGTCCTGCCGGTGCGCGACTGGCGCAACAACCTGGTGTCTGTCTTCGATACAAGCACGCAAGCACTGGTCGGATACGCCGAGTACACGGCCGAAGGACGTGTCACGACCTACGACAATTCCAACAACGTGGTGTGCCAGGAGGAGGGCACCGGAAGCGTCTGTCCGATGCCAGGCAACCTGCCGTTCGCGTTCAACGGCCAGTGGCGCTCATCGCTGACCGGTCTGTCTTACATGAGAAATCGCTGGTACTCGCCGCGTCTTGGCCAGTTTGTGAGCCACGACCCGCTGCACTACGTCGACAGCGTGAACCTGTATGCGTTTGCGGGCTTTGACCCAATCAACAGTTGGGACCCCATGGGGTTGGAATCGAGTGGTTTGCCCACCGTAAAGCGCATTGCCCGCGATGTTGTGCTCTTCCTCGATGGCGTCCTCACCGCCGCTGCAGCTAAGAACAGAGAGATAACGGAATCGGCGATCGATGAAAACAAACACAAACCGGGGATGTCGCAGGCGGAAGCCAACGCGCGAGCAGGGATCGCTGGTCTGCAAGCGGAATCCGATGTTTGGAAAATAGAACTGCAAAAAATTACAGCGAATCTTCTTCAAAACATGGATAGGTAAAAGTTGTCTTGAAGGTTAATGTCACTTTCTCCTTCTAGAATTTTGTCGCCTCAAGGGAGGCAAAATGAAGCGCTTCCAAAGTGGGCACTTGTCATGCTTTGAAGTCTTGTTAATATGTCGTTCATTACGGGACAAAAAGAAAAAAAGTTAAAGTGGGTTCTCGACCATGTGCCACATGGGCAACTGATCGATACGCGCACCTTGAAACGTCACGACATCGACCGGAAACTGGCACATAAGTATATCGAGAGCGGATGGCTCGACCCGGTCGTTCAGGGGCTTTACCGTCGGCCTGACCCCGCGGACAACGATATGAACTGGCAGATCGTCATTCGATCGCTGCAGCACATCATGGACTACCCATCGGTCGTTGGAGGGCGCACTGCGCTTGAGGAACAAGGCTTCAGCCATTACCTCAAACTGGGTGGCAAGGCTGTCGTGCACCTCTACGGCGACCGCCATCCCACCTGGCTGAAACGTTTGGGCGGCGAAACGACCTACGTCCTCCACGGCAGTGGTCTTTTCGTTGATGGCACGACAGAGAATACGGAAGTCGAGAGTTCGGCTGGGCCCATCCTTTGTTCGTCCCCGGAGCGTGCCGTGCTGGAAATGCTCGACGAACTTCCGTCGGCAGAGAGCTTCCATATGGTTGATACCGTCTTCGAAGGCCTTATATCGGCTCGGCCAAATCGTTTGACTGCCCTCCTGCAGCGCTGCCAAAGCGTAAAGGTTAAACGTCTCTTTTTCGTCTTTGCCGATCGGCATGGACACGCCTGGCGCAAATACATCGACGCAGACGCATTTGATCTCGGCAACGGCGATAGGGCGCTCGTGAAGGGGGGCAGACTCCACCCCCTCTACCGGATTACCGTTCCGCAAGACCTAATGCCCAAAACGGACGCAGGAGCCCAAGATGTGTAATGCTTGAACGGTATGCCGCGCAGGTCCGACTGCTGATCGAGATCTTACCGGCGGTGGCTGCCGAGAACGTATTTGCGCTCAAAGGTGGCACCGCAATCAATCTCTTCTATCGGGACTTGCCGCGCCTTTCGGTCGATCTTGATCTAACATTTCTTCCGGTTCAAGACCGCGACACATCACTGGCCGGAATCAACACCGCGATGGATCGAATAGCGGAAAAAGGTGGTGTCGGCACCATACGGGCATTCCGCGTCGCCGGAGGTGGGGGCGGAGCCACCCGCGTACTCTTCCAGCGTGGCTCGGTTACCGTGAAAGTCGAAACGTCACCAGTCACCCGAGGTGTCGTGTTCGAACCGGCTCGCCGCCGCGTCTCGCTGTCGGTCGAAGATGGGTTTGGATTTGCCGAGACGGCGGTTGTTTCCTTTGAAGATCTCTATGGTGGCAAGATCGTTGCGGCACTCGATCGGCAGCATCCGCGCGACCTCTTCGACATCAAACAGCTCTACGAGAATGAAGGTCTCACGGATGATCTTTTCCGTGTTTTTCTGGTCTATCTGGCAAGCTCGAGCCGACCGCCACACGAATTATTGAACCCGAACCTCCGCGATCTGGAGACCGTTTTCGCAAAGGAGTTTGAGGGGATGACCGTCTTTCCGGTGAGCGTCGGTGAGCTCGAAGCGGCCCGCGGCAATTTGATCCAGGACATTCGAGCTCGCCTCTCTGGACGTACAGCGGACTATTTAATTGGCTTGGCGGATGGACAGCCGGACTTCGACCTCATTGGCCTTCCCGAGGTGAGCCGGCTACCTGCGATTCGTTGGAAGTTACAGAACATCGCGGCATTAATGCAGCAAGATCCTGCAAAGCATCGTGAGCAAATGTCAGCGCTTGAACAAATTTTGCTATAATAGGGCCGTCCCTTTGATTTATATCAATGACCTGACGGCAGCGTCGCATCGGTGGCCACGACGCTGGGTGCCACACTCGGCGAGCGTGTGCGTGAAACCGATGTCGGCGGTCCGCTCGAAATCATTGAAGATGGGGTCTCGGTATGGCAGGCCACCAACAACCGACTCGCCGTCGCCGATACCGGCGCAATCCAAGAGTACTATCTGTACGACGCCACAGGCGCGATGGTTGCGCGGGGCGATGACGACGGCGTGTTCGAGCAATTTGCGTACGACGGTCAACACATGATCGGCCCGTACGAACAAGGTATCGCGAAGTGGGAGTCATCAAAATGGTCGACATGGGCGACCATGTTCCACGACATGACGACGAGCAATGTTCGATCGAGCCGTTTGTCGACGACTTAGGCTCATGTGCGGTCATTATCCTCGAATTTGAAACCCTTTAGGGTGGAACCTAACCGATGGAAAACTCGCATTTTTGTGGATTGGTACGATGGGTGGCTCGAACACGCGACGACCGTGTTTTGGGGCGTCTTAATCACTGGAATGTTGCAGCAAATTAGGGTGGGAAACATGAGCGAGGACTTTGCTGAAGTGAATTTTACGCCCAGATTCGCTTCGATGATCAGCAAAGGTTCGGACAATCTGCAGTTGCTGGGTCTAGCCAACGACCTAGTCGGAATCGAAAATCGAGAAAATGACTACATCGCTCAGCTTAGAGTTCGCACGCACGTGCTTGTCCGTAGTCGCTTGGAACATCTCAGTCATCTTCCAACTGGCATCTGGTGGACACCGGAAGTCATCTCGCGATGTATCGGATGACGGACACATCTGTTACGGTTCATGCGGCCTGTTCTGCCGCTCACGAAGTCACTAAGAATTGAAGAAATCCAGCGACGACCGCCGCGAACCCTGCTCGCTGTCGAGGTCCGCCAACAACGCCGTCGCTAGCAATCCCCACATCAGCTGCGACGTGATTTCGGCATCGACCGAGATGTGAAAAAGATTTGCCCCCGCGAGGAACCCGATGCCGCTCCAACCACGCTGCATCACGCCGATCGGCTCATCAAACGGATCCAAAATGTCGAACGTCCACGGCCGAAGAAGCCGGCGTTGCACGTAGTAGGACACGCCCTCCGCATCGACTCGAACCTCGTACTTTCGGCGCAGGAAACTAAATTTCCACTCCGTGTAACCGATGTAGCGCCCTTGCGGGTTGACCACCTGCACGCAGTTTTCGGTCATGCCTGTGCTTCGAACAAAGCGGTACGGGTAGTTTCCAACGTAGTCCTCGACCTCGAAGCTCAGATTCGGATCACGAAAAAGGTCGTAGTCCATCATGTTCTGCAGCATCTCGTTCTGTTGCTGCGCGATTCGGCCAACCTCGCGGTTTCGTGCGTCCCGGATGATGTAACTGCGCTTGAACATCGACGTGAAGAGCTGTTTGACGCCGCCGACTTGTTCGAGCACCAATTCACGGTGATCGGCCAAGGTCGTCGGTTGGCCCGGTACGACATCGGCGTACTGTCGCGCCACATCCCGATGAAACACCTGGTCCGCAATGCGCTCCCCGCGAGGCTGCGCCCGAGGATCAAACGCCAACTCCAACGGGGCCTCGTCAAACGGCAGCTCCACCTCGCCGGCGGGCGGCAAAAACGCATCCGGGGCCGGTTGTTCCGCCAGCTCACGCGCCAATTCCTCCTCGAAGGCTTCGCGCTCCAAGCGCTGCGCAACCACGCGTCGAACTTCCTCCCATTCGTCGCCATCGATCACGCCATTTCCGTCGCGGTCAAAGCGCGCAAACACGCGCGGATCGGTCCGGATCAATTCACGCATTCGCTCCAACTCTTCGTGCAGTCGTTCGGGATCGTAATTCATAAACACCTACGCGTTTTGTGACCCGAGAACTCTATCAATCCCCGCCGTGAATTGCCCGAATGAAATTCCGCGCGTCCGGCGCAATGCGTGCCAGACGATGCCTCACAATTCAGAAAACCAACACGAGGGGGTTTTCTTTTGTGCAGCGAACGACAATGTATCCACCATCGCGGACGCGAGCTTTGGGCACTGACGCCACGTCAACATGCCAACGCGTGGGTCATCGACGAGCCTGGTCAGATCGTCACCGACACCCCGATTTCTGGCGCCTTCTTGGCCACCGAACAGACTGAAGATGTGCGTCACGCGTGCCTGCAATTCGAAATCAAAGATGGCCGATTGCTCAGGCATCGCACGCTCGAGCCCAGCAAACGGTATCCGTTTTGGGAAAAGCTCGCACCGCGCCTCTTCTCCGAGCCGCGGCGCCGAGTGTCTCCGGTCTCTACTGCTCCCAACTGGCTGCAATACGACCAGAACCACTTCCGGCACGAGGTGCACAAACGACTGGTCCAGAATCAAATCGATGCCCACGCCGTCATTGACGCGTTGGAGGTTCCCACGCGGGCCCGCTTGCAGGCGTGGCAGCGCGGCGCATGCCACCTGAGCGCCGCCGAACGCGAGCGTCTGCGAGTGATCTGCGGTCTGGACACACGGCGCCTTGAGACCTGCGCCCGCCTTGACCGGCAGGTCTACGCCGAGGACTACCGGTCATGGGCGGACGAGCCCCACCGTCCGTCTTGCGGATCATGGGATGGTGGTATCTGTCGCCGGTCATGCCCATCGGCGCGCTGGCGTGGGCGGTCGATTCTGCGCAGGCCGCCTGGCTGCCCAGTCGAGTTCTACCCCCACCGAGGGCAATGCACTTTGCTGGACCACGACGGCGCCATCGTCGAGACCAAGAGCATTTTTCCTGAGGAATGAAACGCTGGCACGCTCCGTGCCGCGTTGGGTCTTATCGTCTCCCTGCCGCCAACTACGGCGTCACCTACCGAGGGGGACTCCATGACCATCCAGATACTCAGTGACCGACACACGCTCCCGGCCAGACCGGCAGCGAACGCGAGATCCTGCTGCGTGTCGTCGCGCCCAAGGCGCCAAAAGACGCCCCACGAACCCCGATGCAATTGTCGTCGATCGACTGCTCAGGCTCGATGTCGGGGAACCGCATCCGCCTCGCGCGGCTCGCCGTGCTCAAGGCGCTCAAGCTCCTTGGACCGGAAGACTCCGCGGCCCTGACGACATTTTCGCACAACGGCAACACGATCCGCCCGCTGACGCAGGTCGACGAGGCGGGCAGCATGGCGTTGCGAAACGGCTTGCAGCACACAATGCCCGACGGCGCCACGAACCTGTTCGAAGGATGGGAGCTTGCCGCAAAGGCGCTCTCGACGATTGCCACGGCATCGCGCGTGTCCTTTTGTTGTCGGACGGTCGCGCCAACCGAGGTTTGACCGACATGGGGCGGATCCGCGGTTTTGTGGCAAAGGCCGCCTGCCGGGGCATTCGAACCAGCGTCTTGGGGGTCGGCGAGGATTACGACGACGACCTGCTGCAATCGATCTCGGCCGCAGGACAAGGCAACTTCTATTTCGCCGAGTCCGAGGCTCAAGTTCCCGGGTTTGTCGCGCAAGAGGTCAACGAGTCGCGGCAGATCGTCGCGCGCGGTGTCGAGATTCATGTCGAGCTGCCGCCAGGCGCGACCTTGCAGGTTCTGGGCGACTGGCCAACATCGAGCGCGAACGGAAACTCGTTGATCCACCTGCCGGATCTGGTCAGCGAACAGCTCGTCGAGGTCGCGGTTGTGTTGAACTTCCCAGCCTTTGCCAGCGATGAACGCGTGCGCGCCGGCTTCAAGATTGGGTGTCACGCCGAATGGGCCCCGTCCGCCGAGCTCATCTACAACGTCGGTGATGCCTCCAATCAGCCGCTTGACGACGAGCTCGCGCTCGCCTTCGCGAACCTTCGTGTTCAGGAGGCCACACGCGAGGCGGTCCGCCGTCACCGACGTGGCGAGCGCAAACGCGCCGCCGAGGTGTTCGACGACCTCGAGATCGAGCTGTTTCGCCGTGGTGTCATGCCCGACAAACACCCCGAAGTCTTCGAGTTGATGCGCAAGCAAGGCGAGCGCATGCGGCACGAGCTCGAGGAATCCGAACGCAAGGAAATGACGCACACATCGACGATGGGGCTGCGTTCGCGCCGCTCGGACTCGAAACCACTTTTTGGGAGGACTGATGGCCACTTTTTTGATCACCTTCATCCCCCATTATGAACCGGAAGTTCAGACGTTTTCGGCCGGCGATTTTCGGTCGCGCCCCAAACGTTTGCTCGCGGCCGCGCTCAAACAGTGGATGTTTGCGAACCACAACGCACCCGACGAAATCATCGCCATCGGGGTGACGGAGTCGTGCTGGTCGTTGTTGAACGAATTCGAATTCGTTCCAGGCGTCGAGTCGGTGGAAAGTTCGCCTGATGGTGGGTCGGCGAAGCCGAACCAAGTGTGGAAAGTTTGCCCGATGGTGGGTCGGCGAAGCCGAAACGGAGCGTGGAAAGTTCGCCCGATGGTGGGTCGGCAATCTCGGTGCCGTTCGGCAGCCGAACAGGTGCGGAAAGTTCGCCGAAGCCGAACCTCACGGAGTCCGACCTCGATCACTCGCCAGACGGGTCGGTCAACGAAGCGGTATCCAAATTCATCCCCACCTTCACGGACCAGACGACGACGATGGCGCCATGTTCGAACGCGCGTTCGCTCGCCTTCAGCCGTTGGACGAGGTCGTCATCGACACGACCCACGGCCCCGTCGGCCTTTGGATGGCCTGCTTCGCTCTGCTCGAAAAAGAATCTCACCTGCACGAGGTCGTATTCAAGGATTTTATGGGGGCCGCCTCAGCTCGACCGACGACGGTTTTCAACGCGACCGCCCCAGACGCCACCCGCGGCCGACTCGCCCTGTTGAATTTGGTAAAACGATTGGAAACCCAAGGCGCCCGAAAGTACGCCCGAAATTTCCAGGAATTGGATCAATTCGATCGAAAACTAAGCGGGTTTGAAGAAGCCGTTCAGCTCGCTTCTCCTGCGGATTTCGTCGCCACGTTGAGTGCCCTTGAAACTGTTTTCTAAGTTCAGCGAGAGCGAAGACCCAAGGGAAGCGAGCTTTGGCCGTCGAGGCCAGGCCATGTTCGAGAGCTGGAAAAAGACCCATTGGGACGTTCACGTGTTGGAGACCGCGTGGAAGAAAAATGACCCGCTCTTGTTCAGCCGGTGGGCTGTGACGTGTCTGGCCGGCTTGTCGATCTTGAATCACCCTTCGCGCCACCGCGACTATGAAACATGGCGAAAAGCCCGGACCTTCTTCAAAACGAAAATACCACATTGGCGCAATGGCTATACGCCAATGGCGCCCCAATTGTTCCCGACGACATCGTCCGCGCGAACACGATCATCAAGCGTTTTGCCACGCAGGTGTATCCTGATTTCGACGAATATGACGTGCACTGGATGACGACATTTTTGATCCGATTTAAGACGGCCTTTCCCAGAGTCGACGGCGCGACACGCCCGAATAAGAATTTTGGGCCAGGGGTCGTGCGTTTGTCGCAAGATTTCGCTCGCGGCGTCTTTCTCGATGAGGCGAGCGTGATTCGAATGATGATCGAGGTGTCATGGGCAGCTGCACTTGTTGCACGACCGAGGGTTGTGTTTTGGAACCGTCGCGCCCGAGACCATCCTGCGGCGCGGACAGCCGAAATTGGACCCACGTCGTTTCAGCTTTCAGTGGGTGGCGAGCCGACAAGAGCCGATGAAGCTGTCGCGGGTCTGCCCATACATGAGCCCGGAGGAGGTCAGGGGTTTTGGGCTGACACCGCATCAGACATCGCATCACTTGGCCTGGTCGCGCTGAGCTGTCTGCGTAAATCCCCGGTTTTTGGCCACGAAGAAGAATTCGAATTGTTGGAGCAGATTCGGCGCTGGGAAATCCCAGACTGGGACTCTGTGCCGATGTCGCCCGCCCTGCGAACCATTTTGGCCAAATGTTTGCGCAAGGATCCGTCCGAGCGTTTTGCGACCGCGGGGGCCCTGCGCGAAAGCCTGCGCGTCGAGTTCAACAGGCATCAGCGTGGCGGAGTCCACAGCATGTAAAGGCCTCCAAACTCGCCGCCGGCAAAACGCCCAAATTGGCGCGCAAGGCGTTCGTTCCACCTTCTCGGCCGCCTCGTCTTTTCGCCACCGTGCGGCCTCCGCGCGAAAACGTGTAGTACGCCACGCTCGCGCCGTCGGCCATTTGGGCGTCCAGAAACGCTTCTTCATGGCCGGGCGCGAGCAAACTTCGCAGATAAAAAGACAACGGCAACGGCACCGACGGTTCGTTCATGTCCATGCGGTAGGCCCCTTTCATGGCGTCGTCGCCGGCGTAGGCCGCCTGCCATTGCTCCAGCCGATGGTCGGTTATCTCATAGCCCAACATCGAGCTCACGATTGGCGAGGTGCGCAAACGCCAGTCACTGAGCATTCGCCCCGGCGGGTCGCCTTTGGTTTTCCAGGAGTTTTGCGGTTTGATAGGCGCCCTCAAAATCGCCGGCGTGTGCCCGTGCCATCGCGAGCACTTGAACCACGTGGGGGGCGTTTTCGGTTGTGGTAGCCAACGCCTCCAACCGTGTGACGGCGAGCGCGGGCTCGAACACGTAGTCCGCTTGGGCGATGCACAGTTGGTTTTCGGTCGATGTGGGCTGGTGGCCGCGCGTGTCCTGCATACGCAATAACCCCGCGCGCACGACCGCCGTGTTGAGATTGTCGAGTGCGGTCGCATTCGCATCGGGGCCAAGCTTCGCGATCACCTCACGAAAAACTTCCGGCGGCGGAAACTCGTCGACGGTTCCATCGCCGATCGGCAGGCTGTCGCAGTCAAACTCCGTCGCCGCGGCCACACGCACGAGGTCGCCCCGACTCGCCTCGTCGCGCAGGTACATGCGAGCGACGAGGGCGAGCAACGACGGAGAGTTGCGATTATCGCGGATCGCCTTGAAGTCAAGGTAGGCTCGGCCGACCTGTTTCGTGTTTCGTGTGGCGATGATGCCGGCCTCGGCGTCGGTCAGGCGACTTTTGTTCACGGCCTGAATGACCTCGGCGTCCGTTGGGTCACACGCCGGCGAGCTCGCGCTCGTCGGGCGTTTGCAGGTTGCGCTTCAGCCGCTTCATGGCAGGAGCTTGTTCGCCGGCTGCGCAAAGGCCCGCCACGATCCAGAGGCCGCTGACCTTCGATCCATCCAGGATTTTCGCCGCGTCCCACGACTCGTAGCGCATCATGTAGCGTGCCCAACCCTTGCCGTTAAACAGCGGCATCTTCATCAGCACGTCGCCTGCGCCGGCCTTATGCATCCCGACCGCATAAACACCCGGTGAGTGCTTGGACAAGGTCAAGAGCCGCGCCGTGGTGATGTCCCGCGTTTCGAAGTCAAACTGACGCCACACCTCGCGCAGCTCAGGCTGCAGCTCCCGAATGGTCTTGGACGCATTTTCTCGGAGCCGTTGGTTCTTTTCCCGCTCTTCATACGCCTTGCGCTGCTCTTCCTGCCGCTGAGTCGCCTCTGCCTGCGCCTCGTCCGCAAGCTTTTGCGCCTCCATGCTCTCGTTGACACGAAACACGACCGAGGTCACAAGCCCCCCCAGCATCACCAGAACCGCCGCCGCGATGGCGAAGCCTCTTGGTGCCTGGGCCGGAACAGCCGGCTTCTCGGTCTGTTTGGAAGGCACCACCGCGTCCAGATGAAGCGGGACATCCACCTCATCGCTTGCATCCGGATCCCCGACGTTCCAATCGCCACCGTCACTCATCGCTTGCTCCGTGTCGTGTCCCGTCGATAGCACCGCAGATACAGCGCGCGGTCAATGACTTCCGGTATGGGACACGAACTCTTCGACGGAGAACCTCAAGCTTTGCAGGCAAACCCAGCTCAGCGACTGTGTCTGCACGTCCAAGCGACGTTGGCAAGAATCTGGTTGACAACACCGATCCGTGTGGTACAGTGTAGGTAGGTGTGGGTGTTGGATCCGGAATTCGTTCACACCACGAGTTCCGAGATGAGAGAGATTCGCAGGAGAACGGTGACGTTTTTACACGGCGCGCGTTATCCTTGTGTGTTTTTGTGTCTGATTCCGACCGATTCGGAACGGCATATAGAGATTCTCTCGAACCGTATATGTTTCTTTTGCTGGATTTCGGAGCAGTCGCCTATATATCGCTCCAACCGTTCCAGTGAGACCCCATTGTCAAACCGAATTTCTGAACCCCAAATCACTTGTATTGAGTGATATACGGTGACGGTACACTTCGAAACGCTTCAGATTCGAACATGTAGATAGACATCTAAGCCACTAGAAAGCGTTAAAAAAGTTGAAAAGGCGTCCCATCAATGTGTGGGCGAAGCGGACCTCGGATTTCATAAGAAATTCGGGGTCTTTTTGTTTTTGACGACCCGTCACGAAAACAACCTGGAGGAATCGATGAATCAGACAAGAACGAAAGTACTAATTGTTGGAGGCTACAACGGAAAACTGATGGCACGCGGATTACGAAAGCCTTTGAAAAAAAGAGTGTGATATCGAATGGGTTGAGGCAGATCCATAAGACTTAAACAGCTGAAGGCAAAAATCAATAGTGGTGCGTACGACTATATTTTGGTTTCGATACAGGTGAGTCACGCGATGACCAAACATCATCGCGGTGCCAATTGAACGGGTTCAGATATCGGTTACAACCGTTGGTGAGATCATTCATCGCAAGAGGGACAATTGAACGCTACAAACTTCGAAAACAATGCGATTCAGATCCTTACAGAGAACGTTTGGCGTGTGGAGAGCGAAGAAGGGCATGGCACGAGGCTTCTTCGTTCACTCAGATATCCCATTTTTGTCACGTGTGCACATGTGGTCGAGAACCAGCAGGTCGTTGCACTGACAAAGGAGCGCCACGTGATGTACGCGAGTGTAGTCTATGTCGACTATTCACGTGACATCGCGTTGCTTCGGCCTGATGGCAGTCGCGGCGTGTTGCCGATGCCATGCAGCAGTATGCCGAGGGTGGGTCAGCCGGTGTTTACCGCGGGGTTTCCCAACAAGGCCGGCACTCCTCAGTTCGGTCAGGGCTTCGTGTCAGGAAACTCGGATGTGCGGTTGGCGGGCGCCGCGGTCAACGTGCTCACCCTCGCACTGAACGCACAACCTGGGCGCAGTGGTTCTCCCGTTTGCGACGAAGACAACCGTGTCTTGGGCATGTTGGCGGCGATTGATCAAGCGAACGTCTTGGGATTGCCCGTTTCGAACGCTAGTAACGGAATCACCTACGCAATAAAGACGGTGGACATTTTGGACGCCGTGCATGCGCTGGCGAAGTTGGACAGTATTGCGAAGAAGGTTGTGAGGAAGTTTGAGCCCGACCGCTTTTCCATCGCTCGGGCTGACCTTGCTGCGTTGCAAAAGTGGCGCAAGACATCTCGGGCACGGGGCGTGTGGCATGTATTCGTGGACCCCGTGCGACGAGATCTCTGTCGACTGGTTCCACAACAACGGTCCGGCGATTCTCACCACCCCTAGCTTCGAGGCCATGGTAAATGGCTGATTGGAACGGTGGTTCGTTCCTTCTACGTGGTCATGAGGTGTGGGTCTGGCAGAAGTACAAAAAGCTTCATCGTCGGACTTAGGCTGAACCTCGTGGGCTAGGAGTCTTACTCACGCACAATCATGGCACGCCAACACCCGATACATGTTCCCTTGAAACAAATGGTCGCGATGGTACGCTGTTACCTTCGCATGGATGGTGTCCTGGAGGGCGACTATGAACGTTACCTGGCGGAATCGGCCGTGCGCCATTTGCGGCGGGCGCAGCGAAAAAGACACACATCGACGGAAACGCCGATGTGTTGCTCTGTTCGAATGTGATCGTCACTTTGTTAGCATGGTTTGGATCAGACGCAGCTAGGGCGTTACAGCAGGCTGTAAAATCCCAGACCAAGGGCGGAAAGAAGATCTTGATGAGGTTGTGCGTCATTTGGCCGATAAATGCGTATGTCGATTACTGGTCCACTATACCGCCTTCAAGGTTTCGAGCAGGATATCTGTGGTGAGTGCGAAAACGGGTTCAATGTTCAGGTAAGGAGTCGAGGGTAAAGTAGAAGAGGCTATCGCGCTTTCTGCGGCGGAGGTTTGGATTTGCGCATTTCTTTTTCGATCTCGTGCTTGGCCTAACAACGCTCAAGATCGGAAAAATTCAACGGGGATTGAAACGACAAAGGGGGAAAGTGTTGCATATCGAAAAAGTTGCTTGTCGCAAAACCATCAAAAAGACGAAGTGTGTATGTGGTGGAACGCGAGTGCGTCTGTTCTTTGCCGCGGATGTCACCGACAGTACTTTCTTGGCTCGCCGGATTCGAAAATCCCGGAGATGGTCACCGAGGCTTTGGCTCTACAAGCCAAATATGGATTCAAGAAGGGTTTGGCGATTAGTGTCGCAAAGGGGAAGCGGTCTTTGGAGAGTGCGAAGGAGATCATGCGGGAGAAGCGCCTCAAGGAAGAAGGAAAGACGACAGATATTTTCGATGAGGCCGACGTCTACCAGGTGGGCCATCACCAAAGAAGTGACGCACAAAGATTGCTGGCTGCCAGGCGCCAAGGGCGCAGCAGCTCATCGTTCTCCCGAGCATAAGCCACAAGGGCACGTAGCGCCGCGCTGATCGTGTGTTGTGACTTTGCGCCAGTTTGAGTTGAACTATTTTGTGGCTCACGGTTATTGGCGAACCGCCAAAAGTAGGCAACGCCCTTTGGGCTAGCTGATATTCGGATATATTAACTCAGGCGGGCGCCGGTGCCGGCGTTAAGCCGGCTTTTTTGTTTCAGCCACACATCCAGAAATTCCTTCTGGTCGCTGTCTCGTTCCAAGAGATCGGCTGCAAGTTGCTGATATCGAGCCAGGTGTTTTGCGATGCCAACGCACGCAGTAAAACGTCGCCGGTAACCGAATACGCGTACGACAGAATGCCAGAGTCTTGCTCGTCCAAAACGTTATATTTTGCGTGATGCTTTGCGATCCTCAGTTTGCGACGGAGGTCTCGACCAAGCTCTAGCGGACCAGTTGGACTTAACCAAACACCACCAAAGCGCAAGTCGACCGTCGCGGCTAGCTATCCACGTGTGACTCTTGTTCAGGTTCGCTTTCACTCGCGATTCGAAATCTCCCGGGAAACATCCAGAAGAATGGCCCTCAAGGAGTTGGAACTTTAAGCTCCTCTTCGGACGACAAAACCAAATCATCAGCGTACCTAGAGTAGCTCAACCCATTTCTTGGGCATATGCGTACAAAGCGCCGTCAAGCGAAGCTGCCACCATGTTTGCTAGCACAGGGGAAGACGGGCTCCCTGTGGTAGTGCGCGACTCGCTGGATGTGTCAAAAGACGCGCAAGCGTGATTCGACCGGCATCGGAGGAAGTGAGACACGGGACTGAAGCGCCCCGCGGAGAGGAAGGTGCGCGGTACTGGCTCAACGTTCGGACTGACGTCGATACATTTCCGAAAAAGTCTTTTAGGTCGATGCAAAGGGCCGACCGCGTTCCGATAATTCCGACAGCATGGACGATGTGCGAAACCCCCGGGACGAACCTGTGGCGGTGGGATGATAGGCCGCTGATTGTTGCAGCAAAGACGATTCGGGTTTGTGCCTTCGCCAAGGGCTCAATGGGAATACCAGCCTTTCGCCGCCACTTATTTCACTGGCTTCATACGATGATGCCATATTCTGAACAGACGAAAATCTGTGCGTCTTGCCAGGAAGACCCTTCGGCAACCTGAAGGTCTTTCAGAAGCAAGTTCAACAGGAATTGCTCGCCCACTGCAAAGGAAGGCGGTCGCGCCGATTGGACAGCACCAGTGTTTCCAGCCAATCCGAGTAACTGGTCTGCATCACCCCCGTTGCTGGCCACAACCAGGTCGTCGGCCTGGTTTGAAAGCGCATCCCAATGGGTTAACTTGGATTCGCCTATTGCCGTGCGGAATTCAGATCGCGAAATTGGCTGGTGGGTTTCGATGTAGTGCCACGGGAAACTCTGGCCAGTGCAGACGGCGATTCAAAGTTGAGCAATTCCAGGGTTGTTCTGGACTGAACACGCTCCAGCCGATCGCCCGCCACCAGCTTAGCGAAGTCGGGAACCAATTGATAGCCCCGAAGGAATGAGTTCCGGATCAACATCCCGCGTTGCGCCGCCCCTTCCGATCTTTGCAATTGGCCGATCCCAGTCCTCGATAATCTCAAACTTCGCCGTTCTCGCGGAACAATTTCTCACCACACTCGCTGACGTTGATCATGATCAACAGCCTCGTCGACGCCGTTCTGGCAATCGCTGAACAAAATCTCTCCGCTGCTCGTCCTCAACGTCCTCAGGAAATGGTCAGTGCTTACGACAGATGCGATCGCTTCTTGGGCAACTGACGATCATCAGCGGACACCGTCGGGCAACGGGCATAAGTTCACCTGAGTTCGTCCACTGACCAGCGGTCGCTTAGGCGTCGAACCACAGTGTGGAACACGGAGGGCCTTCATGGACGCGTTTGATCCAGCAAGCTCAGACAGGGTTGTTTGTTGCAGCGGCCTCTCCGCGAACAAAGAATTGATAACTTTGAGGTAACTGTCGTTTGGTGCGCCAATCATATTCTGGAAATTATCGTCGTCGAAAACACAGACCGAAGCTCATGCGTGACTTGATAGGTTTTGAACTTATTATTACAAAACGTCGCTTATAATACCACTTGCCCTTTGCCGTTCTCTGCAGTGTCATTGTCGCATATCACATCTAACGCCTTTAAAACAATGCCGTGTTCACGAATGAGGTTGCCGATAATCCTCGGCGGCACCGCGTTCCCAATCATCGTGTGTAATTTTTGCGTTTGGTTGCCGGCGTAAAAATCAAAGAAGTCGGGAAACCCTGAATTCGTGCTGCTTCGTGCGGCGTAATCACCCGTAATTTCGTCGGGTGCACAAATCGCCCTTGGCCATCAGGCCAGACCCGGTCGTGATCGTCTGTGCCGGCTTTTCGTAGTCTAGACGTCCATACATCGACTTGTGCAATGTGTATCGTTTTGATGGCAGACAGGCCGCAGCGCGTTGGGCAGGTCATACTGGTCCGGATGTTTTTCGAAATATGTGACGCGTGTCTTGTTCGTCGCACTCATGGTCGATGCGGTATCAAAAGTCCGCAATCGCGTCCTCCAGGTCGTGAATGTATGGCTTCAGACGCGTGTCCTTATCGCCACGCCACTCAAGCAATCGCTGTGCGTCAAGCGCAGCCTTGGACGCAGCCAGCACGAATCGCTTGCGGCTCTGAGCGAGCCAAGCTTCAGGGCGTCGACCAACAACTGCTGGGTCACGTAACCCATCGCCTCCAAGCGCCAGGAATGGCCCTCGTCACGACGCCTTCCTTCGCGTGCGCGACACACCGTTACGTTTTCGATAATGATCGTTTGTGGATCGGCCAACGCCGCGTACTCGACGACCACTCAAGCCACAAGTTGTTTCTGGCAGGTCTTTGACGTGTGATTGTTCAGGGTCAGGTTTATGGCTTGCGCGGACCGGCGCAAGCAGCAAATCGCATTTTGGCAAGGTATGGCCTCATCCATGACTCATTCATTAACACGCGCGACGTCGGCAGTTGGAAAGTTTCGCATTGGTTGCATTCATCTGCCATCAGGTCGACCGCGGCTACAGAACCTCTAAAGCCATTTTGCCCGAAGCCCTTCGATTGCACCAAGCGTCATGCCGCTGCACCCACTGAACAAATCCGCGATGCAGACTTCGGGCCCCGTCGCGGCGGGCGGCGCCGTTTTTGACGTGATCCATGCAAGGTCACAAACACCGTTTCGCATCGGAATGTGGGGTTTTGGAGCGTTCAATGGTCACTCGACAAAGACCGTCAGAGAAAAGGCCGGCAGTTTCCCGTGCTGAACATCATAAAAGTTCTGCGGGTGCCTGCAGCTTTCATACTTCCTTTGATAGTCGCGCTGAGTCCAAAAACCAAACATGTTGTCCAGGGGCCATAGCGGGATGGTTGCCGATAGGCCAAAAACGCGCACATGGCGCCCTGCGTCGTCTTTCAAATGCACATCTCGCAAGTCTCCTCGATGCGTCACTTCTACCACTTGGCCAAAGATGTCGGGTGGAACCGGCTCCTCTTGAGGGTCTTTCCAACGCGCTGTGGCCCACTCCAGATACACCCCACACCGATGACGAATCTGACAGGTCCCACCGCCTGTGCCCGGTTTGGCAAGCCACGTACAACATCTTCACCATCAGACGTCGGCAAATCGGCCTTGCTCGCGCAACCCCTCACACAGTCGCCTGAATCTCGCCGACCCAAAATCCTGGCGACCAAACGCGTTCGCCGACGATCTTCAACTCGATGGTCGCCTGGCCGCGACTCGTGCACCATCAGACCGTAAAAACGCATTTGCCACCGAATGTGGTCCGAGACTTCACCGTTTTCGTTGGCCACGGCCCGTCTTGTAGTCTGAGTTACAATTGCAACACCGTCGTGCAACTCAAGCAGGTCAATCTTGCCAGCCAGCGGCCACGAGAGGCTTCGTACTGATATCTCAGGGTACTTGCCGTCGTGGTAGTCGCCCAAAGACTCTGGAACGCTTGCAGCCGCCGATGACACACGGTCGTCGGGGCTCAGGTCGTGTTCTTCTACCTATTTCCGGACGCCACCCTGAGGAACTCCCCGGTTCTGGCTATCCAGTTGACCGCCGTAAAGGTAGAGCGCAGCGGCACCCATTGGGGTGGCAACCCAGTCTCATGTTCCACCAACAACCGCCGGAACTCTGCACGCACGCGTTGAATGGCTGTGCCGTCGCCCCCAATTTGCCCAAGCTGAGCCCGTTCAACCAGCTTGTGCAAAATCGTCCCAACTCCGCAGATGGCCC
Source organism: bacterium (assembly GCA_041390025.1). GTDB lineage: Bacteria > Myxococcota_A > Bradymonadia > Bradymonadales > Bradymonadaceae > JBFFMO01. Next base: position 280,063 of record JAWKQR010000001.1, read on the forward strand.
CGACGGCAGCGTCGATTGCCCATAGTGGCTCGATGCCCACGCCGCAACACGCACCCTTCGGCGGTTGCCAAGCGCGACGGCGAGTAGGTTTTGGGGCCCAGAAACCGTTTTAAGTTTTCGCGTTTAAGGCTTGAGTTGTCATAAAGATCCACGGGTCGTCGGCCAGCTCGAACGAGTTTTGGAAGTGTCCTGATGAATCCCCTGTCTTGAGCAATGTCCGTGGCTCTTCCTACGGAAGGCAACGCCATTGCCGACATTCAAAGCGGATGACTGATCAATGAATAGCCATCACTTCTGGCGGTCTTTGTGCCCACAACTGGCCAACGCGTTCTTTGGCGCCGTTGAACCGCGCTACAAAGTCATCCACGTACTTGTCAGTCCAGGTCTTCCAATCGGCCATGAACAGAGTTTATCGCCCGCGTTCAAGCCCGCGCCAAACTCGGATCAACCAACGCCGCCAGATAGGTCACCCCAGGCGCCAGTCCAAAAGCCCGTGGTAATACTGGTTGCGATACCTAGCCATGCATCCGTAACGCCGTATCGCAGGACCATGTGGTCGGCTGTGCCAAAACACTTGGCCAACTCATGGTCGCCTGCCGCAGCTGCTGAGCCAACTCGATGATGAGGGCAGTATCGCCTTCGCTTAGCCTTTGGCAATAAACAGCGCCGTTCACCAGACGATCAAAGTAAACTGCAGTAGTGGCGCGTCAGGACCATCAACAGGTTTGATTTGCCGAGGCTCAATGACTTCGAATTCTTCAGGATCGATGTCCAGTACCAAGGCCGCTAGGTCGGTCAAAGATAGGTTGCCGAAAGCGCTGCCGCGCACCGACTGTGCACCACCTTGTTGTGGAGATCAACAAAAGGATCAGGACCATCGTGCGGGCCTCAAAGCAACAGATGGTGTTTTGGGGGCTGCCAGCCAAATGTGTTCAAACTCAGGCACAGATTCATCGAGTTCCAAGTCCGGCCAATCGTGTTGGTGGAACAGTTTTTCGTCGATGTATTGCTGATGCAAACGGAAACCGTTCTTCAGACCTTCTGTTTCGCGCGCCCGGCGGAAAACCCCTCGTGTTCAATACGATTGCCCTCAGTTGCTTCACCCGCGATTGGTCCCGCTTCTTCAGGCCGGTAGGTTCGTGCTTGGTGAAGCAGCAACGTCTGCAAATTCTCACCGGGTGTGGGCGGAAATGGGTTCTGACGCTCGCGATGATGCTTCGGTGCCCGACCTTCTTCGCGAAGTCCTCGTCGATGTCCTTGGACTTGAAATCCGTGCGGAACGCGGTGGGTACGCGACACTCAACGCCTTGTTCAGGCAACTGACGCTGACATGCACCACATTGTTGCCCGCCTTCCAACTCCGGCAAAACAGAACGCCGAGTCGCACCGCATTCGCATTCAAAAAGGAAGAAGCGTTCCCCAAACGCATGGTTGAGTGGCGTAACCTCCATGATGTCGCGGTTGTATTTGACGACTTCTGGAAGCACGCCGGTAAAGCCAGCGCAGACAAGCTCTTGTTTGTCTTTGACCAACACGCTGCCGGGCGCAAACTCGTGAATGGCCACTTCCAAATCACGGTCGAGCGTCTCCCTCTAACCCCGTTCGCTCTGGAATCTTGGTCTCGTGTACAAGTTCCGTGTGGTAATGGGCATGCGTACATCGGCAACAGCCCGGCTTCTGCCAACGATGCTGAGCAAGGCCGTCTTGACGAATCGCCAGATCCACGGACAGAACCGCGTCAAGCAAGTCATCCGCCGATTCCAGCAACTCGCCACGTCTGGCGGCTGGCTTGCATCGTTCGCGAGTCAACGACTTGGTCACGGAACGCCGCAGTATCCTTCAACGCCTGAAGCGTCTTGGCCTGCCAATCCTTGTCGCCATAGAACAATTCAGCAGGCAAAGAACCTCCCATGAATGTCAGTGGCCGCATCAAATCGCCCGGATAGTCGCGCCGCTATCGCGCAAGGTTTCAAACGCTCGCCACAGCCACGCCTTGCGCACAAAGCGTTTTGCAGGTGCGTCCAACCCCTTTGTCAGGAACGGCGGCGGTGGCGAATCACCCGTCATCGCTTTGGGATTTGCGAAGTAGTGAAGGTCGTGACTACGGCTGCGACAGACGGTCAACACGCTGCCACGCTAACGCTGTCGCGACGACCGGCACGGCCGACACGCTGCTGATAGTTGAAGCGTTGGGGCGGCATATTGGCCTGAAACACCGCTTGCAGCGAACCGATGTCGATGCCGACCTCCATCGTGGTCGTGACGGCAAGCAAGTCCGATTTTCTCGGACTCGGCGTAGCCCTTATCGAGTCCCGGGATAAAGATGTCTTTAAACTTGCGTTGTGAATGGCGGGGTTCGCAGTCTGGCCGGTCAATTCCTCGCAGTGCAATCGAAACGCTGTGCGCTCTTCAGACAGGCGTTTGCCAAGGAAATTCGAGGTCCAGATTTCAGCGACGTTGCCGGATTTGCATCCGCCTTCAATGGCTTCGCGCAACGTGTGCAGTAACCCACCCCTCGCGGGTGTGCACCCGTGCGCAGTTGTCCACCGCCAATAAGCGTCATCCGCCTCGGCCAGTCGTATCGATAGCGCAGCTGTCGACACCAACCCATTCGTATGGCCGTCCGCGTTCAGAAGCTTCAACGCACGCTCTAAATAGCCCGGCGCATTTGCCTCGCCGAAAACCTTGACGGCCCATTGTCGCAACCGCGACCGAGCGTTAATGGAACTTGCATCCGCATAGCCTGACTTGTCATTTCCAAACGGGCTGTAGAGCAGGTGGTACGTGTCCGTGAACACACGTAAAAATGCATTTCCAAACTCCCAATCCGCGTCTTCCTCCTGCCTTGCGAACTGGCTGTTGATTCCAGCCTCCTCCAGCGCAGTAGGTTCGATTGAAGATGACCTCGGCGGTTATCGTGGAAATCTGACAACTTCCCGCGGATACCGATGAACTCCAATTGCTCCGCTGGTGAGGTGTCCCAGAACCATCCGTTTGGGCCCTGACCAAAGATCTCTGACCAAGACTTCCGCTTGCTCTCACCTTTGTAACGCTTGATGCCCCGCGCCATCCGACGAACGAACACCGTGATCGAGAAACGACGCGATAAGAGGTTTGACGAGTTTGAGGTTCTCGACGGAAGTGGGAGTCCTCGACGATGCGCGACAATTTACGATTCGATGTTTTGCACCCTCAACTTCGGCGGCGATTCTTCGAACGCGAGATTTCAAAACCTCGCGCATCTCGGTGTCGTCTTCGTCATCGAGCTTGGCCTTAAACTTCGCAGTTCTGCTTCAAGAGCAAATAGGTCTCGAGAGTCGTGATACTCTCGCAGCGCATTGACCAACGATTCCCGTCGTATGTCTTCGTGATGGCGACGCTCGATATCCAGCGCAGCCTTGTACATCTTGTCGACTATCCGAAAACGATACCAGTTTTGGCTTTCGATGCGTTCCTTTGCTGCCAATCGAAAAAGCTCCGTCGCCAACAATTGGTGGTTTTGGCCAAACCGGTGCGAAAGCTTTGGATGGCGACAATCGGTGTATCTTTGGCGTTGACCAGTCGCCACGCTGGGCAGCAGCCAGACTTCTCAATTCGGGATCGCCTCGTCTTGCGTTTATGACGACTCTCAGCGCTCGGATCATGCAAATACAGCTTGCCAGGCAACGCCGGCAGGCGTCGCGTCGCCGCGTGGCCCAGGTGTGGCACGTACAAAAGTACCACTTTGCGGCACCAGGTAACCAGACGCCCATGCCTTCGCAGGTTCCGAGTTTTCGGTTGTTTCTGGGGTGGCCGTGCTCGGCAAAACAATGCAGAAATCATCAAACGACAACTGCTCGAAGAACTGCCCCGCCGCAAGGTCGGAAGTCCTTCAAGCTTCTGGGTCATGGAAGCAAGTCCACCTGCTGGCTCTGTTGGATCGCATTCCGCCAAAAAACATCTCACCGCAACACTCGCAGTACAGCAACTCAAACTGCCTCGCGCGCTCACCGTCCGCCGACTCGGCCCAACCTACACCGCGCTCCACCGACAATTGCCGACTTTCCGGTCGTCGACCTCTGCTGGCGCAAACAATCCCTCCAAGACTCCGAAAAAAGTAGTGTCCACGGAAGCGAGGCGCTTTCCATTGCCTCCTCGCAGTACCATTCCGACCACGCGTCGCCGCACCCGCGCACAAACGCCAGAGCCCTGACCGCTTGTTCGTCAGGAACCACAAACAAACGCTCGGCCAACACATCGACCTGGGTTGCGCGCATTTGAATCTCGTCGTCCCAACACGCATGGGTATTACGCGCGCCAGCCCTGATGAATGGCTGCCCTCGCGGCTCTTTAGCCGAGCCATTCGACACACTGACTGCCGACACGGCTTGCCACAACGCTGCATGCGTCTCGGGGGCGATCGAGCTGAACCGTTCCTTCCCGCTGTGTACGCCTCCAACAACGCCTTGAATGGTTCGGGGTCCATCTTGGCTTCAGTCTTCACCGGGGCGCGAACCGCTTCGCGGGCTGCACCGCACATCTCGCCGTTTGGTCATAGGTGGCGGACACACCTTCTTGAATCAATCCGTGGTCCCCAAAGAAATCCCCTACAGATACTTCAGGCTTTCATCGGCGCCTTCGCCGTCCGTCGGCAACGAGGCCGACGATGCTAGGATGCGCAGCTTTTGTCGGTGAGCAGGGTTCGTCAGGCCTAAAGTCTCTGCAACAAAAATCGCAACAGTCAGGCGACTTCGGTGCGATCGATCCACGCTACCAAGTGCAGCTCGTCGAGGACCAAATAGAAGTATGCATCGTCGTTGTTCTCGATCCATGCACGCGTTTTGTCGATCATCGGGGCATCGACTTCGCGCGCCAAGATTGCGTTCAACATGCTTGTGTTGGTGATGAAGATGTCTGGCGGGGTCGCCTGCATGTCCCAGCGGGTGACCAGTTCGTTGCCATCCACCGACGGGAATAGGAATCGCGGGTCTTCGCCGAACGCGTCCTTATCCTGAGCGCGCACCGCGTCTTGAACCTTCTCCATTTCGACCATCGCGTCAAACAGCTCTTTCAGCTTGCGTTGGCGCCGTTTGTTTTCGTCCTCCCCACTCAAACGTGGATGAATGTCGAAATTTGTGACCGGGGTCGCGCTTGTATACCGACCCAAGAAGATGCGATTGCCGCCGAACGACTCCGCCATCACCGCACGGGCTTTATCCGAATCCAAAGCCTTTCGAAGACGGACCAACTGGTCTTCGACCAACGCATTCATCGGATACAGAATCATCGCGCGTATGGCTGCAGGACGCGTCTCACCCGCACGATGCGGCACGAACGGCGTCACACCACCCTTTTTTTCGGTCGGTCGAAGGCGCGGAGGCAACGCTGTGTACGACTCGGCAATCTTGCCGTCGACGTGCCACCAACGCGTGCTCAAGTATCCCGCATTCGGCTGCGACCAGGTTCGCGCTTCCTTGGCCAAGGCCGCAAAGATCGGCAACAGGAAAGACTCGGTTTTCCCCGAACCGGTGCCTGACGTCACGATCCCCGGATGGCCGGGCGTTACTCCGCGCTCAAGCATCGCCAGTTGGTGCTGATAGATCTCGAAATCCCCGACCAATCCAGCGTTGGCCAACTTCGCAAAAGCCTCCAAGTCGGCCGTCGAAAACCCGTGCAACGCATCGATATCCTTCAGACGCTTGCCGCTGCTTCGGTAATCTGGAACAGGCTCAAACAACGGGTGCGTGCACAAGGTGCCCGCCTGCTCAAGCATGCGTCGTCGCTCGGCCTGCAGTTCTGGATTGCGAATACGAAACGCCGTCTCAAGATACGTGATGTAGAAATCGCGAATCCGCTCAAAGCCGCCAATTGGGTCCAACATCTCTGC
>JAWKQR010000002.1:0-276184 GCA_041390025.1 bacterium
AAAGACGTCCTTGCTCGGGTCCACGGTAAGATCGAGGGCATAACGCTTGGGAACCACGTTTCTGGCGAGGCGATGGGCCCCGTCAACGTTGACCTCGGAGTGGTTGATCGTCCGGACGTCAGTGTTTTGGGCGCCGCCACACGCGGTCGCGGCCAAGAGTGAGAGCAAGAGCCACTTTTTCATCGGGATTCCTGACCAAGTGGGGTGACCGTGTCACCTCGGGGGATTGGCGTTGTGCGTTCGGGATAACACGCGCCGTATTCTTGTGCACTTCCGATGCATCGCACGACCTCTTGAGACCAGAACCACGCCGTTGTAACGAGCGTGAGTAGGCTCAGGCCAAAGAGGACCGCGACCACCCGTTCGCGTTTTCTCCGCGGTGTGCGGTCAAGCTGGGAGCGCATCACAAACGCCACCAACGCGCCCGAAAACAGCCCACCGAGATGAGCGCCGTTGTCGAAGGGGATGGCGTCCAGAAATCCGATTCCGATACTCAAAACGACCCACGGGGCGAGGCCGGTCGTAAACGAACGTGACACGCGCGCCGGCAACTCGCTGCGAAATTTCATGCCGAACACACTCAGCGCGCCTACGAGCCCGTAGATCGCGCCGGACGCACCGCCGCTAGGGACGGGCGTGAACATGTAGCTCGCTGCGGCACCAACGATCCCTGCGACCATGTAGATGATCATGAACCGTCGCCCACCGTAGAATTTTTCGACCAGCGGACCGAGCGTCCACAGCCCGTAGGCGTTGAACCCGATGTGCATGAAATCAAGATGGACAAACATGCTCGAAACTAGGCGCCAAACCTCGCCTGCGTCGATGTAGCTGTTGACCTTCATGCCGGTGTAGAACACGTACTGCAGCGGCGAAAAGTCGCTGGGAAGTGTGACGAACCGGTCCAGCCCGGCCACAAATGCGGCCACAAAAAACACCAGGTTGATGCCAACCAGCCATACCGACCAGACCACTGGCGTTCCGAGCACACGCGCGAACGAAATCTCGCGTTCGATGGCGTCTAGGTATGTCTTCGAATCACTCATGGTTTCGCACGACGACAGGGCGTCCAAGGCCAACTTTTTGGCGTTTCTTGAGCATGCTCGACAGGTAAAGTCGGCCCATTTCAACGGCGGTCAACAAATCATCCCCCGCCCCAAGCCGGCAGGCGATGGCGGTGGACAGTTGGCAACCGGTGCCCCGAACGTCGTCGGCGATGCGTGGGGTGGGGGCGAGGACCGTGGCCCCACCGTCGGCGAGAACATCGCGCAAGTCTTCTGCAGAATCAACATGGCCCACCTTCAACAGGACCGCGGTCGAAAGCTCATCGTTCAAAAGCTCCGCGAGCTCGACCGGCGTGGACGCCGCACCGACAGCGATGGCTTTGGCTTCGGGCATGTTGGGTGTCACGAGCGTTGCCATGCGTGCCAGCCGTCGCAAGGCTTCCAACGACGCCGTGTACATCGACGTGCGCCCATCGCCCGACGCGAGGACAGGGTCCAACACGATCGGACCATCGAAGCCGGCCAACCGCCCGGCGAGCGCCTCAGCGTTTTCGGTGGATCCGAGCATCCCTATCTTTATCGCTGCGACGTCGAGATCGTCGAACACGGCATCCAGCTGCGCGATCAGGTCCTCGGGCGCGACGGCTCGCCAACCTCGAACTTCGGAGGTGTTCTGCCATACAATCGCCGCGACCGCCGAGAGCCCATGACTATTGTGATCGCGAATCACCTGCAGGTCCGCCTGAACTCCCGCGCCACCGCTTGGATCCGTGCCCGCGATCGTAAGAATGTTCAAGGTTTGTCCTCGCCCATCAATACGTTCGCGACGTCCTCCCAAAGCCACTGGAAGGACTCCCGGTCAAATTTTGCCCCGGACCCAAACCAATCGGCGCCGTCTTTGGCGTCAAACGGGCCACGCAGGTAATGGCCAATGCTGTCGAGGTGATCCGAACGGACGATGCCACGAAACTCGCCCCAAATCTGACTCAGCGTGGGCACGACGCCGTCGCTGGTTGATTCGGTGATCTGGAAGGGCAGCGGACGTTTCGTGATCGCGTCTTCGGCAGGGATGGGGGGATGGTAGGCGTAGTGCGGGTGCGCGCGCGACGTCAGCGTCCACAGCAGGCCGTAGAGCACCTTATTCAGCGGCGTGAGCGCGTTTCGTAGCCGGATTTTCTTGATGACTTCAACCGGTGGGGGCGCGGCCGTTGCGTAGCTGACATAACGCACGTTTTGGTTGTCGTAGACCGAGGCGTTGAACATATCCATGCCTTCGGGCGTGATCTGAACCATGCAGCCTTGGTCGTCCAAAATCGAACGCAAGAACTGCCGCACCTCGGCCTCGGCCGCCGGGCTGAATTCACGCAGCAATTCGTTGGTGACCTGTGTGATCAGCGTTTCGTCGAGCCCGAGCAGGTCGTTGATCTTCCCCAACACGCCAATCAATCCACCCAAAAGAGTCACAGGGCGCCGGCGCAGACCGACGATCACCAGCAAAGTGACCACGTACAACAGGTTTTTGCCATAGAGTGTCGTGAAGAAGTTGGCGAGCGGTGTGCCGTAATGCGGGCCCGACAGGCTCACGATGGTCTGCAGATTTCGCTCAAGCGCCGACAAATCGCCCATGTCCAAATGGCTGGTGGGACACGCGGCCAAGCGCGCGTCCAACGCCCCTGTAGAATGGCCGATCCAGTGGACTTTGACACCGGGTTCAAATCCGCCGGTCTCGCGCACGGTCATGATCAGGCGACGCGCGCGGTGCCGCAGGGATGCGGTCGGCAGTGTCTTGACGCCGATGATCTCGACATCGCAACCGCGCCGCTCAAACACGTCCGCGAGGGACTCGTGGACCTGCCGGAAATACGAAATCCCACCGAGATTCGCGAAACCGAAAAACCCGGGAATCAGATAAACTTTGTGTTTCATGTCTAGGATTCGCGTCCGCGGATCTCTTGCATTTCCTTTGCAAGGCTGGCCAGTAGATTCCACAGCAGGGTGTTGCCCACCGAGGGATCAGACGTGACGATGTCGCGGAACTTCTCCGCGGGAACCACCAGCATGAGTGCTTCTCCCTTGGCAACGGCCCGTGACTGCCGTTTTCCGCGCTGAATGAGTGCCAGCTCGCCAAAATGGCGCCCCATCTCTAACGTACGCGTCTCGCCGCCTACGGTCAGCTCCACCTCGCCGTCGCCGACGATGAACAGACTTTCACCGTCCGTCCCCGGTTCCATGATGACTTCGCCATCTTGGTAGGTGCGTTCGTAGACAATACGGAGCACCTTGATCAGCTCGCGAAGGCTAAGTCCTTCGAACAAGGAAATCTGCCCCAAGATGTCGGCCTGGCGCAGCGTGTCGAGGCTCTGATCGCGCGTCGGAGTCGGGCGCTCGATTCGCCCATCGAGGCTAATCATCACGGCCGTGATGTTGTCGTGGCCGCCACGGTCTTTGGCCTCCTGCACGAGCGCATTGAGCATCTCTTGGCCGTTGAGCCGCGTCGCGTACTCCAAGATTTCTGGGCCCGACAAGTAGTCGGTCACCCCGTCGCTGCACATCATCACGCGATCACCGACCTGCAGGTCGATGAACAATGCATCGATGTCCACCTGCGGTTTCCCACCAATGCTTCGCGTCAGCACGTTTCGAAACTTGTCGATGACGCGTTCGTCGGTCACGTTCTCGCGCTTGAGCTGTTCGGCGAAGGTGTGGTCTTCGGTGATGCGAAAGACCTCGTCCCCGCGGAACAGGTACACACGGCTGTCCCCGACGTGAGCGATGAACGCTGCGTTGTCGGTCAGCAAAAGCACATCACATGTTGTCGCCGACGGGTTGTTGGGATTGATCTCCTTGCCGATCTCAAAAACCTCACCGTTGATCTGCTGGATGAGGTCCAGGAGCTCGCTGAACACACGTTCGCGGTCGTCTTTGTTCCCGACCGGGTCACAGCCTTTGACCAACGCATGGAGCCGTGCCGCGTTTTCACTGACGCGTTGCACCAAATGGCCGCTCGCGACTTCGCCCGCTTCGCTGCCGCCCACGCCATCGGCCACGATGTAGATGTTGTTTTCGTTGTCGACGAGAAAACTGTCTTCGTTGTTCTCCCGAACATTTCCGAGGTCGGTGACCGACCACGCGCGCACTTGCATCATATCTGTTTGCTCAGTTCATCGATCAATGCATGGGTCTTTGGATCTTCGCAGGCAAACCGCAGGGTTGTCATCCGGCTTTTCATGCCTGCGGTCTTCTTTAGTTTACGGCGCGAGTTCAATTCAATCAGATGGGCCAGCACCGCGGCGATCATGCCCTCGTTTGGGTGATCCAAAAACCACGTCAAGAGTTCGTCGTCAGGAAATTTTGGCCCGCTTTGCGAAACTCTGTGGCCGCTTTGACGAACTCACGAAAACCCTCGGTCGCGCGAAGCTCGTCCACTGCGCCACGTTCAGCCGTGCTCGGGTGTACCCTCAGCGGGCTTGAGCTGTTCGGCCACACCCTTGAACCGGTCAGATGCATCTGGTCACCGCCACGCTGAACAGCTCCGCTCGGGTCGCGTTTTGCCGTCGAGGAGATCCCCGCGCCCCCGTTCTTTGGCTCCGGGTCGCGGCGCGCTGTGCCACCGTCACGTCGGTGGGCGCTCTTCTGCGGCGGCGTCGATTTCGCGCCAGCTCTTCTTTCGTTCGTCGCTCATTCAGGCCTCACGCTCGGCTGGGCATGGCCGGCAGCTCAACGTCGTCTCGTGTAGCAGATAAACCTCGAGCCGGATCGTCGAGTATACGACCCTCCATCCCGTCGATGCCGGCAGGCATCTTGGGGTCCTTCAGAGGATCATGTCGAGTTTCCAAACTTGCCCTTCTTGACCAATGTGTGGCTTCGTGCCTTTCCGTCGAGCAACGTGGCTTCGAGCGATGTCCGTGTTCTTCCACGTCGCCTCCGGGTCGGGCTTGAGCGCCCCAATGTGTACGCTGGCTTTGGCCACCAACTTCGCCTCGGTTCTCGGCGTGCGAGGTCGGTGTGACCGGAACATTCACGACACTGCTGGATCAACATGATGGCGAGGCTGTCGTGGGGCATCGAACATCGTCACAAATGGGACACCGCGCCCAGCGTCGTCACTCGGGCCATGCCGTAAACGGTGTGGTCACCCTCACGCACCGAAAATACCCGCTTTCGGCTGCCCCATCGTGAGTAACGGAGCAATATCACCCTTCAAAGGCATCTTGGCCGGCAGTTGAACCGCGAACGGGGCGCCGTCGACGTTGAGGTCGATGTAGGTCTCGCGCCCGGCTTGTCCCGGATACGTGATCCGCAGATGCCATGAAGACGCTCAGGTGTGTCGACCTCAGTAAGACTGAATGGTGAAGTTGCCTTCACGTACTCCACCTCTTTACGTCTTGAGGTTAAACAATGATAGGGAGATAAGGCCGGGCTGACCATCATGCCTTTGGGATGATCGAACACCGGCTGCAGCAAGACGCCATCCCCGCACTGAACCCGACCGATCGCGCGCAGTTTCGCGCCGCTTCCAAACAGCGGACCGGACACCGTGCCGATCTCGGTGTCCTTGAACGCACCGAGGTCCACGTGCGACCTTTACAGGCGGGGCGGCGGTTCTCGCCTTGGCGGTTCGACGTCAGGAACTGTGCCGCCGTGCCGGTCGGGCGCGGCCACCATCTGGTTGACCCGGCATCGGGGCTCGCCGCGTCGTGGTGCTCGATGGTTGTGGGTTCGGACGGCTTGGAATCACATCCGATCATCACAAGCAGCAACAACGTGGCGTAAATCTTCATTCTTTCCAATCTGGCGATGGTCTTGGCGATTTTGTCCTGCTCATCGCGCAGAGTCCACGCCCAGACAGGTGTGTCGTTAATGCGTAGGCGACGCTGGCGTCAGAAGCCGTATGCATGTAGCCGCTGAGCGCGGTCACTTCATTCAACGTCTTCCCGGTCTTTCCGCGCAGGTCCGTGCTTTGAAGGCGGCCCGAAAGCGTGCCGTCCACCCTGCGATCGCCGGAAGCGCACTCAAATTCGGGGGCGTATCGATGTTTGGCCATCGCGACCAACAACGTCCCGAGCTGCCGCGGCGTGAACAGATTGCCGTCGTACAGGCCGCTGCCGTTGTTTTGGGTCCAGCCTTTCGCGACGCCCAGTTTGTCGAGGACCGCAGCCACGTTGGTTCGCGCGCGGTCGGTCGTCGCCGGGCTGTCTTTGCTCGCCCCCAACATCCGGAAGATTTGCTCGGCGATGAAGTTGTTGCTCCACTTGTTCATCGCAAACAGCGACCACGACAACGGCTCAGACGCATCGAGCAGCACGGTCGTTGTGGCATCGGGGCGAGTGGCGACCGTCGACCCTGCCTTGACCGACACGCCGACGTCGATCAGGGCTTGGCGAAACACGCTCGCGGCGAACAAGCCTGGGTGATCGATGCGCTTTCGCATCTCAACCGGTGAAGCGTCCTTGCCGATCGTGCCCGTAACCTCGATGCGGGTGTAGTCCCCATCCGTGACCGAGCGAACCGACACGCGTTGCCCTTTTCCTTTGGCAACCCGCGCGGAGTTCTTGAGGCGGACGTAATCGTTTGGCGGATACAGGTCGACCACGGCGTTGTCGCCGTCCGCGCGTACGGTCACCGCGATCGCGTTAAAATTGACCGACACCGCGCCGATCTGCGCGCGGTAGGACGCGTCCTCGTTTTTCTGTTCAAATCCAGGCGGCATGTATCCCGCGGCGAAGGCGGAGTCGTCGACCGCGACATCGTCAACGCTTGAAATGCCGGCACGCTTGACCGCCACGGCAAACCGCATCACATCCTCGTACAGCAAGAAGGGGTCGCCCTCGCTCTTGAGCCAAATGCGGTCGACGTGGCCACCTTTGAGCTCCCCAGAATAGCTGATACGCGTGGCGACGGTGTAGGCCGGGCCATACATGTCGAGCGCAGCGGCCGCGGTCACGAGTTTGGTGTTGCTCGCTGGGTTGAAGAGCTCGTCGGCCGAATGGCTGTAGAGCTCTTCGCCCGTCTCAACGTCGGCCACATAGATGCCGACCTTGGATTTCGCGACGTTGTCGAGCGCAAGGACGGCGTCAATGCCCTTTGCGAGCTTGGCGGTGTCTGGCGGCGCCGCGTAGGCAACGTGGGACACCGCAAGCAGGACGAACAGAAGGACGAGCTTTTTCATCAATGGTCTCAAAACAGGCTGTATCGTGCATAACACGCTCGGAAAATACGTAACAGCCGTGGGGCCGTGCAGGTGACAATTTCCCAAGTCTTGTTATATTCAGGGAATCGTCGCCTGAGTTAAACGATGTTTTCCTCTCGGACATATTCCACCGTGAAAGCCATCTGGGTTGGTTTTCTCGCGATTGTGATGCTGCTCGCCGCGTTGCCGACTTCCTTCGCGATGCGCAGCGATGACGGTCCGTCCATCAAGTGGATGGCGAGCCAAGACGTCAGCATCGCACGCGAAGCCCCGAAGAACCTCGAAGGTGCCTCACCGCTCTCGACTTTGCTGGGTCTGGAGAGCGGTCCAATCGTGCAGTCGGACCTGCCGCGGCGTTCGTCCGAGCCTCGCAACCCCACCGGCTGGTGCATGTCACGAAAAATGCGCTTGTCGATCTCTCCTGGGCACTCGCCGCCCACCGTCTAACGCTCGAACAATTCTGGGGGAAAGCGTGCAAACAACCTTTTCGAGGACAACACCATGTTTGGTCTCGGCACGTCAGAGTTGATGCTGATTTTAGTGATCGTCGTGATGTTTTTTGGCGTCGGGAAACTCCCCGAGGTGGCCAAACAACTTGGCGGCGGAATTCGAACGTTTAGACAAGCGGCGAGCGGTGAAGACACCTCGCCAACCAAAGAGGAAACCTAATGGATAAGAACCAGATTTTGACCCTCGTTTTGCTCGGATTTTTTGTTGGCGGGATGTTCGCACCGGCCATCATACACAAACGCAAAAACAAAGCGTCTTAAGCTTCGGTCGGTTGACCAAAGCTCCCAAACCGCGCGTAGAGCGCCGGGATCACCACCATGTTCAACGCGGTGGACGTTCCCAACCCACACAAAATCACCATAGCCATGGGGGCTTGAATCTCGCTCCCCGGCTCCCCGAGCGCGAGGGCAAGGGGCAACAAGCCCAGCCCGGACGCCAACGCGGTCATCAAGATTGGAGCCAGACGCTCCAGTGCACCCAAGTGGACGGCCTGCGCCTGCGTCAAGCCATCCACACGATGCAGGTGTTGGATGTGGGTGACCATCATGATGCCGTTGCGTGTGGCCACACCAAACAGCGTGATGAAGCCGATCAACGAGGCGATCGACACCGTGCCCCCTGCCAAATACACACCGACCACACCGCCGATCAACGACAAGGGGAGATTAACCAAGACCAGGACCGCGTCGCGCATGCTTCCAGCGCAACGGTCAGCAGCAACACGATGGTGGCCAACACAAACCCGCCGAGCAACGCAAGCCGCTTCGACGCGTCCTCGGCGCTCGAACTGACCGTCAAGCTCGACATGCACGCCCTCAGGCAATTTCAACGTCGTCAGCCGTGTGCGAATGTCGCCGACGACGCTCCCGACGTCCCGACCAGCCACGTTGCCGACGACGACAATCTTGCGGCGTCCGTTCTCGCGCCCGATGCTGCTTGGGCCCGCTGTGCGCTCGATGGCGGCGACCGCGTGCAGCGGAATTCGCGCACCGGTGGGTGTTCCGATGCGTTTCTCACGGACGCCATCGAGGCTATCGAGCGCGTCGCGTTTGTACATCACCACCAGGTCGTACGCTGCGCTGCCTTCAAACACTTGCGAGACCACACGTCCTTGAAGTGCGGTCGCGACTTCATCGGCAACATGATGGACGGTCAGTCCGTACCGCGCCAAGTTTCGCCGGTCGAACCTCACCGACACAAATGGAACCAACGTCTGCTGTTCGAGCGCCACGTCGGCCGTGCCGTTGATTTGTTTAGCAGCGCCTCGATCCGACGTGCAGTGGTCTCCATGGTGTCGAGGTCGTGGCCAAAAACCTTCACCGCGATCGTCGCGCGACTGCCCGAGATGATGTGTTCGATGCGGTGTTCCAGCGGTTGCCCAATGATGATGCCCACGCCTTTCAGCTCGGCGGATCGGAGCGTAACGCTTCGAGGAAAACCCGCGCGGGCGCTCGGTGCGGCGCAGTTGAGCTTCGACCTCGGAGCTGTGCACCGGCTGGGCATGGTCGTCGTTGGGAGCTCGTCCTGTTCGCCGGGCTGTAGAGACAACCTCTGGGTGGGTCAGAAGGATCTGCTCGACCCGAATGCCCACCTTCTCCGATTCGGTCAGGGATGTGCCCGGCGGTGTCATCACACTGATCGTCAAGGCGCCTTCGTTGAACGCCGGCAAAAACGCCCGACCGGCTGAAACAAAACCAACGATCGCGGCCACAAACAACACCGTCGAGATGCCCGTAAGCATCTTCCAGCGCGGAAGCGTGGCGCTTAGGATCGGCTCAAACCAACGCTTCACCGTCTGCACAACTCGGGACTCCCGGTCGTGCGCGACGGCGCGGCTCGTGGGCAGCATCAAGGAACACAGCACCGGCGTCACGGTGAGCGCCACCAGCAGCGATGCTGCCAGAGAGACCACGTAGGCAAATCCGAGCGGCCGCAACATGCGTCCCTCGACACCATCGAGGAAAAACAACGGCAGAAACACCAGCACAATGATGAAGGTCGCGAACACGATAGACCGTCGAATCTCGCGGCTCGCCTCGAGCACCACCGAAACAGCCGTCGGTTTTGGGGCCGGACGTGCCGCCCACTCACGCAGGCGTCGCACCACATTTTCAACGTCGATGATCGCGTCGTCCACAAGAGCGCCCACCGCGATCGCCATGCCACCGAGTGTCATCGTGTTGATGGTCACATCCTGCAAACGCAGTGCGAGCACAGCGACGAGCAACGACAAGGGAATCGCCAACGCGGTGATGAGCGTGGCGCGCCCGCTCGCGAGGAAGAGCAGAACAATCAAAATTACAAGCAGCGACCCATCACGCAGGGCTTCGGTCACGTTGGACACCGACACGTCAATGAAGTCAGCCTGCCGAAAGAGGCTAGGGTGAAGGGTCATTCCCGGCGGAAGTCCGCGCCCAAGGTCTTCGACTAGGCGTTCGATCTCTTTGGTCTGCTCGATGGTGTTGACGTTGGGTTGTTTTCGAATGCCGATCAACACCCCTCGCTGTCCATTGATGCCGCCCTCGCCGCGCTTGAGGCCCGGGCCGATGCCGACGTCGGCGACGTCTGAGACGCGAATCGGCAGTCCATCGCGCAACGCAACCAAGCTGCCGGCAATGTCACCAAGGTTCTCGACCCTGCCAACCCCGATGAGCTGGTGCTCCGTGCCGCCTTCGACCAGAAAACCCGCAGGCATGTTTTCGTTCGCACGCTCCAGCGCCTGCGCGACGTCCTCTGCGGTCAGGTCGTAAGCATCAAGCCGTCGCGGGTCCAGCTCGACCTGGTACTGACGTTCTTCGCCTCCAATCGTGATGACCTGCGCGACGCCGGGAACCGCCCGTAGACGCCGCGCGATGTTCCACTCCGCGGTTGTGCGTAGGTTCATCAGATCGATGCTTTCTTCGCCCGTCAGGCCGATGAACAGGATGTCGCCCATGACCGACGTCATCGGCCCGATGATGGGTGGCTCCGCTTCGCGCGGCAACGACTGGGAAACGGTTTGAAGTCGCTCCGCGACGACCTGCCGTGCGACGTGCACGTCAACGTCCCACTCAAAGTCGACGTTGACGATCGACAGCCCTTCACTTGTGCTCGACCGCACCCGTCGCACCCCCGACGCACCGTTTAGCGCCGATTCGATCGGAAATGTGATCGACTGTTCGATGTCCTGCGGCGCCATGCCGTGCGCCTCAGCCAACACCGTTACTGTAGGCGCCGTGAGGTCGGGAAAGACGTCAATCGGTGCTTTTGACGCTTCCCAGATGCCGTAGACAAGGACAAACGCCGCCATCGCCAGCACGCTGAGCCGATTGCGCAATGACCAAACCAGAATACTGTCAATCATTGCCAATCCTAATGTGCGTGGCCGTGGCCAACTTCTTGGTCACCCAGCGAGGCCAGACGCACGGTGTACGCTCCTTGGGTGACCACAAACTCGTGCTTTTGCACGCCGGATTTTATCTCGACGAAGTCCCCGTCTCGGGTTCCAACTTCAATCGCCCGGCGCTCAAACGATTCACCGGTTTTCATGACGTACGCCACGTGAACGCCGTTCTCGATGACCACCGCAGTGGCAGGAATGGCGAGCGTTTTTCGCGAGGGACCGTCGACCACATTGACGTTCGCGAACATCCCCGGTTTCAACGCGCCGTCGGGGTTGTTGACCGTGACCACCAGCGGAAGCGTTCGGGAATGCGAGTCCAACATGCCCCCTGTGGCGACCTCCTGGTTTGTGGGTTCAAACGTCTGCTCGAACCCTTCCACCGTGAACCAAACCCCGGTGACGTCACCCAAGCGCGAGACGTGCGCCTCGGGCACATCAACCACCAGCCAAATCGGGTCGGGGTCTACGATTTGGAAAAGGGATTGGCCCGACTCGACAAAAAGCCCCGCCGGCACATCGATTGCGACGATGATGCCGTCGATGGGGGCGGTCAGTGGGATGGAGCCAGCGGCTTTTCGTCCGCTCGTGGAAACCCCTTTTGCCTGGCGTGAACGCTGGTTTGCGGCATTGAGGCTCGCGCGGGCCTGCTCGAGCGTGAACTGAGCATCGGTGAGTCGTCGCGCGGGAACCACGCCATCACGCACCAAACCCTCAAGCCGTTTGACCTCGCTCTCGGCTTGGCGCACCCGCACCTGACTGTCCGAGACCGCAAAATCCAAGCTGGCAAAGTCGCCTTGGTCCGACAGCGCAGGTACCAACCACGCCAAAGTGTCCCCGCGCGAAACGCGCTGGCCGAGCTTGGGCATCGTTTCAGCGAAAACACGGCCGGCCGTGGTTGCGTTGACGACACCCACTCCGCCCATCCGCGGACGCAGGGTGCCGTACGCCTCAAAGGAGGGGCGAACTTCACGCTCCTCAACTTCAGCGAGGCGGAAATCTGACACCCATTGCTGCTCAAGTGAGAATGCGATGCCTCCCGCTTGCTCCCCGTCCTCATCGGCGTGCTCATGGTGCCCGTGGTCGTCTTCGCCGTGGCCATGACCGGGTTCGTCGGTTGGGGAGGAAACGTGAATCTGTCTTGAGTGTCGAACGTCACCAAAACGTACGTCGATCCGGGCTTCACCGGCTGCGTTGGGTGTGACCAACGCGCGATAGATGCCGGGCTGAACGCGTTCTACGGGCGCCGCTTGCGCTTGACCGTCCGTCACCCAGTCGACCCGTAAATCCGCCGTGATCGGACGCCACGTTCCAGTGTCCGTGAGATGGATCAAGATTTCGGTGCGTTGGCCGACCCTCGCCGGTGCCCACTCCGCATAAATCTGCGAGACCGGTCCGACATGCGTCCATTTTAGGGTCTCCTCGGAGGCCTCATGGGTATCTTCCCCATGGGAATGCCCATGATCATCGTGGGCGTCGGCCGGGCCACGTTCACACGCGGCAAGCAGGATCATCAAGGCGGCAAGAAATCTCATGTGTTGTCTCCAGTCCAACGCGACAGTTCGAGCGAGACCGACGATGCGTGATGCTCGGCCTCCAGTGCTGACATTTGGTCCTCAAGCGCGGCCGCGTCGGCGCTCAACCATTCCACAAGTGTGAGCTCCCCAGCCTCGTAACCCGTTCGTGCCCGAGCGCGCAGCGTCTCGCTCAAGGCGGCCGCCGCAAGGCGTTCTTGTTTTGCAACCACGGCCGCTTCGCATGCGTGTTTCAGCCCAGTTAACCGAGCCTCGCGTTGCCGTTGAAAGATTGCCTGGCGTGTTTGCACCGCAGCCCCGCGCGCCTCGGCCGCGTCACGACGCAGGTCATTGCCGCTCCAAAGCGGCAGCGCGACCTCCAAACCGATGACAAACCCTTGCAACAATTGGTCGCCGGATTCGTAGGTCGACGTCTGCGCTGCGCGCCATCCCGCCTCGACGCTGATGGCCGGCAACCATTCGGATTCAACGACGGCTTGATGCGCTTGGGCGGCGGCTGCTTCACGCCGAAACACCTCGTCTTCCAACGGGGCATCCAAATCCGATGAGCAGGTCGCGCGAAACTCGTCGTGCACGCCTTGCGAAAAGTCCAAAGGCGCCAAGCCGGACAGATGCGCAAGGCGTGTTCGGAGGGCGACCTGACTTGCCTTGACATCCAAATCGAGCTTGCGGCGTTCGCGCTCGATCCACTCCAATTCAAACGCGGAGGCGTCGCCCGCGGTAACCCTGGACTGCACAAGTTGCGTCGCATCGCTCATCAAATTTAGACGCATCGCCAGAAGCTCCCCGCGTCGCGCCTCAAGCAGCGCATCAAGATACAGCTGCAAAGCGGTGAACATCAGATCGCGTTGCTGCACCTGAGCCGACGCTTCGAGCGACTTCGCGTCGGCATCCCCGGCCAACTTCTGCGCACTCGGGGTACCGGTGAGTGGGAACGTTTGTCGCACGCCGAGCGTCCACTCGAGGTCATCGCCGAGTCGATCGACGTTTGCCAATACGACCGGATCGTCCCAACGCGCCTTAGCCTGCCCGTCGCGCTGAACCGCCACGATGTCATCTTTGGCGCTGGCCACCGCATCGGCTTGCTCAGCCACTGCCGCCCTAACGTGAGCCAACGTGACGGGCTGTGCCAAAGCGTCGCCCGTGACAAAGGTCCACACGAATGCGACCAGAAAAGCACTACGATTGGTCATAGTAGTTTCTCACAAAAAAAATCAACTCAGCACCCAATGCAGAACCTGTTCGGAGAGACGATGTGTTACGTCGAGCAAATGGTGCACCGGGACTTGCGCGGCGAGCGCAAACGTCAGCAGCGCGGCCAAGATGCGGTGGTTGTATGTGGGCTGGATGGTGGGCAATGTGTCGTGGATCAAAACGGCGATGCGAAGCTGCATTGTCTCGAGCGTGCTGACCAATCCAATCTCGCACAGGTGGGGCTTCGAGCTCAGGCGCGCGATTCTCAAGATCGCTTCCGCGAGGTCAAACCGGTCGCCTTGCACCGCCGCCGCAAGGTCGCACTGAAGTTCGCGTCCCAGCTCCCAGCGCGCCAAGAACGGTCGCAGAAGAAAACCAACAGGATTGAGTGCAAGCGCGCCGACGGCAAGCCACCGTCGCAGGGGGTCAAAGGCACGAACATGCTCCGCTTCGTGCAACAATGCCATGTGGAGCTGGGCCGAAGACAGCGTGTCGACCGCATCGTGACGCACCGCAACCCATGTTCGGAACAGGCCACGCGCTGAAACTGGCGCACCGGCGTCGTGAACCTCATACACGCGAACGTGCCGCAGCAGGGGAGTGTCAAAGTGCATTCGGCCGAGGCGTGCTGAGCGTTTGTGCGTGCGACCAAACCACCAAACCAACGGCAGCAGCACCAGCGCCGAAAGCCAGACCGCTTCGGCGCACCCACCTTCGGCGTGCGGCGTCATGCAAGCCTCAAGCGCGTGGTGGCCATCGATCTGGTGCAGCGCGTCGACCGTCCACCACGTCAGTCCGAGCAGCGTCGGTGACACAATCGCCAACCACACCCACGACGCACCCCAGGCATGGCCACTGATGTGAGACGCCGCAGCGCGGCGCAAGAGCCCGTACGCGATCAGCGTCAACGACGGTATGACCGCGAAATACAGCAGAGCGACTGCAGCAATGGGGTAGACCCACTCACTCACTTGAGCTCCTGCTTGCGTCGTAAAATCAGCTGTTCGAGGCGGTCCAACGTCTCCGCGTCGGCGTCGCCCAAAGAATCGACCAGGTAGCTCACAGCCTCGTCACGCGCGACCGCGGGCAAGCGGTCCAACACCTCGCGCGTCATCGCGCGCAGGAATTCATCACGCGTGAGCACCGGCGAATACAGGTAGCGTTTCCCATCCTTGCGCCTCGCCAGAAGCTCCTTGTCAAACAGACGAGAAACCGTGGTCATCACCGTGGTGTAGGCGATGTCTCGCTCACTCGCCAAGACCTCGTGGACTTGCGAAACCGCAAACTCGTCCCACCGTCGGCCCCAAACGACTTCCATGATGTCGGCCTCAAGGTCGAACAGGGCTGCCCGAAGGCCTGTTGCGTCTGGACGGATAAGGTAATGCGACACGGCGACTCCAACTACTACCGTCATTAGTAGTTTCAGATCGTGCGACGAATGTCAACAGGACCAAGCGACGATCCAAATCTGATGGCTGTGCGCAAGCGTGGCGGCGACAAAATCGCGATTGCAAGCGACGGTCATCGCGTTCGCGATGTTTGGGAAGTGGCGTTTGGTGCCAAACGCGCTCACCGTGCCATCCGGAGCGTACTCGAACGGAGAAGGCGTCGCTTCGAAACCTCGCTCCGCGGCCCGCTCAAGGGTGGCTCCAAACGCGTCGGCTGACACCAAAAAGCAGCCAAGGCTGTCCCTCGCAAACACCTGTCCGGAGCTCGTGAACACTTCGGGCGGTTCGACAAAAGGTTGTCCAAACCCCCGAAATCCGCCCGTGACGTGCACGCACTCGAGCTTGGCGTCGTCACGAGAACCGGGTCTGAGGAACGCGTGCCGAAGCTGTTGGCGAAGCACTTCTTTGGGCGTCGAGTCGTCGGGCGACAGGCGAAGCGTGATCTTTGCGAGCGGGGGCTCAAGGTTTTCCCATGTTTGGATCGCAGACGCCCGGAAGTGCGCCAAACCACTGCTCCAGGCGGCCACCTTACCCGCGTCCAAAAATGCCGAGAGTGTCGGCTGAAACGATGCGACGTGTGCCATGGTCGAAAACCACTTCTGCGCCACAACGTCTGGGCGACCGCTGAGATGGTGCGCGGCATTCGAGAGCGCCGCCACCACCGCTCGCGGCTCCCGCGCGACCAGCGACGGCACCAAGACCAACAGCTGCGTCCACGCGCGCCCAACATGGGGACTGCGTGCTCTTGGTCCCAGCAGACCCCGCTGCGTCAAGGTCAACGCAAGCTCGTAAAGGGTCAAAGCACATGCGTTCGTGTCTTCGCCCGCATCTGCGATGGACTGGACCACCGGCGAGACCACCTCGGACAGCACGCGATAGAAGTCGTCCGCGTTCAGTGTGCGGTCCAGGCCACGTCGAGCGGCAAACATCGCATTCAGCGTTCCGCGATGTGCGGCAAGCTCGCGCGCGAGCGCTTCCCCTACGTTCGCCATTGAAGCCACCGCAGATAGTTGGTGTAGCGCTGGTGCAGGTATTTGAGCTTCAGCACATCGTCGTAGAGGTGGCCATACAGTTTGCGTCCCTTCGCCCAATCGCGCAGCGTACGCTCGATCGCGACCAGACGCTTGCGCACGTCGGCCTCGGGCAGACCGTCAAGTCCAGCTTCGAATTCTTCCTCGAACCGGGCGACAATGTCGTCCTTGTCCAAATCCAGACGGTCGTACTCCCGGCACGACGCGTCGAACATCCCCCGAATCCAACTCACGTGGTCGGCGCGCAGCGATTGGGTGTCTGCGCGTCGAAACACCGCAGAGTTGACGTTCTGGCTGAGCTTGTCGTGAAGCACAAACGGCAACATCTGCCGGACATCCTCGAACGAGACCTCGCTCGCTCCGCGGAAATAGGCCATGGCCTTGATGAACGCCAACGACGTCATCAACGCCCGCACGCTCATGCCGTTGAGGGTTTGTGATCCCAAATCCGCGACCGCGTCTTTGCCCGTTTCGGTCGATGCCAACGTCTCGAAGTCGACGCTCGCGACCTTGACCGTGTCTTTGGTCATGTATTCGAGCTGGCGAGCGCCGGGCTCGAAGAACTCGAAGTGGCTGGCAAAGAACTCAAGCCGGCGCCGAATCGCGCGCGGCACCACCACGGCACGAATCTCGCGCTCGACCCGGTTGAGCTCGGCCTCGGTGAACACGATCTCGGGGGGGACGATGTCTTCGGGCTTGATGCCAGCCTCGATCCGCATCAGGAGCTCGCTCAGGAACCGTGTGTTGAAGTGCAACGCCTTGACCACGACATCAATGCGGTCGCGCAGTGCCTCGACCACCTGGTAGGTGCCGCCGCCGGCATCGTCATTGGCCGTGAGGTACCAAGCCGCGTCGGGGCATTCAAAGATCTGGTCGTAGATCTCGGCGTAGTTGTCGCCCATGACGGTCAGCAACGCCGACTGCGTGCGTGTGGGGATGCGGTTGTACTCGTCGATGATCTTGACCCGCATGCCCAGCCACTTGCGCCACGCGATCGTCACGTCGTCCATCGACGTCGCGTTGACCAGCGTCGACGGCAGTGGGTTGCCAAGCAGGTCCGAGATCGTCATCTGCGGCTGCCCATGTTGAATGGCGCGCTTCATCTCACCCAGCGAATAGCCAGACAACAAACCCATCAGCGTGGCGATGACCGTCTTGCCGCGACCAGGACCGCCTACAAGCAGACAACGGCGTCGTACAGCGAGGTTGAGCAACGGCAACAACACGTAGCTCGAATAGCTTTGGTCGCTTGGGAGCGTGACCCGGACCTTCGAGTCCCCGAACTCAAACGACTGCGAAGGACCGTCCTCGTACTCGATGTCATAAAACGGGCTGATGATGGCGTGGTTGGTGATCCAAAAGTACGCCTGACGCAGCTTTTCATCGAGTGCGACGGACGACTCGTCGCTGGGGTTCGTTGTTCCCGCCGGCCCGTCGTAGAGGCTCGCGACGTCGAACTCTGCGGCCGTGGGTTCGTGCCCTGGCCGTGTAGGTGCTTGGGATACCTGACGAAAACGGTCCTGAATCGTCATACGTGCCTCGCGGTCAATGAGGACTCATGCATACCTCGTGCGGCCAAGCAGGACAATGAACAGGGGGATCTTGACCCCGATCGGGTCCGACTCATGACCCCGGGGTGTGTCAAGAAGTCACATGGGTCAAGTTTCGTTGGTTGACCATCCAAATGTGTAAGTGGTTGATTCTTATGGGGTGAGGTGATGTAGGACAATGTGGCACGCGTTGTGCTCTAGAGAATGTCCGTAAGGCAACCTAAGCAGACGGGCCACACCATGAACCTCACATCAATCTTCGCAGCTCTCGAAACTTTCCATAACGACGAAGACGGCGCGACGGCCACCGAATACATCGTGCTGTTGATCCTTATCGCCTGTTTTGTGATCGCGATCGTGAAGACTTTCGGGCAAACTCTTAGCTCAAAGTACAGCGCCGCAGACGAATTGATCGTGAAAGAAGTCCGCTTCTAAGGAGTCCGTGATGAGCCGTCTTACCCTCCTTACCATGTTGTTTTTTGGGCTATCGACCGCCGGTGCGTCCTGCGGCGAGGATGGCGCTGCCGTGCAGAACGGGTCGTTTGTTCCCGGCACGCCCAATACACTCGCAGACCTGCCGGACGGCACCGACTCGGACACGCCCGTACCGGCCGGCAACACAACGACGACCACCACTGCAACGCCCAACGGTCCACGTGGCACGACCGAAATGGGAGACCAGTGTCAATCGTCGCGTCAATGCGTCGACGGCCTCGGGTGCGAAGGCGGCACCTGCGTCGAACAGGGCGAGCTGCGCATTTCGATGAGTTGGAACACGAACACGGACGCTGACCTGCACGTCCGCACGCCCGCCGGCGAAGAGATTTACTACCGTAACCGCGACGCAGCAGACGGAGGTCAGTTCCAGAAAGACGGCTGCATCGCCTCGCGATGTGACGCATCCGCACCCAAAATCGAGGCGGTCATCTGGCGCGGCGAGCCCACCGAAGGAACGTACGAGTTCTTCGGTGTCAACTACGACGCTGTTGAAGCCGCGAACCTGCGATTCGACGTCACGTATCAAGGGCAGACCCAAACCTTTAACGCCAACGTGCCAAAAACGGCGGGTGCGACCAGCCCCACGTTTGCGGTCACGATCGGCAACGCCAACGGCCCAGGGCAGCTCGAGTTCATCACACCGACCGAAGAACAATGGGTCCGCGGGCCGACGGTCAACTTCTCGGTCAACCCACACGACGACAACATCAAGAGCGTGCGCTACTCGTCGGGCCGCTACGACCTGGGGGAATCCACATCGGGCGGCAACTTCAACCATTCGTACACGTTCAATAACCTCGGCGAGCATGACATCAAGGCACGTGGCTTCGACGCCAGCGGCATGGAGCTCGACAACGACATCGTCAAGATGGTCGTGATGGACCAACGTGACGGTCTGCCGAACCCACGCAACGGCGCTGTGGTCAGCGACTGGCTGCTCGCAAAACGCCTTTTGACACACGCTGGCGCGGTCAACCTTTACAATCGCCAGGTCTCGGGCCGAAACGATGGCGCGGACTCGCTCTCGAACATGCGTGCCATGGCTCAGAAGGGCACAGCCAAGAACTCCTGTTACGGCAACGCACCCTGCGGTCGCGTCAAACTCGACGCCCGCATGCTCCAAGCGATGGTGATTCTTCGCCAGGTCAATGGCTACAGCTTCCGCGTGACCTCGATCGCCGGCGGTTCGCACAGCGCAGGCTCGCGGCACTACCGCGGTGTGGCATTCGACGTCGACACCATCAACGGGCGCAGTGTTTCTGGAAACCGCACGCTGGCTCGCCAGTTCATGCAAGCCTGCCGTGACTTGGGCGCGACGGAAGTCCTCGGACCCGGCAACCGCGGACACAGCGGACACGTCCACTGCGCGTGGTAAGGACCCTCAACTCGAACTCCGGTTCGGGGAGCCCGGCAGTGCAAACTGCCGGGTTTTTTTATCTGGGGTCAAACGCGACAAACTGACCCGTCGCCGCCGCGTGCTGCCGCCCTTTATCGCAAACGCCATATGCACAGCCGCCCGCACTGGGATCGAACCCGGGTTAAATGTCCCCGAGGTTTGGAACTCGTCAAACTCCTCAAGCGCGGGACCAAGCTCGGGTTCGGGCACTTCCTCGATGTGAATCACACGACCCACGCTCACGCCCACGGCCTCGGTGTAGAGCTCGGCCTTCTTGATCGCCGCAAGGATCGCACCCTGCCGGGCCTCAGCGCGGGCTTCGCGCAGACGCGACGTACGGTAGGTCAGTTTCTCGAGGTTCCACACACCGGCCTCGGCCAACGAGGCGACGACGCCTTCGACCCGATCCAGGTCACGAACCATGACGTTGAAGCGCACCGTCGCGCGGAACATTAGTTTTTTGCCGTCCATCGTCGGATGAAGCTCAACACGCGAAACGCGCACGTTTCGCTCGTCGACACCGAGTTTCGCCAACATCCCTCGAATCGATGCCGCCATCGCTCGAACTTTTGTCGAGACAGTTGCAGCGTTTGCATCGTAATGACTCAACGAGAAGTCGAGGGTCGCGTAGTCGGGTTCAACACGAACCACGCAGCTTCCCGACGTGGAAATGCCGTGTGGTGTTTGGATCACCTGCGTCATGCCGCTCCTTGGAATTTTGTGTAGGATAACGCGGTTAGGGAAACCTCGCATCTGACAAATCGCTAGAGTCATCAAAGGCTACATGAGCAAGCTTGCGCCAAGAGCAGACCTGGACAACATCCAGGACGGATGGACGATGCTGTCTGCGTTGTTGGAGCGCGCACAGCAATTGTCCACGCTTCCCGACGAGGGTGTCTCGATGCTGGTCGACGAGCTCTCGAAGGCCTCGCCCATCCTGCAGGCCCATGTTCGTGACTTGGTGCGGCAGACCCTTTCAAAGTACCGCTACGTTCACGCCTTTGCCGAGACCGGAATCCTCACCGATCACGGGTACTCCCGCGAGTTCATGCGCCGGGCGACATGGAAGTTCTTGCCGGAGCTGTTCGACGACGACGACATCCGCCATGTGCTCGACGACGCGCTCAAAAGTTACGGAGGTTGGCTCGCGGACATCTCCCCCATCGGATGGGGGCGTGTCGTGGACTACTTTGTCAGCGACGACGACGTCGAAGGCATCATCCATGATGACGTTGCCGCAGCGATCCGTGGACTTGCGCAGCGCGCGGGCGCTCTTGGCATCGACGAAGAGCTCAGCGAGAAACTCCACGACGTCGAGGACTACGACTCACCGTTCTTGGACCTTTCGGAGACCGCGCACTTCTTTGTGGAGTCCCACCGTCAACATCAAGGCAACAAAGACACGCTCATCGTCTTGAACGCACGCGTTCGAGAATGCCGAGAGATCATTCGAAACTTCCGCGCACAGAAGCTCAAATACGGCACGAGCCTACGCCTGACGACATTGTCGCGGCGCGTTCTTCAACAGCTTGAGCGCATTGAGCTGCTCGCCCACATCGTGCGCCCCGACAACCGCGATGACCTCGTGCTGAACCTGAGTTTGGCGCTGAACACGCTGTTGATCGCGCACAAACGCCACCGCAGTTTGCGGACGTGGTTTTGGGAGAGCACCGACCTGCTTGCCTTCCAGCTCACTGAGCTTGCGGCCAAAAAGGGGGGCAAATACATCACGGCAAGCCGGTCGGGTTATATCTCGTTCTTGTGGGCGGCGATGCGTGGTGGAGCCATTGTGGCCGTGTTTGCGGTGTTCAAGCTGCTTATCCAGAAGCTCCAGCTGCCGTTGGCGCTTGAGGCCGTGGCATTCAGCCTCAACTACGCCATCTGTTTTGTCGCGATCTACCTCACCGGCTCGATCCTCGCCACCAAACAACCTGCTGTGACGGCGTCGGCCATCGCCCAGCGTATGGACGAAGCGCAGGGCGAAGATGCGCAGCTTCAGGGGGTGGTCGACATGGTGATGTTGGTGTGGCGAAGCCAGTTCATTTCGTTTGTCGGCAACCTCTCGTGCGCGTTTCCCTTCGCGTGGTTGATCGCGTTGTTCGCCGAAAACGTGGTTGGAAAACCGCTCGCCAACCCCTCCAAAGCGCTCTATCTGCTCAACAGCATTCACCCTTGGGCGTCGGCGGCGCTGTATTATGCGGCGATCGCCGGTGTGTTCCTGTTCATCGCAGGCTTCCTGACCGGCGCGGTCAACAATGCCGTGATCCACTCGCGCATTGGCCTGCGGGTGCAGCTCGCCCCGGGGTTAAATCGCATCCAAGGGTTGTCGACGCGGTTGTCATCCTTCATCCAAGACCACGCGGGGATGGTCGCCGGAAACATTGCATTGGGTTTCTTTTTGGGGTGCGCAGGGCTGGTCGGAACACTGTTTGGCGTGCCCTTTGACATCCGCCACATCGCGTTTTCATCGGCCCATTTTGGTGTCGCAGTGTTCTCGATGCCGTCGGCCGTGACCTACGACGTCGCGCTGTTCTCGATGCTCGGTGTGGCGGGGATCGGCTTTGTGAACTTCCTCGTCAGTTTCGGCCTGACTCTGCTGACGACGTTGCGTTCGCGCGGTGTGACCTTTCTGCGCGGACGACTTCTGGCCTTCATGGTGTTGCAAGACGTGCGGCTTCGGCCAGCGTCCTGGTTGTTCCCCATGGAGTCCGACCTCGAACAACCGGTTGAATCCGTCTAGTCGTGACCCGGCGCATCGTGGGACAGCATCATGTCAAGGAATGCCCGGGATGCCGACCCGAGCGTTCGGTCGGTTCGCCACACCACCGACAGCTGGCGACGGATCGGACCTTTGGCCGCCCGCAGACCATCGCGCGGAGACGCCAACGCGTAACGCGACACAAATGCGGCGCCGATGCCTTCGGCGACCATCTGCTTGATGGCCTCGATCGAGCGTAGCTCCATGACGATCTCGGGTTTGATGCCCTCCGCTTCGAAACGTGAATCAATGAGCGCACGCACGGCTGACCCCGCCTCAAACAGCACCAGGGGTTCGGACTCCAAGTCGCGCCACTGGAACTTCTGCTTGCCGTACAAACGACTTTTCGTGGGAACCACGAGCATGAGCTCGTCTTCCGCCCACTTGCGCACTTCAAGGGGGGCCGGGACCGACGGCCGTACGCCCGCGCGCGTGGGCATCGTCGTGACGACCCCCACATCGAGTTCGCCGTCCATCACCGCGTCGATGACGCCTTGGCTCGCTTGTTCACGCACGAAGAACTGAATGCGGGGATGCGCGGCGTGAAATCGCGCCACCAGGTGCGGCAGCAGGTAGTTTGTCGCCGTCGCGCCACCGCCAATCGCGAGCGTTCCGCGTTCCAAACCGGCCAACTCCGCCAAGGCGCGTCGTCCCTCGGCGAGTCGACTGAGCGTGGGTTCGACGTGGGCCAAGAACACGCGGCCTGCTTCGGTCAGCTCCATGCCCTTGGGTGTGCGGTCAAAGAGGCTCTGTCCAAGCTCCTCTTCGAGCTTTGACAACTGCGCGCTCAAGGCCGGTTGGGTCAGGTGCAATGCTTGAGAGGCCCGAGTCATGTGGCCTTCACGTGCGATCGCGACGAACGTGGTCAAGTGGGACAGTTCCATGTGTCTCCATAAACAATATCTATCGAAAACATAGAATGAATCAATTTAACTTATCAAGCGCCCGGGACCAAGTTGCACCTCGTAAACACCCCTCGTTTCCAAAGGAGCGAAACATGACGAACTACAAACAAAACGCGAAGACAACATTCAAGACGTCTTCGGGCGAGCACACCGCCTACAAGCTCGACACTCTGTCGGCGCTTGGAAACATCAATCGCCTGCCATACTCGATCAAGGTGTTGTTGGAGGCCTGCCTGCGCAACCACGACGGCCACGTTGTGACCGACGAACACATCCAGAACTTGGCCGGCTACAAGGCCAAGGATGTCGGTGAGCACGAGATTCCGTTCACGCCGGGTCGTGTTGTCCGTCAGGACTTCACAGGGGTGCCCGCGGTGGTTGACTTGGCTGCGCTACGCAGCGCGATGTCGCGCATGGGTGGCGACGTGCAGAAGGTCAACCCACTGTCGCGCGTCGACCTCGTCATCGACCACTCGGTGCAGGTCGACTCCTATGGACAGAGCGGTTCGCTGCAGATCAACAAGGAATTCGAATTCGAGCGCAACCAGGAGCGTTACGAGTTCCTCAAGTGGGGCCAGAAGTCGTTTGACAACTTCTCGGTCGTGCCACCCGAGACCGGGATCGTTCATCAGGTCAACCTCGAGTACTTGGCATCGGTGGTGCTGCAGACCAAAGACGGTGTGGTCTACCCCGATTCGCTCGTTGGAACCGACTCGCATACGACGATGATCAACGGCCTTGGTGTGTTGGGCTGGGGTGTCGGCGGCATCGAGGCAGAGGCTGCGATGCTCGGACAACCAAGCTACATGCTCATTCCCGAGGTCGTAGGCTTCAAGCTCACAGGTAACCTGCCCGAAGGAGCGACCGCGACCGACCTCGTGCTGACCGTGACTCAGATGCTTCGTAAGCACGGCGTCGTTGGAAAGTTCGTCGAGTTCTTTGGACCAGGCCTTGGACACCTGACGTTGTCAGACCGGGCGACGATCGCCAACATGGCGCCCGAATACGGCGCGACCATGGGCTTCTTCCCTGTCGACGACAAAACGTTGACCTACCTTCGATTGTCGGGACGCGACGAGAAGCTCATCGAGCTCGTCGAAGCTTACACCAAGCTCAACGGCCTGTGGCGCGACGATTCCTACGAGATCGTTTACTCCAGCGAACTCTCGCTCGACCTTGGACAGGTTCAACCCTCGCTGGCCGGTCCCAAACGACCTCAAGACCGCATCGTGCTCAGCGAGATGAAGGGCCAGTACAACCTTGAGCTGACCAACACCTTCAAGCACGACAAGAAACGCTCGAAGACAACCACGTACAAGGGTCAGACGTTTGACCTGACGGACGGCGATGTTGTCATCGCCGCGATCACCTCGTGCACGAACACGTCAAATCCCGCGGTCATGATTGGTGCTGGCTTGGTGGCAAAGAAAGCCAACGCTTTGGGTCTGAAGGCCAAACCTTGGGTTAAGACCTCGCTCGCCCCAGGATCGCGCGTCGTGACCGATTATCTGGACAAAGCCGGTCTGACCGAACACCTCGAGGCCATCGGGTTCTTCACGGTGGGTTATGGTTGCACGACGTGCATCGGCAACTCCGGCCCCCTTGATCCTGAGATCTCCAAACCGATCGAAGAAGAAGGTCTGGTCGCAGCGTCGGTGTTGTCGGGCAACCGTAACTTCGAAGGTCGCGTCAGCCCACACACTCAAGTGAACTACCTTGCGTCGCCGCCCCTCGTGGTCGCCTACGCGCTCGCTGGGACCGTGGACCGAGACCTGCTGCACGAGCCCATCGGCCAAGACCAAAGCGGCAAGGACGTGTTCCTCAAGGACATCTGGCCGACCAACGCCGAGATCGAAGCCGAGATGGCGCGTTGTGTCACCCGTGAGCAGTTCATCGAACGCTACGCACACGTGTTCGACGGACCCAAAGAGTGGCAATCGATCCCGGCCTCGGAATCGGCGATTTACGATTGGCCGCCGACCTCGACCTACATTCAGGAGCCGCCGTTCTTCCAGAACATGTCCAAGGACGCCAAACCCATCGCCGCCATCACCGGCGCCAATGTGCTGCTTAAGCTCGGCGATTCGGTCACTACCGACCACATCAGCCCTGCCGGCTCGATTCCCAAGGGCAGCCCGGCCGAAAAGTACCTTCTGGATCAAGGTGTTGAGCGTCGTATGTTCAACTCGTTCGGCTCACGCCGTGGCAACGACCGTGTCATGACGCGCGGAACATTTGCCAACATCCGCATCCGCAACCAGATTGCGCCGGGCACCGAGGGCGGATTCACGACCTACTTGGGCCCTGACGCGACACCCACGGGCGACTTCGCAGGCTTGACCTACGATTCAGACGTCGATCCGCGTAAGGGAGACGTCTGTTACGTCTACGACGCGTCGGTGAAGTACCAAAAGCACGGGGTGCCACTGGTCGTGCTCGCCGGCAAGGACTACGGGATGGGTTCATCACGTGACTGGGCTGCCAAGGGCACCTTCTTGCTCGGCGTCAAAGCCGTCATCGCGGAGAGCTATGAGCGTATTCACCGCTCAAACCTTATCGGGATGGGCGTGTTGCCCCTGCAGTTTGCGGACGGGAAAAACGCCGACGCGTACGGCCTGACCGGTCACGAGACCTTCGACATCACGGTCGACGACGGCTTGCAGCCGCTGCAGAACGTGCACGTCAAGGCGACCGCGCCCGACGGCAAGGTCACCGAGTTTGACGTCGTGTGCCGCATCGACACCCCCGTCGAGGTGGATTACTACCGCAATGGCGGCATTCTGCACTACGTGCTTCGCCGCATGGCTGCAGAGTAATCGCGACAGCAGCTTGGAAGCTGCGACTTGGGTCGGCAACCTCGGGTTGCCGAATGGGCGAAGCCCACATCCGCCCCAACGACAAAAGGCCCCGAATCTCGGGGCCTTTTCTTTTGCGTCTTCTTGAGTGGATTAGGGCGAGACTTCGAGCGGTGGGTCGAGCACAAAAATGGCGTTGAGGCAGTCGGCCGTTTCAAAACACAGACCTTCGGCCGATAGCTCGGAGCATGTGTTTGTGCGCGTGAAGCTGGTGTCGGTGGCCGTGCGGGCAAGCTGGTAACACCGGTTTAACACGCCCGTGGTGTCGTTGGCGTTGCAGGCTTGCATGACAGCCAAGAACTCGTCGCAAACCGCCTGCCGTTCGGCCGGTAGGGTCAACGTGCTGTAACAGATTTGCGGGCCATCCCCGGACGCGATGGCGTCGCACGACAGGTCGTTGACGATGCAGCTTCCAAAGGCGTTGACGGCGTTGTCGCTCCAAGGGCACGGCAGGTCGCTCGAGCAATCACCCGTGATGGTGGCCTGGCAATCGGCGAGGCAGTTCTCGTCGATCTGACCGCAAGATTCGATGCGTTGGCACATGGCGTTGCAGTCGGTGCCGACGATGGTCTGAAGGCGGCAATAACCCCGATCACAGATGTAACCTTGGCGACAGTCCGCATCCGACGCCTCGCAGAACTCGCCCTGAACGCCTTGTTTGACCTCGTCGCCTGCGCGGCAGCCGATGACCGAGGTCAACAGCATCAATCCAATCAGCTTTTTCATCGACGGACCTCCGGTTGAGGTTGGTCGAGGGTGACGTCGTCCAACACGAGGGCTGGATCGAGCTCAAGGACCGTGTTCAAACACGTCGCAATGCCCGAGCAAATGCCAACCGCGACAGCGTTGACGCAGGTCTGAGTTTGACTCCAGGTCTCTTCGTCGCTGACACGGGCAAAACCGGCACACGCTGTTGCGAGGTCCGACGAGCTGCCGCCACAGTTCGTGACCGTTTGCGCAAACTGGTCGCAGACGTCTTGGCGCTCAGCGGCGATCGGAATGCGCGAGTAGCATTCCTGCGGTGCGAACGTCGTTGTGATCTCGTCGCAGGTGAGCTCGGTGGCTCCGCAGCGCGTAAACGCATCCTGCGCGTCAAATCCCCAATCGCGGATGGTGACGCGGCAGTCTGCAACGCAGGAATCTTCGCCGGCGCCACACTCGGTCAGCCGCGCGCAAAAATCACCACACGAGTATTCGGTCTGGCCGACCGAGTCCGTGCACACGCCGTCGAGGCAGCTTAATCCCGCGCGGCAGTCGTTTTCGGCACCGTTGCAAAACTCATCGACCTCACCACGCCGTGTTTCGTCGGCAGAGCGACAAGCCGTGAGTTGGAGGGCGAGAATGGAAAACACGATCCAAGATTTCATTGAATTTCCCAGTTGGTTCAACACGCCGACAGCTACCACAAGCGCGATCATAACGCCACAAAGCACCGCTGCGCAGTTGGACCCTGCCATTGCATCGCGTCGCGATTTGTCCTACAAATCAAGGCAACACTTTTCCGGTATCAAACGAAGGCGTGATGCGTCACCTCATCTTCATTCTCCTCTTCGCGAGTGGATGCGTATTCACTGAATCGCGCGAGATCCCCGGTGCTTTGGGGTTCGTGCCTACAGTTGACGGGGGAGCAGACGCGTCCGGAGAAGATGCGGGTTTGGACGCGATGGCGACCGAGGATGCCACGATCGCGCCCGACGCGGACCGACCGGATATGACCGATCCGCCCGATATGACGGATCCCCCGGACATGGATCGCCCCGACATGCCGATGACGTGTGGAGGGCCGCGGAACGACGTGCCGCAGGGCGGTGACAAGTGCCTTGACAATATCGACGAGCCCGCAACGCCGTGCAATGTCGTCACGCAGGCGGGCTGCATGGTCAACGAGCGCTGCGAAATCCGTGTTAACCGTCAGCAGACTGCGGTCGTCGCCTGTTTCTCGTTGCCGATGTGTTCATTTACACAGGTGGGACAGAAGTGCGCAGACATCAGCGGTCAGGCATTCCCCCCCTGTGAGCCTGGTTTTTTCTGTCCGCCGTTCAGGAATCAGGCCACCGAGTCGTTCTGCAAAGCCTATTGTGTGCTTGCAACCGGGGAGGGCTGTTCCAATGGTGAGTCGTGTGCTGCCAGCCCGGGCGCAGCCGCGTTTGGGTACGGCGAGTGTGTTCCGGCGTGTCCAATGCCGATTTGATGTGTTGTTGCGACCGCAGTTTGGTTGCTTAAGGGAGAGTATATGAAACTGCGTTCGAGTGTTTTAGGTGCACTTTTTGTGCTTTCCGTGATTGTCGGATGGGCTGCGGAGGCCGTTGCGGCCAGCACGACACCGCCGCCTTCTTGGCTGGCCACGGAGTCGGTCCAGTTTATGGCTGTCGGGGACCTCGATGGCGACAATGACGACGATATCGTGGTCGTCACAAACAGCTATCAGTCCCTTCGAACCTACACCCAGACCGCGCCAGGAATGTTTTCCGCATCGACACTCTTTGGTCCCGCGGGTCGGTTTCATCGCTGTTTGGACGTTCAGGATACCGATGGGGACGGGAAAGCCGAGATCCTGACCGTGACCAATACCGGGTCGGGGGATTCGCGCATCGACGTCGATTATGGCGATGGCATCACCTACTACACAAAGCCAATTCCCGGCTCGGGCTCATCGATCGCGAACTGCCGATTTCAGCATGTCCTCAACGCCACAAACTGGGACGTCATGGTGGCACATGCCGGCTCGCCGGGTTTTTCGGTGCACATCTACGATGGGATCGAATGGTCAGAAGACACCACGATCGATCTGCCGTTTGCGGGAGCCTATGGACTTGCGGCGGGGAACTTCGATGGAACTGGGGATCGCGAGATCGCAGTATCCAAGCGGGTCGGCTGGGGTATGCAGATTCAGTTCTACCGATTCAACTCGGGGACCTATGCTTTGACTTCAACGTCGTCATTCGATCCTTCATCGACGCCGTCGACGTCAGCCGCGGGTTGGCTAGAGACGTTTAACGATGGGGTCGACCCCGGGGACGACCTGATCGTCTTTGGCGAGATGGAGTCTGAAGGCGGAGCGATGGTCAGTCACGGCGTAAGCCGTATGACGTGGGTGCCCATGGGTTGGACTTCCGCCGAAATGGGGGCAGTGGGCGATTTTAGACAAAACCCTGGGATCGAAATCATGGTGGGCGGGCAGAACGACACCGGGTTGCAGATTCTCAACTACAAGGCAGGTGTTTTCTCACTGATCGAAGGGGGGGATTTTGACGATGGGACCTACACAGACACCGCGGTGATCGACCTCGATGGTGATGGCCGTTTGGATGCTATGGTCACACGTGGTGGGGGGCCTGAGTTCTTTGAGTTGCCCGGTTGTACGGGCGTGGTTGAGTGTCCCCCTGCCGCGACGGCATGTTCGGCCGGGCTTTGTGTGGTTCCGGCTCCGGTCTCAGCGATAACACCCATGGCGTTGAGCTCCGTCCTTCCTGATTTGCCGACGGATTACAAACTCGGAGACTTCGACCGCGATGGCGTGATGGACGTGGCGTATTCCATCAACTCGGCAACAGCTTCCGCGATGTATGTGATGAAGGGCGGATTCAACGCAACGTCGGGTGACTTTAGTCTGAGTCCGTTCTACGCGAGCACTGCGGCCACGAGGGGAGCAGACCTCGACGTCGGTGACTGCGATGGGGACGGTGATTTGGACATCGTGGTCGTCGGCCAGAGCGGCTCAGGCAATGCGCTGCGCGTGTTCGTTAATGGAAGTGGTGGATTTACCGAAACGGTGACCACGTCACCCGGACCGGGCGTCGCCACATCGGTTGCGTTGGGCGACGTCGACGGGGACGGCGTGCTCGACGTCGCTGCCACGCGCAACGCATCAGGCGTGTCGTTGTTCAAAGGCAACGGTGACTGCACGTTTGAGACACCCGCACGTTGGGTCAGTCCAGGGATGTTCTCGGGGGCGAGTTTGACGTTCTACAACGGCGGTGGCGGGGATGTGGAATTGGCGGTCGCGCACGACAACGGGGTGACCGTGATGCGCGATTTCTCACCGGGATTGTGGAAGTATCGCGATGTCGCCGCAGTCCCAGCTCTAACGGGAAACAACATCGATAAGGCAGTGTTCGGAAACTGGAATTTAGCTCCGGCTGACCGGATGCTGACCTCCAATGATACGTTCCTGATGGCGCCGGGGGCGTTCCCCAACTACGCCGCCGAGGCCAAAGCCTTCCCAAGCACATCGGATGTCACATGGTGCGACGTGGACACAGACGGCATGGTGGATAACGTCATCATCGACATCGCGGGCACATCCTTGGAATTCTGGACCGCCTCGGACACTACCGGGCCGACTGAC
The DNA here is from genome assembly GCA_041390025.1 of bacterium. Taxonomy (GTDB): domain Bacteria; phylum Myxococcota_A; class Bradymonadia; order Bradymonadales; family Bradymonadaceae; genus JBFFMO01. The sequence goes on from JAWKQR010000002.1 coordinate 30,602, forward strand.
GCGTTTGGGCCCCCGGCCGGCTACAACATGGTTCGTGTGGAGTGCGGCGGCTTTACCCGAAGTGGACCGACGCAGCTCTTGATGGTGTTGAAGGACATGGGTGGGCAGTACAGATTTGGGATGGTCTCACCTCAAGATTCCGCGCTGATGCAGCGAAAGAACGTCGGCTTTGGATTCGCGATGACCGATCTTCGCGGCGCCGATGTCAATGCGGACGGTTACGAAGACCTGATGGCGTTTGGCAACGGCGTCGCGCGATACTATCGCAACGCGGCCTCTGGTCCGCTGACGAACGTCGGGATGTCAAACGGCTTGACGAAGTACACCAGCGTCCCGATGGGCGACTTCGACGGCGACGGTGATATCGACGGGTTTGTGCTAAGCGAGGGCAACGAGCCTCCCACGCTGAAGCGATTCAATGGCACAACATTTACCGAGACCACCGTGGGCGCTGCCGCCGGGCAATTACTGGCCGGAGTCGGTGTTGACCTGAACGGCGACGGCTGGCTCGACATAGCTGGTTGTCGTGGCAACGCGCCTTCCGGATTTAGCTATCTGCTCGCCGACGGCACGGATGGTGACTTGTCGGCAAATTCGTACGTAAACGTATCGGGAATCTCGTGTGCCGATATTGAGGCGGCCGATTTTGACAGCGACGGCGACCTAGACCTCGTCACGGCAGGCCCCGACCTCATCGTCTACGAAAACAAACTGGATGTGAGTGGTGGATTTGTCGCGCACACGGCGACCACGAGCGCGTACGATAGGGTCGCGATCATTGCGCTAAACACGGACAAGTTGCCGGATTTGGTGGTCGGTGGGTCGGGGGGGATCAGTCTCTACCGCACCGTCAACACGACCTTCAATTTTGCCCAACAAACATGGACCACGTCCGCGTCGACCAACATCAACGACATCGAGGTCGGCGACATCAACGGAGACAAGCTCGACGATTTTGTGGTGGCGTCAGGGACCGCCGGCGAGTCCATCGTTTACACACGTGATCGTGGCTCAGCACTTTCGTTTTCGGAGGCGGGACATGTGACCGTGGCGGCAGGTGCGCTGGCCGCTGTGGCGTTGCTTGACTTGGACCGTGACGGCGATTTGGACATCGCCACAGGTGGAAGGGACGCGAGCGCTGGCCTCGATGTGTGGCGCAACACGGCGAACAGCAACATCAATGTTTGGTCAGGAGATCAGCCGTCGCAGTTTCCGAACACATCGACATTTGCCGTCCTCGGCCGTCCGGGCTTGCCCAGTAACCGGACGGATGGTGGCGGGGGCAGCGTGATTGTGTTGGATCCCTTCGATGCCATCCAAGTCCCGATCACGCTGTATGACCGAGACGGCGACGATGCGTGGGTACAAATGTTCTGGCGCGTCAAGGGCGGCGGTTGGACAAATGCATTGGGATGGACGCGGCTGTCAGCATCCTTATCCGGAAGCGACCACGTCCTCAAATGGACGGTGCCGCCGGCAGCGCTTGCGCAGCACGTCGAGGTGATGGTCGAGGTCTCTCAGGCTCCAACGCGCATTGGGTACCCCATCCACAGCGCCTGACCCGCACGGTGTCGAGCCCCATGACGATTGTTGACGCATGCTTCGGTGCGGTCTGCGGAAGCGGCACCTGTCTGGCAGGCGCGTGTTTCACAACAGGATGTATGGTGAGCGCCGAATGCCCGGCCGGCGAGGCGTGTTTTGACGGTCATTGCGCCCCGGATGATCCGTGTCAGGGGGCCACCTGCCCCACTGGCGATGTCTGTTGGGAAGGTGGATGTTTCCCAAAATGTGTGGATGACGGCGATTGCATTCCGCCGTTTGTGTGTTTCGAGGATACCGGTCGATGTGCGATCGAGGCGTGCGATGGCGTGCACTGCCCAGTGGGTGAAACTTGTTTTGGAGGAACGTGTCACGCGGATTGTCCCAGCAGCACGTGCACCTCGGGAACGTGTTTTGATACGGGAGTTGGGGACATATGCTTCTCGACCACCGATCCGTGTGACGATGTGGAATGCCCGGCCGTGGCGCCAGTCATGGCATGTTACGAGGGCGGGTGTTTCCCGTCCTGCGGCTCAGACCTTGACTGCACCGAAGATGACGCCGTGTGCTGGCCGTTTGGCTGCACATCGGTTGACGACGTGTGTGCAGACGTGGTCTGCCCGGCCGGTCAAGAGTGTTGGATGGGCGGGTGTTTCCCATCGTGCATGGACGACGCCGACTGCACGCCACCCTCGATCTGCTACGACTCGGGCATTTGTGGTGATCCCGACCTTTGCGCCGATGTGACGTGCCCAGCGTCGCACGCGTGTTACCAAGGCGGTTGCTTCCCAAGCTGTGTCGACGACGACGATTGCACCCCCCCGAACGTGTGCTCGGTCGACGGCGTGTGCCTCAACGGCACCGATCCATGCGACGGCGTGACGTGCCCTGTGGGCGATGTGTGTTACCAAGGCGGGTGTTTTACGCCTTGCAGCGACAACGGCGACTGCACACCGCCGCTGACCCTGTGCTGGGACTCCAAGTTCTGCATCTCGACCACGGACCCATGTGCGGGCATCACGTGCCCACTTGGCAAGGTGTGTCACGAGGGTGGATGTTTTGAGTCGTGCAGCGATTCCGACCTGTGCACGCCGCCGCTTGAATGTTTTGACGAGTCCTACTGTGCGGGCCCAGGTGACCCCTGTGATGGCGTGATCTGCCCGTTGGGCCACACGTGCCACGAGGGCGGATGTTTTGGTGCGTGTGCGGACAATACGGATTGCCCCGGATACGTGGGTGGTCCGGCGCGCTTTACCGAGGTGGCGACCGCCGTCAACGTGGCGACACCACGGGGCAAGGAAGGTGGCATCGCCTGGGGTGATATCAACAACGACGGGTGCTTGGACATCGGGGTCAACAGCAACGACGGCACGGTCAAAACCCGGCTGTACCTGAGCGACTGCAACCTGCCAAACCCACAGTTTAAGGATGTGACGGCGTCGCTTGCGCCCGATCTGTTGTCGGCCTCAGGCAAAGAGCGCAGCTTTGTGTTTGGCGACATCGACAACGACGGCGACCTTGACTTCGCGATCAGCTCGTCGTCGACCATCGCGATCTACAAAAACGATGGCGCGGGCAGCGGCTACAAGTTCGGCAGCGTCCAAAACGTGAGCACGGGTATTCCCGAGGGTATTGCATTCATCGACTACGACGGTGACAAGGACCTCGACATTATGTCCGAGGACTCCAAACAGGCCGTATTGGTGCTTCGAAACGATGGGTCGGGTGGATTTAGCACGCCGAGCCTGTCGGGTATGGGCCTGCCCACATCAGGTGGCTTGGGCGACTACGTGGTCGCGGTCGACATCGACCTTGATGGCGACGTCGACTTCATCGCGCGCAAAGACGGCACAAGCGTGCGTGACCTTTACCTCAACGATGGAGACGGCACGTGGACGCCCTCATCCGCGTTTAACGTGGACGCTGCGGATTCCAACAAGGGCGGCATTGCCGCGTGCGACTTCGACAACGACGGTGACTTCGACATCTTCTGGAGCGACGGCGGCGTCAACCAGATCTGGGAGCAGACCGCGCCTTTGACCTTCGTCCCCACCGGCGAGCCTGCGGCGTCCGCGGGTGTGGCGATCTCGGGTGTGGACGGCGTGGCGTGTGGCGACTTGGACAACGATGGTTGGGTGGACCTGGTACTTGGCGCGACCGGCGACGACTACGTCTTCCTCAATCGCACCACGAGCTCTGGATTGGCGTTTGTGCGCAACAACCTTGGCATCACGGGCAGCGAAAACGGCGAAGAAGTCGCGCTTGGTGACTACGACCAGTCGGGTTCGCTCGACGTGTTGATCAACCAAGACGACCAAAACGAGCTGTGGCGCAACGGCCGCCGCGACAACCGCTACCTGATGATCGCGCCGCAGGTGGACTTGGGCGGCAGCAAAACCCGCGCGGCGATTGGCGCGACGATCTTGATCCAAGATCCCGAAGGCAACGTTTTGGGCCTTCGTGACATCAACGGCGGCAAAGGCCACGGCGGTCAGGGCGAGGCCGAGGTGCACTACGGCCTGCGCTACGGCTCAAGCGTTCCTTACGCGCTGACGGTGTTGTTCCCCCACGGGGCCAAGGTCACCAAATGTGTCGTGCCGTCGTCGATCTCGGGCTACCAGCGCATCGCGATCAAAGACACCGACAGCGACGACCTGACGGCGTGTACGTCGATGATCTCCACGTGGCGCGGCCTGATTGACCTTGGGGTGGTGTCTGGGGGCGAATTCTGTTTTGGCGACTACTGCGCTACGGATGCGTGCCAAGACATCGCGTGCCCCACCGGGACGACGTGTTACGGCGGCAACTGTGTGGGCGAGTGCACGACCTCGGCCATGTGTCCTGCGGGTCGCACGTGCGTCAGCGGTGCGTGTGTGGACGCCATCGACCCCGACTGTGATGGTGGCGACTTCATCTGCCCCAATAACTACAAATGTTCGGGTGGCGACTGCTTCCCCGAGTGCAACGCGGATGCGGACTGCGGCGCGGGTGAGCTTTGTTACCAAGGTGTGTGCATCGTGGACGACTGCTCGTCGGTGTCGTGCCCTGCAGGCTCGACGTGCCACCACGGCATCTGTTTTGAGGGCTGCACGGCCGACAGCGACTGCCCCATGGGCGAGGCGTGTTACGACGGACGCTGCGCAGCCAACGGCTGTGAGGCGTTGGACGAAGATTATGAGACAGGGTTCATTTACAAGCAGATGGATCGCGCGGTGTTTGCCACGCAGACCAACGTCACGCCGTTCATTACACCGCGTCCTGTCATCGGCGATGTCGGAAAGGACTTTGCGAGCTGGGCGAACCTGTCTGGCGCATCGGTGACCAACCCCGCGGTGCCCGCGGCCAAACGTGCCCGCGTGGTGCTGTATTTGGACAAGACCAAAGCCGACGGCAACAACCCCGACGGGCGTTATGTGCTGTGGCTTGAGCACGGCGCGGCGGCTGCGTCGCAGGGTGCGGCGAGCGCGACCTACCGTGTGCACGTCAAGAACCCAAGCGGGACACCGAGTGTGATCTGGAACGACAACAACGAGTCGTTTGTGCGCATCGACACCTACCAGTATGTTTTCCAGACCACGGTCACCAGCGGCGCCGGGGAGACCGGCGGCGTGGCGATCGCGTACCTGGATTCCAAGCGGGACCGCGACTGGGTGGTGCGCATCGACGCCTCGTTTGAAGGCGACATCCGCGGGTGGGAGTTCTTCAACCCCGAGGGTGGCCACACCCGTTTGGACCAAAACGCGACGCTGACGATCAAGCAGGTCGACTTTGACGACTCGAAGGTGTGGGTGCGTGAGACCGGCCTTGCGTGCAACGGCACCGGCGCTGCGGGCATCTGCGGCGTGGGCACAGGATACTGCGAGATCGGCGAGCTGCGCTGCCAGCAGACGGTCTACCCATGGGCGTTTGAGGTGTGTGACGGTCAGGACAACAACTGCAACGGCAGCATCGACGAAGCCGCATCGATGCGGTTTGCCGACGTGTCCTACCGCACCAGCTCGTCAAGCCCGTGGACGACGTGGGTCACGCACGACCAATCGGCGAGCGCGACCTCGTTTATGAACTTTGTGCCCGCGGGCGGGGACGATCGTGTGGGCAGCCCCGCGATGGTCTCGACCGACGGCAGTGGCCCGATGCAGGCGTGGGACAAGAGTGTGGTGACCACCCACCGCGACCTGCGCGATGGCACGGTGTCGCTGAACATTGCGATGGCGGCGAAGTACACCGATCCGTCGATGGATTCGTTGGGCGACTACGACGCGGACACACGGCTGCGCTTCCCCGGCGCGACGAACACGGTCGACGAGATGTTTGTGGCCTGGCACGACGACCGCAAGCCCGCGGGGACAAGCGATGAGGTGCCGCAGTACGAGGAAGTCGACCGCTTCGACCTTGAGTGGGAGGTCGAGCGTACGGGCTCGGGCGCCACGGCCACGCGCGAGGGCGATGGGGCGGTAGTGCAGGCGCTTTGGAGCGGGGCGTACGCGGATTTGCACCAGCTGCAGGCGCGCTACTCGTGGACCCGCGACGACAACAACAACGACAGCAAACCCCGTTTGAAGTGGCGTTTGAACGCGCCGCGGCAGGCGGAGGTGTCTCTGCGTCGAGACCGCAACCTTCACATCCAGATCACGGGCGTGCCGCCTGGGGATTCGACGTGTGTGGCCGCCGCTCCCACGGCAACGGGCTGTTACCTTGGCCGCTACGAGTGCCGCGCGGGCGCGACGGTGTGTGGCGCAGCCAACGACGCGGTGTGCAACGCCTGCCGCGACTTCGACGGCGACGGGTTCAAAGCCTACGATCCTGTGACGTGCGACACGGGCCGTGACTGCAACGACGCCGATCCCAACATCCATCCGGGTGCCGACGAGCAATGCAACGGCCTAGACGACGACTGCGACGGCATCGCGGACGTCAAGGACGACGCCGCGTACGCGGCGCTGTGGAGCGAGCCGGTGCCTGCGACCGCGCAGAAATGCCCGGTGGGCGATCCGACCTGCGGTCCAAAAGAGTGCCGCTACGAGTTTGCGTGCATCTGTCCCGACGGCCCCGAAGACCCCGACGACCCACCTGCGACACCCTGCCGCTGTGGCGAAGGTCTTGCGGTCGAAGAAGCCGTACCGATGTCGATGGCACCTGTCGAGGCAGCACCCGCGACGGATGTGGCGACCGACGCCGACGCCGACGGCGACGCAAGCTGCGCGACGACGACGGGAGACGCGTCGTGGTTGCTGCTCTTCGGTGTGCTCGGGTGGCGTCGACGTCGGTAGGTATTTCTTGGTTTCTACAAAATCCAACGTACCTTAAGATGCCGCCCTATGATGCCCGTCGCTTTTGACCTGGGGAGAATGAATGGATCGCAGCACGCTTATTGGACTTGGTCTACTCTTGGCCACCGCGTCGTCCGACGCTTTTGCGCAAGAGTACAACGCCCAAACCTTCTCGCCCGCGGCGGGACCCAACGCAGCCTACTCGGTGGAGTATGGGCGCACATTGCCCCATCTTGAGTTCACGGGCGGCGTTCTTCTCAATTACAGCTCGCGTTCGGTGGTCGAGGTGTTCGCCAACGGCGATGAAGAGCCCGTTGTGGATCAGCAACTGGCCGCCCACGTCTTGGCAGCCGTTGGAATCACGGAATGGGCGGAGCTCGGCATTAACATTCCGGTGTATTTCGTCAATGACGTCACATGGAATGGCGAAACACGGGATGGCATCGGCTTGGGCGATATCTCGCTGCGCCCCAAAGTGTCGTTTTTGAACGCGGAAGATTCACTCGTCGGTCTTGCGCTGGTGGTCGACTTAACGTTGCCCACGGGGGCAGCCGACCGGTTTGTGGGCGCCGGTTCTGTGACGGCAACGCCGCGGCTCGCGTTCGACGTCAAGATCGCCGATTGGCAGTTCGCCGCGAACGCCGGAGCACTCGTCCAAAGCTCGCGCAGCGTTCGTGACGTTGACCTTGGGACCCAGTTGGTCTGGGGGGCTTCAGCGGAATATTCGGTGCTTGAAGGCATCGTTCTCGTGGGCGGCGAGTTGACCGGGCGGACCGATTTCAACGATGCGTTTGGTCAAGACGTCACCCCTGTTGAAGGCCTTGCAGGCGCAAAACTCGTGACCAACCCTGGCGTGGTCGTCACGGCTGCAGCTGGCGCCGGCATCGCAAGCGGTATCGGTTCGCCGGAGTTCCGTGCGTTGCTTGGAATTGGGTACGCCCCCCGTGATCTCGACTTTGATAAAGACGGCATTCAAAACAGTGCCGACGAGTGTCCTCGGGACGCGGAGGACGTGGACGGCTACCAAGACGCGGATGGTTGTCCGGAACCAGACAATGACCTCGACGGCATCGCCGACGCGGCTGACCAGTGCCCGATGGAGGCCGAGGACACAGATAACTTCAAGGACGAAGACGGCTGTCCTGACCTCGACAACGACGCCGACGGCGTCGCCGACACCGACGACCAGTGCCCTGATAAGGCAGAGGACATGGACGGTTTCCAAGATAGCGACGGGTGTCCCGACGAGGACAACGACAACGACGGCGTCTTGGATGCCAACGACAAGTGTCCTTCGGATGCCGAAGACCTCGATGAGTTCCAAGACACCGATGGGTGTCCCGAGGCGGACAACGACAACGACGGAATCCTTGATGCGGACGACCAGTGCCCCAATGAGGCCGGTTTGGTCGAAGACAATGGTTGCCCACCCAAAGAGACCAAAGCAGTTCGCGAAGCCGGTCAGATCAAGATTCTTGATGTCGTGTATTTCGAGACCGGCAAAGCAACGATCAAAGCCGAATCCAACGACTTGCTGAATCAGGTTGCGTTGGTCTTGCGCAGCAACCCCGATATCACCAAGGTCGAGGTGGGCGGACACACCGACGACGTCGGCAACGACGCCAAGAACCTGAAACTGTCCCAAGAACGTGCCGATTCGGTCAAAGCCTACCTCGTGAGCAAAGGCATCGACGCAGGACGATTGGATGCGGTGGGTTACGGGGAGCTCCAGCCATTGATTCCGGGCCGCAGCAAAGCAGCGCGTGCTCAGAACCGCCGTGTGGAGTTCAAGATCCTGAGCGAAGGCCAGACCGAATAGGGCGAAGTGTGGAGACCAAACCCCTCGAGCTGTTAGAGAGGGCATACGACCTCGATCTGTCGACGCAAGAGTGGCAGGTGGCGATGGTCGATGGCCTTTCGGCTCTATTTCCACGCGCCGAAGGGCGTTTTGGGTTTGTCTATACGTTTGACGAGGAAGGGGTTGAACTCCCTCACGCTCACGACAGCCCGGACGACGTGCCGGCGGAGCTCGTTGGAGGTGTGATCGCCAACGTGAGCTCGAAGCATCAGAGAACCGCGATGCGGCTCTTTGATACCGTGCAATGTTCAACCCTCTCCAAACGCCTTCGAGAACTCGGGGACACACAGGTCGCCGCGTCCTTTCGAGAGGCAGGCGTCATCGATTGCGCCGCCATCTGTGCGGGCAACGCGACCGGCGCAGGATTTTTCTTTGGCGCCTTTCTTCCAGAATCCACCAACCTAGGTGTTGCGTTCCAACGTCGCTGGATGGCCGTCGCATCGCACCTCGCTGCCGTGCGGCGTCTGCACGCGACACTCGAAGGCATCGATCCATTGAACCACGCCGAAATGGTTTTTGACCCCGCGCTCGCGAGCGTGGTCAACGCAAAGGGCCCCGCGAAAAGGACCACTTCCCGAGAGCGTTTGCGCCTGGCTGCCATCAATCTCGACGAACTTCGACGTGCGAATGCGGACGAAGACAAACGCTTGAGTCGCTGGAGTGCGCTCATCAACGGACGATGGTCTTTGGTCGATGTGTTTGATTCGGACGGGCGACGTTTTGTGGTCGCCATCGCCAACGCGCCAGAGGCACAGCCTATCGCGGCATTGTCCAAGCGGCAGGCACAGATTGTCTCGTTACTTCTGCAGGGCCACACGCAAACGTTCATCGGATACGAGTTGGGTTTGACGCAGAGCACCGTGGCCTACCATTTGGCGCGCGTCCGAAGGGTGTTTCGGGCAGCCAATGACGTTGATCTCCTGAACCGGTTGGCGACCATGCTCGACGGGGGTGTGGGGACGCACCGTCTTGGCGACTCGGAGATTCAGGTGGCTGTCGCGGAGTCAGGGCTGGATGCCAATGAGCTCCCTGACGCGCTGACACACACGCTCGCGTTGCTACGACAAGGGTCTTCCGCGCAAGAGATCGCGACATCCCGTGGTGTCAGCGTGAAGACCGTTCGCAATCAAGTCGCTGAAATCTATCGTCGTTTTGGCGTCAACTCCCGCGTTGAACTGCTCGCGCTGCTCGCCGCTCAATGAATTACCCATATGGTGTCGATCGGTAATCTGCGACAACTCGACCACCTATTGTTGGAGGTTGAGAATGCGCGTTTGGCTAGGTTTTATGCTGTTCATCGCAGCGTGTGGTGCGGATTCTGAAAATACTGAGTCAAACAACAATGTGACGAATTCGTCGTCGGCGTTGACCGGGGTGAAATCCGTGCAGGGAGGGCTGTCGACGAGCTGCGCCATCATGAACGACGGGGAGTTGGTGTGTTGGGGTGGGGATCTGTATGGCACGTTGGGCCGTGGTCCAACGGAGGAGGGCCTCGCAGGTCAACCCAAATACGCCGCCCCCGTCGTCGGTGGGCTGAGTTTCAAGGAAGTCGCGCTCGTGCAAACGGCGTGCGGTGTTACGACCGACGGCGCTCTGTATTGTTGGGGTCCAAACGACGAGGGCCAACTTGGGGTTGAGGGCGTCGAGACCGAGCTCATCAGCCTTGGCGGGTTTTTTGATAAACCTGCGTCGAAGACACCCGTCGAAGTTTTCCCAGCGGGTGTGACCCACGTTGGGGTTGGCATGTCGCACGTGTGTGCGTCGTTCGAGAACGGCGACGTGAAGTGTTGGGGGCAGGCGAAGTACGGTGCCGGCGGAGTCATCGACGAAATCGAAAACGGCGCGGCTCCCGCTGACATCGAGTTCGATGGTGCGACCGTAGCTCAGATTGAGCTCGGCGTAGACGCGTCCTGCCTGCGCAACGACGCCGGCGAAATCTACTGCTGGGGCTCGAATTTCATCGGCCTTCTTGGGGTTCCAGATGACCGGGATAACCCCGACCACCTTGATTGTGCGGGCGGAGGGCAGTTGGCCATTCGGTACTGCACCACCAAGCCCCAATTGGTGCCGCTTCCGGGACCCGCAAAGAAGCTGGATGTGACCAATGCCTGCGCCTGCGCCGCATTGGAGAACGGCGAGATGTACTGTTGGGGTTCGCCGGTGTGCGGCTTTGGCGTGGAGTCCAACGAGGTCAAGATCGCGCCCACCAAGTTCGACGTGCCCGCAAATGTGGATGACTTCGCGGTGACGGGGGAAGCCGTTTGTGTGATTGCGGGTGGCAAAGTCAGCTGCGCCGGATATGGCTATCACGGCCTGACGGGAAGCTTCGAAGACTCCCCCACGCTGGTGGAGATCGACGGCTACAAATCGACGCCTGTCAGTCTCGCTGGCGGCCAAGACTTCGTCTGCGCGACGCTCGAGGATTCGACCGTGGCCTGTTTGGGCGCCAACGACAGCTGGCAAGCGGGCGTGCGCGCTCCGGTAGACGCTCAACCCGGCAAACTCAAGACCTTCAGCCTCACCTCGCCCGTCACCGTCGAGGTTCAGCCGTGAATCGCATGATCGCTAAGGCAGCTTGGAGGCTGCCGCTCTACTTCGTCCTGCTGCTGCTTGTGGCGTCTTGCTCGTCAAACGCGTCGGATTCGAATAATCCGGCGGGGAACGCGACCATTGCACCCTACCCAGATGGTGCGGGTCCGCCGCCCATGGAGCCCAAGAACTGCAACAGCTTTCCCTTTGAGCGTACGGAGTTTGAGGCCGGTGAGGCGATCTTGTTTTCGCTGCCACCCGACATCGACCGTGCGTCTGAGCGCGCCATGTGGCTGCACTCCGATTCTCTGGTGATTCCGTACCCGTTGGACATCATGACTGCGGAAGGGGTCAACGAGCGAAACGGCTTGTTCCTGCCCATTCCTTCGTCCATCGGCACCACAAAATACACATTGCAGTTGGCGGGCAAACTTTCGGACGGCACCGCGTTCAGCTGTCCGACGCACGACATCGAGGTGACGCTCGCCGAGGCCGAGCCTGGCACGGCTTTGCAAGTCGGCCGCACGATTGAACGCATTGTCGATGGCATGAGCGCACAGAGCGGCGGCAATCGCGAAACACTTGAGGCGATCATCGACGGGACCGCAGGGGAGGTCGACGGTGTCCTGATGCCGCTCGCGATCTCGAATTTCTATCTTCATCACGAGGATGGATTGTTGAACGCCCTAGAAACGACGGACGCTGAGCAAATGCGCCACATCGATGCCGTCTTTGCAGTGATTGCACGGATGGGCACGTTGCCAGAGCTTGCGTCGAGCTTCGATGGCGTCGCATCGGGAGCAACCGCGTTGAAGGTCAAGATTGAGTCCGCCTCGGACCTCTCCTACTGGACCAAACAACGCACAAGTTTTTGTGGGATGCTCACGTCGAGTTATGCCACGGCGGTCACCGCTGCCGGACTCGTCGCCGTCAAGCCGAACCCAGTGGGCGTCGCTGCCGCGGCATTCGCGCTGACCGGTGGAATCATCTTGGAGATGTCGCAAGCGGCCTGCGACCTGTTCCCATCCAAGATAGAGAACCTGAAGTTCCAAGGGCCTGTGCGGGTGTTGGAGGACGAGGCGGGCGTTCCCAATGTTGGGTCACCCATCCAAGTCTACGCGAGTTTCGTGACGGTAGACGCGAGATCGGGACAGTGGAGCTGGGCTGGTAGCGCGATTCGATTGGTGCTCCAGTACCTGTCGACCGGCGGTGCCGCCAAACAACTCTCGGCACGGTTGGACGACCTGCCAAAGGGTGTGACGTTGTTCCAGTCTTTGAAGGTGCCCCCGGTCACGCAGAAGTGGTTGGTAGACGGTCTGCGAGCATTCTTGAACAACCTGCGAGACTGGCGCATCGGAAAACTCGTCGCCCTGGAACCTGTCACAAACGTCCTGCCATCTGTCGGGCCCTTCGAGTGGCGTGGCATCCAACTCAACGCCAATCGTTGGATTCGCATGATCACGCGGACAGGTGTGGTTCGGCAGAACGAGAGCGATCCCGTCGGCCCTGTCTTGTATCGCTTCTCGAAGGTTGGCGAGGATTCTGTTGTAGTCGTTCCTCGTGTTGAAGAGTTCCCGCTCCGCGACCTTGACGAGCAGTTGCTGTTTATGGGCGTGGACAAGATCGAGATCGACGTCCCAGAGGAGCTCCTGCTATTGCCCGGCGAGTCGGTGGATATCCCGTTCTCTGTGCGCAATGCGGTTGATGTCAGCTTAGAGTGGCACACACCTGAGGGAGCGCTTGTTGGTTCGACGGATATCCGCACGGACGAACCCATGGCGGTCGTCGAGCATACCGCACCGAGCGACCCCACGGCGTTCCCTTATACCATCGAGGTTGCGTCGGGCTCGCAGACTGGGCTGAGAACCCCCTCGCTCAATCCACCGAACCGCTCGAAGTATATTCTCGTGCGCTCAGGCGACGTGTCGATCAGTCCACGCGGTGTGTGCGTGCCCAACGGAGAGACGCTTGAGCTGCGCGTGGCAACGAGCAGCCTGCTCGCTGCAGAGCCAGAGTCCCTTACACTGCAGGGTGAAGGGACGCTGTCCGGTCGAACGTACACGGCACCTGCCGAGGGATCTGGAACCGTAGAAGTGACGGTGACCGTCGGCGCTTTCTCGGACAGAACCACATTCAGTTACGGCGCATGCACGTGCTATTTCAGCGTGGTGTCGCGTGAGGGCGCCCACAGCCGCGAGTACGGCATGGTGCTGAGCGACTTCAGCATTGGTGACTTCGTCGAGCGAGGCGACTCCGTCGCACCCATCGTGACGATGTCGATGGGCGAGTCGCTGACACAAATCTTGACCGACCCGCGTTACATTTTGACCTTCGCGCCTGGCTTCTGGAAGACAGCCACGATGCGCGAGGGCCTTGATGGCGATTTCACGGCAGACCTGCGCGGCGAATCACAATTTGACCCCGGCTGGTTTTCCAACGGCGGTTACCTCGAAACCGACGCCCTCCAGTACCTCGGTCGACCGCGTCTGACCGGCAAAGGCGTGGTCTATCACGGCGATCCTGAGAACCCGTTTCCGGTCAACGTGGCGTTTTCCATGGTCTTTGATGACAGCATCTGCGCCACGGAAAGCCTCTTCAGGGGATTTTCCGCCTATCCCGATTACCCACGTCCAGACGTCGAAGTGTTCTGAAGGCTGGCTCGGGGGAACGCAAAAAGGGCTGGTCAATGACCAGCCCTTTTTCATTGCATTCGAGACGCGCATTAGACCGCGAAGGACGTTCCACACCCGCATGAACGCTTGGCGTTCGGGTTAATGAACTTGAAGTTTCCGCCCATCATTCCGCCTTCCCACTCAAGCTGAGTGCCGGTCAAGTACAGGTAGCTCTTCGGGTCGACAAACACGCGTACGCCGTTGTCCGCGAAGACGCGATCGTTCGCGTCTGGGGTCTCGACGATTTCGAGCACGTAGTTCAATCCCGAACATCCACCGGCTTTGACGCCGACCTTGATCCCGGCGTTGCTCGGTTGGATGTCGTTCTCTTGCATGATCTTGAGCGCCTGCTTTGCGGCGGTTTCACTGACGGTAATCATCTTGGTACTCCAGAGGTCGCGTTCGAAGGATCAAACACACACTTAAATGTCTATATTTCAATCCACGACGTCAAACAAGCGTCGCACAAATCCGTTGGCAAAGATGCCTTCGGGGTCGCAGACGTTTCGCAGAGCCTCAAAATCGGTCCACCGTGGGTAACGTGGGGCCAAAGTGTCGCGCGTGGCGTTGAATTGTTTTCCCCAGTGCGGCCGGGCGTCAAATCCGTCTGCGAGGGTCTCGATGGCATCGAAGAACGGCTGTGCATGCACCGAATCCCCGCAGTACGCGCCAAACTGACACGAGCTGCGGCCATGGGCGTTGCTCAGCCACAGGTCGTCTTCGGCCACGAACCGCACCTCTTGGATGAAGTTCACCTTCAGCTTCAACCGCTCGATCGTTGATCGTGTCAGATCGAGGAACTCGGCAGCATGAACTGCGGGGATCCCAAATTCGGCCTCTTGGTGGCGCGGCGGCATCGCGAGATTGAAGACGCGGTCTGACCGGTCAACGGTCGTGCCCTCTTTGAAGTACACCGCGTTCAGCGCGCGGTTCAGGCTTGGCACCACCGCTGGGACGCGTTGGCCGAGCCCCAAAATGGCCGTGAACGCGTAGTCGTTGGCAAGTGTGTCCAGCCGCGTCGCCAGTGCAGACGGAGGGGAGGGGCGCTTCGTTGTGCGATTGGCGGCAAACACGGCGACTTGGTCGGTGTGGGGCAGCCACCAGAACTTCACATGCTCGTGCTCACCCACGATCGTGTCCATCTGCCGCACAGCGTCGGAAAAGCTCAACGACCACCGTGTTTCCTCGAGCAGAAACGCGGGTTCGGCCTGGAACGTGATCTCGGTGATGATGCCCAGCGCGCCAAGCGCCAACGCGGCCCCCGCCAATCGAGGGTCGTCCGCAGTAAGCTCCAGCAATTCGCCTGTGCCGGTCACGATCTTCATCCCGCGAATGGCCGTCGCGAGGTTGCCAAACGTGATGCCCGAGCCGTGTGTGCCCGTCGACGTCGCGCCGGCGATGCTCTGTTCGGAAATGGACCCCAGGACGGAAAACCCAAGGCCGGCCTTTGCCAGTGCGACGTTGAGGTCCTTTAGACGCGCGCCACCTTGGACGCGGACGAGGCCCGACGTCGTGTCGATGTCGAGCACGTCGCTTAGGCCGTCGGTCGAGGCCAAAATCCCCGAGGTGCACGCCACGTCGGACCAGCTGTGGCCGGCGCCGACGCAGCGAATGGGAAGGTGTTGGTGCCGTGCGCGGTCGACCAGCGCCACGGCATCGTCCACGGAAGCGATCTGGGCACGTTGGGTGGGTTCGCAACGATGGTTCTGTGCCCAGTTCTGGAACATCAGATGTCCAACTCGCTGATCTGGTCGGCATTTTCCATGATGAAGTCGAAACGCAACGATGCGTCCTTGCCCATCAGCCTGGATCAAATTGTCGGTGTCCTGCATGGTCATCTTCGGTGACGACCACCTTCAACAGACGCCGCCTTCCGGGTTCAACGTCGTGTCCCAGAGCTCTTTCGCCATCATCTCACCAAGGCTCTCGAACCGCTGAACGCCTGCTTTTGCTGCCTTTTTCTTCTCGGCTTTCTTGATCTGCTCGCGATCGAGGTCGTCGAGCGCCCAGTAGCTCTCGTTGCCGTGGTCGATGCGGTACAACGGCGGGTTGGGCGATGAACAGGTGTCCGTCGTCGATCAGGCCACGCATGTAGCGATAGAAGAACGTCAGCATCAACGCCGAGATGTGACCGTCAGAATCCGCGTCCATCAGCAAGATGACCTTGGCATGTAGCGCGCGGCTGCCGTCGTAATGTCTCGGTCCTGCACCCAGCAGCGGCGTCCGCGACGTCGCGAAGCTCCTTGTTGGATCCGACCTTTGACGACGCTTGCTCGGCGTTGAGCACCTTGCCACGCAGCGGCAGGATCGCCTGCGTCTTGCGGTCGCGGCCCTGCTTGGCGTTGCCGCCGGCCGAATCGCCCTCGACGATGAAAATCTCGGAGCTATCAGGGTCGGTCGACGAACAATCTGCCAGTTTTCCGGGCAGGTTCATGCGATGCGACACAGCACGTTTGCGTGTGACTTTTTCGGTCACGGTCCGGCGCGCGGCGCGGGCCTTGGCGGCCTGAATGACACGCTGGGCGATCGCTTGGCCCGTGGATGTGTGTTCGTGCAGGTACTGCTCGAGCTCAAGGCGCACGAGGTTCCCGACGACGTTTCGCACGTTGGTGTTGTTCAGCTTGCCCTTGGTTTGGCCCTGAAACTCGGGATCCATCATGAACACACTGACGACCGCCTTGACGCCTTCGCGCATGTCGTCGGCGATGATGTTCAGCGATTTGGGCGCGATGTCGTGCGTCTCGAAGTAGTTGCGCAGCGCTTTAACGAGGCCGTCTTTGAAGCCCTGTTCGTGGGTGCCGCCGTCGACGGTGGGGATGCCGTTGACAAAGGTGCGGATGTCTTCGCGGTGGTCGTCGGTCCACTGCAGCGCGATGTCGATGCGAGTGACCGACTCGACCTGCTCGTTTTGGCCGATGACGATGGCATCGGTATGGGTCGGGGCCTCTTTGCTCTGCTTTTGAACGCGGTCGAGGTACTCGCGTACGCCGCCGTCATGTTTGAATTCTTTGTAGGTTGATGCGCCACGATCCCGGTACAAAATGCGCAGTCCGGGCGTCAAAAACGTCTTGATTTCAAGGCGTTCTGCGATCAGTTCGGTGTCAAATACCGTGTCAGGGAAAATGTCAGGGTCGGGGCGGAAAAAGATCTCGGTGCCGCTGCCGCGCGCATCGCCAATGACCTCGACCTGCGTCTGCGGAACGCCGCGTTCGTAGCGTTGTTGATGGGTTTGGCCGTCACGTTTGATCGTCGCGATCAACTCCGAGCTCAGCGCGTTGACCACAGAACTTCCCACGCCGTGCAAGCCGCCCGACGTCGTGTAGTTGTTGTTGTTGAACTTGCCGCCCGAGTGGAGCGTCGTGAGGATCAGTTCGAGCGCGCTGCGTTTCTCGACGGGGTGCATATCCACTGGAATGCCGCGCCCGTTATCGCTGATCGTCATCGAGCAACTGTCTTCGTGCAGCGTCACTTCGATCGTCGACGCGAAGCCATTCATGGCCTCATCCACCGAGTTGTCCACGATTTCCCACAGAAGGTGGTGCAGGCCGTCCTTCCCCGTGCCGCCAATGTACATGCCGGGTCGCTTCCGAACCGGCTCAAGTCCTGTCAGGACCGTAATGTCTTGTGCGGTATATCCGGTGGCCATCGACACTCCTTGTCGTCAAGCGGGGTGGGCGTTTGCGCTGTGCGGGCCGCACCTTAACAAACCTTTCGAATTTGCGCCACGCGTCTGCATCGCAGGCCGGTCTTCGACGGGTTGTCGACCCGACGTCGAAACAAAAATGATAAATGTATTTGACAGTGTTAATTGACACTGTCACATTGGCGTCATGGAAACGAAGAACACACACATGACGCTGAACGAACTCGCTGCACAGGCAGCGGCCGCCCTTGGTCAGTTGGATCAAGCCAGCGGTCGTGTGAGTGAGGTTCCGTCGGTGCGTACGATTCGTTTCTATTCGACACATGGCTTGCTGGATCGACCCCTCGAATTCAAGGGACGAACGGCGATCTACGGTCCGCGTCACCTGCATCAGTTGGTTGCCATCAAACGGCTTCAATCCCGCGGCCTGGCACTCGAGGAGATTCAGGAACGCATCGTTGGTGCGACCGACGCCCAGCTCAAAAAACTGTCAGAACTGGAAATCGATACTGTCAAATCCAACGCCGCGCCGGCACGTTCAAACTTCTGGGCCGATGTGCCCGAAGAAGAAGTACCTGCGGTCAAGGCCGACGTCGCCTCCGACGTCGTGGGTGCAGCGCGACTCGACGACGTGTCGGTGCTGCTGATTGAAGGCCTGTCCCGGGAGCTGCGTCCCGACGACATCGAGGCCATGCGAATCGCAGCTGGTCCCCTGTTGAAGCTGTTGCGCTCGCGCAACCTGATTGACCCGCGGCTTGGTGCCGCCCGCGGCTTCGCCGCAAAACCCGAGGAAGAATCATGAGCGTTGCAATTATGACCGATGATCAAATTCACCGTTGCGAACACGTGTTCTCCGAGCCGGGCTTTGGGGCGCTGAGCACCGAACGCGGCAACCTGCCGCTGGAATCTTTGGACGTGACCGCCGCCATCAGCGGGTTGTTTGCCAAGACCACGTTGAAGCAGACGTTTGTGAACAACCTCGAAAACCCGCTCGAAGCGACCTACATCTTCCCGTTGCCCGACCGTGGTGCGGTCATCGGGTTCCGTATGTACGTCGGCGAGCGTGTGGTCGAGGGTGTGCTCAAGGAACGTGGGTAAGCGCGCCAAGACTACGATCGCGCGATTTCTCAGGGCAAACGCGCGTCGATCGTCGAAGAAGAACGCCCCGACACGTTCACCATCCGTTGCGGCAACATCGCCCCCGGCGAACGCGCGACGATCGAGCTTGAGCTCGTGGTGCCGCTGCTGTTCTCGGCGGGAGAGGCGACCTTTCGCTTCCCATTGGTCGTCGCGCAGCGTTACATCCCGGGTTCGCCACGCGACGGTGCGTCGGTCGGCTCAGGAACATCCCCGGACACGTCATCGGTCCCAGATGCCTCGCGCATCACACCTCCCGTGCTGTTGCCTGGCTTCAAGTCACCGGTGCGCCTGAACATCGAGGTGAGCTTGGACCGGGGCACGTTGGTCGACCCAAGTAGCCTTGCGTCAAGCCTGCATGCGGTCACGGCGGTTTCGAACGAGAGCAAGACGTTGGTCCGCGTGCAGCCCGGCGAGAAGGTCAACCGCGACTTCATCCTGCGATTTGCAGTGGCGCGTGAGAACATTCGCTCGTCGTTCACGGTGATCCCAGATGCCAAGGGGGACGGCGCGACCTACCTGTTGTCCATGGTCCCGCCGATGAAGGCCGCCGACGCACGGCGTCCCCGTGACATTGTGTTTGTGCTCGACCGCTCGGGCAGCATGGAAGGCTGGAAGATGGTCGCCGCACGTCGCGCGGTAGGTCGCATGATCGACACCTTGAACGCCGACGACACGTTCCAAGTTCTGGCGTTCGATGACGCGATCGAAACGCCCAAAGACCTCGGCAAAAAGCGAATTGAAGCCAACAACCGCAACCGCTACCGCGCTATCGAGTGGCTCGCGACGTGCAACGCACGGGGCGGAACGGAAATGGCTCAGCCGCTGTTTGACGCCCTTGAGCTGCTCGATGGCCGCGATTCGGGTCGTGACCGATACGTCGTGCTCGTCACCGACGGACAGGTCGGCAACGAAGACCAGATCGTCAAAGGCGTGCGGGCACGCATGAAGTCGTCTCACGTGTTCACCGTGGGGATCGACCGCGCCGTCAACGCAGGGTTTCTGAATCGTCTGGCCGATATCTCGGGCGGACGCTGCGAACTCGTCGAGTCCGAAGACCGGTTGGATGATGTGATGTCCAAGCTGCACCAGATGATCGACACACCAGTCTTGAACGAGGTGACGTTGCGCATTGAAGGCGCGATGTTGGTGCCGACCACCGCTGTGCCCGAGCGCCCAACGACGCTCTTTGCAGCGGCGCCATTGACGATGGCCGGACGACTCACGGGCAAAGGCCCGATCGCTGCTCGCGTGCGTGGCGTCACGCCCGGGCAGGTGTTGTTTGAAGAGGTGGTCGAGGCAGAAATCAGCAACGAGCCGGGGCTTGCGGCCGTTTGGGCGCGCCAAAAACTGCGTGCGCTCGAGGACCAATACGCGTCCGATTACTCCAAGCGTCACAGCATCGAGAAGCAGCTTGTGGAGACCAGCCTCCGCTTCAACGTCTTGTGCCGGTTCACGTCGTTCGTCGCGATCGACGAGGAGTCTCGGGTCGAGGGTGACCTCGTCCAGGTCACACAGCCGGTGGAGGCAGCGAGCGGTTGGGGTCACCAAGGCTCGCCCCCGCCGGCACAGCGGGCGATGTCGATGCCAATGTCGCCCATGGCTGCGATGCCCTTGGGCGGTGCACCGATGTCCAAAATGTCGGCGCCGCGCCGCGCGGAGGCGAGCGTGAAAAAAGAAATGATGGCTCCCTTCGCGGACTATGACGACGCGGATGACTTCGCGTCCTACGCCGTCGACGCCGAGGAAGCGGCAGCGCCCGCGGACTACGCCGACCTCATCGCGGCCCCCGAGAAACCCTCGCCCAAGGGTAGTTTGGGCCGTGCCAAAACGCGCTCGGGTGTGGTTCGAACCGTTGCGCAGAGTCCGGAACAGGCACGTGGACTGCACCTCGCGCCGCAGCACGACGTCTTTGTGTTGGGCTTGATGTGGGCGCGTCTGCTTCTCGGTCGGGATTTGGTGCCCGCCAAGAGCGCCGACGTCGCGCTCGCTGCGTGGGATCCTGCGACGCTTCCAGCGGAGTTGTCGCCCTACCTGTCGGTTCTGAGCAAAGCCTTGGCCGCCGATCCACGCGACCGTTTCGCGGATGCCTCCGCGTTTTTGGAGGCAGTCGTTGATCTGGCCGCGTCGCTTGGCATCAAGCCGACGAAGCTCGCCACCGGCCCCATAGACGCCGCGAACGATGCGTTTGGGCCATACACCTTGGTGGGCTTGTTGGCTGACACAGGGTCATACGCCGTGTGGATGGCGCGCCGAGGCGGCGAGTCGCGGGTGCTCCGCATTCTGAGCGAAGCGCATTCAGAAGACGAGGACGCAGTGGATCGCTTTTTTGAGGAAGTGCGTGTCGACGTTCCACACGTCCTTCCGATGGCGGAATTCGGCGTCGAGCAAGGGCAGGCTTACATCGCGTATCGCGGCGAGGCGGCCGGTCCGCTGCCGAAAAAACTGGCCGAGGCGCAGGCGTTTGCCGCGATCGTCGATGCGGCGAAGGGGCTCGTGTCTTTGCACGCCGCCCACGTGGCCCACGAGGAGCTCGATCTTGCGGATCTGATCGTGGACCGCGAGGGGCACGCGGCTTGGGTTGGACTCGGCCGACACGCGTCTGCCGTGAATTCATCGCCGTCATTTTCTCAGAAAATTGTGAATTGGGTGAAACCGCTCGCCGCCTCGTTTTGGAAGTGATTTGTGGGGGTTGGCAACGTTAGAGAGGCGTCCTAGACTGCAAAAACTCATCAAGCAGTTTTGAATGGATCAAGCCACCCTCTCTGCACGAATTGGCCAACATGTGGGGCCATGGCGCCTCGACGCTTTGCTCGGGTTTGGCGCGATGGCTGCGGTGTATCGCGCCCACGACGGCCGCCGCGAGGCGGCCGTCAAAGTGCTCTTCGACAAGTACCTCAGCCATCGTATGGTCCGAGGTCGCTTCGAGCGCGAAGTCGCCATCATGGGCGCCGTCAAACACCCCAACGCCGTGACCGTTTACGAACAGGGCAGCGACGGAGACCAATGTTTCTACGCGATGGAGCTGCTGCGGGGCGGCGTCCTGCACGACGTTTGGCGCGGATTTGATGGAATCTGCCCGGCCCCGATGGTCATCGAGTGGGCGCGCCAGCTGCTCGACGTTGTCCACGCCTATCACGAGCAGGGAATCATCCACCGCGACATCAAGCCAGCGAACGTATTCTTGACCGATGATGGGGTGATCAAGCTGCTGGACTTCGGGGTTGCTCGGCTGCGCAACGAGGCGATCGAGACCACGCAGGCGCTCACCACACGGGATGGTACGGCGCTTGGTACCCCGGCGTTTATGGCTCCTGAACAGGCGATGGGCAAACTGGACATGGTCGATGCCAGGTCCGACGTTTTCAGCGTTGGTGCAGTCATGTACGGCCTGCTGAGCGCGCGTCGATTGCACGAGGGGCAAAACAGTGACGAGACGCTGGTACTCGCTGCGACCAAACCCGCGGAGTCATTGGCGACCGTGGCGCCAACGCTGGACCCCCGTCTGATTCGGGTCGTCGACCGCGCGCTGAGCTGGCAGCGTGACGAGCGTTATGCCACGGCGGCGGACTTCGGCCGCGCGCTCTCGGCACTGCAGTCGATGTCCGAGGATGCGACCGTGATGACCCAGAGCGCGGATGTCTACAAGGCGGCCGCCCTTGTGTCGGCCGGCGAAGGCGACGAGGTCAAGGGCTCGGGCGTCTTGCTCACCGAGATGTTCCGCCACTTGATGAAGGCACTTGAGGGCGCACGGCTCTACGATTGGGGGCACCCTGAAGTCGTGCGACGCATCGACGTCGCGTTCGAGAGCCTGCTTAGCGCGTTAAACACAAGTCGAGATGCGATTTCGTGGCGTGTTCGTCCCACGACATTCATGGCAGAAGACGTGGCGATCTGGTCGCCGGATCCGCCCTACGATGCGATCGTGTTCAACCTGTTTTCAAGCGGATTTCGATTCGTCACGGTGCATCCTGGCATCGCGCTCGACGAGTTTCGTCGGTTCGTACGCCTCATGATGACCGACCCAGAACACGACCTCGCACCAGAGGACGATTTGGCCACGGCGTTTTGGGATCTCGGTCTGAAGCACGTCACAACCCAGATGGTCATGACGTTCCAGTTTAGCGAGGACGCAGGCCAGCAGCGTCAATTCGAGAGGGACGTCGCCAACGTCTCGGCAGCCGCCGAACACGCGCTTGACGAACAGCTCGCCCAACGCGTCGGCGACTTGTTGATGCTCGCTGGCGCCGGTGACGGTGCGCTCGCGGCTCAGCGCGTGCGATCGGACGGGCAAGAGGGCCAGGCGCTCGATCGTTCGCGCAGCGGCGTTTTGTCGCCCGAATTTCGCGCGCAATTCGAAAAAGTCTTGCGGACCGAGCAGCGTGAGGACCTCAAGCTTGCGTGGGTCTTTGGACAATCGTGGAACGAGGCCGCGGTCGAGAAAGACGTCGAGCGCCTTGAGGACGTCACGCGCGAGCTCAGCGCGCGATTGCTGATCGCGGGTGAATTGGAGGAACTCTGCGGATTCCTGGAGCGCGTCTCGCGCGTGATTCATGAGCGCGATCTCAAACGCCAGTTTGTCGAAACCGCATGGCAGGGCGGCAATGTTTCTTTGCTGGCCACAGTGTTGTCGCGCGAATCCGATCGCGTCTTGGCGGATGATCTGGTGACGCGCTTGGGGCGTTTTGCAAGCATCGGCGACCGATCGGCCACGATGGAAGTGGTCTCCCGGATCGAGTTGTTCGGCCAGAATCGGCAGGTGTTTAAACCGTTTCTTGTGCGCAATTTGCCCGACTACGCCGGTGAGATTGCGGCGCTGCTGCGCGACGGGGCGCCGGAAGTCGTGAAGTTCTTGCTGGAGTGCCTCCATCAGGCCAAGGCGGAATCGTTGGTCGTTGGGCCGGCCGTGGCCCATCCCGATCCGACCATTCGACGCCTCGCCTTTGAGCTGATCCGCCGTAATGATCCCAAGGGGGCCGGCCGCTGGGGTGGGCCGATGTTGTTTGAAACAGACACACGCACACGGATCGAAGCGCTGCGTTTGATTGCAGAAAATCCCCACGAGAATGTCGCGTCAGCGCTCGCCGAGCTCGCGCTGTCCTCGGGATTTATGGAGTCGCCCTACACCGAGCGTCGATTGGTTCTTGAGACATTGTTTGGCAGCGATATTGCCGTAGCTGAAAACACCGCTTTTGCCCTGATTGGGCGCAAGCTTGCGGTCGATGCGGCCGGTCAGACCACCCGCGCGCTCGCGTTGGAGCTGCTCGGGGAATTGGGGAAATCGAACCGGATTGTCGAGATCCTGCGCGAGACAGTGAAGTCGCGAACGACACCGCAGCGGGTGCGCGAGGCGGCCGAGCGCGGCCTGCAACGTTGGGAGGCGCGCCATGAATCCTAGCGTCGATTTTGTCGTGCAATTGTTCCGCATCCTGAAACTCGCCGGGATGCACGACCTTGAGAATCAGGCGTCGGTGCGGGCCATCGACAAAAGCGCCGAGGTCTTCTCGGGGCTTTTGCGGACCGAAACAGACGTGATGAGCGCACTTTTCGCCGACGACACGGTGTTCGTGAACGGTCAACCCATTCGTGCGGAGCGCCAGATCTATGACAACGCGATGGAGATCGGCGAGATGTTCGCGCGTTTTGGCTTCAACGAGATCACGCTCTTCCGCGGCGTGACGCGACTTGAGATTGGCAAGCTCGTGCAAATGACGGCGCGAAAGGGCGCCATGGGTTGGGAGGCCGGCCCAAACATCCGACTTCGTTACGTCGACCCAAGCGACATCATTGGCACCGATGAAGCGAAGCTCTCGCCAAGCGAACAAGCCGTCTCGGCCTACAGCACCGCCGTGGTCATGGTCCAATCGCTCGAACGCGAGGCGCGTCTTGGGGACCTGCGCTTGTTGCGGCAGATCAAGAAGTTGGCGCAGCGCTTGGCGAATCTCGCAGAATCAGCGCCCACCGAGATGATGACGCTCGCCCTCAACGATGCCGGCGCGGACGTCGCTGCGGCGCGGGTCCACGCGACGATTTTGGCGGTGACTGCGGCGTTTCAAATCACGCGGGACCAACATGCGTTGATGCGCATCGCGTACGCCTGTTTGACCCTCGATTTGGGTAAACCTCGTGTGTCGGGGATGTATCGCAAAGACGGTTTTGGCACGTCGGTCGTTCCCCAGCTCAATGCGACGATGCGAGCGCGGTTGCCGGCGTCAACTGCGTTGCTGCTGCTGGAATCCGGACGCGCGTCCGACCGTGCCACGGGGCGTGCTGTGACGGCCTACGAGGCTCAGTGGCTGTCGAACAAGGACGAGCTGCAGTGGCCCTACGAGGGAAAGATCAATCCCAACGTCGAGGCGATCATTGTCCGAGCGGCCTTTCGATTCGTCGAGTTTCGCACGCACCAGGAATCGCCGGATGTTTTGATGACGGACCTGATGAACAGCGACCGCACCCGAATTCTGCAGGCGGCAAGCCATCTGATTTTTTCGGCGGTGGGCATGTTCCCCGCGGGAACGGCCGTCCGGCTGCGCAACGGCGCGCAAGGCGTGGTGGCCACGACCCCCACGTTTGCAGATCTAAGTCGACCCGTTGTTCGGTTGATCATCGACGAGAAACGAAACCCCGCCAACGGTGAGCGCGTGTCTGCGAATCTGGGCCCAGATTGGGCGATTGAGGCCGTCATCCACGACCCATCCGCGACCTACCGCGCGCGCTTCCGGCAAGTGTTTGTCCCGCATGACGCCGAAGAGGAGATCCCGACGCTCCATGTGGCCGATGCCGTCACACCCGATCCATTTTCGGATTTCGGAACCCTGGAACGCGCCACCGAGGTCGAAGATCTGATCTGAGTGGTGTTAGGTCGGGTTGCCGTGCTCGGCCCACCACGATTTTACTTCGGAAGCGTTGTGGGCGACGCGCGCCGGCGGCAACGAATTTAGGAAATATCGGCCGTACCCCTTGGACACAATTCTGGAGTCCAAAATCGCCACAATTCCGCGATCGGTTTTTGAGCGGATCAGTCGCCCGAATCCTTGTTTGAGCGTCAACGCGGCGCTTGGTACGGAAAAGAGCGAAAACGAGCTGCCACCCTTCGAATCGATCAAATCCAAGCGGGCTTTCGTCAGCGGATCGGATGGGCTTGCGAAAGGTAACTTGTCGATGATCACAAGGCTGAGCGCCTCTCCTTCGACATCGACGCCTTCCCAAAATGAGCTTGTGGCGAACAAGACCGAATGCGTGTCGGCTCGGAATTCATCGAGCAATTCACGCTTGGGTTTTTCACCCTGTTTTAGAACCTTGTGTTCAATTTTTGGCGCCACTTTTTCGAACACTTGGTTCATGTTCGCATAACTCGTGAACAGCACGAACGCGCGGCCTTCTGTCAGGCCGATGAGGTATTCGACGATCGTGCATACGCCATCTTGCCATTCGGGGTGATTTGGCGCCGGCAGGCGCCGAGGCACATAAACGATGGCTTGGTTTTCGTAATCAAAGACAGGCGCCAGAATCATACGATCGAGCGGGAATTCGTCGTTTTCGAAACGATTTTTTATGCCGATTCGTTCTTCGAAAAAGTCGAAATTTCCGTCCGTAGCCAACGTTGCCGACGTAAAAATTAGGCGGTCGTGCGCGTTCAGCAGTTTATCGCGTAGCAGTTTCGCCAAATCGATGGGCGCAGCTTGCAGGAAAAATCCCTTGTCCCGAACTTCGACAAAAAAGACGTACTTCTTGTCGGAGCCGTCCAAAATGAAGGCCAAGTCCGAGCGTTGTTCGGCACAACGCCCAGCCAGGCGGACGGCGACTTCCCCAAGGCCCGCGGTGCGTTGAATGTTGCCTTTCAGGACGTCCAAGGCCTCGATCAAGTTATCGGCCGCGGGGCGAATCATCGGACCGGCCGTTCCCTGCATGACTTCGTCCATGCTGTAGCGGCCGTCGTACAAGCCAAACGTGGCCACCGAGAAAAACGCATTGCTCGCGTTCTCGAGACCCTCGATTCCCTCGTCAATATGGGCCGTAGAGACGTCTTCGTTTTCGAGTGCACGCGTGATGTCGGCGATTAATTCTCGAATTCGAAAATTCGACATTTGCATGCCGAAATACGAGGTCGCGACACTCTCGACGTGGTGGGCCTCGTCAAAAACAAGCGCGTCAAATTCGGGAAGAATTTCGCCAAAACCCGTGTCGCGAATTGCCAGGTCGGCAAAAAACAAATGGTGATTCACGACGATGATCTGTGCTTGTGCGGCTTGTTTTCGCACCGTCGTGATGTGGCAATCTTCAAAGTGCGGACATTTCTGCCCAAGGCACGCCTCGGCACCGACCGAAAGGTCGTTCCACGTCGGGTAGTCGTCAGGCAGCCCCTGGATTTCGGCGCGATCGCCGGTCTGGGTGTATTTCGCCCACGACAAGACTTTGGGCCAAAGTCTGGCGTCTTCCCGTGTGCGAAACGATGGCGATTCTCGCATCTG
This sequence comes from bacterium, assembly GCA_041390025.1. GTDB lineage: Bacteria > Myxococcota_A > Bradymonadia > Bradymonadales > Bradymonadaceae > JBFFMO01. Next base: position 57,721 of record JAWKQR010000002.1, read on the forward strand.
TTCAAACCGCAATTTGCACAGATAATTACGTCGCCCTTTGAGCAAAACGGCGTCGAATTTGGAAGGCCAATGCTCTTTCAGAAACGGGATGTCTTTGTGAAACAATTGTTCCTGAAGAGCCTTGGTTCCGGTGCTGACCACAACCCGTTTTCCAGAGAGCAATGCCGGCACCAAATAGGCCAGCGTTTTTCCCGTGCCGGTGGCCGCTTCGACGATCAGCGGGCGCCGCCTACGAAAGGCTTCGGCGACGGCGTTGGCCATCTGAAGCTGTTGGGGGCGGAATTCGTAGCGCTCCAGCGCACGACTCATCAGGCCGCCTTGCCCAAGGATCTCGTCGACGGTCATTGCATGCTCCCGAGGGCACGCGCGAGGCGCTGAATGTCATCGGATGCCGCGTGGAAAACGTCGTTTCCGGGCGTGGGTCCGAAGACCAACGTTTCGGCTTTTCGACCGGCTTTTGAGGCAACCCGTAACCCGTCGTCGAGCATCAGTTCGAATTGTCCGGGCTTGGTCAGAATGCGTTTGATGCGAGGGTCGTGTCCGACATCAAGACGGCGTCCATCCCAACTCACTTGCACCGACTCCTCGCGTGTTTCCTCGACTTCCTGACGCAGCTTGAAGGTCGTGGCCAGTGAGCGCCGGCGGAACTCCGAGATGGGCAACACCAAGCACATCGCCGCAAGCGGTATGCCAAACAGCCGGGCTTCGCTCTCGACCACACCGAACACGACCAACCCGCTTGTCAGCAACGCGACACGAATGGCCTTGGCGCGTGCGCGGTCCGCACGGGTGTCCTTGTACGTGGGCACCCAGCTCAAGGCGGACGCCGCAAAACGCCAAACCGACCGCCATTTTGATGGACGTCGCACGGTGACAAGATGCGTCGCTGTGAATTGAATGTCAGGCATGAAAAACCCAGTCGCGTGGCGCGGCAGACTAGCGGATTTCCCCGTCGCTTGAAAGGTCAGGGCTTCTCTATCGAAAGATAGATTCTGCGCTACACCCGCCCAAATCTATCTTCCGACCGATTCGCCGCGCAGCACATTTCAACATGATGGTCCCGTAAACATACGGAGGCCGAGGATGAAAAAGAAACTACTGTCCCCCCTTGTCGCGGCGGGTGTGCTCGCCGTGGGCGTCGCTGGTCCGCTGATGGCCAGCGATGATGTTCAAGCGCCGGCACCCAGCCGGGCTGTGCGCGTGGCCGAGGCGAGCGCCTCGACCACCGCCAAGACCCTGACCTATTTTGGCGTGGTGACCTCCACGGACGCGTCGTCGTTGGCATTTCAACAACCCGGTCGTGTCCAAGAGCGACCTGTGGACGTTGGGCAACAGGTCAAGGCAGGTGACTTGATTGCACGCCTTGACGCTCGCGGCTACGCCAACGCCGTCGCGGCGTCCCGAGCGCGCGTCGACGAACTTGAGGTCCGACGCGAGCAGCTGCTGCGTGATGTGGAGCGCACACAGCGGCTTCAAGCCGCGGGCGCTGCCACAACCGAGGAGCTCGAGAAGGTTTCGTCGGGTCTGGCGACCCTTGAGGCAGGCTTAGCCGCGACCAAGACCCAGCTCGCTGAGGCCTCGCGGACCCAATCCGAGACGACCATTCGCGCCCCATTCGACGGTGTCATCACAGCGGTTTTCGCAGGGCGCGGCGAGGTTGTAGGCGCTGGGCAACCGGTGGTGGCGCTGGTCGCAGATGCCGACCGGCTTGAGGTGGAGATCGAGGTCCCTGAGCAGACCATTGGAAAGGTCTCGATTGGGCAATCCGTCGAGGTTCGATTCCCGCTTGCGGACGTGCAAAGCGCAAAAGGCACCGTCGTGTCACGTGCGAACGCGTCTTCGGCACGCCGGTTGTTCGCCGTGCGTGTGCAGCTCGACGCCCACAGCGGACTCCTCGCGGGGATGAGCGCCGAGGTCCACATCGACCTGCCCGGAGAACCCGCGGTCAGCGTCCCAGTCGAGTCGCTTGTGAATGCGTATGGCCAATCGACGCAAATTTTCCGGATCCGCGATGCTGTGGCCGAACGCGTCGAGGTCGACCTGATTGGGCTGCGAGGAAGCCAAGCTCTGCTGCGCCCAGGCGCCATCGAGGCCCGCGAAAAAGTAGTCGTTGGTGGCCAGTCGACCTTGTTGCCCGGTGAGAGCGTGCAGGAGGTCCCATGAACGTCGCGAATGTGCTGATGAGCAGACGTCGATTGGTGCTGACCACCGCGATTTTGCTGGCTCTGGCTGGTCTGATCGCGTGGTTTACGATGCCGCGGGAAGAAGACCCTCGGATGAAAAATCGTTTCGGTCAGATCATCACGGTTTTTCCGGGCGCCGACACGTTGACCATGGAGCGTTTGGTGGTCAAACCGCTCGACGACCACATTTCCGAGGTCGCCGCGGTCAAGCATCTGACCACCATTCGCCAAGGCGTGGTGATCTCGGTCGTGGAACTGCGCGATGCCACAGACGGCAACGACATCGATTTCGCATGGGACGAAGTGCAACGCGCCATCAACGAAGCGAGCACGGAGTTTCCTGCCGGTACACTGCAGCCCGAATTGACGCGGGACATCGTGCAACGCCAAGAGGGCGTTCTGCTCGCGGTCACGGGAAGCGCGGACGTGCATCGGTTGGACGATGCCTCAGAACGGCTTGAGCGCGCGCTCCTGGCGATCCCGGATGTCGCTCGCGTACAGCGTGTGGGTCGGCCGGGCGAACAGGTCCTGGTGGAGTTTGACGACGTCGCAGCACGGCGGCTTGGTGTGGACGCGTTGCAGCTCGTGGCTGCGCTCAAGTCGCGCAATGTGACAATCCCGGCGGGCAGCGTGCAAGCGGGTTCGCGTGTTATCCCGATGCTGCCGCATGCGGATTTCGCGAGTGTTGAGGAGATCGCCGCGACCCCCATTCCTACCGCGACAGGTGCCGTTGCCCTGTCGCAGGTGGCCACCGTCCGAATGTCGGCCGAGGAGCCTCGCAGCGAAATCATGCGCTTTCAAGGCATGGAAGCGGTCGGGTTGGGTGTCATTGGGCGCCCCGGAATCGATGCCGTCCGGCTTGGAGACGAGATTCGAGCGGTTCTGGCGGTGCAACAGGCGGCGCTAAAGCCACTCGATATCCATGTCGTGACCTTCCAGCCCGACCGTGTGCACGCGCGCCTCGACGAGCTTGGACGGTCCTTGCTGATGGGCATTGCCATCGTCGTCGCGATTCTTGTGCTTGCGATGGGGCTGCGTGTGGGGTCGATGGTCGGCATCATCGTGCCGCTTGTGGCCTTCGCCTCGCTCGCGATTTACGCATTTACCGGAGGTGTGCTCCACCAAATCTCGATCGCCGCGCTGGTGCTCGCCCTTGGCCTGTTGGTCGACAATGCCATCGTGATGGTGGAGGCGATCCAGGCGCACTTGGACGCGGGAAAATCGAGGGTCGAGGCCGCCTCCGCGGCGGTGCGCGAGCTGGCACTTCCACTGGGTTCCGCAACGGGAACAACGTTGGCAGCGTTCGTGCCGATGCTGGCGTCGAGCGGTCCCACCGCGGATTTCACGCGGTCGATTCCCGTCGTCATCATGCTCACGATCGCGATGAGCTACGTGTTTTCGATCAGCGTGGCACCGGCGTTGGCGTCCCTGACCCTGAAAGCAAATCCAAACGCGGCGGAGTCCTTGTGGGAGCGATGGATGCGGGCATTCGCCCCCATGACCCATCGCCGTCCCGTGTTTGTGTTGGCCGCCGCGACAGCCTTGGTGGTCATGAGTGGCGTTTTGGCAGGCTCGATCAAACAACAGTTTTTCCCGGGGGCGGACCGCAACCAATTTGTGGTCAGCGTTGAGATGCCCGAGGGAACCCACATTCGTGCCACCGACGACACCGCCAAACGCGTGGAACGTCAGATTCTTGAGCAGTCGGGTGTGCAGCACGTGGCGACCTTCATCGGCCGCAGCACCCCACAGTTTTATTACAACCTCAACCGCGAGCCCAACGCACCCCATATCGGACAGTTCATCGTCACCACACATGACCTAGCCGACGTTCAACCCACCATGGACGCACTTCGAACGTGGGCGAGCGCGAACGCTCCCGAAGCCCGGATCGAGGTCAGAAATCTTGAGCAAGGGCCGCCGGTTCGTGCGCCGATCGAGGTGCGCTTGTTTGGGGAATCCTTGAGCGAACTGCAGCAAGCCGCCGAGACCCTGACGGCGGAGCTTCGCCAGATTCCAGGTGCGGTCGACGTCAGAAACACGGTCGGCGTAGGTTCTCCGTCTCTTCGCCTCGAGGTCCAAGACGCGACCGCCACCGCTGCCGGTGCGTCTCGCGAGCTCGTGACCCTCGCTCTGCTGCGCCAGACGACGGGCGTGGACGCCGGGCAGTACCGCGGCGGCATGGACCCGATGCCCATCCGGGTGCGTTCATCAAGTGGTGACCAAACCCCGGTCGAGGGCATTGGCGCGATCGATGTCGCGGCCCCAGGGGCGCCGCCCATCCCGCTCGCCGGGCTCGCCACACAGGTCGTGCAGTTCCTGCCGGCCTCGATCGACCATCGTGACCGCAAGCGGATGGTCGTTGTGCGCGCGAACCTCGCAAAGGGAGCTGCGTTCAACGAGGTGCTCGACCAACTTGCCCCAAAAATCGACGCATTGCCGGGGATCAAGACTGGCCGCCTGACGTTCGAGTACGGCGGGGCTGCCGAGGGTTCTGGGCAAGCGAACGCGTCGATCCTCGCCGCCGTGCCGTTGGGTTTGATGATGTTGCTCTTCTTTCTGTTGGCCGAGTTCAACTCGTTTCGACGTGTGTTGATCATCCTGTCGACGGTGCCCTTGGCCGCCACGGGTGTGGTCCCAGGCCTGCTGCTCGCGGGTCAACCGTTTGGTTTCATGTCAATGCTCGGGGTGATTGCCCTTGTGGGCATCGTGGTCAACAACGCCATCGTGCTGATCGACCTCGTCGATGCACGGCGCGCCGAGGGCGCCTCGATTCCCGACGCGCTGACCGAGGCCGTCGCACGCCGTGCAAGGCCCATCCTGCTGACGACGGCGACGACCGTGGCCGGTCTGATTCCTTTGGTCATGTCACCCACCACGCTGTGGCCGCCGTTGGCCTCGGCGATGATGTCCGGTCTGGTCGCGTCGACGATGCTGACGCTTGTGGTCGTGCCTTCTTTGTACCGTTTGATGTTTCGGGAGGACCGATGAAAGCCCTGATATTTTTGCTGGTTATGCTGCCCGCATCGAGCTGGGCGATGACGTTTGACGAAGTCATGGCCGCGGCCCGGCAACATGCGGCTGTCGTCGCAGCCGAGCAGGACGCGAACATCGCGCAGGCTGGCGCCGATGCTTACTGGCGGGCAAACGTGATACCGACCCTCGGGGCGCAAGCCACGGCAACGTGGCGAGACCAAGCGGTGGGAGTGGATACGCCGATTGGTCTCTTCGAGCAGTTTGCCAAAAGTGACGTGCGTGCAGGCGTTGAGGCCCGGCTGCCGCTTCTTCGCGCCGATGCTTGGTTTTCGGGCATGGACGCGCGTTCGGGCGAAGCGCAAGCGGCGCAGCTGATGGTCAAGCGCGAGGCCGAGCACGCCGAACGTCGTGCGGCCAATGTCTACTTCGACACTCTGGTCCTGCGCGAACAGCTCCTGGTCACCCAAGCCTACGTCAGCAGCTTGCAGGCCCAGCTTGGCCGCGTCGAGGCGCTCGCAGCCGAGGGGCGAATTGTGGACTCCGACGTGCTGCGGGTTCAGGTCGCACTGAAGCAGGCGCTTCTGCAGCAGCGCACCATCGAACGTCAGATCCCAGTGTTGGAGGGCGATCTTGGGCGTCTGGTGGGATCAAACCAACCCGTGCAGCCCGAGGCCCTGCCGGACCTGTCGCCCATCGCTGGCGAGCGCAGCGACGTCGCCGCGCTACTGCTTGTCGAGAAGGCGCACGTCGACCGAGAGCGGGAGGTCTGGTTGAGCCTCGTGCCACGCGTGGACGCGTTTGGCCGCGCAAATTGGACGGACAACGACGCGCTCAATACGCAGACGTGGTTTGAGGTCGGTGTGACGCTTGAATGGTCGATCTTCGAAGCCGGCACACGCACGCAGCGCGCGGACATCGAGTCGGCGCAAGCCACACGGTCGCGCGTGCAGCACGACGATGCGCGACGCGGCGTCGCCGTTCAGGTCGCCGCGGCCACGGCGCAGGCTGAAAACGCAGAAGACGCGATCGCCATTGAGCAAGAAGCGCTGCGCGATTCGCAAAAAACGCTCGAGCTTATCAACGCCCGCTACGAAGCGGGTGCCGCAATCTTGACCGACCTGCTCCAAGCGCAGGCCGACGTTCGTGACCACAGCGCTCGCCTCGCGGTGGCGCGCATTCAAACCCAACGCGCGCGAATGGAGATGCAGTTCGCGACAGGAAATTAGGAGAAAAAATGAAGAAATCCGTGTTTGTGATGCTGTTGATTTCGTCAAATTTGTGGGCGCAAGAACCGCAAAAAATTGTCGTGCAGGTATCAAACGTCAATTCCACAAAAGGTGTGGTTCGGTGTGGTCTTTTCGCAAAATCGGATGGGTTTCCATCCGACGCGAACCGCGCGATCCAGCGCACGTCGGCTCCCGCCGCCGCGGGGAAAGTCGTGTGCGAATTTTCGGGGGTCCAACCTGGAAAGTACGCAGTCTCGGTCGTCCACGACGAAAACAACAACGACAAGATCGACACAAATTTTGTCGGAATTCCGAGCGAAGGATATGGCGCAAGCAACAACAATTTGCCCGCGTTGTCGCCACCGAATTTTGGCGATTCGAGTTTTGATTATTCGTCTGGAACCAAGACGATCTCCGTTCAGCTAAAATATTGAAGGAGCCGAAATGATTGCGGATTCTGCAGCGGTGACGGATGTGCGTGCGATGGAATCGTTGCTTGTCGAGCGCGCAGTACAGGGCGACGAATCGGCGTTTCGCGACATCTTCGAGACCTATCGGGATCGTGTGCACCGTGTGGCATTTCGTGTGGTCAAGAATCACGAAGACGCCACGGATGTGGCCCAGGATGTTTGGATTTCTTTGCACAAAAACATCGCAGGTTTTCGTCATGATTCTAGCCTCGGAAGTTGGCTCCATCGGGTGACCGTCAATGCGGGTTTGATGCATCTGCGACGCCACAAACGCCACACTGGACATGTCGAATTGCGTGAGTCTAATTCACCACGGCACGACGACATGTTTGCGCGCATCGAGATGCGCGAATTTTTGAATGCGATCGAGCGCGCCTGGGACGACCTTGCGCCGATGCACCGTGAGGTGCTGGAGCTGAGGGTCACACAAGACCGCAGTCTTCCCGAAATCGCCGAACAGCTGAAGATCAGTGTCCCGGCCGCAAAGACACGGGTTCACCGCGCGCGCCGAAAGCTTGCGGGGCTCGCAGAAACTTGAAGTCACCCCACAGGAATCAACCTTCTAACCACGGCATCCTACAGGTAATATCAGCATGAAGAGCGGTTGACGTCAGACCACGCCAAACGTGGTCGAGCAGAGGAGCGATGAGCGAAATTCCGTCGACGGGGGAAGTGGTTCAGCTGGGTGACCTTCGGCGCGAGCGTGCGCGCGAGGTGCCGCTGTTGCCATCGAAGCTCTATCGGCCACGTCGACGGGCTGGTTTTGTGAGTCGGGAGCGCTTGCTCGCAAGGCTGAGCGAAGGGCTTGAGCTCGGTTCCTTGACGCTGATTACAGCGCCGGCGGGTTCTGGGAAATCCTCGTTGTTGGCCGATTGGCTTGAGGGGTCTGGGCGCCCCGTCGCGTGGTTGTCCCTCGATGAGTCGGACAACGACATCACCTTGTTCGCGCGCTATTTCGTGAAAGCTTTGCGAAACGCCCTCGGGGAGTCGTTTTCACCGGATGCGGACGTGTATCTGAACGGGTCTGACATGCTCGACATTCGTTCGTTTGCACGTGATGCGCTCATCCTCCCGCTGACGTCACGGGAGGTCATCATCGTGTTGGACGACGTCCACCGCATCGAGGAACCTCGTCTTCACGGCATGCTGCAATTTTTCGCAGAACAGGCCCCTCGCGGCGTGCATTTGGTCTTGGTGTCGCGCGTCGAGCTTCCACTGACCTTGGCCCGCATGCGTGTGGCCGGTCGTGTGGTGGAGGTCGACCACGCGGACTTGAAGTTTACACACGATGAGATCGGTCGGTTTTTCAAAGAGTCCGCCCGCTTGGATGTGCACGAGAGCGCGCTGGCGGTGATCGAACAACGCACCGAAGGTTGGGCGGCCGCGTTGCAGATGTCCGCGTTGAGCATGCGTGGCACCGACCCCGACGTTTGGGCCGAGCGCCTCAGCATCGGTGACACCATGGTGCAAGACTATTTGATCGAAGAAGTCTTGGACAACGTCGACCCCGACATCAAGGAATTCCTGCTGGCGACCGCGATTTTGGATCGCATGACGGGGGACATCGCTCAGGCGGTGTCTGGTCGTGCGGATGCCAAGAAGGTCATCGAACGCCTAGACGCCGAAAACCTGTTCATTGTCGGCCTTGATGCCGCCCGTCATTGGTTTCGTTACCACCATTTGTTTGCCGAATTGTTGCGCAAACAGCTCGATGGATTTCCGGCGTCGCACGTTCAAGAACTTCATCGGCGCGCGGCCTTGGCGTTTGCGGAGGTCAATCTGGGCCACGACGCGATGCACCACGCGTTGCGCTCGGGCGACACGGACCTCATGGTCGAGCTCTTTGCGCGTTGGGCCGAAGGGCTCATCATTCGCAGCGAGATTCGCACGGTGCGCAGCTGGGCCGAGGCCCTGCCGCCCGAAGTCTTGCAGCACCAGCCGTTTGTGGCGACGTTGTATGCGTGGTCGCTTGTGCTTGGCGACAGTCCCGATCGCGCGTTTGAAATCGCCGACGACGTCGAGCGGCTCATTGAGGCCGGCGAAGGCGCGAAGTTCGACGCGTACGACGAAGCAAAAGCGTGCGGAAATGTTTACGCGCTCAAGGCGTTCTCGACCGCACGGCGTTTTGCGCTTGAGGAGTCGCTCAGATACTCCGATCTCGCGACCGAGGCGTTTGGTCCAGATGCACCGCTAAACGCCGTCGTCCACCTCAACGTGGCCTATGTCGCGTCGTTTCTTGGGGCGTGGGACAAGATCGAAAACGCGAGCCTCCAAGCGCAGCGCATTGGCATTGCGTACGAGAATTTTTTCGCCGCGTTGGCCGGGATGGCGTGTCGGGCGCAGCTCTATCGGCGCCTTGGGCGCATTGACGAATCCATCGCCGTGTGTCTCGAGGCGGAGCGAATCGCAGGCCAAACCGGTCTGACACGTCACGGTTGCATGGCCTATGTGCGAATCGAACATGCCCTATGCATGCTTGAGTCCGGTGACGTCGCCGGCGCGCAAAACCAGATTGACGAAGCAGCCATGCGCTCGGAGCTGCTGGGCGACAACGTGCTGGCCACGATGATTCTGCTCGCACGAGCCGAGATCGTGCTCGCGCTCGAAGAGGTGGAGTCCGCACGTTCGCTCGTCGATCAGGCCCTAGCGCGCGTGCCGACGCAGTCCAGAGGCGTGCGTTACCTGTGTGATGCAGTCACGGTTCAGATCGCCAAGCGTCAAGGCGACATCAACGCGATCTTGCCCCTAGCGCGAGCTGTGCCGGAAACGGCCGGACTTGAGGCGTTGGAGTTCTTTGTTGCGTTGAACGATTTCCCGGGGGGCAGCGACGAATTTGCCACCGTGCAGAGCCACTGGCTTCAACGTGTGACACCCATGCTCGCCGAATTAGGGGGTCAATCGATCCTCGAAAAGTTCGCAGAAGCCCCGCGATCCGCGCCAGTTGTTGTGACAAGTCCACCCCGGGCCAAAATGGTCGACCCACTGTCGGAGCGCGAGCTTGAGGTGCTTGCGCTGGTTGCCGCCGGGTTGAGCAACAAGGAAGTCGCCGGCCGCCTCTTTGTCACCGAGGGCACCGTCAAAACCCACATCCACAACATTCTGTCGAAAATGGCGGTTAAGAATCGCACCCAAGCGGTGCATCACGCACGTTCGCTCGGTTTGTTGGCCGAGAGTTAGTCGTAGGACCTTAGAACGTAAACGCAGCGCCGCCGCCGACGTTCCAATCGTCGATGTTTTCGTAGGTGCCGTCGTCGGCAAGGCGCCACAGGCGAGAATACTGGCCACGCACGTAAACGGGGCCGAAGACAAAGACGCGCGCCTCAGCGACACCCAAGGCACCGTCGAGCTCAAACGCTTCGGCCAACCCGTCGAAATTTTGTTTGTAATACATCGCGGCCAAGGACACCGGGCCAACCTGTGCCAGCTGGGCCCTCAAGCGAAGCGTGGCGTTGTCTGGGCCCTGTGCGTCGGAGTAGGCACCTGTGACCACCACCAGGCCAAAGAAGCTCGCCTGCAAATCACCGTAGCCGCCCCAAACGGTTCCACGGGTCTGGCTCGCCGCAACCCGAAGCTTAGGAGCAGGAATCGTCGTGCCCCAACCGTCGTATTGATAACGGTCGATCTCGTAGAGCGGGCCCACGTAGTCGGGCAGGTAGTGTTCGCCCATCAGGCGCAATTCCAGTCGGCTTGCGAAGCCAAGGCCCTCGATGGGTTGGAAACCGACGAGGGTCCCAAGGTGCCAACCCGCGCTCTGACCCCAGTGCACGTTGAAATCCGTGTAAGGCGTGACCTGAATCTGTTCGAGGTCGACCAGGTTGAGCTCGACATCGATCCCGTTGAACACGGTCGCTTGGGCATCCGCGACGTCCGGTGCGACGTTGGGATCAACGACGATGACGTCGTTGGCGTCTCGTCGAAGCTCCAAAGGGGCGTCGCCGTCGACGACCGTGCTTAGCCCGATTGCGAGCCGATTTAACCAGGCGTTCCTGTCAATGAACGCCCACGGCCGCGCGTACGCCCGAACGCCCACGATCGACGGCGAGATCAGGTTGTCGATCATGACCTGCGCGCCACCGTATGCGGTGTTCAGATTCGTATGCAGCCCAAGTTGATAGGCGTCGGGGGTGACCACGTTGTAATACGCGTTCACGATTGTCCCGTGGCCAACCGTCACACCACCGAGCTCGCCGATTCGCGCATGCAGGGGTTCGTTGGGCTTGCCGTACTCGACAAACCGAATGACACGCAGAAAGTCGCTGGTCTCGTCCCAGTCCTCTTGGCGAATCAGCTCTTCCTGCTGAGGATCGTTGTCGATCATGCGCAGTCGAAGCGGCGCCAAAACGCCAAACCCAAGGGTCGTGCTGCATTTGAGCGGCGGGCAGTCCACGCGCGGCACCGGGAACTGCATCGCAAACCCCAGCCCCAACGTCAGGAAATAATCCTCCCCGATTTTACCAAATCCCACGTCGGCGCTGACCTCACCCGTGGTCGGGGATTCAGGCGGAGCTTGGCCGAACGCGGGAATGCCCCACACGGTCGCTGCCAACAGGGTCGCAGCAAGCGCTCGTTGGCGAAGGGTCAAACCGTCGGTCGTCCAATGCTGTCGTAGTAGAAGCCGTGCTTTTGCATCTTGGACAGGCTGTACAAGTTTCGACCGTCAAAGATTGTGGGGGACTTCAGCGCGGCCTTCATGCGGGCGAAGTCGGGGCTTCGGTACTGGTTCCACTCAGTGAAGATCATCAGCGCGTCTGCGCCGTTGAGCACATCGTATTCATCATGCGCGAACGTGACCGCATCGCCGAGGTCGGCCAATTCCTCTTGCGCGTTTTCCAACGCCACGGGGTCGGTCGCTTGAACTTTTGCGCCGGCTGCGACCAATGCACGAATGCCAATCAGCGCGGGTGCTTCGCGCACGTCGTCGGTCTTGGGTTTGAACGACAATCCCCAAACGGCGATGGTCTTGCCTTCGAGGCTTCCAAGGTGCTCGCGCGCCGCGGTGACCAAACGAAGCTTCTGCTTGTCGTTGAGCTGTTCCACTGCGTCCAAGACACCGGTGTGAAGGTCGTACTCGGCGCCCAAACGCGACAACGCGCGAACGTCTTTCGGGAAGCAGCTTCCGCCGTAGCCCACGCCGGGGAAGATGAAGTGGGGCCCAATGCGCTCGTCCAAGCTCATTCCGATGCGCACGTGCTCGACGTCGGCACCGACACGGTCACACAGGTTGGCGATCTCGTTCATGAACGAAATCTTCGTGGCGAGCATGGCGTTCGAGGCGTACTTGGTCATCTCGGCCGAGCGCACGTCCATGTAGACGATGCGGTCGTTTCGTCGCATGAACGGCTTGTACAATTCACCGACCGTTTCGGCGGCTTCTTTGTCCGACGACCCAATGATCACGCGGTCAGGGGACTGGAAGTCCTTGACGGCCGAGCCTTCTTTCAAGAATTCAGGGTTCGAAATGACGTGGAACGGGATCGACGTTTGGTTCGCGATCACGCCGCGAACTTTGTCACACGTGCCCACGGGGACTGTGCTCTTGCAGATGACGATCTTGGTGTCGTTCATGTTTTGACCGATCGTCTCGGCGACCTTCAGCACGTACTTCAGGTCGGCGGAGCCGTCATGGTCTGATGGGGTACCGACCGCGATGAAGACGATGTCCGACTTCTTGATCGCGTCTCCTGAATCCGTCGTGAAAAGCAGACGACCGTCTTCGTGATTGCGCTGGACGATGGGCTCCAAGCCTTCTTCGTAAATCGGGATGTGGCCCTCGCGAAGCATGGCGACCTTGCGCTCGTCGATGTCTACGCAAATCACCGTGTTTCCGGCGTCTGCCAACAATGCGCCCGTGACGAGCCCAACATATCCAGTACCCATGACAGCAATCTTCATCACATCCTCCAGGTGCCCGCGCGGGCGAGTCATGTGGTTTACTAGCGTGTTCGGCGCAGTGAATCAATGCTGGGCGGTCAAAGCGCCACATACGACCATGTGCGAATCTCGTGCACTGCGTCGTCGTCGCTGTGCGCCGCAAAGCCAATGTGGGCGTGGCCCCTGTCAAGCTGCAGCACATCCAAGTCGACCGGCGCCGTCAGCACCGGTGTCGTGTCGTTGTCGACAAAGACCTTCAGTTCTTTGTTCTGATACTCGACGCGTGCCCGATGCAGTTGACCGTCCGTAAATGCGTCATTCAATGACGCACCGATGGTCGCCGTAGAGTCGCTCGAATTCGCAGATTGGTAGAAAGATTGAACCGCGACATGTGGCCCGTCAGGTTCGTCGAAATCAGGCACCATGTCGAATTCCACGGCAACGCTTTCGTACATTCCCGAATAGCCAAGCCCCTCGGTTCGGCCCTGAGCAGCGAGCGCGCTGTTGTCGTTTTGAATGACAAACGCCAAACCTTGAGCGCCCGATGCGGATTGATTCCGGATTCTGAACGTGAATTCGGATCGGAATCCCTGCGAAACAGGAATCTTGGAACGGTGCCATGCCACGCCGGTTTCATTGCCCGACCCACGGGTCAACGCCAACGTAGCGGAGTCGATCCCCGCGTCTTGTTTCAGCTCGATTTGCTTGCGCGCCAGCCGAAAGTCGTCGATCGAAAATTGCTTCACGCCCAACTCCGGCCGCCCGTTCAGGACCGAGAAATTGGAGTACGTCACATTGGCCTGTGAGTAGTTGTAAAAACCGAATCTGCCGGCTGGAAATTCGGACAAACCAGCTTGTTGGGCGGTGACGTCAAAGATTCGCCGGCCGTCGATGGCGATTTGAATTCGATTCGACTCGTAAACCAGCTCGAATTCATGCTCTATGCCGTCGCTCCAAGCCTTCCCCTGGCCGTAGTCGGTCGCAAGGACATTGTATTCGGGGCTGTCGATGTTCTCCCAAAACCCCAGATTGTAGTCCGTCTGGAGGCCGTTGAGTCGCGCCAACGTAAAACCAGCGAGCGCAGGGCTCTGGTCTCCTTTCTTCCACTGAAATAGTAGCGTTTTGTAGTCGTTTGGGTCGTCGCCATCTTCGGCAAACGGTCCTTGGTAGCCGATGACAAAGCCAATGTAATCGTCGTCGCTGTCGTTGTTCGAGAAACGACCACGAATGGTCGTGTCGATGAAATCGTTCGGGCTGACGAAGAACGTGGGGTCGCCGTTCGAGGTCTGAATTACCTTGCGTCCCGAGGCGTCGACCTCCCACGTGCCGTTGTCGACCACGCCTTGCTGAGTCCACCCGTCCAAGAATATGGGTTTTTCGACCGTGACCCGATCGACCGGTGGCGTGAGTTCGGCGTGCGCTCGCGCCTCGTCGTCGTCTTGGGTGCAGAAGACATCCAGCGTGCAGTTGTCCAACGAAATCTGCGCAACGCCGGCGTCGACGCATGTTTGCCTTGCGTCGGCTGCCTCGGTTGCGTCGATGTCTTCAACGAGGAAAGGGCGTTCGGGGATGTTGGGCTCGAAATAGTCACGCGGCGATTCATTGACGGCATAGTCGAGCAAAGAGGTGCTTTCGCTCACCAACCAACCATCCCGGAAATCACGGTAGAGCGTATCCCAATCGACCGTTTCGCCGACCGTTCCACCGTTTGGAATCTGTAGGTCGTCGGTGCGATCTCCGTTGAAATTGCCTAACAAGCCCTCCAGGTTTCCTTGGCGGAATGGTGCGGCGGATACCGTAATGTTGAGCCGCACATCGACTTTCCGGTCGATCGTGACCACATCGGCCGTCGGCGAAACAATGACGAACTTGTCTTCAGATTCGGCGGTGACCATGCCGCCGGCGTCCAAGAACAGGGTTTCTGCAGGCGCCAGCGGGTACAGAGTGGCGTCGATGCGAACGGTTCCCGAGGGGTCGTCGGCGTAGGCCGAAACACGCTGCAGCCCAATCTGGGTCGCGACGCCCCAGTTGTAAGTGACGTTGTCGCAGATCGAGGATCCGCGCTTCTGCCGCACGTGAACCGCGAACGTGCGGTCCAAGGACTGCGTCAGGATGAAGTCACCTTCGGCCATGAAGCTGTAGCCCCGTCCGTCGAAGGTGCGAAGGTGCGGGTCAAACGACGAGCTCCCTTTCTGACTCTCGTACAACTCGCGTTGCAGTCGATCTCCTTCGGATTCGCCAGGTGGGTTCTTCTCTTTAAGAGCGCGCATGATGTCGGCACCGAACGCATCGTTCACGCGCGCGCCGATGTACGCCGCTGCGCCAATGCCTGCGAACAGAATGGCCACTGGGTTCGCGATTAACGCCGCTGCGGCGGCGCCTCGACCGAGGGCCTGGGCAAAGGACGCGATCGCCGCAATGTCGCCTGGACTGATGGTGACTTGTCCCACGCCAGGAACGTCGAATGTGCCTTTGACGCCGAATTTGTCGGCGTTCGCGATGATAAGCCCGCTGATGGTGCCGTCCCCAAAGCCACCGGCGATGTCAGCGAGCCGGTCGAGCTTTTCCGAAATGAAGGCTTGGTCGCGGGCGATTTTTTCTTCTTCGGCACACGTCAGCGCGTTCCGAACGGTGGCGCTGTCGTCTTGGGGGTCAGGCGAGTCCAATCCCGCCACTTCCGAAGGCGACGTCGGAACGCCGGTGGCGCAGGTCGCAAAGTGCGCCATGGCATACGAGCGCCACGTGGGGTCGGCAAAGACGGCGGCTTTAAGCGCATTGAGTTGGCCGGAAATCGGCTCGACCGCATCGACGGATTCCGCCCACGCGTTCAGTGTCTGGTCCGACGTAAAACTTTGAGTGACGGGATCGTACACACGAAGTCGCTGAAACTGCCCCTGAGGCGTTTTGACGCTTCCTGCCTCAGTGCTGGCGACGCCTACGTCCAAGGCGCCCACGCTGCGGTCTGGAGTGAGCAGATTCCAAATTCGGATTTCGGTCCCCGCGACATCGCGTGTCGTCTCGATCTGCGAGCCCAATCCGGGAATGAACCTGACGTGAGATTCTTCACGCAGCACTTCGTCATCGCTCGCGTCGAGCATCACCAAAGAAGTATTGGCCTCGAAGATCGACGCGGGACGGGCGACGACTTGCAGCGCGTACATGCGCTGGCCCGCGGAATCGAGCAATTTCAGATCGACGCCGTTTTGCGCGTCGTCCACCGTGTACTCCACACCAAACACGCCAAATTTCTGCAGCGCGAGCCCGGTCGGTGCTGTTCCAGCAATCTGTGGTGCATCGCACACGAATTCAATGGGTTCGCTGGTCGGAGCGGGCGACTCACTGTCACCGCAGCTCCAAGCCAGCGCGATCAACATCACGAGTAGGCGTTTCATTGGATCTCCCGCGGCGCTGCGACAATCACGCGGATGTGGTCGACGTTGTCTTGTGCGTTAAGTTTGATGTCCAGACGTCGCGAGCCCATTGAAATGGTGGCGACATCGTTCGCCTCTAGCCCGTCCGCCGCAGAGGCCGCGCGTTGGCTTGCGAACACCGCGTCGGTCGCCACGAGCGCGTCGGAGGTGGTGATGAGTCCCAAAATTTGGCTCGAAAACGTGATGCTGCCGGTGACCGGTAGGCGTGACGTTGCGGTTTGAGGGTCAAAGCTCAGGGTATAGGCAAAGACCGTCTGACCCGCGACCAGCGTGACTTCCCCTCGCGTGCCCTGCACCTCCACCGATTGAGCGAGTGTGGTGGGGGTGGCGTCCTCGGTCACCCAAACCACGGCCGCCAGGTCGTTCGAACAAGAGGTTCCCCGCGAAGCGTCGAGCACTTCTGCCAGCGAGCCCGCCGGGCGCAACATGCCGTCCACCGACCAACTGACTTGGCCGACCTGGGTCACTGCCAAAGGCGAGGCGACGTCGGACAACGACACAGCACCGGGCGAACACAGCGCATCAAGCACGCACCCCTGAAAAAGCCACGGGTCGACGACCCCCGCCCGCTTGCAGGCATCGATGGCTTCGTCATGGGCCGCCGCGGGAACGTCCGAAACGTCCACCGCAACGGGCGGAAAGTCGAGATCTGTGAACGTTTGCGTAGACTCACCGGGTTCGTAGTCGAAGAGCGATTCGAAGGCGGCCACGCGCCACGAGTCGCCAAACTCTCGGTACAGCTGCTCGAATGTGATCGGGCTCTGCAGCGCCGACGCGTCACGTGGCGTGAAATCATCCAAGACTTGCGCGTTGAAGGTCCCAAGAAGGCCAGCGATTTGGCCGTAGCGACTGGGCGGCAGATCCACAGCGATGCTGGGATAGGCTCCCTATTCAAACGTCACGCGCTCACCGGTCGGCCATCCAAAGGCAAAGAAGCTGGGAGACAATTCGGCGGAGAACCCGGGTGTTTGGCCTAAATCCACATCCGGGGACGGGGCCACAGGCTGCCCATCGATCCACAGAGGTTGTTCGCGGTCTTTGTAGATGGCCACACGTTTTCCGTCCCACTCAAACGCGACCGCACTGTTGGCCGAAACGTTTTGGCACACCGAGAATTCGCCGCGCGGGACCGGGCGCAGCCTCGCCTGCACCATGAAGGGTTCTCCAGCGGTGGCGACGGCCAAGACGTATTCGCCCACGCCTTGGAAACCGTAGGCGTGGCCGTCCAGCGAAACCACGTGCGGGTCGCCTTGGACACAGCCGCCATTGCACTTCCCGCCCGCGGAGTTCTTGTCGCTTTGCCCCCATGCCCCATCGTCACGACGCGCCGCTGTTCCGCAACCAGCGAGTGCTTGCGTGCGCGTCGCTGTTGGGGCTGCGCAGAGGGCTTGCACGGTGGTCTGCGTCTGATTTTCGCATGCCTGCGCCCGCTCCAAAAATGCGTCTTTCCATGCGCCGTCGTTGTAGGCAGTGGTCAGCAGCACTTCGTCATCGGTGCCGATGATGGCATCCGACCCTGATTGCTCAAGCCACGCTTGGACGGCGGTGTCCGGGGTGACTCGGTCTTCGCGCAACACATCCATAAAATAGGTGCGTGAACCGTCGATCACGACGCCACCCGTTGCGGCGGCTTGGTTGCTAAGATAGCGCACCGAAGCGAGGCGAGGTTGGCGTCCATACGCGCGAGCGGTGTCCCAGGCCAGACCGCATGAGCCCGTCGTGAACTCCGGTTGGGCGATGGGCAGCACGCCCGCACACACCGGGCGGTCTTCGCGCTCGTCGGCGCAAGCGGTGTTTTCATACCGCGAAAGCACCTCGACTCGTTGGCTTCCGTTGTCCAGCGCCGACCGAACCGAGAACCCATCAAGCCGGACGTTGCCTTGGCTCGACATTGTAAGCTTCGTCTGTCCGTCGCGCTCGAGTTTCGCCACCATCGTGCCGACGTCATCGCCCTCCAATGTTTGCGAGATTTTCAACGTGCCCAGAATGGCATCGGCCTCATCCAACACGTCGACGATGATCTCGTTGTCGGCCAAGCCCGCCGTATAGCGATAGGACCGCGCAGGACTGATCGCTTGCGCCCACGCGCTCGCGGGCACCTTTTGTGAGAGGACGTCGCAATCAATGGGTGTGGGAACGACATGGTCGTCGGACCCGCACCCAGCGCTGACGAGCAAGATAAATAGATGCCATGGTCGAAAATGCACGACAGAAATCCCACAATTCAAAGCTTTGAAGTTCGCCAGAAGTGCCCCAAGGCCGCATGATTACTGGCCCAAAAGGTATCATGCGGTGTTGAGCCTTGCATCAGAACAAATGCACGGTGGTCGGATTATCATGGGTGTCGGATCGGACGCGCTTTAAAGCGAAGGCCGCAGGCCAGTTTAACCGTTGCGGGTCCATTCCGGGATTGAAACAAGAATGTGCCAAAAACCGAGGTTCTCGTCGTGACTTGCTGACGCGAGGTCCCTGTGATTGAATGCCCGCCTGTTTGGCCTCGATGAGGCACCAACCACGAGTCGACGATGAAAAACGGACGCATAGCCCTTCTCCTGTTGATTTTGTTTGCCTTTGTGACCGCGTGTGATGGCGGTTGTGGGAACAAAGAAGCTCAAATCCCAGCCACGCCCGAAGGTCGCGTCGCAGACCTCGCCGACAAACTCCCGGCGAAGTTCGAAGCGGCTGTGTTCATCAGCGACCTCAAGGAAACCCGCGATGCCGCCAACGCGCTGAAGACCCGTGTGCCGCAGGCGCAGATGGTCGAGGGCTTCCAAAAACAGTTCCAGCAGCTGTTCGGTATCGACCTGCTTGACCGCGCGTCGTGGGCCGCAGCAGGCGTTGCGCCGGACTCGTCAGCGATGGTCGGTTCGTACCGCAGCCGCATCGTGTTTTTGACCTACGTCGAGAACCGCCAGCAGTTCGAAAAGATCCTGGCCGAAAAGGCCAAGGCGGCGTTTAACATCCAGAGTGTGACGAAGACCGAAGACGTCGGCGGCTTCAAAATGAAGGTGCTCAGCGACGACCCGGGCCGACAGATCGCGTGGTTGTACGACGGCAAAGTCGCCAAGGTGGTTATGCCGGCCACCAGCGCCGAAGGCGCACTGAACGACGGAACCGCCACCCTGATCCTCGCCGACATTGCCGGCACGAAAAAAGAGACCGCGCTCAGCGCGTCCCCAGGATTCAAAGCATTCCAGAAGGACCTCGCAGGGCCATACACCGTGTCCGTCTATCTGAACACCGACGCCTACATGGACTCGCCCGAGGTCAAGAAGGCGGCACAGGAAGACCCCAACATGGAAGTGGTTTCGGCATGGTCGAAGGCAAACCTCGACTACGCCGGTCTGGGTGCGAAGTTTGCCGGCGACACGGTTGAAGTGCGGGCCAACATGGGCCTCAAGGAAGCGAAGTCGAAGGAGTTCGCGGACGCTGTGACGTCGGCCGTGAAGATCGATTGGTCGGGCTATTCGACCGAGAACGTGCTGCTTGGCCTGCGCCTGACGTTCGATTGGCAAAAGGTCTGGAAGATTCTGCTCGACGGCATGCCCGAAGAAGAGCGTCGTTCGACCCTGCGTGAGCTCAAAATGGCCGGTGAGGGCATCAACCTCGACATCGAGGCAGACGTTCTGCAGCAGCTGACCGGCAACGTCGGCATCTTTTTCTACGGTTTGGGCGGTGGGGCCAAAAACCTGATGGGCGGCAACCCCGCGGCCATCATGCAAAACGCGGGTCTGATGGCGATCGTTCAGTTCAAGTCGGCCGACGCTGTGACCAACATCGTGGGCAAGGTCATGAGCCCGCTGGCTTCGCTTGCGTCGCTTCGTCCGGTGACTGTTGACGACCAACCCGTCGACGGCTGGCAGGTGATCGAGTTCGCACAGGCTGACGCTCCCGGCCGAGTCTTCATCAACGGCGACCGTGTGATCTTGTCGACCATGGCATTCTCGGAAAAGTCGGTCGTCGAATACGCAACCGACAAACGCGAAGAGAAGCGTCTCAAAGACGTGGCGGCTTTGGACAAGGGCAACGAGTTCGGCTCAGACCCTTCGTTCACCGGCCTGTATTTCAACTCGGTTCGCGCACGCAACAACCTGGGTGGTTTCCTGATGTTGGTTCCCGAGGCACAGCTGTTGAATTTTGTTCAGGAAGCCAGCCTCAAGTTTGGCGTCGATGGCTCGGGCGGTTACGCCAAGCTGCTGCTCGACCTCGAGCCGGCGGCACAAGGCGCAGCGCCTGCCACCGACAAGAAGCCCGAACTGCCCATCCCGGCAGACACCCCTGCGAAATGATTCGCACTCAATCCCTTTCAAAAGCTTACGGGGAATCCAGCGCGCAGACACACGTCTTGAAGGACGTGTCTTTGTCGTTCGAGGCCGGTGAGTTCGTCGCGATTGTGGGAACGTCCGGGTCTGGCAAGACCACGTTCTTGAACATCGTGGGCGGGCTTGACCGCGATTTCACCGGCAAGGTCGAAGTCGTTGGTCGCGACTTTCAAGCGCTGTCCGAGCGTGAGCTCGCCGCGCTACGGAACCGTCACTTTGGCTTTGTGTTCCAACAATTCAACCTGCTCGAACACCTGTCGGCGCTCGAAAATGTCGCGATGCCGGCTTTTTTTGCCGACGAAGCCATCGCCGATCCCGAAAAACGTGCGATCGAGCTGCTCGAGCGTGTCGGCCTAAAAGACAAAGCAGGCGCCCGGCCGGGCGAGCTCTCGGGTGGGCAGAAACAACGTGTGGCGATTGCGCGCGCTTTGTTTCGCGACCCTCGCGTGCTGCTGTGTGACGAGCCCACCGGCAGCCTAGACAAGGCCACCGGCCTGCAGATCCTCGACCTGTTCACCGAGCTCAACCAAGACGGCATCACCGTCCTTATGGTCACCCACGAAGAACACATCGCCCGCCTCGCGCGGCGCATGGTGCGGTTCGAGGACGGCAGTGTCGTATCCGATGGCGACGTGGGGGCGACATGAGGTCAGGACAGCTTTCCAAACTGGTGTCCCAGTCCATTCGCCGCAGCAAACGCGATTTTGTGCTGTCGAGCTTTGGTATCGTGATGGGCATCGCGACGCTCTTGTTTTTCACGTCCCTTGGTGCCGGCGTGCGCACGACGGTGCTTGAGGAAGTGTTCATTGTACGCCAGCTCGAGGTCATCAAGCCGGCCTACGAGGGCTTCAGCCTGAACATCTTCGAGAAGAGGCTCGATGATTCGACGGTGGCGCAGCTTGCCGCCATCGACGGCGTCGACGCGGTCTACCCCAAGATGAAATTGGTGTTTCCATCAAGCGTTCGGGGCGGGGCGTCATTGCTTGGTCGCGACATGACCGCCGAGATGGTGGGGGACGGGATTCCAGACGCGTTGGTCAACGACGAAGTGTCGGGCAACCTCGCGTTCAAAGACTGGGAGAACATCGCCTGCACGGCGGACACCGACTGCGCGAGCGGGTTTCATTGCGACGCGACGTCAAAAGTGTGTGCCGGCAACACCTGTGACCCAGGCGACATCAACGCCTGCGGCGCGCCGGCCTACTGCCACCCGACCGAAAACGCCTGCGTGATGCCCATCCCAGTCTTGGTGTCCCCAAGCCTGCTCGAAATCTACAACGGGTCGCTGCACACCGCGCTTGGCGGGGCGCGGGGTGCCATGTCGAAGCTTCCGAAGCTCAGCGCCAAAGGGTTGGTTGGATTTCAGTTCGAGGGGATTTTTGGAAAAAGCTTCCTCGGTTCGGCCAAGTCCGACACCCGTGTGACGCGTCGCATGCAGCTGGTTGGGTTTTCAGAAAAGGCGATCAACCTCGGCGTGACGATGCCGATCGGCTACGTGCAACGCCTTAACGAGCAAGTCGCAGGCGAGAAATCGGGCGGCGAGTACCACTCGATCATCGTCGACGCCAAGAGCAACGACGTGATCCCGCAGGTCGCACAGAGCATCACTCAAAGTGGGCTCGCCTTGTCATCGAAGTACGACGACGCCCAGCGTGCAGGATTGCTGATCATGTTGATTACGCTGGTCTTCAACTTGGTCAGCCTCTTGTTCCTCGGCATCGCGGCCATCAACATCATGCACACATTCCTGATGATGATCCTGGAACGTCGTCGCGAAATCGCCCTGATGCGCGCTGTGGGAGCCGCCCCCGGCGACATTCGCATGTTGGTGCTCGGCGAGGCAACGGCCTTGGCCGTTGTGGGCTCGTCGGTGGGGCTAGCTCTTGGTTATGGCGCAACGGTGGTTGTCGACCTGCTGCTCAAGACTCAGGTGCCCGACTTCCCTTACAAACCCACGACCCTTTTCCTGTTTGAACCCTGGATGTTCGCCATGTGCGTCGCCGTGGCCCTCGTCTTCTGCTGGCTGGGCGCGTTTGGCGCCGCCTTCCGTGCGAGCCGCATGGATCCGGCTGCGGCCTTAGCAGGACGTTGGTGGCATGGTTCGTCTCATTGATCTGGGTTTGAACCGCTGCGATCGTGCCATGACAAAAAAGCTCCTTAAGGTTTCCGAAGATATTCTGCCGTTGGGCGAGTTTAAGGCTCAGGCTGCATCCATTTTGAGGACGTTGGATCAACGGGAAACACCGTTGGTTATCACTCAAAATGGTCGACCCGCGTGCGTCGTCCTGTCGCCTGCCGAGTTTGACCGGATGCAGGAACGACAGGCGTTCGTTGAGGCTCTGACTCGCGGACTTGAGGATATTAGGTCAGGACGAGTTTTGGACCACGAATCTTTCATGAACCGACTAGAGGACGAGTTCGGAGTCCTTGAGGATAAATGAAACTGCTTTGGTCGGAACGAGCCCAACAGGACGTGCTCGAGATTGGACGGTTTATCGCGCGGGACAATCCATCGGCTGCGACAGATTGGGTGGCAAAAGCCGTGGCTCAAGCCGAGCACGTTCGGGATTTTCCGTTAGTGGGTCGCCGGGTTCCCGAGGTTCCCAATAGCGCCTTAAGAGAGTTGATCTTCGGCAACCATCGGCTTGTGTATTTGGTGCAGGAATCTGAAGTGACGGTAGTAACGTTGTTCGAACGCCATCGCAGATTCCCCGACGAGATCGTAAACAGCAGTGATGATCCCTAAATCGAGCTAGGGCGCTAGAAATTCGTACATCAACGAGTCCGCTTCACTGCTGCCGTGTACAACGACGGTGACGTTTCCCGAGGCGCAGTGCCGATGACAAACGGGTAGAGTTTACATTCCCCCTCAGGCGTCAGCAGGCCCGTGTTCGCGTCGATGTCTCGGTATTCAATGCCAGGAGGTGGGTCGCGCGGGAACGTCGCATCGCCTTGAGCGTGCTGCACGATCAGGGCGAAAGACGACTCGAACACCGGCAACGCCGCCGTTGCGCCGTGCTCGCGCCGGCCCCGAGGGGACGCTGGTTCTGGTCTGCGCCCACCCACACCACCGTTGTATAGCGGCCGTCGATGCCCACAAACCACGCGTCAAACTCGTTGGTGGTGCCCGTCTTGCCCGCGACGAGCCAGTCGTTTGGCAGGTCGTGCGCCGTGCCGCTTGTGACGACGCGGCGCAGCAGATCCAACATGATGAAGGCCACGTTGGGCGACAAAGCCGGTTCGTCTGGGGGTTCGACCGTTGCCATGCGGTCCAACCGATGGGCGAAGTTGGGGTCGGGCGAGGCAAAAGCTCAGCTGGTCGTAGTCGATGGTGCCGTCAGGGCGCTCAACCGCGACTTCGTGGGCGTCCACGCGCGCCGTCCACTGCGCTGAAATGCCGAGTACACGCGCGCCAGCTCATAGGGCTTCAAGCAGCTCGCTCCAGCAACGCCATCGAGGTCGTCGGGTCCCGCTGGATTCCACGCCAAGCTTTCGGGCTCGTGCCACAATGGCTGGAGCGCCTAAGTGCGCCGCCAAGTGAATCGTGGGCAAATTGCGGCTCCCGCGCCAGAGCCATTCGCCAACGTTAGGTAACCTTTGATCGCGGTCAAGCGTTCTTAGGTGTCCAGACCTTTCCGTGGCCAGGTCCACCTCGACGGGTACGTCGCTGACCATCGTGGCCGCGCGGTCATGCCGCGACAACGCCTCGGCGCTTACAATGGAACGAACCACACTGCCGGGCTGCCAGCAGGCTCTTACCTTGCCGGTCGAAGATGTCTCCGGGATGTGCCGACCCCGCGGTGGCCAGAACGTGACCGGTGACCGCTCCTGCAAAGAAACGACGCCTTCGAAGTCGGTGGGCTGCCACAGCTGAGGCTCCTCGGCCATCCGCCAATAATATACCGACCTTCGGATCGTCCGGGACCAAGCTTCACTGGGCGTTTGAAATGTCGAGGCCTTGGCCGCGGGGAGGCCCACAGGTGGGCGTTTCGCTTCAACGTGACCACGGCGCTCGTCTGGACGACCAGCTCGTCTCGGCCGACCTCGACAACACGACCCAACTGCAGCCGACCTGTCTGGGCCAGCAGCTCCTTGTCCAGCGCCTCAACGTCGACCGCGTGGGCCAGCGGGCCAGTAAAACCTTGCCGATGGTCGAGCTCTTCGACGCCCTTCATCAACGCCTGGTACGCATCGACGTGCTGGCAAGCTGCGGCATCACCACCGTCATTCCGCGCGTCGCCAGGCATCGTCGCCGTAGCGGTCCTTAAGCATGCGCAAGGCCGTCGATTCCATGCCGGCAAACGCAGGGATGGATTCGAGCTCGCCGAGTTCAATCGGGGTCTGGGACCATGCGTCGCGCTCAGCCATAAATCATCCCGGTATCGGCCATGCGGCGCGGCACTGCGATTTCGCTCGCGGGTCGCGTTTTCAATCGACCTGCAGCGGGTTGTAGGCGCTTGGCGCGGGCAGGATTCCCGCAAGCGTGGCCGCCTCGGCGGTGCTGGGCTCCCGCGGGTCTTTGCCGAAATACGTCAACTAGCGTTTGTCACGCCGTCGGCGCGATGCCCCAGAAAGACCGAGCGCAGTACGCGTCCAGAATCTCGTCCTTGCAGTAGCTCGCTTTCGATGCGGCGTCAAAGTTCTTGGATCTTGCGTGCGTACGTCTTTCGTTCGTCAAAAACCGGCGGGCCACCTGCTGTGATGGTGCTCGCCCCTTGAACAGTCTGCCCGGCACGCCAGTTTTTCCACGCTGCCTGGGCGATCGAAGAGCCGCACGCTAAACGCGTCGTGCGCAAAAAAATCTTCGTCTTCGGCGGCCAGGAACGCCGCGATGACGTGCGGCGGCAGCTCGTCAAAGGCACCGGGCCTACGGTGTCGGTCCCGGCGAGCTTCGTGCCGTCCATCAACACGATCGGCTTTCAGTGCACCGGCTGCAACAGGTTGAGATCACAGCAGTTGAGGGACTTCAGAGGGCTAGACTCAAGACGTAGACGCCCACCGCGGTTCCCGCCGGCAGTGGCGCCCACAGCGTCAGAATCACCAGCAGACGCGCGGCAAATCCAATCCAGCCTCCCCGCCGCGGTGACTCTGTTAAAATCGGTTCCATGGCGTGCAACATAACGTGCGATGCTGTCCTGTCAACGTAGATGCATTATCGGGGACTGGCCGCGGAAAGACGCTGGAAAACCAATCATTCATCCGTTGACGTTCGTGGGGTTGGTGATCATGCCTGGACTGGTTGCGCAGCGGCCCCGGCTTCGCCTGCGCCTGCCCGATCAATGCGTGCAATTTCACGACGATCCATACAGTTCCGAAATGCAAAAAGGCCGAGGACTGGAACTACGTACTCCCTCAAGTGATTCGTAACGCTTTCAGAGGTTCAACCCAGATACTGGACTGTGGACTCGCTTCCTGATTTATGTCACGAGCATGATTGTCAACAGCCACCCCATTGACGGGCGCTGGAACGCGTACACAACGCGCGTTTGGCGCTCACCCGGCGTTTTATTGATGCGGCGGCCTCGACGGACCGTTTCGGCTCGAAAACGGCAAGATCCCAGTGTTTGTGTGCGACGGGCGCGCCGCCAATCCTACCGCTTTGGCCCTTCCTATCTGCTCTGCCCAGACATTGCGGGTGGCGAGATCACGATCCGTCTGAAGCAGAGACCACACGCGCATCCAGAAAAGTCTGAGCTCGCGCCGGGGAACATGCCGGAAAAACGCGTTGTCACGATCATGCATGTGGCGCGACGGTTGCGTCGACCAGATCACGACCCCATGGAAGACCACCGGCTATTGCATACCCGAAGGAACAGGGCGTCCGACTGTTTGGTGTGCGCCGTACGGTCAGTAACCACATTCGGCTGTCACCGAAGCCGGCAACCGGGAGGTCGCGGGCCCAAGGTAGCGTGCGAAGCAAGCACGTGTTGCCGAATCCGGCAACCTAGAGGTTTCCGGCCCATCGGTTTGAAGCCATCGCGACGTTCTTTGTTCGGCTATCGCCATATCGTTGCACCCATCACGCTTGAACACGGTGGCACTTTTCCGTATGGTCCCTCTCGCATCAGCAAATCCTTGGGAGGAAAAATGAAGGCAAGGCAAGGCAAGGCAAGGCAAGGCAAGGCAAGCCGTGGTTATCGCGACCATATGTGCGTTTGTGGGTTGCGATTCTGAAAGGTCCGGGCCGGAGTCCATTGACGAACAAATCCGGGAATCGAGTTTGATTCTTGGCCAGCGCGAGGTCGAATCCACCCGTGGCACTTTCGAGTTAGTGCGCAACCCGGCGGGATATGACCGCGAAAAAGCCTACATGTTGGCGGCAGCGAGCCGCGCCGCAGGACATCTGACTCGCCCGGCTCTCGATCCGCGGTCAAAGGCCAGTCTCGATTCTCGTCCCGGTGTGAGTGGGGCGGCCATCTTGTCCGACGACCGAGTTCCGGGCGACTCAGGGAGCTCGTCAAAGTTCTTGCAAACGTACGGTGTGCTTTCGTCAGTTTTCGACCCCGAAGACTTTGATGGTTGGGGCATCGTCTCCAGTGAGTACCCGAATGCGTTCATGCTTTACAGTCGTTTGGGGGACGAGGCGGTCATCGCCCGCAGGGACGATCCACTGCCTGCTTTGACGTTCTTGCCCGGAGCCGAGATTCCCTGTGGCGATCAGGTGACCGTGGTTTGGCAAGACGAGCAAGGAAATCAACACGACGATCAGGTTTGCAGCTATAATGAGTATTCCGAAGTCGGTGAACATACCTTCGAGGGTGTCGAGGTCCCAGAGGGTCACCCTGTGGTCGTCACGCGCCCAGACCGACCATTAGGCAACGGCTACGTCTCGGCACCATGCCGTGCTGTGTACTTTGAAGGCGGCGAAGCAAAGGGTGATCCGGGTTACATGTACGGCGTAATGGGTGCGCTCAGTTTTGGCTCGGCCCAAAACGATTGGCAAAATCTCTCACCGGAAGCCATTGTGACGCAGCACGGCGGGGGTCTTGGGTCGTTTTTTGGGATCTGTGGACCTCATCGCACAACCCCGTACACCTCACTTTGGCGGTACCTGTTCATCAAGGGTAACAGGGTGAACACGGCAGCCGATGCACTTGAGGGCCCCTACGCCCAGGGCGAGCTGCGAAAGGCCGTCACATGTTTTTGGGAGGAACGCGTCGCTGGCGGCGAGGTAACGGCCCGACCACCGTCGTTTAAGATGTGTCCTCCGGGGTCGATCATGAGGGGTCTTGTCGCCGCGCGTGAGACGAATCCAGTGCGATACACCGGAATTCGCGATATCATCTGCGCAGAGCCGGGTGGACCCGACACCTACCACTCTACAATGGACTTGGTAGAGGTCGATCGGGATTACCAGATCTTTGGGCGACCCTTTGACCTTAGTCAGTTCGTCGGTTGGCCAAGTGGTAATGACGACACGATTAAGTGTGGAAGCGGTAACTACGTTCGTCATCTCAAGTTTAACGTTCAAAACAATGTAGTGACCTACATCAGCGTGGATTGTGACCCATGAAAAACCTGGTCGTTTTGATAGTGTTGTTGGTGGGGTGTTCTTCCGCAGACACGCCAAATTCCCTGCAAGACAACGGCACGGACGTTGGCAGTGATGTTGGCGTTGTCGATTCGGCCCAGCTTGCGGACACGAGTGTCGAGCCTGACGTGCGGCCCGAGACCTGTCGTCGGAAATGCAGATTGTTGGCGCGGGGAAAACTGCTCGGGTGGACGTTGTGGCAGCGTGTTTGGGTGCAAGCCAGCAACCTTGCCTCCACCTGACGTGCCTGAAGAACCGCGCGGCTGTTGGTATGAGCATGGTCAAGATGAGCCTGTGACTGCCACAATCGGCGGCCTAGGCACTGCGCGCGAGTGCGAAACCGACGCCGATTGTGCAAACCCCGACGAACCGCACTGTGTGGTCTACGTTTGCCACCATAATCCGTCATGCTCCGCGGGACCGTGTCCGGCTGGTACCACATGCGAACCCGAACTTGATTATTGTCTCGATGACTAGTCGATGTTTGTGGGCAATACTTCTCGCTTTCGCGAGCGGTTGTGCGGCGGCGCCGGCACCGGCTGAGCCTGCGACCAATGGCTGTAGATGTCCGTTCGACTCACAAACGTTTGAGATGCAAAGAGCTGAAGAATGGTCGTATGGTCTAGGTTACGTGGAACGTCGTCGCCCTCGCCACGGGTACGACCCATTTTGGGGTGGTTCGTCAAACCAACCATATTACGAGGACAAATCTCCTAAACCTGACGGGCGCTGGAACGCATACACAACGCGCGTTTGGCACTCGCCCAACCGTTTTGTGTTTGGCCTCGACGGACCGTTTCGGCTCGAAAACGGCAAGATCCCAGTGTTTGTGTGCGACGAGGCGCGCCGCCAATCCTACCGCTTTGGCCCTTCCTATCTGCTCTGCCCAGACATTGCGGGTGGCGAGATCACGATCCGTCTGAGCGAAGACCACGCGCATCCAGAGGGTCTAGAGCTCGCGCCGGGGAACATGCCGGAAAAACGCGTTGTCACGATCATGCATGTGTGGCGCGACGGTTGCGTCGACCAGATCACGACCCCATGGAAGACCACCGGCTATTGCGTACCCGAAGGAACAGGGCGTCCGACCATTTGGTGCGAGCCGTACCCTCCATGAGCACCTTTTGTCTTGCGATGTCATCTGTCGTATTGTGGCTTGAACTCTTGGAACAACGCCGATCATGCACCCCACCACCGACGTCATCCTGATCTTCCTTGCGAGCAAAGCGGTTGTGTTGGCGGCCGCGACGCTGCTCATCGGCGTCAAGCCGCTGCGGGAGTGGGCGAGTGGGCTGTTGAGTGGTCCACAGACGGACCCGGCTAGGTTACTTGAAGCGCCGAAGGTCGCCGGCCGAAAACGCCTTCCATGACGGGGTTTTGATGTCTGGATGGTCTGTGGTCGGCAGCTCGAACCACACACCCTCGATGACGCGGTCGCCGCTAGACCGCAGGATATGAAGCTCCTGGGCGGGCATGAATCCTTGCCCGATCAGGGCAATGCGCTTGCCGTCTTCGTTTTCTGCGACGTCCATCACGACCACAACGTGGCCGGGACTTCCGGATTGCACAAAGAAGTCGCCGGGCTGGGCGGCCGAGACCGCAACCGAGTCTTTGGGGAGCGAACGTGTGCCAGCGTATGTAAACACCAGGTCGAGAAACCGGCGGAAACTTGCGTAGCTGTTGTCGGTGCCAGCGCGCGCCCCGCTTTTGACTTTGTCGTTTTCGAGCCACCATCGTTTGCCTTTCCGCCACGATTTCCAATCCACGGGGTCGCCGCTGGTGAAGTGGAAGGTCAGAGCGTCGGCGGTCGAGGTGGCCCATCGCCACTCCGCATAGAGCCGCATGGCGGTGTCGGCACACTGCTGCAGGTCCTTGGAACCCACATCCAGTGCGACGATCCCGGCCGAGGGGCTTCCAAGCCGGCGCCCGTCATAGGCCAAGACGTGGGTTCGATCGCTTCGGATGGGCAACTCCCGCAGCCACGCACCAAACGAGCCGTTCGGGACCAAAACGCGTTCAAACCCATCAGGGACCGCAAACACGTCGACCAGCGGGCGTGTTTCGACGTTTGGCAAGGGCCAGGGCCGCTCAGGAGGCGCAGCAAACGCGGTCGAAGAGAGCAAGAGCATCAGAAAAAGTAAGCTTCGCATGTGCGTTTCAACGCGCCGTTTCGCAAAAGGATCTGCGATCACGCCGATCGCCCTTGAAATCAAAAGGTTCGCCGCTACCATGCACGCCTTCGCGTCAGGAGGCTGGGTTGAAAAAGCTAATTTGTTTGGTGGCTTTAGGTGTTTTTTGTTCGAGCAATGCGTGGGCCGCGTCACTCGAGACGTGCCCATCAGGCGGCTTTGGTACCTCGCTTCGCCCATTCATTGCGGCGTTGGATGACGGTGGTGCTCAGGTGGACGTCAGCGCGGTGTTCCCGACGGGCATTCGTATCGACGGTGCCGACTACACAAACATCTGGATCAACAACAACGGCAACATCACGTTCGCCGCGCAAAACTCGATCTACACCCCTGACGCCATTCCTGGCCTGACGTTTCCTGCCATCGCGGTCTGGTACGGCGACACCGACCTTCGTTCTGGCCAAGGCGATATCTACTCGTGCATCGACCCCGCCAACAACCGCGCGATCTTTACGTGGCACGAGGTCGGCTATTACAGCATGAAGACCGACAAGCTCAACAGCTACCAAATCATTTTGACGAACGCCGCGTCCGAGTGCGCCGGCATCCCGACGGCTGACATTCAGTTCCGCTACAACCGTTTGGAGTGGACCACGGGCGACCTCAGCGGTGGAACCGGCGGCCTTGGCGGTACGCCCGCGACGGCGGGCATTGATGCGGGCGACACCATCAACGCCGTGGCGCTGCCGGGTTCAGGCGGTGCGACCGTGCTCGACCTGGTCAATCAAACCAACGCCAACGATTTAGGCGTCTTCAAGTACCGGCTCGCCAACGGCACCCTGCCAAGCTGCGGCAACGGGACGCTGGAGGTCTGCGAAGACTGTGACTTGGGCGCGAACAACGACAACAACGGTGCGTGCACCGAGATCTGCCAAAACAACGTGTGTGGCGACGGTTACGCCTATTTTGGCGTCGAGACCTGCGACACCGGCGAGGTTTCGCCGGGCTTCGATCAGTGCCCTCCCGGATACGATGGATTCCCAGTCTGCAACAACGATCCAGCCAATACATCGGGCAACGGGACATGTACGCTCGCCGCGATTCCAGCGGGTTGTTCGGACATCGACGAGTGCTTCGAAAACACCGACAACTGCAGCGCCAACGGCAGCTGCTCGAACACTGCGGGCGGCTTCACCTGTGCGTGCAATCCAGGGTTCAGCGGCGACGGCGTCACGTGCACCGACATCAATGAATGCGCGGTGAACAACGGCGGTTGCGATGCCAACGCCGCCTGCGCCAACACGTTCGGCGGTTTCACGTGCACGTGTGACAGCGGCTACACCGGTAACGGCTTCAACTGCACAGATGTCGACGAGTGCTTGCTCAATACCGACAACTGCGACGTCAATGCCGTCTGCGCGAACACCGACGGTGGTTTCACATGCACGTGTGCGAACGGCTACGCGGGCGACGGCGTGACGTGCGCCGACATCGACGAGTGCGCCTTGAACACGGACAATTGCAGCACGGATGCGATGTGCGCGAATGTCACGGGTGGTTTCACATGCATCTGCAACGCCGGGTTCAGCGGGGATGGCGTCACGTGCGCGGACATCGACGAATGCGCCACAAACGCTGACAACTGCGATGCCAACGCGACTTGCGCCAACACGACGGGTGCCTTCACGTGCACGTGCGACGCGGGCTTCAGCGGCGACGGTGTCACCTGCGCGGACATCGACGAATGCGCCACGAACACCGACAACTGTGATGCCAACGCGACGTGCACCAACTCGCCCGGCACGTTTGCGTGCGCCTGCAACACAGGATACGCCGGCGACGGCCTCAACTGCGCCGACATCAATGAGTGCGCGCTTGGGATGGACAACTGCGACGTCAACGCGCTGTGCGCGAACACGGTCGGTGGGTTCGATTGCACCTGTGTGCTCGGTTACAACGGCGACGGTGTCACCTGCTTGGATGACGACGAATGCGCGCTTGGAACCGACAACTGCGATGACGTGGTCGTTTGCACCAACGAGCCAGGATCGTTTAGCTGTGGTGCCTGCCCCACGGGATACGTCGACACGTTTGGCAACGGCACATCCTGTGCCGACATCGACGAATGCGCACTCGGCTTGGACAACTGCAGCGCGTTAGTGTTGTGCACGAACACGTTGGGCAGCTTCACCTGCCCACGGGATACGTCGACGTTGCAGGCCATCCTGTGCCGACATCGACGAATGCGCACTCGGCTTGGACAACTGCAGCGCGTTGTGTTGTGCACGCACGTTGGGCACTTCACCTGCGGCGCCTGCCCTGTGGGTTTACCTTGACGTCAACAACGACGGCACGACCTGCCAAGACATCGACGAGTGCGCGGCCGGCACCGACAACTGCGCCGACAACGTGGCATGCAACAACGCACCTGGAACGTTTGTCTGCGGCGCATGTCCAGCGGGCTACCTCGACGCCAATGGCGATGGCACCGACTGCCAGGACATCGACGAGTGCACAGCCGGCACCGCCAACTGCGATGACTTGGTGACGTGCACCAACACCGTTGGCGGCTATACATGCGGCGCGTGCCCAGCCGGCTACGCCGATCTGAACAACGACGGGTCGCTGTGTGCCGACATCAACGAGTGCGCGGTGGATCTCGACAACTGTGACCCGGTATCCGTGTGCACAAACAACGTTGGTGGCTTCACATGCGGCGCATGTCCGGATGGCTACACCGACGTCAACGGGGACGGGACGCTATGCGAAGACATCGACGAGTGCGCTGCTGACGCGTGCGACCCGTTGGTCACCTGCACCAACGAACAAGGTTCGTTCAGCTGCACGGCCTGCCCCGATGGCTACACCGATGTCAATGGGGACGGGACGCTATGCGAAGACATCGACGAGTGCGCAGACGCGACCGACAACTGCAGCGACGAAGCCGTGTGCAACAACACACCCGGCGGATTCTTGTGTGGTCAGTGCCCAGACGGCTTCAACGACGTCAACGGCGACGGAACGCAATGCGAGGATTTGAATGAATGCGACACCGCAAACGTCTGCGGCACGGGCGCGATCTGCACGAACCTCCCAGGTGGATTTGAGTGCGGTGAGTGCCCTGCGGGTTACGACGACGTCAACGGGGACGGCACCGTCTGCCAAGATATCGACGAGTGCCTCACCCTTGACCGATGCGAGGAAGGCCTGGCCTGCGAAAACCTCGAAGGTGGGTTCGACTGCGTTTGCCCTGATGGGACATCGCCGCTTGACGGGGAGTGCCATTCGGTGGACTCCTTTACCACGGCTTGAGGCCGGTTGTGGCTGTGCTTCGACGTCCAACGACGTTGAAGCTTCTTGGATGATTCTTGGCTTACTCGCGCTGTGGTGGCGCCGCCGAAACTAGGACGAGGACGACGATGCGAATTCAAAGCCTACTTGCGATGATCTTGTTCTTGGGAGCCTGCGCAGGGTCGCAGCCCAACGCACGACAAGTCCCCGTGACAGCGAAGTTCGCGATTCAGGTCGACAAAGAAACCATCATGGCGCCGGGCTTTGACGGGGAGCTCGCGAGCGAGCTGCGCCAAGACGTGCTCAACAGCGGCAACGGTGTGCCGGTCACGGATGCGAACGCCGCAGACCTTCAGCTCAAGGTCGTTGTGCAGGACGCGAATTTCACGCACGCCACGCGTTGGGAATGGCAGCTCATCGACAAGCGCAACAGCGCCATCATTGTTGTAAAGACCGATTCAGCCGCCTTTGGAAAGAGCGCCGACGCGCTTTCGGCCGAAATCATCGAAGAGCTCAACAAGCTCGACATGGCCGCTTACAACAGTGGACAAAGCCTTGTTCCGCAGCAGATCGCAACCAACGCACCCGCGCCAGGGCTCAAGACACCCAAGTCCTCGACGGACGGCGCAAACGCGTGGGCGGTCGTCATCGGTGTGGAGTCCTATCGTGAGGGTTTGACCCCGGCAACCGGTGCCGAGGGTGATGCCGACGCCTTTGTTGAATTTGCCAAATCCACGCTGAACGTGCCCGAAGCCAACATCAAGCTGCTTAAGGGCGAGCGTGCGAGTCGCGCCGACATGTCGGCGGCCCTGTTGGAGTGGTTGCCACGAAACGCCGTCAAACCCGGCGGCAAGGTCTACGTGTTTTTCTCGGGTCACGGTGCCCCCGATGTCGCCGAAGGCACGGCCTACCTGCTGCCCTACGACGCCAACCCAAGCTACGTCAAAAGCGGCGGCATGCGGGTTAGCGAGCTGCAGGACACGTTGGGCAAGCTCAAAGGCCAGACGACGTATTTGTTCCTCGACGCATGTTTCTCGGGCAACGGTGACCGCAGTGTGCTCGCCGAGGGCACGCGCCCGTTGGTCCCCGTCAAGGCCATCAAAGCGTCGGGTGGTGTCGTGACGTTCTCGGCATCGCAAGCCACCGAGACCACCGGTGGGCATCCATCGGGCCGCGGGCTGTTTTCGTACCACCTGCTGAACGCGCTCGCCGGCGGCGCCGACAAGAACGGCGACCACGACGTGTCGGTGGCGGAAGTCCGCGATTATCTGGTCACGAAGGTTCAAGACGACGCACGCCGCGACAATCGTGAGCAGACGCCGACCGTGGCGCTACCGTCGGACTTCAATGCGTCGACCGTCTTGGTGGATGACGTCCAGAACTAGCGCCTAATCGCGGTGTTCTCAAGACTACCGCGCCGAGGGCGATTGACAGGCTGCTTTGAACTCGGCAAAACGAACCCGCCGCTTCACAAGGAGACCCCATGTCGAACATCGCCCAATACGCCATCAACACGATTCGCACGCTTTCCATCGATGCCGTGCAGAAGGCGAACTCGGGTCACCCTGGTGCCCCCATGGGGCTAGCGCCGGCGGCGTACACGATCTGGAAGAAACACCTACGCCACAACCCCGCGAATCCCCACTGGGCCAATCGCGACCGCTTTGTGTTGTCCAACGGCCACGCGTCGATGCTGTTGTACAGCCTGCTGCACCTGACCGGCTACGAAGCGATGACGATGGAGCAAATCCAGAACTTCCGTCAGTGGGGCAGCATCACGCCCGGTCACCCCGAGGTCGGCATGACGCCCGGCGTCGAGACCACTACGGGTCCGCTGGGCCAAGGCTTGTCGACCGCGATCGGCATGGCGATGGCTGAAGCACAGCTCAACGCCAAGTACGACGGCAAGATCGACCACTACACCTACGGCATCTGCTCCGATGGTGACCTGATGGAGGGCGTCACGGCCGAGGCCTCGTCGCTCGCGGGTCACTTGGGCTTGGGCAAACTGATCTTCTTGTTCGACGACAACCACATCACCATCGACGGTACGACCGAGATCTCGTTCACCGAAGACGTCCTGAAACGCTACGAGGCTTACGGCTGGCACGTGGACCGCGTCAACGACGGCAACGATTTCGATGCCATCGATCAGGCGATCCAGCGCGCCAAAGCTGTCACGGATAAACCCAGCATGATCGCGGTGCGCACCGTGATCGGATTTGGGTCGCCAAACAAGGCCGGCAAGTCGAGCTCGCACGGGTCGCCGCTTGGGTGGGACGAGATCAAAGCAACAAAGGCCGCCCTTGGTTGGCCCCACGAAGAGCCGTTTTTCGTGCCCGCGGAAGTCGCGGAGCACCTCGATGCGCGCGCCGACGGGGCCGCGCACGAAGCAGCATGGCTACAGTCCATCGAGGGTTACGACAAAAAGGACGAACTGCTTCGACGCATGTCCGGTGCACTACCAGCCAACTGGTCCGACTGCTTGCCGAAGTTTGAACCCAGCGAAAAAGGGATGGCGACCCGTGCGTCGGGTGGCAAGGTCATCGCTAAGATTTACGAAGCACTGCCCGAGCTCACAGGCGGTTCGGCCGACCTCGCAGGTTCGACGAAGACCCTTCACGAACAGTTTGGTGTGATGGATCGCCATCGGTTTGACGGCCAGAACGTCCACTTCGGCATCCGTGAACACGCGATGGCGGCCATCGCCAACGGCATGACGTTGCACGGCGGCGTGCGCGGATTTGGCTCTACCTTCCTTGTCTTCGCCGACTACATGCGCCCTGCGCTTCGCATCGCGGCGCTCAGCCATATCCCGTCGTTGATGGTCTTTACGCACGACTCGATTGGCCTTGGCGAAGACGGCCCAACCCACCAGCCTGTCGAGCATCTCGCGAGCCTGCGGGCGATTCCGAACTACGTGACCCTTCGCCCTGCCGACGCAAACGAGGTTTCGGAGTGTTGGAAGGTCGCCATCGAGCACACCCACGGCCCGGTCGCGCTGGTGCTGACGCGCCAAGATGTGCCCACCTACGACCGCAGCCAAAACGGCGCATTCGGCGATGCGACGCGTGGCGCCTACGTGATCGCCGACTCGCCAAACCCCGAGCTGATCTTGATCGCCACGGGCAGCGAAGTGGACCCAAGCTTCCAGGCATGGAAACAACTGACGGCAGACGGTGTTCGCGCGCGGTTGGTCAGCATGCCGTCGTGGGAGGTCTTCGCGGCTCAAGATGCCGATTGGCGCGAGCGCGTGTTGCCGCGAGCGGTCACGAAGCGACTCGCGGTCGAAGCCGGCATCGCGATGGGATGGGAACGCTGGGTGGGCTTTGACGGCGACGTCGTCGCAATGAAGAGCTTCGGCGCATCGGCGCCCTCCGAGGTGCTCTTCGAGAAGTTCGGATTCTCGGCCGACAACATCGCCGCACGTGCCAAGGCACTGCTCGCGTAACGTTGGCTTGGTATTCTGAAGCACATCCCCCTAAGCTTGCATCTGGTGTATCGATGCGTCGTGATTTTTCGGGAACAACGGGTCCCGATTGGGCTGTTCACGGCTAGACGCGAAGGAGAGCAGTGGAAACGCTTCCCGTCCCCTACAACCAGCGAATCAAACCGACCGAGCTGGTGCCGGCCGAGGACTGGCTACGCCCAAAGAAGCGACGCTTGGGCGGGGCGATCCTCATTTTCTTTGCGTCGGCGTCGTTCACGTTCTTTGTGCTCAATATCTTTTCACCATCGCTGATCATCCTTGGGGTGCTCGCGGTCGTGGTGCTGATCTCTCGGATCCGGCTTGAGGATGCACGCGCGGTGGAAGCCAATCAGCATGCCATCGCGCTGCTCAACGATGGTCGCGTCGAGGAGGCCAGCCACGCCTTTTCGCAGCTGGCCCAGACGTATCAAAAGGCCAGCGGCCACGCGGTCTACGTGTTCAACACCGGCGTGGCTTACATGCTTCAAGGCAAGCTGCGTCGTGCGTTTGCCATCTTCAACGGGGTGTTGATCTCGCGTCGTTTTGCCCATGGGGCGCACGGCAACCACGAAGCGTTGCTGCTCGCCGAGATGGCGGCGTGCGCAGCGTTGCTTGGGTGGCTCGATGATGCCCGCAAGTACCGAGACCGCGCCGTCAAACGCTTGCGCGGGGACGAGGTCGCACGCATCGCCGTGGTAGACGCCGTCATTGCGTTGCGTCGCGGGGACCCCCGAACCGCGCTCGAGGTGATCCGCCGCAACGGCCCGACCGCCGAGTCGGTGCTGCGTCAACCAAGCATTCGTGCATTGATGGTGATGCGGGCATTCGCGCTTGAACAGCTGCAGCAACACGCCGAAGCGGACGACGCCATTCGCCACCTGCTCCCACTACGCCGCGGCGAGTTTGATTGGTTAGGCGCCGAGTGGCCCGAGATGAACCGCTTCCTCGCGCAGATTCGTTAAGCAGGACCGGCAGCTTCCAAGTTGCCGCCCCAAATCGCCGCGATCAGAGAAGGCCGCCCCAAAACACTAATGACTCAAACCCGTTGAAATCACTCAGTGATCTGCATCCGAAGGCCAACGTACGTTGGGGAGCTCTGGTCGTCGTTCGAGTCGATCTTCAACTCACCGACAGCTTCGACGTCACCTGCTGTGGCGGTCACTGTCACTACGCTCGTCATGAATCCGCCGATCATCAGCGGTGTTTGTACAGGCTGGATCGCGAACACACCGCCCGCATCGTCGCTCAGCTCGACGCCGGTCACTTCAAGTGGAAGCACCGAGCTGCAGTTAAACACGGTCAACATCTGGGTCGCCGTGGCACCGGGTGCAAGCGCGCCAAAGTCCACCACGTCGGGCGTGGGACGGATGCAGGCGCTCGGGGAGTTTCCAAGCAAGGCGATTTCGTAGGCGCCATCGTCAGGGTCGTCGCTGGTCACGGTCAGTGTGGCGCGATGCACAGCATCGGTGTCCGGCGAGTAGATGAGGTCAAAGCCGTACTGCTCGTTGGGCTGCAGCACTTTGGGCAGGAGCTCCGTGGGGATGAACTCCACCGCAAACGGCCCAAGGCCCGACTTTTCGATCGCCGTCAGCGTCAGCGGCACTGCGCCTCGATTGTACATGTAAATGCGTTGGGTCTCGGACATCCCCACATCCACCGAGCCAAACCGAATGAGCTTGGGGGCCTCGAGGTCCGCATATGCATTGATCGTCTGCAGGCGAACCTCGATCCGGGGCTCGTCTTCGTCGTTGCTGATGATGGTCAGCGTGCCGCGGTCCGAGGAGTAGTCGCTCGGCTCGTAGACGACCTGAAGCTCCACAAAGGTGTTCGCAGGCACGATCGTGGTGCCGTTGATCCACTTGGGACCTTTCTTAAACTCAGACGGACCCTGGCGGTCGAGCTCCTCGACCAGCGCATCCGCGATCACCAGGTCTTGTGTGCCAGAATTGGTGACAAACACCGACAACGTCTTGCTCTGGCCGACCTCAATCCGCTCAAAGACCAAGACCTCCTGGTCGACCGAAATCTCTGGGGGAGTCGACGGCAAATCCTCTTCGGTGCCAAGGTCAGGTGCCGTGTCCACCCCGACGTCTTCGCCACCAAGATCCCGCAAGCCCGAAGGCGTGCCGCTGTCGTCCGAGCACGCCACCAAGCCCACACAAAGGGCTGCGATAACCAACATTCGATTCATCATTTTGTCTCACCACGTGCTTTTCTTACACGGTCTTCAAGCCGCACAGCGACGTAAGCATCAAGGAATTTGGGCTCTTCGAGCAATGGACACGCCACCAATTCCAGCCAGATCCCCGGCCCATCTTGGGGTGCCAGCGCGGAAGGGAACGCCTTGCGAGGCCACACGACATTCTTGGAATTGGGCACCCACACCCGAGTCTTTTCGTTCAACAGGGCTGTGAACACGATGTCCTGTTTTCCGCCGCCTTTGTAAAAGGGGTCTAGGTTGACGGCCGCAAGACACTGTTCGTCGGTCAGCTTCAAGAATGCGTGCGAGTTTTCGGCGGTGATCTGATAACGCCCTTTGACCTGACCCGCTTCGTTGGTCGCGATGACCTCCGAGGTGCCCCCGATCAATTCAACGACGGCGGCGTTCTGCGCTTTGACCTCTTCGCGCGGTCGCCCATCCACCGAGATCCACAAAGGTTGGTCGCTCATGTTCAGCGCGTAGAGCTCGCCGGTGCCGTACAAGAAGGTTCGATAGCTAAAGAACCCGGCCCCAGACAACATGCCAACGCTACCTACGCCGGCCAACGCAACGAATACGGCGATCACGGCCACGACGATGTTTCGCGTGCGGTTGGGGGCAGTGATTTCGAGCTCGTCGCTCACGCATCCTCCTGAACTCAAGAACCCTGAACAACCGCCAGATATGCCGCGAGCGCGAGCACACCAAACGCGATCAACGCCGCGACCAAAACCGCCCACTTCAGATGGGATGGGCGCGACGTGACTCCATCGTCAGCGGCAATGCGGTCTTGAGCAAGTTGTTTCTCAAGCTCTCGTCGCGTGTCATCGCCCCAAACTTCGGTCGGGGCCTCCGCAGGCAGGGTTTCGATCAAGTCACGTAGGGGATGCTCCACGGCCGCGCGTGATCCCGATGCCGGGCGAACGCCTGCCGGCGTGATCACCGACTCGGCGGCGATCCCGCGCAGCGCTTGCGCGAAATGCGCGGCGTCATGATAGCGGTCGGCGGCAGAAATAGCCGTCGCCCGTCGAATCACGTAGCCAAAATCGCCAGCGGTCAACTCGATAGGAATCTCCAGACGCCCTTTGACGTGCACGTTGCACATTTGGATGAACGACAGACCATCCGGCACGCAAGGGCGCCCCGCGAGCGCCTCGATCAGGATCAACGCCATCTGGTAAACGTCAACCGCTGGCGAGACGAGCCCGGTGGTGAGGTACTCGGGCGCAAAATATTGCGGCGTGCCCACGATCAACCCGGTTCGGGTCAAACGGTCTTCGTGAACGACCCGCGCAACGCCAAAATCCAAGAGCTTCAAGCGCTCGTGACCATCGACGCGGGTCAGCAGCAGGTTGTCGGGTTTCAGGTCTTTGTGAACCACTCCGCGCGCGTGGCCTTCGCCAAGCCCCTGCAAGGCATCGATGAACAGCGGAAGTGCCCTTGCGGGCGTCATCACGCCGCGGGCGAGCTCATCACCGAGGCTGCGCCCGTTGACCAACTCCATGACCAAGAAGATCATGCGTCCCATCGTTCCCACGTCGTACACTTGGACAAAGTTCGGATGTTGGATTTGGCCCATGATTCGAGCTTCACGCGCAAACCGGTCCCGCAGTTCGCCCTCGATCTCTCGGCCAATCGTGGACTCGATCGAGTGCAGCACTTTGACCGCAACGTCGCGCTGCAGCTGCAGATCCGTGCAGCGGTACACAGAGCCATACCCGCCGGTGCCTAAAACCGCATCCACACGGTATCGGCTCGCGATGAGCTCGCCGGGCGCTATCGGGGTCCACGTCTGTTCCATGCCGGCAGAATTCCCACGAAGTGTGAAAGATTGCAATCGGTGGGGGTTTTAGAGTAAACCCTCCGGACGCTTTTCGAAGTCTTACCCAGAGGTGGTTTTGACGCTGGCACGTTTCGTCAAACGGCAGATACGAAATACCGCGGTCCTGTTTTCGGTGTTTCTCTTCAGTTTCGCATTCTGTCACCACTCGGGCATCAAAGCCCTAGAAGTGGAACCCGTGACCACGACGCTTCCGGTGGACAGCGGTTACTACGAGCACGCACGTCTGTTGAAGCGCACACGCGACGCGGTCGTTACCAGCGTCGGTCCGGCGTTGCGTGGCGACCTCACGGCGTGGTCCCTCAATCGCGCGATCGATGGGGTCGAAGCCGCTGAAGAGGCGATCAACGAGCACGAGCGCACCCGCGTCCCTCGCGAGGGGCTCGTGCGAATCTCAAGCCGATTTGGCATGCGGCTGCACCCGATCCTCAAACGTTGGCGACTGCACAATGGTGTCGACTTCGCGGCACCACGCGGAACACCTGTTCGTGCGGTCGCAGACGGTGTCGTCCTCAGCGCCGGGTGGAGCGGCGGGGCAGGGCGTTTGGTCAAGATCGAGCACAACGGCTTTGTTTCAGGTTACGCCCACCTCGCGAAGTATGACGTCCGCCCCGGCCAGACCGTTCGTGCAGGCGACCATGTCGGCGAAGTTGGTGCGTCGGGTCTGGCCACGGGCAACCACCTTCATTTTATGATCCTGAAAAACGGTCGTTTCGTGAACCCGCTCGACGATGGTTTGGAACGACTTGAGCCCATCCAAGAGGTTCAAGTGTTGGTCAACATCGAGCGTGGGCTTGGTGTCCCGGCCGCATTGTTGGGGCAGACGGCGGCCGCGCTCATTTCGTCGGAGGCGGTGACCGCCGATCTCGAAGCGTTTGCGTTCGACGACAGCTTCCTCTGATCAATGCCAGAACCCAAGCCCAACGCCCGAGTTGAAGTACTGCGGCGCGGCATCAAACACGACATTGAGCTTCCAATCCCAGAAAAAGTGGACGCGCACGTCCAGACCCGCCGTCCAATGCATGCGTCCAGACGCCGACTCGAGGCGGCTTGGTTCGTAGTACGTTCCGGTGCGCGCGCGCATCCGATTGGCCCAAAACTCCGACTCGATACCCAACCGGGGCGACGCGGTCAGGCTTTTGCCCGATGGCTGGGCGGGACCACGCAGGAACGACGAGACCGAGATCGTCTCGTCGGTGGGCATGTCCAACAGTAAATCCGCCGAGACCAAGACATA
The DNA here is from genome assembly GCA_041390025.1 of bacterium. GTDB lineage: Bacteria > Myxococcota_A > Bradymonadia > Bradymonadales > Bradymonadaceae > JBFFMO01. The sequence continues at coordinate 99,897 of JAWKQR010000002.1, forward strand.
ACGACGCTGTAACGTTTCGTGTGCTGCTGGGTCCGCAAACGCGTCCATCCCCCACGTCTGGACCGGGTTGTACTCACGGTCCCAGAACATCCAAGAACCACCGAACGTCGCGCGTCCAGGGACCGCCATCGACGTCACATCGAGGTTCGAGAATTCAGGCGGCGGCAGGGTTTCCACGTTTGCCACGCGCACGCGAGAGTTAACGACCATACCCAGCCGGTAAGGCTTGCCCGTGGGATGCCAGACCGCACCTGCGCTCACGCCCACGCCCGATAACGCCAGCAATGTGCCCGCGCTCGCGCCTGCGATGCTGAAGTTTCCGCCGATGAGCGCCAAACCCAGCGTGGTGTCAAACCAAGGAAGGGCGACGCCAACGCCCAACGCCAGAATCGATTGTTCCAGCATGTAATTCGTCTCAAGCAGCTCGCCGTTCTCGCCGTAAGTAGGGAGGGTGACGTCGTAGCTCTTGACGTACGTGTGCGCGCCGCCGCCGCCGATTCCAAATCGGAAGTCCAGCGCGAGGCCGGCAAACGAGGTGTCGTCGACAATTCCCGGCGGCATGCCAGCCTCGGGCGCGGAATCTTCGCGAGAGACCACGTCGGACAGAAAATAGAACGACCAGTCCCAATCGAAAAAATCGTTGCGGCGATGCGGATAACGCATCGCGAAGGCTGCCGGGTTGATGAGGTGGGCATCGGCGCCCTCAGCCACCGACACAAACGCCCCGCCAAGACCCATGATGCGGTTGGAGCTCAGCACTGGCCCCTGCGTGTAATCCACGCGGGTTTCGGCCATGCCCCAGGTTGGAGAAAGAACGATGCTCGCAACGGTTGCGACGCTTAGGGCACGCAAACCGCCGATGTTGCTGAGCTGGCGCGCGAATCGCCAATAAATCGTTCGCGCTCGGTCTCGGTGGTGCCCGGGATCGCGCGACAGAACGTGTTCATTTCTTCCGCTTTTGCTGCGCATAGACCGAGTCCGGGCTCACCCTCGATACAGAATGTTGTGGCATGACCATCGCGGTCGGGGCAATAGCCCTCGCACATGATGGTGCAGAAGCCGCGCGTGGCGCCTGCCCCGTCGACGAAGTCGCTGCAAAACCCGTTCTGCCCACTGCCCGAGAACCCGCAGTCCGAGTCTTGTGTGCACGCGGTGCCAATCCATGGCCGCGGAGAGTCGTCGTACAAATCCTGCGCAAGCATATGGCGATGGAATTTACGGGCGACATTCCATGCCAGCCAGTTTCCGCCGCGGTTGGGAAGTACCCATGGGGTGTATGCGTACAATGCTGCCGAAGCGTGGTTTGATGGGGTGACCGAATACCGATCCAGCGACCGTTTTGTGCGACCCTTGGCCCAATCACCCCCATTGACCGAAGCGTCGAACAACTTGCGGTGCGTTCGCGCTCCGCACGCCATCTGATTGGCGAACCCAAGGTACTGAGAGAAACACGACTGACCGTCAAAACAACCGCAACCCAAAGCGCGGTCAACCCGATATTGTGACGGTCGTGACGACGGGCTGACCAGCGTCTGCTCGACCTGAAGCCGGATCAACAACATCATGGGATTGATGTTTTCGGCGCGAGCCGCTGAAACAATCAGATCCGCCGCACGAACCCCATTGATGCGCTCACTCGCCAACCAGGAGCGCCCGTAGGGCGAATCTTCGAGGAATGCCTGAACCTGGTCGGGCCCAACGGCGTTGACGTCCTCGAAAAAGGCGTCTGACACGACATTATTACGGTTGAAACTGCTGGTCATCTCGTCGGCTTTGCCAAACGCCTCGACGACGACAAAATCGGAAGATTCAGCGTGGGGTTCGGGGTAGCTTTCGTCCGAGAATTCATCGGTTCCGCACGCTGCCACTAGGAAGAGGAGAGAGATAATCGTCCAGATCCTGAAATTCATGGGCTCCCGTTTGATGTAGGTGTTCGTACGACACAGAGAATGACTTCGTGAGATCACACTGTCAAGCGCCTTGAACAGCCGTCGTCGCGGGGATAAGCTCTAGCAAATCTGTCAAAAGGTTCATTGTATGAAGAATTCAGGGCTTTCGCTCATTCTCGCAACGATGCTGACGTCGTTCCTCGGGACATCGTGTAACTACGAGCCCGGTTTCGGCGATATTACGTGCGACCAAGAGGGAGCCGTCGAAGACGGCCGAACCTGCCAAGATGGCTATTGGGTCGAAACGGCCGACCAGCTCGACGCCGGTGACGTCTCAGTCGACGTGATCGATGTCCCCGATGTGGCTCCCGATGTGTGCGTTCCCGAAGATGACCCGACCATGTGCGCGCGTTTGGGGCTCGACTGCGATGACGTGACCGCCCAAGACAACTGTGGCACCGAGCGCACCCTAAACTGTGGCGTCTGCCAAGAACCACAGACATGCGGGGGCGGCGGAGAGTCCAACGTGTGCGGCTGTACACAAGAGACGCGCCAGGAGTTCTGCGCGCGCAACACCGCGACCTGTGACTCACTCACCGCGCTGGACAATTGTGGCATCGAGCGCACCGAGAACTGCGGGACGTGCATCGCCCCCGCGACGTGCGGCGGCGGTGGAACGGACAACACATGCGCGTGTGGGCTGCAGACCGACGCCGACTTCTGCCTTGAGCGCAACGCCGAGTGCGGTCCGCTCGAAGATACCGATGTGTGCGGCCAGATTCGCTTGGTCAACTGCGGCGGATGCACCCTGCCCGAGACGTGCGGTGGTGCCGGCGTCGCCAATACGTGCGGCTGCACGCCGGAATCCGACGTGGCGTTTTGCGCACGGCTGGGCAAGAACTGCGGGTCGGTGTCCGACAACGACAACTGTGGATTGGCGCGCACCGTCGACTGCGGCGGATGCGCAGCCGACGGCACCTGCGCGGCAAGCAATGTTTGCACGTGCAACGCGGGTTACAGCGGCAATGGAAAGACCTGCGTTGATTTGAACGAGTGTGCGCTCAACACCGACAACTGCAGCAACAACGCGACCTGCACGAATACACCCGGAAGTTTTACCTGCGCCTGCAACGCCGGTTACACCGGCAACGGCGTGACCTGCACCGACGTCAACGAGTGCGCGCTGAACACCGACAACTGCAGCAACAACGCGACCTGCACCAACACACCCGGCAGCTTCACGTGCGCGTGCAACGCCGGATACTCGGGCAACGGCGTGACCTGCAACGACATCAACGAGTGCACGCTGAACACGGACAACTGCAGCAACAACGCAACGTGTACCAACACACCCGGAAGCTTCAGCTGTGCCTGCAACACGGGTTACTCGGGCAACGGCGTGACATGCACCGACGTCAACGAGTGCACGCTGAACACCGACAACTGCAGCAACAATGCGACGTGCACAAATACCGTGGGCAGCTTCACATGCGCGTGCAATTCCGGTTACTCGGGCAACGGCGTGACGTGTAACGACGTCAACGAGTGCACGCTGAACACCGACAACTGCAACACCAACGCGACGTGTACCAACACACCCGGCAGCTTCACGTGCGCATGCAACGCGGGTTATACCGGCAACGGCGTGACGTGTAACGACGTCAACGAGTGCACGCTGAACACCGACAACTGCAGCACCAACGCGACCTGCACCAACACACCTGGAAGCTTCACGTGCGCATGCAACGCGGGTTACACCGGCAACGGCGTGACCTGCACCGACGTCAACGAGTGCGCGCTGAACACCGACAACTGCAACGCCAACGCGACGTGCACCAACACACCCGGCAGCTTCACGTGCGCGTGCAACGCGGGCTACACCGGCAACGGTGTGACGTGCGCCGACGTCAACGAGTGTGCGTTGAACACCGACAATTGCGACACCAACGCGACGTGCACCAACACACCCGGCAGCTTCACGTGTGCCTGTGACGCCGGTTACACGGGCAACGGTGTGACGTGCACCGATGTCAACGAGTGTGCGTTGAACACCGACAACTGCAGCGCCAACGCGACCTGCACCAACACACCCGGCAGCTTCACGTGCGCATGTGACGCGGGTTACTCCGGCAACGGCGTGACGTGCACCGACATCGACGAATGCGCGACGAACGCCGACAACTGCGACCCGAACGCGACCTGCACAAATACTCCGGGTGGCTTCACGTGCGCGTGCAATTCCGGTTACTCCGGCAATGGCGTGACCTGCACCTGCGACGCCGAAACCGACGGCGAGTTCTGTGCGCGACTTGGAAAGGACTGCGGCGAGGTTACGGCGAATGACAACTGCGGCGACCCACGTACGGTGACATCATGCGGCTCCTGCACGGCGCCAGATTCGTGCAACACGACGACGAATATCTGCGTGTGCGATTGCACCGACCCCGGCTGCAACAACGGCGATGCTTGCGGTGATGGCAGCCAAACCTGCACCGGAAGCAACTGCAATTGAAGCCCGTCCTCTTCCTCGATGTCATGGATACCATCGTCCATGACCCGTTTCGTGGCCTCCCTGCCTTCTTCGACATGTCGTTGCCGGAGCTTCTGCGCCAAAAACACCCCTCGGCGTGGGTCGAGTTCGAGCGCGGGGAATGCACAGAATCTGAGTTTTTGGCGAATTTCTTCAGCGATCGCCGCGTCTACGACCACAAAGGCATGCTCGCCCTGATGCGCGAGGGGTACCGTTGGCTTGACGGGATGGAGCCGCTTCTACAAGACCTCGCGGCACAAGGCGTGCCCATGCACACGCTGTCAAACTACCCGGTGTGGTGGAAGATGATCGAAGAGAAGCTGAACCTAAGCCGCTATGTCTCGTGGACGTTCGTTTCGTGTGACCACGGTGTCCGCAAGCCCCAGCCGCAAGCCTACGAGTGCGCCGCACGCGCCGCGTCGGTAAACATCAAGCACGGGGTCTTCGTCGACGATCGCGCTTCGAACTGCGAGGGCGCCCGCGTTGCGGGCATGCAGGCCATTCATTTCGAAAACGCCGCGCAGCTGCGCCAAGAACTCCAACGCTTGGAGATCCTGTGAAGAAACTACTCATCGCGCTCTTGCTCATGACCGGCTGCGCCTACGGCCGATACATCGATGCCGGCGACGAGGCCGCCAAAAAAGGCCAGTGGGAAGTCGCCTATCGCAACTACGCGCAGGCCGCCGTCGAGGACGACGACTCCAAGGAAGCCATCGAGAAGCGCGACGCTGCCCGATACCAGTGGATGATGGGACTCGCCAACGAAGCCCGCTCGGACGCTGCGCGAGGCGATACGCTGGGTGCCATCGTTGCCGCGCGCAAATCGTGGGACGCGTGGCCGCAGCACCCCGATGCGACCGCTGTGGTCAACGAGATCAGCCAAAAGGTCACCCAACATGCGTCGAGCTTGGTCTCGCAGAAAGACTACGCCAACGCCGTGATGTTGCATGAGGCCGCCATCCGTGAGCTGGAGCTCGTGCGCGGCGTCCATCAAAACCAGATTCAGTCGATCAAACAAACGTGGCGCAACCAGCTCTCTAAAGCCGCCGATGACGCCCAAGCCGCCAATCGACTCGCCGATGCCCTGCTCATCCGCGCGAAGATGGCGCAGCTTTCGGGCAACGTGGAGGACAAACGCCTCGCCCAAGTCCTAAAGGCACAGATCGAGTCGGAGATGGCGTTTGTTGTAGGCGTCGCGGGGAAAAACCGTGACGCGACCATCATCGCGGACTCGCTCGTGGGCTTCCGCCGCGGCACACTGCAGATTTCGCCTGATGGCCGCACCGTGCCCACGCGCGTCACCCTTGACCTCACCGACTTTGAGGTCAGCGACCGTACCCAAAGCTCAACCGCATCGGTCGAGTATCAAGATGGTGTCCGTCAGGTGCCCAACCCCACGTACGAGTCCCGGCAACGTGATGTTCAGAGCGCCGAGCGTGACCTGACCGCCGCCGAAAACGAAGTGACGCGGCTCGAGAACAAAGTCTCGGAGTACGAGCAGGCCGTTGCGCGCGAGGGTGATACCCCAAACACATCCACCGGCGCGGAGCAAAACTTGTACTACGCCCGAAACGACCTGCAGCGCGCGCGCGACAAGGTCATCACGGAACGAAACGATCTGCTGAACGCCAAGGAGAATCTGTCGAAGGAGTCTCCCACCAGAGACGAGCCGGTCTTTCGAACGCTGACCTACCCGGTAAAGACCGTCACACGAACCGCGCGCGCGCGACTGGTCACGACGTTGGTGGGACGGCTCGGGGAGCAGAAACTGTTGGATCGTCTCGTGGTCGAGTTCACCGACGACACCCATGACGCACAACCTGTCGCTGGGCTCGCTGAGAATCCGCTAGTCTTGCCTGATTCCAAAGAGATGCTCGCACGGGTCCGGGAGGCCGGTGTTGAAAAAGCACGCAACGCCGTCCTCAAGGATTTTGCCGCTTGGCGTGTCACTCTGCTGCAAGATGCCATGAACCTGACGGACCCGGACGCCCGGGTCGACGCGTTGGTGCGCTACATTCTGACGGACCCCGGAAACGCAGACCTGTCCGCATCGACGGAAATTGCCGCCACGCGCAAGATCGCCGACGTGGTCGGTGTGCTAACTGCGCCCTGATTTGCGGCGGTTCAACGTCGCGGCCAACTTGCGGCAAAGTGCAAAATAGGCATTCGATACACGCGTGATAACGGCCTGTTTTGTGCGTTCGGAGTCGTCGGATGCCATGGATTCCTCGGTGCGTCCTGGGGTTTATTTTAGAACGATCGAACGAGAGATGAAACGATGAACGTGTTGCTCAAAGACGTTGATGAAAACGGTGTGTGCGTCCTGACCATTCACCGCCCCGAAGCCATGAACTCGATGAACGGGGCGTTGGTGGCGGCGCTGCGGGACACCTTCAACGAAATCGACCAAGACGCGTCCGTGCGTGTTGTGGTGCTGACCGCCCAGGGCGAAAAAGTGTTCTGTGCGGGTGCCGACCTGAAGGAGCGCAAGACGATGTCTGAGGCTGAGGTCACCCAACGTATCCGGGACTATAAGACCGCCTTTGACGCCATCGCGAACGTCTCGAAACCGGTCATCTGTGCCATTAACGGCTATGCCTTTGGCGGCGGGCTCGAGATCGCGCTCGCGTGTGACATTCGGTTGGTTGCCAAAGAGACCAGCGTTGGCCTGACCGAGCTTGCGCTTGGGATCATTCCGGGCGCAGGCGGGACACAGCGGCTGCCGCGACTGATTGGGGCATCAAAAGCCAAGGAACTCATGTTCACCGCGCGTCGACTCTCGGGGGACGAGGCGTTGGCTTGGGGGTCGTTAACCACGTGGTCCCGCGCGCGGAGCTGCTCGGTGCGGCGAGGGCACTCGCGGGCGAGATGTTGAAAGCTGCTCCCATCGCGGTGGCGCAGGCCAAGCGCGCCATCGATGCCGGTTTGGACGCCGACCTGTCGCGCGGCCTTGAGATCGAGGCCGAGTGTTATGCGGTCGTCATTCCGACCGAAGACCGCTTGGAGGGGCTCGCGGCTTTTGCCGAAGGGCGAAAGCCCGTTTGGAAAGGGCGTTAGTCCGGCACGTACGCGACCTTGCCCATGGTGAACTCTTCGCGCGGCATGGTATCAATCACCGGCTCAGGCTCTGGCTCGGGCAACACCTCAGGCTCGCCCCCCCAGTCGCCCATCACGACCACCTGTGGTTCTTCGACATACAGGTTCACAGGGTCTTCGACGGGCTCTTCGATGAGCACAGGCTCCACGATGGGATCCACAGCGGCAATCTCACCCATGACCACGTTTTCGTAAGGGTCAAACGGGTCGATCTCGTTGTACGCCGCAATGGGGTCCAAGCCGAATTCACTCAGCTTCGACAGAATCGCCTGCTCAGCGGCGATCATCGTGTCTTCGACCACGAACTCGTCTGGGCCCACGGGCTCTCGGTCGCACGCGGCCATCAAGGGCATCACCATCACCACGGCGGCCGTCAGAAGCTTTTTCGCACCCTGGACCTGCCGGCGGAAGCTGTCCGTCTTTGGCGCCCGGAACAGCACGTTGCCCGAGGCGGTGGCCCGGTAACGCACACACACCGACGAACCCTTCGCCGCGTCCAAGAACGCCTTGGCGTCGTCGCGGGTCATCTCCGACAGATTCGTCACGTGCTTGCTGCAGGACTCGCAGAAACGCTGCGGTCCATGACCCAACATCGCGTCGTAGTTTTCGTGGCAGGGACTTGCAATTTTCAACTGGTCGCGTTTCATGGCACTCTCCGGCAGGCTTCGTTAAGGGTCAAAACGCGCGACGCGAAACGTGGATCTAAAAATGACGGACAAAAACGCAGACACTCGAAATTCCAAGATTGCGGTGGGAGGCCTGCTGCTGACCATTGCGCTTGGTGCAGGCGTTTGGGGTTACCTCGAGTTCAGTTCAGACCTGCTGCTCGATCGCGACAAAGCGATGAAGTTCGCCGCGGAGTACGAGAAGCGATGCCAAGGCACGTTCGAGCCGACCATGTGTCGCCGTCTGGCGGGCATGAACCATGGTACGTGCATGCATGACGCCGCGATGGCATCCCAAGGCGATGAATCCAAAGAATTGCCGACCTACCTTGAATGCATGATGGAAAAACAGCGCCAGGCGGCGCTGTGAGGACATCGTTCGGGCGTCGTGGTAGCGTCACCACGCCTAAGCCGAGGACACCATGCTCGCCCCAGTAAAGACCGCGGTCCAAGACATTCGTCGTCTTCGTGAAATTACGTCCGTGCTGACCAAGCACGGGTTCAAGACGGTTGTTGTGGGGTCGGGGCTTGGGCGGTACCTGCCCGAAGGTGAGGAAGAAAGCGGCTTTGAGGATACCACGAGCCTCATCGGCGAGGACCAGACCGACGCGGCGGTGCGCTTTCGACGGGTGCTCGAAGACCTTGGGCCGACGTTCGTCAAGCTCGGTCAGATCATGTCGACGCGGCCCGATATCCTGCCGACGACGTTCATCGACGAGCTCAAACATCTGCAGGACCGCGTCCCGCCGATGCCCTTCGAGGAGGTCAAAGCCGCCATTGAGGAGAACCTCGGGAAATCCCTTGAGGACCTCTACGCGCATGTGCACGAAAAACCCATTGGCGCTGCGTCGATTGGCCAGGTGCACCGCGCGCAAACGCACGACGGGCGCGAGTGTGTCATTAAGGTGCAGCGCCCCGGAATTCCGACGACCATCCGCAGCGACCTCGACATCCTCTATTACATCGCGCGTTTGGCCGAGGCGACGATCCAGGAGGTCGAACTGTACACGCCGACCGCGATCGTCAAAGAGTTCGAAAAGGCGATCCTCTCCGAGCTCGACTTCACCCTCGAAGCCCGCAACATTCGCGAGTTTGGCGCCAATTTCGAAGAGGTCGCCGAAGTCAGCGTGCCCGCGGTGTTCGACGAGCTGAGCAACGACCGCATCATGACCCTGGAGTTCATCGATGCGAAGAAACTCTCGGAGCTCGACGGCGGGTCTGACCAAGCCAAGGCCGTGCTCAAAAATCTGCTTGATGCCATGGTCAAGATGGTGCTGCACGACGGCTTTTTCCACGGAGACCCGCACCCGGGCAACATCCTTGTGCGCGAGGACAACTCCCTCGTCTTCATCGACTTTGGCCTCGTGGGACGGCTGTCTGCCGCGCAACAAGACGACCCGATCGGACTGATCATCAGTGTGTTGACCGGCGACGTCGAAGGCATCTCACGGACATTGCTCAAGATGGGACACCCGGTAGAGGCGGGTCAGCCTGCGCGATTTCAAGGCCGACATCGTGCGCATCCGCGACGAGTACCTTTTGTCCAACCTCTCTGACATCAGCGTATCGGCGTTTGTCCAAGAATGTACGCAGGCCGCCCAAGAACACCGCATTCGCCTCAACCCGAACTACGCTGTGCTGACCAAGGCCGCCGCCACGATCGAGGGCATCATGCGCTTCCTCGATCCCAAGCTCGACATCATGGAAGTCGGGATGCCCTACGCGCGTGAGCTCGCTAAACGGCGATTCACGGCCAAGAAGGCGCTCCAAGGTGCCATGTCCTCAGCGATGGGGCTGTCGGGCTTCCTGACTCAAGTGCCTCAGCAGCTCGACCAAGTCCTGATGGACCTCGAGGGTGGCAACCTCACGATCGCGGTCAAGAACAACGCCATTGATGACCTTGGCAAACACCTCAATACCCTTGGGACTCGGCTGTTTCTGGGGATCATGGCGTCTGGCCTGAGCGTGACGTCGGCAATCCTATTGGTCCCACACGACTTCAAGATTCATTCGGACGTTTCGATCGGTTTTGTGGTGGGCATCGTACTCGCTGGCTTTGCGACGCTGTTCTTTTGGTGGGCACTGTCGTGGCACGTGGTGGGCGGGACGGCGAACTCTAAGCTTCGCCTAGGACCGTTGGTGCGCCCGTTTCGGAGGAGTTAGAAATGCGGACATGGATGTTTGCGTGGTTGTTGGTCGGGTTGGTCGGATGTGAGACCCCTCAAAAGCCCGTCCCGGCCCCCGAAGCCTCGCGACGCGTTGCGCAGGACGAGCTCGCCGACTTGGTCGCGAAGGTTCAAAATCTCAGGGATCGCGCGTTTGATACGCCGCCGGCCGTCGTGGCTGTGCCCAATCTTCCTGCCAACTTCGAGATCGCCTCGGACGCGTGTCGAGAGGACCGCCGCTGGCTTTTGACCACATTGTTTGGCTTCGATGCTTCGACCGCGGAACGCGTCCCGTGGTTGCCCGCTGCCGCCGCGTACGACCCCGCCACCCACACGATCGAGTACGTCCGAACGGCACGACGCGAGGACGTGGTGCGTGACGTCGTTCTTGCCACCGTCGGCGGCCTTGGCCGACACGCTTTTTCGTCGCCTCCTGCTGCAGACACTTGGGATGGGTGGCTTGCGACACGCACAAACACCATGTCCGACGCGTCGTTTGTCTGGGCGCTGGTCGCCGGCGAAGAGATCGGTTTAACCCGTGAAAACCTCGCCGAAATGCCATCGTTGGCGATGCGAATTCCTGAGGTCGCCCGCACGCTCGATGTGGACGGAAACCCCGGCATCGACACGCTAAACCGTCGTGAGCTCTCGTTCGCGCTGCGCGAGGGTCTGGCCACGTCAGCGATGCTGCAGCGCTCGGGGGGATGGTCTGGGGCCGAGATGGCGTGGATCGCGCCAGCCTCGAACACGGGATTTCTTGTGCGTCCCGACCGGTGGGCGTCCGGAGAGGACCTCGGGACGTGGACACTGCCGGACAAATCCGACGTGTTGCACGCCGGAAGCGTGGGTCCCGGCGTCCTTTCATTGTGGCTGTCGGATTTCATCTCACCCCAAGTCGCTCGATCCATTTACGTCTCGTGGCAGTCCGATGCCTATCGAGTGATCAAGAAGGGTGACGGTTGGCGATTTGAGTGGGTGTCGTTGTGGCGTACACCGGACGATGCCCAGCAGATGACCGAGGTCATCGACGCGGCCCTCAAGCAGCGAAAAGACGCGCAGTTCACAGTGCTGCGCAAGGGCATGACAGTTGCCGTGGTCGGAGGCTCCGTTCCCGACGCTGCGGACGACCGGTTGGCGGAAGCGTCGGGCCTCGCAGCGCTAACGCCTGTGTTCCTCAGCGGTGAGAAACCTTTTTTTACATTCGTTCCAACCGCCACGGACGTGTATGCGTTGGGTGTGACCTCGTCGACGCTCAACGTCACCGACCTCAAGTGGGAGGACAAGGCATCGGCGCTGCGGCTTGATCTGTCGGCGCTCAGCGACTGGAAACTCGCCAAGGCGGAAGACTTTGTGGCGCGTTTTGTTGCGACCAAGGACGACGCGACGATCCTCATGAGCACCGAGATGGTCGATCCGATCGGACCTCAGTTTTCGTCCGACGCGTTTCAACACAAGGTGCTTGAGAACTTCCAAAAGACCCTGACAAACGCGCAGGTGCTCAGCGTCACGCGCTTGGATGGCGGGGAGCTTCATGCCGTGCTGTCGGGCCAAGTTGCTGGCGATGTCAAACTCGCGTTCTGGATGGTCCAGAACAACGGAGTGATCGCAACGTTCAGCGTGAAGGCCACGCCCGCCGAGTTCGAGGCCGCCTACCAAACCGCACAAACGATTTGGGCGACCCGTGCGCTCGACGGGGCTGCCAAGGCCAAGGTCGCATCCCCAAGCGATGACGGAATCCTTGAGTTCAAGGTCGAGGAATAAAAAAAGGCACCCGAAGGTGCCTTAAGCCGATGACCGGACTTGAACCGGTGACCTGCTCATTACGAATGAGCTGCTCTACCAACTGAGCTACATCGGCCCGCCGTACGGAGTATCCGTAACGAGGGGGGAAGGAAATAAAACTGCGACGCTGCGCCGTCAAGTCAAAAAAGTTGGGACTAATTCGAATCCAACCCGGAGTTTCGACGTTTGACTCTTTGACGACGAAACTTACGGTCCGATGCGGAATCTTAGTTCGGGCCACGAAAAACCGGAGGTGCTCCATGTCAACCATGCCAGGCTTCTTCGCCGACCGCGCTGCTCTCGAACTTCTGAGACAACGTGAGCGTTTCTCGTGGTTTGCGCGCCAATTGGAAACCCGGATCACCTCGGACATCGAGCTGTTGCGGAACCACCTAAACGGCTCGCAATCGCGCCCCGGGCAGCGCGAGAAAGCGCTGGTTGCGTTGGCGCTCCTCGGCACCCCGGATGCCGGCGAGTCGATCGCCGAGTTCGATCCCGGCGACGACGACGCGTTGAGCGTGTTCCACGCCATCGCCGCAGATGTCTGGGCCCATCGTATGGCGGGCTAACATGTGCACCGTCATTGTCTTCCACCGGCGTTTTGACGAGTTTCCGCTCGCGGTTGCGGCGAATCGCGACGAGCTGCTGTCTCGGCCGTCCCAAGGTTGGACGGTCAGCGGGTCTGTGTTCGCGCCGCGGGATCTTGTCCATGGCGGAACGTGGATAGGGGTCAACGCGAAGGGGCTCTTGGTCGCGCTGACCAACCGCGCCGGTGCGTCTCGCGACCCCACAAAGCGCTCACGCGGCGAGATTCCTGACATTGCGCTGGCGAGCGGGTCGGCCGCAGAGGCCGGGCAGCTTCTGCTTGAGCTTCAACCTGCCGACTTCAATCCTTTTCACGCCATCGTCGCCGATCAGCGAACCGCTCGCGTCGTCTGGAGTGACGGGCGTTCTCTGCACTCCCTGATTCTGGGGCCCGGCGTTCACGTGATCACCGAAAGCAGCTTCCAAGGCGCACCACCGCCGCGCGCTCACCGGATCGAACGCTTGCTGCGCTCGCTGCAGCGGTTTGACCCCGATGTCCTCACGCACGTGCTTAGCGACCGTCACCCAGGTGGAATGGATTCGCCATTCGTGGATCTGGAGGAGTTCGCGTACGGCACCCGAAGCTCGGCCATCTTAGGACTGGCCGAGGACCGCTCGCTCTTGTGGGAGTCGGCAACCCGTCCGACGCCGAACTCTTTCGTGGATCGCAGCGCAGAGCTTCATGCCATACGCGTCACGTCGGAAACTTCGCTTCGCGTCCCAAGCTGACGTCCAAAACCGCCACCACGCGCGCCAAGCTCTCGCGCATCTGGTTCCAGAGCTCACCCTGGTACACTCTCCGGTCTGACGGAACACCAACGACGTCCAAACTGCGCGCATCCGCGAGGTACAACGCCCGGTACAGATGAAAACGTTGGGTGCAGATGATCGCGTCCTTTACGCCAAACACCGGTTCGGCGCGAGCCATCGTGTCCAGCGTCCGAAAACCGGCGTGATCGATGTCGATGTCGGCCGACGGCACCCCGCGTTGATGCAACCAGTCGTGCATCACTTGGACCTCGTTGTAGCTGTGGTGGCCGTGGTCACCTGAGACCAGGATGCGCTTGACCTTGCCCTGCTGGTACAGGTCAAGCGCGGTTTGCAGGCGGTCTTCGAGGCTGTGCGAAGGCTCCCCGGACGCCCACACCCGTGCACCGGGCACGATGGCCCACGTGCGCGCCGGGACGCTGGTCATCTTAAAGACCTGCGATTGGGTTGATCGCAACATCCAAACGTTGGTGAAAAGAAAAAGGCCGCAAAGAGCGGCCAGAAGAGCGACAACGGGTTTCAGACGATTTCTCATCGGACCTCTTCGGGATAGGGGGCAAACCGACCCCGACCCCGAATTAATTCCGACGCCGTCGTGTCAGCCCGAGCAGTCCCAGAAGCAACATCGGCGTCAGCCCACCGTCAACCGCCGAACAACCCGTCGACGGGCCGACGTCCGAAGACGCCGTGCTGGGTGCACTGGTGTCTGTCGTTTCTGGAGCCTCAAGACCCGCGCCACATTCACAGACCGGATCCCATTCGGCAAGGTACGACGTGAAGTCCGTACCCGCGTTGTTGTCGGCCGCGCCGCCGGCGCATGTGCACGTGTTCTTGATGTCGCACGCTTTCGGACGGTCCGCGCTTGGCAACGTGTACACGCCGTTGAACGTCGCGTTCCACGAACGCGTGATGTTGTCCTCGGTGCCGTCGCAGTCGTCGTCGATGCCGTTGCAAAGCTCCGGCATGGGCTCGTAGAGCGGCAAGCACACTTCCGACGTACCGCTGCAACCCCTGTAACCGGGGAGGCAGCGACCGACGCCGCCAGGTACGTTACACGTGCCGCCGATTTCATCCACTTCGCCATCGCAGTCGTCGTCGAGACCGTTGCACACCTCGGTTTCAGGGAAGTTGACCTGAACACAGACAGGGAGTCCCGAGGAGCTTGGACATTTCGTGACGCCTTCGGCGCAGACGCCCTCAAGTGTGGGGATCGTGCAGGGGCTTCCCTCAACACAGCAGTTGACGTCGGGTTCGCAGATGTCGATGCCTTCGACACAGGTCCATACCCCGTCAGGGCAAACGCCAAGTGCTCCGGCGTCAGGCACCACGCACGGTGCGCCAGGTGTCTCCTCGCACAAACAGGCCAGCTGCGTCGAAACCTGATTGATGGTGCGGGTCTGGACTTGGTTGCAATAGTAATCCGTGAAACGCACGCGTTTGGACTCCGTTGCGCTTGCGAACTCCCAGCCTTCCCCAGCAGGTACGGCGAGCGGCGAACTCTTCTGGTAGATGCGCTGATTGCCCACGGTCGCGAACCGACCATCGACGTAGAGGTAGGGGTAAAGTCCTGTGGGGTCGAGCGGCACGTCGGTAACGGGCGCGCCCGAGAAGTTCACGTCAAACAGACACTGAATATCATTCGTAATGGCGGCGATGGCGGCCAAGAGCTCCTCGGCGTTGTTGGTCTGGAACGAACCCGTGCATTTTCCAAGCAGGTCCTTGTAATCCGAGGGACTCGTACAAGGATCGACACCACCATCACACGAACCGGTGCCGCCCGCTGCAGCGAGGATGTTGTTGAATTCGACGTCGGTGCCTGCGCCCTGTCCTACGACATACAGGTTGGCGAGGTCACGGTGCGCACACGCCGCGATGACCGCAGCGGGGTAAGCATCTTGCCCGTCGTACCCAACGGTCGGCTCACCGTCCGTGATGAGAAGGGTGGCGGCTGGACGACTGATACGGTTGGGGACCTTGACTTCGACGTACGACGAATTCGTGCCGCACTGCAGATCAACACCATCGGTCCCCGCACTGCATGAAGCGCTGTTCCACAACTTGGTGCGGTTGCGCACCTCGATGTTGACCACACCATCGGCCGTCGCGGAGGCGGGAATTGTAAACGAGCGCGACCTTGGTGTGGTGTCACAGTTCTCGTTGCGCCCGTCGTGTGTGCCCGCCAAGACGCCGTCGATCCAGATTTGGGCGTACTCGCAAGCCCCACCGTAATCACCCTGCAAGTAGATATCCGCCGTCAAGTTCGTCGTCTGTGGCGGGATCACCAAACGGTGGTTGTAGCTGAAGCCCTCGCGGTCGCCCGAGCGGGTTGGCATCGTTTGTGTGTCGCTGACCGTGGTCATCGAGGCGCCACCCACACAGTCAGACGCCAAGGCTGTCCGGATCGCGAGCGCGGTGGGCGTGTTTCCACTGGGACCGGTTGAATTCAGCGTCGACATGATGGGGGAGTTGTTGGTCATCTTGCATTCTTGGAAAACCCCCGCGCCGCTGTCGTTGAACAATCCCAACCCGAACGCCGCAAGCTCTGGCGAGCGCGTCTCAGACTCTTTGGTCACGGCATCAATCGCAGCCAGTGCCTGTTCCCATTTGTCTTTGCCACCACACGCTTTGTCTTGAATCGAGCCCAAGTAAGTGTTTGTCTCAGACCGAAGGGTGAGTCCTACGGAGTTGGTCGAGCACTCGTCCGTGTCTACCCCATCTGCGAAGCGTGTCGACCGGTCCGTGACGATCACGACGTCGGCCGTGGTTCCTGGAACAAAGGACGCATCGATTTCAAACGTGCGTGTGAAGGTGGTCGAACAACCCTTGTTCACACGTTGGTAACGCACTCGGTTGCCATTGACGAATACCTCATAACCGTCGTTGTCATCGTTGAAATCGCCCCGGATGGCCACCGTGAGGGTGAGCCTTCCCTTGACTACAGGCAAGCCCGTGAAGGTTGTCGTGTACGAGTAGCCGTTTTGGTTGGGAAACTGCCGTTTGGTCAGGTTCGTGGTCGCCTCCCAAGGAGGCCCGGTGGGCGCGCAGTCGGCGGCCGAGGCCACCTCGCGGCGATTTCCTTTGGGGTCCTCACACACGCGACAGGTGTTGTAGACAATGCCGTCAGCGTCATCCATCGAGCCGGAGCGGTCGAGCATCATCATCAGCTGTGGCGGCAGCAGGGGCTCGATCTCCGTCGTGTTCTTGGGGCTGCATGAAAAGTCCCACGCGAAGGCCGCGGTGGGGGTGAGCATGCTCAAGAGAAGGGGAAGAAGGATGCGATGCATTTGGGCTCCGACACAGGGATTCGTCTGCCCAGCATATCATGCAACGCGTGTGCCGCCAGAAGTCGTACCCAAAACCTCCATGAAATCAACGTACGCGGCAGGTGGATTGGCCAGGGGCCGTCAAAGTTTTGACGAATCTGGAGAAAAAGTTGCGAGATCGTCAAAAAATATTCAGCGTGTAACTGAATTCGGATCGTGAATTCAGCACTTTATCGACAATGACGTAATAATCTCCGTTGGCGGGCACCACCCAGTCGATGTCTTCACTCGCATAATTTGCGACACACGCAGATGTGTCGCCGCATGCCGATGTGATGAAGATGGCATTCGAGTTTGTGTCGCCAGTAAGTGTGTCCACATTGACGACCTGACCGGCAGTGAGTCCGGGAAGGTAGAAGACGGCCTCGTAACCCGGGCTCTGGCGGTTGCCGCACCCAGCATTGTTTTCGAAGTTCAGGGTTCCTATGAAGGCGCCTGCACCGCCCGTGTACGTGCCGCCGGGTGCGGTGACCGTGATGGCGTTCGAACAGGAGCCGCCCACACACGCACTGTTGGTGCACGCGTCGGGGCACATGATGGACTCCTTCTCGACGCCTGTGGGGCAGATCTCGAGGGTTGTGTCCACGCACATGGACTCGCCGATGGTGCACCCTGCGGTTTGTGAGTTGATGGTCAGCGCGTAGGTGCCGGCGTTGCCGAACTTCATCTCGAGAACCATGTAGTAGGTCCCCGGTTCAAAGACCCGCGCGCCGGACTCTTGGTCTTGGCACAGGGTCTCGCTGGAGTCGTCGGCGCACGTGGTACGGAAACTCACGACCCCGTCGAATTGTCCGGTCCAGTCGACCTCGAACGAGAGCA
Source organism: bacterium (assembly GCA_041390025.1). Classification (GTDB taxonomy): domain Bacteria; phylum Myxococcota_A; class Bradymonadia; order Bradymonadales; family Bradymonadaceae; genus JBFFMO01. The sequence continues at coordinate 117,519 of JAWKQR010000002.1, forward strand.
ACGAGCGCTCGGCCACGTCGAACGCGATGACGCGCTCGCGCGTGGCCATCGCCCCAGCACAGCTGGTCGTGAGTTGGTCGAGCCCTTGGGTGATGAACGAGCCCGAATCCGTGACGGTGTCACCAGGCGAGATCGTTCCCAAGTTCTTGGCGGTGCCACAGCTGGTGTTGGGGACGCATACGTTGTCGACGCAAACGTCCTCACCGAGGCATGGAACCTCCGGGCAGGTGGGGACGTCCATATCGACTTCCATGTCCGAGTCCATGCCCGCATCGGTTGCCGCGTCGATGTCCATGTCAGGCACGCCGTCGTCGGGCGTAAATCGGTCCCCACGTCGTTGTTCGTGTTGTTGTTGCCGGTGTCGGGCACGAAGACGTTATTGCTACTCGTTCCATCATCACCGCACGCTGCTGCGCTCAGTGCCAATGCCAAAACTGCGACAAGATGTAACTTCAACGTCCTCCTCGTGAGACGCCTCAGCGGGGAATATACGGGAAGGTTGACGCTCGGCGCAAACTTCGACAAACGTTTACACCGGGCAGGCCTTGGAGCGGGCCGTGAAGTTGGCGATCGTGAGGATGTGGCGTCACATTGCCACGAAAGAAGGTCAGCATGGCGCGGCAGACGCCAACGACTTTTCCAGGCCACGGTACCCAAACCCGCCCTCGGAGCGGTTGGCGCCCTGGGCCAAGAGCTTGAGCCCAATCGCGCGGTACAAGCGTGAGGCCACGAGGATCGCAAACCGCGTGCGTGCAGGAATGTAGAGCATCCCTGCGTCGGCGCTCTCATAATAGCGCTCAGCCAGCAACAGCAGGTCACGCACGACCACCGCCACGCGACTTGGGTCCGCATCACAGCGGACCAGGGCCGTCGATTCCACCTCGACCTCCTGAAGACGCTCGCCGGGCAGATACACGCGTTGCCGTTGTGCATCCTCCAAGACATCGCGGCAGATGTTGGTCAGCTGCATCGCGACGCCGAGGTCAATGGCGTGGGCGAGCGCGTGCCGGTCGCGCACTTCCAAGATCGGGCACATCATGAGGCCGACGGTGCCGGCAACCCGGTAGCAGTACCGTAGGAGCTCTTGGTCGTCAGCAAAAGCGACGGTCCCAAGGTCCGACAAGACCCCCTCGATGAGCTCTTCGGCATACCGAACGTCCATCCCAGTGCGGTCGGCAATCAAGAAACGCCTCCACCAGAGGCCGCGGTTTTGTGTCGCGGCGTAGCTCAGAACGGACCTGTTCAAGCAAGTGTCTGGCTTGGTCGAGGTCCGTCGCCTCATCGGCAGTGTCGTCGACAAAACGGCAGAACGCGTAAACCACTGCTGCATCGTCTCGACATTCGGCGGGCAGGAACCACGACGCCCATCGAAAGGACCTGGCGTGGGTTGCGAGTACCTGCCGGCTTTGGACCATCAACTTCGTTCGCTGACTTCTGATGAGGCCGAGGAGGAACCGGGATCTTGTCCGACTCCGCCGGTTCATCGATGACGCGGTCGAGCACCTTGGCGGTGCAAAGCACCCCAGGAAGGCCCGCGCCGGGATGGGTGCCCGCTCCAACAAAGTACAGGCCGTCCACATCCTCCGAACGGTTGTGGTACCGGAACCATGCGCTCTGCTGCAAAATGGGCTCCGGACCAAACGCCGCGCCGTCCTCCGAGCCGAGCGTGTCGCGGAAGTACTCTGGTGTGATGAACTTCGACGTCACGATGCTCTCACGCAGCCCTGGCAACATGCGTTTCTCAAGGCTTTCCATAATCCTGTCGTAGTAACGTGGACCTTCTTCTTCCCAGTTGATGTTCCCCTTGAGGTTGGGAACGGGGGACAAGACGTACATGTTCTCGTGACCAGGTGGCGCGACGCTCGCGTCCGACCGTGTGGGCGCATGCAGATAGAGCGAGAAGTCGTCGGCAAGCACTTTCTTGTCAAACACGTCGTCAAGCAGACCCTTGTAGCGCGGCCCCAACACAATGGTGTGGTGGGCTTGCTCGGTCCACGTCTTGTTGGCGCCGAAATACGCAACAAACAACGACATCGAGTTTTGTACGCGCTTGAGGCGGCCGTTCGTGTGTTTTCGCCGATGTTCAGCGGGGATCATGTGTTTGTAGACCATGGTCGGATCGGCGTTGCTGATGACCTTGAGCACGCAAAACGCCGGCCGTCTTTGGTTCGAACGCGACCGCGCGACCGTCTTGATCTCGATCTCGTCGACCGCGGCGTTGAAGTGACGTCCGCGCCCACATCATCGAGCAGCTGCACCATCGCTTCGACGATCTTGTTTGTGCCGCCTTTGATGTAGTGCACGCCCCATTTGCGCTCAAGCCAATGGATGAGCAGGTAGATCGACGTGGCTCGGAACGGGTTGCCGCCGATGAGCAACGGCTCGAAGCTGAACGCCTGTCGGAGTCGTTCGTCTTGGATGTACTTCGAGACGAGCGAGTACACGCTCTTGTAGTTCTCAAGCTTCATCATCGCGGGGATGACTTTCATCATGTCCCACACGGTGTCGAACGGCACATCGGCCAACTGGGTGTAACCCACGTCGAAGATGCGACGTGAGTGCTCGGCGAGTTTGAGGTAGCCGTCGACGTCGGCTGGATTGAGCGCTCGGATGTTCTCGATCAGTCGCTCGTCATCGCCCACGTAGTCGAACTGCGACCCGTCGTCGTACATGATGCGATAGAATGGGTCGATCGGCATGATCTCATAGTAGTCGCGCCAGTCCCGCCCGACGGCGGTGAACCGCTCCTCAAACAGGTACGGCGCAGTGATGACCGTCGGGCCGGCATCAAAATCAAACCCATCTTGGCGGAAAACGCGTGCGCGGCCTCCCGCGTCGGGAAGTGCTTCGAGCACAACCACCGGGTACCCTTTGGCGCGCATGCGAATGGCTGCGGCAAGCCCGCCAACCCCTGTTCCGATAACAACTACTGGATCCATTGAACCTCCCTCGGTGATGAGCCACCGACCACTGGTTGGATGCGACCGTGCCGTTTTAGGTACACAACAAAAAAGCCGCAAATGGTATGCGGCTTTTTGGGGGGTGAACCACTGGGCTTAGGTCTTCGCCCGGTGTTCAATGACGTGGTCGATAAGCCCGTACTCTTTGGCTTGGATCGCGCTCATGTAGTAGTCGCGGTCAGTGTCCCTGTCGATTGTCGCACGGTCCTGCCCAGTGTTGTCGACCAGGATGTCGCTCAGCTTGTCCTTGAGGCGAAGGATCTCTTTGGCGTGGATCGCAATGTCGGTCGCTTGGCCCTCGATGCCCCCGCGCATCAGCGGTTGATGGATCAAGATCCGTGAGTGGGGCAGCGCGTACCTCTTGCCCTTCTGGCCCGACGAGAGCAGCAGCGCCCCCATCGACGCGGCCTGCCCAAGACAAATCGTGCTCACCTCGGGGCGGATGTATTGCATCGTGTCGTAAATCGCGAGGCCCGCGGTCACGCTACCGCCCGGCGAATTGATGTAGAGGTCGATGCCTTTCTCGGGGTCTTCAGACTCGAGAAAGAGAAGCTGGGCGATGATGCTGTTTGCAATATCGTCGGTGACCGGCGTCCCGAGGAAGACGATGCGGTCTTTGAGCAGCCGGCTAAAGATGTCCCATCCACGTTCGCCGCGATGGGTCTGTTCAACAACGTATGGAATGAAGCCCATTTTTTACGTTCCTTTCAGGTTTCTTCGAGGGCAGCGCGTTTCTCGCGCCTAGAGGTGAAGTACCACGCCACCCCGATGGACAAAAAGTAAAGAATGCACAGCGGGATCGCCATCAACACTTGGGTCACGACGTCGGGCGGCGTCAGCAGCGCGGCGACGATGAACGACACGACGATGGCGTAGCGCCAAAACTTCAGCAAATGGCGATGCGTCAGAATTCCAATGCTCGACAAGAACATGGAGATCACCGGCAGCTGGAAGATGACCCCAAAACCAATCAGCAACTTGGTCGTGATCGCGAGGTACTCGCTCATCATCAACTCAGGTTGCGAGATGTCTGCCGAAAAGTTGAGCAAGAACTCGTAACCTTGAGGGAGCACGATCCAGAAGCAAAACCCGGCTCCGATCATGAAAAACAAGTACGAGAGCGCGACAAACGGCAGCACGGCGCGCTTCTCGTGATCGTAGAGTCCCGGCGCCACAAACTGCCAGATTTGGTACAGGATGAACGGGACGGCGATGAAAAAGCCGCCGAAAATGGCCGTCTTCAAAAGTACGAAAAACGGCTCAGACAAATCTTTGTGGTGCATCTGCGCGAGCGCCGCCTCAGGTGCGGCGATCTGCAGGGGGCGCTGCAGCAACGCGAAGATCTGTTCAACCCATGTCCAAGCGATCGCAAATCCGACGGCGAACGCGACCAGCATCTTGATGACACGAAGCCGAAGCTCGGTCAGATGCTCGATCACGGTCATCCGGGCGTCCCGATAAGGGTCCGCAACCTCTTCGCTCATCGGGTCTCCTGAAAGGGGATGTGGAGGTACACATCGCGCTGCGCCTCATGTTCGGCAGCATCCGCAAGGGCGACAGCGGTGAATTCGGTCACCCGTCGCGGCGCCGACATCGCGACGAGCGCGATGTCTTGCTGCGGCTTCGCCTCAACGTAGGTCGGTGCTTCGTAGGTGTTGTCTTTGACGGGGGTTGCGGGGGTGCGTGGTGCAACCTTGGGCGAAATGGGATCGTCGATCATCACCGCATCGCGAATCAAATTGCTCGCTTTGCGTATCTCGCGAATCGCTTTGCCCGCCGTTCGCGCAACCTGGGGGATACGGTCAGGCCCAAGCACGACGAGCACGAGTACCAAGACCACGAGGATCTCTGTTAGAGAAAGTCCGAACATCTTGAACACCTGCCACGGACGACGTCGTCTCTGAGGGCATACAGTGGTAACACAAACCCAGCGTTGTCGGAACGTTTCTTAGCTTGCAGAGATTTCCCACGTGAAAACATCGTCCGTGATCATTCCTTACCGTCGTCGCCACGAACTTGAGGTCTTTTGGACCTTGCGCCAACCCCACCTGAAGTTCTTGGGCGGGTTTTACGCGTTTTTTGGAGGAAGCGTCGAGGCTGTGGACACCCGGATTCCCGTGCGGGGAGGTCAAGGGGATCACGTGTCTTTGGCGTGCGCCGCGCGCGAGTTTCTCGAGGAGAGTGGCATCTGGGTAGGAACGCATGGCGTTCGCTGGAGCGAGCACCTGAGGGCGCTTTCTCCGGAAGCGTTCTTGGAAGACCTCACCAAACGAGACGAGGCTGTGGACGGGGCTTTTTTTCATGCGGTGGGCCAGTGGATCACGCCGGACTTCGCCGCGATTCGTCACACCTCGTGGTTCTACACGGTGGACCTTACCGAGCTGGAGGACTCTGACAGACTCGCTGCATCGCTTCAGTCTGAGGAGCTCGCGCAGGGAGAATGGCTAACGCCCGCGGCGGCGTTGGAGAAGTGGCGCAGCGAGCGTGCGTTGGTGTCGCAGCCGGTGCGCGCCGTGCTCGAAGCCCTCGTGCAAGGCGACGGTCGGTTTGTGTTGGACGGTCGCGAGCCTACTCGCCCGCGCAACGACGCCGAGGCCGCGCCGGGGTTACGGATTGTGCCGTTGCGCACACCCACGTTGCCTCCGGCGACGCACACAAACTGTATCATTGTGGGCGACACACGATGTGTCGTGATCGACCCCGGCAGCGACCGTCCCGACGAACTCGAGCGGTTGTTCGCCGTGATCGACGATCATCTGCGCGAGGGTGCCGAGCTTGCGGCGATCGTACTGACGCACCATCACCCAGACCACGTGCTCGGCGTGGACGCCGTACGATCGCGTTATCATGTGGGGGTTTGGGCTCATCCGCGCACGGCACATCATCTGGGGGTCTCGGTCGAGCGGGAGCTCCATGATGGGGACCGCATCGATCTTGGTCCGGACTCGCTCGATGTGTTGCTGACACCCGGCCATGCCGATGGTCACTTGGCTTTTGTTCACGAGCGTTCCGGTGTGGTGATCGTGGGTGACCTTGTCGCGCAAGTTGGGACCATCCTCGTGGACCCCATTGATGGGCATATGGGGGATTATCTAGACAGCTTGGCGACGATCCAAGCCCTAGCTCCCCAGGCGATCCTGCCCTCTCATGGATGGATCATCGCCGCACCCGAGGGCCTTTTGACCCATTACATTGAGCACCGGATGGCACGAGAAGCCCTTGTGTTAGAGGCGCTGCGCACCCGAACGAAGGCGACCGCCGACGAACTTACGCCTCTTGCCTACCCCGAGGTGCCGTCCGAAATCTGGCCGATCGCGTCTCGCAGCGTGTTGGCGCATCTCATCCATCTGGTCGAGACTGGGCACGCCCTGCGGACCAAGGATGTGTTTGAGGTGCGAGTGTGAAGGCAAGTCTGGTATAGCGAGGGTGCATGGAAGAAAACCCGACACACACCGATCGCACCGGCGCCATCGTGGGCGGCAAGTATCGCATCGACAAGCTCATCGCGCGCGGTGGCTTCTCGAGCGTTTACCGTGCCGAGCAGATCGGCATGGACCGCTACGTCGCATTGAAGATCCTTGAGATCGGTCCGGGCATGGACGCAACGACCATTCAGCGGTTTGTGCGGGAAGCCAAGCTTGTCAGTCAATTGACGCACCCCAACACGATCACCATCTACGATTTTGGGCAGTCGGGTTCGCAGTTTCTTTACATTGCGATGGAGTACGTCAAAGGCCGGTCGCTCGCCCGTCAGGTCCGCAAACACGGTGCGCTGCATCCCATGGACAGCGCGAATGTGTGCATCGCGATCCTGCGTAGTCTTGAGGAGGCTCACCGTCTTGGGATTCTTCACCGAGACCTCAAGCCTTCAAACATCATGCTCGGGCGCGACCAAGATGACGAGCTTGCGGTTCGCGTCTTGGACTTTGGCGTGGCCAAGGTTCTACAACCCGATCCCGAGATGAACACGGCGCTGACCCAGCAGGGTGTTTTTGTGGGAACACCCCGCTACGCCTCGCCCGAACAGATGAAACGCGAAGAATTGACCGCCGCGTCCGACATCTACGGCGTGGGCATGATCTTATGGGAGTGTCTGGTGGGTCGCCCAGCGGTCGAAGGGGTCGATTTTGCGGCGGCTGTGGAGGGACATCTTGGCCGCACGCCGTGGAAGCTGCCGTCGGACGTCTTTTGTCCGCCGGGGCTCGCCCATGTGCTGTACCACGCGCTCGAGAAGGAGCCTGCCAAACGCTACCAAACCTGCCGAGAAATGATCGCCGACATTGAACTTTGGTTGTCAGAGGTCGCTAACCAAGCCGCCATCAACCAGGGGTTCGACCCCGACGACGTGTTTGTGCCCGAGGATTGGTTTGGGGATTCGTTGGCCGAGACGTCCTCTGTGCCGATGGTGACCGATTCGGGGATGATGCCGGTGGCACCCTCGATGCCAAGCCGCATGAAGAGTCCGCTGACCGAGTCCGGCGAGCTTCAACGCATTGAGCCCGTGCGCGAGACCAACATGCGGTCGGACATTGTGGAGGGGCTCTCACAAGACATCGCGCCCCGACTCGATCCTAAGCCACGGCGTGACGCGGTGCGACCCCCAACGGTTTCACGGCAGCGCCCGCCGGCGAAGCGCCGTTTCAATCCCGTGGTTTTCGGCGCGGTCGCGGGGTTGGTGCTGTTGCTTGTGGGGCTTGCGGTGTGGCGCGGGCGGACGCAACTCACGGGTGACGTGGCTGCAGAGTCGGTGGAGGCATCCGCACCCGTCGCCCCGGTTGTATCTGCGGATGGGCTCATGCTCGCCATGAAAACAGCGGGCTGGACGGTCCGCAACGTCGAGGAGAACACCTACAGCGACATGCGGCAGGTGACGTTCATGGCCCAAAAGGAGCGCGTCAAAGCGACGGTAGCGATCTACGAATCCGATTCCGACGCCCTCGCACGCGCGTTGTTGAACGACACCCAACAACCCTCGGAATCGGTCTTGTTCGGCCGCACGCTTGTGCGCGTTTCTCCGGGCCCGAGCGACGCCCCAAGTGGCGTTCAACCGCTTACAGCCATGCTCTTCACGTTTCGTGGGATGCTTGAGGAACGTGGGCAGCTGTAAAAAATTACACTTTTCTTACCCAAACAACATCTCGCTACGTATGGGTCTAACGTGCAGGAATTCTCATGCTCTTGGCATGTAGTTGACTGTAGTTAACCGTGTTCCTATAGTGCCGCGTCTTACGCGTACCGGGTCAACGTATTTAAAGAAGGTTGAAGTATGACGATGAAAGGATTTGGAACCATTGCGCTGGCGACCCTGTTGGGTCTTGGCGTTGTCGCGTGCAGCGACGACACCGGAAGCAACGGCAACATCAACGAGAAACAGACAGGCAGCATTCAGTCAAACCCTGGGCAGCTGGTGTTCTCGGACGTTGCTTTGGGCCAGAGTGCAACGCAGACCGTGCGTATCTCGAACGCGGGCACCGGTACGTTGCGCATCACGAGCATCGAGCTGATCGAAGATACCGACGGCGATGAAGGCGGCGTGGAGTTCCAGCGCGACAAGTGGGTCAACTCGGCTGAGTTGGCGACTGACGAAGTTCATCGACCTTTCAGTGGTCTACTCGCCGCTCGACCGCAGCCCGGACCTTGGCAAGATTCGCATCCTTTCGAACGACCCCGACAAGGCGACGTTCGACGTGGCGATCTTGACGCCCGCGCTTGAGCCCAACATTTTCTCGAACCCAACCATTGTGTTCCAGCGCGTCGCACCGGTCACGGATGCAACCCGCGACAAGACGTACCGGTTGAGCGAGGTCCAGAACACTGGACAGGCTCCGCTCGAGATCAGCCGCGCGGTCATCACGGGCAGCAGTGACTTCAAGATCACGTACCCGACCAGCGCAGACGTCAACGCCGACCCGGCAACCGACGGTGCAAATCCTCCGACCGTGCTCCAGCCCGATCAGAGCTTCCCAATCCGCGTGTATTTCAACCCGGTCGACAACAACCCGTCGACGGCCGACCTGATCTTCTTCTCGAACGACCCGGATTCTCCACAGTATTCGGTGTCGCTCCAGGGCAACAGCGGCGCGCCATGCATCAAGCTTAGCCGCGAAGATGAGATCAACTTTGGTGAAGGCGGCATCGGCTTCGCAAACAACAAGACGATCACGATCGAAAACTGCAGCCCAACCCAAGACCTCAATGTCTCGGACATCGAGATCTCGGATGATGGTGGCGGCGTGTACGCCATCAAAGAAGGCTCGCTGCCAGCTGGTCTCCCCGCTGCGCCTGCAATCATTCCTCCCGACAACACGGCGAGCTTTGTGGTGACCTACACCCCAACGGCGGAGATCGTGTCGAACGGTGAGATGACCGTGCGAAGCAACGACCCAGCGAAGTCGGTCCTCAAGGTGCCAATCGTGGGCAAGGGAACCACCAACGTGTGTCCGCAAGCCATCGGCCAGGCGCGCTTGAGCGATTCGCCGCAGAGCCGTCAGGAGCTTGCAACCATCCCGCTGAAGACCGTTCTTTTGGACGGAACGCAGTCGGTCGATGCCAACGGAAGCATTGCGAGCTACGAGTGGACGATCATTCAGCGTCCACCGAACTCGACGGCCCGTCTTGATCCTACCAACACTGACCCGCAACCCTCGTTGTTCCTCGACCTCGCTGGCGTCTACGTCATCGAACTCACGGTGTACGACGAGCAGGGTCTTGCGAGCTGCAACGACGACGAAACACGTCGCGTGACGATCTCGGCTGTTCCAGACGAAGACATCCACGTGCAGCTTGTGTGGGATACCCCAGCCGACCCCAATCAGTCGGACACGAACGGAACCGACGTCGATCTTCACTACTTGAACCCGAACGGTCGCTGGAACCAAGCACCCAACGACATCTTCTGGCGCAACCGCACCGCTGATTGGGGCGCACCTGGCCCATCGGATGACCCGTCGCTCGACATCGACGACACCGACGGTGCAGGTCCTGAGAACGTCAACCACAACAACCCTGAGAGTGGTTTGATCTACTCGGTGGGCGTGTACTACTACGCCGACAAGGGCTTGGGCGCGAGTTACGCGACGCTGCGTATCTACATTCAGGGCACGCAGCGCTACGAGTACCGCAACCAGTTCCTGCCGCAGGAAGAGACGTTCTGGCGAGCCGCGGCCATCACATGGCCGGGTGGGCAGATCAGCGCGATCAACCAAGTGAGCAGTGGTTTCCCCGGGCAGTAACCGACCCGGAATCTTTTAAAAAGGCGCGTCATCGACGCGCCTTTTTTGTTTGTGATAGATCGGTGGCGACCAACGACGAGGAAACCATGGAAGTCATGATTCGTATCCGCATCGGCATGGAACAGGCCCATTACGCCGGCAACTTGGTGGATGGCGCACATATGCTGAAGCTTTTCGGCGATGTGGCCACCGAGCTTCTTATTCGGCACGACGGTGACGAGGGGTTGTTCCGTGCCTACGACAGCGTGGAGTTCTTGGCCCCGGTGCGCGCAGGCGACTACATCGAGGCCGTCGGGCGTATCACCGAGCTTGGACGCACGAGCCGCAAGATGGCTTTTGAGGCTCGAAAGGTGATCGAGCTCGCTGACAATCCTGCCCAACCCTCACAAGCGATTGTGTTGGAGGCGCCCATCGTTGTTTGCCGGGCCACGGGCACCTGCGTGGTTCCCCTCGATTGCCAAAAGGAACGCTGATGTCCGATGCGCTTCTCATTACTGCGGCGCTCAATGGTGCCGAGACGATGCGGGAACAGAACCCACATGTGCCCTATACGGCCGACGAGATCGCGGCCGAAGCTGTGCGCTGTCGTGCAGCAGGGGCGTCGATGGTGCACGTGCACGGCCGCAAGGCCGACGGCACCCCGACACAAGATCGACAGACGTTCGAGGCCATCTTGAACGCGATACGAGCGCAGAGCGACATACTGGTGCAGTTCTCCACGGGTGGCGCGGTGTGGATGGACGTCGAGCAACGCATCGAGGCGCTCGACCTCAGGCCCGATATGGCCACATTGACCACCGGCACCGTGAACTTCGGTGAAGACGTTTTCATGAACTCGTTGCCCATGATTCGCACCATCGCCGCGCGGCTGCGCGCCTATGGGATCGTGCCGGAGATTGAGGTCTTCGAGGTGGGCATGCTTGATACCGCGTTGAAGTTGCTCAAAGACGGGATCGTGGACGGTCCGCTGCACTTCGACTTTGTGATGGGGGTGCCGGGAGCCATGGGGGCAAGTCCGGCGTACTTGGACTTCCTGGTGGCTCAGTTGCCCACGGATGCCACGTGGTCGGTCGCCGGTGTTGGGCGCCACGAATTGCCGCTGGCTTACAAGGCGCTTGAGATGGGTGGACACGTCAGAGTGGGGCTTGAGGACAACATCTACGTTGAAAAAGGCGTGCTGGCCCGGGGTTCATGGGAATTGGTCGAAAAGGTTGTGCAGCGTGCCCACGCGGTCGGTCGTCGTGTGGTGGAGCCAATTGAAGCAAGGGGCCTGCTACGTCTAGACCGCATGAAAGCTTGATGAGCGAGGCTTTTGTTTTCTCCCTTGCCGTTTTCTCTTTTCGACAAAACGCCCGGACACCCGCAAAAAAGCTAAGGGAACGGAAAAAAAGTATTCGAATACTGCTTGACAAGGGATCGGCACCATAATTAAATCCCTCACGAATCAAGGCAGTAAGCGGATCTTGGGAGTTTAAGCCGTCCTCCGACGATCTATTGTGTAAAAGGCGTACCCCATCAACCAACTTTTGTAGGGAATTCCAAATGACGAAATCAGAACTTATCAATGCAGTCCACGATCGTGCTACCGAAGCAGGCATCGAACTCACGAAGAAAGCAACGGGAGAAATCCTTGACCTCGCTTTCGACGTGATTGCTGGTGCAATCGATCACGAGCGTCGCTTCTCGTACCCACAGTTCGGTACGTTCAGCGTCAAGCACCGCAAGCAGCGCGAAGGTCGCAACCCACGCACGGGCAAGCCGATCAAAATCAGCGCATCGTACACGGTGTCGTTCAAGCCAGCTCCTTCGCTTAAGGACCGCGTGAACTAAGGTTCACCCGTCTGTAGAAAGGCACCCCTTGGGGTGCCTTTTTTTGTTTCTTGGCGAAACGGCGAAAATTCGCCAAGGTGCGCGCATGAAGGAACGTCTGGACAAGCTGTTGGTGGATCGCGAGTTGGTCGAGTCTCGCCCGCGAGCAGCCGCGCTGATCATGGCGGGGCAGGTGTTCGTTGACGGCCAGCGCATCGACAAGGCCGGGACGAAGGTCTCGAACACGTGCATGATCGAGGTCCGGGGCGACAAGAATCCATACGTTTCTCGGGGCGGGCTGAAGTTGCAGGCGGCCATCGAAGGGTTTGCATACGACTGCGAAGGCAAGGTTGTGATCGATGTTGGAGCGTCCACAGGCGGCTTCACGGACTGTGTCCTGCAGCATGGGGCGCAAAAGGTCTACGCCGTCGATGTCGGATATGGTCAATTGGCGTGGCGTTTGAGGACCGACGCCCGCGTGGTCAACATCGAGCGGACAAACATCCGTCACATGCCCGCAGATACGATAGACGCGTTGTGCGACCTCGCGGTCATCGACTGTTCGTTCATCTCACTTTCGAAGGTGTTGCCCAACACGTGTTTGTTCCTCAAGCCCACCGCTGATGTGCTCGCGTTGATCAAGCCTCAGTTTGAGGTGGGGCCGTCCAACATCGCCAAAGGTGGCGTCGTGCGGGATCAGGACGCTCGGAGATCAGCGATCGACGCGGTCATCGCTGAGGCTCGTACGCTAGGCTTTGATGAGGTAAACGGTATGGACTGTCCCGTTCACGGACCTGCTGGCAACATCGAGTACTTGGCGTGGTTTCGACGCGTGGAGCGCGAATGAGAATACTTTACGGTGTGGTGGGCTCGGGGATGGGGCACGCCATTCGGAGCTCAGTGGTCATTCGCAAGCTGATCGACGAAGGGCATGAGGTCCACATCGTTGCCTCAGGTGGGGCCGTGGGATTCCTCAAGCAACGATTTGGCGGGGTCACCGAGATCTGGGGGTTGGACATGGTGGTTGTCGACAATGAGGTCGACAAGCTCATGACCGCTGCGCAAAACGCGAAAGGGCTTTTGAAACGACTTCCGGCCAACGTGCGCGAGTTCTTTGAGGTCGAGAGCGAATTCGCGCCCGAAGTCGTGATCAGTGATTTCGAGACCTGGAGCTGGATGTTCGGCAAGTTCCACGGGCGTCCGATCATCTGCATCGACAACATTCAGATCATCAACCGGTGCACACACGCGCCGGAGATTTTGGAAGGCGAAGAGGACAATTTCCAGATCGCGAAATCGATCGTGAAGGCGCGTACACCGCGCGCCAATGAGTACCTCATCACGACTTTTTTCCATCCACCTGTGCGCAAGAAGCGCACGCGGTTGGTGCCGCCGATTCTGCGACCCTCGATTCTTGAGGCGAAGGTCGAAACTGGGGACCACGTGTTGGTTTACCAGACGTCGGACTCTTTCAAGACCTTGCCTGACATGCTCAAACAGCTCGATGTGCCAGTGCTGGTCTACGGCCTGCGCCGCGGGTTGGAGTCCGATCAGGTGGACGGAAACTTGGTCTATCGACCGTTTAGCGACACTCAGTTTGTCGAAGATTTGGCGACCTGCAGCGGTGTCATTGCTTCTGCGGGCTTCACGCTCATGTCCGAGGCGGTTCACTTGGGCAAACCGTACCTTGCGACGCCCGTCGGCGGTCAGTTTGAGCAGATTCTAAACGCGCGGTACCTCAAGTCGCTTGGCTACGGCTCGTACGAGATGTCGTTGACGCCCGAAGCGTTGGTGGCGTTCACGCGTGAGCGAGAGCGCTATCAGGCCAATCTGGCGACCTACGAGCGTCACGACAACACCGTGACTCTGGAAGCGTTGGATCACTTCCTCAACAAAGTCGCCGCGGGTCTGATCTAGTTTAGCCCAACGGCGAGCAACGGTTCCCAGAAGTCGCAACTGTCGGTGTCCCATCCCTCGTCGATGCGGATATTCGCGCCTTCGAGCAGCAAGTAGGGGTCGCGGGCGTCGTAGTCGACCAGCGCGGGCAAGCCCGCAGGCGCGAAGGTTCCATCGGCCATCGACCGCCAATAGGCCTGCATGGCGGCCGAAAGTTCAGTTTCAGCATCGCTTGGCTGATAGCCGACGGCGTCTAAGGTGCCAAACACAAACGCGAGTTCAAGCCCGTGAAACGCGCCGAAGGGTCGCAGTTGCGCGGAGTTCTCGAGCCGTTGCGTGAACATGTAACGGAACACGTTGGACTGCACGTCGCTCGCGGCGCTGGCGTAGACGCGCTGCGGACAGATGAATTTGGCGTCCGAGGTCAGCTGCACGAAGGCGCGTCGTGGTGTCGCGTAGTTCGAGGCTGGATACTGGGCGAGGATTTGGTCACCGATGCCGGGAAACAGCGCACGCACCGCGGTTTCGTAGGCCTGCTCGGTCGCCAACGGTGGCGCGGAACGCGAGGTTTCGTCGCTGTTCGCGCCAAACATGATCGGAACGCCAGTGTGTCGATTTGAGCGCACGAGCCCAAGCGGCGTATCCTCCAAGATATCGCCATCCACATATGGTGCGTAGCCTGTGCTGCGGCCGGCCACCTCGACCACGGTAGGATTGATGAGCATCAATGCCTCCACGTCCAACCCGCGCAGACAGTTCAGGGTGTCGTCGTTGCACCCCGCTGTGGTCACAAAGTCGTCGCCCACGGCGATTTGGTCGTCTCGGCTTGGTGCGGAACACCCCCCGCTTTGCGTGATCGCGGCTGAGAACAACCCCGAAGTCTTGGTGCTCGCCCACAGAAGACAGGTGTTCAGACCGCCCGCAGACTCGCCGAACAGCAAGACACGTGATGGGTCGCCCCCGAAGTTCGTGATGTTGTCCTGCACAAACTCAAGCGCCGCGATTTGGTCGCGCAGACCGAGGTTGCCCGAGGGCACATCACCGTCAAGTGCGGGGTGGACGAGGAACCCAAGTTGTCCCAGTCGGTAGTTCATGGTCACGACCACACTCTGTGTGTTCTTCGCGAGGGACGATCCGTCGAATAGCGGGACACCGGTGTTCGTCTGACTCGACGAGCCCACGGCATTTCCGCCGCCATGGATAAACACGAGCACCGGCAGGTTGTCGGCATCCTCAGGTGCCCAGACATTGAGCGTCAGGCAATCCTCGGAGCCCGAGAACATGCCATCTTGGACCTGCGCGCAGATCGAGCCATACGAGTTCGCCGCGATGGGTTCGGTGAAACAGAAGTCGGTTTGGGGCGGCGCGAAACGCCGTTCGCCCACGGGCGGCAAGGCAAAGGGCACGCCCAACCAGCTCGCGACCCCGTCTTGGGCCTGGCCGACGACGTCTCCGTGTTTTGTCGCGACCGCAAACTCAGTCCCCGGATTCGCTGCTGGGCACGCGGACTCGTTGTTGGTGTTGTTGGCCGTGTTGTTGGTGTTGTTGGTGTTGTTGGCCGTGTTGTTGGTGTTGTTGGTGTTGTTGGCCGTGTTGTTGGCGTTGTTGGCGGAACCATTATTGGCCGCAACGTCCTGGGAAGCAGTTTCTCCACACGCAACAGACGCGAGCGCCAAAAGAACCCACAGGTGTTTCATCTCGACTCCAAACGATGGTGAATCCCGACCGTAACGCACAGATCTTGAGGATTTCTTAAGCCAAATTTTTCGTGGGGAACAACGTTGCACGTATGATGGGCGCTACACTGACGACGAGCAAGACATGGCCAAAAAAGATCTCGAGATAGCTGGTTTAGCGCTTCGTGCGTTGGTGACTGCCGCTGAGTCTCCCGTGACCGGCGAGCTCATCAAAAAGCAGTTGTTCTCGGATCTTGAGCTCGACGGCGTTTTTGAGCTCGACCTGCGTTCGGACGATGTGGGACCGGCGAGCTTGCCGGTGCACCCGATGTCGGAGGGCGAATAGTGTTTTTCCGCATCACCGCTCGAGATTTGACCAACGCATACGCCTCGGGAACGGCAAGGCCCGAAGGTGTTTTGGAGCGCGCGTTAGAGTCCATGGCCGCGGCGGATAAGGGGGATGTCCCCCTCTCGGCGTTCATCCGACAGACAGGCAAGATCGCGGCGGAAGCCGCGGCGGCTTCCGCCCAACGCTGGGCCGAGGGTCGACCGCTTGGGCCGCTCGATGGTGTCCCGGTTGCGGTCAAGGATGAGTTTGACGTGATCGGACACCCCACGCGCGCCGGAACGGTGTTTCGTCAGGCGGTGGCGAAGTCCGATGCCGATGTCGTGTCCCGCTTGCGCCGCAAAGGTGCGGTGGTCTTAGGAAAGACCCACATGACCGAGATCGGTCTGGGCGGGTTGGGTTTGAATGCCCACTACGCGACGCCACGAAATCCCTACAATCCCGAACACATGACGGGCGGCTCTTCAAGCGGGAGCGCCGCAGCCGTGGCTGCTGGCATTTGCCCCATTGCGGTTGGAAGCGACGCCGGCGGGTCGATCCGCATCCCTGCGGCGTGGTGCGGCGTGTACGGCCTCAAGCCTACCTATGGCCGCATTCCGACATCCGGCGCGGCGTTGCTGGCGTGGAGCTTGGACCATGTTGGCCCGCTTGCTGCGAGCATTGATGACCTGGCCGCTTTTTTGGATGCGACAAGCGGGGCAAGCGATCGCGACCGATCGAGTCTGTTCGGACCCGACCCGCGCTGGATCGGGCGTCTCAGGTCCGAAGACCTGTCCGAACTGCGGTTTGCTTGGTGCCCAGACTTCGCCGACGACGCGGACGACGAGACACGACGTGTCTTTCATGAGGCGCTCGACCGTATCCGCGAACAGGGTGCGACGGTCGATGCCGTGCCGATGACGACCGCGCAATGGGTGCAGAAGGTCGGCTACATCACATTTTGCGCCGAAGCCGCCGCGTCTCAGCATGATTGGCTCAGGGATCATCGGCACGATTACAATCTTGATACCCGCTTGGTGCTTTCCGTCGGCGAGCGGATCAGCGCGCTGGAGTACTTGCAGGCCCAACGCGTGCGTGAGCGCATTCGAGCAGAGTTTCGCGCAGTTTGTGGCGCCTATGATGCCTTCTTGAACCCGTCGACGGCCGGGACGGCGGCGAAGATCTCCCCCATCCACCGGGGGGCGGTCGTTGATACGGCGCTCAACGACCGTGTGTCCCGCTACAGTTTTGCCGGTACGCTGACGGGTTTCCCTTGCCTGTCGATCCCATGCGGCGTGGACGCATCTGGACTTCCGGTCGGGTTGCATTTGACGGCTATGCCTTGGCGCGACGAAAGACTCCTACAGATCGGCGCCGCCGTTGATCAGGTGATGCCTCCGATGCCCGCCCCAAAGGTGCACTTCGAGGCGCTTTAAGCGGATCGCTTGCGATAAAGTGGGGGTGGTGGTAGCTAGGCGTCTTCCTTAGGGCACTCGCAAGGGGTGAGTGTTTTCCCGAACGTCCGCTAGGACCCGTTGAGGTCGTCTAAATGATTGAAGCGTTGTTTGTTGCCGTTGCTGTGCTCGTGGGCGGCTTGATCTACTTGTTTGTTGAAAACCTGAAATGGAAGACCAAGTTCCTTGAGGCTCAGGACGCGCTTGAGAATCAGCCCAAAGGCCGAATCGAAGCGAAAAAAGAGTCCCCCAAGAAGGAGTCGAAGGCCGAACCAAAGGCGGAGTCTAAGGCGGACACAAAGGCCGATACGAAGACCCAAAAGGAGCTTTCGGAGCTTAAAGATGAAGTCAAAAGTCTCAAGACCAAGCTTCACGACCTGAAGTCCGAGAACAAGGATCTCAAGGAAGCGGTCGAAAATCAGGCCAAACCAGTTGTAGGCAACGACGCGCTGTTTGATCTGCGCCAGGAATTGGCCGCGGCGAAGGCTGAAGTGTCGGCTCTGAAGGCTGCGCCGAAGGCAGCATCGAAGCCTGCGCCGGAACCCAAGGTTGAGGTGGTCGAAGCCCCACAGGACAAGCCTGCTGCGAAGGTTGCATCCGCCAACACCGTTGACGCCGACGAGCTCAAGGCGCTGCGCAAGAAGTACGAGGGCGAGCTCGAGAGCCAAAAGCGCGAGCTGTTGGCGACGATCAGCGACCTGAAGGCCAAGCTTCGAAATACGTCGGAGAACATGGAAAAACAGCGCCGTCGTGCCGACAACAACGACCGCGCGTTCAAGATTACGCAGCGGCAGTTGGACGCCGTGCAGGAGCGCACGGAGCTCCTTGAGGGTGAGTTGAAGCGGCATGGGATCGTTTCGGAAGAAGACGTGGCACAGGCTGCGCTGCGGGCGGCTGCGATCGCCGAGGCGGAAGAAGCCTCTGAGCGCGCTCGTGAACGCGCGGAACGCCGTGAAGCGGAGGCCGCCGAAAAGGCTGCCGCTGCCGAAGCTGCTGCGGAAAAGGCCGCTGCTGAAGCTGCTGAGAAGGCCGCTGCTGAAGCTGCCGAAAAGGCCGCTGCTGAGGCTGCCGAAAAGGCCGCTGCTGAGGCTGCCGAGAAGGCCGCTGCTGAGGCTGCCGAGAAGGCCGCTGCTGAGGCTGCTGAGAAGGCCGCTGCGGAAGCTGCTGAGAAGGCCGCTGCTGAAGCTGCTGAGAAGGCCGCTGCTGAAGCTGCTGAGAAGGCCGCTGCTGAGGCTGCCGAGAAGGCCGCTGCTGAAGCTGCTGAGAAGGCCGCTGCTGAAGCTGCCGAAAAGGCCGCTGCTGAAGCTGCCGAGAAGGCCGCTGCGGAAGCTGCCGAGAAAGCCGCTGCTGAAGCTGCCGAGAAGGCCGCTGCTGAAGCTGCCGAGAAGGCCGCTGCTGAGGCTGCCGCGGCAGCAGATGCGACAATCAAACACGCGCCCGTGCCCGCCAACGTGGTCGAGACCGCACCGAGCGATGTGCCAGACTCGGACGACGAAGGTGGAAGGACCGAGGTTCTTTCGGTGTCTGCATTTGCCGCTGGACTGCCCGTCGATGACTCGGAGCCATTGGTGGCTACAGCGGGACCTGACCTCGACGCGGAGCCGCCGACCACCAAGACCGCCGTGTTTGGGGGCAGTGCGTTCCAAAACATGATCGACAACCTGCCCTCCGAAGCTGACGAGCAGGACGGTTCCAAGAAGACCGCGTTCGGGATGCCGGCGCTGTCTCCGCCCGAAGACAGCGACGGCAGCGTCGACGACGCTTGGAGCGATCTCGAGTAAAATCGAACGCCTTAGGCCTGACGATTGGGCCGTGCCGCATACACGCGGCCACTCCAATGAATCGCACCTCGGCGATTCCACCACCACGAATTCATGGCGATCGCCAGCAAAGCCACCACCGAGACGGGATGCAGCAGCACTCCCTCCAAGGGTTGCTTGTGTCGAACGGCGAGCAGCAGGCGGATCGCAAGGTTGATCGCGACGGCCACGCCGGCCGCCGTCGCGAGCTGGGGCAGCCAGATCGACGCGATCAGTGCCGCGTAGGGCAGGATAAACGTCGTTGTGTATAGCCCGAGCACGCCAAGCAGGGCGATCCAGCTGCCACCGATGCCCTCGTAGAGATTCTTGGAAAACCCTTCCCAGACACCTTTGGCGTTTGTGTACATGCGACAGCGCGCGATGTGGTGCCCGTCGGCAAACACGACACGTCGGTTGGCACGTTTGACCCGGGTGCAGAAGGCCATGTCATCGACAACCTCTGCCCGCACCGCCTCAAACCCGCCGACCTCGTCGTATGTTGAGCGTTTCACAGCCAGAACCTGCCCATTTGCCGCCAAGAAGCGTGGATCGCTTGAAAGCCAGACCATGGGCATCGGCAGCCAGCTTGCGTACGTCAGATGCAGCACAGGGAGGACAAGCCGTTCGAAGAACGAGCCCGTGACTTGGCGGGGCACAGCGGTGACCAGATCGGCACGTTTGTCGGCGAAAAGGCCCAGGACATGCTTCAGGCCTCCCGGAAGAACCTCGACGTCGGCGTCCAAAAACAGCAGCAGGTCGCCTGAAGCAAACGACGCGAGGCGATGGCAAGCATGAGGTTTGCCCACCCAACCGTCGGGTAGGCCGATGCCCTTTTCGACGCGAAGTTTGGGATACTCGGTTTGGAGCCGCTGCAAGATGTCGGGCGTCTGGTCGGTCGAACCGTCGTCGTAGACGATGACCTCCAACACGTCGGTGCCGCTCTCGAAAACACTTCGTACGGCGCGCTCAATGCCACGCTCTTCGTTTCTGGCCGGAATGAGCACACTGACGCGGGCTGCGTAGTCAGAATCGCTCACACGCGGCCAGGCGAGCGCGTTGAGCACATTGATGCCTAGAGCCACACTTGGCAGCACGGTGAGTCCCCATGGCCAGTAGGATGCGTCGATGGCTTACCCCAGCCACGAAGATACGAGCCGGCTCACACGCCCGTCACGGGGACCGGTGAACAAGGGAAGCCACATCGAATTTGGGCGCGCGGTGTGGTGGACGCGCATCTTGACGAGTGGTCGCATGAGGTCCGTGTCGATGGCGTCCGGCAGGACGAGCTCTCCGAACCCTAGGGCCGTTTGCCCGGCGGCTTTTCCACTGACCATGAAGCGCATGTAGAAAGGGCCTTCGTCCACCACGTGGCGAGTCTGAATCTCGAGCCACGGCTCGCCGTTCGCTGTCAGCGTGAGCGATTTTGGGTAGACCGGGCCAGTGTACGAGCGCCCAGTTGGGCCAAGTGCGACCTCTAACGGAGGCGCATGCTGCGTCGTTCCATCCGCGAGTACATCGAGCCCGTAAAACTGTGGTTCGCCCGCATGCGGCCAGGACAGGTAGTAGATCCTCTCGAAGCCTTCAAACGGCACGCGGCCCCACAACCAACGCTCGAATCCCTGCGCATGCATGCCGATGTTGCCGCCATTGCGGTCGTGGTATCCGCGGCCCGAAATCTGCCATTTACGCGCACCATGCTGAGCGGTGACGGTCGCACGTGACGGCCCCGCGAGCGGCGACCAATCGTGCACAGGGTTTGCGACCTCACCTGGGCCTTGCGTCCTCGCGCGGCCCACGATTTTGGCCGTCGCAGTGAAACGTTCGGTCGAGGCCGGGACGGGCATATC
Source organism: bacterium (assembly GCA_041390025.1). Classification (GTDB taxonomy): domain Bacteria; phylum Myxococcota_A; class Bradymonadia; order Bradymonadales; family Bradymonadaceae; genus JBFFMO01. Next base: position 138,517 of record JAWKQR010000002.1, read on the forward strand.
AAGTGAGATGTCGAGCACACGGTCATCGCCGATCACCGCGGACGTGAACCGGCAGTCCGCAAACACCCACGTGCCGTCTTCGTCCCACGACACGTCATTGGGCTGGTACTCTTGCAGCAGGTAGAAATCGAGTTTGCCCTCGCGGTAGATCGAAACGTTGACGCTTGGCCGCTCGCGCGGAAGCTGTGGGCGTCCCTGGCGCTCGGCGGACGCGTAACCGGGCAGAAACGGCAAGCCAAACGACCAGATCACCACGATGCCGTTGCCCCGCGCGTCCAACGCGTCTGCGTACCACCAACAAAAGCCGCCGGGCGCGTCGAGCAGCGCTGGGCTTAGGCGATGGGTTGGAGGTGATAGATGGATCAAGCTCATGGAATTCTCAATATCCGCTTACTTGAAGATGCACCAGCGGGCGCAGAGGTTCGCTTGCCTTTCGGTCGCATCGAACTATAGTGCGGGCCATGCGACCGAGGCATTACAGTTTGACTCCCCTTCCCTCGACCACCTGCCGCTGTTGACCCGGCAACTCGTCGAGGTGCGCCTCGTTTCCAGCCAAATCCAACTGACTTCGAACGGCTTCGGCCAAAGCTAAAGAAGGGGACCCTTATGTCCACCGAACCCAAGAAATTTCGCGTTTTTGATACGATGACCGACAACAAAGTTGCGGTCGAGCCGGTGCAACCGGGCAAGATCAGCATGTACGTCTGCGGTGTGACCGTCTACGACCTGACACACATCGGCCATGCGCGCGTCTTCGTCTTTTTCGACGTCGTTCAGCGTGTGCTTCGCCATCTAGGATACGACCTGCGCTACGTGCGCAACCACACCGATGTCGACGACAAGATCATCAACCGTGCGGCGGAAGTCGGCGAGGATCCGCTGGCGCTTTCGCAACGCTTCATCGCCGCGCTGGACGAGGATATGGGGCGTTTGCACGTTCACCACGCGGACGTCGAACCCAAAGTATCGGATCACATCCCGCAGATCGTGGCGATGGTCGAGAAGCTCATCGAACGCGGCCATGCATACGAATCCAAGGGCGATGTCTACTTCCGCGTCCAGAGTTTTGACAGCTATGGCAAGCTGAGCCACCGCAAGCTCGAAGACATGGAGGCTGGGCGTTCCGGGCGCGTGTCCGACGACGAGGACAAGAAGGAACACCCGTTTGACTTCGCGTTGTGGAAGACCGCCAAAGGCGACGAGATCGCGTGGGAGTCACCGTGGGGCAAGGGCCGTCCCGGCTGGCACATCGAGTGCTCGGTGATGAGCGCAGAGTACCTCGGCGAGACGTTTGACATCCATGGCGGCGGACGCGACCTGATCTTCCCCCATCACGAGAACGAAATCGCGCAGTCCGAGGCCGCACACGGTGCGACGTTTGCCAACCATTGGATGCATGTCGGCATGGTCAACGTGGCCGAGGTCGACGAGGCGGGGCAGGTTGTTGAACGCAAGATGTCGAAATCGTTGGGTAATTTTTGGACGACGCGCGACGTGTTGAAGGGCTACCACCCCGAGGCGATCCGGTACTTCATGCACACGACGGTGTATCGCAACCCGATCACGTACTCGGTGGACAACCTCAACGAGGCCACCCAGCGTGTGGAGTATCTGTACACGACGATCGAACGCATCGACGACGCGTTGGCGCGCGCGGATTACTCGGTGACGAGTCCACCCGCAGCGTGTGCCTTGGACGGTCGCGGCGAAGCGCTCAACGACTTCATGGCCCGTCTGGAGGACGAGCTGGTGGACGACTTCAACACGCCACGCGCGTTGGCGCTGATCGGCGAGGTCGCACGCATCGCCAACGACCTTACGGAGTCGAAGAAGAAGCCCAAGGACGACGTCGCGTACACGCTGTACAAGGCGCGCGAGGCATTGACCGGCGGCGGGTATTTGCTCGGCTTCTTGCAGCAAGACCCTAAAGTTGCGCTGCTTCAGATCCGAGATCTCAAGGTTGGCCTGTTGGGCATCGATCCCGAGAAGGTTGAGTCGCTGATCGCGGCGCGTGTGACCGCCCGCGGCGAGAAGGATTGGGCCAAAGCGGACGCAATTCGTGACGAGCTTCAGGCGATGAAGGTCGAGATCATGGATTCGCCCGAAGGCACGATCTGGCGCGTCGCTTAGGCTGCGCTAGTGGTCTTCTGCGACTGAGCGGGATGCCGCAAGGCCAGACAGCATGCACATCGGCACGCCACCGCCCGGGTGTGCGCTGCCCGATGCCAGGTAGAGTCCGCGCAGTTCTTTGACGCGATTGGGTGGTCGTTGAAACGCGGAAAACTGAGAGTTCGACGACGCGCCGTAGATGCTGCCGCGACTGCCTTGGAATTGCGCCGCCAGGTCCGTGGGTGTGCGCTCCCACACCACCTGGTCGTCTGGCGAGATGAGGTTGTGTTCGACGAGGCGTCCGAGGACGACCTCGCGCAAAGCGCTCCACGTGTCAGTATCCGACGTCCCCTGTGCAGGCTCCGCGGGCGCGTTGGCCATGATGAAGAGTGGCTCGTGGTTCTGCCAACCCTCACGACCGTGGGCTCTTTCTTGAGCGCAGATGTAGACCGTCGGTTCGCGTGGCGGCGTTTTTGCACCGAAGATGTCCCGAAACTCGTCGCGATAGGTCGCGGGAAACAACACTTCGTGGGGTGGGCGATCGCGGCGCTTGGCTTTGACCACGGCCGTCCATCCACTCATCGAAGGTTCGTAATCCCCATTGATCGCCTTCAGGTTGGGTGCGAGCTGCTTGGCGAGGTGAGCCGCATCCGCGTTGCAGATCACGCGTGAGGTTGTGACGGTTCGGCCCGAGTTTAGAGTCACGCCCGTGACGTGCTTTTGGTTGGAATCAATCGTGCGGACGCCATCGCCGTACGAAAACTCGACGCCTCGTTGTTCGGCGACCTGTGCGAGCTTCTCGGCCAAGCGAAACATGCCGCCGCGCACGCCGTAACAACCCAATCCGAGCTCCACCCAGGCGATGCAATTCAGTGTGGCAGGTGCGCTGAACGCGTCGCTGCCGTTGTAGGTGGCGTAGCGCAGAAAGACGTCGCGCAGAGCAGGGGTCGAAATTCGCGCTTCAATGGCCGAGGCCATACTGCGCATGGCGTCGATCTTGAGCACTTCGCGGAACTTCGTCATCCCAAGCTTGACCGCAGAGAACGTCGTAGGGGCCTCGCCGTAGACGAAATTCGGTGCGGCGGCTTCCCAGATATCGCGGGTGTAGGCCATGAACGCATCGAATTCATCGGCCGCCTTCGCGCCCAAAGTTTGCGCGATCGAGGCGCGCGTGTCGCGGAGGTCGAAGCGCAGGTCGAGCGCCGGGCGATCTGCCGAGGGCCAGTGGTAACGAAAAGGATCACACGGGATGAGCTCGAGCTCATCGGCCAGCGTTGTCCCAGCGGATTGAAAGACCGAATCGAGGACGTCCGTCATGGTCAACACACTCGGTCCGGTGTCGAACTCGACGCCCTCAAAGGACGCGCGGCCCATCTTTCCACCAGGATCATGGTGCTGCTCGATCACCAAGACTTTGCGATCGGACAGCGATAGCGCCGCGGTCAGCCCACCCATACCGGCGCCAATGATGACCACATCGTAATCGGTCATTTCACCCAAACCGTCTTAACGTTGACGAACGAGCGCGGCCCATGGGGTCCGAGCTCTCGGCCGTAACCGCTGTCTTTGATGCCACCAAACGGAAGCCGAGGGTCGGATTTGACGATCCCGTTGATGGCGACGTGACCTGCCTCGATCCGCGCTGCGAGATCTGGGGCATCTTCGCGTGCCGTCCACAGGCTCGCGCCAAGGCCGAACGTGGATTGGTTTGCCAGCCGGATGGCGTGGTCGGCGTCGGTGGCCCGGATGACGGCGGCCGCGGGACCAAATGTTTCTTCGTCAAACATAGGCATTCCGGGGCGAACGTCGGTCACCAACGTTACCGGGTAATAACATGGTCCAAGTGCGCTCGGTTTTCCGCCTAAGATGAGGCTGCCGCCGACCTCCACCGTGTCCGAAACGAGTTGATGCAACGCATCGACCAAGTCGGGTCGCGCCATCGGCCCGATGTCGGTGTCGTCGAGCATCGGGTCGCCGAGCTTCAGTTTCTTGAGCGCCGCCTCGAAACGGTCGCAAAACACATCGTAGATCTGGGTGTCGACGATGAATCGCTTGGCGGCGATGCAGCTTTGACCGTTGTTGATCAGGCGCGCGGTGACGGCGTTTTGCACGGCGGCGTCAAGATCGGCGTCTTCCAGCGCGATGAAGGGGTCCGAGCCGCCGAGCTCGAGCAAAGATGGTTTGAGGTGTTTGCCCGCGAGCGCGCCCACAGCGCGACCTGCGGCGACCGAACCCGTGAGGCTCACCCCGTGAATCCGGGGATCGGCCATCAAGTCGGGGACGGCATGACGGTCGACCAGCAACGTGTGGAAAACGCCGTCTGGGAATCCTGCTTCCAAAAACACCTCTTCGATCGCCAAGGCGCAGCGAGGGACGTTCTCGGCGTGTTTCAAAATCGCCGTGTTGCCTGCCATCAGAGTCGGGGCTGCGAAGCGAAACACCTGCCAAAACGGGAAGTTCCAGGGCATGACCGCCAGAATGGTCCCCAAAGGTTCGTAACTCACATAGGATTTGCCGGCGTCCGACTTAATGGTCTGGTCGGCTAGGAAGGATGCGGCATTCTCGGCGTAGTATTCACAGACCCACGCGCATTTCTCGACTTCGCTTTTGGCCTCGCGCAAGGGTTTGCCCATCTCGTGGGTCATCAATGTGGCCCACGCCTCAGACCGTTCCCGCAGCACATGGGCGGCGCGCCCAAAGAACTCGCCGCGCTGATCAAAGCTCAGTGCGCGCCATTGTTTGAAGGCGTCGGCGGATTGACCAACCAAAATGTCGATCTCTTTGGCCGTATGTTGGTCGAACTCAGCCAGCACGTTCATGTCTGCGGGGTTGATGGACTTCATGGCGTTCCCTCGTGGGTCCTAGGATGCGGTTGAGGCTCGAAGATTGCGAAATTGTTCGAGCGACAGGTCTTGAAGCAACGTCGTCGCGGAGAGCTCGGTGCCGATGTCGGCCCAGCCCAAAGAGGCCGCAAGACGACCGACGACTTTTTCGGCGGACTCGGTCTGGCGCAGCTCGCGCAGGGACTCGGAGCCGTCACGTTTGGACATCCGATGGCCGTCGGCATCGAGCATCAAGGGTACGTGCCAAAACGTTGGGACATCGGCGCCGAGTGCCGAGAAAAGCGCGGCCTGACGCGGCGCCGAGTCCGCAAGGTCGGCACCGCGCACGACGTCGGTGATCTTCATCTGGATGTCATCGACGACCACGGCCAGCTGGTAGGCCCAAAGACCGTCTGCGCGTTTGAGGACAAAGTCCCCGACCTCGGCGCTCAGGTTCTGCGTGATGGGGCCCAACAGGCCATCGACAACGGTGACTGTAGCACCCACCCGAAAACGCCACGATGGAATGCGGTCGGGTTGTTCAGCCTGCCGTGCGGCGCGTTGTTCGGGGCTCAGATGACTGCAGGTGCCCGGGTAGATGGGCGTCGCACCGTGCGGGGCGCTGGACGCTTCGGCGATTTCGCGCCGCGAGCACCAGCAGGGGTAAGCGAGTTCTTTCGAGACCAAAGAATCCAATGCGGATTGGTAGGCAGCGGTGTTCTCGGACTGTGTGTAAGGTCCAAAGGTCCCACCGACGTCGGGTCCCTCGTCCCAATCCAGTCCCAGCCATCGTAGGTCGTCAAGGATGGTTTCGGCGGCGCCTGGCCTGCACCTAGGGCCGTCGATGTCTTCCATGCGCAGCACAAAGACACTCTGGGTCAAACGTGCGTGCAACCACGCGAGCAGTGCGGTTCGCACGTTCCCCAGATGGAGTGGGCCTGTGGGACTCGGTGCGTAACGACCGCGTCCCATCACGCGAATGCCGGCTCGAGGTCGACCAACAACGATTGGAGGTCAGAGAACTGCGGCAAATGGTGCAAGGCGTTTTTCACGTAGCCGATGGAGGGCTCGTAATACGGCAAGAACGACGGGTTGCCTTTGACCCGGTCGATGAAGATGAAACGCCCCGCGTCTTTGAGCTTGCGCTGCACGGTCTGCACATGGAACAGGGTGTGGATCGCCGAAGCGTCGCTGCACCACGACAGTCCAGCCTGCGCGCCCTGTTCGGCGTAGTATTGAACAAGCCGCTGTACGAGCGGTGGCTCCAATACGATGTACGAGTCCCGCAGGAGCGCCACGAGGTCGTAAACACACGAGCCGCGAAGGGCGTCCTGGAAGTCGATGAGGATCCACGCGCCGTTCTTCCGCATGATGTTGCGGCTTTGGTAGTCGCGCAGCGAAAGTGTTTGTGGTGCCTCCAACAACGTCGCGACAACACGGTCGAAGGCGGCCTCAAGCTCGGGAAGGCGCGCTGCGGCGTGCTCGGCACCGTGTTGGGCGTCAAGGCCCCACTCGCGGTAATGGTCCATCTCCCAACGCAACAGGGGTTGGTCGAAGGACTTATCCCACGCGATGCAGTCGTGAACCGTGTCGGTTTCCACGGCCTTTTGGTACCGAATCAGCAGGTCGATCGCCTGCTGGTAGAGGTGCTCGGCGTTGCCCGGATTGGCCAAATACGCGTTCTCGAACATCTCCTGGCCAAGATCCTCGAGCAACAGCACACCGATCGCCATGTCCGTGTGGTCGATCTGTGGCACGGGCAGTTCCAACCGGCTCAGGTAGCGTTGCACGTTGATGAACGGCAGCTCGGGTGGAACGGCGCCGCTGCCGCCTTCTTCGCTCTTTAGGGCGTCATCACCAAGGGGCATCACCATCGCCATGAGCGTCGATTCGCCGCGTGGCCCGGGGCTTGGAAGCGTGATTCGCCAGTAAATTCGCAGCGATGCATGGCCTCCCAGATTCTCTAATTTGGCGCGTTCCGCGGTTTGGGCGTCAAAACGCGCGGCGAGTGCCTGTCGGATACGATTTTCCATCCAAACCTCACAGGTAGATCGAGAAAGCGCCTAGGAAGACCATCTCGTCGGTGTTGGCGAGGTTGAGTTTGTATCCGAGGTCAAATCCGGCAGCGGTTGTGCGCCAGCCGACGCCGAAGGTCAGGTTTGACTTGTCGGCTGAATCAATGCGCTCAAACCCGGCGCGAAGTGGCACCGCCTGAATCAAGAACTCAAGGCCCGCGCCGAAGAGCATTTGTGGGTCATCTTGGGACGTGAGGTCCACGCCCACGTCACCCGAGAGCGTCAGCCGCCGTTTTGAAACCCAGGCCACCCGTCACGGTGGTGGGTGCGACGGCCTCGCAGCCGACTTTGCTGCAGGGGTCGATCAGGTTCTGACCACCACACCAAAATGGAGACCCTCGGTCACTTTGACGATCGCGCCGGCGTCCAAGGTAAAGCCGTTGAGGAGCTCAACATCACCGTCGTTAAACTTCAGGTACCGACCGCCAACGCCAAGCGCCACGCGGTCGGGAACGACGGGGACACCGATGGACAGTCGGATGTCGTGTCCGGTGATCGACTCGAAATCGTCGCGTCCGATGAAGTAGCTGCAGCCCACGCCCGCGCCGAGCCCCGGATTGGTCTTGCTGTCCGAAATCGAGGCGTTGAGCACGCTGCCTTGGGGTTGTACTCGAAGGTGGCCTCGACCGCGTACATCACGGACTTGGCGATGCCGGCGGGGTTGTGGTGGACCGATGTCGCGCCTTCGGCTACCGCCGTATACGCCTCGCCCATGCCTGCCGACCGCGTCCCTTTCGTGAGGTCCTGCGCGGCGAGGCTGGTGGATAACAAGAGCGCTGCAGTGAGCGCGGTAGCAATGGCATAGCGATTCATGGGCTCGACCTCGTCCTGAGTAACGCCCGAAGGTGTATCCAATTGTGGATCGGGCATCAAGGCAGACAGCGCCGTTGAGCCCGATATTCGACTACAGAACGAAACGTCCGAGCATAAAAAGTCCAACCGCGACGATGATTCCCACCGCGATAAGCCCCATAAAGAGCCATGTCTTGTTGATCTCGGGCTCGGATTCGACGGGCGCCGGTGTGCTTGGCTGTGAAAGCATCGGTTGCTGCAGCTGCTGATGGCGCATCATGTTCGACATTTCATTCGCAGGAATGGTTGGGCCGACGTTGCGTTCCACACGCTGGTTATCCGTCCATCGTCGAGGGAGCCCGGCGGCGCCTGAAACCCGGACATCAACTGTTGTTGATGCTGCGACTGACGCATCGAGTCGTTGATCATGCTTTGTTCAAGCGGCGACGGTGGCGTTTGGCGTGTGCGCTCAGACGTGTCCGCGTAGTCCTTGCCGAGGATCATCTTGGGGCCCGAGTTCTTGGGCACGTCGATCACGAGCGGAGATGCTTGGCTTGATTTGAGCTCCACCGGCGCTGGAAATGACGGCGTGGCTTGGTTGGGCGTGGGCAAATATTGCTTGAGCGACTCACGCGACATCTTTGGGGCCGTGAGGTCGCGGCTGTCGATGTGTGGGTCGGCCACAAGAACACCCCGTCGCAGTGCATCGCTGGCCTCTTCGAGGTCGGATTCACGGATGGGGCGCGCGATCGAGACGGTTTCGAAGTCCTCGGGCTCAACGGGTTGAGTCCTGGGCGCCAAGGCCTGTAACCCGCTCTGTTTTACGAGTGCAGACGGTTTGCTTGGGCGCGTGTGCTCGGTCGATGCCGGTCCGTGAGTGACCCGTTTGGGCGTGGGCAACGTTCGCAGGACCGCCTGCGAATCGTCCTTGGCTTGGATGGGGTTTGACTGACTGCTTTCAATCAGGCGTTTGACTTCCGAGGGGGGCGTGAGCTTGGTCACATCCTCGCCTTGGTTTTTCAGACTCGGGATCGCGGTGGTCTCTTGTTCGGATTCGATCTGATCGATCTCGGCGTTTGAGATTCTGACGATCGCTGAGTTGCTCAGCTCGGCGGTCGCCTCGGGCGGGCGCTGGATCTTGAGCGTGGCCTCGATCTCCATGGTTGCGAGATCCATCGGCAGTGCGGTGGCTTCGATGCGATCGGTCTTGCTTGAGAACATATCCTCGGAGCGATCGACGGCGATCTCATCGGCGTTGATGGCAAAGCTCAACAGTTCGCTTGAGATCTTGCCGCTGAGCGTGTCGCCCACGGTCGCCGTTTGGCTCTCAATCCTGAGATCGAGCAGCGCCTGTGTGAAGTCGCGGATCGTCTGGAATCGATCCTGCGGCTTTTTCTCCATGGCTTTGAGGATGATGCGTTCGAGCCCCGGATTGACCTCAGGGCGCAGGCGCGATGGCGGCAGCGGAGGGGCTTCGACTTGAGCCATCATCAGCGCGAATTCGGTCGGAGCGTTGAACGGCACTTCGCCCGTGACCAGTTTGTACATCATCACGCCGATGCTGTAGATGTCGGCGCGGCCATCAATGGACTTCGAACCGACGATTTGTTCTGGGGACATGTAGTGGAGCGTGCCCACGGTCGTTCCGGTCGCGGTGAGATCGTGCCGACCGCCCTTGATCTTGGCCACGCCGAAGTCCAACACCTTCGGACGCTGAATGTCACCATCGGGAAGTAGGATGTTGCTGGGCTTGAGGTCGCGGTGGATGACGCCCTGACTGTGCGCAAACCCGACGGCCGACATGCATGGAATGATCACGTCAATGACTTGGGACGTGGTCAGGGGCCCGTTGCTCGCCAGGAAGTCGTCGAGCGTCGGGCCTTCCACAAACTCCATCAGGATGGCCAGAAAGGGAACGTCTTGGATCTGGAACACGCGGATGATGTTGGGGTGCCGCAGCAGCTGCTGGATGCGCCCTTCTTCGATGAACCGCGCGCGGATAATGGCGTTGTCGCTGTAGTAGGGGTAGAGCACCTTGAGCGCAACGGTGTGGCTCGTGAGCTCGTCGCGCGCCGCATAGATCGATGCCATGCCGCCCTCGGCAGCCAGATACTCGACTCGAAATCGGTCGAGAAATCGGTCCCCTGGTTTCAGGTCGACCGACATGGCTCACCTCGACGCTGAGGCATCTTCGACGCTCGGTTCAAGAGTCCAGCCCACAGCATAGTGGAACTCGAGGCACGCACCAAATTATGGTTCGGTGTCACAACTTCGTCACAGTCAGACGCAGCGCGAGCTTTGCATCCGGAACAGGTGTGGGAGTCAGCCAAGGTACGACGGGCGTTCTCACGAGTAACTCGTGGTGCGCGCCGTTTGTTTCGACGAGACGTCTTTATTCGCCGTCGACTGCCCGCGCCGCGTCAGTTGCATCATAGGGTAAACCCTTCCCTCGAACGCGTGACAAAGAACTGCTGGCGCCCGAATCGGGTGTGGACGCGTCGGACTTGCCTGGAAACCGGCGAGCCGATCAGAACGTAGGGTTGTGCCTGATAGTCCGCGCCACGCAGCGTTTGCGTGCAGCGCACATCAAACTGCGAGCCGTTTTGCGCGCACTCACTTATCGGCGAACGGCAGTTCCCCGACGTCGGGTCGATCGCCCTTCAATGTTCGCTGCACATCCGTGGTCGCCTTCGCAGGAAACCGTTTGTCGGGATCACGCCATGAAAACCGCGCACGCTGCGATGCCAATGACGCGTCCGTCCACTAGGTCGCGCCTGGGGGAACGCTATTCGAATCGTCGCTTGCCCACTTCCGGTGGGATCATCGCGCCGATGGCGTGACCGGCGCCTGCGTGCGGATCACCGAGCTGGCCGGACTCTTTTTGGACCAGGTAGGTTCGGCGTGCGATGGGAATGAACAGCGCGTAATCGCCGATCTGAGCGGCGCCCACGTGGGCGTATCGCAGGAAATCCCGCGCCTCAGCCCAATTGCCCCTTGCGGCGGCGACGTCTGCGCGGAACAGGTAACACAGCACGTTGGCTTTTGTGATGCCGGCTTCCTCGACGGACGACAGCAGGGCGGAAAATGTCTCTCCCTTGAGGGGGAAGCCATAGAGCAAGAGCTGCGCGTAAATCACATGGGCGCGCACTTGGTACTCGCCCTCTTGGTCGTGGAGTTGTTCGCAGCGCTGCAAGGCGCGGCCCAAAAGCCGGAACAGTTCGGACTCGTCGCTGCGGTCGAACGCCGCGTAGGCCAGACGAATCATAGCCAGCACCCAAATCTTGCGCAGGCCGATGGACTCGGCGACGTCTGCCGCGAGTTTGTAGTGTTCGCCCGCTGCGGGCCGGTCGGCGCGCACGAGCTGAAGGTCCCCGAGGTAAACGTGAAGCTCGGCGATGCGCGCGCGATCCTGCGATGCGCTGGCACGCATCAAGGACTCCGCAAGATGCACTTCGGCTTGTTCAAGGTTGTCGAGCGCGGCCAGCGCGCGTGCCAGACCAAGGTGCGCCTCGTGCTGCATCCTGCAGATGCAAGGACGACGACAACGCAATGGCGCGCGTGAGTCTGCCGGGCATCGGCGTAGCAGCCACGCTGACGCCGCATCGCCGACTCTGTGAGACACTTCGGTGTCGCGGTTTGGCGCTCAACAGCTGTAGGCTTTGCTCGAGGTGTTCCATCGCTTCAGGGAAACGCGCACGGCGTGTCAAGACCTCGCCGAGGTGACGGTGGACACGCGCCACCAATGCCGCATCACGCAGCTTGTGCGACATCTCAAGCGCTTGACGCGACAAGTCCTCCGCCAGCGACGCGCGACCTTGGGCGAGCGCACAGCGACCCATGTCGCTGGTAATCGCCACAAATGGGCGGGCTTGCCCGAGGTTGCGGTAGGCGTCGCGCGCTTTTTCGTAGGATTTCAGTGCTTCATTGTGCCGGTCTTGCGATGCCGCCAAATCGCCCAGAATGCGGTATGCGCGCCCACGAATCTCGCGATCGTTTGGGTCGGCCTCCGAAAGTGCACGCGACAAAGCGTCCTCGGCCGCGCCGTGTTCACCCAAGGCCCCGTGAATCTCGCCCAAGCGAATCCAGACTTGGGCGCGCGCGATGTCGACGCCGGAAGGCCGGGTGTCCAGAATCTTCTGAATCTGCAGGTAGTATTCGCGGGCCGCGTCCAGGTCGAGCGCCGAAAATGCGGCTTCACCTGCGTTGTGCAGCAACGTAACCGCACGCCCCACCAGACCACCGAGGCGGTAGTGCCGCGCGATGGCCTTCAGGTGTTCGTGGCTCGGCGACTGGTAGTATTGCTCCATGAGCTCGCCCAATCGTTGGTGGGCGGTCTCAAATCCAGGAATCTGATCAAACGACTCGCGAAGCGCTTCGGCGAAACCGGGTTTGGAGAATCGAATCAGGTCGTCGGTGCGCTGGAGAATGCCGAATCGCTCGGCTTGGGTCATGACGACATCGACCACACGAATGAGCTCCGTGTCGAGGATGCGTGCGTAGACCAGCTTCCAAAGCTCGTGCGGCACGTCATCGCCCAGCTGCGCCAAATACCCAAGGACGCGGTCGAACGCGCCTGAGGGGTTGGATTTGACGAGCCGGTCGGTGGAATCCTGTTGGTCGTCGATGTCGTTGGAGTCGTGGTAGACGGGGTCCGACCCTGGATCCTGGAAGCCGATGTAAGAGCCGTCAACGTCGATGTTCTCGGGGATCGCAGGCATGCGCTGGGTCGCGTCGTCTTTGCGTTCGCCGGGTGGGACGAGGGCAAGCTGGCGTCCGAAGGGGCGCTGGGCCTGCAAGAGCCCCTGCGTGTAGCGAATCAAACCGGGACGCGCGTCGAGGTCTTCGGGTGAGCAGGTCACCAGAATGAACACCGGTGCGGGTGAGGCTTGCAGTTCGCGGAAGAACCGGTCGACAAACGCGAGGGTCAGTGTGTCGAGCCGCTCAAGGTTTTCAAGCCCCCAAAGCAGCGGGCCGTTTTCGGCGGTTTGACGGAAAGGCAGCGCGATTCGACCGAGCAATGTATCCCGAAAGGTCGACAGCGCGGTGAGGTCTTGACCGTCGTCGGCGCCCACGCCCTCGTCGCCATACAGGGACGCGAGCAGGCGCTTGACCTCGACGATGCCCGAGCCCTTGGCGACTTCGCCTGTCAGCGCGGACAATTCGTTTTCGAGGCTGGTCTCGGTGTCCGTGTCGTTTGAGCGATGCAAGACGGTCACGGCCTCTTGTTTCAATGCCTTCGTCAGGAATGCACGCAGGAGGTTGCTGCGCCCGGTCCCGGGCGTGCCGCGAATAACGACCAAGCGAGGCACTTGGTTGTCGATGACTTCGCGCAGGTCGTTTTCGAGGACTTCAAGCTCCCATCGGTAGACTTCTTCGATGTCCTTGTCGGTGAGCAGGGTCGCGGTCGCCAGATCCAGCATCGGTGCGCGTGGCATGCTGCGCGTGCGTTTGGGTCGCTCCGTGGGGTCGATCCACTTGTCGAACGCGGGCGACATTAAGATGTCGATCATCGCCGTGGCGCTTTGGATGCGGTGTTCTGGGTCTTTCTGGGTCGCCTGCGTGATGAGGTCGGAGAACGGCGAGCCGTCCCACGGCGCAGGCAGGGCCAGCGGCGGATCGTTGATCTGGCGAAGCATCACGTCCATTGCGTTGGTGCAATTTTCGTAAGCCGCATGGCCCGTGATCATCTCGAACATGATGTGACCAAGCGCGTAAACATCGACCGCGGGCGAGATGGATTCGGCCATGGCTTGTTCGGGCGCCATGTAAAGTGGGGTGCCAAAGACGGTGCCCTCTTGGGTCAACGGGGCCATGGTGTTTGGGCCCGCATCCCCAAAGTCGGTGATCGCCTTGGACACTCCAAAGTCGAGCACTTTGACGAACTCGCCGTCGTCGCGTTTGCACAGGAAAATGTTTTCGGGCTTGAGGTCGCGATGGACCAAACCGAGGCGGTGGGCCTCAGCGAGGAGCGGCAGCATTGAATCAGAATCCGCCAAACCCGTTTGAGGTCCATCGGGATGTGCCGTTGCACGACGGCCGACAGGTCGTGCCCAAGCAGGAACTCCATCGCGATGTAACACAGCCCGTCGTCGGTGTGACCGTAGTCGAACAGCGTGATCGTGTTGGGATGTGTCAGGTGGCTCGCGTAGAGGGCTTCACGGCGAAAGCGTTCCACGATTTTGGCATCGTGGGAGGCCGTGGGCTTGAGCACCTTAAGCGCCACAAAGCGGTTCATGTCCTCTTGGTGGGCGCGATAGACCACCGAAAAGCCACCCGAGCCGATCATTTCGACGATTCGGAATCGGCCTGCGACCACGTCGCCGGGTCTAAGGTTGGGTTGCTTGGGGGCCATGAAATTCGCGGAAAAAGGTACACGCAGGTTATGGCCCAAATGGCCAGCTTTCGCAATGATAAGTCCGAGTCATGGGCCTTGCGAAGGGACCCGAACGAGACGGTACCAACATGTTCAGCCGCCCTCCTTGTTTCGCATTGGTGCCGTTTGTCCAGACGCTTTGGGTCAACGAGAGCATCCGCGCGTCTTGTGCAACCGAGTACGTGTTGCCTACAGGCGCGGTACACATGGTGATTTCATTCGCCCCGCAGCGGCCGAGCATCCTGACGCCACGAGGCGCCCAAGAGATCCCTGTCGCGACCGTGGGTGGGCCTCGTGATCAATCGTACGGGCGTCTCGTGCCGACCGTGTCCCACTCCATTGGCGTTCAGTTTCACGCGGGGGCGGCGCAGGCGTTCTTCGGAAATGTCGGCGACCTCACCGCGGCGCATCACGATCTGCGTGATCTTTGGGGTCGCGAGGCCGACGACTTGGTCGACCGGCTCGCTCGTTGCACAACTCGCCACGCTCAGCTGGATGAAGTTGAGGCGGCCTTGCTGCGCCGCTTGCGTGGTTTTGCCCATTTTTGCCGCGTGCGACACGCCGCCCAACAACTGGAGAGGCTTCCCGTGAGGCACGTCGCCGCGGAGGTCAACATGAGCCACCGGCATTTCGTCGCGGTTTTCAAGGAGGCGACAGGGCTCTCGCCGAAAGTCTACGCGCGCGTCCGGCGCGTTCAGGCAGTGCTCGATCGCATCGCATCTGCGCCAATGGCGCAGGTTGCCGCGGACGTTGGGTTTAGCGATCAGGCCCACATGTCGAGGGAGTTCGGTCGTGTCGTGGGCGTCAGTCCCACACAATACTTGGCGGTTGCGCCGACCGCTCCGAATCACTTGAGCTGGAAGGTCAATTTTCTTCAAGACGACGAATGAGCCTTCACGCATGATCGATCGCGTCACCCAACCCGAGGAGGAACATGGCGACCCACGAAGTGTTTGCTTACCTGTGCGTCCACGACGCAAAAGCTGCGATTGACTACTACTGCGAGGCGTTTGGCGGGCGCGAATTGTTCCGGCTGGTTGATCCGAGCGGCGTGATAGGCCACGCCGAGATCGATCTCGATGGCCACACCCTCATGATCAGCGACGAGTTCCTCGACTTTGGGATCAAGTCTGCCCGAACCATCGGTGCGACGGCGGTCACGATTCACCTGCATGTCGACGACGCGGACGAAGTCGTGGCGAAGGCTGTCGCGGCTGGCGGTACTCTGGAGCGCGCCGTGAAGACCGAATTTTATGGGGAGCGAAGCGGCGTTGTGCGTTGTCCTTTTGGACATCGCTGGTTGATTGGACACGAGGTCGAGAAGGTCAGTCCCGAAGAGATGCAGCGCCGGTACGATGCGATGGGTTAATCCATCGCGACGATAAGCGCGGCAAAGAGCAACTCGTTGGGGTCGAGTGCGATCACCCTTGGATGTTCTTTGAAGCGATTCATCATCAGAGACACTTGGCTCGACGGCAAAGCGGCGGCTTGGGTCAGCAATTCTTGAACGCGTGCACCTTCGCGCTGCAACAGTGGTGCGGCGAGCCCGCTCGCGTCGAGCAGCCCGAGCATACGTGTCCTTGAGACGTTTTTTCCCTCGACGACCAACAGGTAGACGCCTTGAAGGCGTCGGCGTTGCTCCGCGTTCAAGCGTACGGCCGTCACACGTCCACGCTTGCTGTCTTCGAGCTCTGCGAGCAACCCCTCGACAAGGGCGTGTCCGTTGGCAAAGAAGTCGATTACGTCGTTGGCCACACCCTCGGCACGGTTGAACGTTCCCAAAAAGCGATCGCCCTCGTGGATGCCGGGAATGGCTTCCGCAGTGACCGACGACCCGTACTCCACGAAGTACACAGAGGAGCCGTCTTTTTCGACGATGTCCATGCCAAGTTTCTCGGCTGCTTCCACACAGAATTTTTCGGTCAATTCGTCGAGATCGCTGGGGATTTGAGCGATCGTCCGGCTTGAGTTCTCTTGTGAATGCGAGTCGGGGAAGGACCAGCCGTCGCGGTGTTTTGCGCTCATGGTTGCGCGTTCAAAGATGCCCAACCGCTCGAACTCCTCGACCTGGCCGGCGCCCGTGACAAAGTAGTAGATGGGAATCTCGCCGGTGCGGCCAATGCGGTCGAGTCGACCGATGCGCTGTTCCAACACCATTGGGTCGTCGGGCAGGTCAAAGTGCAGCATTTGCTGACAGAACTGGAAGTTTCGGCCTTCGCTGCCCGCCCCCGACGAGACCAAAACCGGGTTTTGCGAGATCCGGAATTGCGCGAGCTCGATGTCGCGTGACGACGTCTTCATCTGTTCGTGGAACATGAAAACGCGGGTCTGCAGGTGGCGCTCAAGGACCTCTTGCAAACGTTTGGCGCGTGCGGCGTTGTTGACGAAGACCAACGCCTTTTCGCCGGCGGCCTTCCACGCCTTGGCCTGCTCGATGAGCCACGCCACACGCGGGTCCGACTCGTCGAGGTCATGGCTCTTGAGATCCACACCTTCCAGCGGAATGGGCTTCGGAACGCGTGTTCCCAGGGTCTGGATGTCGTCGCGCGTGACCGCGCTCACGTTCGAAAACGCGTGGCCCGATTCGGACTGTTCGTGCGGCAGTTCAAGAGCATCTGCGAGTCGAAAGAAGCCGGCTTCGTCGTGCTGAAAGGGCGTCGCCGTGAGCATCAGCGCATGTTCGGCGGACTTGACCAACGGGAACAGGATGTCTTCAAGGCGCGCATCCACCCCGCGATGGGCTTCATCGACGATCACTAGCTCGGGCAACGCTTCGTTGAGGGCGGCCTCCAGAAGTGGGTTTTTGGCCAGCAGATCAAACGAAACGATGGCAAAGGGGTGGACGTCAAACGGGTTGACCTCCGGGCCGAAATCCGTGCGCACCGCGGCGATGCGCTCAGCGTCGACATGCACGAACACCTGATGGAACTTGCGGTAGAGCTCGCCCAGCCATTGAACGGTCAGGGTTTCGGGTGCGAAGATCACGGCGCTGCTGATGCGACCCATCCGGATTAGGCCCGACGCGATCATGCAGGCCACCACGGTTTTCCCCAAACCCACCTCGTCGGCGAGCAGCCAGCGAACGCGGTCAGCCTCAATGGCGCGTGCTGCGGTGTCGAGCTGATGCGGGAAGATTTCGACGCGTCCGCCCATGAGGCTCGGCACGGCGCCGCGTCGTCGATAGTTCAGCAACTTGTAACCGTCGAGGCGGTTGGCGACCTCGTCGTGGGGCGAGACCTCGCCGGTAAGCAGGCGGTCGATGATCGACGGCGGTTTGAAGACCGGCCAGATGTCGTTGAGGCTTGCGACGCGGCCATCTTCGAGCGTGGCGACTCCGGCCAAGATGTGGGTGATCGTCGATGCTTCACCCCGGAACTCCACCTCGTCGCCGACGTTGAGTGTGATCAGGCGCAGGCCCGGCGCTTCCTTGGTCAGGCGCATCTGGGTGCCGGATTCGGGGAAGAGCACATCGACAAATCGACCTTCGATGCCGGTGATGATGCCCACGCCGAGTTCGGGGTTGTTCTCGCGGACGAATTTCTGGCCAACTTCGAGTTCCATGGACGCCTCTGGCTTCGACGCGGCTTGATAACACAGGTCGCGCGGGTGCGCACATGCGCTGGATGCCGGTTGTTGAACCGCGATTCAACGTTCGCTAGCATTTCGTCGTCCGCTTCCAATGCACTTGAACTGGGGGGAACTCGTGAACATACGAATGACTGCCGCAGCCCTCGCTGTCATCGGGTCGTTTTCTGCGCCGGCGCTCGCGTGCACCTGCGGCGGCCCGGGCACGAGCCAATTCCGGGTCAGTGACGATGGCCGAATCCCCGCCAATGCCTTGGGCGTTTTGTGGGAAACAGACTTTGTCGGTTTGGAGCCGACGGACAATGTGTGGGTCGAGCAGGTCGACGGCGAGGTTCGCACCCGCGTTGAATTCACCGTCGAAATGACGTTGCCGGGATTGTACCTGATTCAGCCCGCGAACTGGACCGAGGGCAACACCTACCGCGTCCATGCCGAAGTGCCTGAACGGGATGAATTGAAGGGCTTTATTGCCACCGAACGTATACGAGAAGTCTGGGTCGAGGTCGGTCCGCCGGTGGACGACTCGATCTCGGCAGGCTTGAACGTCTACCCTCAAATCCAAGGTGTGTTCTCGGTTGAGGCAGGCAGCGCATGTCTTCGCGAGTTTGACGGCGTCGGTGTCGACATGAACATGAACGTCTATCCATTTCCTACCGAAAGCTTCGTGTACACGACCTACGTCGATGGTGAAGTGTGGGCACGTCAATCAAACTACTGTGTGCCCGTTGGGCCTGGTACGTCATGGGTTGGCCTTGGCCGCGATCGCTTGGTGGCGGATTGTGGTGCAGATCCGCAAAACGACGGACCACTCGGGCTGGGCACGCACACCGTGTACATGGAGGCAAGGTTGCCGGGAACCGACCTTGTTTGGACGACCGACACCAAAACCGTTGAATTGAGCTGCCCAGAACCAACTACGGCAACCTCAGAGTGCGAGGATTCGTCTGGCGGATGTCAAACCGTGGGCGCCCCCTCCACCTGGCTCGCCTTGCTGTCGCTGCTGGGTTTGATGGGTTGGCGCACACGCAGACGCAGGGAAATTCTATGAGACAGCTTTTTGTCATTTCCGCGGCAGTGCTGGCCGTATGTCTGGTTTCGAGTGGAGCGTGGGCGTGTTCATGCATTCCCGAAACACGAAGTGAACTCGTCTTTTCCTCCGTCATGCCGGTCAATGCCAGAGGTCTGGAATGGCGAACGAACTGGGAATCGTCAAACCCGCAAGGGGTGGTGACGGTTGTCGAGGTCGTCGATGGCGACGAATTGCCTGTCGAGTTCACCTTTGAAGGCGTGTACGAGCGTTATGTCATCCGCCCCACGAACTGGGCCGAAGGCAAAACATACCGTGTCCGCGTGGAACCGATCTTTGACATGTCGATGCTGCCCGGTACCTTGGTCAATCTGGCTGAGTTCACGGTTGGACCGGCTTTGCCCGAGAACATCGCCATCCGGCTGAACGTCGACGAGGTGCTGGAGCAGGAGGTGTTCCTCCCGGTTTCGACCGGTGAGTGCGAGCTGCCTTACAACGCTGTGACGTCTAACGTTTCGACCAAAGTCGATGGGGCCGCAGGCGTCTTTCGTTACGAGGTTTACGTCAATGACCGAGCGTGGTCGCCCATTAAGCCGAACTGCGGTTATCTACCGCAGGGCCCATTCCGCAACTTGGTCGCGATCTGCGACGGCGACAAGACCCACCCCGACGCGCTCAAACCTGGAGTGTATGAGATCCACATGACCGCGACCTTGGTGCCCAGCGGACCGACGTTTACGACAGAGACAGCACAAGTCGATCTGAGGTGCCCCGGCATGCAGGATATGGCTGACGCTGGCGCTGACCAAGACCCGACTGAGCTGGTGGTTTCGCCGCCGCCACGCCGCGATGACGACGCCGGCTGCGGATCCGTCAAGGCCGGGGGAGATGTCCACTGGGTCGTGTTCGTGCTGCTCGGCCTGGGCGTGACCTGCCGCCGCCGCCGCGATGGATAGACCGTCGGCGAGACGTCTGGAGGTTGCAGTTTTCACACAAAACGCCGACTATCGGGGCGTCTGACACCCCGAGATGACCATGAACATCACCGATATCTATGTAGCGACCGACCTTTCAGAAGCCTCGGCTTCGGCCGCCCGTTGGGCTCAGAACGTCAAAGGAACGCTCGGAGCGACGGTCACCGTCGCGCATGTGGTTGAGGTCAGCGTTGCGAATTGGTTTACGAGCGCGATGGACACGTTTGAAGACCATCAGCACGTTGAGAAGGCCAAGGAAAACATCCGCGCTTGGTACAAGGACGCGACCGGCGACGAGCCCGATTTTGTGGACATCCGAATGGGCAGCCCGGCCACACAGATCGGGGCGATCGCCGGCGCAAATCCCAAGACGGCGTTGTTGGTCATGTCGAGCACCGGCAAGGGCGCGCTGCAGCGTCTCTTTTTGGGCTCGACAGTGGCTCGGGTCGCTGCGAATCCGGTTTGCCCACTGATTGTGGTCCATCCCGACCACGAGTCATTCGAGCCCAACAAGACGGTTGTCGTGGGCACGGACTTCAGCCCCATGGCGGACTACGCGGTAGATGCGGCCGTGGGACTAGCTCAGATGCTGCATTCGCCGTTGCACATTGTGCATGCCAACCCGGCGCCCCCGGTGCTGGTCTTTGACGGCGCCGACGTGCCGGTCGAATCGCTCCAGGCATCGGCGCTGAGCTGGTCTCAGTCCATGATGAGCACGCTGACCGAGCGACTCGGGACACTGCCCCGACGGTTTGACGACCGAGATCAGTGTGGAGCTGCCGGTGACGGCGTTGGCCGCGGCCGTAAAGACCCGGCACGCAGGATTGCTTGTGGTGGGACATTCTGGTGAGTCCGAGCTGATGCAGCACGTGCTTGGAAGCACCGCGCAACGTTGTCTGACGGAGATGCCATGCACGCTCGCCATTATGCCGCGAGTTTAGTGCTCGCAGCGTCTTGCGCGTCGTCAAGCCCCACTCCCGAGGAGAACGCGCCGGTCGCGGCGACCGCCAAACAGCGTCTGGATGGATGCCTGGACGCGATGCGTAAGAGCGAGACCCACGACACCGTCATGGCGTGCCGACTGCTTTGGCGTGAGCCTGCGTGCCAAAACGCGTGGGAATCGTCGTTGGTGGCCTCAAGGGGCGACCGACCCAAGATCATTTTGGATGGTTGCCTTCCATCGTACTGTTCTGACACGACGGGAATTTGTGGCTGGGACCGGACTCAGATGGATTTGGAGTCCGAGACACCCGATTGGTTCGAAGGCTGGGCGGAGCTCAATCGGAAAGTGCTTCCAAGTGAATTGGAAGGTCAAGTCGAGGCACCAGAAGCGGGCGAATTCGCCAAGCGTTTGTTGTTTCTGGTCACCTTGCAGCGCTGAGCGCTACTCGCTCTTGCGGATCCGAACCTCGACGTCTTTTGCGCCGTCCATCGTCAATCCATTGGGCAGATAGACGAGCCGGGCCACCACCGAGTACGGCACGTAAACATCTTTGGGGATCACATACAGAAATGTGAGGTCCACGAAACGTCCGGCCTCCAGTCGAGTATCGTCTGCCACTGTGATGGCCTCGCTGGCGGTGGTCGGGTTGCCGGCTTTGTCCACGGTCCGACGACCCATCCAATACCCGGACTGATTGGGGTCCGCGGCCAGTTCGTCGGGCAACGTGTGGCCGCCCCAGAACGGCAACCGTTCGCCACCTGGTTCCTTGCCGGCGTAAGCGTCCACCACCACGGCGTAGGCGTGATCGAGGTATCCACCTGGCACGTAGTGAGCGGCGTGGCGATTCTGGACCTTGACCTGCACGTAGATGAGATCCTCGATCCGATAGGCGTGGACCCACATGCCCATGTTCTCTTGGCGATCGGCGATCGACGTCAAAAAGTCGGGCTGGCCATGCGCCACATGGCAACCAAGGCAGGTCGCGTTGGGTTGGCTGGTGCGCATCTCGAGTGTATCGGTGAGCACCGGAAACCCGTTCGAAAACACGTCGGGTGGGTAGTGGGGCCAAATCCCGACGGTGTCGATGGGCCCGCGCAGCGGCGCTGCGCTCATGTGACACGATTGACACTGAGCTTCGCCGCCCTCGAACCACGGCGACACGCGGTCGATCTGCGTTTCTAGACCGCCGAGCGCGGTGTCGATCTGTGCAGCGGTGAAACGCGGGAGCGCACCAACGAGCGCTTTGTTGCGCGCGGCCCTGACGGCCTGACGCTGTTCGGGCGTGGGCTCTGCCTCGATGCGGGTTTGGTAGTCCGCGATGACATCGAGCAGTTTTGGGATGTCGTCGGACGCCAACCGACCTTCGGTTGCCAGCCGCCGAACCGCCAACGCACCAAACGATCGTTTGATCTGCGCTTCATCGGCGGCGACATCGAAGCCTTGGGCAAGCGCTGCGTCCAAAGCGGCCGTCGCGTCGACAAATGGCGTTCGATCGCTCTTGGACCCCATGAAGTCTTGGACCTTGTGCGTGGCCTCGATGGGCACAAGCATCGCGACCAAGGCCGCGAGGCCCGCCAATCCAAATCCCGCCAAGAGCTGTCGGCTCGGTTTACGCAAAACGGCTCACAGGGTGATGCCGCCATCGACGTCGATGCAGCGCCCGGTGAAATAGTCGCATTCCAAGATGAAACGCACCGCCTGCCAGATCTCGAAAGGCTTACCTGCACGTCGCAACGGTACACCACCAAGCAGCTTGTCTAGGACTTCCGGTCGCATGGCTTCAAGGATGGGGGTTTGTACAAATCCTGGCGCGACGGCGCTTACGCGGATCCCATAACGCGAAGCTCTTCGCCCCAAAGCTTGGTGTCGGCGATTAGGCCAGCTTTGGCGGCCGAGTAGTTGGACTGACCGCGGTTTCCGTGGCGAGAGACCGAACTGATGTTGACGATCACACCAGGTCCGCCGTGCTCAACGATTTGTGCGGCGACTTCGCGCGTGCACAAAAACGGCCCCGTGAGGTCGACGTCGATGACCTGCTGCCAGTTGCGAAGCGACATCTTTTTGATCTCGCCGGTGTCCTTGTCTTTGCTGACGAGCAACCCGTCGCGGAAAATGCCGGCGTTGTTGATGAGGCCGTTGACCGACCCAAACGCTTGAACAGTGGCGTTGACGAGGCCGATGACCGCGTGTTCATCCGCGACATTGGCGACATGGGTCTTCGGTTGTCGCCAGTCCGCGCGTCCAACTCGGCGAGCGCTTCGGCGTTGGTCGCACGCCATCACGTGGGCGCCGGCCTCGGCCAGTTGTTCTGCGAAACACAGCCCAAGCCCGCTGGCTGCGCCGGTACGATGATTTTGAATTCGTCGAGTTTCATGAGAGTGCCTGTTGGGAGATTTGGCTCACAGGGAGCGGTGCTGAATGTCGTAGACGATGTCGTCGATGGTGCGTGTGGGTTCAAATCCGAGCTGACTGCGTGCAGCCGAGTCGTCCACCATGCAGACGTACTTGATGTGGTCGAGTTCTGGCCACGGCCAATCGCTGAGCTTGAGCGACCAACCCATCTTTAACATCGCTTTCAGGACGGCCTGGGGGACGGGTCTAGGCCGACGGTTGAGCTTGTCGAGCAGCAGCGACAGCGGCACGGGCGAAGGTCCAGCGACGTTATACACACCGCGAACCCCGGGCGTTAGCGCCCGAATGATGGCCGACACAACATCGTCGACATGGATGACCTGCACCATCGGGTCAAACCCCATCAGCGTGACAGGCCGCTCCAAACGCAGGTAGCGCGATGGCGCGTTGTCGACCTGTCCGACGATGTGGACCGGGCGGAGGATGACGGTTTCGATCTCCGGATGTCGCCAGAAGAAGGTGTTGCAGAACATGTCGAGCGCGATCAGGTCGCGAATGGCTCCAAAGTTGGTGCCAGCGAGCAACGGTGCGTCTTCGTTCAAGAACTGTGGGTTTTTGGGGTCGGGCCCGTACACGTTTGCGCTCGAGAGCACGACGACCTTGGGGACTTGGTGCTCAGCGCAAAGTTCAAAGACTTTCTTGGTGCCAACGAGGTTAAAGTCGTGGTGCAGCGACGAGTCTTGCCGGGGATTGTGCATGATGTTGAGGTGCACCACCGCATCGATTTGCTCGCGCCGGAACACGTCTTCGAAGCGCCGCCGTCGGATGTCCGCGCGCTCAACCGACACGTCCTTGGGCATGTGCTCGATCGCGCGGCGGTCGATTCCGATGACCTCGTGGGTGCGATGCAGCTTACGGGCGAGCGCACGACCCAGACGGCCGGCAATTCCCGTGATGACCACACGTTCTTTGCGTTGGCGGCGACGATTCAAAAGAACACCCCCTTGCGCTCCTTCAGCCCTTCCTGAAGCAGATCGGTGATGGCAGATTTGACGACATCGACCTTGGCTTGGATGACACGATCCTCGTCGTCAAACTTGCCCTCAAAGGTCATGGGTTCGCCAAAATGCAGGTGATATTTCACCGGCATGGGAAGTGCGCCAAGCGGGCCAAGCAACAACATGGCCGGTGTGATCGGGAACGCCGGCAGCCCTAGGAGTTTTGCCGCTGACTTGAGGTTGTAGATGCTTGGCATCTGTTCCTCGCCGCCCACGATCCCCACCGGAACAATGGGGGTGTTGGTCTCGAGCGCGAGCCGCATGAAACCAAGGCCAAAATCGACAAGCTGGTAGGCGCGATCGAAGGTTTTGGAGATGCCACGCACCCCTTCGGGAAACGCCACCAAGCAGCCTTCGCGGTCGAGGATGAGTCGCGCGTTTTCGCGTGTCCCCACGACTTGGCCTGCCCGCGCCATGAACGTCGACACAAACGGAATCGTGGGGACCCAATGCTCGACCATGCTACGGACCATGCGCGGCGGAGAGTGGTCAAACAACATCGCGCTGCCAAGAATCATCCCGTCGATCGCGATCTGCCCACTGTGGTTCGCGATCAAAATCACGCGGCCCTTGTCGGGGACGCGGTCGATGTTGTGAACTTCGGTGCGGAAGTAATGGTTGTAGAAAAACTGCGCGAACGGCCCCACGTACTTGAGGTAGTCGGGATGAAACCCAAATGGGTCGTAACCGTGTTCATTTTGACCCGCGTCCATCGTGCGGATGGCTTCCCACAGCTTGGGGTCAAACGAGTCGATGAACCATTGGTCGATGCTGTCGCGCAGGTCGCTCATCAGAAGCTCGTTCCGAAATACGTGTACATCGAACGTGACAGGTTAATCAGGTCCACGATGTCGACCATGTTGTAGTACGCATCGGTCTGCGCGTCTTCATCGGCGGCGTTCGCATATTCGTCCGCGTATTTGGCGCCCAGAGACACGAGCATCGCTCCGCCCGCGTAGGGTTCCTCGCCGATGGGATTTAGCGCGCCGTATTCGATGCCGGTTGTCGGGTCGGTGAACGTCAGCACTTCGTAGTCAGGCCCGGCTTGGACCTGTTCGCCAGCACCCATGCGGAAGACCTTCATCTGGTCGAGGGGAAGTTCAGCGAGTAGTTCGACGTGAAAAACGCCATGCCGTACATGCCTACATACAACTGTTGCGTGAACGACGAATCGAGGTCGATGGGCTCACCTTCCATCGCTGCGGGCACTTCTTCGCCGGTGGCGGGGTCGAAGTACAAATCTCCGCCGTTGCCGTCGTCGGCGAGCAGCGGTGACAAGCGTGGGATCACGACCTGACCGTCGACGTTTCGCGGGCCGAAGAAGCGAGTGTCCTGCGTGTAGATGGCGTTGAAGAGGTCGGTCAGCTCAAACTCGAAGAACAGGTACCACGGGATGGAGTAGGTCAATTCGTCGGCCGAATCGTCGACCCCAAGGCGTGTCGTTTCGTAGTCAGTCAGAGCGAACGAGGCCGCGAGGAAGTCCCAGAAGTGCCCGACTTCGCTGACGCGATCGAAGTAGTAGTAGCCGCTGTCGTACTCGTATTCGGTGTACAGGTTGCGGCCTGAATCGTAGCCCACCGAGAGGTCGTAGTTCGCGCTTGGCGTGTAGTCGACCAGCCGCCAAACGTCGTTGGCGTCTTTCTCGTAGCCACCGATCTGTGGGGTGACCATGACCTCTGCCAACTGGTTGAACGCCGCAGTGGCCGCGAAGATGTAGTAGTTGTCCATGCGCGCGTCGTCGGTGCCGTAGAAGTACGAGAACACCCAGTTCTGGTAGATCTGCGTCAGCGGCGTGAAATACCGTGAGTACATCGAGTACAGGACGTCTTCTGACCAGAAGAACGGACGGTCACGCCGGTAGTGGTGCAGCGGGTAGTAGTTTTTGTACATGTCGATGACGTTGTGCACGATCTCGAACGGGTCAGCGCCCGAATCCCACACGTCGCAGCTCATCAACGCGCCCACCCATTCGTCCGAGCAGAACATGTAGTGGACCTCGACCGGGGCGTTGGCGCTGTCGGTGGCGCGTGAGGCCTTGACATCGTTGTAGCGTCGCCACTGACGAAGACGCATGTCTTCGAGGTTCGTGAACGTCTGGGCGACGCTCGTGTAGTGGTACTCCTCAAGCAAGGTCGGGAACGCGAGCGAATCCGGGTCTTCGTAGCGCTTCAGCAGTGTCTTGGCGTTGCCCGGCTGGGTGTAGACGTGCACGTATCCAGGCTCAACGCCCTTGGCTTCGTCGTAGGTACCTGCCGAGTAGCCGAACACGATGGCCGCGATGTCGTACTTGCCGATGCCTTGGATGTCGCTGTTAAAGCGCATGCCGTAGTCCATGATCGACGAGTACTGAAACTGCGACATCTTGCCTTCTTTCTGGGCCTGCGTGGGTTCGGCCATCGCGTAGAGGTCATCGAGATTGGACGAATTGATGAGGTTTTCTTTGCGCAGCTCCCAGTAGTTGTCGGGGTAGTTGAGCGAGTCGTAGGAGCCTTGGAAGTTGTGGCGAAGGCCAAGCGTGTGGCCGACCTCGTGTTCCATGACGGCTTTGTAAACGGCCTCACGCACCTTCATGCGCACGACTTCGGGGGTCTCGTCTTTGTTTTCAAGCGCAAAACCCAAGATGGCGTCGTCGGCAAAGGCCGACAGATAGAGATTGCGGCGCGCGGCCTCCATCATGCGGTGCTTGCGCAGGCGCATCTGCTTGCCCGTCGCCCAGTTGCTTGGGCGGATCTGCTCTTTGACGGCGTCATCGGTTGCGGGCTGGCTTGGTCCCGCAAGTCCGCGCGACTTTCCGACGGTGATCTCGTCGTTGGTTAACAACGCGTCAAAGCCGGCCTCGCGCATCTTCTGACGTACCATCGCGTCACGATCGAAACCGGCTTTCTCGAGGCCGCGGGTCTTGAGGGCACGCATTTTGGCGGCCTTCTTGGGCTGCATCTTCATGACGTTTCGGTCAACCGACACGTTCTTTAGAGCGCCCAATCGTGCTTTGGGGCGTGCAGGGTCGGTGACCAAACGCCGTTTGAGCTCGTCCGAGATGTACTGTGAGTCTTGAAGGTCGGTTTCGGTCAGGTCGCCGTTGATCAACCGGACCAAATCCGCGGAATACTGCGCATAGGTTTCCACCTCGGCCCCGTAAACGTACGCGTTGCCAAAGACGATCTCACCCGTCAGCGGGTCCGCACCCGATGGCCCGTAACCCAGCAATCCAGCTTGGGTGAACTGGTCAACCCAATACATCTGATTGTAGCGAATATCGCCGGTACGCGGGGCCAAGCCCTCTTCGCCGCACTCGGGCGCGTCGTCGGCGATGACCGGGTTGTGGCAAAGGATGAACATGCGTGGCACGTCCGCGGCCGAGATTCCCTTGGCGGCGGCGACGGCCTCACGGTACGCAACGTCCCAGCTGTCGGCGGTCGCCTGCGATGCCGCGAACAGGTCTTCGGGCATCTCCTGGCCCACATAATAGACGATGGGCTTTGCTGTGCGGTCGGCGACGGGGATGACCAACGGACGGCCTTCGTCGTCGGTCGCGATGTTGCCTTCGGCGTCGCGCTGCCACACCTTGTCCCAAATGTTGTATCGGTTGGCCAAGAACTTGCGGTTCGTCTGGCGGATGCCGCGCCATTCGTCATACGCGTAGCGCTCGGTGCGGAAGTATCCAAACTTCGACATCAAGCGGTCTTCGTACTGAACCGGCTCGTATTCACGGTCGGTAGCAGCCTTGAGGAACGACGTGCGCAGCTTGATGTTTGCGCTCGTGCAATCTTCGGCGGAGTAACCCCACCACGAATACACGCAGCCCCAAAAATCAGGCTCGACCAACATGTTTGACGTGAAGTCGAAATAGTCGAGGGAGCCGTCTGCGTTGCGGCCTTCGACGAGTGAGTCTGCGTCGCTGCGGTCCTCGCTGACGAAGTACTGGAAATCGGTGTAACCCAGATTTGTCGACAGAAAGTCGAAATTGGTGATGAGGTTGTTCGACCAGTCCACGCGCATGTACTTGCGCTCGTACCAAGGACGATCGGAGCTGTTCTCGTCGATGACGTTGGATTGCTCACCGGTCGAGGCATTGTACGAACGCTGAACATCGAAGTGACTCAGGATCGGGTAGGCAGCGATGGGGCTTTCCACGTAGTCGGCTGCGTTTTCGCCGGCCTCAGAACCTTCGATTTTTGCGTAGGCACGGAACGCGACGACGTAGTCTTCTTCGATCTTCCAGCGGATGCGTTCCATCGCCGATGTGTCGCCGATAAACGTCCAGTAGTTCGTCGTGGGCACGTCGACCACAGTCTGTGCGACGAACCACTCACCATCGAGGTCTGACTTGAGCGTTCGGTTGGGCTGCGTGCGATCAATGTCGCCGACCTCTTGCGCGCAGGCGCCAAACATAACGGTGGCTGCCAGCAGCAGCGCTATCTTCGAAAAACTCATTGTCACTCCGATGTGGTTCGTCAAGCGGCGCATACTAGGCGTTGCCACGCACGGAAGCAATGGTCTCGGGCAGCATGTGGGCGCCCAGATGCGCAGGCTTGGCAGATGTCGGGGTTGCCCTCATGATGGGGGCGTTGCCTCGACTTCCAAGCCCGGCGAAAGCTCATGAAACGAAAACCCATCGTCGTGATTATTGCCGCGCTCGCGTCGGCATGTGTTGGGGGGATCCTCGGTCTGATGGTGGGCGTGTATGCCAACTACGGCATCGCCCAGTTCTTTGCGGACGGCCGAGAAGCGCAGGCCTACTTCACCCTGCTGGTCATCCCGTGCGTCTCGCTCGTCGGTGCCGCGACGGGGCTGTTTTTGGCGCTGACGGTGTTGTGGAAGCGTTGGATGGCGGCTCCAGCGGCGCTTGGGGGCGCTACGTTGCTGCTCGCGACTGGGTTGGGTGCGAGCTTTTCCGGGAATCATCGCCCCGCCGAAGTGACGATCGAAAACCGAACCAATCTCCCGTTTGAACGCGTGTTTTTGGGTGGCGATTTTCGCCGCAGCACACGGGTTGGGGACATTGCTCCCGGCGCTACGAGTGACCCGATTCGGGTCGACCTTGATACCCCCGGCACCTACGACAAGATTGAGGGCCGCGCAGGCGATGGATACGTGCGGAACACGTTTCATGAGCACCGGGCACTGCCCGATGGGAACTACACGATCGTGGTTTCGGGTGAACTCCCGAAGTTCGACTATGAATTCCGGTCTAATACGGCTCCAGCGCGATAAATTCACCGCGCACGGTGATGACGCGTCCGTCGCTCGAAAAACCGAGGTAAAAATCGTCCTCTGGCAGGCCCGTGGTTCCACCCGTCGTTGTCGTCCAGAGGTAGCGAAGCATCGCGTAATCGCCGACCAGGTCGGCGTCACCCTCCGGCGAGACGTGAGCGAACGCACCCGAGCCGTTCATGGACAGTTCACCTAGCTGTGCTCCGTCCTCCACCGCGTAGACGCGTCGCCAAAACTTGTACTCCTCTTTCTGAGGTTCCCCGCAAACGAAGAGGCTACCGTCGGGCGAAAACGCGCACGAGAGCACACTCTTGATGGTGTGAACGCGTGTGGGATCGTTTGTCCGCATGAAGCGGGCTGGCCCGACTGTCCGACGAAAGGTCGTAACGGCGTCAAAAAAGGCGATGGACTGACCATTTTCGCTCAGGTGGCCGCGGCCACTTTCTTGATGGACGACCTGGCCCTTGGTGAGGTCCCACCAGACCGTCGATGCCTCTCCGACGACCACGAGAGTTGAGGGGTTCGCGAGCGCCGCGTCGCGGATGCTCAATCCGGAGATCGTCACCGTGACCGGCGGTCGGGTAGGGTGCCAGACCATGACGCGTTCACCGGTCTCAAACTTCTTCTCGTCGGCATTCCAGAACCTCGACTTCAACACGAGCCCACCGTCGCGTGTCGCATGAGCGCCTCCGATCGCAAACTCGTAGGGGATGTCATGTGACTCGCCCCTGCCGGTGTCAAAATCCCAGCGTTTGACGAGCCCATCAGACGACGCGACCCAAATCGCGTTTTCGCCTTCGACCGGTGCGGTCCACGTCATGTCGCCGTGGCGGTGTGCGACCGATTTCAGCTCGGTCTTGCCGACGCTGACCTCCGGAGTAATCCAGCTCGAGCCCATCGATCCCGGCACCACGACCGTGGCCCGAAGCTGTTCGTCGATCATGCGAAACTGACTAAGTTCGGGGTAGTTCATCCAGTCGGTTTCCCGGGTGGCCCAGTGCGGCGGCGCGGGCAGGTAGGAAAGCACTTGTTCTGTGGGGAAAACCTGCGTGATCGAATCCCCAAAACTGAGCACGGCTTGCGACGAGAACTGTGGGCGGTTCGGGCATAAAAACCACCGTCGAGACACCGCATCAAAAACGGTCTTTGGACTCGAAGAATCGGCCACAAACGTGCCGTGGATCCAGGGATGGCGAAGCCGCCAGACTGGGAATCGATCGTCTCCGACACCTTGTCCCCGTTGAAAAACGTCACCGTTTTGCCCTTCAAGACGACATGGTCGGCCCACGTCGCACCCACACGGAGCGTGGCATCTGGATTGTCGTGGGCGACGAGCAACGTGCCGTCGGCTTTAAAAATTTGGGCCCGATCGGGTCGGGAAATCAGGTACGTGGCGCCAACTGGGTCGACCTCGATCGTGGCGGTTTTTAGGTCGACAGGCGTGGGCAGAGCGATGTCAGGAAAACGAAATCCTGACTGCAGATCGTAGCGTTCGATGCGGTTGGGACAATTCCGATAAACCGTGGTCTGTGCCAGCTGACCGCGCTGGCACTCCGCCTCGGGCGGCGGCAGCGTCCAACTGTCACCTTTCGGGCCGATGAGACGCACGGACTTGTCGGTTGGCACTCGGATGTAACCGGCATCGTTGTAGTCGATCAAGAGGTCGGGACTTGGTTGAGATCCGCTCGGATAAACGCGTGGACGCGTCCAGGCTTTGCACGAGAGCTGTCCAACGAGGTCTGTGCCCATTCGATGTTCGAGGGCACTTGGCACACGTCTTCCCCCAGACACGCGTCGCATTCGGCACGGCAGAAATCGAGCCCCTTGCCCTGAACGCATCGTCCAACGCTTTCAACACACGTGGTGCAGCTGTCCTCGTCGCTCCAATCCAGATGCCACGCGCGATCAACGCACGCGTAGCTGGGGGCGGTCGGCGCGCGGGTGAGCGGTTCGCGCGTTGGAGTTGGCGCCGAGCACCCAACGGCTGATGCGGTTAGGGAGCAAAGAACCCCACGAATTACAGAACTTTTGACCTGCAAATTCATCCTCGTTTTGTCGCAAGATTGAGCGCACTCTACCGTGCCAGTTGAACCTCGCGGTGAAAACCATGTTGTGTGTTGAGGCATTAAAACGGGACGTGGGTGGCAGGACGTTGTTTCACGGCCTGAGTTTCGCGCTCGCCGATGGGGAGAGCCTCGCGCTGTCGGCCCCGTCGGGGTTCGGGAAGTCGCAGATCTTGCGATGCATCGCGCACTTGGTCCCCTACGACGGCACCATTACTTTTGATGGAAAGACGGCGGTCCAGACCGGCATCACGCGGTGGCGACGCGACATTGTGTATTGTCCCCAGACGCCTCCCACGTATCCGGGAAGCCCGGCGGACTTGGAACAAACGATTGCGCGATTTGCGGCACAGGCCGGGGCCGAACATGTGTCGGTGCACGAGATCACGCGGTCGTGGAAGGTCGACGATCTGTGGCACAAACCTTGGTCGACCTTGTCCGGCGGCGAGGCTCAACGTGCCGCGCTCGCGCTGGCGTTGTCGACGCGCCCTCGGCTGTTGTTGCTTGACGAGCCGACGTCGGCCTTGGATTCGGCCACACGGGACCTCGTCGAAGAGCGCCTTGAGGGTGTCAGCGCGATCTGGGTGACGCACGACGTCGCACAAGCGCAGCGCGTGGCCACACGCGTGCTGGAACTTGAGCCGTACGGGGTCCACCATGGATGAGATCATCCACATCGGCCCGTGGAGCGTCGCCGGAGCGGCCGCGTTGATCATCGCCAATGCCGTCGTGTCGTTCTGGCTGCGCCTTGGGATGGAGAAAAAGATCTTGGTGGGCGCGGTTCGCGCCGTCATTCAGCTGATCTTGCTCGGGTACCTGCTCGTGCCGGTGTTTCACTTCAAGCACTGGGGATTTGTGCTCGGCATTGCGCTGGTCATGGTGATCGTGGCAGCTCGAGAGTCCGTGCGCCGTTCCAAACGGACGTACAAAGGGGCTTGGTGGGATATGTTTGTGACGCTCGCGCTGGCCACCTCCGTCACGTCGTTGTTCGGCACCGCTGTGCTCGTCGGCGTCGACCCGTGGTGGACGCCGCGCTACTTCATCCCGTTGCTCGGGATGTTGCTTGGCAATGTGCTCAACGGCATCACGATTGGGCTGGATGCCACGCTGCGTGAGCTCGACGAAGGCCGCAGCCGCATCGAAGGGCGGCTCGCGTTCGGGGCGACTTGGTGGGAGGCGTGCCAGCCCGCTGTCGCCGAGGCCGTTCGGCTGGCCATGATGCCCACCCTCAACATGATGAATGTCGTTGGAATTGTGAGCATCCCCGGCATGATGACGGGTCAGCTCCTAGGCGGTACGGACCCTGAAATCGCGGCCCGCTATCAGATTTTGATCCTGTTCATGATCGCGGCGACGGTTGCGGTCGGGACCGTGGCGTCGGCGATTGTTTCGGCGCGACGTTTGTTCGACGACGAACATCGCCTGCGGCTCGAACGACTCGATCCCTAAAAGTCGAGAAGGGGCCCGAGCACACGGCGCATCACCGCATCCTTCTGGCGCGCCTTGTACATTTCGTGGCCCGCCAAACCCTCGCGGCTTTGCTGGTAGCTGTTTTCGTCCAAGATCTGGATTTCGTACGGGAAGAAAAACTGTATCTCTTCGCCCCCATCTTGGCTTGGAATGCGGATGAGCTGCCGGCATGTGAATTGAATCGAGTGGTAAGCGACCGCGCTAAACGGGTTGTACGAAGGCTCCGCGGGGCCAGGGAACGGCCGTCCACGTGCGGCCTCACGAAGGCGCGTGATCTGTTCTTCGGGTGTGATGACCCCGAGCGCCACGAGGCTCTCGGTTCGGTCGATCTCTTTGAGCGCCCAATCGAGGTCGAGCAGCGTGTTGCGAGACCGACTTGGCTTGATGTTCGCGAACATCACGACGTTGTTCGTGCGCAGGTATTTGACGACCATCAGGGCGTCGAAGCGTTCGCGAGTGATGAAACGAACGCCGATGCGGTCGAAGATGTCGGCCGCGACGTTCTCGGCCTTGTGCAACAGTTTCACGACCACGGAACTTAGCGGTTTGGACGGTTTGACCTCGAAGTCCACGAGCGGAATTCCGAGGTCTCCTCCCAGCGACAGCCCGGTCTCATCGAGCGTGAGATGGGGTTCGAACCGCTTTAAAACCTGCTGGCGAATCGTGTCCGCATAACGGTCGTTGAAATACGAGTGGGCGTGCGCCACGGTGTGCATCACACGAAGGGTCGAACAGGCCCACGACTGGCGCGCTCCCGAGGGCTCTGACGCCCACAACAGAAGTTGGCGAACGTCGGTGCACTCGCGAATCTCGTTAGGGATTTCGAGCGCAATCTCGTCGATGAGCGATTCCTCGATAAACGCGATCGACTGGCGTCGAAAACTCTCGACCTCCAGCCGGTGCGAAGGTCGCGACCAGTCGAACCCGTAACAATCCAAAAACTGCTCGGCGTCAGAAACACTGCGCAGCAACAGTCGCGGGACATCGATGGCGGACTCGCCCCCGATGATCGCGCGTGTCAAATCCCAAGGCGAACCATCAAGTGACAGCATGGACGCTCACGTTTTGAGGAACACCCCAATTATCGCACCCACCGCAACCAATCGGCAACCGATAACTTGGTCGCTCGTGACAACGGAATTGCATCATTTTGGAGACCGGTGCATCCCTTGACCAACTTTTAATGGACACGGAGAAAACCATGAAACTCGCAATCTCAATCGTTCTGGTCTCGATGCTCGTCGCGTGCGGCGGCAGCTCATCCAACACACAGACGGACAAGCAATACGTCGAAGCGATGGCCAGGAGCACAACCATGACGCGCCCGTCGCCAACCCCATGAGCGAGGGCGAAAAGCCCGCGAATGTCACAGGGGCGGATGTCAAATACGCCACGGTCGATGGCACCGACGTGTCGGGGTACTATGTCACCCCAACCGATAAGGCCGACGCGCCGTCGGTGATCATGATCCACGAGTGGTGGGGCCTCAACGACAACATCAAGGCGATGGCCGACAAGCTCGCCGCTCAGGGCTACAACGTGTTGGCAGTCGATTTGTACCGCGGCACAAGCGCCACCACGCCTGACGACGCGATGAAGACGATGCAGGCGGCCATGGCAAAGCCAGAGTTGATTCAGGACAACCTCAAACAGAGCATCGCGTTCCTCGAGAGCAAGGGCGCGACAAAGATCGGTGTCATCGGTTGGTGCTTCGGCGGCGGCTGGTCCCTTCAGACGGGCCTGATCGCCCCGGACAAGATCAATGCGATGGTCATTTACTACGGCCGCGTTGAGACCGACAAAACCAAGCTCGCCGCGCTGAAGATGCCGATCCTTGGCTTGTTCGCCGCCGAAGACAAGGGCATCCCCGTTGCTGGCGTCAAAGAATTTGAATCGGCACTCGTCGACCTCGGCGCGAACGCTGAGATCAAAATTTACCCCGGTGTAGACCACGCTTTCGCGAACCCCTCGGGCAATAACTACTCCGAGGAAGCCGCGCAGGACGCGTGGAAGAAGACGCTTGCGTTCTTCCAATCCAACCTCTGATCGAACTTTTTTTTGCGGTTCTTAGATCCAACCATGCGGTGATGCGTACCTACTCTCCATCAACACCACGATGGAGACTCCCATGTTTGTTTCAAAGAAAACCGCTGTCGCCGCACTCCTCCTGACCGCAAGCTGCGCCGCTGACCAAGCTGCCGAAAGCGCGAGGCCCGAAGGGCAAGGTGCTGTTGCCGCGACCTCGTCCGTAACGACCACCGAGGACTATCGCGAGGCCGAGGAAATGATGCCGGCTGCGCCGGCGCCCATGGCCAAACGCGAATCGCGGGACGACGCCGAGAAATCAAGAGACGTGAGCACACGTCAGGACGGTGCGGCAGTCCCCGCGAAGTCTGCGCCCAGCGATGCTCCCGAGCCCGAAGCACAGACTGGCGAAGAGTACACAGACTACGGGGTGAATAAGGCGACCAAGACATCGGAAGATCGGTTCTCGACGTTCTCGATCGATGTGGACACCGGCGCTTACACCATCGCACGTCGCAAGCTCAACGAAGGCCAGCGTCCAAACAAGGCTGGTGTGCGGGTCGAAGAATTCGTGAACTTTTTTGGGTACGATTACCCATCGCCCGACCGTGGCGCGTTTGGCGTGCATATGGAAGCCGCGTCGAGCCCGTTTACCGCGAAAAATGACACCTACTTGCTGCGAATTGGGGTGCAGGGCAAACGCATTTCGTCCGCGGAGCGCAAACCCATTCACCTGACCTTCCTCGTCGATGTGTCTGGCTCCATGAGCGACCAAGACAAACTGCCGCTCGCCCAAGAGTCCTTGAAGATCCTGACGAACAGCCTACGTGAAGGCGATACCGTCGCGTTGGCGACCTACGCCGGTCGTGTCGCCGAGATCCTGCCTCCCACCGGCGTGGAGCGAAAATCCGAAATCATGCAAGCCATCGACAACCTCCAGTCGGGTGGCGGCACGGGCATGAACTCGGGCATGGAGCTCGCCTACAAATTGGCCCTGACCAATTACCAAAAAGACCACGTTAACCGGGTGATCGTGCTGTCCGACGGCGATGCGAACATCGGCCCGATGTCTCATCAGGACATCATCGCCAACATCCAAAAATACGTCGAAGAAGGTGTCACGTTGTCGACCATTGGCCTGGGCATGGGGAACTACAAAGACACCATGATGGAGCAGTTGGCGAACAAAGGTAACGGCAATTACTACTACGTCGATTCGCGAAAAGAAGCGCTTCGTGTCTTCGGTGAACAGGTCGATGGAACGCTTCAGGTCATCGCGAAGGACGTCAAAATTCAGGTCGAATTCGACCCCGAGGTTGTGCCAGAATACCGCCTGATTGGTTACGAAAATCGTGACATCGCCGACAAGGATTTCCGTGACGACAAGGTCGACGCGGGCGAAATTGGAGCGGGTCACACGGTGACCGCGCTCTACGAAATCAAAATGAAAAAAGGCGCGAAGCGCAAACTCGCGACGGTTCGCGTGCGCCACAAACAGCCTGATGGCTACAAGGCGACCGAGCAAGCCTTTGAATTGACCGACGCCGACGTCCGAGCCCGCGTCGCCGACGCCTCCAAGGACTTCCAGTTTGCTGCCGCGGTCGCTGCATTTGCCGAGATTCTTCGTGAATCGCCGTACGCCAAAAACATTTCGTTGGATCTCGTCGAAGAAATCGCAAAAGCATCCGCTGGAAATCGCGAGGATCGCAAGGAGTTCTTGGGCCTCATCAAAAAGGCTCGACGGGTTATCTAACGTGCATCTTTATCCATCCACATTGCATCTTAGATGCGGTTGTGGGGCACCCTCCCTGCTTCGCAACCATTGAAAAAGCGCCGGTCTGATGACCGGCGCTTTTCTTTTTTTGAATTCACAATCTTTTCACATCGCGCGGCCGCGAGGTTCATGCCGGCAAGGGAATCTGGGTTCACTCAAAACGGAGGAACTCATGGAAAAGAAAAATACAGGCATCGCGATCTTGACGGGAACGGCACTGCTTTGCGGCATGGGCCTTGTTTCGGCCAAGATCTTTGGGACCACAGTTTCATCGAAATTCAATCATGCAAGCCAGTCGGTGGTTAATGAGGTCACATTTGGCGACGCTACAAGTTACTCCTATTCAAGTAGGCCAGCACGGCAGCTGCGTCGCGCGCCGGAACGAACGCACGCGGTCTACCCGAACCCGATTACGCGCGGCGAGTCCAGTGCGCCAACGTTCCATGATTATGGCACAAATCCGCAGGTGCGAACCGCCGTCGACACCACGTCGACGTTTGCTGCGGACGTCGACACCGCGAGTTACGCCGTTGCGAGACGCGCGTTGCTGAACAACATGCTGCCATCCCCTGCGTCTGTGCGTGTTGAAGAATTCGTAAACGCCTTTGCTTACCGCGACCCCGCGCCTACCGAAGAAGCGCTTACGGCGTATTTGGAAGCCGCGCCGAGCCCGGTCTCTGGCGAGCCCGACACATACATGCTGCGCATTGCGGTCAAGGCTGGCGATGTGACTTCCGTGGGTCGCAAGCCCTGGAATCTGACGTTTTTGGTGGATACGTCTGGATCGATGCAGGGCCCTGACCGACTCGGTCTTGTGACGGCTGCGATCGAAGAGGCAACCTCACACCTCTCGCCGGACGACCGCGTATCCTTGGTGACCTATGCTGGAAACACCCGCGTCGTGATCGAGAACCAACGTCCGTCGAAGACCTTGATCACAAACGCCCTCCAGTCCTTGTACGCGCAGGGCGGGACGGACATGGGTTCTGGACTTGAGCTCGCCTATGGGCTCGCGTCGCAAGGCATGGCGGAAGGACGCGTCAGCCGTGTCATCGTCATGTCGGATGGCGACGCAAACATCGGCAATGTCGGCCACGACGCGATGCTCGCGAGCATTTCGGAATACGCGAAATCAGGCATCAAAATGACCACGGTCGGGGTCGGCGATAACTTCAACGACGCAGCGATGGAGCAGCTGGCGGATAACGGTGATGGGAACTACGTCTACCTCGACGACCGCTCCGAAGTAGAGCGCGTTTTCGGCGATAATCTGGCGATGTGGATGCAAGACGTGGCGTCGGACACCAAAATCCAGGTCGAATTCGACCCGGCAGCGGTATCGACCTGGCGCCAGATTGGCTACGAAAATCGCGCCATGGCGGACTCCGAGTTTCGCAACGACAAAAAGGACGGCGGTGAACTGGGTGCGGGGCACTCCGTGACGGCGCTGTACGAAATCAAACTCAACGGTACGCCAAGCGACGAGATGGCGACCGTGCGCCTGCGATACCGCCCCGAGGGCGCAAAAAACGTCGTGGAACGACAGATCAGCATGAGCACCAAATCCGTCAAACGCAGCCTTGGTCAAGCCAGCGATGACCTGAAGTTTAGCGCTGCTGTCGCGAGTTTTGCGCTGATGCTCAAACGCGCTCCCGAAGCGAAATATGTCACCCCTGAATTGATCGAAGAGCTCGTGTCATCGGGCACTGGCGCTCGGGCTGCGGAGTTCGCAAACTTGGTGCGGCAAACGAAGCGACTTTGGGCGCGCCGCGCCTAGGTCAGGGCATCTCGAAACACAGGACATAGGTGTCGCCCATCATGTTCGAATCCATCGGGAAGGTGCGAGTTTCACACAGAAGCTCCCCTTCCCGAAATGCGTTGTAAATGGATACGTCGTCTACGGTCTGGCCGATCTTTGTTCCGTCCCGAAGGGCTACGCCGGTGTGTTTGGGAACGATGACCGGTTGAGCCCCGACCAATGAGCCCAACAGACCGCCGATGCCCAACGTGGCCTGACCGTCCGAGTCATCGGGTCGCGACAGCGTAAAACAAGCCTCGTCGATGAACACGCGACCGTCGGCGTGGGTCATCCCGTCCACAGAATAGTAAGACGACTTCTTGCCCGACGCGTCTTTCCACGCGATGAACGAACCCACCGGAAACGGGGTGTCGAGTTTGTCGAGCCGACCAAAACCCCGGTTGCGTTTGCGTGGTGTGAATGAACTCGCCACTTCGGCCCCTGCAGCTGGCCACACCGTGTTTGCATACACGACCTGACCATCGATGAACTCCGCGCCTGGGTGGGCGACCACGCTCCACCCGTTGCGTTCTCCGAGGTCGATGTCCTTGGCCACCACCGGAACCAGCGCGTCGAATCCAACCCAAAAACTGAGGTCCATTTTCTCGAAGCCATCTGCGCCTTGGTGGCAGCTGCCGTCGACGCGAGTGCGCGTCTTGACCTGCACCGAGCCGCCCCGGATGTCCCCGAGCTCAAACACCACGTTCTCTTTCTGGCTGACCTGAAACACCTGCTGCGTACGGGCGCTGTCTGCGTAGAGCGCCGCGCCGCGCGCAACCACGACGTGTGTTCCATCGCCGATATCGGGTGGGAGGTTGGCGCGTGCTTTTTCGACGGCATCTTGGGTGATCAGCGGTTTGATAGGTCTGTCGGCCGCCTCGGGAGCCGCGCTGCACGCGCTCAAGAGAACAATCGCGAGCACGGCTCTTTTCGCGCCCCCGGTTTCGTGCAAACTTGTCGCGCCCATCTGGCGTGGAGGCTTTATGAAACGTGGTTTGTTGTTCTTCATTTGTTTCGTGGCGGCGTGTGATTCCCAACAGTCGTCTGTTCCGGCGACGGCTACTAATACTGTAGAACCACCGACCGAACAAACGCAGACCGCGAACCAAGAGCCCACGGCGGTGGCCCCTGCCGCGGCCTCCGACCGCGCGGTTGTCTTTGACTTCGTGGACAATCGCCACCTGGCTCATGTGTACGACGGCGGGCTGGTCATGGACCTTGGGGCGGCTCAATCCCTCAAATACATTCAGGGAAGTTGGAACAGCCCTTGGTACGAAGGCACCAAATCCGAAGGGATGGATTTTACGTACCCCAAAGGCGTGGGCGGTTCGCTTCGTTTTCCACTCATCCTTCCAGGCGCCAAAGGCTTGACCGACGAGCAGTGGAACATCTCGTTGAAACTCAAGCCCGTGGGCAAACAGCGCGCAGACCTCTTTTTTCGCTCCACAAACGGCGAAGAAAAGAAGATCGGCTCGATCAACGAAATGAAAGATGGATGGGGCACCTACACGGTCAAGTTGCCGGCAGGGTACGAGATCGGGCAGGAGCACATGTTGCGTGTTCACTTTTCGCGCAGCGCACCGATCGATGGCGGACGAAAATCAGCCGCCGCCATCGACTGGATCAAGGTTGGAAATCCTGGCAACGCCGATGAACCTGGCACCGTGTCCACGATTTTTGACGCCGCGGCTAAGCGCGTGACGCTCAAGCCCGGACAGCGTGCGATCTGGTTCACGATGCCGGCGAAAACATCGCAGTTTTCTGCAACAGTCACGGGTAGCCCACGGGTCGAGGTGACCGACAACGCCGGAAAGACGACCAAGATCGAGGCCGCAAATGGCGCCATCACGTCCGACTTCTCGGCATGGGCCGATCAACCGGTTCGCATCGATTTTGTGAATGATTCAGCGGCGGTCGCGACGTTTGAAAATCCTTCGATCACGGTCGAAAAACAACAACCCATGGCGCGGGGTGAAAAGCCGCAATACGTCTTGGTGTGGCTGATTGATACGCTGCGCGCGGATCACATGAAGCTCTACAATCCGAAGACGGATGTCGAGACGCCCAACTTGGACGCGTTTGCCAAGACGGCGGCCGTGTTTCGAAGCGGAACGGTGCAGGGCAATTCGTCGCTTCCCACGTCGGCGAGTATCTTTACGGCGGCCTATGCGCCCAACCACGGCATGATCACCGAAAAAGCAAAACTGCCCACCGACCACGTTGTTTTTGGCGAAGCGTTCAAGAAGGCAGGTTTTGCGACCGCGCTGTTTTCGTCCAATGGGTACGTTTCGAATTCGTGGGGTTTCGCGCGGGGATTTGATGTCGAGGTCAATCCGATTCGCGAAAACCGTCCATCGGATACCGAATATCTGTGGCCCGAAGCGTTTGAGTGGATCAAAAAATTGCACACCGCCACGCCGGATAAACCCGCGTTGATTTATATCAATACGGTGGATCCGCATGTGCCCTACGACCCACCACAGGAATTCCTGAGCAAGTACCATCAAGGTGGGAAAGTCGGGAAAGTTTCGCCCCGTGGAACCGGGCAATTGCTGCACGACATGGCAGGCGGAAGCATCAAGCTTTCAAACGAAGAAGCCGCGTACATGCACGCGCTGTACAAGGGCGAAATTACGTACAACGATTTCTGGTTTGGCAAGATGCTCGAGAATCTCAAGGAATTGGGAATTCTTGAGAAAACCATGATCATCGTCACCGCAGATCATGGCGAGGAATTTGGCGAATATGGCCGATTTGGCCATGGTGTGAGCGTCAATCAGGAGCTGATCGATGTGCCATTTTTAATTTCGTATTTGCCCTGGACCTCAAAAGGGTTGCGCATCGACCAAGACGTTGAAGTGGTCGATATCCTTCCGACCGTCATCGATGCTGTGGGCGCCGAGGAGCCCGCCACACTTCAGGGCGACAGCCTCGTCTCGATGATGTTGGACCCGACACAGCGTTACCCACGCGCAGCATTTGGCTATCACAACACGTTTTTGCGAAGCGCACGCATCGGCGATTGGAAGTATCAATTGTTCAACGGCGATAAAGACCCTGTTTATCACCTTACGGACGGGAAAGGCGGTTGGGATCGTGACGACATCGGGGACAAGAACCCACTGGTGCGTCGCATGATGCGCGACACGATGGCTTTTCAGGTCGGGTTGGATACGAAATTGGACAAACGCAAACACGGCGTGGCGAACAATCATTCAGCCGCGTTAGCGAAGTGGCTGGATTCGAAGGGTTGGTGATGAAAGACGAAAAAAAACTCTCTTTTGAAATACGCGAGATCGAGCTCGAAGACATCGCCCCGGTTTATGCACTCGGCGAGAAGCTGTTTACGGCCGACAAGTGGACGAGTTTGCACCGCACGTGGGACGAATACGAAGTGCTGAATCTCTACATGGGCGATGGCGACACGTGTCTGGTCGCCGAACACGACAGCAAGGTGGTCGGATTCGCGCTGGGCGCCACCATCGAAAAACGCCGTTCATCGTGGAAGTACGGCTACCTGCTATGGCTCGGGGTCGCACCCGAGACCAAGGGCATGGGCGTGGGCAAGAAGTTGGTCAAACGGATGACGGAGCTCTTCATCCAAGACGGTGCGCGTATGATGTTGGTCGATACTGACGCCGAAAACGACGACGCGATTTCGTTCTTCAAAAAGTCGGGTTTTGCGAACGAACAGCGCCACGTTTACATGTCGATGAACCTGACGAAACACCCGTCCTACGAGCGCTTGCGCCCGCACAAACCTGAAAGAAAGAACCCAAACACGAAGGCCCAAAATCATGAGCGACCTCAATCATGTTCTCTCGTTCATCGATTCAGAGCGGCTGCAGCGATGGCTGAGTGAAACGGTGGACACGCATGGCCCGACCGGGCCGAGGGGCCTGCGTTGGAGGTCTTCGAGGACATGTTGAATGACGTGCAGCTGGCCTATCGCAAACAGGCGGTCGACGAGGACCGCTACAATCTTATCGTCGAGATTGGCCCCCAGCCTCCCGCGATGATGTGGGTTGGGCATGTCGACACGGTGGCGTTGTACGACGAAGACCACCGCGGCGTACGTATAGAGGGCGACCTGCTCTACGGCTTGGGATCGGCCGACATGAAGTCGGGCTGTGTCGCAGCGGTCGAGGCGATGGCGGCCATGGCGCAAGCGGGGTTGCGCTGAACAAGGGTCTGCGCTTGGCTCTGGTGGTCGGCGAGGAAGAATACGGCGACGGGTCGGAGCGCCTGATCGAACAGGCACAGGCCCCCATCGTCGTGATCGGTGAACCCACAAATCTGCAACCTTGCACCTCGCACTACGGCTACTTCGAGGTGTTTTTGAAAAGTCGTGGTTCGCGGGCCCACGCTGCCGTCCCCGAAGTGGGCGACAATGCCATTCACGCGATGCTGACGTGGCTTACGCGAATCTTGGAGGCGACTCCGGGCCTTGAATGGGCCCGCGACGCTGCCTTTACGCCACGAAAAATCGACGGCGGCACGCCTCTGTTTGCCGTGGCCGAGACCTGTGAAGCGGTCGTGGATGTGCACCTGCCCGCCGGCGTCGATTTCGCTCTGGTCGAGGATGTGCTCAACGCGACCATGGCCGCGACATCGGGCGATCACAAAGGATGCGCGCTCGAATTCGAGGTCGCCTTTGCATCGCCTGGGTTTGACAACAAACTCGATTTTTCGATCTTCGAAAAAGCCTTTACCGGGGCAGATTTGGCGTGGACGCCCGTGTCGTTTCGAAGCCATTCGGACGCCGCGCTCTTCCACGAAAAAGGCATGGCAACGCTTGTGTGTGGCCCTGGCCGCCTCGAGGTCGCTCACCGTCCCGACGAACACGTCTCGCTCACCCAGATGACGCAGGCAGCCCGGCTGTATGCCTCGCTGTTCCACGCTGTGACGCGTTAGTCACATCTTGCCGCTTGCCGGCTGTTGGCGCGTGACTAGTTTGAAGTTCAAGCAAAACGGGGGTCGGTTCCGGCCGACCAGTTAACCAATCAGTGAGTTCAGCGACGGGGAAATGTCGCCGCCTAAGGCGGGGTGTTTTGTCGCGCGCGAACAATCGACGGAGGAGGACCTATGAGGTTCGACAAGTTCACGATCAAGTCCCGAGAGGCACTCGCCGACGCGCAAGAGATTGCTGAAAAGGCCAAGAACCCCGAGGTCACGCCAATTCACTTGCTCAGCGCATTGCTCAACCAAGAGGAAGGCATCGTCCTTCCCATTGTCCACAAACTGGGGGTCAACGCCGAAACACTCAAACGCGGCGTGGACGAGGTTGTGTCGAAGCTTCCGCGCGTCCAGGGCGCGAATGTTTACATGAGCAACGACTTTCGTGAGGTGATGGAAAAGGCCCAAGCCGAGGCCGAAAAGCTGACCGACGAGTATGTCTCTACCGAGCACCTGTTGCTGGCGTTGATCGACGGCAAACACACTGCCGGCGAGCTGCTGCGCAAAAACAACGTGGTCGCGGCGAATGTGCTTGGTGCGATGAAGGAAGTGCGAGGCAGCCAGCGGGTCACGGACGAGGATCCCGAGGGCAAGTACCAAGCGCTTGAGAAGTACACGAAGGACCTGACGGCCTTGGCCAAACGCGGAA
The DNA here is from genome assembly GCA_041390025.1 of bacterium. GTDB lineage: Bacteria > Myxococcota_A > Bradymonadia > Bradymonadales > Bradymonadaceae > JBFFMO01. Next base: position 182,576 of record JAWKQR010000002.1, read on the forward strand.
AGCTTGACCCAGTGATCGGTCGCGACGAAGAAATTCGTCGTTCGCTTCAGGTGCTCAGCCGCCGTACCAAAAACAACCCTGTGCTCATCGGCGAGCCCGGCGTGGGCAAGACCGCCATCGCCGAAGGCATCGCGTTGCGCATCGCGGCGGGCGACGTTCCCGACAGCCTTCGCGACAAGCGTGTGTTGTCGTTGGATCTCGGTTCAATGGTCGCCGGCGCGAAGTTTCGCGGCGAGTTCGAGGAACGGCTGAAGGCGGTGTTGCAGGAGATCACGTCCTCGGATGGCGAGGTGATTCTGTTTATTGACGAGCTCCACACGTTGGTGGGGGCGGGCGCGGCCGAAGGGTCGATGGATGCCTCGAACATGCTCAAACCCGCACTCGCACGCGGTGAGCTGCGCAGCATCGGTGCGACCACACTTCGCGAGTATCGAAAATACATCGAAAAGGACGCCGCGCTTGAGCGTCGGTTCCAGCCGGTGCTGGTCGAGGAACCCACGGTCGAGGACACAGTCACGATTCTTCGTGGGTTGAAGGATCGCTACGAAGTTCACCATGGGATTCGGATTTCGGACTCGGCGCTGGTGGCTGCGGCGCATCTGTCGGATCGTTACATCAACGACCGCTTTCTGCCCGACAAGGCCATCGACTTGGTCGACGAAGCCGCTGCAGGCGTCAAGATGGAGCTTGAGAGCATGCCGATCGAGATCGACCGGGCGGAACGTCGCGTCACAAGCCTCGAGATCGAGCGCCAGGCCCTGAAGAAGGAACGCGACGACGTCAGCCGCAAGCGTTTGACCGAGGTCGAGAAGGAGATCGCCGACGTGCGTGAATCTGTGGATTCGATGAAGACGCAGTGGCTGAGCGAGCGTGACTTGATCCGCGAGCAGCGCGAGCTCAAGGAGCGCATCGAGGAGCTGCGAAACGAGTACGACCGCGTGGAGCGTTCCGGACAGTTGGACCGCGCTGCGGAGATTCGCTTTGGGCTCTTGCCGGCCGCCGAAAAATCGCTGGTCGAACACGAAGAGAAGTTGAAGGCGGTGCAGGCCGACGTCAGCTTCCTGCGCGAGGAAGTCACAGACGACGACATCGCGCGAATCGTGTCGCGTTGGACGGGCGTGCCGGTGACGAAGATGCTTGAGAGCGAGCAGCAGAAATTGCTGCAGCTCGAAACGCGCCTGCACGAGCGCGTGATCGGCCAAGACGAGGCGGTGACCGCGGTCGCCGACGCTGTGCGTCGCTCGCGAAGTGGTCTTCAAGACCCCAATCGCCCCATCGGAAGTTTCATCTTCCTTGGGCCGACGGGCGTCGGAAAGACCGAGCTTGCACGCTCACTCGCGCTGCAATTGTTCGACGATGACACCAACATGATCCGCATCGACATGTCGGAGTACATGGAGAAACACTCGGTGGCGCGCCTCATCGGGGCGCCTCCGGGTTATGTCGGATACGACGAGGGCGGCTACCTGACCGAGAACGTGCGGCGCCGCCCGTACTCGGTGGTGTTGTTCGACGAGATCGAGAAAGCCCACCCCGATGTCTTCAACGTCTTCCTTCAAATTTTGGACGACGGACGTCTGACGGATGGGAAGGGCCGCACGGTCGATTTCAAAAATGTGGTCATCATCATGACCTCCAACATCGGCAGCCATTTCATCCAAGAGTACGGTCAGACCGATTGGAAGAAGGCCGAAGATTTGGTCATGAACGAGATGCAGCAGAAATTCCGTCCCGAGTTTCTCAACCGCGTTGATGACGTGATCTTGTTCCACGCGCTGTCACGCGAGGACATGACCCACATTGTCGAGATTCAACTCAAGGGCCTGCGAACCTTGCTGGCGGCCCGAGATTTGGAGATTCGGCTGTCGGACGCCGCGAAAAAACTGTTGGCCGACATGGGTTACGACCCGGTCTACGGGGCGCGCCCACTCAAACGTGTGTTGCAAAAAGAGGTGCAAAATTCACTGGCGAAAAAGCTGCTCGCCGGGGAATTCGGACCGGGCGACACGATCGTGGTCGACGCGGTGGATGGTCAGTTGACGTATATCCGCGAGGCGTTTGCGGCGGTCGGTTAACGCGAAAACGCGCGTCAACGGCCGTAGAACGTGGACGAGGTCCACGCGTTTAATCTCAACGAACCGTCTTGTGTCCGGGACCCGATGATAAGGGTCCCGGCGCATTTCAGGTCCGGGATAAACGTCGCGTCCGCATCGAGGAATTCTGGGTCGCCATCCTCGATCGACAGCGTTTGGTCACCGATTCGGGACACGATCAAATTCCCCGTTGAGGTCACGCGGTAAACCCGCCAAGACACACCTGTCGGATTGATCCCAATCATGACGATGCCTGATGGTATGGGGACCAAACGAATTTCATCGGCCTTAAGGGCGTTGTCTTCGAAGACCGTAACGGCGGCTCCGCCATCGCTCCCGATGTCCACGTACTGCAGGTCAAACGCCGTGCCGATGCGGGACGCGAGTACGTATCGCTCTTTCTCGTTGAAACGTCCGAGATAAACCCATCCTGGGCGGGAAGCGACGTTTTCGATGCGAAATTGCTCGGCGGCCTCTCCCGATCTTGGCTTGAGATACCAGACGCCCCCGCCTTGTTGCATCGCGAGGTAGGAGCCATAAGACGAAACCACCGTCGATGCATCAAACTGAACCGTAGAATTGGTGACTTCGCGCGACTCTCTTAGGGGGTCCACATCCCCGGTGCTCGCAATGGATGAGCCTTCAAGGTAGACCCAGCGAGTCGCTTGGTCCTCCCGACCGGTGATCGGGTTTTGGCCCTGCACAAACGCCACACCGTCCGAGCCGGTACCTACGATTCCGTCGGTCATCACGTCGCTGAATTCCGATACAAACTGAATTGCGGTGTAATTGCCGGAGGCCAAGGAAATCAAGGTGCCAAGCCCTTGTGCGTCGGCGTGCAGCTCGACCTCGCGCACCTCGACTCCGGGGGCGACGGTGAAGCCGCTTTCGATGCTGGCCGTGTCACGCACCTGGATCGCACGAACCTCAACGGTGTCTAGCCCAGGATTGTTGGGGACAAAGGCGATGCGAGGTTGATCTCCATCGAAGGCCATCGAAAAGCCAGACGCTGCCTTGGTCGGGGTGACGCTCGCGGATTTCACGCGTTCGACGCCTCCATGCGGCTCGGAACATTGGTTCCACAGCTCGCCAGTCTCGTCTTCGGGGGCGGCTGTGTCGATGTCTCCAAACGTGTTGCAGCCGCACACAAACACCATCGCCATTATCGGGAATGCGCTTTTCACTCAGACCTCATGCCTACACGGCGATCAAAAGCACCAAGAGCCCAAGACCAACAAGGATTGCCACGATCCAGCCCCACCATAACTTGCCGTTATCGGTTGTGGCGACGGCGGTGCCCGGTGAATGGACCAACATGCTCAACGTCGCCTCGCCGGTCTGCATGTAGTGCGCCGTCGGTGCACCGCGAACTTCGGCCGTCATGGGGAAGCCCGATGGGATCTCCACCACTGGTGCGCCCGTGTCTGGAAGTTTTCCAAACGACTCCAGGGCGGCGATCACACCGGCGGCATCCGGGTACCGCTGTGCGGGATCCCGCTGGAGCAGGCGTTCCAGAACACGTTTCATGCGGGCCGAAATTTCGACGTTGTCGAGCAACGCAAGCGGCTGCGTGCTGACTTTTGCTTCCACGGCGAGCTCAGAGTTCGCAAACGGATGTTCGCCCGACAACAGGAACACGCCTAGCAGGCCTAAGCTATAAAGGTCTGACTGCGCCTGCAGTTCGGCACCCTGCAATTGCTCCGGAGACATGTATCGCGGTGTTCCCACGACGAGGTCGCCACGTTTGGAGCCGCCGAGCATGTCCTCGAAACGTGTAGCGACCCCGAAATCCAGCAGTTTCGCGCAGTCGACCTCGCCCATGTCGTCGTAGACCAACACGTTGGCCGGTTTGATATCGCGATGAAGAATGCCCCGAAGGTGTGCCTCTTTGAGGCTTTCTAGGAGTTGCCGCAAAACACGGACGGTGCGTTGTTCTGAAAACGCGCCATCTTGGCGAACGCGCTCGTCGAGCGTCGTTCCAGGCACATACTCCATGATTTGATAGAGCCTGCCTTCTTCGTCGGTCCCCGAATCAAACAGTGTCACCGTGTAAGGGCTTCGCAAACTCGCGATCAGCGCCGCCTCGTTCTGAAAGCGATCGCGCCACATGTCTGGTTCGTCGACACCAGCCACGTCAAAGACCTTGATGGCCACGCGTCGGTGATTCCCGGTGTGCAAGCCCAGATAGACTTTGGACGAGGTTCCCGCCCCCAGCAGCGACAGGACCGTGTACTGCCCGGCGAAGACGTCGCCTTCGACCGGAAGTCGGGCGGCGGTGCGTGTGAGTGAGGACAAGTTCTTCATTGTGGTGCTAGGGTACCCTCCCATGCGTAAAAGCCAAGAGACACGCGAGATCTTTGTTGGTCGCGACGCCGAGCTTGCCCTCGCCCGGCAGGCGCTGGAGTCTTCGCGTGTGGTGGCGATCACAGGTCCGTTTGGGGTGGGCAAGACGGCCCTGGCGACCGCACTGGCCAACGCCGCCGCGATGATCCCACTGTTTGGCATCCGCACCGAACAGGAGGCCCTGTTTCGCATCGCACGCGCCATCGGCATGATCGACTTGCCGGCAAAGAGCGACGAGGCCATCGAGCGCGTCGGCCGAGTGCTGGCGGGCAGCGGCCCCATGTTTTTGGTGCTCGACCACATCGACGAGCTCGACACGGCGCCATATTGGGTGGCGCGCTGGCTCGACGCTGCGCCTGAACTTCAGGTGATCACAACGCACCAATCGGGTCGACACGTCGGTGTCGCGCCGACCTTGGCGCTCGAGCCGCTCTCGGACACGGACGCCACGGCGGTCGCGAGCGCGCTTGGGTCGGCGGTCGTCTCGGGCAATCCGCTTCTGATGACCGTGTCGGCGGCCGGCGGTGCAGGTGACATCGAGACGATCGTCGCCACGGCCTGCGACAACGCCAAGACCCACGCGCTGTTGTGGCTCGCGGTGTTGGGCGAGGTGAGGTGGTTGGATTTTGAAGCTCTGGTTGACTCGGATTTCGAGGCAGACCTCGAGGTCCTGGCCGTGTCGGATTCGGCCAACCTGCGCATGCAGGATGGCATTCGCGAGCTTGTGCTGCAGCGTATGGGCTCAGACGATGCGTTTGAATCACTCGCGACACGGCTCTGTGCCTGTTTTGACGAGGCGTGGCTTGATATCGACACACCGGAGGGCCTCAACCATGCCATCAAATGGTTCGACCTCACACGCAGGGTGAGCACGGTTTTGGCACGCTACGTGCCAGACGCGTTGACCCCGCTCGCGAGCGTGTATGTCCGTATGTGCAAATGGGTCGTGCCGGGCGTCGATGACCTGAGCCACTTTCGCCGTGCCATTAGTCGCAGCCCCAACATCGGCCTGAGCGTGGCGTGCATGTTGATGGACATTGAGCTTGGTTTCATCGGCCGCGCGCGTTCGGCACACGTGGACTGCTTGATGACGATGACCAAGCTCAAAGAGTCCGAAAAGCCCGAATGGATTGGCCGCGCGTTGCAGACCGGTGGAGCGCGGTTGGCGATGCACGTGGACGCCAAAGCGGCGGTTGAGCGTTTTGAGGCATTGGCACAAACCCATCCCACGATGTCACGCCTCGAACACCTCTTGGATCTTGGCGCGGCGCGACTGGCAGCATTTCGTGTGGCGGATGCCAACGACGCGTTTCAGGCGGCGATGGACGTGGCCGAGGGGCTCGACCCTCGCTTCAGCGTTCGTGCGCGCTTGGGGCTGGCGCAGGTTTCTTGGCGCCTGGGCTACACGGAGCGCGCCCGCGCGCAGTTCGAGATCGCGTTGTCCCAAATTCCAGACGGGCCACTCGCCGCGCAGACTGCGCACGATTACGGGGTGGTTTTGCACCATCTGGGCGAGCTGTCTGAGGCTCGGGCAAATCTACAGCGTGCATCTCGGATCTGGTCGACCTTGGGCGACGAACGCCGGTTGGCGGCCTACCATGTTCGGCGTGGCGTCTTGGAGATGGAGTCCGAGCAGACGTCGTTGGCGACGATGCATTTTTCGAGCGCTGCCGAAAGTGCCCGCGTTTCGGGCGACGCGCACCTGATGACCATCGCTCGGGCTTGCGCCGCGATTTTGAAAGGTGAGTTTGACGACAAGGTGTTTCGGTCGGTCGAGGAAAACGTCATGGTCAGCCGTGACCCAGAAGCGATCGTCGCGCTGTTGACCGTGCACGGCGTGCTGAACGACGCCGACAAAGCCCGCGATTCGCTTGAGGCCGTCGTGAATTTGCTGGGCCTTGAAGACGTCGCACTTCGGGATGTTTGCGATGCGGCGCTCAACTTGGTCCGCGGCGACGCGCCGCCGCTTGCGGCGATGGCCCCCATGTTTCGCGTGTTGGTGCGCCATGCGCGTCCGTCACAGCCAAACTCATCGGGACGCCGACAGCTCGTCATTCACGCCGAGGCGCATTGGTTCACCTACGAGGGTGTCGCAGTCGAACTTATCCACCGAAAGCCGCTCAGACGGATTCTGGAGGCCTTGCTGAACGACTGGCGAGCCGGCGGGGATGGTTTGACCGTCGACCAAGTGTTGGTCGCGGGATGGCCAGGCGAAATCGTCGAGGCGAGGGCTGGGGCGAACCGCGTGTACGCGACGGTCCGTTTGCTACGAAAGGCAGGCCTCGAGGACGCGATCGCCACCGAGGAAGGGTTGTACCGATTGGACCCCGCCCTGGACGTGCATGTTTCGATGCAATCCGAGGTCGGGGCCGCCTCGTGATTACGAGCCGTACTTGACGCTGCAGCCGTAAGGCTTGGTCTGCGACGTTTCGAGCTCCTTGCCTTCAAGCAACGACGTCACCGCCTTTTCGACATAGTTTTCGGGTTTTTCTTCTTTGCCCTTCGGGTCGTTGTCGATCGCGCCTTCGTAACGAAGTGTGCCTTCGGCATCGACCACGAACATGTGTGGTGTCGTCTTGGCTTGATAAATCTTGCCAACGGCGCCGCTAGCGTCTTGCAACACGGGGTACGTGAAGCCTTCTGCCGTCTTCCACTTCGCCGAATCTTCAGGTTTGACGAAGTTGGACGAATCGACGGCCAACCAGACAATCTTGTCTTCGCCGAGCGCCTTGAACGTTGTCTGCATCGTGTCTTTTTCGTAGTGGCGCACGACGTAAGGGCAGTCGGGGTTTGTCCACTCCAAAACAACGATTTTGCCCTTGTAGTCGCTGAGCTTGTGGGTCTTCCCAGTTTCGTCTTTGAGCTCGAAGTCCGGTGCGGGCTGGCCGACCTGCGCCGTCGCGGTCGGGGCTTCTTCCTTGGCTGGGGCTTCGTCGGCTTTCGCCGCAGCAGCAGGCTCCGCGGCAGCTTCAGCAGGTTTGGCTTCTTCGGCGGTGGCCGTTTCTGCGGGTTTGTCACATGCGCCAGCGGCAAAGGCGAGCAGGGCTACAAGCAAGAGGTTCTTCATCAATGTCTCCGTCTAAGAATAGTGGGTTTAGTCTGTAAGTGCTTCAATTACCATGCTTTTTGTTAGCAGCTCGGGGAGCGCACGTCCATCGTGTCCGGGTTTGTGCACCAAGTACAGCGGAACGCCGGCTTTCCCATAGCGTTGCAGTTCTTGCCGGATGACGTCGTCTCGCAGTGTCCAATCTGCCTTGAGCGCGACCACGTCAGGGGACGTCAGCAGGTCGACCACCTCGGGGTCGGCCAGCACGCCGTTTTCGTTGACCTTGCATGTGATGCACCAATCGGCCGTAAAATCCACGAACACGGTTTTTCCCGCCGCGAGCTCCTGCGCGACACGGTCGTGACTCCACGGCTGCCAAATCCCGGATTTTTGCGCGACCCGCTCCGTCGGTTGCATCGAAGGAAGCACCTGCGCCGCAGCGACTACGAGGGCCACGGCGATGACCAGGCCTGCGAGCCGAGCACGGGTCGAGCGAAACTGTGTCAAACCCACGATCCAGCATCCAAGCGCAACGCTCAACAACACCACCATCGTTCGGCTGGTGGCGTCTGCGCCCAGAACTTGCCCAATGAGCCACAACAGCCAGATGACCGTCGCCAGAAGCGTAAATCCGAGCACCTTTTTGAAGTGGTCCATCCAGGGGCCGGGCTTGGGCAGTCGCTTGGCCCACGTCGGGAAGGCCGACATCATCACAAACGGAGACGCCAGCCCTAGCCCGAGCAGGCCAAAGGTTGCAAAAATGACGGGCGCGGAGCTCGACAATGCGAAACCCACAGCCGTGCCCAAAAGCGGTGCACTGCATGGTGTCGCCAAGACGACGGCGAGCACACCCTCGGCGGCGCTACGTCCAAGACCGTCGGACTTGGGTTTCAGCGATGTGCTGAAGGTGATCTCGAACACGCCAAACAGGTTGACCGCGAAAGCCGTCAGGACGGCCGACAATCCAACGAGGAACCACGGTTCTTGGAATTGGAAGCCCCACCCGACCTGAGTTCCCGCAACCTTCAGCGCCACAACAAGGCCAGCGAGGGCGAGCATCGACGCGACAATTCCAGCGGTGTAGGCGGCAGCATGGGCAAGCGCTGTGCGTCGGTCGCTGTGGGCATTTTTCACCACGGCGAACGCTTTCAGCGCGAGCACCGGAAACACACACGGCATAAGGTTCAGGAGCATGCCGCCCAAGAACGCCAGCAACAGAAAGTACGCCAAGGACCCGTCCGGCAGTGTTGGAGCGGCCGGCGAGGACGTGGCGGTTGGAGCCGCCGCGTTGGGTTGGTCGTTGGAGCACTCGACCGCGTGTCGAACCTGTTTGGCTCCTGTGGCGGTCCAAATGACGCCGGACAGCGCACACGGCGCCTTGAACGCGTCCCGGGTGGCCGTCCCTTCGAGCGTCAATGTGTCGCCGTCCACGGACGTTGTCGTCCAGGCGATGCCGGGGGTTTCGTCGGGGATGAAGCTGTAGCGTAGGGCGGCCGCCTGCGTGACGGGCTCGGGCATCTTGAGCGTCGCTGTGACGGATTCGCCGCGATGCACGACCGCCACCGATGGGTTCCACTGTGTGGGACCGGGGTCGGACGGCAGTCGCGTTTGTGCGTCGGCGAAGATGCCAGCGTGTGCTGAACGTGCCGATTCACCCACGCGCACCCGTGTAGTCAGGTTCGCGTCGCCGGGAATGCACTCGACCTTGCACGACAACCAGTTGACCTCGACGCTTAGGTCGACCTCGCCGGCGGCGTCCGCAGGCACCGTGGTGTCAAACCACAACAGCTCCGCGTCGCTGTAGCCAAAGGTGGCGACCTGACCGGACTTGTCGACAAACACCGTTGGGGCGGGCCAATGCATCGGGCCGGTGGACCACGCTGGCGCGGTCAACGCGATGTCGGTGGCCATGCCCGATTCGCCGGAGTTTCGCCAGTACACATGCCATTCGGGGTCGATGTGGAACAACACGCCCACCAAGACCGTCTGGCCCGGCGCGACGCTGTCGTGGTCGGCGATGAGGCGCACCTCGACCCGAGGGTCGCCTTTGTCGACCGAGCCCACGGCCATCGCGGATGCGGGCACGTCGGGCGCAGGGATCTCGGCGGCAACGGTGGTTGCCGAAAGTCCCCACAAAATCGCGAGTGTTAAAAGCCGCACGAACGTGCGATGCGAAATCGGGCAGAAAAGGTTCAGGTCAGCTGACCTTGCGCATGCGGTGGTCTTCTTTTGCCGTGCACTCACGTGTGTCGAACACTTTGCGTGCGTTCAAGATGCACTCGGCCTCGCGGCGGTATGAATTGACGCCGTTTCGCTTCTTGCGCATCTCGAAGTTCTCGATGCAGGCATCACGTGACTTCAGGAAGGCCGGCGGATCGACCGCGGTTTTGTACATTTTTTCCAAGTGTGCGCAGAGGTCATTGGGATCTGGCGCACACCCCGTCAACAGGGTGACCGCAGCAACGAAAAAAAATGGCATAACTTGCTTCATCAGCTCTCTCCTTGACCACACGACTACAGGTGCGCGGTATACTAACCTAGAAGTGCCCAGACACGAAAGGCATTCCGAGACGCCGCAACTCGGCGAATCAAACTGGCCTGAATCTTGATACTTGTGCATTGGATGCAACGATTCAGCAGCAATTGCATTGTGGAGATTAGAATGGCGCACGCACAAGAAATTATTTCACGAGAAACGTTGGAATCGATCATGGTCGAGGGCGGGCCCGCGGTCATGATCGACTTTTGGGCATCATGGTGTGGGCCGTGTCGCATGATGGCCCCTCACTTCGAGGCCGCCGCGCAGGCGCTCGCCGACGAACCCATCACGTTCTACAAGCTCGACACCGAGAAACACCCTGACCTCGCGCAGTCGTTTCGGGTCATGAGTTTGCCCACGATTTTGCTGATTCACGACGGCAAGGTCCAAGACGTGCTCATCGGTGCGCGCGACACAAACGCGCTCAAAAAGAAGGGCGAGTGGCTGCTCTCGAAGGCGCGCGGCGAAGGATTCTTCAAACGCATTTTTGGCTAACACTGCAACGTTGGTTGCAACGTGTTGGGATCAAAGCGCCGGTGTCACGCGTCGCAAGCGCAGGGCGTTTGTGACGACAAACACGCTGCTGACGCCCATGGCCGCGGCAGCGAGCATCGGCGAGAGCAGCGTGTGCAACAGCGGGTAGAATGCGCCAGCGGCGAGCGGGATCAACGCCGCATTGTACGCAAACGCCCAGAACAAGTTCTGCCGGATGTTGCGAATCGCAGCGTTCGAGACCTTGATCGCGTTGGGGACGCCGCGCGGGTCGCCCGACATCAGCACGACATCTGCAGACGCAATGGCGACGTCGGTTCCGGTCCCAATCGCGATGCCGACGTGGGCCTGAGCCAATGCGGGCGCGTCGTTTATGCCATCCCCCACAAACGCCACATGTTTTCCATTTCGTTGAAGCTCGGCGACCGCGTCTGACTTGCCCTCGGGCAGAACTTCGGCCTGCACAATGTCGATGCCTAACTGTGCGGCGATGGCTTGCGCCGTGGCTTTGCGGTCCCCGGTAATCATCGCGACCTGAATCCCCATGTGGTGCAGATGTTCGATCGTCTGTTTCGCCGTTGATTTTGGGGCATCGGCCACGCCAAAAACGGCCGCGGGTTGGTCGTCGATCGCGACAAAAATGGGGGTTTTTCCTGCCTCTGCCATCGCGTTTGCGGTGTTTGCCAGAGACTCGGTTGGCACGGAGCGTGCCAAAAAATGTCGCTCGGACCCGACAAGGATGTGTTTGCCGTCCACCATGGCCGAAATGCCGTGTCCGGCCGTGGACGCGAACTCGGTCGCGGGCTGCAAGGCATCCGAGGCTGCTTCGACAAACGCCCGGCCAATTGGGTGTTCGGAATGGGCCTCGACGGCGGCGACGAGGTCCAACACCGCGTCCACGTCAAATCCGTCGAGCGCCATCCGATCGGTCACGGTGGGGCGGCCCTCAGTCAACGTCCCCGTCTTGTCAAACGCGACGATATCGACCTCCGACAAGGTTTGAAGCGACTCACCTTTGCGGAACAACACACCCATCTCGGCCGCTTTTCCGGTCGCGACCATGATGCTTGTCGGTGTGGCCAAGCCCATCGCGCAAGGGCAGGCGATGATCAAGACGGACACCGCCGCGACCAAGGCCATCGTCAGTGCCGGTGCGGGTGCCACGAGCATCCAGACCGCGAACGTCACGACGGCGATGACCAGAACAACCGGCACAAAGACCGCGACGACTTTGTCGGCCAGAGCCTGGATTTCGGGCTTGGACGCTTGGGCGTTTTCGACCAAACGAATGATCTGCGACAACACCGTGTCGGCCCCGACGCGTGATACGCGGAACGTAAATCCGCCGCTCTGATTGATGGTCCCGCCTACCACGTCATCGCCCACGGTCTTGTTCACAGGCACCGATTCCCCCGTGATCATCGACTCATCGACGTACGAAGACCCGTCAGTGACCACACCATCCACGGCAATTCGCTCGCCAGGTTTGACCCGCACCAAGTCGTTGGCGCGCAACGCATCTACGGCGACGACCTTGGGTTCGCCGTCCTCAAGGCGTGTCGCGGTGTCTGGGCGCAACTTCATCAGCTGATCGATCGCCGAAGACGTGCGGCCCTTGGCGCGGACCTCGAAGTTATTTCCTAGCAAGACCAACGTGATGATCGTGGCCGATGCCTCGTAGTACACATGGGTCGCTCCGGCAGGCAGGACCGAGGGAACAAACGTTGCCACGACCGAATAGCCATACGCTGCGCTTGTTCCGAGCATGACGAGGGTGTTCATGTCCGGCGACAGGTGTTTCGCGGCTGCAAAACCTTGGCGGTAGAACTTTCGCCCGGGCCCAAACTGGACCAGCGTCGCGAGCACAAACTGCACAAACCACAGGGTTTGGTGGGACACGACGGCCATCAACGCTTTGTGCAGCGGCGGCACCATCATCGGCACCATTTCGAGCATGAATAGCGGCAACGTCAGGCCTGCTGCGGTCAAGAGCCGTCGGCGTAACACCAAACGTTCTTCCTCGCGCGCCTCGGCTTCGGCGTCATGGCGCTCCTGCTCGCCGCCTTGGATGTCGAGCACGTCGTAACCCGCATCGCGCACAGCTTCCGCGAGTGTCTCGAGCTGGGTTTCATCGCCGTCAAACTCGATGACAGCGCGTTCGGTCGCAAGGTTAACGTTGACGCGTTTGACGCCAGGCTCAGCGGCCAGTGCGCGCTCGACACGTGAGCTGCATGCGGCGCATGTCATACCCCCGACGGATAATGTGGTCTCTTGCGTTTTCATTAGATTCTGAGCGGGTCTGAAACAATCTGAAACATCATCTGAAACACTGGAGAAACGTTTTTGACGGGTCTAATCATGTTCATGTCACACAGGTTGGAGATCGTCATGAAGAACGTCGCAAATTTCATACTCGCAGTGTCACTGGTCCTCGTCGGATGTGGCGAAGACATCTCTAAGACGTCCAAAAAGGCATCAGGTTCCGAACCGATTCCTTCGAAAGGCGATACGCCCAACAACACCAACGTTGTGGTTAACACATCGACGTCCATGTGTGGCAACGATCGTCTCGACTTTGGTGAAGCCTGTGACGGCACCGTCGCGCAAACCTGCGCAGAGTTGGGATTTGATGACGGCCAGGCATCCTGCAACGACAACTGCACCGTAAATACCGACGCGTGTGTTCGCTATTCCTGTGGCGACGGCGAGCTGCAAGGCGACGAGGCATGTGACGACGGCGCGCTCAACGGACAAGCGGGTTACTGCAACACCAACTGTTCAGGCCAATACGCCTTCTGTGGTGACGGCATCGTGTCTGCCAACGAAAGCTGTGACGGCGAGTTCACGACGACCTGCCAAGACCTTGGGTTCGACCGAGGCACCTTGGAGTGTGGCGAATGTGCATTCGATACATCAGGATGTTCGACATGTGGCGACGGCATCGTCGGTCAAGACGAGCTTTGCGACGACGGCGCCCTGAACGGCACGTACGGCCATTGCAACGCGACCTGCGATGCCCAAGGCGCATTTTGCGGCGACGGCGTTCTGCAGGCTTCTGAGCAGTGCGACGGCGGTGTCCCAGCGGGCACGTCCTGCGAGTCCTTGGGCCTTGGCCGCGGAACCATCACCTGCTCGGCCGGCTGCACGTTGATGACGTCATGCACGATGGCACCGATGCAAGGCGAGTTGGTCTTCACCGAAATCATGGCGGACCCAAGCGTCAGCTCCGACAACGACGGCGAATGGTTCGAGATGCGCAACGTGACATCGCGTGTCATCGACCTCAGCGGTTGCATGATCGAGAGCAGCACATCCACAGGCATGGAATCATTCACGATTTCGTCGCTCGTCGCTCAACCTGGTCAGTACCTGACCTTCGCGCGAAGCGTAAACGCGCCCTTCACGGCGTCGTACACCTACAATGCGGGCATCAACCTGAACAACACGACCGATTCGTTGGCACTGTACTGCAACAGCGGCGCGTCAAACGTGCTCGTCGACCACGTCGCCTACGACAACGGAGCCACGTTCCCTGACCCAACCGGCGCGAGCTTGTCGCTCAATCCGGTGCGCGTGACCGCAGCCCAGAATGACCTCGGCAGCAACTGGTGTGCGGCATCGAGCGTGTTTGGTGTGGGCGACCTGGGCACCCCCGGTGCCCCGAACGACAGCTGTTTCTGAAATGCGGCTTAGGCCCACGTTCGCTTGTAAAAGTCGTAGGTATGCAGGGGCTTTGCCCCAACCAAGGACAAGCCAGCCGCTGTGATTTCATCCTGTGCCGGCGTCCACGTCAAAACCCCTGTGCCCATGCCGTGCAGATGCATCGCGTGGACGAGTTTGACGTACATGTGCAACGACAACCCACCAAGCTTTGACCCACGAAACTCGGGCAGGACCCCAAACAGCGCGAGCCGCAGCGATTCCGGCTTGTGAATGCGCTCCGCGAGCAGACGGCGGACCGTTGGACCAAGCGACCCGAACGGCAACTCACCGAGCAATGTGCGCTCCGCCATCGTCACAGCAAAAGCAACCGGTTGTGCATTGTGTAGCGCAATCAACGTTGTTCGCGGATCCAAACGCGCCGGATAGCCAATGCAAGCGCCTAAGTCGCGTGCCGACGTCGGCACGAACCCATAGGTGCCCTCATAGCTGCGGTTGTAGAGCTCGGTGATCATCTCCAAAAACTTTGAGTCCGCGGTTCCGTCCGTCGGAGCCGTCCGCAGCCACTGCGCCATCGTGACGACCTCGAGCCCCGGGTTTTGTTGCACGGCGTTCGAGATCAGCCGTACCTGCTTGGGTACACGTTCGCCGAATTCCCAAGTTTGGTACGAGCGCGCAGGTTCCCACCCCACCTCGACAAGGCGATCCGCGAGCCACTCCGGCGAGGCAGGCATCTGCTCGGCGTTGGGCGCCGGGCTCGACAGCACCCCGCCCAAAAACAGGGCGCTGGGGTCAACGGGGCCAATCGCGGTCGTGACGCCCCGGGCTTTCAGCCAGTCTTCGGCGGCGCTCAACAGCGCCGTCATCGTCACGCCATCGTCTTGGCAGTCAAGCAGGCCAAACGCGCCTTTGCGTCGGTCCGGATGGGTGTGGACGGTGATGCGTCCCGAGACTTGGCCGTTGGATTCGGCCAGATAGTGCGCGACTTGGCCCTGAGCACTGTAATCCGACCGCCGCAACAGGTGCCGAACGTCCCGATACCGCCTAGATGGGTCGGCTTTGTAGATGAGCTCGGGCACACGCAGAAAAAGACGTGTATCCGCTTTTGATAATACGGGTCGTACCGTGATCAAACGCCCTGCCTAGGAATGGGTTACGCCAGCTCGCGCGGACGGATGACGTCCACAAGCGTCCAGCCGCTCTCGTGCCACTTTGCCGCATTCGACTCCAGCAACGCAACGTTACACGTCGTCAGTGTCTCGAACTCGCCGCTCAAATGGCTCAGGATCGCTTCAAGGCCGGGATTGTGGGCCACAACGGCCAACGTCTGTATCTGGGTGCTGACCGGTCGCACGACGTCTTGAAACTCCGAAACGCCTGCATGGTAGAGGCGCGAATGCGTCGTCGTCGCGGGGTGGTCGAGCTCGGGCGCCATCAATGCCCACGTCTCGATCGCGCGCAACGCGTCCGAGCACAACACACGGTCAGGTGTCCAACCGATGTCCGCGAGATGTCGCGCGACACGCGGGGCATCCTTGCGGCCGCGCTTGTTCAGAGGCCGCTCGTGGTCGGTCGGCGCGTCGGTTTTCCAGGAGGATTTAGCGTGACGAATCAGAATCAATCTTGGCATGCGCGTCGACGACTTTCGGCAATCTGCAGCAGTCGCTCCAAAATAAGGTCGGCGAGCTTTTCGGGAACGTCAAACGCGCTCTCCGCCGAGGCGAACGCTTCGTTGACACGATGCTCCGGGATATCGAGGCGATACAGATAGTGCGGCAGACGGTCGAGTTGGTGGTCCAGAACCCACGTCAATCGGTCAACCAAGATTTGGCGCACGTCCTTTTCGGCATTGGGCTCAAACAAAAACGTCGATCCCACCAGCGCGCGTACGTCATCGCTCATGCGCCCCTCTTGCGTTTCTTTTTGTCCGCCTTGGCCTGCCGCTTGTTCGCCAATCGTTCGTGCTCGTGGCTGAGCTCGTCGGTGAAACGCTTGAGGTCGGCGTCTTTGCCCAGCACGACGATCACGTCGCCGCGTTGAAGCTGCGCCTCGGGGTTGGGATTCACGGCCACGTCTGATGCAAAGTCGTCGTCGCTTTGACGGTCCACCAGACCAAGCACGGTCAGACCGAATTGTCGTCGCACGTCGAGCTCGACGATCGATTTGCCGTGCCAGACGTCGGGAATCACGATGCGATGGATGGACACGCCCGGGAACACACGGCGCACATCAAACGACTCTTGTTGGGTGCGGTAGATGTTGTTGTGGTGGGTCAAAATGGCGGTGGCGACCAACGCGAACAATGCCGGAACCACGTAGCTCGCGCCAAAGAGTTCGATCACGATCAAGATCGCGGCCAGGGGCACATTCACGATGGACACCAAGCTCGCCGTCACGGCGGGTGCCACCAGCACGAGTGGGCTCTCGATGCCAAAAACATGCGACCAGGCCACGGCGATGGTCGTGCCAAAAAAGATGGTCGGGAACAACAGGCCGGCCGACCCGCCCGACGTGATCGTCATCAGGGTGGCGATCAGTTTTGCAAACAGCGCAACAACGGCCAGTCCAAGCGTCAGCTTCCCGAGCACCGCGAGCTCCAGCACAGACTCGCCCGGCCCGAGCACGAGCTCGATGACGCCGGCAGGACCATGCGGGAGGTGTTCGGTGGAAATCCCAGTAAACTGAAGCACGTAGTAGGTCGCGATCACGACCGCGCCCACGCCGAACGCGCCGGCGAGGTGGCGATGTAGCGATGATGGAAACTTATCGATGAAAAATTGGTCGAGCGCCGAGCGCGCGTTTCGGAAGTAGATGCCGACGATTGCGATGTTCAGGCACACGACAAAAAGCGCCATGTAGTACTTCGTCGAATAGACGGCGGGCACCGTGACCGGCGTTTCGCTGAATAGCGCGTGTTCACTGCCGGCAACGTGGGTCAGGAAAAACGCGATCAACGATGACATCAGCGCGTAGATCAGTCGATTGACGATGGGTTGACGGCGATACATGACCTCGATCGCGAAGAATGCCGCCGCGAATGGGGTGCCCAACAATGTCGACGCGGCCGCGGCGATGCCGCACAACTGAGCCGTTTGTAGGTCTTCGTGTTCGGTGGCCTGCCACCACGAGGCCAGTCGGTCAAAAATGGGGATTTCATGCCCTGGTCGTCGACGCCGACGTGGTTTGAAAATCCCTGCTGCGATGCTTTCGCCAATCAGCGTGACGCTCGCCTCAAGTCCACCGCTGCCGCCTGTGCTCAGGGTCGCCAGCGTCGCGCCGATCTTGCGAAACGCCAGCGAGAACGTGGGAAGTCGCCATCGAGCCTCGACGCCAACGCCGACTTTCTCGAGCCGCGGCTCGGACGAAAAAGACAGGGTGATGGCACGTTCTAGACCGTCGCCCTCGACCGCGTTGAGTTGATGGATGTGGCCATCGGCGTCCTCGTACGGCAAGAACGTCGGGCGGTAGGAAGCGATAATGTTGACGACGATTGCGCCAAGCGCGAGCGGAATCAGGATGAAGAAGATGTACGGGATATGCTCGAACATGCTCACAAGGCCGCCGAAGCCATGATGAACGGCAACCTTGAGTGGGTAGACCATCGCCCAGACCACCACCCCCACAACCACCGCTTGGAACACCAACCGTTGTTCATGTGGGTCAAAGTGACTGACCCCTGCCAGACTGCGCTCGAGCGCGTGGCCTAGCAGCTTTCTGATGGTTCGGACGAATCCTGAAAAACGTTGCATATCAGATGAGTTTTTCTTCCTTTAGCCAAGCCAGCGTCGACGCCAAAGTCTCGCGCGCGGGGCGGAAATCAACGCCTAGCTCATGTTTGGCCTTGGTGTTGTCAAAAAGCCAATAAAGCGTTGCGTAAGGGATCACCAATGGGTTGTACGGAAGTGGTGCGCGGACAGCGACCGCGGCAGCCGTCAAGGCCTTGAGTGCGCCGGTTGGCATCGTGATGACAGGGGCTTTCTTGCCCAAAACATCCAGCGTCAACCGCGCGAGCTCCTCGATGGTCAGGTTGTCGCCGCCAAGCACATAGCGCTCGCCGGTTTTGCCCTTTTCGAGCGCACGCACGATGCCGTTTGCGACGTCGTCGACGTGGGTCACCGCGGTTCCGCCCTTGGACACAAGCACTGGCCAGCTCTTGGCAAAGTCGATCAACGTGCCGCACGTCACGTTGCCGGTATCGTTGGGGCCGTAGACCTCGGCCGGGTTGACGGTGACGATGTCGAGGTCGTGTTTCTCGACGTACTCGTCGCAGATGAGCTCCGCCTTGTGTTTGCTCATGGCGTAGACCATCTTCGGGTCGTTCAACGAAAACGTTGCGGTCTCGTCCTGCACGATGGGCGATGTGGTGCCGTTGATGGCGATCGCGCTTGAGCAGTAGACGACACGGGGCTTTCCAGCCGCGAGAGCGGCATCGAGGACGTGGCGAGTGCCACCCTCGACGATGTCGGCCATGTGCGGTGAGTCGATGTCATTCCAGGAGGAGGGACTCGCGAGGTGAATCACCGCGTCGCAGCCTTCGATCCCAGCCGCCATCGACTCGGCGCTGCGGACATCCCCAACAAAACGTTCCCAGTTCAACCCGTCAATCCGGTCGGTTTGGACGTTTCGCGCACGAGGCAACGCACGGCGTGGCCTTCGTCGAGCAATTGTTTGACGACACTTGAGCCGATAAACCCATTGCCGCCGGTGACAAAAACTTTCATGAACGAACCTAGGTGGTGTGCTTTGACCGGCTCTGCGCAAGGCCGGGCGGCCGTTTCCTGCGTGTCAACGCGGGAGAGCCGAGCGGGAACCTAGACAAATCGGTCGGAACCTTCAACAGCGCTCGAGCCGCCGGTCAGGTATCGAGGGTCGAGCAATTCGCTAATGCGCTCCATGACGAGGTCTGTCAACGCCCGAAATGTGTCGTCGAACTTGTGAGCCTCATCCGTAAACGGGCGATAGGTTTCCTCAATTTGGAACGGTTTTAGGTCACCATCGGGCGTCATGGGATGACCGACCCGATAGATGATCTCGCCGCCCTTGGAAAACGGGTTGTTCCCCGGGTAACACAAATCACAACCGTTGCTGCCGATGGGCACAATCGTCGATTTGGTTCGAAGCGCCATCTGCGCCAGCCCTGGTTTTCCTTGCCCTAGATGCGTCGAGCGCGTCCCCTCAGGGAACACAACAATGCGCAGGCCTTTGTCGAAGGCTTGGAAGTTCAGCGCGATAAACGCGTCCATCATCTGCCGAAAGAGCTCACGATGTCGCTCGATCAGGCTGTGTTTGAAGGGATGGAAATCCATGCCAAGGATGTCGCGTGGTGTTTTCAGCAGATGCAGCGCGTCGCGCCGCAGGCCTTGTTCGGTGGCAACCTCCAAGAACTTTTCATCCGACCACGCGTGCTCAGTGGCGTCCTTAAACACGGTGTACATCGCGCTTTCGGGCTTTCGATTCAGCGTCTGCGCCAAATCCGAGGTCAACAGATACCCACGGGACGGCGTGGGAATGTTGTTGGTCGCGATAAGAAACGAGCGTGTTTTTGGGTCGTTGTAATACTTCCCCTTGACCCATGTCGCCGTGAATTCATCGCGGAGCTTCCACAGGTTGACTTGCAGAGGCCACGAGTTGAAGCGGTCGGTGTGGTTCATCGCGATGAAGACTGGACGATCGGGGATGCGCTCGAAATTCTCGATCCGCACCCGCGTGCGTGTCTGGGGCAATCGGTAATTGGTCCGCAGGATCCACCCCGTCACCATCTGGCCAGGTGGGCGTGCGGTCAATTCGATGCTCTTCATCATGTCGAGCGTCAGCATACGTTTCTCTTCGAGTCGACGCTGGCGAATTCCACCGACTCAGCCCCAGAGTGTGCTACAGCGCTGCGTGCGGGGCAAGGAAAGGCGCCAAACCGCTTAGTACCCCGGACGAATCTCAGCCCCTGGCGGCACCGAAAAGTCCGTGATGTCGGGCCGAAAACTCACCTCGGTCAGCGTCGTGTTGGTCACCAAGTCGCCGACTTTGCCGCCGTCCCACGCGAATGTCCGGAACGATGTTGGCAACGTGATGCCCTCGATCGTCTGCGCCCCGTCGTAGGCCATCAATTTCTCGGGCGTGTGACCGCCGTTGGGGAAAAAGCCCTTGTACGACACGATGTAACGCAGGCCCCGAACCCGAGACGTTTCGGGGTCGATGTAGACCACATAATAATCGCCGGATGCATCGCCTACGCCGGCTTCGAAGGTGGCACGAACCACGTGGTAAGTTTTGCCCTCGAACTCAGCGTCCGCCTCTTGGGTCAGAATCACGCCGGGATCCGCGAGGACAAATGGTACGCCAACGAAGTAGTAAGGTGTGAGTGACCAAAACCGTGGATTTGTTCCTGGATCGGCACCGGGCGGGGACACCCAAGCCTGTTGACCATCCCAGCCAAACGATATCTCGGGTTTTGCGACCAACGTGTGTTTGGCGTGCGCATTCCACAAGTCCACCCACTGCCGGGTGTCGTTGGGCGGTTTGGAAGTGTCTACTGGAGTGTACGTGAAGCGAAACGTGATGGTGCCGCCCTCAAGCCACTTCTGCAGACCGCCGTGTGCCTCGATGGCGCTCCACATCAGCTGACCGGCCGGTGTGCTCGCCAGACGCGACTTGGCATCGGCGACCCGCGCATCCACCGAACGCGAGCCCAGGGATGCCGAAGGAGCGGTTGGCTCTTGGCCGGATTCTGCAGGTGTAACCGGTGCTGTGGTTTTTTCGTCGTCGGTGGGGATAACGTCGTTGGTCGTCGGCGACGAACAGCCCATGGCGAGTAAAAACGGGAGCAAAATCAAACGCATCGGATCCTCAGGAAATGGTTTGCCTGAAGATGCGGGGGAAACTCACGAGGTTTCACATCCGGCGTTTAGGTGCACAGATGAACGATGCGGATGGTGTCCTCGTCGCATTTGAGCACGGCCGATTCGATCATCAATTGCAGCTCGCGAACGTTTCCTGGCCAGTCGTGGTTGGATAACCGCTCAAGCACTTCTTCATCAAAGCGTTGGACCGGTCGTCCGTAGCGTTGCGCGTAATTTTTCAAGAACGTTCGGGCCAGCGGCAAGATGTCCTCGTTGCGCTGACGAAGCGGCGGTACGTCGATGATGTTGTCCTTAAGCAGCAGGTACAAATCACGACGAAGTTTGTTCGACTCGACGAGCTCACTGATGGGCCGGTTGGTGCTCGCGACCAAACGCGCACGAACCGGCCGCCCAACAGGGTCGCCCACGCGCCGGACCTCACCTTCCTTGAGCATTCGGACCAGTTTTCCTTGGATCATTGGCGACAGGACGTCGATCTCTTCCAAGAACACCGTGCCGTCGGCGGCGAGCTCAAATACGCCTTTGCGAGGCGCAATGGCGCCCTGGAATTCTGATGCCACACAGCCAAACATTTCGACGTCGATGTCCGCATCAAGCGTCTTGGCGCAATTTAGGCGAAACAACATGCCGTCACGTTGTGCACAAAAATGGTGAAGGGCGCGTGCCAAAAGCTCTTTGCCCGTGCCCGACTCGCCCACGAGCAAGACTGGGGTTGGCGCGTCGACCACCGAATTGAGCTTCTCGAACGTCATGCGCATCGCCGGGCTCTCGACGACGAGCTCCTTGAACAGGTAATGGCGCCGCTCTCGCTCACGAAAGTAGCGATTCTCTTCAAGCGCGCTCGCGAGGTTGCTGCTGATCACACAGGTCGAAGCACAGTTTCGCCAGCGGTTCGAGCTCGCGAGCGCTGTACGCGATCTGACGCAATACCGCAGAGTCGTGAAGATCGGGCGGATAATCAAACGTCGCATAGGCGCGCAGTGGCGTACCGAGCGGCACGTACACGCTGAAGACGTCTTTGTGGTGAACCCGCAACGCGTGGCCGGCCTCAAGCTTCGACAAGCAGTCGACCGTGTGGCGGTCGAGTCGGGTCAGCGGGTCGACCGCTTTCTCGACGCTGCCCACCGCGATGCCGTTTTCGTGCCCTGTGGGACACATCGCCCACGTCGCCCGATGTGGCACCTCGTGCCCATCAAACGACGTGATGAAGGTTTCGATCGGCGTGGACGCGCTCAATACGTTCTGTGTAAGCGCGCGCAGGAGCGCACCCGGATGGGGGTGGGCAGCCACCGCCCGTGCATGTGGAGCCGATATGGCCACGTCTCGATGCTCAAGTTCGAAGTGGTGTATGATGGGTTCCATCGCCTGTGGATCGCAGGAAATCACCTCAATGCTGGCGCCCGTGCCGTCGACCTTGAGTACGTCGCCCTGGGCGAGCGTCCAACGCGATGCCGCGTTGTGATTCTTGAACTGAATCTTGCCGTTGCGGTGCAACTGAATGGTCGACGCGTTGGTCTCACACACCCAATCGTAGTGGGTGTCTTGGCGGACGAACATGCCAAGTGTTTTGGGCATGCCCTCGACGTTCAAGACCAAATCGTTGAGCGGCCCGCGACCCACGGACACCTGCGCGCGGTCGAACTCATGTTCGCGAATGGAACCGACGTCGAGCGCCAATCGAAGTGTCATGGGTTCTCCTCGCTTTTGACAAATTCTTCGAGCTCAAACTCGCTCAACGGTTCGACCTCTCCCACGTCCGGCATTTTTGTTCCGTCCGGCGCCCTCGCTTGCAGGCTCGCCCAGGCTTGCAGACGTACGGCACGGCTCTCGCTTCGGTTGAGCTGGTAGGCGCGCTTCATGAGTTCTTCGCAGCGAAGGAAGTCGTTCTTCTGGCAGTAATCGTAGCCTACCGTGAAAATCCGGGCGGAGCGTTCGATGTCCGTCAGGATGTACTCGGATTCGCGTTGGTCCTGAGACGCTTCGGCCATGGCGTCGAGCGCGGCGATGCGAGCAGCGACGATCCCCACATGTGCGTCGCGAAACGCGATCGTTTTGTCGGCCTCGGTGGGGCCGGTTTCCTGAGGGATGCGACGTTCCAGCGCGGTCGAGACGATGAAGGTGATGATGCCCACAATGCTGCCGACCGCGATCCAGAAAAACAGGAGGTAGCGCAGGGCGCGAAACAGGGAGCCCGGTTTTGGCCACGGAATCCAGAACCCTTGGATGCGCTCGGCGCGACGTTTGGCCTGCCTCGCCGACGCGATCCACGGTTTGATGGTCCAGAATCTAAGGCCATAGTCGAGCGCGTCGTCGTCGTCGCCATTGTAAATCTGTCCGGCACCGGGGGCCAAGATGCTCAGCACCATGGCCAACTGCGGCAGATGCGGGTCTCGGTCGTCAAATCCGGTGGGCGCGTACGGAGGTCGGTCCTCTTGGCCCGAAAACGCGTCGACAAGTGGTCGGACGGCCGTTGGGCTTGGCGGTTCGGGCGCCTCATCCATCGGCTCGATGGCTCTTGGGGTGATCACAGGCGGGTCGCCAAACGGCGAGGTCACCGGTCCAGAGTCAACGTGATTCTCGCGCGGGATGTGTATGCTACTCGGCGGCTCTTGGGCAGAGGCGAAGCCGCGCAATGGCAGCTCGACCGAAACATCGTCCTCGAACAATGACACCGGTTTTGGGGGGCCTAGTTGGCTGGGAACAAGCTCCACGGTTGCCGGTTCGGGCTTGAGTTGAACAGTGGGATCGCCAGCGTCCAAATCGGGAAAGAGGGCTCCCCACCCCGCGGCCTCACCCTCGGATCTTGCCGTACCGCCGCTTTTGGTTGTCGGCGTCGAACCCAACACCGATGTGTTTCGTCGGGTGGGCGGGCTCACGTCGGGTTGACTCGGCGGCGTGTGTTCGACCTTCGATTCGACCGTCGGCGCCGAAAAGTGCGAGTCGACCGTCAAATTGTCCGCGATCTCGATGTCCACGATGCCCAGCCCGGCGAGCATGTCGTCGACGTGCATTGCGTTGGACGGTTGGGGCTGAGCGGGTGGAATACGGCGCGGAACGTCCTGCAGTGTCACGTCTTCGGGGGCATCCACGGCCGCCGGCAGGCCCATGGCCGTTAGGCGATTGACAAGGGTTTGCGCGCCCAAATGCGTCAGGTCGGTCTCAACAGTCACCGGGCCTCGCAACAACAACGACACCAACACCGGCGACGAAACGCCGATGACGGGTTCGAGCAGGCGCGCAAGCTCCTCGGTGCTGCGTTGCCAGCGGTGAGGCTCGACGATGACGGCAAAGTTACGGGAGGACATGCGCGAATTGTGGACCGTTGATGGAGATTCGTCCAGTGAGCGAATTACGGCGTGACCGTGAGCTGCGCGGCTTGATCCGCGAAGTAATTCATCGTGCTGTTGTTCGTGTCGCAGTACGACCACGCTGTGCTGCCTGCGCGTCGAACGCGCACAGCGGCCGCGTAGGAGCCCGCGCCGGGAGCAACATCGTAGACGGGCCCTTCGTATTCTTGGTTGTTCGGAACACCCGGCCGAGGGCCCTTGTAGGCGAGCGCGGCCCACGTAAATACGCCCGGCAACGCGGGGTTCGCCCAAACGGGGCCGTAACCCACCTCGGCTTCGAGCTCGCCCGCCATAAAATTGCCGGAATCTGTCAGGCCGCCCTCAAACGCCTCGATCGTCAGCGTCGGTGCGGGGTCACTGGCCGAAACACTGAACGAATTCTGCCAAATGTTGCAGTAATCCACGAGGTCGGGAGTCGCTGCAGCGGTGGTGACCCGAACGGTACCCATTTTGGAACGTGAAAAGGTGGCTGGGCTGGTCGTCGAATCGAGGTCGCACAGGCTCCAGTTTTGTCCGCCGTCCACGCTGAATCGGTACGCAAACGCGTAATCCCCGGCTTGTGTCGACGTGAAGTCTGCCTCGTATTCGTCTTCGCCGGGGCCAGGATTGATGACACCCGATGTTCGCAGCGTCGCCGGAATCTTTTGGAACTGAGCGAGGTCCGTGGCGGGATTTGCCGTCGCTGGGCCCACGAGAAGTTCTGCCTGAAGGTTTGCATTCTGCGAGCCAACGCCTGTGACATTGGCTTCGGTCACTCGACCGTAAATCGTCACGGCCTGCCCCACTGAGGCGTTGGCGACGATGGTCGGAAACTGCAGCTTGCACGTGTCAGGCAAATCTATAAACGCGTCGGCGACCGTGAGCTCGCCGACCTCAGCCGTGTCAAACGGCGGCGCGCCTGTCGTGTCGCACCACGTCCAGTCCTGACCCCCATTGGTGCTGAAACGGTACGCGTAACCGTATGTCCCTGCGCTTTGGCCAGGAATCTGAGCAGTGTATTCGTCGTTGGCGAGGTCGCCCGGCACCAAGCCGTCCTTGTCGCCGGCGTAGGTTGGGGTGACCACGCCCGTCCAGGTGTTCGGGTCCGCGGCCGCGGGCCCAAATCGCAGCTCGGCGGTGATGCCCGAGCCCACACCTGCGGCGTTGGTTGCGCCGGCGACAAAAACCTGACCCGTAATGGCCGGTGACAGCGTGTTTGAAATCACAGCCAATGCGGCGGGTTGTGTCTGGCAGTAGCCCACGGTCGCCACGACGGGATCGGTGACATTCAAGACCGGCAGTGTGCCGCTGCCTTGGTTCCCATCCAGATCGCAGTAGAACCAATCGGAATTCGCGGTTTTGAAGCGTGCGGCGTAGGCGTACTGCCCTGCGGTCGACACGCGCAGTCGGCCGCCATACTCGTCGTTGGCCAGGTCGCCGGGTACTTGCCCATCGAGGTCGGTGTTGTACCCCATCGGGACGTAGTTGAATGTGTCGACCGCGGCGCCCGTTGCGCCGTAACCCAGTTCGGCCTCAATGCCTGAGCCTTGACCGGCTCCCGGCGTGATCCCCTCCGCATACACAAATGCGTAGAGCCGCTCGCTGTCCTCGCCGGTGGTCGCACTCGCTGGGTTGATGTTCTGAACTTGGCAGTACGTGATGGCGGGCTGCATGGGCTCTTGGATCTGGATCACCCCGGTTTGATCGGCCCCATTTTCGCTGCCGTCCAGGTCACAGTAGACCCAATCCGTGCGCCCTTGAGCGCGCATGCGGGCGACGTACGAAAACTCTCCGGCAGACGGGATCTGCAGGGTCGCGCCGTACTCGTCGTTGGACAGGTCACCAGGCGTCAGGCCGTCTTTGTCGACGTTGTAGGCCATGGGTTGATAGGTGAACTGCGTGATGTCGCCGGTTCCCCAACCAAGCTCGGCCTCGATGCCGCCACCCTGCCCAGCACCTTGTGTCACGCCCTCCATAAACACGACTGCGTACAACGCAGGCAACTCTTGCCCGAGCGTCGCGGTGGCCGGGCTCTGTGCTTGCAGTTGGCAAAACCCGATCTGAGGATCTTCGGCTTCGACGTAGGTAAATGCGCCCGGCAGTGTATCGGTCTGCCCGTCGATGGTCACCATGACGTCGACCGGACCGGGTGCTGCGGCGGCAGGAGCGACCACCGTTGCTTGGCGCTGCGTTAACACGACCACCGATTGGCCCGGGTTTTCGCCGAACTGAACGGTCATCCCCGTGTCGAAGCCGGTTCCTGACAGCGTGACGGTGGTGCCGCCAGCAATGTACGCTTGGGTCGGTGCGATGCTGCACGTAAGTCCAACACGGTTGGGTCAACGTCACGTCCAGCGTCGGCATTGTTGGTGTTGTTGGTGTTGTTGCTTTGGTTGGGTGTGTCGTCGGTTACTAACCAGCAAGGCTCAAAGCAGTGAGAAAATCGCGGCACGAACGTCAGCAAAATCTCGTCCAAGCTCCGAGCAAATTTGCGAAGCAGGAGACTAGCAGACGTGCCGAACTCGCGCGAGAGGACACGTTACTCACCTTGAGTCCAACAAGGTCTTCAGCTTCAGCCAGATGCGAGCTCCAGAGTCCCCAGCCGCGACGAATGCGGCGTTGGCGCCATTCAGGTCCACTTTCGGTGGCCTCTAGGACGCTGTCGTAGGCCTTTGTAATCGCCTCGGCACCGGCAAGCATATCGCGACGCATCGACGAGACCATCGTCGCTTTTCGACTGTCTCCGGTCACCTCGGTCGCAGTCGCTCTTCGCCGTGGCGCGTCGCCGAGCTCGCACGAGTTTCTCGTAATTTGCGCGGTTTCCAGCTTTGGCGGCTTCGCGCATTTCCACCTCGATGTTGTGCATCTCGGTGCCGGCCAGCACGACGGAATGGCACTGCTCCTTATCTTTGGAGCAGCCGCGTCACACTCACGAACAACAAAACAATCATTGTGGCTTTCATATTCATCCCTGCGGTTCAGACGCTTGGATCATGATTGAAAGAAGATTCGTGTAAATAGACTCCGAGAAACCTTCAGGAAGTTTCAGAGTCACTTCAGCGCCACCGTTTTCGAGCGTCTGAAAGTCTTCGGGAAGTACGGCGTACTTCTTCAAGGCTACTCCAGGTCGAGCACTGGGTCGTTCATACCCTCGTCGGTCAATTGAAACGTGCCCCAATGAATGCCCAACGATTGTTTGGCCCCAAGATCCAGATGCGCAGCATTGGCATTCGTCGGGATTCATGGTGGGCGGCCATGAACCAACGTGGTTCGTAGGCGCCGACAGGCAACAACGCCACGTCTGGTGAGCCCAACTTTTTGCGTGTCTCGACAAAGTGCGGCCCGTAGCCCGTGTCGCCCCCAAAATGAACCGACCCGGACCGTCCCTTGATGAAGTAGCCGCCCCAAAGGCTTTGCCCCGGTCAAACATGCCACGCGCTGACCAGTGTTGAACCGGCGTGAATGTGATCGTCAGACCGCCCACGTCGTGGGTCTGCCGCAGTCCGTGTCTATGGCCCGTCACACCAAGATTCTCAAGGTAATTCTGGTTTCCAAGACCCACAAGATCAGCGGTCGATCACGCTGCACTGCAGCCGAAGCAGCGTTTCAGCGTCCATATGGTCGTAGTGGTTGTGCGAGATCACGACGGCGTCGATTTTGGGAAGATTTTCGAACGCGATGCCGGGCGGCTTGTGACGCGCCGGGCCGGCGAAAGACACCGGGCTTGCGCGCTCGGCCCAGATTGGGTCTGTCAGGATGTTGACGTTGTCGACCTGAACCAAAACCGTAGCGTGGTTGATGAACTGCACGTAGCGCTTGGAGCGCTTCGGCGGCACCGATGCCGGCGGAATCTCGACCAGTCCGGCCACGGCACCTGTTGGCGGTTGGTCACCCAGCTCAAAAACGTGCCAAATCCTCGCTCGGGAACTCCTGAGCGCGCCGAAACTCCGAGCCATCAAAGCGCTCGTCCGCCAGCCCGTCGTACGCCGCGCCGCATCCCGGTGTCCCAGCCGCGATCAAGATAGAGGTCCATTTCTTCATGCTCCTTAGATGCGTCAAATCCTGATTGGTTACGCGCAAACTGTTGTAGGCGCCGGCAGGACGTTTTTGTGTTGCAACACTTGTTTCAGGCTGGACATGTC
Source organism: bacterium (assembly GCA_041390025.1). Taxonomy (GTDB): domain Bacteria; phylum Myxococcota_A; class Bradymonadia; order Bradymonadales; family Bradymonadaceae; genus JBFFMO01. Next base: position 211,071 of record JAWKQR010000002.1, read on the forward strand.
AAAGGGTGGCAAATGCCCGGTGTTTTTCTTGCCCAAACGTGTTTGGCACGTTGTGTGCTGTGCAGACGTATGCGTGTTTGCGCAGAACCTGTCGATGAAGGTGGTATGACATGGTCATAGATCTGAACGCATTTGTGATGGCCCTATTGGGCGAATGCGTGATTGGCACTGCAGCGCAGTGCTGTTGCTCTTCCTCGGACGAATTGCCGGGATCAGTGGGATCACGTCCGGCTTGGTCAGCCCAACCCCCGGTGAAGTGCCCTGGCGCGCTGGATTCGTGGGAGGGCTAGCAGCCGGCGGCGTCGTGTTGGCGCTTGTGTACCCCGAGGCATTTCCCGAAGAATTTCCGCGCGGCTCAGTGAATTACAGCGCTCGCTGGGCTTCTGGTGGGGGTAGGTACAGCGGCAGCAGTTGCACCAGCAGTCACGGCGTGTGCGGCATCAGCCGTCTTTCTGCGCGGTCGATCGTCGCCACCATCACCTTCATCACATCGGCGCGATCGCCGTGGTGGTCATGCGTCTGTTGGGGGCTTAAATGAAAGTTGTCATCGCTTCATTCGTATCCGGCTTGTTGTTCGCCATCGGTCTAGGGCTCGCCGGGATGACCAACCCATCGAAGGTTATCGGTTTCCTCGACTTTTTTGGCCATTGGGATCCGACGTTTGGCGTTTGTCATGGTCGGTGGGATTGGCGCATACGCAGTGGCGTTCCGACTCATCACCAAACGCGATAAGCCATTGCTCGGCGGCAAGTTCTCACTGCCTACCCGCAAGGACCTCACACCACAGCTTATCATCGGCTCGGCGCTCTTTGGCGTTGGCTGGGGCATCGGTGGCTTGTGTCCGGGGCCCGGGTGGCTTCGCTGGCGACGGGTGCCATGCCACGATGCTTAGCTTCGTGCTGTCGATGTTGGTCGGGATGGCGCTTTACAAACGTGTCTTGGAAAAAAGACTGACCTGAGAAGGCGAAATGATCGCCGAACCCAAAGAGAGTTATGCTGCATACCTGCGACCTATCGTCGGACGACATGCAAGCGCTTCAACAGCCGCCACCATGTTGGCGTGGCACTCCGGCGCGAAACTCGTCTGGTCACGCCGGTGACGACGCGTCGTTGCTCAAGAATCCCCGATGGCAATGAAGTGCTTCGTCGCTGGAGTGCAGACGCACACATCGACCACGAAGCGTATCGATGTTGCTCGCGGTGCAGCAAGCGTCATCGAGGGGGCATTCTGGTCGCTGTGAAAGAGAAAAAACCCGAGCTCATCATCAGCACAACTCACTCGCGCAAAGTGTGGCAACGTGTCCTGCACACAAGCGTTGCGAGGCCGTGGCCGACGAGACTCATCTGCCCACGATGTTTATCCCCATTGGCAGCTGCAGCGCTCGATGAGCTTCGAGGCCGTTTGAACACGTCACGCATCGTGATTGCAGCCGAAGGACACCGCTGCGGTGGATGCAGCGGCGCCGTGGGCCTATTGGATCGTCGCTGCGCTGCGCTGAGGGCGAGGTTGTTATCTTGCACGCAGGGGCTTGTCAGGGCTGGACGACACGATCGTGCCCGAGTTTCCAGGCTGGACCTGGCGATTCGAACAGGTCGATGCTGCCGTGAATGTGCCAGACGCGTGCGGAGTGTGTGCAGCGACCCGACACCATTCTGGTGATGCCGACGCACGGACGACAGCTTGGCGGACGCCCTGTTTGGAAGGCCGCCACCGAGCGCGTCTTGCATCAAATCAAGCGGCCTCTGCTCGCTATTCCGTATTGATGGGCTTCGCCCGTTCAGCAGCAGAGGTTGCCGACCCGTTACGATGTGGACCGGCAGCCTCCAAGCTTTATGGTGGACGCTCCGTTATTCGGCAGCGGCCCTGAGCGCACAGCTGCGAGCTCTTCGGCCAAGACCGTTGCGGTAAACTCGAGCTCTTCCTCGGTATGGGTGGAGCTGAGGAAGAAACGCAAGCGCGACGCGTCATCATCCACCGCGGGATAGACGATGGGTTGCACGTTGATGCCACGCTCGGCCAACCGCTCCGAGAGCTGCAGGCAGTGGAAACTGTTGCCAACCACACACGGCACGACGGCCGAATCATGGCTTGGACCCGTATCCAATCCCAGCGCCTTGCAGCGTTCCAGGAAGAATTTCGACCTCGCCTGCAAGCGATGGATAATTTCGGGGTGTTTTTTCATCAATTTGACCGAAGCCAGCGCGGCGGCGGAATTTGCCGGGCTAATTCCCGCCGAAAAGATGAATCCGGGGACGGTGTATTTCAGGTATTCAATCAGCTGCCCGCGATGTAACCACCGCAGGACGCAAACGACTTGCTCAGCGTTCCCATCCACACGTCGACGCGGCTGGCGTCAATTCCAGTAATCCGCGACGCCCGCGCCTTTGGGGCCAATGCATCCAATGGAATGCGCTTCGTCCACGTACAACAGCGCGCGATGGCGTTCTTTGATCTCCAAAAATTTCGCCAAATCCGGGATGTCGCCATCCATGGAATAGACGCCTTCGATCATGATGCCGACCTTGTTGTAGCTTGGTCGTAGCTGCGTCAACATGCGGTCAAGCGCCTTGTGATCGTTGTGCGGAAAACCAATGCGTTTTGCACCCGACATTTCGGCGCCCGTCAAAATCGAATTGTGCGCCAAACTGTCGTGAATGATGAGGTCGCCTTCGCCAAAAAGATGGCCGATGACCGATTCGTTGGCGTGGTGCCCAGCCGAAAATACAAGCGCAGCATCGACACCGACAAATTCCGCGATCTCGCGTTCCAATTCGCCGTGCAACGGAATTTCACCGCTCGCGAGCCGGCTGGCCGAAACGCTGGTTCCAAAGCGCGCCACGGCATCCTGGGCGGCCTTGGTGACTTCGGGGTGTCCAGAAAATCCGAGATAATTGTAGCTCGAGAAATTCACCATTTCTTTGCCATCGATGATGGCCTTGTTTTTCGCAATTCCGTCGTGGCTGTGGAAATAGGGATTTCGAAGACCCACCAACGCAGCCATTTCCAACCGTTGTTTGAGCGCTTCGACTTCTGGGAACTTTTCGATGTTCCAATGTTTCTCGTCGATGTCGACCTTACGCGAGGCGGCGGGATGCGACGCGGTCTGGGTGCGCTCAAAAATTCGCGCGTTCACGTGGCTCATCACGGCGACCAATTCCCCATCCATCGTCTCGAATCGGATCGACCCTTCAAGCGCATCGTCGTCCATGCCATGAAGGACGAGCACACAACGCACTTGGCTTGGGAACGGGCGCAATTGCACGTAACGCTTCAACGACGTGGGGTAGGCCGCCGAGCCGTGATGCGAACGCAGCCAGTACAGGACCAACTGCAGGCTTCCGTCGACGACAAATGGGCTGGCCAGCGATACGTCGTACGGCAGCTCCAAATTGTGGTTCGACAGGACGCCGATGGCGTAGTCTGTTCCCGTTCGTTCGACGCTCTTGATGGCGCGCAATGCGGGGCCATGGAAGCTGTGGTTGTCGTAATAGTTTGCGAGATCAAGCGTCGCGGGGATCGACGATTTTGTGTCCACCTCGGGCGATGGAATGGCCGAATTCGTCAGGTCCGCTGTGCCGCGATAGGCCACAAACGGTTGCAATCCCGTGTGCGCTGTAATCTCGATAGAAATGACGTTGCCCAAACGCTCGGCTTGGATCTCAAGGCATGTTTTGTCGTCAACTTCGACCCCGCGCAACAATTCGAAATCATCGAGCGCAATGGCCGCGCCCGGGGCGAGCTCGTTGCAGGCGTGCAGGGCCATGTCCAACGCCACCGCAAAGGGCAGCACCGGCCGGTTTCGTAGTTTGTGGTCGGCGGCCCAAGGCATCGTCTTCAACGAGGCTTCAAACCTCGCGTGGTACAGACGGCGTACTGCGGGAAGGCCACGGCCAAAGAGGACCTCGGCTGCGCCCATGCCCCACTCGGCAAAAAACGCCTCGATGCCTTCTTCGGGCTGAATGAATGTCACGCCATTGGTTTCCAACGCCTCACGCACCGAGGCGGGGATCGACGTCACCATGTCGGTGCCGTCCCACGCAGGCCAGTCGAACGTGATGGCCTCGATGCCCCGTTGGCGTAGTTCGCCAGTCATCGCGCGCATCGCCTCATTGCCGGCAGCGTAGTTGGCCTGACCGCGGTTTCCGAATCGTCCTGCCCATGACGAGAAGCTCGCGACCCGTCTCACGTTCGGGCTTGCCGCCAAGGCGTTTTGGAATCCCACGGTTTTGACACGCACGACGTCGCGAACATCCTTGGCGGTCTTGGACACGGCGAGGCCATCCCGGATGATTCCCGCGCTATGAACCAAGGTGGTGATGGGTCCAAACACCTCCAGCTTTTGTTGCGTGGTGGGGCCAGCGGGCTCGTTCACATCCCATACCACGTGGGCGCAGTTCCCCTTGACGGCGTCTTCACCAGAACGTCCCGTGGTGACGACCTTTGCGCCAAGTGTGACAAGTCGATCTGTGATCATCTTGCCTACGCCATTGGCGCCGCCAGTGACCAGCACCACTTCGTTACGCCAATCCGCCACGGCTTCTTCGATCGGTGAGGCCGACAGCACGGGAACCAAACGCGTGGCCCCCAGACGCACTTCCATGTCGTGGACGTGGTGAATCAACTCGTTGGTGACGGCTTCCACGGTCGCCCCAGCCGTGCGGGTGAGCGCGTGGATGCGTGTCTTTGTCCATTCACGACTGAGGCCCTTTGCAAAACCCAAACTGGCTTGTTGGGCCGGGGTTTCGTCGGCGATGACCATGAACGCGTTGAGCGGCTCGGGGCATTGTTGAATGAGCGCGTGAAGCTCCACGGTCAATTCAATCGGGTCGTCATGGTCGATGACTACGACCAGGCCGTCGATGTTGCCCTGAGCTTGCCGCAATTCGCCAAACGCGTGTTCCGAGGTGTCGGCCACAAACGTCGGGAACTTTGTGGCAGCGCGCATGGTTCCAAACAACAACGGTTCGACTCCCTTGGCCGCGAGCTCGTTCGCGAGCTGCAACGCGAAGCCCTGGGCGTCCATCGCGATCGCGTATTTTCCCGAGACATTTCCTTCAAACGGCGGCAGGTCGGCCTCAACAAAATCGACCTGGTAACGTGTGAGCAATTCGTTCGGACGTGTTTCGACCACGACCTTCGCCGCCTTGGGCTCAGCCGCCGCGTTTTCCAAAAACGAAATGACGTCAAAAATCGTGGTTTTTTGGCTGAACGCGTCTTGAGGCACGACCAATCCGGGCACCGCGCGCGTCAGATTCGACGCTAGGTCGACAAACATGAGCGAGTCGAACCCGAGTTCGACCGCCAATTGCTGTTCCATTTTCAGCGCGTCTTTTGGGAACGCGCTGACGCTCGCGATGGCCTCGAGCACGATGGCTTGCGCGTCCAATTTAGGGGGTGTCGGGTCGACGGCGACCGCGGTGATCTGAGCCTCAACCGGTGCGGTCGGTGGCGTTTGGGCAACCACGGGTGGTGTTGGAGCTGTCGCGACCAACGACGGTGCGGAAGCGTTTGGGGCAATTGGAAAACCCAGAACTTCCATTTGTTTGGCCAACAGCGCCGCGTGAGTCTGCAAAATGTCGTTTTGCTGGCGGAACAGGGCAATTAGGTCGTCAGAAGGATTCGCCATCGTGGTCTCGGCGGTCGGCTGTGGGGCTGTTTTTGGGGTGATGGACAACGGCACCGCTTTGTCGCGGACGATCCAATAGCGTTGAGTTTCAAGAGGGGTCGCGGGCAGGGTCACCGTGCGGCCTGGCGTTGCGAGGCGAGCATCGATGGACACGCCCAAGGCGGCCAATGCGGCGAAGGTGCGGTGCAATTCCCGCGCGTCGTCGGCGCTCTTTGCAGCGACGGAGCGTGCGCCGGCATGCCCCCCAAGCGAGCCATTGGCGAACGACGTGAGGGTCGTGCCGGCGCCCAATTCGACAAAGTAGCCGGCGTGCTCGGCAGCGCGGTTGAGCGCGGCAACAAAATCGACGCTGTGGGTCGCGTGGCGGTCGAAGGTTTCGGCGGCGTTTGCTGCGGTGTATTCGGTCTTCGAGATCGCCGAAATGACACGAGCCGTGGGCTCGATGAATTTGAGTTGGTCAATGGCTGAGCGCAGCGGCTTGCGCACGGGCTCAACCACAGGCGAATGGAACGCGTGCGAGACGTTGAGCGTGGTCGCCTTGGTGCCCATCGCGTTCATGCGGTGAACAAAACTCTCGATGGCTGAACTTGGGCCCGCGACAACTGTTTGTTGCGGGTGATTGACGTTGGCCACGACGACATCTGGCGTCAGATGCGCCGAGACTGAGTCGGCGTTTGCCATCACCGCGGCCATCGCGCCAAAGTCGACGGCGTCCAAGTTGGCCATCATCTTGCCGCGCTCGGTCACGAACTTTAGCGCGTCGTCGTGGTCCAACAGCCCACCCGATGCCGCCGCGACAAACTCGCCCAAACTGTGTCCTAGCGTGACGGCGGGGCGGATGCCCAAGTCCGAGAAGAACCGGTCGAGGGCCAAACCAATGGCGGCCATGGCCGGCTGGCAGATCTCCGTCTGCGTCAGCGCGGCCTCGTTTTCGGGTGTCGCGTCCGTGTAGATGTAGTCGAGCAAGGGTTTGGGCAACAGTTCGTCGACCGTGCCGGCGATGTTTTGGAGATGTGCGGCGAAGGTCGGGTAGCGGTCGTAGATTTCGCGCACCAACCCCACGCGCTGCGCGCCTTGGCCCGGGAACATGAAGGCGACGCCGGGTGTGTCTCCTTCGGCAAAAAATGTGTCGGGCCCAAGTGTGAGGCCCTTGGCGTCGGCAATGCGTGGCGCAGCAGCGAGCAGCAGCTCGGCGAGCTCGGTTGCGCTGGTCGCGACAACAGCGAGTCGGCAGGACTCGAGGGCGCGTGAATTGAGCGTAAACGCAATGTCCGCCAGTGTTTTGCCGTCGGCCTCAGCGGCGATGCGACGGGCATGTTGCGCCAAAAGTTCACGATTTCCGGCGCTGAGCACCACATAGGTTGGCTCGACCGTCTGGAGCGATTTTGGCGTGCGCGGAGCCTGCTCCACGACGATATGGCAGTTTGTGCCGCCAAAGCCAAATGCGCTTACGCCAGCTCGCCGCGGCCCTTTGGATTCCCATGGAACAATCGAGGTCGGCACACGAAACCCACGACCTTCGAGGTCGAGTTTTGGATTGGGTGTTTCGAACGCAGCCTGCGGCGTGATTTCGGCGTGCTCGACGCTCAACACGGCATGCAGCAATCCCGCCACGCCCGCGGAGCTCATCGTGTGCCCGATGTTTGCCTTCACGCTCGCCACAAAAACATCTTCGGCTTTTTTCGCCGAACACCTCGTTCAGGGCCTCGATCTCGACCGGGTCACCGACCGGGGTTGCGGTGCCGTGGCATTCCACAAACCCAACCGTTTTGGGGTCGACGTTGGCGTCGCTGTATGCGCGGCGCAGCACGTCGACCTGGCCCGCGACGCTCGGGGCCATCGGGCCCGAACTGTCGCCGTCGTTGTTGATGCCTACGCCTTTGATGACCGCGTGAATGCGGTCGCCGTCGGCAAGGGCTTGATCGAGCCGCTTCAGCACCACGATGCCCACGCCGTCGCCCTGCAGGAAACCGTCGGCATCGGCATCGAATGGGCGGCACGCGCCCTTTTTGGAGATCGCGCCGATGCGCGAAAATCCCACGATCGCTTCGGGGGTTAAATTCAAATAGACGCCACCGGCAACCGCCATGTCACACACCCCAGCGCGGATGTAGTGCACGGCGTCGCTGACGGCCACAAGCGACGAGGTGCAGGCAGCGTCGACCGTGAATGCGGGGCCGCCAAACTTCCATTGGTGGGCGACATTCGCAGCAGCCATGTTCATCAGCACGCCGGGCATCGAAAACGCCGAGATCGGCGCGACGTTTTCAACGCCGTGTCCCACAGCGTGGTCGGTGGTTTGGTCGGTGCTGCCAAACGCGCCATCCGCCAGAAGCATCGCCGTGGTGCGCGAGGTAATCAGGTTACGGTATTCCGAGGTCGAAACGCCCAAGAATGTGCCGACTTTTGCCCGGTCGTAGTCGGCGTTTTCCAGCCCTGCGTCTTGCATCGCGACCCGGACAGCATCCAAGACGAGTCGGTGTTGGGGGTCCATGACCTCGACGCGACGAGGCGCGATGCCAAAATGCATGGCGGCAAACTGATCGACGTCGTCGACAAATCCGCCCGTGGTGACGTAGGTTTTGTCGTTTTCGCGCGAGTGTTCCGCGTAAAACGTTTCGTGGTTCCAGCGGCTCGACGGGATCGGTTGGAACGATGTGCGCGCCTGTTTGAGGTTGTCCCAAAACTGTCCGACATCGTTCGCCCCCGCGAATTTACAGGCGTAGCCGACGATCGCGATATCGCGAGAACCCGTGTTGTCCGACATATTCACTCAACCAAAAAGGGCCAGCGTCCTAGCCTTCATCAAAACAAGCGTCGAGCAGGGTTTAGCGGCTCAAATACAGCATTTCAAGGACAGAAACAGACCTACCGGTCAGTCTAAAAACTGACCCATCGGGATGTTTACGAATGGCACGGGGCGAAGACCCGTGGTCGGTTCGGCCGGCAACCTCTGAGTTGCCAGCTTGGCGAGGTGGAACGTGCCCTGCCGGACCGGCAACTTCCAAGTTGCCGGATTGGGCGAAGCCCAACACAATCAGGGCACGACAAAAATGGAGTTCCGATGCCTACGCGTTTCCTGATGATAGTGGCTGTCACTCTGTTGACCGCCTCGTGCACCTCAGAGTCCACGGAAGTGGATTCCAACAACGTCACGGCGACCGATGCCGAGGCGGACACGGGCACCAGCAGCTCGGACCTCGGAACGGTTGATGGCGACGCCGGAAACACCAACGGGACCAACGACGCTGGTGCCGATGCCACGGCAGATGCCGAAATCGACATGGAAGGTCCTGTCGAGATGATACCGGTCATCGTCGCTGCTGGCTCGAACCACAGCCGTTGGGTCAGCATCGACGAGGGCCTGACCTGGTGTGACGTGCGAGAGACCGCCCCCGACACGACCGACTTCGACAACCCCAACCTTCTTCGAAACATCACGTTCACCGACGGTAAATTCGTGACCGGCTCGTGGACAGCGATTTTTGTGTCCGAGAATGGCTACGCGTGGACGGAAGTCACCAACGGTGACGGCCCGGCGATGGGCCAGTGGATCGCCCAGATCGAACATGGAAATGGCTGGTGGGTGGCCACAGGAGGCTACGGAACGGCCATGCGTTCCGCCGATTTGATGACGTGGGAAAACACCAGCGACTCCATGCCTGGCAACGAAGCCTCACGCAGCCTCGCCTTTGGCAATGGCAAGTTTGTCACCAATCGCGACAACGCAGGCTGGTGGGAGAGCACCGACGGCACCAATTGGACCGCGATCGCCGATTCTCCCAACGAAAAAGTTCTGTTTAACGGCACCGATTTTGTCGTGCGTCCTGATTACAACGCCGGCCGAGGCATCCGACTTTCGGGAGGCTGGCCCGACAAGATTTTACGCTCCGCGGACGCCGACGGCGCGCAATCAACGGTGGTCGCGACGTTGGACGAAACGCCACTCAATTTTGCGTTCGGTGAGGCCAATAAATCGGATTACGAGCGTGCGAATCTGCCGGCCGCCCTCGCGCAATGCCTCGGCGTTCAGTGATCGCTGCCGATCCGGAGTGCCTGAATCACGCGCCCTTCGCGGAACTACCGGATTAGAAAAAGCACTGGATTCGGACGTCAGAATGGCGGTTCAACAACTGCAAAAGACGGCAAAAAGGTTGTTGGCGGGTTGAGAGGCCAGTGAAAAAAAACCGCGTCTAATTCAGAATTCCGCGGCTTCCGAGTCGCCTGTATTCACGATCAAGCCCCGACGTGAACAAATCCGTCGTGGTTCGAGATTGACGGAACACGACTTGTTCTTGCGTTCTTGCGCTAACGCAATGCCTCGGGGCGAATTTTGCTTTCGTTCGCCGAAAATTCGTTCCACGATTTTTCTTAAACATTTGATTTCAAGGAACGAGATCGGTACGCTCCGGGAATTCGGCGACAATCCTGGAGGGATCATGCTCGTCTCGTCTCGTCTCGTCTCGTCTCGTCTCGTCTCGTCTCGTCTCGTCTCGTCTCGGTCGTGGTCATTTTTTTTTGATGACGGTTGCTTTCCCGAGGGTAACCGTTGCAGCGTTTAGCGACTGCATTGCCGGCGGCAGTACTTTGCCAATACAGCGACAAGCCATACAAGATTAACGTACTTCAGAATCCGGTTGGTCTCACGCTCAGTGAAAGCTATGCTGCCGTCCACCGCGCCGCACAGACTTGGAATGAAGGCGCAGTTCCGGCTCCTTCAAATACGCGGTCGAACCGAAAAGAACCTTGACAATGATTTAGCAGATTGTACTGCCAATGGCCGAGCGTTAATCTGATTTGTTTTTAGTTGGAACTCCCAGCCTCGCTGGCCAGCGGAGGGCCGTTGTTATGACAACAATGGCGACGCACGGTTCACCGGATTACGGTTAATGTAACCGCCACTACATGGGGCGTCGGGGATTTGGGCTGGGTCAGAACGACCTTGTCCATAACATGTCACATGAGCTTGGTCACACTCTGGGTATCGGGCATCCGAATACCGAGGCCGCGGTCATGCAGAGCTGGCGTCTGTACCCCAGCATTACGTGACCTTTACACTGGGACATGAAGTGTGCGATCGAGCTGGGGGGACGGCGTGCTCTGCGTGGCTTTGCAGGCGTATCGCCGGTGGCAGCTTCCGACGCCAAATCAGTGGACCGGCGGCTATCACGGATCTGGCGGCTGGGGTGTGGCAAACGGCGGTGTGGGTGTCGATTGGACCTAACCACAACAACTTACTGGTCAGCAGCTGCTTTTCGCCAGTCGTCGAATTATAGCGATTCGCAGTTCGCATGTATACACCAAAGATTTGGACCAAAGCGAACGTATCTCGCGACGTCGTATTACGACTTCTATCGCTTCCGCCAACGACTGCGGTGTTTCGGGAGCATTCCATGGTATTACGGATCGGGTGATTTCCGCATTGAATTTCGACTACCCCACCAATCACTCAACGAACGGAACCTTGCGCGCCTACATGGGTTACTCGACGAATTTTCAAGCTGGTTACAATGCCGGTTTCCTAAGTCACTGTGCAACATCCACCGGCTTTCTTGCTTGTGGCACAACAGACTTCATTAGGACTGGGAAACGATTGGCTGTTGGATGGGATGATCGCCACAATCGGACGCTGGTTGCGTGGGCTAACCAGAACCGGCTGACGAATGCAGACTCCCGACGTGTTCGAATCGCGGTCGGAGTGGTTGACAATACGACATTGGGACCACCTTTCGATGCACCGGTGCGCAGTTCCGTTGGCCCGGGCGTGGCATGTAAATCCGGCGAAGCTGGTGGGTACGATTGCATCTTGGCCTATGTTGATGACGGCGACACGGTTTCAGACGTTGCGATTCGCAGATTCTCAAATTACGCGACAACGACGGGTTACGCGGCAACCTGGGATCCAACACCGCGCTCGTTAAGTATCTCGAGCTTTAATGCGCTAACTGCATGGTTTCACAATGCGTATTTCTATGTCGGTCTGGTCACCGCATCAGGTCAAATTCGCGTGTATCGATCATTGGATGGCGCGACATGGAGCCTTTTTACGTACTTCTCGGGCCAATCATCCGTCGTTGGCCCTTCAAGTGTCAGCTATTTCACCGCCAATAATCAGATTGGCTGGTTCTCGGAGTAAACAATGCGAACAATCTTGTCCTTAGCGTTTATCCTTGGTGTCACAGCGTGTTCCGAATCCGAACAAACAGTTGGGCCACCCCAGACAACGCCCGTTGAAAACGATCTCCAAGTTGAGCAGGTTGACCGGTCCAATTGGCCGAGTCCCGCGGTATCCTCGGAAGGAAATTGCGTCAGTGAGCTTCTCGAGCCGATTTCGTTGTGCGACTGGAGTCAAGTCAATGACGGGATTGTTCTGGCGACGATTGAATCTGTGGAGCTTCTGTCGGCACCGTTTTTTGATGGCTACGGGACAAAGCTTGAAACATGCCAAAAGAAGGTGATTCCCGCCTTGCACCTGACTCTGACGGCCGTCGAAACGATCTCCGGCGAGACCGTGTCAGAGTTGTGGATCTACGAGAAGGGCATCTTCAACTCCCGTGTTTACGCTAACGAAGACGGTTTGGTCGAGTGGAGTAATCCAGAGATCGGCTTCTATCCGGGACAACGTTTGGTTTTTCCGTTTTCGTATGCGTCGAATGGCTTGGCCTTCACAAATCTTTTTGCGCACTACCAAGTCAGCGCGGATGGGTTGTTGCGTCGGCCAGGCGTTGTTGATGTGTGCAACGACAGGTCGCCGGATTTCAAGGATTTGGAGGCGTTAAGAGCACCCATCGAGGGCTGTGCACCGTTGTCTGACGAGTGGCAGGGGTGGCCTGAATTCTTATCCAGCTCTTCTCCATCGTGTTCGAATGGTGACCCTGAAGGGTACTGCGTTGTCGCCTTGGATTGTGACCTCGACCTAGAGACGTGCATCAACAATCGGTGCACGCCAAAATAGCGGTTCAACATTCGCAAAACCGGGCGACATGGTTTCCGCACTTTTGGTCACAAGACCAGACCTGAAAGTCGCCAAAGTTATCTGAAGGTTGACGCTGCTTCGATGGAGGCCGCAATGTCACTCATCGACCGAAACAGCACAAACGGGTCGTCTTTGGAGGTTTGAAAACCCCGTCGAATCCAGAATTCGGCGGCTTCCGAGTCCACCGCATTCACCATCAGGGCCCGACCCCCAATCAGTCCAGCGGCGGCGACACATCGATGAAGGGCATCCTTTAGCAATGCTGACCCAATCCCCTGACCTGCCCATCGGGTATCGGTCGCTAGTTGCCCGAGCAGGAGGCAGGGAATCGGGTTGGGTGGCTGTCCTGTGCGAAGGTTCCGCGGCAGGTGACTGGGCACCACCGCTGTGGGTGCGAGGCCGTAGTAGCCAATGACCACCATGTCTACATGGACGACTTGAACGGCCGTGAATCCGCGTTCTTGATTCGAAAGCGCTCGCGTCTTGAGCCACTGATCGAGGACCGACTTACCGCATTGAAACTCCGACACCACGTGTTCGCTCGATAGGCGTTCGGGGGCCGAAATCACTCTTCGCTCTTGGGCTTGGATTGGGTCTCCCAAGGCGCAGGCCTTTTCAAAACGTCCACGAGTTCGGGAACCGGTTGACCCGGTGCTGAGACCGCCGCCACGAAGTCGGTAAAAGCGGCCGCGGACATACCAACCATGACGCTTTCTAGGACGGCTTCCTCGGCTGCGCGAACTGCCGCGTCACGCATGAAATCCGTTCGCGAACGCCCCCGGAGTTTGGCGGCACGATCAATCATCGCCAAATCAGATTCGGGCAATCGCATCGAAATCGGTTCTTTTCGCTCTGGCTTTGTCGTCACGACCTCTCCTCTGAAGGCAGAGTGTAGTGGTTGTATTGTAAAATGCAATACACGGCGTTGGGCAGCCACTTAGACCGACCGGTAGGTTTGTTTCTCCGCTTGAAAACGTGGGGTTGAACCACTACACCCCATCGCACTGGAGGTCGAAATGGGCGAGCGAAAGAATTTTGGATTGGTGCGCGACGCGAAGGGGCCGACAGTGCCGCATGCCGTCGCCGAATACGAATTCCGCGAGGACGAAGGCTTCAAGTTCGTTCGAATGGACGACACGGAGGCGTTCTACAGCTTCAAAGACCTCGTGCGCGAAATGAAGAACCGCGCCAAGCACTTGACCAACATGGGGCTGAAGAAGGGCGACCACGTCGCGTTCATCATTCCCGAGCCCGAAGACTTCGTGTTGACGTTCCTTGGCGCCATGGCGGCAGGCATTGTCCCGGTGCCCATGTATCCGCCACTGTCGTTTGGAAAGCTCGACGCGTACATCGACGCGTCGGCTCGCATCATCGAGGCTTCGAAATCTCGCGTCCTCCTGACCGACAACCGTGTTCAAAACATCTTGTGGTCGCTCATCGATAAGGTCGATTGTCTCAAGCGTATCGAGACCGTCGATAGCCTCAAAAAGCCGCTGGACGGGCCGTTGCCCGAGGTCGTGGACCTGGCGCATGACGACTTGGCGTTCCTTCAGTTTACGAGCGGCAGTACGTCGCATCCCAAAGGCGTGGTCGTCACGCACGGCAGCCTGTTGGCGAATCTAGACGGCATCATGAACGTCGGTCTGAAGATCGACGACGACGACCGCGCGGTGAGCTGGTTGCCGCTCTATCACGACATGGGGCTCATCGGTTTCATGTTGGCGCCGGCATGGTACGGTGTGCCAACGACCTACTTGCCACCCACGACGTTCGTCAAACACCCCACGCGTTGGATGGAGACGATCAGCAACGAGAAAGGCACGATCTCGTTTGCGCCGAACTTCGCCTACGCATTGGCAACACGACGTACCAAACCCGAAAAAGTCGCGGCTTTGGACCTGCGACAGCTCAAGGCACTGGGCTGTGGCGCCGAGCCCAACCACCCCGATACCCTGAACGCGTTCGTCGAACATTTTGCGCCGGCCGGACTGCGCCCCGAGGCCCTTTTGCCCTGCTACGGCATGGCCGAAGCCACACTCGCCATCACGTTCATCGACCTGGCGGAGCCGCTGAAGGTCGACCGCGTGGACGCGGATCAATATCAAGCCACGAAGGTCGCCAGTGCCGCAACGGATGACGGAAACGTGTTGGAATTCGTGTCGTGCGGACGACCCTTTCCGGGACACGAAGTCTTGGTGTTAGGCGAAGACGGTCAACCTGTCGCTGAGCGACACGTTGGAGAGATCGTTTTTCGCGGCCCGAGTGTGACGCCCGGTTATTACGAAGTGCCCGACAAAACGGCCGAAAGCTTCCGTGCCGAAGGACTTTTCACGGGTGACCTCGGCTATTTTGCCGACGGCGAATTGTACGTCACGGGCCGCAAAAAAGACGTCATTATTTTGAACGGCCGTAATTACGATCCGCAATCGATCGAATGGCTGGCACAGGAAATTGACGGAATTCGCAAAGGAAACGTGGTTGCGTTCTCGGTGCCTTCGGCTCGAACCGAAGAATTGGTCGTGGTTGCTGAAATTCGCGCCGGCAGCGATGTGGACGCGTTGAAAAAGGAAGTGGCGCGTGCCATCCGGGACGGCCTTGGATTGGCGCCAAGCGACGTGGCGCTCGTGGCAGCCGGCCAATTGCCAAAAACGTCGAGCGGAAAGTTGCAGCGCGCCAAAACACGCGAGCAGTACATGAGCGGCGAACTTGGTAAAGAAGGCGAGCGAACCCATGGTGCCCAGGCGGACAAGGTGACGCTTGCCAAACATGTCGCGAAGTCGGCCGTTAGTCGCGTCAAACACAACGTGAAATCGGCTGTGTTTTCGCGTCTTGCGCGCGACGAATAATCGCAGCAAAGTGCGTCAACCAAAGGCCAACCCAAAGCATCCGAAGACGGAGACGGCGTGAAGACCGACCAAGATTTGATCGAATTGTTTCAAGAAGCAGCTGCCGAAATTGTGGGCCGCACCTTTGAAGGAATTACTCCAAATACTGAAATCGGCGAGCTCGGAATTGACTCGGTCGATTTGCTCGAAATTTTTGGATTTGTCGAAGACGAACTACACATCAAACTCGCTGACGCTGATCTGGCGGAAGTCACGACCTTGCACGATCTCGGGGAATTAATTCGCCGCAGTTAAACCACGGAAACGCCATGAAATCTCGTCCCAGCCTCGCCGAAACCTTTGGATTGACCGAACCCCTGACGCGGATTGGACAGGTGAAGATGGCGCTTGGCGGGGATGAATTCACGCCGGCGAGCAAGTGGGGCGTGAGCTCCCTCAAGATTTTTAAGCCCGCGCTGAGCGTCAAAACGTGGGCTGGATGGCGCCCAGAGGATCGGTTGGTCCCGGTCACGAATTTCTTCAACCGCACACAGACGCCAATCGACCAGGGTTGGTCGGTCAAGAAGACCCAGGTGCGCGATTTCCGCGGCGGAACGACCACCTACGACAGTCATAACGGGACCGATTTCGCGATTCCGGTGGGGACCTTGGTTTTGACACCGGCGGCGGGCGTCGTGATGCGCGTGAGCAGCGAGTTCCATCGCGGTGGGCTCAAGATTTTGATCGACCACGGCCAAGGCCTGATGACGACGTCTGGCCACCTCGCTCGCTCGCTCGTCAAGGTCGGTGATGTGCTTGAGCGGGGCGCCCCCATCGCACTTTCGGGGTATTCGGGCTTGGATGCGATTGTGGCATTCCCGTGGAGTGTGCCTCACGTGCATTTCAACACGTGGCTCAACGGCGTTCCCGTCGATCCGTTTGCCACCGAAGACGAAGTTTCGCTTTGGGTAGAGCGCAATAGCCCGGTTCCACACACCCTAGCGAAAGACGCGCCCATGCCCTACGAGCCGTCGCATTGGGATATGGATGCGGTCGACGAAATCATCGCGGGATGCGTCGATCCTGAGCTTCGCTCTGCGTTAGACGCGACGACGGACGAGCTGCGTCGGGTGGGCGATGTCGTGTTCATGAAGAACTATTTCCCAACACGATTCCAAGTCGATAAAAACGTCTATAATCAGACGTTTGAGCGCGCACCCATGCTTGATTTGCCGTTTTCGGATGCAAGCTACGACGGTGTGAAGCTACTCTAAGCGTCGTTCATTTCATTTTGGGGAGAAGATGAAGTCAAAACTCTGGGTGTTTTTCGTAGTCGCAGTTTTGTGGCCAACCGTCGCGATGGCGTGGGATCCATTCCCGGTGCTGGCAAAAGGTTCGCATTACGCCGGGTCCGGGCCGTGGCAGAAAGACGCCAAGCTTGAGTCCTGTCTCGCGGAGCTCAGTGCGCGCAGTGACGCGAACTACTACGCATCGATCGTCAACAATACCAGCGCCACCAGTGTGCCCACCGACAACGACGCGGTGCCGTTCGTGGACGGCCTGAGTCGGGCGTGGTCGAACCAACTGCGCCCGGACAAAGATGTCTTGATTGTCATGGGGGTCACGAGCCGTTCGGTGGCGATCCACCCGGGCAGCGAATGGGTTCGAATGGGATTTGAAAATCGCGTCATCGCCCAGACGATTGACAGTTCGCAGTTCGGAAGCCACGCCCGCTCTGGGGACTACGGGGGCGGCATCTGCCAGCTCGCGACGGCGGTAGAACAAAAACTGAAGATGCTTGCCCAGCGTGAACAGAATTTCTTGGCACAGACTCGGGCACAGGTGCCCACCCTTCGGGCGCGCGTCGCGGCACTTCACAAACGCGTCGACAAGGAGATCCGGGACCCGGCGGTCCGGCAAGCGTTCAGCAAACGTGTCAGCGCGTCGGATGCGATCATCGACGAACTGAACTTCCTACTCGGCCAACAAAACGTGGCCGGTGTGGAAGGGACATTGGACGCGCTGCAGAAGCACTTCGGCGCCATCGACGATACGTTCAAAGCAATTGCAGCGATTGGGCCCAAAGCATCAGACGTTCGCAACCGAACCCAACAGATGGTTGGGCGGATCGAATCTGGGCCCTACAGCAATGACAAAAAGAAGGCCCTGGTGGCCGAGGCGAACAAGTGCCCGACATTGATCCCAACCGCGGCCGAGGTCGCAGCGGGCCGTAGCGATTTTGACCGCGCAAACATGTGTCTGTCGTCGTTGTCGGACAAACACGATTCTGCCGTGACCGGGTGGCAATTCACGCATCGTGTGGTGCCCGCGGCAGGTGGGACTGGTCTTGGATTTGGGTTGTTGTTTGCAGGTGGGATTTTTGGGCTCCGCCGCCGTTCGGCAAAACGTCTGGCGCAGACGCAGATCGACACATGGGATCAAAAACTCGACACGGCGGGTGAGCGCTTGCTCGACCTCGAATCGCGATTCGCCGGGTATCTTTCGACCCCGGATGTACGTTACGTGGGCGACACCGAGACGCTCGACAAACAGGCTGCCGAGGCCGTCAACATGGTGTTCCTGATGTACGATCAAGCGACGCTTTTGCTCAAAGAGGCGCGTGCGATGTTTGCAGACGTGTCGCCCGCTTCGGCAAAGGGATTTGAACACTGCATCGACAAGCTGACGCGCACGCCGGTGACATTTGAGCTGGGAATTCCTGAAAAAGAATTGCGAATTTTCCTGCCGCTGACCCAGTCTTACACCGGGACGGCCACCAGCGTGATGAACGACCTTGAAAGCCGGTACGAAGTCGCGGCGAAATTGCTGGAAAGACTGCAAAACGAGGTGGATCGCGCCATGGCGTCATCGGCATCCGTGCGGGAGTTGCTTGGGCAGGCGGACGACGCGGTGGATGCGCGATCTCAGCTCGGATTTCCAGTCACGGGGCATTTGGAAGCGCTCGAAAAGCTCGAGGCCGAATTCGAAGACTTTTCGCAATTGGTCATTTCCGATCCCGTTTCGGCCAATCGCAGCGCCAAAGAATTGTCCGAGCGTGTGGATGGGTTTCGGTCGCGCATCGAGGACGGCAACCAAATCATGCGTCGGCTCGCCGAGGACGTGACACCGGCGGCCAAAGCGCTGCGCGAGACGATTCGGGAAAAGCGCGCGTCGGGGTGGGCGCTCAAGGAGCCCGGGTTTGACCCCGAAGCCATGCTCGACGAAGCGTCGTTGGTCGCACGGGCGATGAAAGAGGCCCTAGCGAGTTATCGGGAAGTCGAAGCCCAACGCCTGTTTGGCGAGCTGGAATCCATGGTGTCGTTGGCCGCCGATCGGGTTTCGGTCACACTCGCCGCGCGCGAAGATGTTCCGCAACGTCGCGAGGCTTTGTCGCGCCGGCGCGAGTGGATCTCGACCGAGATCCCCGGCGCGAAACGTACGTTGGAGAGATTGTCGCAATCCCATTCTTTGGAAGCTTACGCGGTCGAATCGGACAATCTGGACGAATTGTCCGGCGTTTTGGTCAACGTGGATACCTACCTCGCCCGTATCGGCGAATTGTATCAGCAGGAACGTTACCTCGCGGCGACGGCCGATTTGGCTGCGTGCGAAAATGCGATCGGCTCGGGGGAAGTGTTGATTCGCGAGATCGGGCAGGTGCTGACACGTCTTGAGGAGCTCAAGGCTTCGGCAAAGGGTCTAAGGGCGCAGTGCCTCGAACGCGTGGCCGAGATCGAACCGCTTTTGGACAAGCCGGGTGTGGGTGAGGCCCGAAGGGTTCGGTTTGCCGAGGCGAAATCGGGTCTCAATGGAATTCTCGCGCGGATGGAGGGGGAGCGGCCAAACTGGGTTTCGCTGAGCGCCGAGGTGTCGTCGACGTTGCGCACGCTCGAGAGCCTGTCGACCAGCATCAAGAATGCGCGGTCCGCGTTCGAGTTGGCCGTTGAGGAGATGTCCGAGATTCGGCCGCGGCTTGCGACGCTGGCGGCCGAGGTTCAGCGTGAGACGCGTGACCGGCCACATGTGCAGCAGGCTGTCGACGCGGCACAAGCCGAGATCGCGCGAATCGAGGCGGGCATCCCAACGCAGGATTGGGAGGGTGAACACGTGCTCGACCTCGTGACGGGCATCGAGAGCATGGTGTCGCAGGCGCAAGCGAGTTGGGAGACTGAGCGTTCGTTGATCGAGCAAGCGACACGTGAGGTGGCACGTGCCAAGAACGCGTTCAATCGTATCGGCACGCAGTACTATGGCCTTGGTATCACACCGAACCTCGCGTCTGCGAAACGCCTGTGGCTGGACGCCGAGGACGCCGTGAAAGTTCGAGATTGGGCAAATGCCTACACGCTGGCCCAGCGGTCGTTCTTAGAGACACAGCGCCAGGACGCCGCGTGCCGGCGAGAGGCCGAAGATGCGCGGCAACGCAGGCGATTGGCCACGGTCGCTGCGACGGCGCACACATCCAACAATTGGTCACGCTCCAGCTCGTCAAGCTACACGTCCAGCTCGTCATCAAGCTTTCGGTCAAGTTCGTCGTCGAGTTCCAGCTCCGGAGGTAGTAGCTTTGGCGGGTCCAGTTCCGGAGGAAGCAGTTGGTAGAACTAACACCGAAAAATCTAAAAGTGGTCGTGTTTCCTGAGCGCGAGGGGATGCTGTCGCCCATCGGCCACGACCTCGCGATCGTGGCGACGCAGCTAACAGGGACGCTCGACGGCGACAAGATCGTGGTCGAGTTTGACCCCAAGGGTCTAAAAGTGTTGGGCAATTTCAGCGGTGGCCGCATCGACGAATCCACACCAGGCGACAAAGACAAACGCAAGATCGAAGACAACATGTTGTCCGACGTCCTCGAGACGAAGCGTCACACCTCGATTCGTTTTGAGGGAAGTCGTGAAGGCTCGCGTGTGACCGGGAAATTGTCGCTGCACGGCGTGACGAAGGATGTATCGGCCGATGTGGTCGATGGCGTATGCCGATTTGTTCTGCACCAGCCTGACTACAACATCACGCCGTACAAGGCGTTCTTGGGTCAGCTTCGCATCAAAGCCGACGTGCGCGTCGAAGTGACTCTGATGACATGAGTTTGCTCGGCGTTGTACTCAACGGCGGGCAATCCTCCCGGATGGGCGTCTCCAAAGGCGACTTGCGGCTTGGGGACGAAACGCTGATTGAGCGCATGGTTCGTTTGCTAGAACCTGCCTGCGATGAGGTCGTCGTCAGCGTCGCTCGCGCCGACGAATCGAGCCCGTGGAAACAAATCCCCGACACCCACACAAATGTAGGGCCCCTTGCTGGTCTCATCGCCGTGCGCGATTTCGCTCAGGCATCGGGCTTCGACACGATTTTTGTGACGTCGTGTGACCTCTTTGGTTTTCAAACGGATTGGGTTTCAACCCTGCCGCAGGCGACCTCCGCGTTTTTCGACGACCGTTGGCAGCCGATGGTGTCCAAGTGGATGACCGCAGACCTTGAGTCGCTGGAGCCCAAAAACGTAGGCTTGTGGCGCGTCTTAGAGACGTTGGATGCGCGCCGCGTGCAGCCGCCCGCGACGTGGACCGACGCGTTCTCGATCAACACCCCTCACGATTACGAACGAGCAAAACAATGCCTGCTGAATCATCCCGAACGCTACAGATAGTCCGATGGGCTGGAGGCTTCCAGAGCGCGCAGGATTGCGTTGTGACCGAGGAGCCTTTGGAGATTCGGCTTGGCTACCAAAGCCCGAGAGGGCGGACGCAGCATTCCGTGTCGATCACGATGCGCACACCCGGGGACGATTTTTCGTTGGCTGCCGGGTTTTTATTTTCCGAAGGCATCTTGCGCCGGGCCGCGGACATTCAGGACATTGTGTGGTGTGGCGATGGCAGGAATACGAACGTGGTGCGCGTCGAGCTTGCCGATGACGTCAAACCGGATCTCAAACGACTGCAGCGCCATGTCTACACGACGTCGAGCTGTGGCGTATGCGGCAAGACCTCGCTGGAGGCCCTCGAGCTTCAGGGCTGGGAGCCCGTGCCAACAACACAGACGGTTGATCCTAGAGTTCTTGTCGGCCTTCCAGACCGATTGCGCGAGCAGCAATCGTTGTTCTCGGACACGGGCGGATTGCACGCGGTGGGCGAATTCGATCGCGACGGGCGCCTGTTGGCGATTTGCGAGGATGTGGGCCGGCACAACGCACTCGACAAATTGGTCGGCGCGCACATTCGACAAGGTCGCGTCGGAATTGAAGGCGCGGTGGTGGTGCTTAGCGGTCGTGCGAGTTTTGAATTGCTTCAGAAGGCCGTGGCGGCGCGCTGCGAGGTCGTGGCCGCAGTGGGTGCGCCGTCGTCACTGGCGGTCGAGCTGGCGCAAACCTATGGGATCACGCTCGCTGGATTTGTGCGTTCGGGCAGGATGAACGTGTACGCCCATCCTGCGCGATTGGGCGGCTGAATTGCGGAAGTTGCTTGCCGTCCGGACTGCGCGATACTATCGAGCGATCAAGTTTCTTGGAGAGCTCATGCAACGAATCGGCCTAGTATTCGCACTTTTTCTGGCCTCTTGTACGTACGACGCACCGTCGGAGATTACGTGTTCCGCTGGGGACAGCCGCGACGGGTTTTCGTGTGTGGATGGGTATTGGGTCGGCGCGGTGCCAGGCCAAGACATGCCTGTGACCGACGCCGCTCAAGACGTCTCGGCGCCGGACCAAGGCGTTGACCAAAACACCTGCGTCCGCCCCACAGCGGCCGAATTTTGCGCGGCCCTTGGAAAGAATTGCGGCATGGTTAGTGGCGAAGATGCATGCGGCGAATCGCGCACAGAGCTGTGTGGTACCTGCACCGCGCCAGACACATGCCAGGCAGACAACACATGCACGTGCGAGCCCGAGACGGACGAAATCTTCTGCAGTCGTCAAGGCAAAGACTGCGGTTCGTTAAGCGCGGATGACAATTGTGGTGCGGCGCGAACGGTCGATTGTGGAACGTGCGGCAACGGTGAGACCTGCGGCGAGATGGCACCCAATGTGTGTGGGTGTCCGTGCCTGATCGACGGCGCCTGCGTAGCTGCAGACGCCATCAACCCCAACAATTCCTGTGAGATTTGTGACCCCGAATCCAACGTGTCGGACTGGACGATTGCGACCGGCCGCGCGTGCAACGATGGTGATATGTGCACTGAAAACGACGTGTGCGACGCATCCGCCGCGTGTGCGGGAACGGCCAAAGATTGCAGCGGCGTGTCGACGGACTGCAAGACGGGCACATGCGACGCCGCGAATGGCAACTGTGTCGCTCAGCCAAAACCCGTGGGCACCGACTGCACCACCGATGCACTGACCTGCACGACCCAAGCGTGTGACGCCGCGGGCACGTGTCAAACTCAAACGGCCAATGGCACGTGTTTGATCGCGGGAACCTGTGTCAACAACGGGACACTCGACCCAACAAACTCGTGCCGCGGCTGCGATGCCGCGACAAGCCAAACCAACTGGACGCCCCGAAATGGTGCGTCCTGCGACGACGGCGTGGCGTGTACGGTCGGTGATGTGTGCGCCAACAGCACCTGCGCCGGTACATTGGAAGGGTGTTTCATCAACAACACGTGTGTGGCCGACAAGACACCGCAGAGCGCGGGCAGCTGTTTCGTGTGCGACCCGTCGAACCCCACCACCTACACTCAGTTGCCGGCGAACTCGGCCTGTCCCGTCGAGGATTCGCTGACGTGCACGACACAAAGCTGCAACGCAGGCGGCACGTGCGACACAGTCATCGCGATGACCCATTGCGTCATCAACAACGCTTGTGTGACCGCAGGAACGCAGAACCCAGCGAACGTCTGTCAAACGTGCAATCCGGCGGTCTCGCAGACCGCCTGGAGCAACCGCACGAATGGCTTTGTCTGTGGCACGAGCACGTGTGCGTGCACCGACGGCACGTGTCAAAAGTCCAATGGCATGGTCTGTAACTAAGGCTTCGGATGTCTCAAACGCCTTCGGACGATGGCGCACTCGAGCTTAGGGAGCCCGCCCACAAGGCCGGTGGGATCCCTGCAATCGTGTCCACCGCACGCCACATTCTGTCGAAATCCGGACCCATTAAGGGGACTCGTGCGTTGTTGCGAGTCAATCAGCTTGCAGGTTTTGATTGCCCAGGGTGCGCATGGCCCGATCCTGCGCACCGCACGACCACTGAGTTTTGCGAGAACGGCGCGAAAGCTGTGGCCGACGAGGTGATGAACGCCGACGTCGACCGCCGATTTTTTGCCCGATATTCCATCTCCGAACTTCAGCAACAGACCGACCATTGGTTGAACAAACAGGGGCGGATTGCGGAGCCGATGGTGCGTCGGGGGGACCATTACGAGCCCATCGAGTGGTCGGTGGCGTTTTCGATGATCGCGCGCCACCTCAACCGAATGGACTCGCCGGATCGCGCCGTGTTCTACACATCGGGTCGGACGAGCAACGAGGCGGCGTTTTTGTACCAATTGTTTGTGCGCGAGCTCGGCACGAACAACATGCCGGATTGCTCGAACATGTGCCACGAATCGAGCGGCGTGGGACTTACAGAGGTCATCGGCATCGGCAAAGGCACTGTGCTTTTGGAGGATTTTGACAAGGCCGGTTTGATCATCGTGATGGGGCAAAATCCTGGAACAAATCATCCAAGGATGTTGACCGCGCTTCAAAGCGCCAAACGTCTTGGCGCCAAGATTGTGACCGTGAATCCGCTGCGTGAGGCCGGCAGCGAAGCGTTTATCCATCCGCAAGAAGTCTCGACACTGTTTGGAGCCGGGACGTCGTTGACGGATGTGTTTGTGCCGGTACGCGTCAACGGTGACGTCGCGTTTTTGAAAGCCGTGATGCGGCGTGTGCTTGAGCGGGACGACGAAAGTCCGGGCATCGTTGCTCGCGAGTTTATTGCGAACAAGACTGCCGGTTGGTCCGAGTTTGAGGCCGATCTGCGGGGGAGCGATTTCGACGTGCTGGTGGCCGAGAGCGGCGTCGACGCCTCCATCATTGATGAAGTCTCTGCGCTTGTCGCGACGCACGACAACATCATCGTGTGTTGGGCGATGGGGCTGACCCAACAAAAGAACGGCGTCGCCAACATCCAAGAGGTCGCCAACCTCTTGTTGATGCGTGGCGCCATCGGAAAACCTGGTGCGGGTGCCTGCCCGGTTCGGGGGCACAGCAATGTTCAAGGCGACCGCACGGTTGGCATTGTGGAAAAGCCGAGCGCGAAGTTCCTAGATGCCATGGAGAAACATTTCGGAATCGCGATGCCACGCGAGCACGGGTTCGACACGGTCGCAGCCATCAAGGCGATGGCGCGCGGCGACGTCGACGTGTTTTTTGGGATGGGCGGCAACTTCTTGTCCGCGTCCCCCGACACCGAGTTCACGGCAGCGGCGCTGCAGCGCTGCAAACTGACCGTGCATGTCTCGACCAAACTCAATCGCTCGCACTTGGTCACGGGCGAGGATGCGCTCATTTTGCCGTGCCTTGGGCGATCCGAAATCGACATTCAAGACGGACCGCAGTTCGTGACGGTAGAAAACTCGATGGGCATCGTCCACGCCTCGCGTGGCGGGAACAAACCCGCGTCATCATCGTTGATGAGCGAACCCGCGATCGTATGCGGACTCGCCCGTGCCACAACGCCCGAGTCGCCCATCGATTGGGAAGCGTTTGCGCGAAACTACGATTTGGTTCGTGATGCCATCGAGGCATGCATCCCGGGGTTCGAGAACTACAACGCTCGTGTGCGCACTCCGGGCGGCTTTGCGCTTCCGAACGGTCCGCGCGAAGGTGTGTTTCCGACCCCAGACGGCAAGGCGCACTTCACGGTGCATCCGTTGCCATCACACGACCTACGCCCGGATGAATTGGTCATGATGACGATTCGGACCCACGACCAGTACAACACAACCGTGTACGGCCTCGACGATCGTTACCGTGGCATCTATCAGGGACGGCGTGTGGTTTTGATGAATGCGTCGGACATGGCGAAACGTGGCATCGTGACGGGCCAACATGTGGACCTCGCCAGCCGCTTTGGCGATCAGATCCGGCACGCAGAGCGTTTTGTTGCTGTGCCTTATGAGATTCCCCCGGGATGTGCCGCGACCTACTTCCCCGAGGCCAACGTGCTCGTCGCCGTCGATAGCGTCGCCGATCGCAGCCACACGCCGACCTCCAAATACGTCGTCATCACCGTCACACCAAGCGCGTCGATCTGAGCCGTACTTGTAGGATGTGTACGATTTGGTTACATTTCTGGGGTTAGTCACTCTGCTATTTCGACGAGGAAACGATGCGCACACGTGCGAATCTGCGATGGGTGTTGCCCCTGTTGGTCGCGACGGGTTGCACGGGAGAAATCGGGATCTTTGCCGATTCCATTCCTGAAGGCAGCAGTATTGGGGACAACCCGTCTAACCCATCGAATCCCTCGACACCGGCGGAGTTCCAGCACGCTGACCCGACGATGCGGCGGTTGACCTCGACCGAGTACCGCAACACCGTGCAGGACGTGCTTGGGGCTGGATACATGGTGCCCGAATCGCTTCCGCCCGATGCTGCGACCAACGGTTGGACCTCGATCGCGATGTCGAGCATCACTGTGTCGCCAAGCGGCGTGGACCAGTACGAAGCCGCGGGTTTTGAGCTCGCTGAACACGTCATCGGCACACCCACACTTCGCAATGCCATTGTCCCGTGCGCGGACGGCAACCCGTTAGACCTCGCCTGCATGCGCCAGATGGTCGAGAACATCGGCCCGAAACTCTGGCGTCGACCGATGACCGAAATGGAGGTCAACGCCTACGCGCAGCCCGGGGCCATCGCCGCACAGACCTTGGGCAGCTTTGACGAGGGTGCGAAGTTCGCCCTTGCAGGTCTGCTGCAGTCGCCCAACTTCCTGTACCGCATCGAATATGGCGAGCCAGACCCCGAACGTCCCGGCTTGCGCAAGCTCACGGGCTACGAAGTTGCGTCGAAGTTGAGCTACCTGATTTGGGGAACCGTACCCAGCGAGTACACGCTCCAGTTGGCGCGCGACGGAAAGTTGTCGACGCCCGAACAGATTCGCGACGAGGCCGAGCGCATGCTCGCCGCACAGCAGGCCCGCGAGCACATGGGCGATTTTTGGGACGAGTACCTTGAGCTGACCCACCTTGAGACACAGGTCAAAGACAGCTTTGTCTATCCTGATTTCACCCCGGGGCTCGCCAGCGAAATGCGGCAAGAGACGCTGAAGTTCATGGAATACTTGGTGTTCGATGAGCGCGCGGACATGCGCGAGATGTTCACCTCGCGGACAACCTTTGTGAATCCTCGGCTCGCGGAGATTTATCGTCTGCCCGCCGAGCTCACGCCCGCGCGCGATTTTGAGCAGATCGAGATGCCCGTGGATGCACATCGGCAGGGGATTCTTGGCCACGCCAGCATCCTGACGGTGCAGTCCCACGCGGTAGCTACCTCGCCGACGTACCGCGGAAAGTTCATCAAGACGGCGTTGTTATGCGACCCACCGCCGCCGCCGCCACCGAGCGTGGTCGCGGTGCTTCCTGAGCCCGATCCTAACGCGGGTGAGCAAACCTTGCGGCAGCGGCTTGAAGGGTACTTCTCGGAGCCGTCGTGTGGCGCGTGCCATCAGCTGACGGACGTGATTGGCTTTTCGCTCGAGAGTTTCAACGCCATCGGCGGTTACCGTGAGCTCGACAACGGGCTGCCCATCGATACCACGGGCAACTACAACGGCACCGCGTTCGACGACATGAAGGGCTTTACGGACATCCTTGCCCAAGACCCCGAGGCGATGTCGTGCATGGCGCGACGTACGTATCGCCACGTGATGGGACACGTCGAGGACGAGAAAGACGAGCCGCTCGTCCAAGAAATCGAGGCAAAGTTTGTGGCCTCGGGTTACCGATTCAAAGAGCTGATGTTGGACATCGTGGGCAGTGAAGCGTTCCTGTGGGTTCGCGAGGAGGGAGCGCAATGAAGAAGCTTCATTTGGACCGACGTAGCTTTCTTCGCGGTGCTGTAGGCGGCGCGGTGGCCACGATCGGCCTTCCCCCGCTCGAGGCGATGTTTAACGAGTCCGGCAACGCACACGCCGATGGGACCGCGATCCCCAAACGATTTGGGGTGTTCTTTTGGGGCAACGGTGTGGTGCCCAATCGTTGGGTTCCAACCGGCGAAGGCACCAACTGGACACCCAGCGAAGAGCTTCAGCCCCTTGTGGCTGCGGGTTTGCGTGATTACCTGACGGTGTGCTCGGGATTTGAGATCAAGACGGGCAATCCGCGCGGCCACCACGCGGGCGCTGTGGGCATTTTGTCCGGCGCACCATTGATTCCACAAGATCCAGGCAACGCAGGTTACGCCTCGACGTTCTCGCGACCATCGATTGACCAAGTATTGGCGACACAGCTCAACCCCAACACGCGCTACCGCAGTGTGGAGTTCGGCGTGGACCGCCGTGTCACGACCGTCGAGGGCACGACCCTGCGCTACCTGTCGCACA
The DNA here is from genome assembly GCA_041390025.1 of bacterium. Classification (GTDB taxonomy): domain Bacteria; phylum Myxococcota_A; class Bradymonadia; order Bradymonadales; family Bradymonadaceae; genus JBFFMO01. Next base: position 239,017 of record JAWKQR010000002.1, read on the forward strand.
ACGGCCCCGACAACGCCAACCCGCCGGAGTACAGCCCGCATCGCATGTTCGAGAAGCTCTTTGGTGCTGGATTTGTGGAGCCTGGCGACCCAGCGGTCGATCCGCGTTTGGAGCTGCGACGCAACATCCTCGATGCCGTCAAAGACGACATGACGCGCCTGAACAAGAAACTCGGCGCGAATGACCGTGTTCGTATGGAACAGCATCTTGAGGGCGTACGCGCGCTGCAGAGCCGCCTGTTGCAGATCGAGAACGCACCGCCGCCACCCAACGCGTGCGCCATTCCAGCTGACCCCGGCGAAATCGGCGACGATACTGCCGAGAAGCAGCGGCAGCGCTCGCGTGCGCTGTCGGACCTGCTTGCGCTCGGTTTGGCCTGCGACGTCACGCGGGTTTGGTCGAACCTGTTCAACGGCAGTGTTTCGGGCACCTATTTCTGGGGTGTCGACCCGACGAACAGCTTCCATCAGCTGACGCACGACGAACCCGGCGACCAACCCAAGGTTCATTCCATCGTGATGTTCATCATGGAGGAGCTCGCCTACCTGCTCAACGCGCTCAAGAACACGGAGGAGGGCGACGGAAACTTGCTCGACAGCTCGGTCATCTTGGCCTCGTCGGACTTGTCGTCGGGCCAGCGGCACTCCATCGATGAGTACCCGATCTTGGTCGCAGGCAAGGGCGGCGGCACTCTGCGTGGCAACATGCACGTGCGACAGCTGGGCGGCAATGCGTCGCGTGTCTTGTGGCAGTGCATGAAGTCCATGGATGTCATCATGCCCGAGTTTGGCGTGGATGGCGGTCTGGTGCGCAGCGGTGTGCCCGAGATGGAAGCCTAATTTTGCGCGTGGATATTTGGGCTACGCGAGCCTATTTCACGGGTGACCTCGATTGGCTGACGCCCGCCGACCAAGCCCGTGCGCAAGCCTACAGACACGACGGCGCCCGCGCACAGTTTGTGACAGGCCGTGCGTTGCTTCGTGACGTGCTGGAACGCCGGGGCCTCGACTACACATCTGTGGATCTCTCGCGTGAAAAACCCACCCATCCCGATACCTTCTTTAACCTTAGCCATGTTGACGGGTTCGTCGCGATCGCCTTGGCGTCTGAGGACGTCGGGTTGGACGTCGAGACGACCCATCGCGGCACCGACATCGACTTGGTCGGCAAACGCCAGTACACGCCTTCTGAGCTCGCCTGGATCGCCGCGAGTGACGACCCACGCCGGGCGTTCTTTCAGCTGTGGACGCTGAAAGAGGCGTATCTCAAACTGACCGGCGAGGGACTGCGTCGGAACACAAAAACGTTTGCGTTTGACCTGAGCCAGAGTCGGTTCGAGCCGCCACTCGACCGGCCTAAGAATGTCCATTTTTGGCGCGTTAGCGTGGACGCATTTGAGCTTGCGGTTGCGGCAGCGATCCCGTTTGAACTGTCGTTTTGGTTGGACGGGGAGCCCGTCTTTCTTGAAGGACAGGCGCTGTCGGCTAGCCCTTGACGCCACCTGCGGTCAGGCCACCGACCAAGAATTTCTGCAGCTTGAAGAACAAGGCGACCACGGGGAGCGACACCATGATGGCGCCCGCCGCGAAATAGCCCCACTGCGTGCTGTAGTCGCCCACAAAGCGCTGCAAGACCACCGGCAACGTAAACTGCGTATCGTCGGACAGGAACGTCGCGGCGAGGATGAATTCGTTCCACGCGGACATGAAGCTGAACAGTGCGGTGACCACGATGGCGGGGCGGGCGAGCGGCAAGATGATCTTGGTGAAGATCGTCCATTGGCCCGCGCCGTCCATGACCGCGGCTTCCTCAAGGTCTTTGGGGATCGTGTCGAAGTACCCCTTCAACATCCACACCGAGAACGGAATCGTCGACGTGGAGTACACCAGCACGAGGCCTGTCAGCGAATTTAGCAGTCCGATCTTGTCGAGCAGGATGTACAGCGGGATCGCCATGACGACACCCGGGAACATCTGCGTGATGAGCAACGAGGCAAGGCCAGCTTCGCGGCCTGGAAACCTAAATCGCGAGAACGCGTAGGCGGCCGTACACGCGAGTCCAACGCCAAGCACGGTGGTGACCAAGCTGATGACGACCGAATTCATGGCTTGGCGCAGGAAGAGCCCGTCGCCCAAGCTCAGCAGATGGCGAAAGTTGTCGAGCGTCACTTCGGTGGGGATGGGATTGGCCGACATCGAAAACCCTTGGCTTGGGCTCAATGCCATTTTGACCACCCACAACACCGGGTACAGCGTCACCGCACACATCAGTGTCAGGAATACGTTGGTCAAAACCACTGTCGTCGTCGATGGGCGCACGTTACTTGTCCGTCTTGAGTTGGCCGGTAAACGACGAGTAAATGAGCAGAACAAAGAAGATGAGCACGGCATAGGCCGCGGCGTAGCCGTATTGTTCCTGCCGCGCGAAAGCCCACTTGTAGGCTTCCGAGATCAGAATCTCAGTCGCGCCGTCCGGTTCGCCTTGGCTCACCAGGTAGATGATGTTGAAGCTGTTAAACGTCCACACCGTTCCGAGCACGATGGCGGGCACCAACGCCGGTCGAAGCAGCGGCAGGGTGATGTGACGGAACCGCTGCCATTTCGTGGCACCGTCGACCTCTGCGGCTTCTTCGAGGTCGCGAGGAATCGCTTGCAGCGCACCCAGCGTCACGACCATCATGAACGGGAAACCCAACCAAACATTGGTCGCGAGGTTCGCTGCAAACGCGGTGGAAAATCTGGAGAACCAGCTCACGGGCTCCGCGCCGAGCCAGACCAACAGACCGTTGATGGCCCCAAATTGTTTGTGGAACATGCCGCGCCAGATCAGCGCGGTGATGTAATTGGGCACCGCCCACGGCACGATCAACAGCACGCGGTAGACGCCTTTGAGACGAAGCCACGGGTTGCGCAGCATCAACGCCAACACCAGCCCAATCGCCACATGGAAAAACACGTTGGTCAGCGTCCAAACGACGGTGACCACGAGCGTGTACCAAAAGCTCAGCGGGTCGGTCAGGCCGAATTCGGCCGACGTAAGGATGCTCCAGAAGTTCGACAGCCCGACAAACGTAAACGTGCCTTCGCGGTGCGAAAACAGGCTGACCGCGGATCCGACGACAAACGGCGTGACCACCAACACAAACATCGCGAGCATGGCGGGCGCGATGTAGGCGTACGCCGGCAGATTGCGCTTGGCGCGTTTGGCCACCTGCGTGCCTCGCGTCGTCTTGTAGGTCCAGCCCACGACGCCGAGCGTCAGCAGAATGAAGAACACAATCGTGCCAAGCGGGCTCTGCTGTTCGGGGGATGGGCGCGTAAAGATCTGCACACGGCGTTGCGCTTGGACCAAGGCTTCTTCGGGGGTCGCAGCCCCTCGCATGACTTGCCGGAGGGCCGTTTCGGCCGGCTCCCACACCGAACGCATCTTGGGATTGTTGGGCATCGGGATCGACGCATCAAGCTGGCGGCGGAACACGGTTAGGGCGTCTTGTTCCTGAACTTCCGGGACGTTGTACGCAGATAGGGTAGCGACCGGTTGAAGGCCCTCCAACGCTCGGACAACCGCCGCAGAATCACTGGCCAAGAACGTCGAGAAATCGCGCGCCAACTTCGGGTACTTGGCCTGAGACGAGACAAACGCGACGTCGACGGTCAAAAACGGCCGAGCAGGCAGCCCCGTTTTGGAAACAACGGGCAAGGGCGCCATCGCGTAGTTCAAATCGGGTTTAATCTCGCCGAGAAACCACGGGCCGTTGATCGCAAACGCCGCCTTGCCGTCGTTGAACAGTTGGGTCACGAGCACGCCCGTGGACTCTTCAGGCACGATGCGTCGCTTCAACACAAGATCTTCGACGAACGCGATGGACTCGGCGTTTCGCGGGTCGTCGAGCGTGACAGCGCCATCTTTGAAGATCTGGCCGCCAAACCCAAACAGCCAACCCGCATGCATGTAAAAATTGGTGGCTTGGTACACAAGGCCGTAACGGCCTTCTGCCGCGTTGGTTTGGGCGGTGGCTTGTTCGATCAGCTCGTCGGTTGTCGCCGGGGGGGTCTTGATCAGGTCGGTGTTGTAGAAGAGCACCACGCTCTTGTACGCCAGCGGAATGCCGTACTTTGTTCCGCCCACGGTGACCGCTTCAACCGTTGTGGGATGGAACGCGGACCACGCCGCTTCGTCGTCGGTCCAGGTCGCCAACAGTTCTGAGCGCGCCCAGTCGCCGGCGCGCTCGTGGGCAGCGATGAAGACATCAGGGCCGTTGCCCCGCGGAATCGCGCTCGTGAGCTTGTTCGCGTACGCGTCGTAGGGAATCGACAACAGGCGGATGGGGGTGTCGGGATGCTGCGCCGACCACTGGTCGGCCAGTTTTTTGAGCGCCTGTTCCTCGGCCCCGCGGTAGGCGTGCCATACCTGCATTTCGTCGGCCACGGCGGCCGTCGAAACAACGAGGATAAACAGCCACGCCAAAAAAGCGGCCAAATGTCTGAAAGACTGACGCATGGTGCAACGGTGCAGTGGGAACGCGTAAATCTCTTTGAGACGAGCCGTTGTGTCAACCAGCACCGAACGCGTCGCGGTCCTTCTCAAGTTCTTGGCGCGAGACCTGCCAGCGTGACTTGAACAGCGAGAAGTGACGCACGGCAGCATCGAGGTCGCCTTGCTCGGCCAACACCTCGATGCTGTCAGCCGATTCACCCAGTAGATTCTGGCCGAACATCCGCACACTCGCCTTTGCCGAATGCGCGGCGAGTGCCAAGGCTTCGAGCTGGTGTGTCTCGATCGCCCGGTCCATGTCCCGGATCAGCAAATCAATGCTGCCGATATGCCCGTCGATCAGCTCCCTGAAATCTTTGGGGCTGGTCGCGTACATGATCTTCAGCTGTTCGTAGGGTGACCCTGCTGGTGTTTGCGTGCGCTGACGAGGTGGAGCCGCGGGAGGGGCTTGCTCCCCCGCTTCGGGCGCCAAGCGCTGGCTGGCCTCGATGGTGTTTCGCAACGACTCCACCATGAACGGCTTGGTGATGTAGTCATCCACCCCCGCCTCCTCGGCAGCTTTTCGGATGGCCGAGTTCACCCCAGCGGTCAACGCCACGATCCTAGGTTGGTCGGCGGGGCCCTTCTCGGCCCGAATGATGCGGGTGGCCTCGATGCCGTCCATGACGGGCATGTGGATGTCCATCAAGATCAGGTCAAACACCTCCAAGCGTGTCGCTTCGACCGCTTCCTGACCGTTTTGAACGATCGTCGGTTGGTAACCAAGGCGCGTGAGCATGGTTTCAACCACACGGCGATTGGTCGGATTGTCTTCCGCGACCAAGATGCGGCGAGGATGGGTTTGGGAAAGGTGCTCAAACCGCGACAAGGAACGGCGGGTCGAGGTCGTCGTCCCCTCAAGCTGCACCGCCTTACGAATCGCGTTTTGCAGCTCGCGGTACCTGACAGGACGGTCAAGCACGACGCTTGTTCCCACCGCGTCCGCTTGGTCTTCGGCGGTCATGTCTGCGAGCCACGACACCAATACTTTTGGGACGTCATGGGCGAGCAGTGCTGCTGAACCGTCAATCGCCTCGGAAAACACGAGCACCACGTCCGTCCACTCAGGGTCGATGTTTTCGCCAGAGTCGGTGACGACGACGTTCATCTTCCACTCACGCAAGTAATCGCCGAGAACATCCCGGCTCGTAACGTCGGGCCCGATGATTGCGACGTTCAATTCTGTATCGTCCCACAAAATGCCGGAGGGTTTTTCCGTGGTCACAACCATAGGAATGCGAACTTCAATCGATGTCCCTAAGTCCGGCGTGCTTTCGATGGTGACGGTCCCCTGCATCAGCTCCGTCAACCGTTTGCAGATGACGAGTCCTAGGCCGGTTCCAGGGTGTTGACCGGTTCCAAGTTGTCGGAAGGGCACAAACAAGTGCTCTTTGCATGCGTCGCTGATGCCCACGCCGGAATCCGACACCGTGAAGACCATCACGTCGCCGTCCATTTCGACGTCCACCACCACTTCGCCTTGTTCGGTAAACTTTACCGCGTTGCTCACCAGATTCGAGAGCACCTGCCGAACGCGAATGGCGTCACCCATCACGCGCCCCGGAAGCTTCGAATCAAAACGACTCGCGAGGTCGAGGCCCTTCTCGTTGGCCAAGCCTGCGAACAGATCCAGCACGTCCTCGACGCACTCTCGGACGTCGAAAGGAAACGACTCGATGCGGATCGCGTTCGCCTCAAGCTTTGAAAAATCGAGGATCTCGTTCAACACAGCCATCAGCGATTCGCCGCTTTTGGCCACGGTTTGCGCGATCTCGTATTGCTCGCGCGAGAGGTTGGTTTCGAGCAGCACGCTTGTCATACCCAAAACGCCATTGAGCGGCGTGCGGATCTCGTGGCTGACGTTCGCGAAGAACTCGGTGCGGATGCGCAGCGCCTCGGTGGCTTCTGCGGCCTGAGTCTTGGCGGTCTGAGCTTCGTCCGTCATCAGGCGCAACTGACCGACCAGATCGTCGTATTCCGTGGTTGGGCGGTGCGTTCGTTTGGAGGCCAGCCAGAACACACAGAGCCCCCCCAAGAACCCCACACAACCTGCGATCAGTGCTTCCATTTGCCGCCGCTAGAAAGACCACCAAAGCCCAACACGGGCCTGTGGCACAGCTCCAAAGTCGCCACCGTTGGCCGTGAACATCGCACCGGCCTCAAAGGTCCAACCAAAGTCTTCGCTGATGTTTGGCATGACGCCAAGCTCGGCGTGCATGACCAACTGATGATCCTCGACCACGATGCCGCCTGGGCCCACACCCGCAAAAGGTCGCGCATCGGACTCGAACAACCCCACCAGCGCCAACGCCCGCCAATCGAGGACCGATTGGTCGAACTGCCCGGCACCAAGCGACGCCGCAAGCCCAAGGTATTTCGTCGGAATGACCGAGCCTTGCACGTGCAACGAGGCGCCCGCAATCCCGACGTCCAACGCTGGTATGCCATCGTAGTACGCGTATCCCGCCATCATATGAAGCCGGAACACGTCGACGTCGCGATGCTGGCTTGCGGCCACTGGATCAACCTCAAACGCGAACGTCGCCAAGGGAAGGTCCCCATATTGCGCCGTGACGTGGACGGGTTCGGTGCTTAGCGCCTTGAGCCGGATGGCGTAACCTTCGGGCGTGGGAACAGCGGTGTCGAGCTCGGCGTTGCTCGCCGTGAACGTCACACCCTCTGGGGCAGCCGGGGCAAAAGCGAGCTGCACCACTCGCTTGGACAGGGTCGAGAGGCGACGCTCATCGGCGCGGGCGGCCGTTGGCGCGTTGACCAACACCGGTGTTTTCCCAAACTGATCGCCGAGTTTGCATTCGAGGTCGGCCTGGCCCGCCTTGCGGAAGATGGCTTTCTCGCCGAAATCGGTGTCACCCGACGTGCGGCAGAGTACGCCCTTGGGGGCGCGGACCTCGGTCCCCAACACAACGTGGGCGAGGCCGTCTTCTCCCAACGCGACCGCTCGTTCTGAGCTCGCAACGACCGTCGAGCGAATGTGTCGCACGGCGGTTGGGATGCTCTCGAATTTGTCGGCATCGACCGATGAGATCACCGCATAGAACGTGCCGGCCGGCACGCCTTTAATCTCAAGCCGTGTCTTTTCGGCAGGGACAAACACCGATTCGACCACATCCACGCCCCGCGGGTCGCGCGCGAGCTCAACGTAGTAGGACGTCGCTTCCTTGACCGGCTCCCAGGCCAACGTGATCGTCGCGCCCGCGCCACCCACGCCCAGAGCGAGCCCACCCTCCTGCTTCCACACGGGCGTAGGTGGAAGTGGGCGAGGCGGTTCGGGTTTTTCGTTGGGTTTGATACGCGTGCCCATGCCCGGTTTGACGGCGACCTTGCCTCCCGCCTTCCCCACGACCGTGGTCGCCTTGCCAAGGTGGTTCTCCACCCGCGTTAATCCGCCTTCCTCGACGGTCATCTGGGCTTGGCCGGTGCCGAATTCGGCGATCGAGCTCGGGCTCTCGATCGTCACGCCGGCCAGCTCGTCGAGCTTGGAACGCAACCGCCCGGTCTCAAGCACGGTCTTTGCCGGCACGACCTGTGACTTGTCGCGGGACTCCCCATAGATGATCACAAGCGTGTTTGGCGCCATCAGCAGGTTGGACGTGTCTTGGAACGCGATTTCAGCGCGCGCCTGATCCATCGTGTTCAGTCGCCACGCCGAGTACAGGTCCATCCCAGCTTGCGCCTCATTCCAATTGGGTTGCGCCGGCCCCCGCGCCCTCACGTCACCCGCCTTTTGGCCGACCAGCGCGTCCGGAACCGGCGGGATCTTGGCAATCTTCAACTGCTTGCCCGGGACACACGCGTAGTTGTCCTTGGACAGGTCGTTGTACGCGTGGATGTAGTCGTAGCGCCGTTTATCACCAAAGAACTTTTCGGCGATGCTCGTGCAGGTATCACCTTTTTGCACCGTGTATTCCTCAAACTCGGTGATGCTCTGTCCGTGTGCCTGCGATGGCGCGAGGCCAAGTATCACACCTACCACGATGACGGGAAAAATCGGCTTCATGTTCGTTCTCGACGCTGGAGTCTTCGGAGCAGTCGCTGCAGTTTGCGAACGAGGTCCGTGGGTTCGATGGGATGTGCGATGACGTCGGCGGCCCCGACTTTGAGCAACTCGGTCGTGTGGTCGACGTTGTCGACGTCGACCGAGGCCAAAACGGGGATCGGGCATGCCTTGACGGTCTCGATGTCTGGCAACTTCAGGATGGCGACTTCGGCGCGTGCGACATCGGTGGTCAGCTCGAAGCCCGACGCCCGCAGCGCGACAAACACGGCGTCATCCATGGTGCCCATGACGGCGACGGTGTGCTGCGGCGCGACCGCGGATGGGCCAGCCGCACCGTCAAACAGGCGCAGCGTTACACCACGCCCCGCGCGCTCACCGCGAAGGCTTTCGGGGCGTCCGCGCTCGACCGCGGTTGGGTTTTCGAGCAAACGGTCGATCCAAAGGCGAACCTCAAGCGCATCGGGCCGTTCGGCGGGGTCCTTGGCCAACATCGTCGAGATCAGGGCGTCCAACGCCGGCGGGACGTCGATCTGGGGAAACGTGACGCGTGCACTCGGAGGGGGCACGAACATGTGCAGATTCAACAGTTGCACGGTGGAACTGCCCTTAAACACCTGATCGCCTGTGAGCATCTCGTACAAAATGCACCCAAAGCTGTAGATGTCGGCAGGCGGCCCGATGTCGGGCGCACCCATGGCCTGCTCGGGCGCAATGAATTGCGGAGTGCCCGAGACAATGCCTTCACGCGTCATGCGCCCAAGCTCGGCGTCATTGGCCACAAACGCCAAGCTGAAGTCGACGATGATCGGTCGGTCTCCGCCGTCACTTCGACGTTCGAGCATGATGTTCTCAGGCTTAAGATCACGATGAACCAAGCCCATGGCATGTGCGGTGGCAAGCGCATCGGCGATTTGGCGTCCGATGCCAACCACCCGCTTCCAGGGCAGTCCTTGTCCCTTCTCGTAAATGGCATTCAGCGGGCCACCCCGCAGCATATCCATGACGATGAACAGGTTTCCGTCGTGGGTCCCAAAGTCGCTCACGGCCACGACGTTCTCGTGCCGCAGACGCGCCGCCACTTGGGCTTCACGTTCGAATCGCACCCGGTATTCGGGGTCCTGCGAATAGGCGGCCAACAAGAATTTGATCGCAACGGTTTTGCCCAAGGCAAGGTGTTTCGCGCGCCAAACTGCGCCCATCCCACCCTGACCCAGCAAGACTTCGACCTCGTATTTTTCGGCAATGATGGTGCCCGGACGAATCTTCATATCAGGACCTCGAAAATCTCGATCAAGCCCTGATTGGCGCCGATGGGCTCGTTCCCAACCCGTTGGAAGTCGTAGCGTGAGCCGGCCAAGTCACAGGTGTGTTTGGTGGTCAGGATCTGCTGAGGACGTGCCAAGGCCTCAAGCCGTGCGGCGATGTTCACGGGGTTGCCGATGGCGGTGTACTCCATGCGCGTGTCCGAACCGATGTTCCCCACGACCGCCAAACCGCTGTTGATGCCAATGGCGAGCTCGATTTTGACCTGGTGATTCTTCTGCCAACGTGCGTTGCCAATGTCCAACCACGCGATCATCTCTTCGGCCGCGTCCAGCGCGTGAGCGGCGTGGTCAGGATCTTCTTTGGGTGCGCCCCAAAACGCCATCACACAGTCGCCGATGAATTTGTCGACCGTGCCGCCGTGGCGGAACACGATCTCGGTCAACATCGTAAACAGCTCGTTTAAGATGCTCACGACGACCTCGGGCTCAAGCCGCTCGCACATCGGGGTGAAGCGGACAACGTCGGCAAACAGTACGGTCACGGTCGTATGGGCCCCGCCCAAACTCATGTCCTGTTCGCGGGCCACGACGTTCTCGACGAGCTCCTTGGACAGATACCGTGACAGGTCGGTTCGAATCTCGACCTCTTTGACGATCCGCGCCTCGCTCTCGCCAAGATCACGCGCGGCATCGTTGAGCGCAACAGCCAATACGCCCACCTCGTCTGCAGTCTGAACGTTGTTTCGCGCCGTAAAATCACGCGTCGCCAGAGACCTCACGAATTCGACCAGACTTTCGAGTGGACGCGTCAAAATGCGCGACACAACGAACGCCGCGAGTGCCGCGGCCAAGATGGCGACCAACGTCGCGATCCAGACAAGCGTGCGCATCTCGTACAACGAACGATACGCCGCAGCCAGCGGCACGTTGACCACCACTGCCGCGTCGATGGTATCCAACGGTTTTGCCGAGACCAACATCCCTGTGGCGGTGTTCTCGCCGGAAGCCGCGACGTGTTTTTCGACCAGTTGAGGCAGGTCACGCACCACATCGTTATCCAGAAATGGCGTCGCAATGCGGGCCGCGTCCGAGTGCACCAACGTGCGGTTCTTCGTGTCCACGACCGACACTTCGGAGCCCGCCGGCATGCGTTGTTGCACGATCGTCACCGCCCGAGCTTGCACGCGGCTAAGCGGGGCGAGCGTCATGACGTAACCCGTGGGTTCGGCCTTGTCGCGTGGTTGAATCGGTACCACGACAGGCAAGCGAACGTCCTCGGACGAGATCAGCGATTCTGGAGCGGTCCCCGGTTTCCAGGATTCAACGGTGGTTGGAAGCCATTTGCCTTCTTCCGAAACACGATCGATGAACTTGCCCTCGGCGTCGTAAACGTCCACGAAGTCGACGACCGGATCGAGTCCGATCAACGTCTGAATCAGCGCGACGCGGCCCTCTCCCGCGAGCTGCGGATCACCTAGGACATGGGCGGCCGATGCGATCGTGCGTTGTGCGAGCTGGAGGTCGCCTTCCATCGTGGACGCGATGTCTTCGGCCACAGCGAGGCGAAAGTCGCGGCTCTCGGTGCGCAACGAGTTCGCATTGATGTTCATCAACCCAACGCCCACGGCGGCAGTTGGCAAAGCCGCGAGCAGGATCGATACCCCTGCAAGTTTGAGCCACATCGGGCGTTTGACGCTCATTTGGACTCGACCGCGATGATGTGGAACTCAACACGTCGATTGATGTCTCGCCCCTGCGCCGTCTTGTTGTCGCCGATCGGGTGCGACTCGCCGTAGCCGCGTGCGACCAGGCGTTGCGCGTCCACGCCTTTTTCGATGAGGAACGCACGCACCGCCGCCGCGCGGCGTTGTGACAGATCGAGGTTGTAGCTGTCCTTGCCGCGGTCGTCGGTGTGGCCCTCCACCCGCAATCGCGTGATGTCTGGGCGCGCGGCCATCACGCGCGCGACCTGCTCAAGAACGTCGTAGCTTTGTGGCTGGATCACGTCTTTCGCGGTCTCGAAGTAAACACGCTCCAAGATTTCGATGCGATCGCCGGTCACGCGAACCTTGGACGAGCCCTCATCCGGGCATCCGTCGTCGTCGAGCACGCCGTTGATGACCTCAGGGTCCAACGGGCAAGCGTCGTTGACGTCCAAAATGCCGTCGGCGTCGTTGTCGAGGTCGGGGCATCCATCTTCGTCTTGGAAGCCGTCAGCGTCCTCGGGTTCAGCGGGGCAGGCGTCGGCGGCGTCTGGAATGCCGTCGTCGTCGGCGTCAGGCTGTGGGCATCCGTACGCGCCGGGGTCTTGCGCGCAATCGGGCAGGCTGAGCTCTTCGTCAGGTTCGGACGCAACCGCGACGACGTCTTCATCGCTGCCCGTGTGTTGACCATTGAGTGGGTCTGGGGCCCACTCAACCCCCGCGACAATTCGGAAGTCAGGCGCGCCGACACTTCGCGTCAGACCTGTGCCTGCAGCGGCATGGACCATCAGGCCGAGCGGCAAAAAGACCCGGGGTCCGAGCAAGAACTCCGCGGGGGTGTTTCTCGCGTCGCCCTTCAACGCGTCGTCAAGTCCCACCGAACCGTAGGATGACCCAGCGACATGAAATGTGGGGCTAACCGCAAAGTCCACAGCGGCGGACCAACGGACTTGGTCACCGCTGACAAAGTTGTAGGCTTGGCGCGATGGGCGCGTCATGTAAGAGGCGTTCGCCGCAAGCGTGAGCGCATCCCAGCGGTAGTCCACCACGAGCTTGGGCTCGATTCGGGTCGTCCCATCGGAGGTTAGCGCGGATTGCGCGCCGGTGGGCAGGTAGCCGGTCGCGGCCAATCCAACGCCAAATCCTGCGCGGCGCAACACCACAAAATGCCCATGGAGGCGCAAATCACCCATGGCAAACGCGTCCAACGTGGTGTTCAGCGTTGTCTCGGGCGAGCTCTGGGCGTCTTGCGACAAGATGACGGGCGCGGACAGGGCGAACTCCAAGCGGTCAAAAAGCCCGATGGCCGCATACACATTGCCCGTCACGCGGTGGTCCACCACACGCCACTCGCGACCGTCCGTGAACCGCACCACCACGGGGTCATCCTCGAAGTTGAACGCGAGACCCGCGGCCAAACGCAGGTGTTCGAGCGTGTCGGTGGTGCGTGTCGAAAAGATGTTCTTGGACTGCACGGGCGTGTGTTCAAACCCCTCGAAATCCGCACCCACGTTTATCGCCGATTGGCTGTATCCGTAGGCCGGAAGCAGCAGCGCAACGAGTCCCAAAAATCCAAATTTCATTCTGCGCACTCTTTCCGGAGTAGGTGAATGTGGTACGGTACCACAGCTTGGCAACAGTTCGAGTCAGCCGTCGTTTGAGCAGACTTTTTTAAAGGTTCCGCATGAAGCGAAAGATCTGGGCGGTCGACGACGACCACGACATTCGTGAAATCGTTCGTAAGACGCTGACCGACGAGGGCTTCCACGTCGATACCATGGACAGCGGGGCCCAACTGCTCACGCGACTCGCGGCCGAATCGCCTGACTTGGTGGTCTTGGACGTGATGATGCCCGGCGAGAACGGCATCGATATCTGTCGTGATCTGCGACGCTTTTCGGAGGTACCGGTCGTCTTCCTGTCGTCGCACCGCACGGACATTGACAAGATCATCGCCCTTGAGCTCGGCGCCGACGACTATATCGGAAAGCCCTTTAACCCACGGGAGCTCGTCGCGCGTATTAAGGCTGTCCTTCGACGCATCGAACCCCAGGACACTCAGCGTCCCGAGGAGATCATCGAGCGAGGAGGGCTCAAGCTCGACATCACACGACACCGCGCCTACTGGAACGATAACTTGGTGGATTTGACCAAGACAGAGTTCGAGATCGTGGGCGCGCTTTTGCGCAATCCCACCCGCGTGCAATCGCGTGAGACCCTTATGAGGGCTGCTTACGACGTAGGCATTCATGTCAGTGCCCGAACAATCGATTCACACATTCGTCGCCTTCGATCCAAGTTCGCCGAGCTTGGCGGTGACCCCGTCGAAACGGTCCGCGGCATCGGCTACACGCTCAATCCTGACGTGTAAGCGTTCGGGACCCGTGCGCATTGTGTGACATTTGCGAGGAATTTGGGGGGTAGGCGGTATTGACGCGGGCGCTGCCTTTCACGAGGATGTGCAGCCTTTTGCTGTACGTGGGAACACTATGGAACTGCCCAAAACACTGTCGGAATTGCCTGGCGCCCCGGGTCGCGAAGAACGCGTGCGGGACTTCATTCATACCCAAGTTAAGAAACACGCGGACGAAATTCGGGTCGACGCCCTCGGGAATCTGATCTGCATCAAACGTGGGAAATCCAAAAAGCCGCGCAAAGTGATGGTCGCGTGCCACATGGACGAGATCGCGTTTTATGTGCGCCACATTGACGAGAACGGCTTCCTGCGCGTTCAACCGCTGGGTGGTTTTGATACCCGAAACCTGTTCGCGCGCCGTGTGCGTATTCAGCCGCGAAAGGGCGACGATATCTTTGGCAACCTCAACCCCGGCGGTCGACCCATACACATCGCGACACCCGAAGAGCGTTCAAAGATCCCGACCGCCGGCGAGTTTTTTGTCGACACAGGACTTCCGGTCGAGAAAGTGCGTGAGATTGTGAAAGTGGGTGATCCCGTCACACTCGTCCAAGAGTGCATCGAGCTCGGTGACCACGTCACGGGCAAATGCATGGACAACCGCGTGGCGTGCTGGGTCGGCGTCAAGCTGCTTCAGAACCTAAAGAAAGCCAAGGACGACGTCTACGTCGTGTTCACGGTGCAAGAAGAGATCGGCGTTCGTGGTGCCATCACCTCAAGTTACGACATCGCTCCTGACATCGGCGTCGCGATTGACACCACGCTGGCGGTCGACACCCCCGGTGTCAGTGAGCACGAGTGGATCACGAAGCTCGGCGGCGGAACCGCGATCAAGATCATGGACGGCTACTCGGTCAGCGACAATGCGCTCGTCGATGAGTTCATCGCCGTGGCTGAGAAACACAGCATCCCGCATCAGATGGAGATCCTTCCGATGGGCGGGACGGACGCTGGTGCACTTCAGCGGGCGCGTTCGGGCGCACGTGTGGTCACCCTGAGCGTTCCAACACGCTACATCCATACCGTCACCGAGACGGTCCACAAATCCGACCTGCAGGCGACCGTCGATCTGCTTCAGAAGTTCTTGGAGTCCTGATGTCCCGTACGTTTCGAAGCGATCGCACCGCTGCACTGACGCAGTCCTACATTCGACGCATGACACGTGAGTGCGACCGCGTCGGGGGCATCAACTTGGGGCAGGGTGTTTGCGACTTGCCCACACCTCGCTCCATCCTTGAGGGCGCGTCGGAGGTCATACTCGCCGACAAAATGAGCACGTACGGCAAGTTCGAAGGCATCGACGCGTTACGCCACGAGATCGCGCGCAAGGCGACGGAATTCAACAAAATTCCTGGCGTGAACGAAGACACCGACATCGTCGTGACGATCGGCGCTACCGGGGCGTTGAACTGCATCATTCAAGCGCTGTTTAACCCCGGTGACGAGTTCATCATCTTTGAGCCCTACTACGGGTATCACCTCAACACGATGCGCGTGGGTGGCGTGGTGCCGAAGTTCGTCACGCTCGAGCCTCCGCATTGGCAGTTCACCCGAGAAATGCTTGAGGAAAAGGTCACGCCGAACACTCGCGCGATCATCTTCAGCACACCGACCAACCCTTCGGGCAAGGTCTACACGCGCGACGAATTGCAGGTCATCGCCGACTTTTGTCGTGACCATGACATCCTGGCGATTACGGACGAAATCTACGAATACATCGTGTCCGATGGCGCCGAACACATCAGCCTCGCGAGCCTCCCGGGTATGTACGAGCGCACGTTGACGATCGGTGGATTTTCCAAGACCTTCTCGATCACCGGGTGGCGTCTTGGTTTTGTCGTCGCACCCGAGGCGTTGGCAGGCCCGATCGGCTTGGTCAACGACTTGTTGTACGTGTGCGCGCCGACGCCACTTCAATACGGAGTGGCGGTTGGCATGGCACAGATTCCCGCAAGCTATTACACGGAGATGTCCGCGGATTATCAAAAGAAACGCGACATGTTCTGCGCGGCGTTGGTCGAGGCTGGCCTGACGCCACACGTCCCCGACGGCGCCTACTACGTGTTGTCGGATGTCACGCGGCTTGGGTTTGACGACGATAAGGCCGCCGCGATGCATATCCTAGAGACCGTGGGCATCGCATCGGTTCCCGGCAGCTCGTTCTTCCAGTCACCCATCGGCAAGACGCTAACGCGTTTTTGTTACGCCAAGGACTGGGACGTCCTCAAACGCGCCTGCGAACAGATCGTCAAACTGGCTTAATCTCAAGTTTCTCAAATCTTTTCTAAAGGTCTCCTCCCACGTGTCGATGCTTAGTTAGAGCCTCATATTTTGGGCTCGAACGGGATCAGGGAGAAGACGATGATTGAAAACTTCGACGAAAGCTGGGCAGAGCTTCACGAGAAAACCGACGAAGTCGGCGAGGTCGGGTGGGCGGAATCAACCGTCTTGCGAACCAACTTGGTTGACCTCAAGGTGGGCAACGTTGTTGACGGCAAATACGAGGTCACCGCACACATCAGCGGGGACCGTT
This sequence comes from bacterium, assembly GCA_041390025.1. Classification (GTDB taxonomy): domain Bacteria; phylum Myxococcota_A; class Bradymonadia; order Bradymonadales; family Bradymonadaceae; genus JBFFMO01. The sequence goes on from JAWKQR010000002.1 coordinate 255,485, forward strand.
TTGTCGTCAAGTCTCGGGATGTCCACACCACCTTTGAGCTGCGACGCATTTCGACACTGGCGCCGGGGTCGCGCGCGTGGAAGAGGCTCGAGGACGTCACCGCGGCAACCACCTTGTTGGCGGTCGAAACACTGGGTTACGTCACCGATTTTGGGCAGTGCCCCGAGTATGGCGGTTACGCCGTTTGCGAGCACTTCGAGGGTGTGACGTGGGCGGAGGTCATCAAGGAAGTGCGCCAGATGGAGCTCGAAGATGCGCTCTCTTTTGTCCTCGATGTCGGGGGTGCCTTGGCCGCGCTTCATGACGTCGGACTCGCGTGCGGCATCTTGGACGGCAACGACCTCGTCCGTGACAAGAGCGGGCGTTGGAACGTCCTCGCGCCGGGTGTCGAACCCACCAAGATCCGCTTGGTCAAACCGCCCGAGATCTCGGATTACTTCGACAGCACCCCCGAGTCCGACCAGTTTGCGCTCGCGTTCTGTTTCTTTGGCTTATTGATTGGCGCCATCCCAGAGTGGCCACCGACGCTTGGTCCTGCAGATCTGCGCGTCGACGTGCCCGAAGAGATGAACGACGCAATCCTACGCGCGTTGTCGCGAAAGCCCTCGGACCGCTTTGCCACGATCGACGCGTTCCAGGAGGTTGTGCAAAAAGCGCTGCGAGCTTGGCGTGAGCCCGTACTCAGTGGGTTTGACGCCATCGAGGCGAGCCGCTTGCTCGCGAAGTTGCCTGCTGTGACGGCTTCCAGTGGGTTTGAGCGCGTGCAGACGCAGCTCAAAAGCTGTGTCATCCGCATGGACAACGCGCGTTCGTTGCGATTTGGGTTTGCCAACATCGGACGTCTGCGCCGTGAGTACCGACGCAACTTGCTCATTGGCACCCTCTACGTTCCGATGCGCGCGACCGTGCCGCTTGGCCAAGAGATCGTCGTCGTCCTGGCCTATGAACCCACAGGCGCCGAGTGTGCGGTCACCGGCATGTGCTCACACCACATCTCGGAACGTGACGACCGCCCGCCGGGCATCGGCGTGCGCTTCGATCACACAGAGCGCGACAAGATTCTGGATTGGGTTCGAAGCATCGATCCGGGCCTCAACCTCAAGCCCGATGACGTCATTGAAGCCACCGGCAAAGACGTCGGGGACGACGCCTCGGCCGCCGAAATCTTCCTGATATCGCGTTTGTTCCGGGCCACCACGGTGGGGTACCTGCGTGCGTCGTTCAGCGGGATGCCGTTTGACTTCGATGAGACGCTCTACGCGATGATCGAACACGAGTACGTGAGCGTTCAAGGCGTGGAAGTGCAGAAGATCAAGGCCAAGAAAGACGACCGTCAGTTTGGTCGTCCGCGCACGAACATCTTCAGCATGAAGGAGCGCAGTGTCGTCTACCGTGAGAGCGTCTCGCAAGACGACGTCGCCACGATCCTGCAGCAGGCCGATGTGCACGAGAAATCGGGCAATATTTTGGCGATGATCGAGCTGCTCGAGCGTGCCGCCGAGGCCGTTGAAGACGCGCAGATCTTCAACCGCATCGCGCTTTGGAAAGGGCGATTCCAGAAGGACTTCGGCAATGCGCTGAAGTACAGCGACCGCGCCCTCTCGCTTCAGCCCGACAACACCGAATACGTCGGCACCAAGAATTGGCTTGAGGGCCTGTTGGAATTCGAGGTCACTCGCCATGTGGTCGTCGTCGAGGCACCCAATACGGTGCTGAAACTTGTGCGTGTGGACACCCACCGCAATCGCGCGTGGGTTGAGGCCACGTCGACCCACAACGCAAGAAAGAAGCTCGTAGCGGTCAACCTCGAGCGGCATAGCGTGGCCGATATCCAGCGCGGCGGCACGAACACAACCGTTGCGCCGGTGGCGCCCACGCAAGAGGGTGACGTCGAGCCGAGATTCGTGGAAGGCATCGATCCCATCGCGTGGACCGACGACGGCAAGTGGTACGCCCATCCCGGCGACCACGAGTTCCATCTGATGCTGTCTCAGTTTGGCTCGACCACATCCACGCATTTGTCGCCTCAGGGCGTGTCGGGGCATCGCGCGGCATTCGCGCCATCGGGCACAGGCAAACTGGCGTGGGTGTCGTTCTCACCCGTGCATGCCCTTTGGTTGTCGGGCCCCAATACCTTCAGCCGCAAGCTCGTCGACCTGAAGTCGGATGCGCACATTTTCTGGACGCCCGATTCCGCTTGGATCGTTGTCGTCGAGGCGGGCGGCGGGACCCGATTCCGCGTGCGCGTGTCCGATGGTCATCGTGAGGACTGGGACGTGATTCCAGGCACGATCGGGCTGGCGACCTACGATCCGGAGTATCGAAGGGCCGCCGTGGTCGACACGGATTCCGGCGCTGTGACCTGTTTTGATCTGGTGTCGGGTGAGGTGCTGGGACGCGTCGTTTGCGACGACCCGCCGGTTGCGCTGGCTTTGCGACCCGACGGTGTCGCATTTGGATGCGCCGGCAGGGACCTGCTCGTCGTGGACTTCAACACGTCGCAACATCGGGTCGTGCCGGTGCGTGTCGAGAAAAGCTCGTTTGACACGCCTTGGCGTCGCGACGCGCCGTACTGGGTGATGTTGCAAGCCAGCGACACGATCAAGCTGGCGCGCATCGAGCCGCAGACTTTCAACTAACCGCGCGGCGCGGCATCGACAGGTTTTTGGGTCTTGCGACCCAGACCGTCGCCGCGAAAACCACCGCCGCGCCCGTCAGCGCGGTGGGGGTTGGCACCTCATCGAAAAACGCCATGCCTTACACGAACGCAAACGCCTTTTACGGCTGCGGTAAGGTCATGGTCACCCGCGCGCGGCAACTTCTCGAGCGCTAAACCCTTGCGTCAGCCGCACCTGTCAAACTGTTCAGTGTGACGCCCACCGGAACCATCCAAAGACACTCAAGGCGGTGGGCAGGCGCGGTGGCTGGCGTCCACGGCAAGACAAACAGGATCGACATCAATGGGATCCACAGCACAACAACGCTGGCGTGATCCGTTGTGCCCAAGCGTCTACGATCGACGTAGGCGGCGGCGCTAAAGGCCGCCCCAGCCACGGCCGCCCACACCACCAGACAGGCAGTGCGCCTTCACCGCCAAAGATGAACGCTGGTTGGGCGATCAGTGCGACGCCAACCAGAAGGCTGCAACTGCACCCTGGCCCAGCCGCGCGGCGTGATCGACTCGGCCAAAAGATTGCAGCCGCGAAGAGTAGTGCGACCATAACCGGGTTGGTGTAGTGGATGACCGTGCTTCGGCCGGGGGCAGAACCGCCACCGAATAAAAGAAACAACATCTCCCAACCCCAACAAACCACGAAGCGCCAAGAGTCGTCGATCGACCCCCAACGGGCGCTGACGCGTGCGCGCACCATCAGTAGCTGAGTAACAACGCCACGATCGAGCGTCCGAGGACGACTTCCTGAGAAAGGAAGGTGAGCCCCGGCCAGCTTGGCGAACACGCTCATCAAAGCTGAACCAAAGGCCCCCTCGACCATGTAACGAAGACCAGCAGGCATCTGCACCTCGCGGCGCGCAGGTGTACAGCACGCCATGGGCGCCGGCAACTGCTGACCCATAAATGGCTTGGACCCATGCGACGCCGAACATGACCACTGGCACGCGGTTTGCGTTGCAACAGCCACGGTCACTTCTTGGCTTTACGTCAAGGAAACTGGCGAGGTGTTCCGAAATGTTGCAACGCGTGTTTCAAATCATTGGTTCCATGAGCATGGTGTCGGCCATCCTGTTCGTCGGGCATCTTTCGCAGGCCGAAGACGACCCGCTGGTCGTGGGTGCGTCGCTCGCCAAGACCGGCTCAGGCTCCATTCCGCGTGTTCAAGCTGTCACGGGCAGCTTGGAAAACCCCAACGCCGCCGCGGGGTTTCCAGCGCTTGCCGGGATGAATGCGGCGTACCTTGAGCGCCAGTTGCTGGACATGAAGGCCGCAAAGCGCGAGATCAATCCTGCGATGAAACCAATCATCGACGGGCTGACCGACGGGCAAATTCGCGCCGCAAGCACGTACTACGCGACGGCAGAAACCCAAGCCGGTGCCGGCCACTGGAGACATCGAAAGACGCGACGAAGTGGCTGGTAGGCGCGGCAACTGGGACGCAGGCGTTCCCGCGTGTTCACAATGTCATGGCCCCAATGGCCGGGGTATCAACGAGGTCTTCCCAAGCTTGGCCGGCCAGAGTGCGCTCTACATGACCAACCAAATCGCGGCGTGGAAGAAGGGGACTCGCACCAACGACACCAACGGTTTGATGGCGAGCGTCGCCAAGCGCATCAGCGACGCCGGCCTTTGCGGCACCGCTAAGTCGTGGCGATGGTTGTTGTTGTCGTCGCGCCGCGCGCGTCCATCGATGTCGCTCACCACCGCGTGTTCATCGTGTTCATTTTAAAGGTTCGTTTGTTCGAAGCCTACAACTGGGGTGCGGGCATGCATCGGTTGAACACAGCAGCCGGCTTTATCAAAGCGAATATGCCGCTTGGAAAGGCCGACCTGACCGACCAACAAGCGTGGGACGTTGCCGCCTACATCAACAGCCAGCCTCGCCCCAAAGATCCGCGACAGGTGGCGACCATCGCCGAAAACAAGACCAAGAATCACGATGAAGACTGCCTCTACGGGGAAGAACATGACGGCAAAACGCTGGGTACCGGTGTGGCTCGCGCTCGCTAGCCTTGTGCCAAATCCTGCCTTCGCCGCGACGTGGACGATGTTGCAAGGCACCGAAGAGGGCCGTCCGGAGACCGCGTTTCAGCCGTTTGGTTTTATCCAACCAAGCTACGAGCAGGTGTTCGCTGAGCCCGTGGAGGGCCTGGCGTCGGAGGCGTTGCAGCCTTACAACGGCCGGGTTGCGGTGTTCAACACGGTGGGGCCAGAGGACTCCGAGGTCAGTTTCCGCGTCACCCGTGCGCGTTTGGCCGCCCGCGGCACCATCCCCGAGACCGACGGCGCGGTGAACTACTTCATCATGCTCGCCGCGGGTCAAAACGCGTTGGTGGGGGACAACGGCGTGGCGCTGACCGACGCGTCGATCACGTACAACGCACCGTGGTTTCGCCTGCGAGCTGGCCAGTTCAAGATCCCTATGATCGACGAATCCCTAGAGGCAGTGCCGATCTCGGGCGATGCCATCAAGTTCTCGAACGTGACCGAACGCCTTTTGTTCGAGCGCCCACTCGTCGGCGGGCAGTTCACCGGCCAAGCGTATGGGTTCCGCGACCTCGGTGTGATGGCGTTTGATTCCCATAAGGTGGGCGACTTTGAGCTCAGCTACGCGACGTGGCTGACCAACGGGGGCGCAGGAGCCGTCAACGTTGGGGATGGCCTTGATGTGGGCGTCTGGTCGCAGGGCGCATGGTTGCTGGACGACCGGCGGTTTCATCCAGAGCGCGACGAGCTCGCGCTCTACGCGTTTGCGACCACCGGCGAGCGCAACGACACCGTCGAGACACGTCAACGCACGCGACTTGGCGGGGGCATTCAATACCGTCAACACGGTGTGCGGCTGCGGGTCGAAGGCGTGTTCGCCCATGGAGTGATTCCCGGCGGGGCGACACCTCCCTTCCGAGGGGAGCCGGTTGGCCTGCTCGACGGCGATGCGTGGGGCATCACGTTTCTGTCGGGATATCGCATCGTTTCTTGGTTTGAGGTCAATGCCGGCGCGAACCAGCTTCGCACCGCGGTGGGCCGCGGCGCCGACGCGCGCGTCTTCAATGAGGTCGTTTTGGGGGCACAACTGTTTGCCTCTGCCAAAGCCAAGCTTATGTTGAACGGCATCGTGCCGTGGATTCAGGCCGATGAGGCCGGACCAGACGCCAAAAGGATTCTGGATACCGCTGCACCGCGTGTTGTGGTGCAAGGCACTATCGCTTTTTAGGAGAACAAGATGATTACGGACCTCAAGAAACAACTGGACTGCTCGTTCGAACAAGCCCTCGAACGTGTGCCCGAAGCGCTCGCCAAGGAAGGTTTTGGTGTGCTGACGCGCATCGACATCAAAGAAACGTTCAAGAAGAAGCTCGACGTGGACTTCCGTCCCTACACGATCCTCGGTGCCTGCGCGCCCAAGATGGCCCACGAAGCCTTGTCCACGGAGCTTGAAATCGGGTTGATGTTGCCTTGCAATGTCATCGTCTACCAAGACGGAGACAAAGTGACCGTCAAGGCCGTGGATCCTGAGCGAACCCTGGGTTCGACGGGCATCGAGGGCCTCTCCGACGTGGCGGCGCTCGTAAAAACGAAGCTTGCGGCAGCCTTGACGCATCTATGACGCCGGGCTTGTAAGCCCGCGTTCGCCGTATTACCCATAGGCGGACTCTACCGTGAGGACGCCATGCTCGACCTTTCCCCGTACCTGCAAAGATACCAAGACCGCCTCGACACCCACGCCATTCGCATCGAAACACGCGCGATCGAAAATGGGTTGGGCGACCTGCAAACGCATCTTCCTGCCGGAAAATGGCTGGTCGCCGTCGACGACAACACGTGGCGCGTGGCGGGGGAGCGTCTGGCGGCCGTGCTCGATGCTGCCGGTCAGCCGTGGCAGCGCTGGGATGTGCCGTGTCTGCACGACGAGGAACACCCGATGTGCGACGATGCCCGGGTGGACCTGTGTCAGGCCGCGCTCAAAGAATCTGGCGCCGTCGCCGGCGTCGCCGTCGGCAGCGGCACCATCAACGATGTTGTCAAACTCGCAGCCTTTAAGGCCGGCATCCCCATGGCATGCGTGGGAACCGCACCCTCGATGAACGGGTTTACCTCCGGGATCGCGGCGGTTCTGTCCGACGGCGTTAAGACGACCGTCCCATGCACCGCACCCGTGGTTGTGATCGCCGACGTCGACGTCATGGCGGAGTCACCAGCTCGCATGATTCAAAGCGGCCTGGGTGACCTGTTGTCCAAGCCCGTGTCAAACTCCGACTGGGCGCTCAGCGCGATCCTGACTGGTTCCGCGTTTTCCGAGGAGGCCATGGGCATCATCGAGGCCGGCTCGGACATGTTGGACGGCGTCGCGCCCAAATTGCCGTCGCGCGACCGCGAGGCCGTCGCTGGGCTTTGTGGATCGCTGATGCTCTCGGGGCTCGCGATGAGCGTCGCGGGTTCGTCGAGCCCAGCGTCAGGCGGTGAGCATCTGATCAGCCATTTCATCGACATGACGGCGCATGCCTACGACCTACCGTACGATTTTCATGGGTGTCAGGTGGGTGTGGGCACGCTCACGACCGCCTTCATCTACGAAAAATTGAAGGCCCTCGACCCGGCCACGATCGACATCGAGCAACGTGTTGGCGAGCTGCTGCCCTGGGAGGACTACCGAGAAGTGCTGCGGGAGCGATTTGACGTGCTGTTCTCGGCCGTTGAAAAACACGCCCATCCGGCGTACCCGACCCGGGACCAGTTGCGCGCGCGGCTGACGGAGGTCATCGCGCGCTGGGACGAACTGATGGTGGGCATCAGTCACACCCTTCGCACGGAGGCTAGCATCGAGGGCGAGCTGCGGGACGCGGGGTGTCCGGTCCGATTTAAGGACCTCGGCATCGATCGTGAGCGCGCTCGGGCCGCGGTGCTTTACTCCAAGGACATCCGAAACCGCTACACCATATTGCACCTGGCTTGGGAGCTTGGTTTGTTGGACGCTTGGGGCAACGAAGCGCTCGACCTGCTCTGGGAATAACCTTACGGAAGGCGACCGATGACGCTCGGCCTGCGGTACATGGTTGAGAGCGCTTTCTACTTCAGCATCATGAGTGTTCTCGTGAAGTTTGCGGGTCGAACGGTGCCTTTCCAAGAGATTGTCTTGGCACGCACCGCTGTGGCGTTTGTGGCGAGCATCGTGATGCTCCGTGCGCGGGGCATCAGCGTCTGGGGCGTGAATCGACCGCTGCTGGTGCTGCGCGGCGTGTTGGGTTTCGTCGGGCTGGTGTGTTTCTATTACTCCATTACCCACCTGCCGTTGGCCGACGCGAGCGTCATTCAATACACGAACCCCGTGCTCGTGGCGGTGTTGGCGGCGTTGCTCCTTGGTGAAGCATTGACGGTGGGTGTGGTGGTCTCAGCGATCGCGTGTTTCATCGGCGTGGTGATGATCGCGCGGCCGGCGTTTCTTTTTGGCGCGCACGAACCGCTGCCACCCGTGGCGCTCGCGGCCGCCATCACCGGTGCCTTGGTGAGCTCGTTCGCCTACACGGTCGTGCGTAAACTCGGAGCCACCGACCACCCGATTGTCATCGTCTTCTGGTTTCCGCTGGTGGCCCTGCCGTTTGCGTTGCCGTGGGCGATCTCGACAGGATACGTACCCAATGTCCATGAGCTCGCGTTGTTGCTCGGCGTGGGCATTGCCACGCAGGCCGCCCAAGTACGGATGACCCAAGGGCTTCAGCTCGAACAGGCCGGCAGAGCGACGTCGATCACGTACTTGCAGGTCGTCTTTGCGTTTGTGTGGGGTCTTCTGCTCTTTGACGAGGTGCCCGCATGGCCGGCTGTGCTGGGCGCGGTCACGGTGTTGGCCGCGGTTGTCTTTGTCGCACGAAGCCGGAGAGCCCATGGGTGATGCGCAAGCGTGGTTCGATTGGATCTCGGCACTGCCACTGGCATGGGGGCTCTCGGTCATCGCCGCGTCGGCGCTGATCGAGTACATCTTTCCGCCGTTTCCGGGCGACACGGTGGTCGTCGTCGCCGCTGTGCTTGTTCCCAACGCCGGCTGGCCGTTTGCCGCCGTGTTCGGCGTGGTATTGCTCGGCAGCCTTGTCGGCGCGATGCTGTCGTACGCGCTTGGCCGCTGGGTGGCGAATCTGCCTCCCGCGCATTGGCTCGCGCGGCGGCTTTCCTCGCCTTCAATGGCCCCACGCATCGAGAAAGTCGTGACTGGATTTCAAAAACATGGATCGGTGTACATCTTGTTGAACCGTTTTCTGCCCGCATTTCGCAGTGTTTTTTTCGTCGCGGCCGGCATGGCTGGATTGCCGCCCTTGCGGGTTGCGCTGTTTGCTGTGCTGAGCGCCGCGTTTTGGAATGCGGCGTTGATGGGCGCGGGATGGCTTGTTGGCTACAATCTGACGACCCTCGCGTCGTGGGTCGAGTCGTACGGCCTCGCTGTGCTTCTCGCGATGCTCGCGACGGCGATCTTTTGGTGGTTTCGCTCCGCAGCGTCAAAAAAACGACGGCCCGATGCCTGAGGTTTCATGCGGGTCAAAAACAGGTGCTATGTGGAAGTCCAACACTGGCGCGGACTTGCGATTTCGGGCAAAAAGTTTGCCTCGCGGATCCACGTGGCCTATAAAGGAATGGCGCGAGCGCAAATTGCGTTAGCCCATCAACGATTCCATTTTTCCGTCGGCTTGTGTGATGGACACAAGTCGGGAGGGTAGTGCTTTGACCGATCATAAGAAGCAACAGTCGCAGGCGCCTACAACCGTCATTGAACGTGAAGACCTCTCGACGTTAACGCCGGAAGAAGAAAAGACGTTGCGAATGGCCCATGGCCTGACCGAAGCCGACGACCACGTGCTCAGCTTTGCTCTGGGCGCTTCCGAGGACACTCGCCTCAAGCTCGCCCTGATGGAAAAAGAGCTCATGATGGCGTTCCAGCGCGCGCCAGGACCCGACCTTCAGCTTGAAGAGCACCACATCGATGCCAAAGCCCGCATCATCGACCAGCTACGCAAGTCCTGATTTTTTGCGGCAGCGTACGTGACTGAAGGCGGGTTCTACCCGCCTTTTTTCGTGGGCGGTCTGACAAGTTTCTATTGCACCAATGGCCCAGCACGACTAGGAATCGTCTACACATTTGCCCTAAAAGTTAGGTCGAGGTTGCCGTGACAGAACATGGTGTTGAATGGTTGCGAAAGCGTGGGGTCAGTGATCCCGCCGTTCTGAAAGCGATGGCCCAGGTGAATCGCGAGGATTTCGGCGCGAACGGCAACGAGCCGCCAGAAGTTGTGGGCAAGATGATCGCCGCACTCGACCTCAAGCCTGATGCGACGGTGCTTCACGTGGGCACAGGCTCGGGTTATGTGACCGCGATCCTGTCGAAGATGGTCACGGCCGTGTTTACGGTGGAGCGCGACGTCGAACAGGCGAAGGTCGCGGCGAGCAACCTCAAGACCGCCGGCTGCAAAAACGTTCAAATTCTGTTCGGCAACACCCTCAAACAATATGCGGCCAACGCCCCGTACGACGCGATCTTGGTGTCTGCGAGCATGCGCGAGCTGCCACAACGCCTCGCAAAACGACTGGGCATGCAGGGCGTGTTGGTGGCGCCGATCAACGACGGCAACAAGACGAATCTGGTCCGATTGCGCCGTTACACCGAGAAAGCGTTCAAGGAAGAGATTCTTGGAGAGCTCAGCGTCAAGCCCATGCTTGGTGACATCTTGGTGGAGATGGGCGTGATCGACCGCGCCGATGTGGAGATGGCAGCGATGGAAGCAGACGCCAAAGGCCTGCGGCTCGGCGAGGCCTTGCTTGAGGGCCACTACGTCAAAGAAGCGGACATTTTTCGCGCGCTCGCCACCCAGAACAACCTGCAGATGGTCAACGCCGAGGAAGTGCTCCGTGAGCTCGACCGTGAGCTCCATGGCGCTTACCCCAAGCCATTTCTGACGCACAACCGTATCCTGCCGTTCGCGCGACGTGACGGCCTGCTGCACGTCATCACGACGGATCCCTACGCCAATGGTCAAGATTTGGCGCAGGCGATGGGGCTGATCGCGATCCGTTTGTACCTGACCACGCCGACCGATTTCCAGGTGGTGTTGCACGCGGCCGAAGGACGCCCGCAGCTCGGAAATCAGATGAGCGAGGTTGGCGCCTCGCCATCGGTTGCCATTGCGCAAGACAACACCGGAACGTTTGACGCCGAGACCATCGCGTTTTTCGAGAAGCTGATCGTCCAAGCCGTCAACAGCCGTGCGAGCGATGTGCACTTTGAGCGCTACGAACAAGATGTGCGGGTACGTCTGCGCATCGACGGTGACATGCAAGACAAAGACGTCACGCTGTCGCCCAAACAGATGAACGGCGTGGTGCACCTCGTCAAGATCAGCGGTCGCATGGACGGCGGAGAGAAACGTCGCCCACAGATGGGGCACTTCCAACGCCGCGTCGACGGGAAGGTCTACGACATCCGTGCGCGCACCCAGCCGACCAATTTCGGGGAGACCGTGACGCTTCGTCTGCTCCCTCAGGACGAGCGTATTCGCACCTTGGGTGAGTTGGGGTTCGAGCAAGATGTCGCGTCACACCTTCGCGCCGCGCTCGACCGCCGAAGCGGTGTGTTCTTGGTGGTCGGGCCGACAGGGGCGGGCAAGTCGACCACCGTCTACGCCGCGCTGCACGCATTGACCCAAGACCACGCCCGCAAGGTCTTGTCCGTTGAACATCCAGTGAGCTACGCGCTGCCCGGCGTGCATCAGGTCAAGGTTGACCCACGTTACGGATTTGACGTCGCTGCTGCGATCGAAGCCTCAATGGGTGACGATGCCGATGTCTTGTTGGTGGGTGATATCAGCACCCCTGACGTGGCGACATGGGCGTTCAAAGCGAGCCAGGCCGGCCATTTGGTGGTTGGCACCGTGTTCGGCAAGGACGCCATCGACGGCATTCGGGCCCTGCGTGACCTCGGGGTCGACAGCGACGCCATCGCAACCGAGCTCGTCGGGATCGTCGCGCAACGCTTGGCCAAACGCATCTGCGAAGACTGCAGCGCGATCACAGAGTTTACCCCCGAGACGCTCCACGAGGTCTTTGGTGACGCGCCGCCCGAGGTCAGCGTGTTTGCGGGCAAGGGATGCGCGAAGTGCAACGGGCGCGGAACGCTCGGCCGTATTGCCGTGACGGAGTTTCTTCCTGTACAAGCTCGGGTCAGACGTCAGATTTCGGCCCGTGATACGGTCGAAGGTCTCCGAGAAGCCGCGGCTGAGTCTGGCCTACAGACGCTTCGCGACAACGCCATTCGTCTCGTCGATCAGGGAATCATCCCACAAGACGAGCTACGCTGGATTCCGAGTTGGAAATGAACAAAACCATCGCACTTAGTCTTCTTGGTCTCATGGCCGCCACCCAGCTCAGCTGCGGTGCGCCAAGCTACTGCAAAGAAGGATCGTTCCCGACGTTCCTTGATGAGGAGTGGCGCAGCTACTGCACGAAGTACTCCGAGCACATGGACAACGTCGGGGCCTACACGCTCCCTCAGCTGACACAGTTCTTTGGCAACCATCCCGACAAGGTTGCCGAGCTCAACGAGACGCGCGCAAAATACCAAGAGCCGTCTGCGTGTTTCGTCGAAGAACGTGACAAGCTGGAGTTTCGCAAGCTCGACTCGTGCTTGGACAACAACGACGAGCAAAATCAGGCGATCGCAAACGCGTGGATCGCCCGCGCGGAACCTTGGCTCGAAGACCACAAACTGCGCTTGTCGGGCGTGATTCCCAAGATCGGCGACCAGATGCGCGAGGCCAAGCGATTGGAGCGAAAAGCCGGCGAAGCATTTGAGTTTAAGGCCGAGATTGACCCCGGTGCCTTCTTGAAGTTTGCCGACGAAAACGAAGCGTTGGGCAAAGAGCTCGACGTCACCGCTGACATCGAAGGCGAGTGGCGAGATTTGTTGCGGTTGGCCGGGGATAACAAAGCGTTGACGGGCGCGATGCAGGCGGAGTACGGCGCCGCGGTGCAGGAGCTCGTGGACAAGCTCGCCGACGCGCGCGCCAACTACAGCGAGTTGACCGAACAGCAGCGCTACCTCGAGATGGCAACGTTCTCGGCAGGCAAACCCTGCCCGCTTGGTCTGCGTTCGAACAAAGAGGTCGGCATCGCGAAAAAGGCGATGGCGTCCAAGATCAAGGAAGTCAAAGGAACAGCGCCCCGCGCGATGACGAGCATCGCCAAAGAGCTGGTGAACGACCTCGAAAACGAGTCGTTTGAGGGCTTCATCTGCGCGCCACGTTCCAGCGACAATCAGTTCTCGGATCGGCCTAAGCAGTGCGCCGTCTACCGCTACGTGCTTCAACGTGACCGACCTGTGAACGAGCGCAAATGGGGTGACTGGACCATCACCGCGTTCGAAGAAGGTGGGCCGCAAGCTGGTGTCGATTGCGGCATCATGAAGTAGGCGACCGGCAGCTTTGCCCGCGAATCACGGTGGCAACGCGGCCTCGAATTTGTCATAGTCGGGGCCTAACGTTAGGTGCCACATGACGACAAAAAACCTTGGGATTCTGTTCGCTCTCGCCTTCGCGTCTGCTTCGTGCGGTGAAGTGTCGATGAGCGAGGACCCGTCTAACCTGCCAGGGTTCAATACACGTGTTTTCCATCTCGAAGCCCCATGCATGGTCATGGTGGACGGCGTAGGCATGGTCGACGTGGAAAACGACTACATCCCGGGCGTTGTGGCGTGTGAAAACGGCAACGCCCCCTTGGAGGCACTCAAGGCGCAGGCCGTGCAGGCACGCGGCTTTTTGTACTACAAACTCTTTGTGGCCGGGGCGACGTCGATCGGTAACTCGCAGAGTGACCAAGTCTACAGCTGTACCAGCCGTCTGCCCAACGGCCCGCTCGCGATCCACCGAGAAGCAGCCGCGGCGACCAAGGGGCAGTATCTGACGTGGAAAGACCGCATCATCGCACCGTTTTATGTTGCGGGTGCCATCCCGCCAAATCCCGACCCTGAGGACCCCATCAACTCGTGCCGTGGCAACGGGGGCGCCGATGGGACCAACACGGAGCGGTGGGTCACGTACAACTGGGGCAAATCCAATTGCGACATCGAGCTAACCGCGCTGGGTTTTGTGCCCGCCGACTGCAACGGAAACCCCGCAAACCGTGGCTGCGCCTCGCAAAACGGCGAGTCGTGTCTCGCACGCACTGGGGTCAAGTACCCGGATATGTTCGAGTACTATTACGGCGACGATATTCAGTTGGTCGTCTCCACAGGACAGTGCGGTGGTCCGCCAATCGAGCCCATCACAGACTACGACCGGTTCTGTGGCCTGAAGACGGACGGCTCGTACTGCTTCGACGCCGCCACACGCGTTGATTGTGTCGCCGAGTACTCCGCCGCGGAAGAACTCTGCGGAGGATCGTGCGAGAACGGTGCGTGTGTCGGCGCGGTTGAGCCCACAGGCGATTCGTGCGCCGACGCGGCTGACGGCGCGTACTGCCTAGACAACGTCACGCGGATCGAATGCGCGGCGGGGGCTGTCTCTCTCTCGGAGGTGTGCGAATCTGGCTGCATCGCGGGCGAGTGTGCCACCGACCCGATCGAGGGCAACGTGGACGACCCTGTGGTCGTTGACCCTGGCGTCGACGAAGGAAAACAGGAGGTCGTTTCGGACTTCCCAGGCCTTGTCAGCGCTTCGAGCGGTTCGTCGGAGGGCTGCAACAGCATCGGCGCACCCGTCTCGCTTCTCGCGCTTGGCGTGCTCGGCCTTTTGCGCCGGCGTTAAGCGAAACTTTGGGCCATTTCCGGGCATCCACTGCGCATGCTTTCAGACCTCATCAATCTTGACACGCTCATCGCCCGAGCGCACGAACGGGCCGAACTGCCGCCCCCCACGCTCGCGTTTAACCACCTCGACGTGTTGTGGCTTCAGGTCACCGGGACGTTGTGTAATCTTGCTTGCTTGCACTGCTTCATCTCGTGTGGGCCCAAGAACGACTCCCATCCTTTCATGACGCTCGACCAGGTCGAGGCCGCGCTAACCGAGGCGGGCCAAATGGGCGTCAAGGAAGTCTACTTCACGGGCGGTGAGCCGTTCATGCATCCCGAGATCCGTGCCATGATCGAACGGACGCTTGAGGTCGCGCCGCTGTCGATCCTCACAAACGGCATCCTGATCGATGACGAGACCGCGGCGTGGCTCGGCCAAACGTTTGCGAAGTCACGATACAATCTGGATCTGCGGGTGTCGCTCGATGGAACCACCGCTGAAGAAAACGACGCCATTCGCGGACGCAAGACCTTTGAACAGATCGTCGGCGCGATCGTTCGCCTGTGGGAACACGGGGTCAATCCTGTTGTGACGGTCACGACGTGCCACACGGAGCTGTCGGACCCCGCGGGTCGAAACCGATTCATCGACCTGCTCAAGTCGCGTGGCATCACGCAGCCTCGGTTGAAATTCCTGTCGCCGTTCAAGATCGGCCGCGAGGAGCGCCGCGACGAGGGCTACAAAAACTACGAGCGCTTGGTCGAGGGTGACTTGCTTGAGGGCGAAGAGGACGACTTGCAGTGCTCTAGCTGTCGTATGGTGACGGCCAAGGGCGTGTTTCCGTGCCCGATCTTGATCGAGGTCGAGGAAGCACGCATGGGCGACTCGCTCAAGGATGCGGCGGTGCCGATCAAGCTTGACCACCCCGCGTGTTACACGTGCCATGTCGAGGGAGTCACGTGTCGAACCTGATCTGCGTGTTTGGGGGCATCTACAACAACCATCAGAGTCTGCGTGCGCTGCTCGCAGAGGGCGACGCGTTGGGTGTTGGTGCGTTCTATTGTTTGGGCGATGTCGGTGGTTTTGGACCCTCGCCCGATCGTGTGTTTCCCATGCTGCGAAGCCGCGACGACGTGTTTGTGATGCAAGGGAACTACGACCACTCCATCGGCAATCGCCTCGAAGACTGTGCCTGCGGATACGTCGATCCGCGCGACAACCATTTCGCCCAGATCTCTTACGACTACACGCTCGCGCGCACCCACGACGACAACAAAGACTGGTTGCGGGCGCTGCCGACCGAGTACCGGCATGTATGGGCAGGCCAGCGTGTGTTGATGGCGCACGGTTCCCCGCGAAAAACCAACGAATTCATGTGGGAGTCCGCGTGCCCCGACGGGTTCTTGGAGTACATCCTCAACGAGGCCGACGCGGATCTTCTGTTCGTGACACACACCGGGATCCCGTGGATCCGCGAGCTGCCCTCCGGCCGTCGCGTTGTCAACGTCGGGGTCATCGGCCGGCCCCCAAACGACGGCACCACCCTCGTAGACTACGTCCTCGTGGACACCGACACCGCCGCCGTCACGCCTCGACGCCTCAGCTACGATCATCTCGCGCTCGCCCAAGAGATGCGTGACGAGGCCTTGCCCGAGGAGTTCGTCGAGACCATCCTCACCGGCTATTGGACGACGTGTCTTGAGATTTTGCCGGCCAAGGAAAGGGCCCGCGGGACCTACTAATCCTAGATCTTTTCGGTGGGACGTCCGTTGCGTAACAGGCGGCTTCGTACCACACTGCCGTCACACACAACCTGCGCGAGAGAAACATGAACAAGCACTCGACCTTTGCTGTCGCGGCGCTGCTGGCGATCGTTGCATCATGCGGCACCCACAAAGGGGACGCGGCGAAGATCGGAGAAACGAACACGGGTTCAACGGCGGCTCAACGCCCGCCTGCCACGTTGGAGAGTTTCGATCCGGTTGACCCATCGGTAACTGGACAGATGGACATGGCAGCGTCCAATGGCGTCGCGCAGTCCGAGGATGTGGGTTCCCTCGCTCGCCCGGAAGTCAAACCGCTAGAACAATCTGCGATCGACAAGATCTTGGCGCGCTTGTCGCCGCTGCAGGTCGAGACCACCGACAAAAAGGACTTCGCGGTCCGCGGTCGCTCCATGCCACCGCCAAAGACCGGCGAGACCATCACCACCACGTTTCCGCCCGCGTCCGATCTGAAGCGTCCCGATGCGGTGGCCGTGAAACCCGGGCCGCTGCAGGTCCTCCGGTACGCCCCAGACGGCGATATTCCGGTCGCCCCCAAGCTCAGCGTCACGTTCGATCAACCCATGGTCGAAATCACGTCGCACAAGGACACGATCGCCAATGGTGTTCCGGTCAAATTGACGCCCACACCCGAAGGTCAGTGGCGATGGATTGGCTCAAAAACGCTGCTCTTCGAGCCGACGACCGAACACATGCCGATGGCGACCGAATACTCGGTCACGATCCCCGCGGGCACGAAATCCAAGACGGAAGGCACGCTCGAGAAAGAAGTCGCCTTCACGTTCCGAACCCCGACCGTGACGCTTCAGCAGTATTTTCCATCGTCGGGCCCGGTCAAACTCGACCAGCCGATCTTTTTGGGGTTTGACCAGAACATCAACCCGATCGATATGCTCGAGCACATCGAGGTCCGTGCCGGCAATCGTGTCATCCCGATCAAGATGGCCGACCAGAAGACCATCGATGCCGATCCCACGATCAAATCCTACGTCGACCAAGCGGTCGCAGGTCGCTACGTCGTGGTCGTGCCATCGATGGAGATGCCTTACAACACGTCGATCAGGTCGTCTTGACCAAAGGGCGCACCGTCCGCCGAGGGGCCGCGGAAGACCGAGAGCGACCAGTCGTTCTACTTCCAAACTTACGGACCGTTGATCGTCACCGAGCACCGCTGCGGTTGGGGCAACTGCTCGCCGTACGATGCGTTTACGTTCTATTTCAGCAACCCTCTCGAAGACTCAGCCTTCGAGGACGACCTGGTTCAGGTCTCGCCCGAGTTCCCCGCCATGACCATTAGTCAGAGCGGCGGCTACATTGCGGTCTACGGTGAAAAACCGGGGCGTCGCAAGTACACCGTGACGCTGAAGGCGGGGCTCAAAGACATCTTTGGGCAGACGCTGGGCAAAGACCAGCAGTTCACGTTCGACGTCGGTGCCGCCGATCCTCGCCTGACGGCGGCGTCGGGTGAGTTCATCGTGCTCGATCCCAAGGCAGGCCCGCAGTTCACATTTTATTCGATTAACTACGACGCCGTGCGTTTGAAGGCGTGGGAAGTGCAGCCCACCGACTGGGCGCAATATCGCGAATACCTTGAGGATTGGCGTTACTACGGCAAGAAGAAGAAGCTGCCGCCCGGCCGCAAGGTCATCGACACCGAGATCAAGATCAAAGGCAGCGCGGATGAGCTCGTCCAGACGAACCTCGATCTGACCGAAGTGTTCGGCAAAGACGGGCTTGGAAACGCAGTCATCGAGCTTACACCGTCACGGGCGTCGAAGGGATCGACGATGCCCGACCGCGACTACCTGCCGATGGTGCGCAGTTGGCTCAACGCCACCAAGCTTGGGGTCGACGTGATGTACGACTACGAGGAAGCGCTGGTGTGGGCCAACGACTTGGCGACCGGTGCTCCCGTCAACGGCGTCGAGTTCACCTTGGTGCCGACCAACGCCAAGGGGACCACCAAAGACAACGGAACCGCGATTGTGCCGCTTGGCAACGCAAGTGGCACGGCGTCGTACGTGCTGGCGAAAAAGGGCGACGACATTGCGATGATCCCCGAGAGTTACAGCGGAAACTACCCGTACAAGTACGACCCTTCCAAGTCGTTGTCGTGGTTCGTGTTTGACGATCGCGGCATGTACAAGCCCAAAGAAGAGGTTCATCTGAAGGGGTGGGTGCGCAGCGTCGATCAACGAAAGGGCGGGGACCTGAGCTTGGCTGCGGGAACCACGAGCGTGAAGTGGATCGCCTACGACGCCATGAACAACAAGCTGGCCGAGGGGACGACCGACACCACCGCATTGGGCGGATTCGACTTCAATTTTGTGCTGCCCGAGACCCCCAACCTTGGGAGCTGTCGCGTCGAAATGACCGCAATGGGCGGCGAGCACAGTGGAAGCATGTCGACGCACTACTTCCAGATTCAAGAGTTCCGCACACCGGAGTTCGAGGTCAGCGTGCATGTCCCACCGGGGCCGTTCTACGCAAACGCCGAGGCTTCGGCGCGGCTTGAAGCGAAGTATTATGCTGGAGGCGCGCTGCCAAACGCTGACGTCAACTGGAGCATCACGGCGAACGCCAGCGCGTTCACACCGCCCAACCAGTCCAAGTACACCTTTGGCGTTTGGGTGCCTTGGTGGCGCTCGGGTGGCATGGCGTCGTCAAGCTCGTACGCGAACCTGTCGGCCAAGACCGACGCGGCGGGCGAACACTTCATCAAGCTCGACTTCGGGGCTGCTGAACCGCCTCGGCCGATGACCGTCTCGCTTCAAGGAACCGCGATGGACGTCAACCGTCAGGCCTGGACGGGCAGCGCGACCATGTTGGTCCCCCGAGCGAATACTACGTTGGACTTCGGTCAGACCGTTACTTCGTCGAGAAGGGCACACCGCTTGAGGTCTTTGTGATCGCGTCGGATGTCGATGGCAAGGTCACGGCAAATCGCCCCGTGAAAGTTCGGGCCGGCCGCATCAAGTACTCGTGGAAGGGCGGCCAATACGTCGAAGAAGTCGTCGATGAGCAATCCTGTGACTTCATGACGACGGCCGAAGAACACAAGTGCACCATCCAAACCAAAGAGGGCGGCACCTACCGGATCAGCGCCACGACGACCGACGACAGTGGGCGCCTAAACTACACCGAGATGACGCGCTGGGTATCGGGTGGAAAACAACCCATCGCCCGCACCGTGACGATGGAAAACGTTGACCTCATTCCCGACAAGGACGAATACCGCCCCGGCGAGACGGCCGAGATTTTGGTCCGCTCACCCATCGTTCCGGCCGAGGCCGTCATGAGCATTCGACGCAACGGCATGGTGGAACAAAAACGCTTCCGTATGGAGGAGTCCACGACCGTCGTCACCGTCCCCATCAAGAGCGGACATATTCCCAACGTCTGGGTCAGCATTGACCTTGTCGGCCAGTCCCCGCGACTGGACGCGAAGGGCGAGCCCGATGATTCCTTGCCCACTCGGCCCTCGATCGCGAGCGGCGACATCAATCTGCAGGTGCCTCCGTACGAGCGCACCTTGGACGTCGAGGTCACACCCGCTGCAGCGAAAACCGAGCCGGGAGCCCAGACGTCGGTGTCGGTCAAGGTGCTCGACGCGTCTGGCAAGCCAGTTCAGAACGCCGAGGTCGCCATTGTCGTTGTTGACGAAGCGATTCTGTCACTCAGCGGCTACAAGATGGCCAACCCCGTCAGCCTCTTTTACCAACAGCGGCAGGCGGGCGTGAACGAGAAGCACTCTCGCCTGTCGGTGGAGCTCATCGACCCCACCAACTTTGGCTCCAACGCCAACGTCACGTCGGTCAAGAAGCCCTCCCCCAAACGCAGCAAAAGCAAAGGGAGCTTCGACAAGAAGGAGGCCATGAAGTCTGCGGAAATGCCCGCTGCTGCTGCGCCTGCGGAGGAGGCGGTGGCGGAGCGCATGGAGGCCGATGAGGCTCCAGCACCGGTGCTCGGGATGATGGCGAACGAAGCACCGGGCGACGGCGAAGCAGGCGACAATGCGCCAATCGCCGTGCGTTCGAACTTCAACCCACTCGCTGGGTTCTTCCCCGCAGTCAAGACGGACGCCAAGGGGATGACCACGGCGAATGTGAAGATGCCCGACAACCTGACGCGCTACCGTGTCATGGCGGTCGCGGTCGAGGGCGGCAAGCGATTTGGCCACGGCGACAGCAACGTCACGGCGCGGTTGCCGTTGATGGTGCGCCCAAGCGCGCCACGTTTCCTAAACTTCGGCGACAAGTTTGAGCTCCCCATCGTGCTGCAAAACCAGACCGATGCACCGTTGCAGGTCTCGGTCGCCACACGGGCGTCCAACCTCGCGTACACCGGTGCGACAGGTCTTATGGTCACGGTTCCTGCCAACGAGCGGGTCGAAGTACGCTTCCCAGCCACCACCGAGGAAGCCGGTCGTGCCCGTTTCCAAGTCGGGGCATCGGCCGGTGCGTGGAGCGACGCTGCCGAG
>JAWKQR010000003.1:0-271912 GCA_041390025.1 bacterium
TCGTCGTCGCCCCATCAGGTAATGTGCCCACCTGAGCTTCTGTGAATGTGTAAACGCCTGCACCGTCTGCCACGGCTGTGCCACGGTTCACGCCATCCACAAACAAGGTTACAAGCCGTCCGGGTGTGGTCGTACCGGTCACCGATTGGCTGTTGTCGTTGGTGACCAAACCATCCGCAGGCGCGGTGATCACCACGGTCAAAGCACAGTTCACACCCAAGATTGGATCACATGGGTCAAGTGGGTCGCTGCCACCGATGACCTCGACGTCGTCATTCAGCGTGTCACCATCGGTGTCGGCGAGGTTTGGATCGGTCCCGTAAATGCAGATCTCATCCACATCGGGCAAGTTATCGCCGTCGGTGTCCGTCGTGATGTCGACGACTTCGATGAACACAGACTGCGTGGTTGATGACCGAGCGAAGGCAAACGTATCGAGAAAAGCATTGTTCCCTTTGCCGTTGTTACCTCCGAAATTCCCCCACGAACGAGCGTTGACATTGGCAACGGCCGCATCGGCATACGGCCCCGAGGCCAGACCGTTTGGACCCGGATTTTCCAATCCGACTTGGCCATTCGGCATGATGTTCGAGTTGGCTTGCACCAAGGTGTCATTCCAAAACATGTTCACCGACGAGCGGGTTCCATTTGTGATGTTGTACTCGAACATCCGCATGCCTTGGTAACTGGTCTCGATGTCGTCAGCCACGAAATGGACCTCGCCGACCGTCAAAAAACCTTGGCAGGTGTACGTGTCTTCGATAATCGAGGCGCCGTTGCGATCGGTACCATTCCAAGCGACAGCGTTTGTGCCTTGAACGGCGTCACCCGAGAGCAACAGGTCGCCGGGATTGGTGATATCGAAAATCCCGTCCTTGTTCGTGTCGCAGATGATCTTGTAGGTCCCTTCAGCAGACGATTGGAAGGAGAACACGCCTGGGTCACCGCCCGAACCCTGGAGGTTACAACCGTTGCCCGGTGGGATGTATTGAAACCCGCTCAACACGGGCACAACGGCGCCACCTACCGCCACCGACGGCGGATTCAAATACAGTTTGTACTCGGGCACGAATGTGTTGCCCGCCGACGGTGTGCTGCGGCTGTTTGCACCTGTAACCCCAGAGCTGTTCATGCCAATCGTGTAGCCGTTTCCGCTCATGCCGGCGAACTTCACCTCCATCACTGCATCGGAGTTTGGAAGTCCACCTGGGGTAATCGCGTAAAATGAGGCATTCAACGCGGCACCGCTGCCGAAGGAACCCGTGGCAAAAACCCAGCGGGTCGAATAGAGACGTCCGCCGGTGTTCACCGCGTTTTGCACGCTGACGTCGAACGCCCCACCCTGACTTTGAGTGAGCTCGACGCGGTAAGCACCGTTGCCATGGGTTGCCAAACTGCCGGACGTGTTGTTGTTGCTGAGCGTTGTGATCAGGGTATTCGCTGGGCTGAATTACACGCAGCTGGCCACTTCCGGACCAACTTGAATGCGCTCCACGCTAGCGTCAACGATGTCCACGAACATCACCGTGGAACTCTGCAATCCCTGATTCGTGCCAACCTGCGCTGACCCTTCGGCCTTTGCATCGGAGCCGAACCCGAGTCCGCACCCTAGGATCAACATCACAAACAGATTCAGTAGCCGACGATTCATCGCGTTCTCCTTCACAAACTTTGGCCGTTGATGCCACAGCTGATTCCATACACAAACAAATTCCGAATTTTTTGAGAACAGCGGTTGAGGGTTTGTGCAAAATTGTCAAACTGAGCAAGAAAAAGGCCAATCGATTGACGATTGGCCCTCGAATACGTCAGAAATTTGACGTCAGTAACCGAGGAACTCACGTGCTCGAGCCACGGCACCTTTCAGGCAACCAGGTTCGAACGGAGGCGTGAGGTTCGCCGAGCGAGCCAGGAGCGTCTGGAACGGTGCCTCACCGCCGCGCTTGCACAACGCGACGTACTCATCCAACGCATTATCTGTAGTCGGTCTGCATCCAGGTCCCAGAACTGCAATGCGCAGGTCATCGCGAGCACGTAGTCGATGCAGTAAAAACGGCGCTCAAAGATGTGGCCTTGCAGAGTGCCATCGGCCACCAGCCTCTCCGTGATCGATGTCGCCCCAGTGTCGCTACGGAAGGTAGGTCGCCTCCATGTCCTTCCACATCTGCCGTCTTTCCGCGGGCGTCGCATCGGGGTTGGCGTAGACCAGATGTTGGAAATGGTCGACCGCAACACCATAGGGCAAAAAGCTCAGGGACTCGGCCAAGTGAATCTTTTTGAACCGCTCTGTGTCTCCGCCAAAGAACAAGTCCATGTGGGGCCAGGTGAAGAACTCAAGGCTCATCGAATGGATCTCGCAAGACTCATACGTCGGCCAGAAGTAATCCGACAGCACCTTATCCATGCTGACGTAGACCTGAAATGCGTGGCCCATCTCGTGCGTGAAGACCTCGGCGTCGTGCTTGGACCCGTTGAAGGTCGCAAAGATAAACGGCACACCGAAGTCCGCGAATGACGTACAGAAGCCACCACCCGCCTTGCCGGGCCGGGTGTCGAGGTCGAGCAATCCGTTGTCCATCATGGTGTGGTAAAACGCGCCAAGCTCAGGATGCATCGCGTCAAACATCGTCGCGGCTTTGAGCGTGAGCTCAGCGACGTCGCCCTCGGGTCTTGGATTTCCGGTGAGGTCAAAAACGGGTTCGTCCCATGCCATGAGGGTGTCCACACCAAGACGCTTGCGCTGGTCTTCGTGCATCAGCGTGACCAATGGCACCACGTGCTCGACGACCTGCTTACGGAACACCTCTACATCGTTCTGGGTGTAATCCACGCGTGTCATGCGGCGGTAACCGAGCTCGATGTAGTTCTCGTAGCCGAGCTTCTGCGCCATCTTGTGTCGCACTTTCACAAGGTCATCGTAAATCTGGTCGAACTCGTCACCGTGGGCGGCAACCCAATCCCAGCGTGCTTTCATCGAGCCATGCCGCACATCGCGGTCCGCGACTTCCGCAAACTTGCCGAGCGACGACAGATTGTACGTCTCGCCGTTGAACTCAATCTCGGCGGAGGCCTGCAGCTCGGTGAATTTTGCCGCCAGTTTGTTTTCGGCGACTAGGTCATCTTGGATGGCGGGCTCGTACGTGGTGACCGCCGATTCCCACAGCAAAAACGCATGCTCACCCAACACTGCCGCCAGGTCCTCGCGCCCGGGGGCGTCGAGCAACTTGCGCATCATGTTGATGTCCAGCTCGGTCACTTTCGGCGAGAGCTCGTCCGAGTATTCACGCTCGGCTTTGGCGGCTTCGTCCTTGGTGTTCTGCATGAACTTCAGGTGCGTGATCGACGACCATGTGGTGTAGGACCTGCGCACGCGATCCCACATGTAAACGGCTTCAAGCCGCGCCGCAGCATCGGTCGCGTTATCAAACGCTTCGTTGATCTTGGCGTAGGCCGCGGTAAGTCCCTCAATGGTGGGACGCGCTGGCTTCATCTGCGAAAAGGGTACGGGAGGTCTCGACACGGAAAACACCATCAAAAGAAGGGAACTGCAAGATGCGCCAAGCTAGCGGACGGATTCACGCCCCGCAAGTAGCGCGCTTGTGTTGGAACTCTGCGATCGGGTCGGCACGAATCGGCAGCTTGGAAGCTGCCGATCCATGGCACAAATAGGCTATCGCGACCATGTCAAAGGGAAAGCGGCAACACACGCAACCGGCCCCACGGCTCGGCCGTTCGGTCGATCAACCAATCCACGTACACATCTCCGCCGGGGGAAAACGCGGTGTAGAACCCACCGGCCTCGGCGGCAGGCAGTGGCACCTTTGCCAGATCGAACCCGTCGCCGTTCCACCGTGCTTCGTAGAGTGCCCGGTCAAATGCGTCCTGAAAAACCACACGAACATCATCGCCTCCGACCACACGCACATCGACGTCCTCCCCGATAGGACCGTTGTAGTATTCATCCGCGTCGCGGCGTCCGTCGTGGACCAGGGCCGTTCGCACCATCGAACCAAAACGTGAATATCGCAGTCCCGACCCGGTCATGAACACCATATGGACATCACCGGCATCATCGACGGCGGCGGCGGCGTAGGGTCCGGTGTTCGCCGCCACATACTCGGGTGCCGACCAGGTCGTCGTGAATGTGCTGCGGCCCACGCGCTTGGTGATGCCGTTGTACCATACCGCCTGCAGCCCTCCCTGAGGCGTCGCGGACAAGTCGGTGAACATGCCTTGCCGTCGCGGGAAATCGGTTGTCTCCGTCGCGTCGACATCGGTTTCTTCGATGGTTTGAAGTGCGGGTGTCACCGAGGCAATCGCGCCGGTCAGATCAAAGGACATGTGCCGAAGCGCCGATTTCCCTGCCACCTCGTCAACTCCGTAGATCGCATGCATCACGTTGCCTAGCCGCACCGCAGACACCCACATCGGGTTGCCTTCCGATTCGACCACGGTGGTTTCGAACGCCTCGCCGACACGGCCGCGCGCGTACTTCAGCGCCTTGGCATCCTCGTCGCGATAAATCACGTGGGCGGTGCCCGAGTCATCGACCACCAGCGCTGTGTACGTGCCGACATTGACACCCTTTTCAGACAGCCCGCCGCGAAGCCCGTTGGGGTCCCCGGTCAGCGGCCCACTCGCCGGCACGCCATCCGCAAAGCTCCACGTGATCGTGGCGTCGGTTTCGACGCGTCCGACCATCAGGTCGCCGTAGGTTTTATTGTAGGCAGCGACATACGTGACGCCTCCTGCGTGATCGACCGATGCGAACTGACCATGAACGCCGATGGGTACTGGGGGTAGCGGCACACATTCGCACCCGCCGCCATCGATTTCACACGTTTCACGGTTGGGCTCGCCGACGATACGAGGCTCGTACCCTTCGTCACACGTCCGCCCGTCGCAGCTGGGCGCAGCCGCAACGCAGGTGCTTGAGCCGATGCAGCAGAACTCATCGGCGGCGCAACCGCCTTCGCATGCGCGCACACACTGGCACTGGTTGTTCTCGCAGATGCCAGACGTGCCCGCCGGACACAATCCACCACAGTCCGCATCCATCGAACACGTGCGATCTACTTGGCATTCGGGGCCGAAACAACGTGTGGTCGCGTTCGTCGCGACCTCGCCCTTGCAGCCCGACATCATCACAACAAGCGCCGCTGCAGCGATCACGCCGCGGCGACGTCGAAGCCGCAACAGCGGCAGCACCAGCAACAACAGCCAGCTCGCACCGCCATTCGCGGCATCGCACCCGGCGGCCCGCGACGACACCGGCGGCGGCTCGTACGTCTGAATCGCGACGTCGAGCTCGTCGGGCGCCACGTCCGCAGGGGTGACCGTCATCAAAGGGGGCGGCTCGATGCGCACGATCGTCGACGCCGGGATGCCATCCAGGGTGCCCATCTCGCCCGCAATTCGCGCTCGGACCTCGATCACATGGTCGCCGGGAATCGCGAGCACGGGGTCATCAATCTCCAGCTTTCCGCTGTCTTGGAACATCGACCAAAAACCGCCATCGACTCGCCACTGGTACTCGTAGTCACGGGCGCCTTCCAGATCGAACACAAACGCGGACAACGTCACGGTTGGGCGAACCAATCCAGAGGGCAACCTGGTCGACATGTCGACCGTCACCTGACCAATCGACGTATCTGGTCGGTAGACAAACGGCTGCCCGGACCGCTCCAGAGTCGCAAACAGCGCCAGAAACGCATTGTTGTCGGCGCCCCGAATATCCCCTTGTTCTAGGGCGAGCCGGAAGCCAAGGAACTCCGGCACCCCGATGGATTCGGGAATCGCGCCCGCCAATTGCGGTGCCGCGAATCCAACCAACGTTGGCACGAGGTCTAGGATGCGCTGAGGCCCCTCGGAGATGAGCTCTGTACGCCGTGGACGGATATTCTTGATCGCGTCCTCGATGGCGCCCACCACTGGGATGAGGTTGCCTTGACCGTCCGGGCTGAGCGCGACCGGAAGTTCAAGGTCCACGCGGATGCTGAACAACCTCAACATGCGCTCTTGGGCATAACCAAAAACATGGAAGTCGATGTCGGGCCATTTCAGCAGCAGCAAGGGCGAATCGATGGCGTATGTGCCGTTGGTTTGGGTGATGCGATTGGCGCCAAACTCAAGCGTCGGCGCCTTCTGAGGCACGACCACCAACGACGCGGTCCGGCCGCCTGGCCCCAAATCCTTAAGGCTGCTCGCCACCAACTGGAATGTTCCGGTCGTCAACAAGGACACGGTCTCGCTGCCAACCTTGAGACACCCGGCGCCACTGGCCCATGTCGACCAAAGCATGTGTTCGAGCGCACGTTTGTGGATGCCCACACCCAAGTGGAACGGCTGACCATCAGGGTCGGTGTCCGCATTGATCACTGGGGACACCGGGATCGCCAGCGACGACGGGCGCTTTGTGGGGTCGACGGGCACGCAGGGTGCAAACGCGTTGGGCTCAAAGCCAGCGCGCAGACCCACGGACACACCGCTGTCGACCTTCGCGACGTCCCCGGCTTTGGCCAACACGTCGACCGACGCGTTGGGTTCGTCGACGTAATCGGCCAACAACGAACCCAAATTCAGCCGGCCTTCCACCCCAAGCGGGCGCGGGACACAGGCATTGCTCGCGTAGCGGCAGATCCCGTCGGTGCACGAGCCGGCCGAACACGCGTCGAATCCGGTGCCGCATCGGCGACACAGTTGCTCATCGGCAATCTGGTCAACGGTGTCTCGCAGGATCGTCTGCACCTGCGACTCGATGAGCCCACGGAACAAGCCTCGCACCAAGCTCGCGCCTTCGCACGCGATCGTGTCGCCAACGTTGCCGCGTCCGTGGATCTTAAAGTCGATGCCGTCGAGGTTCAGCGCGGGATCCCCGATCTCGACGCGAAGCTCTTTGGTAGGGCTCGCTCCATCGACGCTGAGGTCGATGGGAATCGTACCCACGATCTGGCCCGCAGTGCTCTCCGACGAGCCCTTCTTAAACAGCTGCACGTAACAATTCACGGTACCGATAAACGTGCCGTAGTCGAAGTTCAGCCGTTCATCGACGTCGCCGATGGTCACCGAAACTTCAAGCTGATTGGGGGGCTTGGGGCGAATGCTCTGGTCATCTATCGTCAGATCCACCGGGCATCCGGCCTGGCCCCCTGGGCACGTGCTCGCCACGCAGATGTCCGGGTTTCCAGACGTGTCCTGTGGGATACAAAAATTGAGTCCCCCAGGGACAAACTGATCGATAAGGTAGGGGACTTGTCCCTCCACAAACTTCAGGCCCGACGACGTCACACGCGCTTGCCCCGCTGCCGGCACGCTCGCGTCTAGGCCCCGTGTCGGAAACGCACGTTGTTCGAAGGCCGTGCAGCTGCACTGGTCGGTCGAACACGCCACCAAACTCGCAAACAGAATAATGAGGTACTGGGGATTCCATCGCATCGATCCACATTAGGGCCGACGCGGTTGCCCTGCAACAATCCACGGCAATCCGTTGCCGTAGCCGTGAACGCTTGCGTGCGTGGGACGTTTTGGGGTAAGGGGTTGCGCGCTAATGGAGCCATTATGACCGACGAAACAAAAGAAGAACTCACCGGCGGCGACGCCTCAGAAACCCCGACCGCTGAGCAAGCGACGATTCCTGTGGAATCCAGCGACGCTCAGCCCGCCGCGGACGAGGCGACAAGCCACGATGCCGCTCAGGACGCTGACGAGGACGATTCGGATCTCGCCACGGACGAGGAGATCGCGCAGTCCGCTGCGGACGACAACGACAGCGACGACGATGCCGACCACGATGGCGACGCCGACGGCGGCGATAACCGTGGCCATCAGCGCGGACGCGGACGAACACCTGTCAAACGCGTGAGCAACGAGGTGCGTCGGTTGATGGACTTCGCGACCAAATACCCCGAGATTGGCCCAACCGTGGCCGACCTCGCCTTCAAACTTGGATTCCACGATGTGGGATCACGCGTGGTCCGAATGGGCCTAGAGTCTGAAGGTGAGCGAGACATCGAGTACTACTTTGTGGCCGCCGAGCTCGCGCGCCGTGAAGGTCGAAACGACGATGCGTTGACCCAAGTGATCGAAGGCCTAGACGCCGCTGCACGGGCTGCCGGCGAAGGCACCCCAAATCACCGCATTCTTCATCTTGTGCGCATCGGTTTCGCCGTCCTGATGTTCGAGATCAACGACGTCAACGCACGGCCGGAGTTCACCGCCAAGGTTGTTGAACACCTTAAGGCGTTGCAGCCGCACTTCAGCGAGGACCCCTTCTTTTACACACTGCTCGCGCAAGCCTTGTGGTCTACCGACCGCGAAGGCAGCGAAGCAGCGTGGGACAAGGCGGTCTCACTCGGCGAGCGAGAGACGTCGTGGAATGCGCGCGGGACGTGGTACAAGGAGGCGGAAAAGCATCTCGGCCGCGCCGAGGAAGCTTACCGTCGCGGTCTGAAAGACCAACCGACATCTGCCCTGCTCATGCATAACCTCGCGCAGGTCCTGATGGATCGCGCCTCGGACCCAGAGCTCGACGCCGCGAAGGCGCACGATTGGGCACGGCAGGCCGACCGGCTCATGCGCAAAGCCATTCGCGCCACGCAGCAGCCACGACTTCGACGCCACATTCGCGAGAACATCGAACGTGTGCAGAAGTTCCGGGCGCAGCTGCCTTCGGAAACCGAGCTGCAAGCCGAAAAGACGCCTGAAGTGGGCGATGTGGTCAATGGCCGTGTCCGCTCCATCCAAGTCTACGGCGCGTTTCTATCGATTCCGGGCGGACATTCCGGCCTGCTTCACAAGTCGGAGTTGGCGCACGAGCGCATCGACCATCCCAACCAAGTGCTCAAGGTCGGAGACAGCCTTGAGGTCAAGATCATCGAAGTGAAGTCCGAGGACAACGGCACGCTGCGCATTGGCTTCTCGCGAAAAGCCGTGTTGCCGGAGCCCGCCGAGGGCAGCGCACCCGCACCCCGCAGTGAGCGAAACGATCGCCCACGTAATGACCGCGGTGGTCAAAACCGCGACAACCAAGGGCCGCGGAACAAGCCCGCGAACAAGGGCGGCGGAAACCGCAACGACAACCGCAACGACAATCGTAACAACGACCGCGGCGGCAAGCGCAGCAACGACCGTGCGCCGCGCGAGTATCACGACCCAACAGGCTCCAGCGACGACAAGTTCGGCAAGCTCGGCGACCTGCTTTTAGCCAAGCTCAATCTCACCAAAGACGAAGACTAACGCTCACCGTCGCCACAACCATAGGGTTGTGGTGACGTGGACGTCCTCGGCCCATCGTGACTTGTATTCAAGCTCGCTGCCCAGGTCGTAACGTTCGATGCCCTCGGACGCCAATCGTTCGATCATTCCCATCTGCATCAGGTTGCCCAACGCCCAATCGCGGTACTCGTCGTCAAACGACACTTGCAGGCCGCGGTACGTCGTGTCGAACAACCCGCCAAACACAAACGAGATATCCCTGCCGTTGAGCGTCCCGAACAACACCCTCAACGCTTTTCGGCGCGCCAGACGGGGCAACATGAGCCGGTAAAAGGTGTTCATGCCTCCATCGAGGATGCCCGTCCCCGACCGCCCTTTCCAGCTGCGTTCCTCGATGGCAAGAATCCGCTCGTAGATGCGCTCGACTTCGCGCTCTTCGACGTTGGGCAAGTACTCGTACTCCAGACCCATTTCGCTCGCCCGACGTGCGCTGCGACGCAGGTTGTGCCGCATCTTGGCGGAACGACGGGACAAAAAGGCGTCCAAACTGTCACGGATGTCGGCCGTGTATCGGCGTGTCTCGTGACCCATGCCCATCCGGTGACGGCGGCCAAAGGTTCGAATCATCGCATCAAACAAAGGCCCCGAGGGTGGAAGCCCGCTCAAATAAACGAGGTCCCACGCTTGTGCGGGTTCGAGCAGCTCCGACGAAAAATCCTCGACCAAGGCATCGGGGTCGTTGCACGCAAATGGGCTCGCGAGGCACCACGACGCCTCAAGCGGCTGCAGGTAGCGACCAATCCGCGGGTTAAACCCACCCGACAGCGTGACAAAACCGTGTTCGCTCTGCCTCAGGAACAAGGGGTGATCGGAGATGAAGGCCTCGTAAGCCGGCAACGTCCAATCCAAGGACGAACAGAACTTGTCGATCCCTTCGGTCTGCCGGACGGCCTCAAAATGCGCATCCGCCCGATTGCGGAGTTGATATATCGTCAGCGTTTCCATCAAACTTCGAATGTCCCTAAGCTATTGCAGCTGACGCGGAGCGTGTGGATGTGGATCTTCGGCTACGGATCACTCATTTGGAAGCCCAACTTCGAGTTTATTGACTCCCGTATCGGGTACATTGAGGGATTCACAAGGCGTTTTTGGCAAGGCTCCACGGATCATCGAGGCGTACCTGGGCGCCCTGGACGCGTGGTCACCCTCGTGCGAGAGCCAACCGAACGGACATGGGGACGCACCTTTGAAGTTGATGCAACGACCGCCGCTCAAATCCTACAAGACCTCGACGTGCGTGAACAAGGGGGATACGAACGGACACATGCACCGGTTTACGGGTCGGACTCCGTCGTCACGCCCAAGGCGCTGGTGTACATCGCCACACCCGACAACCCTGAGTTTCTTGGCCCTGACACGCTTGAGAACATGGCACGACAGATCATGAGCAGCCAAGGTCCAAGCGGTCCCAACCTGGAATACCTGCTGAACTTGCACCGCGCTTTGGTGAGCTACGGCATCCACGATTCGCACATCGAGGAGCTGGTCGAGGCCACGCGTAATCTGCACCACGTTTGACAACAAGACCTTTGTTCCAAAGACTAGCGCCGCCCCTTGAAAGGAAACGTATGAACGTCTGGATTGGTGCCTCGGCATCTGCGCTCATCTCGCTAATCATCTTGATAAGCCTGTGGCGCATATCGGTGGTCGTCATTGAGCGAACGCCGCGAAAGCCGCAGCGACTCATTGAGAATACGCCCCCCAAACAGCTTGAGGCGAAGCCTGATGACGCCGCGTGACGCCGCAACGGTCGCAATCCTGCGACAAAACAAGGCCCCGGAGGTCTTGCTTCTGCGCCGGCACGGCAAAAGCACCTTCATGGCCAACGCGTGGGTTTACCCCGGCGGGCAAGTCGACCAGGCCGACGTCTTCTGCGGAAACGACGCCTATGTCGCCTCGCTTCCCCACGACTTGATGCGACTCGCCGACTCGCGTGAGGTGGCCGTTGGACTTTGCCTCGCCGCCATCCGCGAGACCATCGAAGAAGCCGGCGTGGTGTTGGGTGTCCCTCCGGCGGCGCTTGGCGACCAATTGGACCGTGTCCGCGCCGAGCTCCACACGCATGCCGTCACGTTGGGGAAGGTCGCCCAAACGTTTGATCTACGCTTCGACCTCGAGGATCTGGCGTTTTTTGCCCACTGGATCACACCAACGTTTGAACCCAAACGGTTCGACACGCGATTCTTTTTGGCCGTCGTGCCCGAGGACCAAACCGCGCGCCACGACGAGTCCGAGACCACGGACTCGCGCTGGATGCCCCCAGCGCATGCGCTCGATCGCGCCAAGGCGGGCGAGATCATGTTGGCGCCGCCCACCATTCGGACGCTTGAGCAGTTGGCCGACTTCGACACGACCGACTCGGCGATCGCATGGGCCAAACACCACCATCCCCCGGTGATCACGCCACACTTCTGTGAACTTGAGGGCTCGATGACACTGGTGTTGCCCGGCGACCCACTCTACCCCGAGAGCGACTACCCCCAAGCCACGCCGGTCAGGGACGGCATCACCCGAATGCGGATGTCCGGCGAGTTTTGGCAATCGATCACCACAAACCTTTGATTCTGCGCGGGTGTTTGAGGCGACCCAGGCCCACTTCTTTGTTAGACTGTCGTGCGCCGACCACTTTTTTGTGCACAACCCCGCAAAAAGGATCGGATTTTTGAATAATCGGCGCTTGAGATGGTCCAACGCTCAGAACATGACGAAATTGGAGCCGAATCATGAACACCAAATCCAAAATCCTCGCCTTCGCACTCGCCCTCGGCATTTCTGTACCCGCCGTGACGATGATGTCGACTCCTGAGGCCCATGCAGCCGGTGGCGTTCTCGACTCGGCCAGCAATGGCGGTAAGCGCACACACAAACGCGCGGGCGCTGCAAAGACATCCAAAAAGAAGAAGTCGTCCAAGAAGACGACGACCACACGCACAACGCGCACCACGACGACCCGCCAAGCGCCTACAACACGTCGCGTGGTGTCGACTCGCACGGTGAGCAACGGCTCGACGCATACCCACTACACGACGCGAAGCCGCACGACGTACGTTCGTCAGCACAGCCGTCCCACGCGTGTTGTTCGCAGCAGCCCACGTCATGTGCACAACCATACGGACGTAGTGTACGTGCAAGAGGCGCCGCCCGCGGCACGTTCGACGCCAGCAGCATCGAGCCAGACCGACATCGACGTGTACATCACCGGTGGAGTGGGATCGAGCGGCTTCGCGTCGACGACCATCACCGACGAGGCGCTGCCAGGGATCGGTTGGAACGTGGCCGTGGGCGGAAAAGGCAAGTACCTCGGCCTTGAGATCGGCCTCGACGGTGGCGGCTACACCTTCGACCCCGAAGGCGCAAACACCACCGACATGGGCCTCTTCGGGCTGTACGGCGACCTCAAGCTGCAGCCCACGATCGCGGGATTCTTCGAGCCCTACGTCTACGGCGGTGTGGGAGGTTACGTGCTCGGCGACGGAATCCTCAATGAATCATCAAGCGGTGCAGCCCTGCGGCTTGGCCTTGGTGTCAACCTCCGCTTTGACGACATCGCCATCGGCGGCAAGTACGCCTGGCAGACGATGGGATTCACCGACGACTCCGGCTCGTACGGGGGCGACTTCACAGCGCAAAGCGAAACCGTCGGCATCAACCTGTCGATCTACTTCTAATCTGGGCCTGGGGAACGCGACACGGAGGCCGGCATGACCGGCCTCTCGTCGTTCTTGAGGCGCTCGCGCACAGCCTGCACACGACGTTTGGCCGCTGACCAATCGTCCTCACACTCCAGCAGCTCGCCCCACGCAATGGCCGGCGCACCGCCTGTGCGACGAACGGCTTGAACCTCGACGATCAGCCGCCTGATCTCTGCCCCGAGCCGCGGCGACGGCTGTCCGGGGTGTTCCACATCCCAGCGCGCGTCCAAAACCATCGATTGCGAGTAAACCACACGCAGATCGGGATCCAGCGCGTCGACAACCAAGATCGGCGCAAGAAAGCTCTGCCGTGGCGTCAGACGCGGCTTAGACAGCGATGCAAAGCCGACAAGCGCCAAGACACTGCCCACTGCGAACGTTACTCCCCCGACCACCAGCCACACCCATAGGACAGACACAGCATCCCCTGTTGAGGTATTTTCTACTTTCCACGCTCTGCGCTCTGTGTCACTTTCCAAACCGTTGGATGATGGTTTTACACCCTTGGTTACGGCACGATGACGACATGCGTTATCTTGACGTCATGGCACACCAGTCGTAACGTATCGGGATGCTACGCCCTATAGACGCGCGTTTCTGACGGGCTTTGCCCCGACCCATTGCGAGTTCGAGGACGAGATTGAATTCGAAAAAGTCTGGCGGATGGGTGCTGAAATTCATCTCAGGGAAATACCAAGGGGGAGAGTTCCCACTTGAGATGGACAGCGAAGTGGTGATTGGCCGGTCAAGCGACTTGGATATGGTCCTTGTCGAAGACATGGTTTCACGTCGCCACGCTCGCATCACCACCTTTGGCGGCGAAATTTTTATTGAAGACTTTGGCAGCACCAACGGCAGCTTCGTCAACGGCGAGAAGATTACGAAATCTCGCCTGAAGGAAGGCGACCGTATTTTGGTGGGCACCAACATCATCAAGCTCGTGCATCGTGATGCAGACGAGTCGGGCGGACGCGACATTCGCGGCGGAGGCGGCATGCTTCCTGATCGGGGAGCCGCATCACGCACCACAGGCGCGACGCTTACGGGATCCATCTCCGGCTTGATCGAAGAGGTCCCCTGCCTGACTTGCTCCAGCTCTTCTCGACCAGCAAAAAGTCGGGTGTTCTGGTCATTCATCGCGAACACGACCTTGGTAAAGTGTACTTGCGCGAAGGTCGAGTCATCTTTGCCGTCATCAACGACGACGTCGAGGTGTCGCCCTACAAAGCGTTTTATCGTGTCATGGGCTGGACCCACGGAACGTTCTCGCTCGAACATCCCACCGACGAAACTTTCGAAACCGAGATCAATGAGTCCACCGAAGGGCTCATGATGGAGGGCATGCGCATCCTCGACGAGATCGAAAACTTGGGCGGCGACGTCCCAAGCGCAGACGATGTCCTGGAAGTCAAAGCACCGCTCATCCCGCCGCTGCGTAGTCTGACCCCGAGCTCTTGGACACGTTCAGCTCGTGCTCAACTACACACGGGTTTCGGACATCATGAACAAGAGCCTCGCCAGTGATCTGGAGACGATGCAGGACATCGTGTACCTCATCCGCAATGATTACATGCGAGTGGCCAAGTAAGTTTGGCCATGGCCGCATCACCCACCACAGATACGCCCATTCGCGTTCCGCCTCACAACGATGATGCGGAGCGCTCGCTTTGGGCTCGATCCTTCTCGACAATCGGGTCTTGGACGAAGTCTCAGGGCGCATCAAAGCCGAGGACTTTTACCGGGAAAGCCACCGACACGTGTTTCGCGCGATGGAGCTCTTGCACCGCCGTGGCGACGCGATCGACGTGATCACCCTCGCCGACCACCTGTCGGCCTCGGCGCTGCTTGAGAACGTCGGGGGGGCAAATTTCCTCGCACGCCTGTCCAGCGAGGTTCCAAGTGCCGCCAACGTCGAGCACTACGGGAACATCGTCAAACGCAAGGCCACGCTGCGCGCCTTCATCTCGGCCGCCGACGAGCTCGTCGAGGAGTGTTACGGCGACGTCAACGACGTCGAAGGCTTCATGGACACGGCGGAACAGAAACTGTTCTCGATCACGCAGTCTGGGGCAGCACGTTCGTATGCGACAATGCGTGAGGTGATCCGCGAAGCGTTTGGCCAGATCGAGGCGCTGTACCAAAAGAGCGAACAGATCACCGGCGTGCCGTCGGGTTTCGTCGACCTCGACGATATCACGGCCGGTTGGCAGCCCTCGGACCTCATCATCCTGGCCGCGCGACCCGCGATGGGGAAAACCAGCTTCACCCTGAACATGCTCACGCACTCGGCGTTGCAGCGAAAGATCCCAGCCGCATTCTTCAGCCTCGAAATGTCGAACCAACAGCTCGCCATTCGTATGCTGTGTTCTGAAGCCCACATCGACCAGTCGCGCTTGCGTCGTGGCCAGATGACCGAGGCCGAGTGGAACCGCCTGATCAAGGCAGCGGGCACACTCAGCGAGGCCAAGATCTTCCTCGACGATACGCCGGCGCTGCCCATCATGGAGTTCCGCTCCAAAATGCGGCGTCTCAAGGCAGAACACGACGTCGGCATCGTTTTTGTCGACTACCTTCAGCTGATGCGTGGAAGCTCGAAGAACAGCAACAGCCGCGAGCAAGAGATCAGTGAGATCTCACGTAACCTCAAAGCCGTGGCCAAGGAATTGAGCATACCGATCATCGCGCTCGCACAGCTCAACCGCGGTGTTGAGCAGCGCGCCGACAAGCGGCCCATGATGAGCGACTTGCGCGAATCGGGCGCCATCGAGCAGGACGCCGACCTAATTTTGTTCATCTACCGTGACGAGGTCTACAACCCCGACACGGAAGCGCAAGGCATCGCCGAGATCATCATCGGCAAACACCGAAATGGTGGGCTTGGCACCGTGCGGTTGCGTTTCTTCAACGCGCACACGCGGTTTGAAAACCTCGCCCCCGAAGACTACTCAGGCTGAGTCTCCCACTTGGGCTCGGAGGGGACGGGCACGACGGGGCTCTTGGGATCGGTGAC
Organism: bacterium; assembly: GCA_041390025.1. GTDB lineage: Bacteria > Myxococcota_A > Bradymonadia > Bradymonadales > Bradymonadaceae > JBFFMO01. The sequence continues at coordinate 15,976 of JAWKQR010000003.1, forward strand.
GAACAGCACCTCGGCTTGAACACGCGGGATCTTCGCCTCCGAGAGCGGACCGTCCCATTTTGGAAGCTCCAAGTCTCTTAGATCGATACGGATGGGACCCCGCGCGTCGTCGGTCATAAACGAAGCCCGGATCGTACCCTTGGTCACGGGGATATGCTGCGTTTGAAGTATCGGTCCGGTGACCTCGACCTGCTTCTTGGCGTTCGAACGCGTTTCCAGCATGACACGAATCGGAAACTTATCGGGCGCGTCAGCCACGCGTTCGAGGCTGCCTTGAATGACGTTGCCGGGTTTGCGTTGGTCGGCGCGCAGCGAAACCATGACCACAAGGCTATGTTTCTCCGAGAGACGCAGGCCCACGTAGTAGAGGTCTTTGCCGTCGAAAACCGCCGTGGCAGGCCCCTGCACGCCGTCGGACAAGCGGTAGTAGCCCGTCGTAAAGCAGCCTTGCGCCGAAAACGCGGGCTGAGCGGGCACACCGACCGGTTTGCCCGCAAACGCCATCGAAAACGTGGTCAAGTCGTCCTTCCCAACAACACTGATCGACCCTTCTGCCTCGTCGAGCGAAAGCTTGCTTAGGCTCACGACAAGATGGGAATTCTCGATCCCGGGCACATGGTAGTTGAAGCCTTCCCGCTCCAGATCTGCGAACTCCAGCAGGAACCCCGGTGAGGTGTGAAGCTTTCCGTCTTGTTCGACCAGCCCTTGAATAAACCACCCGGTTTGGCACAGATTGACGCCGATCGCTTTGAGGGGCACAGGATCAGGCGAAGGCAAATCCTGCGACACCAACTGACCCACTGGCTCGCCCTCAATCCGCATGGCCAGCACATCAAGCGGGAGCGCGAGACGCGCGGACGGCGGGGTGATTCGCTCAAACGAGGGCGCCGCATCAACCGCCGGAGGAGGAACGGGAGCAGGCGGGGGCGATTTCTCGCACCCCGCTGTCAACATGAGCGCCAAGACTAATCGTTTCATCTTAGATGTAGCGGTTGTAGTCGGGGAAGAACTCCCAATCGCCCACAGGGCGGTCTTTCTTGCACATCACCACGAAATAGCAGTCGGCCGCGACGAGCAGCGAGAGGGTTGCGCCCATGAAGCACGTCAGGACCACCGCCGCGAGGATGGCAGCACCCTTGAGTGTCTGACCCGCCATGATGTGACCGACACCGGGCAAGAAGATCGAAAGAATGATGGGGATGATGTCCTCGTTCTCGAGCTTGTGCTTGATCTTCGTCTGAGGCTGCAACTGTCCGGGCACCGGCGCCTGGCTTGGCGGTTGTGCGGGTTGTTGTGGCTGCTGAAATGCGGGATCGGGCTGACCCCATTCGTTGTTTTCTGACATGGTTTAAAGACCTGCGTTAATGACCGATTCGATCGCTTCGATGGATTTAGGGCATGCGTGGGTGAGGTTCTCAGGATCGCCCGACGTCACCAAGATATCGTCTTCAATCCGGATGCCCACGCCACGCAGACCCGCGGGAAGTGACTCATCATGTGCCGGAAAATAGAGCCCGGGCTCGATGGTCAATACCATTCCAGGCTCCAGTTTGCGCCACTGCGACGTGTCGTCAAAATAAGCGCCCACATCATGCACATCGATGCCGAGCCAATGGGACACATTGTGGGGATAATACTTGCGGTACGTTTCGGATTCGACCGCCTCGTCCACGCTGCCGGTCAGTGCACCGAGCGCGATCATCACCTCGCTCAGGCGCCGCGCCGTGCGCTCCTGAAGCTCGTTGTACCGAATCCCCGCGCGGACATCGTTGATGGCGGCTTCCTGAGCCTCAAGCACACCTTGGTAGGCGTCGCGAGCCGCTCCCTCGAACTTGCCCGAGACCGGCCATGTCCGTGTGATGTCGGCTGCGTAGAAGTGGTATTCACAGCCCGCGTCGATCAGCACCAATTCGCCGGATTCGAGCGCGGAGCGATTCTCGGTGTAGTGCAGAATCGTGGCGTTGTCTCCGGTTCCCACAATGCTGGAATAGGCTGGAAACTCGGCGCCATGCCGTCGAAAGTACGATTCGATGACGGCTTGGAGCTCGAACTCCCTCACGCCTGGTTTCGTTGCGCGCATCGCGGCGACGTGGGCGTCGGAGGTGACCTGAGCGGCCTTGCGCATGAGATCGAGTTCTTCGGGTGCCTTAAACAAGCGCATCTCGTGCACAAGGTCACGAATGTCACCAAATCGCGCTGGGGCTTCAGGAGCCCGACGCCGCACAAAGCGCAGACCGGTGTAATACTGAATCATCCGACGGTCAAAGTCGTGATCCTGCCCAATGGGCCAAAACGCGGTGTCGCGGTGCGCAAGAAACTTGGGAAGTTCTTTGTCGATCTCAGCGATGTCGTAAGCCGCGTTCGCGCCAAATTCCGAGACTGCCCTTCGATCCCAAAGCGGCGCCCAGTCCACGTCTCGGCCTCGGGGTCGCGTGGTCGCACGAACAGGATGAACTCGCCGTCCGGGTCCTGGCGCAAGCACCAACACACAACCGGGCTCCCTAAAACCTGACAGATAGAGGATGTCGCTCGACGGACGGTAAGGAAACTCGGTGTCATTGGATCGCGTGCGCTCGGGCTCGCCGAAGAGCACAGCGACGCCGTTGCTTCCGATTCGATCCATGAGTTCCCGACGGCGCTTTTCAAAGATCTGCGCTTCTACGTCATACATACAAAGCCCCTTCAGCGGTCGCCGGCCATCCTAAATCACGCGCTCCAAGAATGCCACCAAACGTCTAGGGAAGCGGTTGAGCGAGCGCCAAATGCTGCTGATAGAGCAGATAGATGACGATGACCACCAAAACCATCACGATCACGATCAACACCGCGACCACCGACGCAGGCGCGACCGCTTCGGGCAACGGGTCCTCGGGCGCCGGGCGCGCCTGAAACTCCTGCGACCGAAGGTTCTCGACGCGCGGGGCCTGCAGTGGGCGCAGTCCAGCTCCGGCGGGGGGAACATACCGGGGATGGTCCATCATCTGGCGCTCGAGACGGCGGATAATCTTCTCGAGCCGGTCCCTCACCGCCTCGGCGCTTGCGGGTCGAGCCTTGGGGTCTTTGACCATGAGCTCATACGCAAGCTCAATGATCTCCTCGGGCACCTGATCGCCGACCAGCCTGTACAGGTCGGGGACGTCGTCCATCTTGTGCGCGCGCATCAACTCGAAATCGGTCTCGCCCTCAAACGGGGCGCGACCGGTCAGGGACGTAAACAGGAGCACACCAAGGCTATAAAGGTCGCTCTGAGCGCTGGGCTCGACCGAATCGAGCAACTCCGGCGCGATGATGCCAGGCGTTCCTGGGATCTCACCCACGCGGGTCAGCTCTTTGTCGTGGAACAACTGCTTGGCGACACCAAAATCGAGGACCTTGGTGTGAATCCGATTGTCGCGGTTGCGACAGATCATGATGTTTTCGAACTTCAGATCGCGATGGATGATGCCAAGCTCGTGGGCTTCGATCAGCGCGTCGCAGACTTGCACAAACACATGCAGAATCTCGAGCAACGACAGTCGCGAGTGCATCAACGCGTCGCGAAATGTCTCGCCTTGCACGAACTCCATGACGATGAAATTGAGGCCGTTTAGATCACGTCCTGTGTCGATCAAGGCCACAATGTTGGGATGACTCAGCCGGCCGGAAATCTCGATCTCGTGCATGAAACGCTGAACCAAGTCGTTGTTGCGCGCCAGCGTGGGTTTGATGATCTTGATCGCGACCTGCCGCTGCACGGTCATCTGGGTCGCCAAGTAGACCAGCCCCATGCCGCCCGCGCTCAGCACGCGGTCCAGCCGATAACGACCGTCAAGAAGTCTCCCCACCAACGCATCAGGGGAGTCGTTGGGTTTGGTGTTGGATGCGGCGAAGCCGGGCGGTGTGCTCATGGGCGAAGTCTGCCACAGGAACCAGCAATCGGTCCATGCGGGTGTGCGCAGCCAGAGGCGTCCGCTGACACAGTCTTGGCGTTATCGAGTGGCTCGAATGACCGCCAACCCGCCGTAATCGTTGCCGAGGCGCTGGCAGGTGCGCGGCGCCTGAAGCGAAGCTGGGATCGCTTCGGTGCACAACGTCGACAACGACCAGCCCTTCAGTGGCCGTGTTCAACACTGCGGTCACTTGTTTGGAGGTCTGCAGGTTGTACGAGATGTCGAGCATACGGTCGATCTCGACCTGGGCTGTTGCAACGCTGAGGTCTTCGGCGGCTTTCGAACGGGGTTCTTTCGGACCCACGAAGGCAGGTTTCGTAACGATCGGCCAAACTCGCGAATGCGGCGATGGCCTCTGCCTTCTCGAACGCCTGTCGATGCTTGGCCGCACGCCACTCCACCATCATGCCGGTGTGGATCGCTTCACACAGGCGCGGCTCTTTGGCGAGCGCGCGGCGGTATAGCGTGCGTTGCTCGGCAACGTCGGCGCGTGTCCACAGCGATGCCCACACAAGGTTGTTCTCCATCGTTGCGTTGGAGGGCTGGATGTATTCAAGGGCCCGTGACAGGCCCACAACGGCGTTACCGTACTGTCCCAGTTGGATATAGGTGATGCCGAGCTGGTTGTGGATCGACTCGCTCAGCGGGAATGCCTGCACACCCACGTGGCCGACCTTCGCCGCCTGCTTGTGGTGACCGTGGTCCGAGAGGCACTGCATCTTGGAGAGGTAGTCGTACTCGGTGATTGGGGCGCGCTCTGAGCATCCCGTGGGCGCGACGGTCGGTCGCTCCATCCCGTCGTTGACCATGAGCGAGACGCCAAGAACAGTCCATGCGGCAACGGCGGCGGCTGCTGGGTTCGTGATGATGGTCCGGGGAGTGATCGCCATGGTTTGTCTCCGTCGTGGGGCTTTTGGAAATTATGACAGGACGGGGCGAAGGACTCAAGGAGTTTGCCCAAAGTTTGGGCCCACCAAGAAACAAAAAACCGCGCTCCGAGGCGCGGTTTCTTTGCTCAGGCGCTCCGTCCTATCTGCACGGCTTCGCCTTTGCGAGCTGAACGCACGTCGTGTGTGTCTGGCCGATCGGGGTCGCCCCGCTGCACAACGTATCGACGTCGGTCATGCCTTCGCTGCGCGCGACGGTCATTGCCGAGCGGGCCAAGATGGTGCTCATGTGTGCACGTGCCCATGCTGGCTTGGTCTGGTTGTTCGCGGCAGCAAGCTTCGACATTTCGAAATCGAGCGTCGCGGCCCCCAACACCTCTTGGATGCGGTCTTCGCTTGGCTCAGCCAATCGTCGCTCGCACCCGTCGTAACGGTCTCGCAACGTGTCGTAGCGTTTGATGGCATTGCGGCGCTCAGCCTCGCCCTCTTTGGCGGCGATGGCGTACTCTACCCACATTCCGGTGTGAACGGCTTCGCAGCTGTTCGGGTCGCGCTCAAGCGAGCGTGTGTACAGCGCACGTGCCTCACGCAGGTCCATCTTTCGCGGCGCCCACAAACCCGCCCATGCGAGGTTGTTCTCCATGACACCGTTGCTCGGGGTGACGCGGGCGACGCCGTTGCGCAGGGTGTCCACAGCCTCGTCGTACAACCCCAAATTGATCTCGTGATAACCGCGGATGTTCAACAGGACTTCCGAGGACGGGTAGCGAAGGAGGCCGGTCTTAGCGGTGTCCAGCGCGCCCCAGTCATTGTCCATGCCGGCGTCGCAGGTCGCGTGTGCGACGAACTCACGCTCGGTCCAACGCGACGTATCTGAGCTCTCCACCGTGTAGGCGCAGGGGTCAAAATTTTGCACGTTCGCGGGATATTGGCAGGACACGCTGGCGAGGTAGAGCGCCAACATCCCACCGGCGCCTACAGCGCCAACCGCGAGCGTTGTGAGTGCGAGCAATGCTGGATTCTTCAGGATGGTTCTTGGAGCGATCGCCATGATTTCCTCTTCGTTCGTCGTCGAATGACTAGCTGCCAGGTTGTGCCTACCGACCATCACCCGCCGAGGTCGGCCCGTGCATGGTCTGAGTTGCTTCCTTGTTCGGACCTCGCGTCCCATCTACAAAGATCATGGTGACGAAAAGTCTCCGGGATAACAAGGCATCCGTTCGAGTTTATTTCCACGAAACCAAAAGATCGGACCGTGACGTGAAATCCTCGCAAAACATGGCCTCGTGCGGGCCTCACGCACTGATAATTGTATTGATTCTGGGTATTTTTGGGGGCGCCTGTGATCCAGCCCAAGACGTGCGCAAGCTCGCCGGCGCGGCAGGCGCACACGCGCTTGAGCCCCTTCCATCACCCGACGCTGCCCGGGTCGAGCTGGGCAGGATGCTGTTCTTCGACCCGATATTGAGCGGAAATCGCGACATTTCGTGTGCAACGTGCCATCACCCACGGTTTGCGACGGCCGACGGCCTGCCGCTTCCGATCGGTACGGGTGGAGAGGGGCTTGGACCCGAGCGCACGATGCGACGTGCAAAAACGCGTGTCGCCCGCAACTCCCCTGACCTGTTCAACCGGGCACACCCGCGGGTGCACACGATGTTCTGGGACAACCGCATCGAGGCGGGCCCCGACGGGCAAATCGTCTCGCCTGCGGGTGGACTGCTTCCGGCGCACGCCCGCACGATGTCCGCCGCTCAAGCACTGTTCCCGCTGATCGCCAGAACCGAGATGCGCGGCGAGCAGCGAGATGTCAACAACGAGATCGGGGCACTGCTCGACAGTCAAAACATTCAGATTTGGGCGGCGGTCCTCGCGCGGGTCACCGCGATCGATGGGTACAAAACGTTGCTCGCGCAGGCTTACCCAGACGTGCCGTTTGAGCAGCTCTCGGCCGAACACCTCGCGAACGCCTTGGCGGATTTCCAAGCCGCGTCATTTGACCTCGTCGATTCTCCATGGGACGCCTTCATGCGTGGCGACGCCGCGTTGACACCCTCGGCGCTGCGCGGTGCAAAATTGTTCTTTGGCGACGCTGGGTGCGCCACGTGCCACAACGGTCCGCTTCTCAGCGATCAGACGCCTCACAACATCGGCGTCCCGGTCTTTGGCCCCGGCAAGGAGCCCTTTAAGCCGCTGGATGTTGGGCACCAAGCCGTGACCGGGAATCCCCTCGACGCGTTCAAGTTTCGAACGCCGCCGTTGCGAAACGTGGCGTTGACCGGGCCCTACATGCACAACGGCGCGTTTGCGACCCTTCCCCAGACCATCCAACACCACCTCGACCCGGCGGCCTCGTGGGACACGTGGACACCTGAGCACCTCGCTGACGACCTTTCCGGCAGCGTGCGTCGGGACCCAGACACGCGCAAACGGGTGTGGGCGACGCTGGAGCTCGCGTCGCCAAAGACCACGTTGACCACCAACGATGTTCAGGACTTGGTTGCGTTTCTGAACGCCTTGACCAGTCCGAGCGCCAAACGTCTTGAGTCGGTCATCCCCAGCGCCGTTCCAAGCGGTTTGCCCGTGCAGCGTTGAGGCACGTTGACATCATGACCGAACGTGGGAAGAATCGGCCGCAGCATTGCTATTGGAACACCTATGCAGTTACTCATCGCGCAACCGGATCAAGCGGAGCGGATCGCCTCGTTTTATCGCGGGATTCACGGGCCTGAGTTTCCCCATCAGGAACTCCTCGATGGGCCGACGTTGTCTCGCTTGCTGCGTGATGGCGAGGTTGCCTTGGTCGTCGCAAGGGATGAGCGCAGCATTCTGGGGTGTGGCCTGTCGTTTCCGCGGGCGTGGAACCAATCGTTGGAGATTGGGGCGCTGTCGGTCGATGATGTGCCAGAGCGCACCCAAATCGCGAAAGCGCTGTTCGAAGGCCTGCGGCGCTTTGGCATCAAGAAGTTCGGCGTGGCTTTTTTCCGGGCCGGCAACGAAGTGGCCTTCAAACGCGCGCGCGAAATCGGCGCGACGTGTTGGGGGTTCCGTCCGACACCAGGCTCACGCGACATCAGCACAGCAGAGTTGCTCATGGGCTTTGGAGAGATCGGCGGCGATGCCCTTCGCATCAAACCGCCCCCAAACTCGGTGACCCAAGCACCGTTCGCTCGACGCATCATCGAGTCCCTTGGAGAAACCGACGAAGACATGCCCTACCCCACAAGTTTCCCGGTGGGCGCGCCTCGCGGCACGGGTTCGGTGGTCATCTCGGGGCGTGTTTGGCCGACGTACCACTCCCGCGGGAACTACATCACGATCGAAAACTCGGCAGGGCGTTTCCCCGTTGAAATCATTCGTGAATTCGTCGAGAAGGTCCGTGAAAAAGGCGTGACGGACATTCGGATGACCGTCCCCGTAAATCACGAACAAGAGATTCTGGAGTTGTTGGACTTCGGATTTGCACCAGTGAGTTACCTGCCGGGGTGGTTCCTGCGTGGCGCGCATCGATTCGACTGCATCGAGCTGGTCGCTGGCTTGCCGCGGATTCCACGTGTGACCGAGGATTTCATGGCACGCGCGACGGCGAAGATCGTCAACGAGCTCACGCCCAAGGCACCCTAGAACGGAAACGCGGTCTGGAACCCGAGCTGCGATTCAAGCTCCTCGGATCGCTCGCCGAGAGCCTGCTGCTGCCGTGACATCGCGTACAGTTTGTCCGTGCGTTTGGGTGTTTCGACGGGGAAAAATCGCTTTCCGAGACGCATCACATCCATCGACAACACATTGGCGAGTTGACGGGCGGGCAGGCGCTCCGACCATTTGAGCCGGCCACGGACACGACGTGACGCACGGGTCTCGAACACTTCGCCGCGGGTCTTGGCGATGAGCCGGCCGTCGAGAATCCCCACGTTTTGCCCCCACTCGGACTTGGCGCTCGCGAACCGACCATGGTTGTTGGCCAAGAAGTCGAAAACCAGGAGCGACGCGATCTGGGCGGCGAGCTCGGGTGCGCGCAGGTCCTTGCTCTGAGCGACGACGTCATCAAATTGTGGCAGGCGCCGCCAGGCGCGCAGCGATTGTGCCGCGCTCACCGCATCGAGCTCTCCGCGCAGGAGGTGTCGCCAACCACGCACATGCTCGATCGGAAAGGGCGCGCCGGACGGGGTCTCCCGAATCAAAGCGCCGATGCGAGGCTCGCCGTTCACAACAACCTCGACGAGCTCAGCGGGAGCGACATCGAACGCGCATTCCATCACGAGGCAGAGTCGATGCGCGGCGATGGCGTCCTGCCACGAATCTGGGTCTTCTGGGGTCGCCGTCTGAAAGCTGACCCGCCCTTGCTCGGATTCGCCCACGAACTGGCCAGGAGCAACCTCTTGCAACTGCGAAAGCGCGACTCGGCGCGGGGTCACAGTCATGCGCGGGTCAAGCTCCCAGCTCTGTTGAAAAGCGTCGACCAAGAGCGCGGGCCGCTTGGTGTTCACACCCACCTTGGGGACCAATGCCCGCACATCTTCAAGGCGCCCCTGCGCCAGCCAAGCGGGTGCGGCCAACGCGATGGCTTCGTCCCGGTAGCGACCGTCGAGCAACGGCTCCACCAAAGCGGCGGACCGGGATGCCTCGCCGGATGCGGCGAGGTGACGCGCCGCCTCAAGTCGTAGCTGCGGGTCGTTGGCGTCGAAAGCGAGCGCAGATGTGACGCCCGAACGCGCCCACGCTACGGCTTCCGCAGCGGTCTTGCCTTGGTATTCTTGGAACGTCACGAAGGCTCCAACGAGCCCGGCGAGCACGAAGGCCACGATCAATCCTAAAACAACGCTCGCGCGTCGTCGCCGACCCAGTGGCATGACCTCCGCGATAACCGTCGGAGGCGCCTCGATGCGAGCCCCCTGCAGTGTGACCTGGGCTTTGGAGAGGTCGATTGGCAGGTTGTTCCGAATCGCGTGCATCAGGTCGGCGGTGAGGAACATGACGTCCAGCACGATTTCTTTGGACGCATCGACGGCTCGAAGTGTGTCGCGGATGGTGTATCGGGGACTTGTCGCCATGGAACCTCCTACGGATGTAGGTAGATGTCAGCAAGTGTCGTGCCGGCACCCACCACTGCCATGCAAGGCAACTTCCGCGCTGGAATCGGCCGTTCTGCCGTCCAGGATCGTGGCGTCAGAGCCTCAGCCGGGGTGGACAGTCCCTAGACGTCGAGGCCGAAGTGCCGCGCGTACGCTTCGAGCGCATCGATCTCACAACGGAATGTTTCGTCGGAATTGGGGTTAAAGATTACGCCCCGAATGAACTTCCTCACTTCACCAATCTGAGTCATGGCCGCACCGGGATCGAGCACCAACATCTTTGAATCACCGCCCCGAGCAATCTCGCGCTCCATGTCGCGCAGACGGCGGAAGTTGGTGAAGGCCAATAGCCAAGGTTGGTCCTCGACCATCAAAACCATGGGGTATGAGTCTGGCTGCTCGGGTTTGGCAGGCAGCAGGTACCATGCGCGCAGCAAGAACACTGCTCGCCACAGCGCCTCTATGTTTTCGTCCGACGCGTCGATTCGTGCGCGCTCGACGAGATCCCGAATTTCAATCATGGCGGAAACACACACTGTGTGGTTAAGGTCCGCTGCGTCCGCAACGGTTTGAGCATCATGCTTCGAATTTTGATCTTCGTCATCCTCGCCTTCGTCGCTCTCCCTGTCACGCCAGCGTGGGCCGAGGCAGGCGCCGAAACGCCAGCCGAAGAACAGATCAGCGAGTGGATATGCCCGATGCACTGCGACGGCCTGACGTTTGATCACGCGGGGGATTGTCCTGTTTGCGGCATGCACTTGGTGCCGCACAAAAAGATGACGGGTGTGGCCGCCGACGCCGAAGATGGCGGTTTTTTTGACCCGGAGATGGTTGCATCTGCCGAGGTCGTTGTTCCCAAACCACAGCGCGCGCTGATGCCTGGCTTGTCCTCGGTGCACTTTTACGTGGGTGCGGCTCTGCTGACGTTGTTGACGTTGCTGCTTGGCTTCGGCTTGCCTCAACCCGATGTTGGCAGTCGTCGAACAGCCCAACGGTGGCGCTATCCTCGGCTGGAACTGACCCGCATCACGCGTTTGGCCAAGTCACGATGGTTTCAGCCTGCGCTGCAGTTGCCCGTGCTGTTGGCGTTCTTGCTCGTCATTTTTGCGGGGTTGTTTGGAAATCCAGACCCGGCACGCAACATTGCCCCTGTGCTGACGTGGAACATATGGTGGATGGGTCTGATCTTCTTTGCGTTTTTTGCCGGCGAGATCTGGTGCACGGTGTGCCCGTGGATGGCGATCCCCGATTGGCTGACGCGTGCCGCAGGTGCCATCCGCAAGGAGGCCCCGCTCAGCCTGCGCCGACCGTGGCCCAAACAGCTCAAGAACCTGTACCTCGCGATCTTTGGATTTCTGGCTGTGACGTGGCTCGAGCTCGCATATGAAGCGCCGTACCGGCCGGACCTGACGGCATGGATGGCCATCTCGATGGTGGTCGGGGCCGGCGTGACGTTGGTTGTGTTCGAAAAGAATTCGTTTTGCCGATGGGTGTGTCCGGTCGGTCGCGTGACGGGACAATACGGCACCACGGGCATGCTCGAGATTCGCCGCAAGGACACCGCCACGTGCCATCGGTGCACAAACAAGGACTGCCTGCATGGCAACGAGCGGGGACTTCCGTGCCCAACGTCGGAATTCATGGGTGCCATGAACGAAAACACGTACTGCACGATGTGCACAGAGTGCATCAAATCATGCCCCCACGACAACGTCGCCATCAATGTACGCACACCGCTCGCGGACCTGATGGGCCCGCACCGACGCCGTGTCGAGGAAGCGTGGTTCTTGCTGATGATCCTTGGGATCACGGTGTTTCATGGGTTGGCGATGATTCCGCTGTGGACCCACGACATCGTCCCGCCCGCCCGCGAGTGGATCGAGAAAACGACGGGCTTTGACGTGGGTTATCTGGTCGTGTTCACCGTGGGCATGGTGGCGTTTTTGGCCGCGCTGGTTGGCGTGTACGCGATATTCTGTGCGGGTATTCGCGCGGCATCGGGCAACATCGCCTACCGTTTCCGCGACTTTTTTGTTGCGCACGCCTACGACATTCTGCCGCTCGCTCTGGCCTACCACCTTGCGCACAACTCGCTGCACTTCTTTTACGAGGGGAGCAAGTTGGTTCGTTTGTTAAGTGACCCGTTTGGCTGGGGCTGGAACCTGTTTGGCACAGCCGATTGGCCTTTGACCATGCTGGTTCCCATGGAAATCCTTTGGATCGCTCAGGTGGTTCTGGTGCTGAGCGGGCAGGTCGCGGCGGTCTTTATCACACGACGCACGTTGTATCGGATGTTGGGCAATCGACGTCAGGCACAACGCGCCTTTGTGGTCGCTGCGGTGCTGTTGATGCTGCTGAGCTTTGCGAGCCTGTGGTTGTTGAACCAACCCATGGAGATGCGAACCGCCTAAAAACGATACTGGACGCCGGTCTCGACCGTCAGCGGCAGGTTCAGGCTTCGGTCGGAGAGCGGGAAGAAATAAAACGAGCCGCTCGCGCCCAGCAGCACTTCGAACGACTTTAGGACCTGCAGTGTTACGCGGGGCCGGGCATTGATCCCAACCAACACGTCGTAGCTGTGAAGGGTGTAATCCGCTGGGTCATCGCTGCACCCCACGATGATCTGGTTGATGTCGTCGCACACCTTGATCGCGCCAACGGTGGCCCCCTCAAGCAGCATGCCGACCTCGGCGCGCAGGGGTCCAAACGAGTAACCGAGCTCGACCCCGCCAAACCCGCGTAACGTGGTGAAGTCGTCGTTCAAGAATCCATCTTTGTCGCGAATGCTCGTCAACACCTGAACAGCGGCCATGATCGCGAACTCGCGGGTCATCGAAAAGCTCGCGCCGACGGTGGCGCCGTAGTTCCCAAAGAGTTCCACTTGGGATTCGGGAAACTGAAGAAACGACGCGTACGCGAAGTTAAGCTCCATCGCCCATGGGCTCTCTCCCTTCGAAGCCTCGACGACAGGACGGTCGGTGCTCGGCGGGGTCAAACAAGCGATGTAGCGTGAGGTCAGGCGGCTTCCCGCCTCGTACATTCCGGTCTCGACAAGCGATAGAGCATCCAAAGACTCCACGGGGAGAAACGCGCCAAGCTTGCCGTCGTACCACTGCAACACGACCTCAAAGCCGCCGGGCCGTTGCAGCACATTTGCGACGACGACATGGCGCACATCGGCCGAGATCCGCGAGTTGGCGCGCGCTTCGAGACGTCACCGCCGGCTTCCACGTCGCGCTCTACCGTCTCGCGAGCGCTGTTGTAAAACTGCACGACATCTTCGGGGTAAAAGCCCGCCCGCAAGACACGCGTGGGATCGAGGCGGATCATCTCGGCCATCAGCTCAAGTGGCCGCGCCAGATCGCGCCGTAGGTCAAGGTGCGCCAAAGCAAGGTACATGATGACTTCGGCCATCTTGAGGGGCTCGACAAAGCTCCATCGCACACTGTTGAAGATGGCGTATGCCTGTTCCAGACTCTTGACGGCGCCTTCGGCGTCGAGCTCCTTGTACTTGGTGATGCCGAGCTCGGCCCAAGACTGTGCCAGCTTGATGGACTCTTGGTACGCGGGGCGGGCCTGAACCAGAGCGGTCAACTCCGACGCGTCCACGAGGTCAAACGTTGTATTGGCGCGCAGTTCGCGTTCGATCCCACGGTGGAGCGCTTGGGCGGCCAGCGAGACCAGAGCGGGGTCGTCCCCCGCGACGTAGATCGTCGGCGATACGACGACACGGGCTGGGGCGTCGGTCTCTTGCGCCAGACAAGGCAATGAGACGAACAACACGATGAGGAAAACGAGCAGACGCATCGGGACCGCGGAAGAAGTTCCCGAATGTATCCCACGTACGATCTTTGCGGCAAGGTATTAGCGGCCCGAGAAATAGGCCGACTCAACGTCCCCTGTGAAATCTCCCGAGACGTCGGTCGTAAGCTGAGCCGCGTCACCCGTGAGTTCGAGGTCCGGTGGGCTGTTGTAGTCGAACTCGGGGTCCATCACGCCGTTGACCAAAAACGCCTCGGCGGTTGCATCCACGAGCTGCCACGACTGGTACGGGCCGAACTCGTCTTCGAGCGTGGCGTATTCGAACCAGGGTCCATCGACCACGCGGCCTGGCGCGGTGAAAAACGAGGACAGGTTCATCGACGTTTGTGGCGTGGTGTAAGGCACCGGCGTCGTGCCCGAGACCGCATCCCCGACAGAATCTGCGAGCGTCGCGAGCTCAGTAACAAGATCGGCGTCCGCCTGAGACCACGACAAGACGGTATCCTTGGCGTTTTGCTCACCCAAACGCAGGGTCTGTGCGATGCCATGCGCGGTCTGCGCGAGGGACGTCCCGGCCTTCTCCAACCGCTTGGGTTGAACCACGGCGCGGAACAAGCGTGGCGACATGAAGTCGATCACGTAGTCCTCATAGAGCCAGTCGGCCTGATACCCCGGATCCTCGGGTGCGACATTGTCCCATTGTGCGCCGAACGCATCGGCAAGCGACCAGTCAAAATCATAAGCCCCAACGAAATAGACCGCGGCACGCACACCAGAAACCACGGTTCGAATGGCGGCGAGCTCAGACTTCCCCATCACAAGGTTGAGGTTTTGGTCGTGGAACACCTCACCGGGTAAGAAGTAGGTCGTGAAAGCGTCGGAACCAATCGCGACATCGAGGTTTCGTTCGACATCGGCCAGGTCGTCGGCCACGACCTCAAGGCCGCTCCACAGGTCATTGACGGGTTTGTCGAGCTCCGCCACAAAATCCGTGGCAGAGGTCATCTGGCGGCTGGTCCAGGGCAGATCGGCCTCCAACAGCGATGCAATTCCTTGAAAGCTGTCGCCGTCGGCAAACGGGACGCCACGCACCAACAGGTAAAGCAAACCGCCGTCTCCGTAGATGACGTCGCGTGTCGCGTTCAGCGCGCGCGACGCCCCTAGTGAGTTGGTGATCACGGCGGTGAAAGACGATGAGTAGGGCAGCAGAAGCAGATCGGTCACGGCCTTGCCGGCAGCCGCGGACGGGTTGTTTGGATCGGCGGCAAGCGCATCGGTGTAAAGAACACGCGCGCCTTGAATGTCGCGCGCAAAAAGCTTGGATTGTGCCGCGTCGCTCTTGGGTTGCTGATTGTTCGCGTTGAACTCGCTGGCCGCATCGGATGCTTCCATGGCGCAACCGCCCGCGAGTGCGAACAAGCAAAATCCATATGTGACTAACGTCTGCTTCACTTCAATCTCCGGACCACGCCCGAGGGTTCAGTCGTGGCTCACTCTCTTGTATCGCAAGATCCCTACCAAGATCACAAAATTAACAAAATCGTTTCCAAACAATCACTTAGCAAATCCTCTATCTTCAACTCGCTGCCGTATACGTTATCCACTCGCCTGCCTTTTGGAGTACCTATGCACCATCACTGGGTGTTGTAAGGAAACAAGCGTGGAAGCTCGATCCGGGTGGACTGCAGGTACCTCTCGGTCGTGTTCATACGCGGTCGATCGCCAATTCGACGTGGAGGAAGTGTCATCTCGATGATTTCCTCGCCGTCGGCGACGTAGTCGACCAAGTAGTAGTGCTGGTCCATCCACTCGTAGCCTTCAAGATTCGAGATTCGCTCACGGATCGCCGGATCGAGGTCCAACAGGCTGTCTTTGACGAAGAACATCGCCTTCCCGTACGAGGGGTCGGTGAGCTGCCACTGCGAGCCTGGCGGAGTCCCCTTGGTTGTTGTCGATGCGACGATTGGCTCTTCGGCCAATGACCACGTGAAGCGACCGTCGTCGCCGGGTTCGTCGTCCACGACCACCAAATGGGCGAGACCAAATTGGGTTTCACCGCTGATCGACAGAAATTTGTCGTCGGGCGGAGGCACCTGAATCCCGTTGATGTACCCCGAAAGCCCCATGCCCTGACTGACAATCATGGTTGACGGAAGGCGCCACCACGTCGGCGCGCCTTGGGTGGGAAGGTAGACGACGCCGCCTGGCGATTCGTAGCGTTCGAGGCCCAGCCAAACCACGAGGAATACGGGGTTTTGAATCGGATCTGCGGTCGCCGGCAAGACGCCCTGTGCCTCGGCGGTCAGGATGTAATCGCCCGCAGAGTCGCACTCGTTTTGGGGATTGGTGGAGTCGAGCTGGAGCCTCACCGTGCGCTCGGGGTCGGCTTGAGCATCGCTGAGAAACTCGGCATCGATCTCGGAGGTGTCAGGAATGACAACACCCCTAAGGACACCTTTGCCCGCGGATTGCTGGCGAATCTGGAGGTTGAAACGACCCGATTCACTGAACCGGTCTGCGCGGGTCCAGTAGCAGCGTGACTCTTCGACAAACGGATTGTCGACCGTATTGCGCAGGCCGCGATCGAATTCGCGAACGATGGCCTGCGAGTACTCGCCGAAGCGAAAGAAGTCGATCATGACGACGTTGCACTGTCGTGACTCGAAGCAGGTCTCGCGGTCAGCGTCCAAGACCTCAAGGTAGCGACCGGTGAACTCGTCGTTGTAGGACGAGCAGCCCGATAAAATCCCCAACACCAGAACTGTGAGCAGACGCAAAAACATCGCGGCGAATCATCGCAAGACCGCGCCTGCGGAGCAAGCAGGGTCGTTAAGTGCCGCACGATTACTGGATTGTGATGGCCAGGATGAGAATGCCGGATTGGTATTCGAGTCCGGCTTGGAAGAACGTGCTGCCCGATGAGGCGCGCAGCGTTGTGTTCAACTTCCCGGCGATCCCCAAGCCAAGGCGGATGAATTTTCCGGCCATGCCGTGGAACGAGACACTGATCGTGTCGCCGTTGGGCAAGGAAGTGGTCTTGGTTTCGTCCAACGCGACTTTGAAGGTGTTGTCGCCGACGAGCTCAAAGTTGGTGTAGCCCTTGAATGCCTTGCCGAGTTTCTTTCGCAGGTCTTCGAGCTTGGGGTCGAACTTCGTCCCCTCTTGGCTGGCCGAGATCGAACGAACTTGAACGGTGATGTCTTGCGCGAAAGCCTGTGCCGGCGCGGCGAGCACAAGGCCAGCCAACATCACCAACGCCATCAACATGTTCATTATCGTTCGCATCTGCGCACCTTGTGCTCAATCGATCCGTTAGATCGGTTGACCGATCGGTTTCTTGTCGTTCGCTTCGCCTTTGCTTGGCGCCGAATCTACATCTTCGAGTGTGCCGTCACCCTCGTCGAGGATCCAGATAACGGTTGGTTCTTCTTCCTCGTTGGCCGAGTCGGCGTTTGAGATCGCGCTCGCCTGCTGCACGGGGCTGTCGATCATGATCGAGGCCCCTGGTGCATATTCGACGCTGTCCACGATCACCACGGTCTTCTCGACGATGACACGCTCGGGTCCAAACAACTGCTTGCTGAAAATGCCGCCAACGAGCACCGCAGCGACCAACGCTGCGATGGCGCCAAGGCTGGACCGCGAGAATCCGCTGCGTTTCTCGGCCTGTTCCCGACGTGCTTTTCCGAGCGACACGATGTTGTCGCCCTTCGCCTCGACGTCGGCATCCATGACGGCTTCAACGGCGCCCCAAATACGCGAGAAATCGACGCCTTCGGTGGCGTGATCCATCGCGGCATTGGTCGCGAGATGAATCTCGGCAAACGCTTCGAGCCCGGCGGTGACCTGAGCCGACTTCCACGCCTCCACTTGGGTGCGCTCGGCGTCCGAGACGGCGCCGTCGTGGAAACGCTGCACCAACATCGCATGGTCGGCCGGGCGAAACGCGTCGTCGTCCAAACGCGACGCGATCGAATCCCAAAAGTTCGCCATCGGTGCGCGATCGCCGAGTTCCTGGAGGGAAGCCGCGACGCCACCTTTGACCTCGTCCAAGCCTGCCAGGTAATCCGCGACGTCGTCGCGTGTATCGATCAGCTGCGCGACAAACTCCGCTTCAAAGTCATCGGTTTCGCCGTCAAAGAACCGCTCAAGCAGGGGCGCCAATTGGGTCAACGGCGCGTCGGCGAGGTTTTCGGATGATTCACACGCGCCCACAACCGCATCGATAGAGGGCGGCGTCGCCTTGGACCATGCTTGCGATTCGGCAACTTCCGTCGCGACCCGAAGCTCTTTGAGCGCATCATGAAGCTCGCGCGCTTGGGCAGACGACGCGACGAGTGCCGTCGCTTCTCGCGCCTGTTCTCCCACGACGTCGCCGTCGAACCAGCGTTCGATCAACTCAATCTGTGCTTTGGTCAGTGCCTGTTTCATCGTTTTGTCCATGTGGGGCGTGTTGCTTACAACCCAATAGACGCGTGTTGGTTGGTGTTATTCACCGCGAAATGACGATCGATGCGATCATTTTGCTCATACATCGAGTTCCCCCGCTAGGTACTCGCCGATCGCATCTTGGAAGTACTTGCGTGCGTGGAAGAGGCGGCTCATGACCGTTCCCTTCGAAATGTTGAGAACGTCTGCGATTTCTTCGTAGGACAGGCCGTCGACTTCGCGAAGGATCAGAATCGTGCGGTGTTTTTCGGACAGCGATTCAAGGGCCTCGAGCATCTTCTCGCGCAGTTCCTTGCGGCCGTAGACCTTGTCGGGGTTCAGTCCAAGCTTGGAGGGCATCATGAAGTCATCGCCGCCATCTCCCTCGCGCGAGATTGCGTCATCGTACTCGACGTTCTTGGCGCGTTTGTTCTTGCGAATGTGGTCGATGCACATGTTGACGGTGATGCGATAGAGCCACGTGTAGAAGCTGGACTGTTGGTTGAATTTATCGATGTTTCGATAAACCTTGATGAACACTTCCTGGCTGACATCGAGACTGTCGTCGGCGTTCTTCAGCATGCCGTAGCAAATCGAATAGACCTTTCGCTGGTAGCGCTCCACGAGCTCGCGGAAGGCGTCTCGGTCGCCTTTCTGTGCGTTCTCAACGAGGTGTAGATCGTCGCGTTCCACGGCAGTCTCCATACTTGTCGACCGGCCGGATATAACATGCCTCGCCTTGGACGTCTTTGTTTTTTGGCCTACGACCACGATATGCGGTTGTTTTTTGGGTGCGCGGGTCTGAGCACAAAGCTTGAAGACGTTGGGACAACCTGTCATTGTCCCGGCGCACTTTTTTTGTGGGTAAGGCTGATGCGCGCTGCGTTTTTGTTGATGATTTGGGCTGTTGTTTGGTTGGTCGGTTGCTCCGACGATGCCACGGACCGCTGCGCGAATGTGGAGTGCGCAACCGGGGTCTGCCTTCCCGAAACCGGGGCGTGCGGGAATCCCAAGGCTTGTGACGAAAACACGACGTGCCTTGCGGGTTACAGCTGTCTGTTTGATGTGTGCCGTGCGGACATCGAATGCCGTGAAGATGGGACCTGCCAGCGCGGCACCTGTGTCGACGGTGCGTGCGTCAATCCACAGAGCTGCGACGTTTTGGGCCAATGCTTGGCGGACCACGCTTGTGTTGATGGGCAGTGTGTTTTTGATCGCTGTGCGGAGGTCGAGTGCGACCGCGGGGAGTGTGCGAAGGACACCGGAGAATGCGTCAACAAGACGGTTTGCGCCGAAAACACGCAGCGTGAGGACTGCGTCGAAGGCTTTGTCTGTTACGGGCAGGTCTGCACGGAGGGGTTCGAAGTTTGCCGCGACATCACGTGCGAACGCGGTGTGTGTGACGCCCCCAGCAAGTCGTGCGCAAACGCCGAAACCTGCGTCTCAGACACGGAATGCCTCGACAACAATTTTTGCAACGACGAGAACCGCTGTCAGGCCAACGTGTGTGATGCACAGATGGTCAGTTGCGCGCGCGGCGTGTGTGATCTGCGCACCGGCGAGTGCATCAACGCGACGACGTGCGCGGGCGCGGATGAGTGCACAGATGGTTTCTCGTGCATCGGCGGTCAGTGTGTCGCGCAGGGCACAGAGTGTGGCGAGCAGGGATGCCCGGGCAACCAAGTCTGCGCCGTGAACGCTGTGTCATTGTCTGCAGCCTGCACGGAAAACCCCACCGGCTGCGGCACCGCGTTTGACTGTTTGGATGAGCGCATTTGTCGTTCGGGGATGTGCCAGGATGGAGCAGCCTGCATACCGGATGGTTTCGAGCCAAACGACACCGTGGCGACGGACTTTCGCACCGTCGCGGTAGATGCGTCGCTGCAGGCGACGGTGTGCCGCACGGATGTAGACCTGTACACATTCGATACACGCGATTCGGCTTTGTTTACGGGAACGTTGCTCGCGGTGCTCGCGCTCGACCGAGAGGACACTGGATTGGGCAGCGCCTTGCTTGAAATCGTGGACAGCACCGGATTGGTCGTGGGGTCGGCGACCACGTCAGCCGCAGGTTCGGCGCGGGCCGAATTCGCGGTGACCGCGCTCAAGCGCGGCATCTATACCATCCGAGTCAGCGATGTGGATCTCAAACAGTCCGGCGCGCGTTACCGTTTGTATGTGGACCTGCTTGACCCGGTGGCCGCACAGGCATGTGTCAACCCGCGGATGTTGGTCTCGGGGGACATGTTCACCGAAAACTCCACCTCGGGCGCGAGTTATCAGCTTGGTTCGTCATGCACATCGCCGACCAACGCTGCCGGCGAGAACATCTATGCGTTTACGTTGGCCACGCCAAGCTACGTTGATCTGACGATCACCCCCATTGACGGGGCGCTCCTGTCGTATGCCGTGCGTCGGCAATGCGAGATCTCCACCGATGACCTCGCATGCCAGGCCCCCGGGACGTCGGCGGTGCTTCGCTACCAGAAGATCCTGTCCCCCGGTACGTACTTTGTGGTCGTTCAGGGCAACGGCAGCCAGAGCGGCGGCTCCTACACGCTGGCGTTTAGCGCGAACGAGACCGTTTGCAGCTCCGACGACAACCAGTGTGTCGGCGCGAACATGGACTTCACCTACTTCTGCAACCAAACGGGGACAGGGTTTTTGACGACTCTTTGCGCCAACGGCTGCAATCCTGCCACGGGGAACTGCGTGCGCAAGCCGACTGACGTGTGCGAAACGGCGGCCGATGCCACTGGGGGCCTGACTGCGATGGTGACGTGGAGCACGCTGACCAACGACTACGATCCCGGAGTTGGCGGCTGTGTTCCGAACTCAAGCGGTACACAAACAAATGGACCGGACGCGGCGTATCAGGTTGTGGTGCCGCCACAGAGTCGCGTGCGAGCACAGCTCACAAAAGCGATCGGAGACTATGTATCGCTTTATATTGTGACCGATTGCAGCGATATGCTCAGCTGTGTCGCCGGCGCGAACAGCTCGGCGTTCACCGACGAGACGATCGTGTGGCTCAACGACAGCGCCATGCCACGAACCGTCTACGTGATCGCCGATGTCGAACAGGCGAACGCCTACGGCACCGGCAACATCACGATCGACGTCGCTCCTGTGGTCTGCCAACCGTCGGCGATCACCTGTTTGGGGGACGCACGTGAGATCTGCAATTCCGATGGCTCCGCATCGACACTTGTGCCATGCACGTTCGGCTGTGCAGCGGGTGCGTGCCTTCCCGTAACCAACGATGTGTGCTCGGGCGCCATCGACCTAGGGGCCGGTGCGTTCACCGGCCAAATCAGCGAGTACCTGTCGGACTACGCACCATCATCGGGCTGCACCGGTCGGACGGCCGGTAACAAAGACGCCGCGTTTTACGTGACCCCACCGGCTGGCCAAGTGGTCACGGCGACCGTGCAAGCGGGCTTTGACAGCGCAATCTACGTCTTGCGCGACTGCGCCGCCGTCTCGACGTCGTGCGTGGTTGGGTCGGACATTGCCGCGAGCAACAACGAAACGGTGCAGTGGCTTGCTGACGGCAGCACGTATTACGTGATCGTGGACACCAACAGCGGTTTGGCGACCGGAGACTTCACCGTGTCGGCGTCCTGGCAACCCCCGCAATGTGTGCCGGGCGCCAACTTGGGCTGCAGTGGCACGTCGTTGTCCTACTGTTCCGATGTCGGGGCTCCGGCGACGTACGCGTGCCAAGGGGGGTGCACGGCCAATGCGTGTGGCACCCCGAGTGGACAGATCTGCGCAGATGCGGTCACCCTCATCAGCGGCACAAGTGTCACGGCCCCATTTAGCGGCGTGAATTCGATCAATCCGACCGTGGGTCAGCACGGCGCCTGTACGTTCCTCGCGTCGGAAGCGCCGGTGGGTTCGGACGTCATCTACACGGCATCGTTGCGCGCCGGCGAGTACTTGTTCGCGGATTATACGTCGTCGTCATCGTACGCGATGATGTACCTGCTGACTGACTGCTCGGACACCGATTCATGTGTCGCGGTAACGCCCGACGGCACTTCGGGTTCGATCATCTACCAAGCACCGCAGAACCAAGTCGTCTACATCGTCATGGACCGCTCGACGACGGGCACGACCACGCTGACTCATACGCTCAACGTCACCATCAACGCCCCGGACTGCACCCCGGGACAGCCTAACGTGTGCTCGGACGGCAACACGTTGTCCTACTGTGACGCCTACGGAATTACCCGTTCGTATTCGTGCGCCTCGCAGGGCGGCTGCACGGCGGGGGCCTGTGGCCAGCCAAACGGTAACGTCTGTGCCGACCCCATTGTGCTCACGCCCGGCATTCCGATCACCGGTACACTGAATCGGTCCGGCGCGACGAACGCAATCACGCTGCGTGGCCCCAGCTCTGGCGCGTGTTACATCGACGATGCCATCAACACGTTGGGCAACGACACGATCTACGCCGTGGACCTCTTTCCGGGGGATATCCTTCGCGCGCAGCTCACGACCACATCGACCAGCGCATTCATCGCGATTTTGGAAGACTGCGACGCCGACGCCTGTGTTGCATCTCCGGTGTCGTCAGGCGCAACCAGCGTGGCGGCTTACGCGCCAACAGGGGGCCGTTACTACATTGTGGTCGATGCCACCTCGGAGTTCACATCCACGACGGGTTACACGCTTGTGGCAGACGTTACGGCCAACGGTGTGTGCTCACCGGAGCAAGGAACGTGCGATGCCAGCGGCGCGTTCTCGACGGTTTGCAACATCGCAGGGACCCAAGCGAATGGGCCCTTCGCGTGCGATGCCGGGTGCAACCTGTCGGGTTGTGCGGTCTCGGCGGCCGGCAGACACGTGCGCAACCGCGCCTGCCCTTGGTCTGGGCGCGTACATCATCGGAAACTACGGCGATCTTACGGCCAACATCACGCTGCCCAATACGACGTGCGCGGGCACCACAGCGGGTGGCCCCGAAGCCGTACTCGGTCAACCTGCAGGCAGGTGAGATCCTGCACGCCAAACTTCGCTCGCTGGGTCAAGAGACCCCTGCGCTGTATGTGATGAGTGACTGCACCGTAGGAACAACATGCAAGGCCGGCGCAATCGCTCAGAATTACGTGTCCCAGGCTCTACTACGTCGCGCTATTGGCCGAAACGGTGTACCTGGTCGCGGATTCGACCAGCACACTTTCGGACGAGAACTTTGAGCTATTCGCTGAGGTGTTGTTGCCCAATTGTTCCCCCGGCGATCAGATCTGCGACATCGACGGAGCCACGCTTCGTTACTGCAACAGCCTTGGGCTGTATGAAGCGTACGTCTGTGATGGAGGCTGCGCCGGCACCGAGTGCGTCAATCCGCGCGGCGAGGTGTGTGCCGATGCCATTCTTCTGTCCGACGGCGACACGTACACGGGGTCGTACGGATCCTTCAAGTCGGACATCGACCCCGGCGTGGGAACGTGTGTGTTGTTTGACCTGCGTCAGCAGGATGGACTGACGCCGTCTTCGCGGTGGACTTGGTTCAGGGTGACCGCCTCGACGTGACAAAGACGCCCACGACCACCTCAACCGGGATGTACATTTGGACAGCTGCGGCAACGCGAACACTGCGTCGCGCGGCCGCCGTTTATGGGGCGTCTCCTCTAAGTTTCGTCGCCGAGAGAACGCAGCGTTATTACATCGTGGTGGACTCGGATTCGCCGACGATCACGTCGAGCTTCACGATTTCGGTCGCCATCACCCCCAACCAAACCTGTGTTCCAAACGGCTCGACCTGCGACGCGGGCGTTGTGACGCAGTGCACATCCGCAGGCACGGTGCTTTCGTCGATGACGTGTGCCTATGGATGTGGCAACCCAACCGCGTGTGCACCGGCGCCGACGTCCAACGACACCTGCGCCACGGCCACACCCATCACCGCGAGTACGGTGATCCTCGACAGTTATGGCCGATACACCGGCAACCTCAACCCGGGCAGCACGTGCGCAAAGCAGAGCGCATCTGGCCCCGATGGCGTCTACGCCGTGACGCTGCCGCAGGGGACCGTTCTGACCGCACGCCTGATCGCGTCCGACCCCACGGTCAATCCATCGCTGTATCTGATCACCAATGCGCCAACGCCGCGGGCTCGTGTTTGGGCGGCGCAGCGACTTCGACCCCACGGTCACGCTGAAGTACCTGTCGCCCAGCCCACAGACGATCTTCTTTGGTGGTCGACAGCGATTGGTCAATCGACAACGACCGTTCTACCTCGACATCCGGCTTGAGCCGCAGGTGTGTACCCTCTGGCGAACTGTCCTGCGTGGCCGGTGGTCTTGGGACGTGCAACGACATACGGACAGTACGACGTCTCGCCGTGTTTCTTTGGCTGCGCAGCAGGAGCGTGCAACCCCACGCCAAACGACCAGTGCGTTGGCGCGCTTGATGTGACGACGGGTGGGCAGTTCCGGGCTGCTGTGAACCTGTACCAAAACGACTACGACCCGATGGTTTCGATGGTGTCGTGCACAGGGGACGATGCGGCCGGACGCGATGCGGTCTACAAGATGACGCTGGCACAAGGCGACTTCGTGGACCTCAAGCTTCAGGGCCCCACAGACCCCGTTTTGTACGTCAGCACGGTGTGCGGAACCAACGACGCGATCGCTGCGGCGTGCGTGGCAGGTGCCGACGACTCCAACACACCAGAAGGCCTGTCGTTTGTGGCGCCCATCGCGGGCACGTACTACATCTTCGCCGACCTCGACACGACCTCGACGACCGGCGATTTCGTGCTCGATGTCGAGCGTCGACAGGCGGGAGCTTGCACCCCGAACGCGCGTGCGTGCGTCGATGCGAATACGTTGAGTTTCTGCGACAACAACGGCACACAAAGCATCAGTGTGTCGTGCCTCGGAGGCTGTGTTGGAGGACGCTGTGGTCAGCCGACTGGCGACTCGTGTGCCGACCCCATCGATGCCACAGGAGGTGGATTGTTCAGCGTGAACTTGGACAACTTCACCAACGACTACACCCTGACCTCGACGTCGTGTGTTGGGTTCGACACGCCTGGAAATGACGCGGTGTTCAAGATCGACCTCAATGCCGGGGACATTCTGGACGCGCGCGTCGCGGGCCCCTCAAGCGAAAATCCAGCGCTGTATCTGGTCGACAACTGCGGGGGTATCCGCGACCAGATCACCGACCACGCCTGCATCGACGGCAACGACGTCACCGGTGCCACCGAAACACTGGTCTACACACCCTCTGGCCCCGAAACGGTTTATCTGGTCGTGGACTCTCGCGCCACGTTCTCGGATGACGGTGTGTTCGCGGTCGACATCTTTGCCGGTCCACCGTGTGCGGTTGGCCAAATCTCGTGCCTGGACGCCGACACGTTGGCGTACTGCGAGCAAGCTGGGCGCGAGACGTATTACCCTTGCACCGGCGGTTGCTCCAATGGGGCGTGCGGCACGCCAACCGGGGACGCCTGCATCGACGCCAAACCAGCGGTCATCGGCGCCAACACCGGCGACTTTGCCGGCACCAACGCGTTGGACCTCGGAACCGGCACCAGCGGCGCATGTACGTTTGACAGCGGCGAGGCGCAGGTTGGCACCGACCACACATATTACGTGGACCTCACGGCCGGCCAGACGCTCAACGCGTCGTTCACGACCAACTCGAGCTTTGGGATCATGTACTTCACCTCGGATTGTGCCGGGCAGAACACGTGTTTGAAGGATACACCGGATGGTCCGAGTGGCACGTTGAGCTACACTGCGACAACCTCAGAGCGTGTCTACATTGTGATCGACCGCACTTTGAGTGGGTCGGAGTCATTCTACACCTACACGCTCAACGTGTCGGTCAACTAGGGGTTACCATGCATGTTCTGATCACCGGGGCGAGCTCGGGCATCGGAGACGCCATCGCGCGCGAGTTCGCTGGCCATGGGCACAGCGTTTCGCTTGTGGCGCGTCGGGAAAAGGAGCTTCAAGCGCTCGCGGCGAGCTTTTCGGGGCCCTCGTTCGTGCGGCCCGCCGATCTGAGTCAGCCCGAGGTCTGTGAGGCAGTGCTCACGGACTGCGAGGAGGCGTTGGGGCCAATCGATGTGTTGGTCAACAACGCGGGGATTCAATACGTCGAGCCGACCGATGGCATCACGATCGATCGGATGCGGCGTCTTTTCGAAGTGGATTTGCTGACACCGCTCGCGCTGATTCAAGGTGTTTTGCCGTCGATGATCGGTCGTGGTGCTGGGCATATCGTCAACGTGTCGAGCGTCGCGGGCATCACCCACACCCCGGGCATGTGCCATTACAACGGTGCGAAGGCCGGACTCGCCGCATGCTCGGAGAGTCTGCGCGTAGAAGTGGCTCCCCAAGGGGTCCATGTTCTGACGGTCTATCCGGGGCCGGTGCGCAGCCCAATGGAGGAAGCAGCGCGCGGGGCATTCGAAGAGAGTTGGGCGACCAAGTACATACCGACCGGCGACGCGGCGACCTTGGCGAAGCTGATCCACAAGGCCGTGTTGAGACGTGAGGAGCGGATCGTCTATCCCGCCTCGTACGGTCTGACCCGTTTTACGCGGGTATCCAGCCAGTGGTTTACCGACCGCCTCACGCCCCCTGTGCTGAAAAACAAGTAAATTCGTACATTTATGGGGGCGTTTGTCGATATTCTTACTTTTTGGGATTTCTTTTCGGTGTATGGTGCATCCAAGACACGACGACTTATCCGGCAGGAATGTCGGCAGATTAAACACAGGAGAATTTTATGGAATTGAAGAAGCTAGGTGTATTGCTCGCGGTAACCGCGGCGGTCGCAATCGGTTGTGGAGACGACGACGACAATACGTCGAACAACACGACGAACAACACAACGAACAACACGACCAACAACACGACGAACAACACGACCAACAACACGACGAACAACACCACCAACAATACGACCAACAACACGACCAACAACGACCCCGGCACGGCTCGTCTGCAGGTGATTCACAACTCGGCGGATCCGGCTGCTGCGGTCGTGGACGTGTACGTCAACGGTGAGTTGTTGCTCGACGACTTCGAATTCCGCACGGCGTCGCCATTTGTTGACGTGCCCGCAGCGACCGACCTTGAGGTTGAGATCGCGCCGGGGACGTCGGCTTCGGCAGACGACGCGATTGCACAGTTTGGCCCATACAACCTGGCCGAAGACAGCGTAACTGTCCTCGTCGCGAGCGGCGTTGTTGACCCAACCGCGTTCGACGCGAACCCAGATGGTGAGTCGACCGCGCTCAATCTCTACGCCATCGCCGACGCGAAGGAAGCTTCAGAGTCGGGCGCGCTTGTGGCCGTCTTCCACGGCACCACAGACGCTCCAGCGGTTGACGTGATCCTGAACAACGACCCGACGTTGAAGCCCGTGGACGGCGCAAAATACGGTCAGTCCACGCCCTACGCTGCGTTCCCATCGGGCGGCAGCGTGATGGACGTGACCACCGACGACAACTCGGCACGCATCGCTTCGTTTAGCGCTGCGGTTCCCGACGGCGTGGCCGTGGTTGTGGTCGCGAGCGGTTTTGTCGACGCGACTCAGAACGAAGACGCAAGCTTCGGCCTGTATGCGTTCTTTGCATCGGGCGGCGCTGGAGTTCCGCTCCCCGCTGCAGCCCGTTTGCAGGTGATCCACAATGCCGCCGATCCCGGCGCAGCATCGGTCGACGTGTACGTCAACGACACGTTGACGCTCGACGACTTCGCGTTCCGCACGGCAACGCCTTTCATCACGGTTCCTGCCGCTGAGCTCAAGATCAACGTGGCACCTGGCGACAGCGCGTCGTCGGCAGACAGCGTGTACGAAACCACTGTGACTCCGGAAGGCGGAAAGGCGTACATCGCGGTCGCCAATGGCGTCATTACCCCAGCGAACTTCGCTGCAAATCCACAGGGTGAGAGCACCGCGTTCGGTTTGTGGTTGATCGCCGACGCACGCGAAGCGTCAACGGCTGCGGACGAGTTCCAGTTTGTGGTCGGCCACGGCGCGACCGACGCACCCACGGTCGATATCCTTGCCAACGGCAACTCGCTGCTGCCCGCCGTGACCTACGGAACCCTCAGTGGTTACCAAGCAGTGCCAGCCGGTCAGTACACGATCCGCGTCGACGTGACGGGATCGCAGCTCAGCGCCGGTTCGTTCGCGCTCGACGCGACGAACTTGGTCGGCTCGACCGCTGTCGTGATGGCATCGGGCTTCTTGGCTCCAGGTGAGAACCAAGACGGTCCCGCGTTCCGCCTCGCTGCATTCCCAGCTGCTGGTGGTGCCGCGATCGTCATCGCACCCAACAACTAACAAGCAGCCCTCGTGGGCATCCACGGGTCTGGCTCCGGCCGGGCCCGTTTTTTTTGTCTAAACCGCGCCGGATTTGCACGGACGGTCGCCACGGGTATGGTGTGCCAACGACAGATCTCGGAGGCCCCATGCGCTGGACGCTTGTATTCTTGGTCGCCATCGCAGCGTGCGACGACACGACCTCGCCCAACTCCCCCCAAACCAACGGTGTGGACGCTGGTGAGGACACCAGCGACGCCACAACGCCCGACGCATCTCCTGCATGCGCCCCCGAAAGCGCGCAGACGTTCCAAGGCAACGGGTGGACCTTCACGCTTGAGACCGATGGCGCTTGGGCGGCCACCCATGGTGAGACGGTATTACGTGGACCGTCACCTTGTGATGGAGGTGTGCCGATTCAGGTGATGTCTGGCGAACCGGGCGTCAAGACAGCGTTTGGCAACTTCAAGATCGACCTGTGGGCCGACACCGCGACCTGGGCGGCGCCCACAAGCGTGACCGGCGTCGTGCGAAACGATGGGTTGCTGATTGGCTACGGGATGCCTGACGGGTCGATCGCCACACTTGACCTCAACGAGAACGGCACGTTTGAGCTCATCCACAACCAAGCGGGCGGGGAGTTTGCGATGGAGTGTGGCGCGTCCGACGGGTTCTTCGGCCTCGGGTCGCAGGTCACCGGCATGGACCTGCGCGGGCGCACATTTCCGATGTGGACCCAAGAGCAGGGCAACGGAAAGATCGAAGGAGGTGGGACGTTCCCGTTCAATAACACGCTTGAGGCGGCCTACGCCCCGATGGGCGTGCTGCACAGCACGGCGGGCTGGACCGGGGTGATAACAAACGACGCCTACTCCGAGATCGATACCTGCGTCGACGGCTTCGTAAAGGTTCGCACCTACAAAGCCAAACCCGGCCTGCAAATGCTTTTGGGAACCCCCAAGGAGCGCATGAAGCAAGTTTCCGACATCGTCGGCAAGGTCGGCAGCGTTCCGGACTGGGTGTTTTCGCTTTGGCTGGATGCCGTCGGCGGGCCATGGCGACTGACCGACGTGGCGGATCGTCTGCGCGCCAACGCGATACCGTCGTCGGCGATTTGGACCGAAGACTGGATCGGTGGGAATTCGACAGCGACTGGCTACCGCTTGAGCTACGCGTGGGAGTGGGACCAAGACTTCTACCCTGACCTGCCCGCGCAGGTGGCCGACCTTCACAATCGGGGGTTTGCGTTCCTCGCCTACTTTAATCCGTTTGTGCCCAAGCCGACCCGCATGTTCACAGAAGGCACCGAGAATTTTTACCTGATTTCGAACGACGACATGACGCCCACTGTCTTTACCGATCCGGCGTTCCGTGACGCCAGCATGATCGATCTGACAAACCCCACGTCGTTGGCGTGGCTAAAGGGCTATCAAACCAAGGCGGTGACCGAAATCGGTGTAGACGGGTGGATGGCAGATTTTGCCGAGTGGCTGCCCGTGGACACGAATTTGGCAGACGCGGGCGACCCGTGGCTCTTCCACAACCCTTATACCCTGGCATGGCAGCGCGCGAATCGTGACGCGCTGCAAACCGCGCGGCCGGACGGAAACTGGACGTTTTTCGTCCGAAGTGGCTGGGCATCAACAAACGGCGGGACAGGGGGTGCTGCGCCGCTGTTCTGGGGCGGCGACCAGAACACAACGTGGGACTATGGCGATGGTTTTCCGACCATTATCCCGATCGGCGTGCACGTGGGCCTGTCTGGGGTGCCGATCTACGGGTCGGACATCGCCGGCTACAACTCGGTGGGCGGCCTGCCCACGACCACAAAGGAACTATGGTTTCGCTGGCTTGCCACCGCAGCGTTCCACCCGTTGATGCGAACACACCACGGCGGAATGGAGTGCGAGAACTGGCACTTTGACCGTGACGCCGAGTCGATCGCGCACATGAAGCGCTATGCAACCGTACACGCCCTGTTGCTGCCCTACTTCAAGCGGTTGCTCGCACAGGCCAACGACGACGGCCTTCCGATGACTCGACACCCGTGGCTGGTCGAGCCCGATCGTCCTGAGCTTTGGACCGGTGACCAGTACGCGTATTTCCTAGGCGACGACCTTCTGATCGCGCCTGTGCTTGCCGAGAACACCACCACACGGAGCGTAAGACTGCCGGGCGATGGGTGGTGGCCGCTGTTTGGGAATGCGCCTGTGGACGGAAATGCGCTGGATGCACTGATCGAGGTTTCGACGGCGGCGGCCGTCACGGAAATCCCTGTTTTCGTGCGCCCGGGCACGGTGTTGGAGCTCTTGGCGGTTGCACCAGATTCCTTCTACGGCGGAACGGTTTCGAACCTTGGCGACGTGGGGAATCAATACCGCGTTGCGTTGTATCCCGACCGCAACCAACAAGCCGCAGGCGAAGGCGCGTTGGGCATCAGCGCAACAGACCTTCAGCTGTGGTCGACCACCAACGCGACGCTCGACGGCACCCCCCTGCCCGCCTGCGGCCCCACGACGCAGAACTGCGTCGACGGCAACACGGTGCGCGTCTCGTGCATCGGCACGTGTGAAGTCTTGGCGGGAGCCACCCTCACGATCACTGCAAGCACAGCCTCAGATGTACAGATTGGGATCGCCGGCGACGTGTGGGGAGACCTCGCTCAGCCCGGCCAATACACACCGAGCAGTGAAACCGGCACGTGGTGCGAGGAAGCGCCGCTCTAGAACCTGAGCTTGGGACGCGCGGCCTTGATCACAGCGTGTGCCCCATCCAATGCGACCTCAAAGCGCTCCAAACCCTCGCCCAAGCAGGGTCCTTGGAAACACTCTCCCGATTCGGCATCGAAGCTCGCGCCGTGCATGGGGCAAAAGATGAAGGACTGGCTCGAATCCAGAAACTGGTTCTCTTCCGCATCCAGCGGGATGCTCCAGTGCGGACAACGGTTCTCGAAGGCGACGACGTGGTTCCGAAAGCGAAGCACGAAGCCTTCTGACACCATGCCAAAGCGGTCCGTGTACTCAAATTTCAACGCGTCACCGTGCTGTGTCAGCGCGCTGACGTCCACGGTGGCGATGATCCCCCGACCGGGGATGAAGACGGCGTCGTCGTGCATGGGCGAAAACTTGTTCCTAGGGGCCAGCACCCCTATGATGCCACAGATCGGCCACAGATGGCCAAAATTGCGCACCGAGACACGATGAGCTCGAGCACTTGGCAAACGCTATCGCGACTCTTCCTGACGCTCGCCGTTGTCTGTGTTGGCGGCATTGGTTGGACGTGGTGGACGTGTGCGGATGACGTCGCGAGCCACCTCGACGACGAATTCTCGGCCGCCGATGAGACGCCACTCGCGTTGCGGGTGCGCGCCGTGCGCGGATTCTTCGAAGAGAAGGACCAAGAGGTCCCGGACCAGCTTTCGGCGCGCGTGAGCGCGTCCCGCAAGGCATGCACAACCGAGTTTCCCGTCGGCGAGAGCGCCCCATTTGGGTTCGGATTCGTACTCTTGGGGATCTTGGCGATCATGGCACGCAATCAGTCGCGCATCGTCGAAGAGCGTGACATCGAAGATCGTGCAACGGTGCGGCAAGTCACGCGGGCGTTGCCGGCCATCCACGCCCACGAAACGTCCAAACCCAAAGCGCTGGAACCGGTTTCGTTGGATGTGGGGATCGACTTGGCGTTTGGTGCCAAACCGGACGAAACGCAAGGGGATGACGACGAAGACGCGTCGCTGATGTCGTTTGTGGTCGAGCGCGCCAAAGAAGAGACCGAGCACCATGCCGATGACGAGTTCACGTCCACCCAGATTGGCGGCTTCTTCTGCCCGCCGGGTTACGAGGAACGACCCGCCATCTACGTCGACGCCAACAGCGAGTCGGCGCGGGATGATTATGACGATGACACTCCGTTCAATGCGCCGCAGCATCCGTTCAAGACCTTGGAGGCAGCGGTCAAGTTTGCGGGCATTCGAACCGTGCGTGATACGCCGGGCTTGCAGGTGCGCCTTGCGCCGGGGATTTATCAGAGCAGCGTGACGGTTCCCGACCGGGTTGTGCTCGTCAATCACCGCATGCCGGTGGACGGCACGGTGGCGCAGCGGTTGAAGTGGATTTCGGATCTGGAGCTCGGCGACGCAGACCGAGTGACCATCTTGCCGCCCGCGTCGGCCGAGTTTGCCGTTCGGTTTTCAGCAGGCACAACCCAAGGCATCTTTGGATGCCATCTGGTGGGGCGAGAGGGGATTTCGCAAGCGGGAATCGTGGGTTCGGCGGCCCACAAGCTTGCGATCTTCAATTGTCATGTCGAGGGATTCCAAAAAGGCGGGGTGCGGCTCGAGCAGTGCGGCACCGAGATTCCGGGCAACGGCACTCGCATCATCGCGTGCGAGATCCTCCACAACTCCGCCGCTCAGGGCGGCGGTGTCTGGGCGACCAAGAGTGTGCTGCGAATGACCTCATGCCTCGTGTCCCACAACCGGGCGCACAACGGGGGCGGAATCTGGCTTTCTCACCTCAAGTCGCCGGCCGTCTTGGTCGAAACGCGCATCTCGCACAACGTCGCGCAGGGCGCGCTTCCCAACGAAGGCCCTTTCGAAATGGCGTTGCGCGCATGGGCAGACGCCCAAGGAACGGGGGGCGGATTGTCGGTGACACACAGCGCGGTCAAGCTCACCGGCTGCGAGTTCGTCGACAACGCGGCGAATCTGGGTGGAGGCGGTATCGCCATCCAGGCCGGAAAGGTGATTCTTGAGGCCAGCGAAGATCACCACGCACGCCTGCATCGCAACAAAGGTCGCGCTGGAGGTGCAATTTTGGTGTGCGGCTGGCAGGGCGGTGAGTCCACGTTGAAGGTCACCGACGGCGACATCCAGCTCAATGAATGCGCCCTGATCGGAGGGGGCGTTGCCGCGGTGGGGCTCTCGACGGTGCAGTTGCGGGATTGCCAGATCTCGAACAATAAAGCGCTCGATCGGCGATCGGTTGGGGGTGCGATTGGCGCCGTTCATGGCGCCGAGGTCATGACAAAAGACGTGGAGTTTCGCGCGAACAGCGTCACAGGCTCTGGCGGTGTTTTTGGAGCGGTCAACGCCACGCTGCGCATCACTGAGGGCAGCGACATGCGCGAGAACAGCGCCGAGCACGCAGGGGGCGCCGTCTACGCCATCACCGAGGCCAACCGCGAGATTGAAGACATGATCGGTTACGCCGGCCTGAAACTGCCGTTCATCCTGTCGATGGCGGACTGCGTCGTCTCGAACAACTCGGCGGATGACCTCGGCGGCGGCGTTCGAGCGGGAAATCTCGATTCCAAACCGACGTTCCCACTCGGCCTTCGGATCGACGGCACGGCGCGCATCCGCAACAACCGCACAAAGCACCCAAACGCGGCCGGCGACGACCTGTGGGTGGTGTGGGCCGACGAAGTTGTCGCCTCGACCGAGAACCGTCCAGGACCCAAGCTCTTGTTAAAATGATGCCGACCGCAAGCTACCCAGAATTTGGGCGGCGCGGTCGATCTTGATCTCACCGCAATCGATCAGCTGTTCGACCACCGAATCCAGCTCGTCCGCGGTCGCGCCCGCTGTGGCGGCGACACTTCGTGCGTGAAGCGACATGTGACCGCGCTGAATGCCCTCTGTGGCGAGCGCTTTGAGCGCGGCCATGTTCTGGGCGAGGCCAACGGCGGCCATGACCCGTGCCAAGCCACCAGCGCCATCAACGTTGAGCAGACGGTGCACGAGCTGGACCTTGGGATGGAATCGGATCGGGCCGCCCACGGTTCCTACCGCGATGGGCACCTCGATTTCGCCAACCAGCGAACCGTCTTCGACGCGCCACGTGGCCAGCGGTGAATACTGACCGGTGCGTGCGGCATACGCATGGGCGCCCGCCTCAAGCGCGCGCCAATCGTTGCCCGACGCGATGCACACGGCGCTGATGCCGTTCATGATTCCCTTGTTGTGCGTGGTCGCGCGGTAGGGATCGACCTCTGCGAACTGGCTCGCCAGCTCAATCCCTTTGGCGACGTCTTCGCCCGAAAATCCTCGCCACGCCAACAAGTTAAAGGGAATTCGGCAGCTTGCCCGTGCGATGCGCTCGTCACAAAGGTTCGACAGGATGCGCAAGAAGACCTTGCCTCCGCTCAAACGCTCAATGTCGTCGGCGATCCCTTCGACCATCGTGTTGATCATGTTCGCGCCCATGGCATCGCAGGCGTCGATGACGAGGTGAACGACGAGCATCTTCTGGTACTTGCCGCCGTCGATCATGCGCACACGTATGTCTTTCGCGCCGCCTCCACGCGCCACCATGCCGGGTTCAAACGTGTTGGCCTTGGCCAACAGGTGCGGGCGCGCCTCCAAAATCGCGGCCTCCGCGCGCTCGAAATCTGGGCAGCCGACCACTTGGACCTGGCCCACCATGGTGGACCCATCGTACTCGGACTCAAACCCTCCCGCGTCGCGTACAATCTTGGCAACGTGGCTCACCGCGGCGACAACGCTGGGCTCTTCTACGGCCATGGGCACCAAGAACTCCTGGTCATCGATCACGAAATTGAGGCCCAGACCCAAGGGAAGTTCGAAGACGCCGATGGCGTTCTCGATCATGTGGTTCGGGATATCAAAATCCATCGCCGAGTCACGCAAGGTCTGCGCGTCCTCGCGTGAGATCGCGCCCACCTCAAGCAGCGTGCGCAAACGCTCCTCGTGCGACATTTTGTAGAAACCGGACAGGCGACTTGTGGGGCGTTTTTTCATGCTTTTCTCACTACGACTCTTAAGATGCGTCGCGTCACTGTTCGTAACCGCGCGGGTGGCGTTTTGAGTTCAAAAAAAGCTGAACGGCCAAAAATCGGGGTTGAGTGGTTTCGATACGGCCTTACCTGCGAGGCTTGCCGATCGTCTAGGTTTCAAGGTATGTTCACCATGCAACCTCTTTTGTTCGCCTCCGGGGGAGGCACCACGTTGGACACCAACCATGGCTGCCGAACACATCACTGATCGCGAAGAGCTTCGGCGGTTCCTTATGAGGGACCGGTTGGCGAACGCGTACCTGCTAGGCAACCTCGATCCAGCGTACTTCGGCTTCTGCAAGTGGTACGGGCTGCGCGATGCGCAAGGCGAGCTCGAGAACTTGGCGCTGCTCTACACGGGATTGTCCTTGCCCGCCGTGTTCGTATGCGGGAGCTCAGAGCGTGTCGAGGAATTGCTTCGGACGTGCCGCTCGGAGCTGCCGTCGCGGTTCCACTTCCACGTGCTGGAAGAGCAGATGACTGAGATCCAGGGCGTGTTTGAACCCTCGAGTTTTCAGCGCATGATTCGCATGGGGCTGGAACGCTCGGCCTACAAGCACGTTGACTCGCCCAAGCTTCACAGCATCGAGGTTGAGCGTCTTGGCCACCGTGACACGCTCGCCATCATGGACCTGTACCAACATTACCCCGATAACTTCTTCGAGCCGTATCAGCTTGAGACCGGCTTGTATTTTGGCGTTCGCGACCCCGACCTTGGGCTTGCGAGCATCGCCGGCATACACGTGTTCAGCGCAGAGCATGACGTCGCGGTGATCGGCAACTTTGTGACGCATCCGCGCCGGCGCGGCAAAGGGCTTGCGACCGCGTGCACCGCGCGGCTGCTCGACGAGCTGTTCGAGCACGTGTCGTTCGTGGCGCTCAACGTCCAAGAAGACAACACCCCCGCCATCCGCATGTATTCGAATTTTGGTTTCGAGAAGAACAACTTCTTCTACGAAGGCCGTTGTGCCTAGGAGCAAACGTGGTCGTCAAGGTTTCGACATCTGAGATGATGCTGGACGCACTCATCGAGAACCCCAACATCGTTGCCGCCCTCATGGTCGACGACCGTGGCTACATCATCGACAAACGCGGGCACTCGGCGGCCATTCGCGATGAAGACGTCACCGAAGGCCACAAGAAGAGCGGCACCTCCAACCTGTACATCGTGCGGGTCGCACACGACTACCTGATCGTCGTGTTCGACGAGCGCCTGAATTTTGAGCGACTCAAGACAGCCGTCGATGGGACGCTCGCCCAGTTCGAAATCCCCGTTTAAGACAGATTTTCGAGGGGGCCGTCGCCGTCGTCGCCAAACGAATTCACCATCACGCCGTTGGCCTGCAGCATCGAGATGAACAGGTTTGCTACGGGGCGCTGGTTGTAACGCACGTGGCGTCCTGTGGTGAAGGCGCCGTTGCCTTTGCCTGCGAGAATGATGGGCATGTCGTCGTGGTTGTGACGGTTGCCATCGGAGATCTCGCTCGAGAAGAACACCGTGCAGCTGTCCAGCAACGACTTCCCTTCCGCGTCCGTCGCCGCCTTGAGTTTCTCGACCAGGTACGCAAACTGCTCGATCTCCCAGCGGTTGATCTGCATCAAGCGGTCGTAGTTGTACTGAAGGCCTTGGTGGTGCGACAGCTCGTGGTGGCCCTCGGCAATCCCGAGGAAATCGTACACGCGACCGCTGCCGGCGTTGGCGAGCATGAAGGTCTGAATGCGCGTCAGATCGCACTGCATGGCGAGGACCATCAGGTCGGCCATGACTTGGGCTTTTTCGGTGACCGCATAGCTCGTGCCCGGTCGATCGGGCACACCGCACAGCGTGGCGTCGTCCATGCCGGCGATCGTCGTTTCAAGCCGGCGGATGCCCTCCATGTACTCTTCGATCTTCTGTTGGTCACGTGACCCGAGCTTTGTTTTCAGCTTGGCCGAATCCTCCAACACATAGTCCAAAATGGACGTGTTGTAGGCCCTGCGTTTGCGCTGTTGCTCGGCCGTGGCGGTGGGGTCGAACCCTGCGAAAAGACGGTCAAAGACCGCGCGCGGGTCCACGGTCTTGGGCAGGGGCGTCTGCGGCCCAGCCCATGAAATGTTGCGCGCGTAGGCGCAGCTGTATCCCGAATCGCAGTTGCCGGTGGTGCCGCCGCCGTCCATGCCGAGCTCAAGGGACGGATAGCGGGTCGCCGCACCGTTGGCTTGAGCGGCGACTTGGTCGACAGACACACCGTTCATGATGTCGGCGCCTTCGGTCTTGAAGACGTGGGTGGCCGTCATGAATGAGCCTGTACCTGCAGCGTGATCGCCAGGACCGTCTGGGCGGGCAGGCATATTCGCCAACCCAGTCAACACAAGGATGTCGTCTTTGACGTTGGCGAGCGGCGCGAGGGTCGGCGACAACTGGAAGTTCGCCCCCTCGGTCGACGGCGTCCACGCCGGCATGTGGATGCCGCACGGAACGTAGTAACCGATCATGCGGGTTGGCCGTGCGTCTTGGGCGAACGCGGAGGCCCCAAACGGTGCCATGGATTCCAGAAGTGGCAGCGCCAATGCGGCACCCGCTCCGCCGATAAATGCACGTCGATTCAGTTGCAATCGTTTCATTGGGTTCCTCAATTCTGGAGTTCGCCGCCGCGGCGCATACGGAAGGCATCGCTGAGCACGATCGCCGTGATGATGTCACGGAACCTGAACTCACCTTCGGTGGTGTCACGGATAATGGTGTCAATCTGGGGCGCGTCCCAATCCTCGATGCCGCGGCCAAGCGCGTACGTCATGGTCTTCTCGGTCACGCAATAGGGCAGCTTGGGCGAGGCCGCCACGATCTCGGCGAGCTCCGCAGGACCGTTGAAGGCGATATCTGGCGGCAACTGCCCGGATGCGTCGACAGGCGCACCGTTGTCGATGTCACGCCAGGCGCCGATCGCGTCGTAGTTCTCCATCCCAAAGCCGATGGGGTCCATGACGCGGTGGCAGGCGTTGCACGTCGGGTCCGTCGCGTGAATCTCCATGCGTTCGCGCAGCGTCTTGGCTTCGGACCCGGCGGTCGATTGCTCAAGTGTAGGAACACCTGGGGGCGCGGCCGGCGGCGCGTCGCACCACAAGTTTTCGAGCACCCACTTTCCGCGCAGAACCGGAGACGTTGTGGTGGAATGCGACGTGGTGGTTAGGATCGAGGCCTGCCCCAAAATGCCACGTCGTGAATCGTCGGCCCACGTGTGTTTGACGAACGCGTCGCCCGAGATGCCCGGGACACCGTAGTGATCCGCCAAGTTTTGGTTAATGTACGTATAGTCTGCCAACACCAGCTGTTTGGCGGGCGCATTGGAGTCGATGAGGTCCTTGATGAACCGACGAGTCTCTTCACGCATGTCCTGCGCGAGCTCAGGCGAGAAGGTTGGGAAGAGCATGTAGTCGGGGGTCGTGGAGAGGACCGAGTCCACGTAGAGCCACTGTGCCGCAAAGTTGTCGATCAAGGCGATGGCCTTGGGATCGTCGAGCATGCGTGTCACTTGGGCGCGAAGCACCTCGTCGTCCTGAAGCTGACCATTGTCGGCGAGCTCAATCAACGTGGCGTCGGGCATGGAGCTCCACAAGTAAGACAGGCGCGAGGCCAGTTCGTAGTCATTGATGGGTCGTGGTGTGGCATCCGCGAGGTCGGCATCAAGCTCGACGCGGTAGAGGAAGTGCGGCGAGAGCAAGATGGCCCGCATCGCCAATCGCAATCCAACTTCAACGCTGTCACCCTCGCCGGTGGCCACGTCGATGAACTGAGCGAGGCGATCGACTTCGGCGGTTTCAAGCGGCCGACGCCAGGCTTGTTTTCCAAAATTCGTGATGACTTCGCGGGCGCAGGCGACCGCGGCGGCACCCTCGATGTCGCAGGTGATGATCGACGCGCGGGTGGCAGCAGGCCCTGTGGTCACCCCAAGTGGGCCCTCCACTTCGAACCAGTCGACCAGCAAGTTGCGGTCGGCGGGCACGTCGGGATCGTAAAAATCGTTGAGGAACGCGACCGCCACACTGTGGTTTCCGGCCGTGACCGTGGTGGTGACTTCGAACACGCCGGGATTCGAGCCGGTGTTGGCAACATCGATGGTCTCGAGCGTGCGACCATCCAGCGTGACATCCATCTTGGCGTTTTCGGGCCCGGCCGCGGTCTGCCAAGCCCGCGCACGGATCACATACTCACCGTTGGCCGGAAAGCTCATCACCTGGGTGATCTCGCCGTTCGAGTACAAGTTCCAAGCGTCGCCTGCATCGGCGCCCACAGAACCGGTGACCGCCTCGGCCTCGAATCGGGTGGTGGTCGACGCGGCGGCTCCGCGATCGAGCGCCGTATCGACCAGCATCTCGGCCGCGTTGAAATACGACTCGACGTGAAGCGGCGAGACCGACAACACGTCGGCAATGTTGTTGAAACCGTATCCGAAGTCGTCTTCAGGGAAGTTTTGTGCAGGTTTGGTCGTGTCGCCGAGCAGGTCACGCACGGTGTTGTCGTACTCGGGTCGATTCAAACGGTGGATGGTGATTCGACCGGGGTCGATCTCGCCGGGTGCGATGACGTTGTTGCCCGGGATGTTGTTTTGGGACGGATTGTTGGGCCACCCAATCGGGTTGCCGTTTTCGTCCGCCGGTGACGCAAAATTAAGCGTTCCCCCAAGGTCACAGCCCGTGAGCATGAGTCCCACGAGCGGGAGGAGCCATTTCGACGTTGTTTTCATGTGTGCACCGTCATAATTCAAACCAGTCTTCAGGCAGTTAGGTCAGCAAGAATCACGCCATCGCGCGAACGCTGGACTTTCCTCGGAATTCACAAATTCGCAGGGAAATCACCACGTTTGCACCCGCCAAACCCGCGACATTCGTGCCTCAGATCACGGCGATCGGGGCAGTCACGCCACGGTCATCAGTGCTCATCCATCAAACCAAGGCGTTTGACCTTCTCGACCAAGGTGGTGCGATTCAGGCCGAGCAGGCGTGCCGCCTGCGCCTTGTTGCCGTCGGCTTTCTCGAGCGCTTGGCGCACGAGTGACGATTCGAGCTGCTCCATGGTCTCGGCCATGTCCATGCCCTCGCTCGGGACATAGAGGCCAATCTGTGGCGGCGGAGGGGTGGCGCCGTTGAACTGCTCAGGCAGATCGCTGAGCTCAAGCATGCCCACACGCTTGAGGATCGCGAGACGATTCATCAGATTCTCGAGCTCGCGAACGTTTCCGGGCCACGAATAGGCCGTCATCGCCATCATGGCCTGCGGGTTGATCCCCAAGATGTGCGTGCTGTTGAGGCGGTTGAACATCGCCATGAGGTATTTTGCGATGATCGGCACGTCTTGTGGGCGCTCACGCAGGGGTGGCAGGTGCACCGGAAGCACGCAGATGCGGTAATACAGGTCCTCGCGGAAATTTCCGGCGGCGACCTCGTTCATCAAGTGACGATTGGTGGCGGCAACCACGCGGAAATCAAGCTTCCTTGGACGACTCGACCCCACCGGAACGACTTCGGATTCCTGCAAGACACGCAGCAGTTTGACCTGCAGATGCAATGGAATCTCACCGATCTCATCGAGAAAAATCGTGCCGCCGTCGGCGGCTTCGAATTGACCCATTCGATCTTGGTGAGCGCCCGTAAACGCTCCTTTGACCCAACCAAACAATTCGCCTTCAAGCAACGTATCGGGGATCGCACCACAATTGACCGCCACAAAAGGACCCGACGAGCGCTCGCTCATGTTGTGGATCGTGCGCGCGACCAGCTCCTTGCCGGTGCCCGACTCCCCAGAGATCAAGACGGGTGCGTTGGCCAACGAGATCTGCGGGAGCTTGTCCAAGATGCGATTGAGCGGGGAGTGCTCGGAGCGTACAAAGATGTCGCGCGGATCCCCAAGGATCGGGGCGCTGCCTTTGGGCACGGCGGCCTCGATGGCCGCGATCACCGCCGTTGTCGTCGTGTTGCGTTCCAAGGCGTGGGATGCCCCGAGTTTCATCGCATCGACCGCCGTCGACACATCGTTGTCATGCACAATGGCGACCACCGGCACGGTCGGCGCCACGCCGAACCCGGTAACGACGTCACGCACGCGCAACCGCTCGTCGCCATCGCACACGACACAACACTCGTAGGAGCGACCTCGCAGCAATGCCGAGGCATCGTTGGGTTCGTCGACCGTGTCGACCTCCCAGCCATGCGAGACCAAGGCTTCGCGCAGCTCGTCGATAAAAAAATCGTCACCAACCAGCAAAATGTGGTGCATTAAATCTCCCTTCGCGCCCCAATATACGATGTTTGCAGTATTGGAGCTAGGACACTCGTTTGCGCGCTAGGCCTCAAGGCAATCGACGATTCATCGTATCGGCGAGCATCCCCAAGACGAGCATCTGAAACCCGGTCACAAAGAGCAGCACCGTGGTGGTGTCCCAGATTCGCTCGGCAAAAAACAACGTACCAAGGCCCACTGCGATCGCGCCGCCCATGAAGAGCACAGCGATCGGAAGGAAAATTCGAAGCGGATCAAAATACATGATGGTTCGGATGATCAATTTCGTGAAATTGATCGTGTCGTAGATCGGACGGATCTTCGACGAACCCTCGCGCTTGTTGTAGTTGATCGGCACATACTTGACACGGAAGCCGGCTGAAAACATCGCGAGTGTGATGGTGGTCGTGAACGAAAAACCGTTGGGCAAAATGTTGTAAAAACGACGCACAACATCGCGGCGCATCAAACGAAATCCCGAGTTCAGGTCTGGGATCTCTTGCTGGCTAAGGATTTCAGCGAGTTTTCGCAGC
This sequence comes from bacterium, assembly GCA_041390025.1. Taxonomy (GTDB): domain Bacteria; phylum Myxococcota_A; class Bradymonadia; order Bradymonadales; family Bradymonadaceae; genus JBFFMO01. The sequence continues at coordinate 57,937 of JAWKQR010000003.1, forward strand.
GCCCACTTTGGCGGACGGCGAATCAAAGGGATGTGAGTTCGCTCACCAATGCGCGCGCCAACCACCATGTCGTGATCGAAACGATCGGCCAACACTTCAGGGATGTGCACATTGGGATAGGTCCCATCGGCGTCGGTGATCAAAATCCAGGCGTAACGCGCCGCTTCGATCCCGGTCTTCAGCGCGGCGCCGTAGCCAAGGTTCTTGGAATGGTTGACCAGCCGAAGCATGTCGTCGAGGTAAGGCTCGATCATCTCGGCCGTGCGGTCCTTGGACCCGTCGTTGACGATGATGACCTCGAGCGGCACGTCGAGGTTGAGCTTTGTGAGCTCGTCCTTGAGCTCAGACAACGTCGGGGCAATGCCCTTTTCTTCGTTGTACGCTGGAATGACGATGGACAGACCTTCGGTGGTCATTGCCAGGTCGTCGTGCCCAATCGACATTATCGAATGATGGTGCGTGTCTGTCGCCATTCGTCCTCCAAGGGGCGGCGTTCTAACACGCTCAGAAGCGATCGTCACGCACGAGGACAAACCAGGCGTTCATGGCTTTCTTCTTGTACGCACGGCCAATGGTCACGTGTTCGGAGACCCGACGCAGACGGTCCACCATGCCCGCAAAAATGACCAGGCCAAGGCGCGAGCTGTTGCTCATGATGGGTGGCCACGTCTCGACACGCTCGGTGGGCAATTGCGTGTAGTCGACAAACATCTCGCCCGTGGCGTCGTCTTGGTAGGCGACGTAATAACCCGGGGTGGTGAACTGCCAATACCAGTTGTGGTTGTAGCCGACGGCACGATTGGGTTCGAGGCTCGACGGCCGCGCAAATCGCTTTTCGAAATGGCGAAACGCCGGCAGCGTATTTGTCCCCACGTGAATCACTTCCCGCAGAGGGTCGTTGGTCGGCACCATCTGATCCATGGTCACCGGACGGCCCTCGGCAGCGTCGAACAAACGTCGTTGAAGCTTTCCGGTAAAGAGTCTCGACGCAGCAACCCGTTCATCGTGCGTCGCAGCGTCCAACGCGACCTCAAGCGCGTTGATGTCGATGGACGGCTGTTGCATCAAGCCCATGATTTTTGTGACGGCATCGGACATTTGCATTCCTTCTGGTCGGTCGGTTTTGCGAAACTAAGAAAAATCGGAACTTCGCGCAAGGCTTGCCGATCACGATCTCACCCTTTACAGTGCGCGGGTCGGGGAATCCGGTGAAAACCCGGAACGGACGCGCCACTGTGTGCGACAAGTTGTTCTCATATGCCACTGCGAAGATTTTGTGGGAAGGCGGGAACAGCGCGGAGCAAGCTCCAAAGTCGTGAGTCAGGATATCCGACATCCAATAACGCGCACGCTCTTCGCGAGAAGGGAGCGAGGCACACATGTTTCGTCTTTTGGGGCTGGCCACAGCCCTTCTCATACCTATCGGCGCCTACGCGTCGCCGCCAGACGATGGCGTGACGACTTACGAGCGCGCGATCGAGGACGCTCGCACACCGTCGGGTTATGTCGAGTCGATCGAGGTCTCGGACGCATTCTTGGGGGGCAGCGACGGTGCTGAGCGATTGCGCTCGGTTCCAGGCGTGTCGGTGCGTCGTCAATCAAGCCTGGGGCAACCCGCCTACGCTCAGATTCGCGGCGGGAACCCTCGCCAGCTTGCCGTCAGCGTGGACGGCTTTCGCATCAGCACGCCTTTTGGGGCGGGTTTTGACTTGGGTGCGCTGAGCTTCGCAGGCGTCGACACGATCCAAGTGTACCGCGGCGCGGCAGGCGCGGTCCAAGGCGGCGGCGCGTTGACCGGCGCGCTCAACCTCCAGTCGACGACCTTGCGCAAGCCGGGATGGCGCACCAGCGCCGGCACGTTTGCGGGAAGTCTGCTCACGGCCGGGCTCGCCATCGACGCCGACGTGGCGAACGAGAGCTCCGCGGTTCGTGTCGCCGCCAACGCACGGCAGGCCGAGGGATCCTTTGAGTTTGTTGACGCGCAAGGCGTGGCCCACACCCGGCAGAACAACGACCACAAACGCGCCGGCGTGATGGTGGTCGGCGAGCACAGGTTTTCGGCCGGCAACCGCGCGCGGGCCACGATCACCTGGGATGGTGGCGAACGTGGGGCCCCCGGTCCGAGCGAATTCCAAGAGCGCTTGTCCGCGGCACGTCTCGAAGACCAGCGCGTCATCGCGACCACCCGACTCGAACAGCGTGACCCAATTCGTTTGGGTGGGTTGGGGGTCGACACGTTTGAGCAGTTTGGCGGGCAGTGGCGAGGTGCGCAGTACACCAACCCCTCAAGCCTCTTGGGCGATGCATGGTTCCGGTCGGCATCGGAGTTCACGCGTTTTGGAGGGGGTCTGGGTGCCAAGGCCTTTGCCGGCCCGCTGGCCATCGCGCTTGAAGGGCACACGTCCATCGCTGCCTACGATTCGGCCGAGTCGGGCATCGTCGAGGCAACCATTGCTCAACAGCGGTTTGAGCAAGACATCGCGACGTCGGTGGAGTGGTCGACGCCCACGTGGAGCGTGATGGCTGGCGGCCGCTTGGAGTGGATGGACGGCGACCGAAGCGAGCTGGCCTTGCTTCCGTCGGTCGGCGCATCCCTGACACCTTTGCGTTGGTTGACGTTGCGCACAAATCTGGCGCGCACCTATCGCGCACCGGATTTTGACGAACTTTACCTCAACGTCGAGACGGTGCGTGGGAATCCCGACCTGGCCTCCGAGCGGGCATGGGTGTTTGACGGGGGGTTGGAGGTCGGCAGCTCGCGGGTTCGCGTGGGCTCGGCGTACTTTGAGAGCCGGATGGACAGCGTGATCTTGTTCCTGCCCGTCTCAAGCAGCGTGATCGAAGCCTCCAACATCGAGGGCGCAACCGCGCGTGGTATCGAGACGTGGTTCGCCCTCGAGCCTACCCGATGGTTGCTCGTCGACGGACGTTACACGTGGACGTCAGCGACCCGCGACGAAGGGGGTCAAACCGTGGCCCACCAACCCGCGCATGAAGGCGGGCTTGGCGCCGCGCTCAAGCTTGGTCCCAGCGTTCGGCTTCGCGCCGATATCCACGGCCGCTCCGAGGCAAATCTGGACAACTTTGGCAACCTCAAGGCCCCGGGCTGGATCAGCGTTGACGCGGGGTTGCACGCGCAGCCGCTGCGGTGGATGACGGTGGGGTTGACCGCACAAAACCTCACCGATGACCGCACGCGCATCGATGCATTGCAACAGCCTCTGCCGGGTCGAACGGTCTTTGCGTCGATCCAGCTCGATTGGGAAGAAACGCAGGGGCAGCCATGACGCGTTGGGTCGCACTTTTGTTGGTCGTGCTTACCGCGTGCGCGGAGGACCCAACCACGCCCGCCGGCGGACCTGCCGAACCTGCCGCCTGCCCAGGCGGCGTAGAGGCCGCGGCGTGGACAGCACCCCGGCAGGTGGCCGTCACCGGCCCGTCTGTCAACGCCCTGCACGTCGTGGGCGACCAGATCTTGATGGTGGTCAGCCAAGACAACACGATCATGGCGTATGACCCCGAAACCCAAGCCATTCGGCGGTTTGCTGACCTTGGCAATGACCGTGGTCCTTATGACCTCGCTTGGAACGACACCCACATCTTTGTGACAAATTTCGTGTCCGAGTCGGTGTCCGTGTTCGACCGTACGGGGCATTTGGTGGCTGAGCTCACCGACGGTTTTGCGGGCCCGTCTGGGGTCGCAGTGGGCGAAGGGGTGGTGTACGTGTCCAACGTCGACTACCTCAGCCCGACGCAAGGGTACGGCGATGGATACGTCGCCGTCATCGATGCCGATGACTTCACAACGTTGGGGACGATCCCTACGGCACACAAGAATCCCCAGTTCCTCCGCTATGACCAAGGCGCTTTGTTTGTCTCGGACACGGGGGCGCTCGATTTTGTCGATGGCCGCGCCGTTGCGACGACGTCGGGCGCGCTGGAACGTTGGTCGTTTGCCGCCAATCCCTTGCAACCCACGGTCGAAGTGGCGGAACTTCCGGTGGACTCCCCCACCGCCGGCGCCAGCCCGGGCCGACCCGTAATCGTGGGGTCATCGGCTTACGTCGCAAGCGCGACCGCTCCCCACGTCTACGCCCTTGATCTGACCACCTTTGTGTGGCGGCGGGGGCTGGACAACCCGATCGTGTTGTATGCGTCCTCTGCCGACGCGCTGCATCATATGGCAACGGACGGGAGCATCCTGTACGTGAGCGCTTTTAACCGGGACGACCTGTGGCGGATCGATCCAAGCTGCGACGCTGTTTTGGGCAGTCCGATTCCGGTAGGCTCTTCGGACTTGCTCGAGGGCGCCCACGATTTGGTTGCCGTACCCGGATCGCATGGAACGAATATTTTTGTAGCCCTAAACCTCGCGAATTCACTGACGCAATTGACGATCGAGAATGCACCATGACTGACGAAACGTACCGAGACCCGCAGCTGGCCATCAACCGCGTGTACACACGCAAAGGCGACGCCGGCAAGACCAGCCTGGTGGGCGGCCAGAAGGTCGCCAAGAACGCGCTTCGCATCGACGGGTACGGCACGGTTGACGAGCTCAACGCATTCGTTGGCGCTGCGCGGCAGACCATCAAGGAGCAACACCCAGACTTCGTTGAGCTCGGCGAGACCCTGCTCCGTGTTCAGCACGAACTTTTCAATCTCGGGTCGATTTTGGCGACGCTACCTTCTGACGTGGGCGAGTTCATGCCACGCGTGACCGAAAAAGACGTCGAAGCGCTGGAGCAAAGCATTGATGCCCATAACGCAGGACTTCCGGAGTTGCGCTCGTTTGTGCTTCCCGGTGGAAACCGCCTGAGCGTCGAGCTGCACCAATGCCGCACCATCTGCCGACGAGCCGAACGCCTGGTCGTCGAGCTTGATGGTGAAGAGACCGTCGATCCGCAGGCATTGGCGTACCTGAACCGGTTGAGCGACGCGTTTTTCGTGTGGAGCCGATGGGCTGCCGTGCACGGCGGCGCAGAAGAAGTTTTGTGGCAACCGAACAAGTCCGCAAGTGCGCAAAAATGATCCACGATGTTGCCATTTTGGGCGGCGGACCTGCAGGCCTATCGGTCGCAAGCGCGCTCGCGACGCTGGGTCTGAAGGTCGCGTTGATATCGCCCGATGTTTATGGTGACTGGAAGAATAATTACGGAGTGTGGGTGGACGAGCTCGATGGGCTCAGCATCACGGATCCGTTCTCGACGATTTGGGATCAACCCGTCGCACACTTCGACGGCCGCACGAAAAACCTCGGAAGAACTTACGCACGCCTGAGCAACGGGTCGCTGCAGACCCAGTTCTTTGAGAGCTTAACGTCAGCGACCGTGCTTGACGCCAAGGCGTCTGATGTCACCTACCACGGCGATGTTGGCTCCATCGCAACCTCGGTCGACGAGGTCACGGCCCGGCTCGTCATCGATGCGAGGGGAGCCGTGGGCACACCAACCACCGCGGCGCAGACCGCGTACGGCATCGCCGCGAGGGTCACGGGCGACCCCTTGGGGGCGCCGATGGTCTTGATGGACTGGCGTGGCAACACCGCCGCGGACATCCCGTCTTTTCTCTACGGCATGCGGCTTGCGGACGACGTGGTGTTCCTGGAGGAGACCGTCCTGGCCGCCCGACCAGCGGTGGGGATCGAGACACTCAAGGATCGCCTCTATGCCCGGCTCGCGCGGATGGAAGTGGACGTCGTCGAAGTCCTAGAGGTCGAACGCTGTTACATCCCGATGGACGTTCCGATGTCTGGCCCAAGCAGGACCGTAAAGTTCGGTGCCGCGGCTGGGTTTGTGCATCCCGCGACCGGATACTCCGTTGCACGCTCGCTCAACACGGCCCCTGCACTCGCCGAGTCCATCACCGCGCACTGGGGGCTCGGGACGGAAGCGTTGGCGCAAGCAGCTTGGGAGACGGTTTGGCCCGAGCGCGCGCGGCATACACGAAAATTGTACGAACTTGGTCTGGAAGTTGTGCTCAAGCTCGACGGCGATCAGATCCCGACATTTTTTGAGCAGTTCTTTGAGTGCCCCGACGAGCTATGGCAGGCCTACCTCTGGGACACCGGCACGGTTGGGGACGTCGCGCAGCTGATGTGGCGTGTGTTTCGAAACGGAAACACCGACCTGAAGTGGCAGCTCGCGCGGTACTCTAGCATGGCGGCGCTGCTGCCGCGCGCCCGCGTGTAAAGCATCTTGTTTTGGACATAAAATTCGTTGTAGCCTGCAGGCATGGCAAGTGTATTAGTGGCATGGATCAACGACCGCGACCTTGAGGCTAGTGGCCCAAGCGGCATGGTCGAGAGTCGTATTCTCAAGGTTGTGGCCGATGAGTTCTACGCGCAGGTGTATCTGCTCTCCGCGTCGAAGAAGGCCGGCCGATCGTTCAAAAAGTGGTTGGGCGCGCTCGTGACGACACCCGTCGAGTTCGAACGCGTCAAGGTCAACAACCCTCTGGATTACGCCGAGGTGTGGGAGACGACATTGCAGGCCCTTGCCGACTGCAAACAGCGGCTGGACGAGGACGAGATCGAGTGGAGCTTCCTGTTGGGGGCCGATTCGGCGGTGATGGACGCCGTGATGATTCACGCGGCAAACACAGAGCTCTCGGCGGAGTTGTTGCAGTGGTCGAAGGCCGATGGTTTGCAGGTGATCGATGTCGCGCGAGACAGGTTTCCGTTGGCCCAAAACGCGGAGAGCGCTCCCCCGGTCACCGCGTTTCAGGCCGCCGCCAACCTTGATGTGATCGAACACCACTCGCCACAGATGGACGCCGTCCACGCGCACGCTCAGCGCCTCGCCGCGTTGGACGTTCCGGTCTTGCTGACCGGTGAATCGGGCACGGGGCGAGAGATGCTCGCACGGGCGATTCACAAAGGCTCCAAGCGCCGGGGACCGTTTGTGGCCATGGACTGCGAAGCGCTTGAACCCGACGAACAAGCTGAAGCTCTTTTTGGGGCCGGCGGTCTGATTGCGCAGGCCAAGGGCGGCACACTGCTGCTCGACGCGTTGGACCACTTGGCACCTTCGGTTCAGGCGCTTTTGCACCGCGCCATTCGCGACGGTCGGGCGGCATCGGTGCGCGAGCCGCTCGATGTGCGCATCATGGCGACGGCGACTGGGCATCCCGGTACGCTTTTGAGCGAAGGGCGCGTGCGTGAAGATCTGTTTCACGCTATCGCGATTGGCATGATTCACGTGCCCCCGCTGCGTGACCGCCCTGCCGATGTTGGTCCCTTCATTGATCGTGTGTTGCAACGCATCAACGACGAGATGGGGCCGCGTGAATTGTCGCCCGAAGCACGCGAGCTGGTCGCGAACCGCCCATGGTTGGGGAATCATCGTGAGCTTGAGGCCACGCTTCGGCGCGCGGCCGTCCTGGCCGAGAAGGTCATCGAACAACACCACATTCAACAGTGCGTTTTTGAGGGACCTTCTTGGGAATTGCCGCCCGACTTTGACGTGCAAGCCGCGTTGGACGACGTCGCGCGGGGCTATCTCCGTCGTGCGATGCAGCTTCACGACGGCAACAAAACGCAAGCGGCGAAAGCGCTTGGGCTGAACAACTATCAGACGTTGACGAATTGGATGCGACGCCTTGGTGTGGAAGGTCCGGTGGACTAATCGGCGTACGTCTGACGGCGCAGAACCACCCACGCGAGGAACAAGAACACCGCACAGAACAAACCCAGCGGGATTAGGTGGCCGGTGGCGGAGACCAATTTGTTTTCAGTGGCAGCAAACTCGATCAAGCTGTCGTAACCCCAGCGTGACGGCATCAGCCGGTAAATCCACTCGCTGACCCCTTCAAAATCATCCTTTGCGATCGCGAATTCACTGAACAGAATCTGCGGCAAGATCACCAAAGGAACTAAGCCAACGGCGTAGTCGCTTCGTCGCACAACCGCTGATATCAGTAGTCCCAGGCAAGTTCCGCAAAGCGTTGTGGCGAGCAGGTTGATGATCACCCAACCGATGGGAATTCGGGTGTCCAAAAACTTTTGCAGGATCGCTGCATACAGAACAACCTGGACCACGTTCAGCAGCGCCAACACCCGCACCTTCGAATAGACGTACGAGGCGACGTTGAGGTTGACCATCTTCTCGCGCAGGAAGAGCGACCGCTCCTTGACGATCTCGCGGCATGCATCCATGCAGCCAAGCCAAATGGCCGACAACGTCATGACGAAATACAGACTGTTGGTGGCCTTGCCTAAGTTCTGCCATACCATCACGGCGAGGGCCGCGAGGATGGGCGCCTGGACGATGAGCAACAGCGTGTTCTTCCAGTCCGCAAGCACGGTCTCGAGGTACCGATCCGCGAGCACGGCGCCTTGGAACCAGTCGATGAATCCAGAGGGTTCTGTTTTTTCGTCGGCCATGGTGCCCTTTTGCCAGCCTGAATGCTTGCAGTGTGCCGCAAGCCGAGGTCGATGAAAAGTTCGGCGCTTGCGCATCGTCAAGGATTCGACATACACGTGCATCGGTTTGTGCCCCTCGTCATCCAACCGCCGTGAACCTACTCGACGACATCACGAAGATCCGAGCCCTCGTTCGCCCCGAAGCCCGCAAGTACGTGCTCGGTTTGACGTCGCTCTTTATCATCAACCTCAGCGATGTGATCGCGCCGCTGTTCTTGGCGATGGCGATCGAGCTGACCGAGTCGTCTTTGACAGGCAGTGTGCCAAACACACCCACGCCACTGGCTTTGGCGGGCCTTGAATCTGCGTCGTTTACGATGGTCGGAGCCATTGCGGTTTATCTGGTGCTTCAATTCATCGCGGCAATTTTTCGATACCCGATGCTGATGTACATCGCTGCACCTTCGCATCAAATCGGGCAGACCCTGCGGCGGCGGCTGGCGGGGCATCTGCTCCAACAGAGTCAGTCTTGGTACGACGGGCGAAAGTCTGGCGATTTGATGTCCATCGGCACCGCGGACGTGATGGCGGTGCGCATGATGCTCGGGCCGGGCATCATGGTTGGCGCGGACACGATCATGCTCGTGAGCATGGTATTGACGGTTCTGTTCGCGCTGTCGTGGAAGCTCGCGCTCATCGCGCTGATCCCGGTCCCTTTCATCTATTTCATCACCAACAAGCTCTCACACGCGGAATTCAAGGGATTCGAAGCCGTGCAAGAAGACCTCGGGTGGATGACGGAGCGCGCGCGCGAGAGTTACGCCGGCGTTCGCATCATTCAGGGCTACGCCCGGGAGGAATACGATCGGCAACGGTTTGCCGAGTTTTCCCAGCGTCATTTCGACAAAAACCTACGGTTGGCGCGGGTGCGGGCGGCTTTTGACCCGACCCTTGACCTGATGCTTGGCGTGTCCACGGCGTTGGTCCTTATTTTTGGCGGAATCGGTGTGGTCGACGGGTCGGTCACGCTGGGTTCGTTTGTCGCGTTTCTGTTTTTGATCCGTTATCTGTCGGGCCCGATGATCGGCCTTGGGTGGTCGATCTCGCTGTTTCAACGCGGCCGTGCGTCGATGCATCGCATCGACGAGCTGCTCGAGACGACCGTGGCGATCCAGGATGGGCACGTCGAGCTGACCGACGTCGCGGGCGACATCGAAGTGCGCAACCTCACGTTTACGTACGCTGGACCTCGGATTGCTGACGACGGCACGGTCGAGGAACCGCAGGGGCCCGTGCTGCATGACGTGTCCTTCCACATCCCGGCTGGGCGATCACTTGGCATTTTTGGTCCGGTGGGAAGCGGGAAATCGTCGTTGGTGGGTTTGCTGACGCGCTTGTACGACCCGCCCGAAGGCACCGTGTTTGTGGACGGTCACGACGTACGTGAGCTGACCCTGAACAGCCTGCGTCAAAACATCGTGCTCGCGCCCCAAGAGACATTTTTGTTCAGCACGACAGTGGCAAGAAACATCGGTTTGGCCGCGGCCGCCGATGCGGAGGACGCCCACATCGCCGAGCTCGCGCGCCTGGCTCAGCTGCACGAAGACGTTGACGGGTTCGAACACGGATACCAGACGTTGCTTGGTGAGCGCGGCGTGAATCTGTCCGGGGGACAACGCCAACGCTTGGCGATCGCGCGGGCCATTGGCGCCAACCCCAGGGTGATTGTTCTCGACGATTGCCTGAGCGCCGTGGACGCCGGGACCGAAGAAAAAATCCTGCGCAACCTCCGGGAAGTCTTGGCCAATCGCACAGGCATCGTCGTCTCGCACCGCGTCCGCGCGGTTGAGGCATGCGACGAGATCGTGGTCATCGAAGACGGCCGTATCACGGCGCGCGGAACCCATGAAGAGCTGCTCGCCCAAGACGGCTACTACGCGCAGGTGGCCAAAGAACAAACCCGTCAAGACGCAGCGAGGGCCTCATGACGACCTCGCTCAGCCGCGCCGAACAAGAGGCTCTCGCCACCAATGACCCCGTCCTTCGCAAAATGTTGGACGAGGAGCGCATCGAATCTGAAGAAGTCGACATCAAGTTGTTCTTCCGATTGCTCGGCTACCTACGGCCACACAAGCAGGCCGCGGCCACGGCCGTGGTGCTCTCGCTCGCCGAGTCGTTCTTGATGACGCTGCCGGCCTACGTGGTCGGTCTTGCGCTGGACCGCGCCCAAGGCAAGGACGTTCGCAAAGCGCAGGTCTTTGATGGCTTGCTCGACACGATCGCGACCTCCACGGCGCAGTGGTTCGACGTCGGTGACCCGCGCACACGCACCGTGATCGTGTTTGGCGTGATTCTGCTCGTGGTGTGGGCGGCGCGGTGGTTCATCGCCATCGTGACCACGTTTTTGGTCCAAAAGCTGGGGCAACGTGTCGTTCACGGCCTGCGTGTGGACATCTTCAACCACATCTCGTCGCAAGGATTGGACTTCTTCCACCGCAACCCCGTCGGGCGCCTGGTCAATCGCACAACGTTCGATGTGCAGAGCCTATCGGAGTTGTTCAGCGACGCGTTCGCTCAGGGGATGCGCGACATCATGTTCGTGACGGTGCTCACGATCGTCATGTTTACGCTCGACCCCGTGCTCGCGGCGCTGCTGTTGGGGTCGTTTCCGTTTCTGATCTTGGTCGCCCTTGGCTACCGAAAGCTCGCGCGGCCTTCGCTGCGAACCATGTCGGCCATCCAGTCGCGCATGAACGGTTGGCTGGCTGAGAACATCTCGGGAATGCGCGAAAACCAACTGTATCGACGCGAAGGCCGACGCGCCGCCGAATGGCATGCGCTGACCGAAGCGCACCAATCGTCGGTCTACCGCGTGCTGCAGGCATGGGGATTGTTGCGCCCGGGCATGATGCTCGTCAGCGGCATCGCCACAGCCGGTGTGCTCGGCGTGGGGTACGAACGTGTGGTCACCGAGGCCATCTCGGTCGGTGTGCTCATCACGTTCCTCGAATACACCTCCAGAATTTGGGTACCCGTCCGAAATTTGACCGAGAAATTCAACGTCATCCAGACCGCTTTGACAGCCGGCGAGCGTGTGTTCGACGTGCTCAACACCCGGTCAAACATGGTGGACGCCGACGACGCCGACATGTCGCTCACGGTCGAACGCGGAGAGGTGGAGTTCCGCGATGTTGTATTCCGATATCCAAAGACGCACGAAGATGTGCTCAAAGGTCTGTCTTTCCTCGCAAAACCTGGCCAAAAAATTGGCCTCGTCGGCGACACGGGCGCCGGAAAATCCACGATCATCAGCCTGTTGTCGCGATTTTATGACGTGACGTCGGGCGCGGTATTGGTCGACGGCCACGACGTGCGAAAGTTCCATTTGCAGGCACTTCGCAGCGGCATCGCGCTCGTCCCTCAAGACGTGGTGGTCTTCGCGGGGACGGTGCGCGAAAACATCACGCTTGGCGCGCCCCACAGCGACGAAGAGGTCATGGAGTGCATCCGTGCTGTCTCGGCGGAATCCCTTGTGTCGCGATTCGAACACGGATTGGACCACGTTTTTGAAGAGGGCGGCCGCACACTCTCGGCCGGCGAGCGGCAATTGATCAGTTTTGCGAGGGCGTTGCTCGTCAATCCGCCGATCTTGATCTTGGACGAGGCCACGGCAAGCATCGACACGCGCACTGAGACAGAAATCCAGCGGGCTCTGGAACGATTGACACGTGATCGCACGACCATCGTCATTGCCCACCGCTTAAGCACCATTCGCGACGCAGACCAAATTCTAGTGCTGCGAAAGGGTGTGGTCGTCGAGCGCGGAAACCACCCGGAATTGATGAATCTCGATGGCTATTACGCGTCGCTTTACCGGGCCCACACGCATTAGTACAAGTGGCGAAGCGCGCCCGATTCGGCCAACGTCAGAGCGTCATAGCGTTGCGATAGATCCAGGACGAGGAAGCGTTTGTTCGCGTCAGGGGCGCCGAAAATCACCGGACAAAATTGGTTCTCACCCTCAATAAAATAGCCGTCTTCGTCTCGATCGTGCCCGTGAATAACGAACTTTAATTCGTTTCCGTCTGTCGACACGCGCTGCAACATTTCGTCAACGTCTTCGGTGGTCTGGCCGTACGACGTCAAGATATCCATGACAAGTGTCGTAACCCTCGGAATCGGGTTTAAGAAACGCCAAATCCAACGCGTCGAGGGCGTCAAGACTTGTGAGGGACCGCGGCGCTCCGTGGGTCAACAAAGCTCCACACGGCGTGGAAACTGCGAGCAGCGCGTCGTACAAAAACTGGTGGAAATCACGAATTTCGGACAACGACATGTGTTGTTCCAAAAATCCGCCTCATCGACGTGAAATTTTCGGGTCCGCGGGCCGCCGACGTGCGCCCACTCGTGATTTCCAATGACAAAATGGATGTTGTCTTGAACGCACAGCTCCATGACGCGACGCACGATCTCTCGGCTCTCGTCATCGTAGTCGTACAGCCGCGGGAGCATGCTCGCCCGCGGTCGTCGGGACCGTGGACGATGTCGCCGAGCAGTACCCAGTGCGAGGGCTGAGGAAGTTCGCGGAATCGCGCGCAGAGTTGTTCGAAATCCCTGAGGTTGCCGTGCACGTCGGTGCTGACCATCAGGAGTCCCGTCTGGGGGAGGTGCAGATGCCTAGGCATAGAAACCTACACATTGTAGTTGGCCTGATTGTATCGCCGTGTTTAAAACCCGCAACGATCGTCCGGTGATACGTGGCCAACCCTAATTCGGCGTGGCATCCTGTGACCGATAGGAACCCGAATGAGCTCAAGACTTGTTACAGCACGTGGGTGGGTGACACGGCTTTTGTCCAGCGAGGCCATCGCAGCGGTGGTCGCCGATGGATGGCCCGAGCCGATGGTTCATGCGGGGTTTCGTCTGCACGAGCACACGTGGAACGTCGACGCGATTATTCGAGAAATCCAACGCGAGAACGTCCCGGTTGAGCGGCTTCCACGGCATGTCCAACACGTGTGGCCGGCGCTGCCCGGCGCGGGTGTAACACCGCTGCTCTACAGCTACCTCGTCGGCGTACCGCGAAACACGTTTCGACCCTCTAGACGGGGGACGAACTTCGGCACGCTCGCGCAAGAAGTTGGTCTGGAACGTCAGGACGAAATATACGCCGACGTGGTAGTCGCGAGCGGCTCTGACGACACGATCGCGGCCCTTCAAAAACTCAACCACGCCCGCGTGGTCGGTTACGGTCATCGTGTGTCCATCGCGCTTGCCTCGAAGCTCGACGCGGTTGGGCATGCCGCCGACGTTGTGATGTGGCATCAACAAGGGTGTTTTTCGCTGCGCGGGATCGTGTTTGTGGGCTCGGATCATGATGCCCGAACCTTTTGCGCGGCGCTGGCAGAACAGATCGCGGAACACGAAAATTGCTGGGACGCTCGGCCCGGGGAACTCGGACTCGGGCAGCGCGCACAGGCCTTAGGCGTGGCCGAATTTACGTCCGAAGTTTTTCTCGCGCACTATGGGTTTGTGACGTTGTCGGCGCAACCGCTCGACGGAGCGTGGCGCGCGCCGCACGCGGTTCAAGTCGTGCGCGTGGAGCGTGCCGAGCAGATCACGTCAGCGGTGGCCATTGCGCGTCATCATGTCCAAGGGGTGTCGATCGATGACGAGCGGTTTCGTGATGTCGCTTGGCGGCTCGGTGCGACCCGCGTGTGTCGGCCAGGCAGTCTGCAAGCGCCCGAGCCCGAGTGGCAACACGACGGGTTGCCAAATGTGGGCGTTCTGATCGAGTGACACGTGCGTCCTTGGTGCAGGGACTCCCTTGCGACGGGATGTTTCCGGGCATCGGAAACGGTCGGCTCGTTTGGCGAAACTAACCCACCAATCGCATGGGTTTGATCGCAGCGCGCAACGCGTCGGCTGCGCTTTGCGGGGTCGCCTTGACCACCCACTGATTCGACGGCTGAACACACATGACCGGGGCGGACTTGCACGATCCCGTACACTTGGTTTTGACGATCATCGTGTGGCGATGCAGGCCAAGCTCACGGGCGCAGTCTTTGACGGCCTTGGCGAGCTCTTTCGAGCCTTCCTTCTTGCAGTCCTTTCCTTGGCAAATCATCACAACGTGTTGGAACCGATTCAGATCACGCGCCATCGAGTGCCTCCTGTCCATCAGTCCGGCACACTTTAGCATTTTGAAAATGATTTTCAATACCAGTTTCAAAGTTCGTGGGGCGATGTCAGTTGCACGTGTCGTTGGCGGCGCCTGGCGTCCCGAAGTCGGTTCCCAATGCCGTGGTCGCGTCACACCAAAACGTGGCGAGGCTGTTGTCGTCCGCGACCGCGTCGTACTGATCGCCAAAGGTGATCGACGCCCCAGGGGTTGCGGGGAACGTTGCGTCCAAGGTGATCGTGTCGATCACCACCGTCCCGCGTTTGAGCGACAGCGTGTCGTCAACCTCCAAAGAGATCCCGACGTACATTTGGTCCACCGTCACGCCGCCGTTGGTCAACGTGTCGTCGTTGATGCCAAAGACGTAGCGCGCCCCTGGTTGGATCAGCTCTAGCGCCCCGATCGCGAACGTGTAGGGGGTATCGCCGGTGGCCTCGACGACCAGTCCGTCCACATTCAGGGGCCGGTTGGTGGTGTTGATCACCTCAAACCACTCGCCGAGTGTGTCATCCACCGCCTCTGGGTCGGCCATGACCTCAACGATCGCGAGCTCACCGGCTGCCGGCCGCGTGTCGACGCAAGCGGCATCGATGCATGTCTGGACGCCGCAGTCCGTGGCGACCTCGACCGCAGCGTAAGAGCACATGCCGTCGGCGGGCTGACACATTCCAACGCCGCTGTAGACTTTGGCGACGTTGTTGTCACACACGTCGGGCGGCTGTGGGCACATCACGTTGGCGCACAGGTCCGCGACGCACTGCCCTTGACGGCACACCATGCCGTTGTCGGCGCAGTCGTTCATGGTCTCCTCGTAGCTGCACATCCCGTTCGCGGGGTCACACGTGCCGTTTCCAGACGTGATCGCCACGGTGCCCATGCAACGCGGGGCCGGGGGGGTGTCGCACATCACACCCACACACTGCCCAACACACGTCCCCGCGACGCACTCAGCGCCCTGTATGGCGCAATCCACGCGCAATTCATTGTTCACGCATGCGCCCGTGTCGACGTTGCAACGGCTGGGTACGTCGTAGAACACGGCGGTTGTGCCTTCGCATCGGTCGGCCGGCGTATCGCACACCTTGTTTGTGCAGGCGTTATCGACACATGCCCCGTTCTCGCAGCTCTGCACGGTGACGTTGCAGTCCACGCGTTGGGTCACAAAGAAGAAGTTGCAGATGCCGGTTTCGCTGCCGCACAGTCCATCGCCGGTATACTGCACCGCAACGTCGCCTTGGCACGTGGCTTGTGGTGCTGTGCAGTCCTCGTTCGCCGTGCACGCCACGCCAACGATGTTGTTTGTGGCATTGTTTGTGGCATTGTTGGTGGCGTTGTTGTTTGTGGTGTTGTTCGTGTCGTTGTTGCCACGAATGACGTTATCGTCGCTGCAAGATGCAGCGAGGGCAAACAGGCCGACGAGGGTCCAAAGGCGCATGAGTGTCTCCAAAGCATGAATCAATGCTCAGAAGTATGGCCCGACCTGTCAGGAACGCAAGCGGCGGTTCAACAGCCGCATTCATCCGGGAGCAAAGATGAGTCAAGAGTTCGAATCGTTTGAGGATTTCTGGCCTTTTTACCTGCAAGAACACAGCGACCCCACAAACCGAGCATTGCATGTCGCCGGCACGTTGGCCGCGCTCGCGACGGCGGGGTACGCCGTGGCTTCCAAACGTCCAAAATTGCTCGCGGTGGCTCCCCTGATGGGCTATGGGGCCGCCTGGGTGGGGCATTTTTTGATCGAGAAAAATCGGCCTGCGACCTTTCGTCATCCGGTATGGTCCCTACGCGGCGATCTTAAAATGGCGCAACTGGCGGTGTCCGGACAGCTTGAGGACGAGCTCAAACGTGTTGGCGTGCAACCCAAAGGGATCCGATGAGGTCGCTCACATTTCTAATTTTGCTCGTCGCCACCCCCGCGTGGGCCAACGACACCGCATGGGGCGGCACACCGGGAGACCTGTTTCCGATTCAAACCTCGGATGTGGCGATGGTTGAGGAACACATCGTCATGCGCCAGAACTCGAACGACTGGGCGTGGGAGGTGCGCGTCGAATTTACGTTCAAAAATGTTGGAAAAAAACCCGTCGAGATCACGATGGGCTTTCCGTTTTACACCTACGACCCCGAATCACCGACGACACAACCCAAGGGCACAAAAGACGTCAAAGAGAACGACCCGATGGTCTGGGATTTTACCACGCAGGTGGACGGAAAATCTGTCACCTATGAAAAGCAGGCGGTCAAGGCCAACCCTGCCTTCCCCGAACTGCAC
Organism: bacterium; assembly: GCA_041390025.1. Classification (GTDB taxonomy): domain Bacteria; phylum Myxococcota_A; class Bradymonadia; order Bradymonadales; family Bradymonadaceae; genus JBFFMO01. The sequence goes on from JAWKQR010000003.1 coordinate 74,752, forward strand.
TACAAATGGGCCTATGTCTGGCCCACAAAGTTCGAGCCTGGCCAGACGGTGAAGGTCGTCAACAGCTACCGCCAGGGCATCACCCAGGACTCCAGCGGGTACATTTGGCCGTCCTACATTCTGAGAACCGGAGGCATGTGGCACGGGGGTAAAATCGGTCGGTCGCACATCGAGATTTTTGGCGATTCGGAATCGTTGCCTTGTCAGGATGAGAGTTTTTTCAAAATTACGCCCGAAAAAGGCACCTTGAAACGAAAACCCGAGGGTCCAAAGTGGGAATGGGATTTAAAGGACCACACGCCCACAGCCGACGTCGAAGCGTGTTTCCGCAGCCGCGACCACATCCGCAACATCATGTTTTATGAGCTCGAAGGCACCGATTATTCGAAAATGTCGGCCGCGGAATTGCGGGTATTACGAAACACGGTTTTTGCGCTGCACGGGTACGAATTTAAGAGTGACGACCTGAAAAAACATTTCGCGAAACAGTGGTATTATTATCCAAACAAGAAGTTTCGGAATTCGGATCTCACCGAAGACGAACGCGTCTTTGTAAAGGCCGTTCAGGCCCGCGAGCGCGAGCTCAGCGCCTCGCCGACAAAGCCCTAACTGATTAGGGGGTTAGGACCTGCACCACTCGGCCGTCAACCTCGAAACGCGTGACCAGTTTGGTACAACGTTGGCGTAGTAGCTTCCACAAAATCGCGGCTTCGTACGCCTCGACGGACTCGGGCATATGGTCCAAGAGGGCTTGCGAACACACCACAAAAAGTCGCTCTTTGGTGCGAGAAAATGCCACATTGCTGCGATTTAAATCCAAGATAAAGGATTCGTTCTGTGTAATGGCAACGGGGTCGCTGACCGTGGCTGAGAATACGATCGTTTGGCATTCTCCACCCTGCAAACGCTCGACGGTGTCGATCATCGCAATTTTGTCGGAAAACTCCGCAAGTGCGTCCTTGAGCGCGGCGCGTTGCGCACGATGAGGGGTCATGACTGCGATGGATTGCCGCGGAAGATCGGTCGCGGATCCCAACAATATTTCGACGATCGCGACCTCAAATCTGTTGGCGTTTTTTGAATTGGATTCGTCGTGTAGGAGCAAAAACAGACTCCCTGATTTCCACGTTTCGGACAACGATTGTGCTCGTTTCACGGGCAGTTCGGCTGCGTCGTCTGGTGCCTGCAGCGTGATCCCGTCTTGAAGATAAATTGGCTGAATGAGCTCGCGAATTTCTCGGGGCAGACGATAGGTGACCTCGAGCCCGTCGCGGACAACTTTCTGCTCCGATCGGGGTTGGGAGGCGATCTGTGCTCCCAACGCTTCGATGGCCGTGAACGCGCTGACATGCGGATGATACAGCACAGCCGGAGGGCGGTCTTCGCGTTCCCAATCGTGGGCGACGATGGGTGAAAGTTGGCGATGGTCGCCCGCCAACATGATTTGCCCATCTGGGTGAACATGCGATGCCAACGCCAGAAAGTGCGCAAAGGGCATCATACTCGCCTCGTCGACGATGAGCAGCGACGCTTGGAAACCGGTGCCGCGAGAGCCATCGAGCCCAGCGCCCACGGTCGCCGCGAACTTAAGGATGCCCCCCGTTGTGCCGCCCACGATGGGCACAACACCGTCTCGCACCAACAGATTGAGCTGGTCGCGGAGGCCGTCAACGTCTTGTTTCCGCGTCGAGAGGGTCTCGATTCCGGGCGTCTCACCGTCGCCGCCCACTTTGAAAAATCGCAGGCGGCGCCCTTTTTGGGTCAGGCTCTGCGACATCTGCGGCCAATGGACCAGCGTCTGGTGTGTCCGTTCCATAAGGGTGTCGACCGCGGTGTGTGTATTTGCGCTGACGACCACGATGCCAGGGGCTTTGAGCGTCAGCACGCGGGCTAGTAGCGCGGACGAGGTTAACGTCGTCTTGCCGGTTCCAGGCGGTCCCTGCACCAGCTGGATGCGTGCGTTCAGACCCCGTTCAACGACCGCAATCCGCTTGTCGGACATCCGGCCGTGCAGCAGCTCGCGAATGGCATCGGTCGCCTGGTGGGGTGCTGAGGGGATCGTGGGCCGGGTGGGGTCAAACCACTCGATGACGTGTGCGCCTTGCGCGTGCAGGCGTTTGGCTGGTCCGTTGATCAGGCGCTCTTCCACACGACGGCTTACAAAGTCGGCCACAGAACTGTCGAGGGTCGCGTTCTTGAATGGCGGATAGCGGTCGGTGAAATTCCAGCTCCGGGGCATGTACGTGTCGTCCTCGTTCGACCGAATGATCCCAAGCGACACCTTTCCCGTGTGCCAGTCGATCTTGGACACGCGGCAGGTGCGCCCAAACGAAAGGGATTGCATCGAGAGGCCTTGGTGCGGATCTTTGACCTCGTTCAGGCGGACAAACGCACCCTCGTCCATTCCAGACCGCGCCCGAAGGCGCTCCAGCGACAAACCGTAGGTTCCCGGATCGAGCTCCCCTTCAAGCGACGATCCCCATTTGTCGACGACCCTGAGGTTTCGCACGGGCACCGACACGCCGCTCGCCACGCGGACCCATGGGGGAACCATGTGCTCACGCACCCAGTCCGTGTAGGCAATGTGCTGATCAAATCGCAGGAAATCGATCGCCGCCTCGGCCGCGTTCGCTGTCGCCAGCCGAAAACGCGGAAGATCGCGCACGACCAGTGGTCGCTTGACGATCGCAGTGTTCTTGTGCGGGATCGATTCTTCCAACCAGCGAATGGCGTGCACACGTGCCCTTAAATACTCCTGCAGGACGTAGGGTTGCCGAGCCGCTTCGTAGGGCTTGGCGTCCGCGCCGTCGGGAAGCGTCCCCCAGTAGGCATGCCAATAGGGTGCGGGAAGGTTGTCGGCGAAGTGGGCCCGAATTTCGACCGACTGCCCGTCGATGTTCTGCACAAAATCAAAAACGTCGGCGTGAAACGTTTGGCTAAGATCAACGGGACGCCCGCCGATCTCACGGCGCCAATGGAACGTTCGACCGTTCCACGGCAGCGACAGGGTCGGGACGAGGCCGGCACTCGTCCAAGCCGTGGCGTAACGTGTCATCACATCAAACTGCAGGGCCGAGTAAATCAGTTGCTCAAGCTTGTCACGGCAGCCAAACAGCTCCCGCAGAGACCCGAGCATGCCCGTCCCAGCGCGGCCAGCGGCCTCGAGCAGTTGCGTCAGTTCGTAGCGCGACCACACATAGAAGTGCACAGCGGCCATCTCGCTGTCGTGGCTGAGCAGCTCGATGGCATCGACGATCTGTCGGAAAACACTCTGCAACAACTCCAGCTCGGCACCGTTGTCCATCGCGTAGTCGCCGGTCCAGGCTGCGCGTTTGAACTCGACGACGTCGACCCCGCGCAGGGCGCTGGCCTGGTTGTCGTCATCGAATTCGACCGGCCCATGGTCCGCCATTTCTAGAGAGCGCGGACTGTCCGTGACGTGAGCGCCCACCCCCACGATGCGGTTCTCAATGTAGTCGTACGTCACGCCCAAGAACACGCGGATCAAGCGTGGATGCGCACCCAGGTCGACCACGTCATGTCCGGGCAACTGGCCAAATCCGGTGTTCGGGATCCAGGCCACGCTGGGCGTTTCTGGCCCGTTTAACGTGGTTCGTCGCGCGCGAGCGCGGACGTGCAGCGCCTCAAGATCACCGACAAAATCGGGATGCGAACGCACATGCGCGGCTTCTTCGGAATCCATCGCGAGATCAGCCAAGGCGTCGATGTCGGCAATCCCCGCGCGTTGAAGCGTTCGCACGGTGGTGGGTGGCAACCCAACGAGCTCCAATCCCCGCCGTTTGGCCGTCGTCGTAAAACAGTGCGGCGCGTATTTGCAGGCGTCACACCGCGCCTCAAGCTGGAACGGAAGGTCGTCGATCGGTGCCTTTAGAATGTTGTCAAAAAGCCCTTCTGCCTGCAGCAACCGGCGAACGTCGGCCTCGATCGCGTCCGCCGACGCAAAGGGCACCACATCCAAAATTGACTGAATCGCGTGTGTTTCTTCGTCAACCCTGACCACGCAACAACTCACGTGCTCAGGCGCCACTGGGAGGCCGCCGACAAAGGTGGGCATTTGATGAATCAGTTGCCGCACTAAGATGCGGTACAGCACCGCCTGCACGCGATGGTAGGTCTTGTCGCGGCGACTCGCTTTGCATTCAACCAATCGTAGGTAGGGTTGCCCGTCGCTGATTCCGGCCACGACAAAGTCAATCCGACCGCGAATCTGGAATGCACCGACATTGCCTTCGACCGCAACTTCCCGTGCGAAGCCCGCATCGTTGGGATCGAGCAGATCGAGCTGCTGGACAAAGTCCATCCACTCCACGCCGTTTTCGCCCGGAAAAGGTTCCGCAACCTCGATGACCCCGGCGCGGCGAAGCGACAATTCCCACTCTTCTTCGCGACGTCGGCCCGACGCCTGAAGCACTGGGTCGACATCACTGGCCATTGCGAGTCCGCTGCTTTGAAACAACGCACCGTTTTGGTGGTCGAGCCGAAATCGGCGTTGGCAGGATTTGTGTTGAACAAATTCGCCAATGTCCGACACGCTGATGGGGTGCATGGGATCTCCAGAAGGCGGTTAGACCGCACTATAAGGGGATGCGCTGAAACGGCAAAGGCGCGCAGATTAGCGCGTCGAGGGCACCGGGGATATGACCTGAACTTTGTCACCGAACTGTCGGATCCACGGCCACACCTCCACGTCGGTGTTGACGCGAAACGTCATGCGCAACCTGCCGTCCTCAAGGTCCTCAAACCTTTGCGTCGGGTGCCACCGGCGTTCTTTCAGATACAATTTCAACCAGCGCTCGTCGTCGAAGAGAAGTTCAAAGAGAATTTGTTGCGTCGAATCCGAACGGAAAATTCCGAAACTGCCTTCCGTGTAGGATTCGGGGTGATAAACGGCGGCTGAAGGGTACTGAAACCGGCGCGCTACCTTCGTGACCCGTGTAATGCGGTCCACCGCGTAAATTCGAATTTCTCCGTCAATTCCGCGACCAATTAGGTACAACGCGCTTCGGTAGACGGCCAAGGTGTAAGGCTCAATCTCGAAGACCAATTCCGCAAAAGACGCGGATGAATACTCAAGTTTCGCCGCTCGACGAAACATCAGGCAGTCGAGCAAACCTTGAATGACCTCCTGCTTGCGCGAATAGTCTTTGGGCGCGTCCGGCAACTGGTAAAACATGCGGTCGACGTTCGACAGAACGTCGTCGAGAAACTGCTTTCTCTCGCGCATTCGTGCGCGAAAATCGGCCATCAGCTCGTTGGTGGCGGTTCCAATGGGTGTTTGCCCCACGAACTCGAGCAATTGCTGCGAAAAATGAAGCGCGGCGACCCGGCCCACAAAAGAATCGTCATGGAATTCGAGCTCCTTCCCATGGACCAAACGCAGGTACTTCGCCTCGCCGTCGAGAACCTCGTGCACGATGGAATCGCCACCTTCATTCATGAAGGGGGCAAATTGCTCCATCAATATCTTTCGATATTTTCTGTAGGTTCGATCTTTGATGCCAAGCTCTGACATCAATTGGTCGATCCTCCAGCCACGAGAATCTGACATCAGACGATGAACGATTCGTGCGAGATTAAAAGCCAACTGTTGGTCCGACACTGCACCCACCCCTGAGAACGAAGACCAGTTTCGATCACTCTACACCGTGGGCGACCTCGCGAACAGCCAGTATTTATGCACCTGCGCGGGCGGCACGGAGCGTGCCAGATTCGATCAAAATTTACGCTGGACGGCGTTGAATTCGTGCCCAGATTCGGCGCGTCCTAAGGTTGAAGAGGTCAACGATGGCTCCAAAGTTTGAAAGTCCACATTCTGAATTGCAGTCGATTTTGCCGTGGCTTGCGGCTTTGTCTGGAAAACGCATCACACGACCGGCCTTTCGCACGGTCATTGAGGCTCAATTGTTTGCCCAAGCCCGCAAAAATTCACTCGGCGTGGCGCCGGTTGTGCAACCCATCTGGGCGGTGGATCACAATGATCTGACAGCGAGCGAAACGATCGGCTGGACCGTGAGCGACAGCACAAACTAGAGGTGGTGCATCGCGGCTTGATTTCGGATGTCCCAAAGGGTGACCGACGTCTTTTGGATTCCCATGCCGAGCAATTGGGAATTTTTGTCGAACGCGAGCGACCGCAGATGGGCCACCTCAGCGGTGATTTCGAAGAAGGACGAGCCATGAATCAACGACAGGATTCGGACGTGTTTGGACTCGTCGAGCACGGCTGCAATGTAGCCATCGTCTGAAATCACCATCGAGACGGGGTTTGAGGGCAACGCATCGAGTTTTTTGGCTCGTTTTGAATGCAGGTCCACGACCTCAAGTTCTCCGCCCCAGTATCCCACAAACACCTTATTTTCCGTAGGGGACGCAGCCAACGCACTGATCGACGCGCCAGATTCGACGATGAGCGACGTCACGGATTTGTTGATGTCGTGCAATAGAATCTGGCCCTTCTCGGACCCGCAGACCAATCGGTTTGTCTTGGGATCGAACGCGAGGGCGAAGATACGGTCTTTGGATTCAAACAACCGTTTTGCGGGCTTTCCGGGGTCGTCGCTGTCCCACTGATACACGACGCCATTGATATCTGCGGCAAAGAGGCGTTTGGACGTCGTGTCGATGCACACGGCCGTCACCATGGCGGGCGCGGCCTTGAGCGTCATGAACACGCCGTCGTTCTTCAGGCTTAGCACGTGCAGGCGATTTAACTGATCGGCGGCTGCGGCAATTTCCCCGTTGCGACTTAACGTGGTGGCCGTAAAGCCCGTCACCTCGTTCCTGACCGCTTCGGGCAGGTGCACCTCGATGATGGGCCGCACGATGCGGGTGGAGCTCGACGACGACGCCTCACCCAGAGACGCCGCTGGGAAGTCCCCGGTTTCGACACGACGCGAGAGGTCGAAGACCACCGAGTCCGTGTCGAGGTAAATCTGGCCGGGGGACTGCTCGTTCGTCTGTTCTTCGAGCTGCGGTTCGGCCATCAATCGGTCGATCGCGCGGATCACCTCCTGCATATTTTGCGGCCGAGCGGCAGGATCCTTTGCGAGCATCTTCTGCAGCAAGAGGTCGATCGAATCAGGGATTCGTGAGTTGGGCAGGACGTCACGAATCGACGGGGCTGGCTCGTTGACGTGCGCGTCCATGACTCGCAGCGACTCGGTCCCAGGAAACGGTGCAGCGCCGGTCAGCAGGTGGAAGAACACGCAGCCAAGGCTATAGATGTCGCTGCGGTGGTCGATCTTGGGGTCGCCCAAACATTGTTCGGGGCTCGCGTACAGCGGCGTACCGCGAAATCCCGCGGTGTCGGCGACCGAGTCCATCATGTGCACGATGCCAAAGTCCAACACACGCGCGAAAAATCCGGCGGCCGGCAGCCGCTCAATCATGATGTTGTCGGGTTTGAGGTCCCGATGGATGAAACCCAGACTGTGCGCTTCGTACAGGCCGTTGGCGATCTGGCGCACGATGTCAAAGGCCCTTTGATATTTGATGCGCCCCACGCGCTCAAGCAGGTCTTGCAAGGTGCGGCCGTCGACGAAGTCCATCACCAAGACAAAGATATTGTCTTGCAGCTGCATCGCTTCGTAGATGTTGACCACATGAGGGTTGCGCATCCGGCTCATCGCCTCGACCTCCATACGGAAGCGGCGCAGCAGCTCTTGTTCGAACTCGGGTTTCCCGTAGCGGCGTGTATCCACGATCTTTGCCGCGAAGTGGCGATGAATCTGCATCGCCTGGGCGCGGTAGACGTAGCCCGTCGCACCATCCCCCAAGAACTGATTGAGCAGGTAGCGTCCCTTGAGCACTCGGCCTAGCCAAGGATAGGGAGACCCCTCAAGTTTCGCCCACCCAACTTGGGGCAACTGCGTCCCGCACTCAGGACACTTTTCGGCGTCCACGCGGATCAAGGACGTGCACACAGCGCAGTAGCTGGTGTAGTCCGAGACGGTGACGCTCTGCCCGTTGTTCACGAAATACCACCTGGCCGGGGAACCGACATGTCAGGGTTTGTTGATGATCTTTTTCGTCTCACCTGCCGACACATCGACATAGTAGGTCTTATCGAGGCCGAAGTCCGGATTTTTCAGGCTGATCTTATGTTTGCCCGATTTGATCTTGAAGTTCATCAGCGGGGTGTAGCGCCCCGTGTCTTGGTCGTCGATGTAAACCCGCGCCACGGGTTTTGACGCGATGTTCAAGATACCGGTGCCTGCGGGTTCGTCCGACTTGGGAGGATCCTTTTTCTCAACCTTCTCGACCTTTTCGGGCTTCTCGACTTTCTCGACCTTTTCGACCTTCTCGACCTTCTCAACTTTGGGTGGATTCACGCGTGCGATGACGGCCGGTTCTGTGTCGTCGGTGCGACGCAGGTTCGCCTCTACGGTCGGCTCCTTTTCGTAGCCGGGCTCAAATGTCCCCTCCCACATCTCGTACTTGCGGCGTTCGATCACGATTTTGTACTTCTTGGACGCATCGAGATCCTTGACGGTATCTGGAGTTCGCCCGCTCGAGAGCTTGTCCGCCGATCCTTGAACGTAGATGGCGTACTCGGCACGGTCGGGCACCGAATTGACCTTCAGCGAGACTTTTTCGGGGCGCATGCGAACGTCGACCGAGTCTGCGGCGCCTTCCTTGATCTCGACGTCCTTCGACTCCGCAAAGTATCCGTCTTTGGTCACATTCAGAGACACGGGACCGGGTTTCAGGTCCTTGATCGTAAACGGAGTGACTTCTTCTAGGGTCTTGCCGTTGAGGGTGATCTTCGCGCCGGGTGGGTCGCTTTTGACCAGCAAACTGTAGGGTGTTGCAGCTCCGAGCGCCTCGTTTAGGCGGTAGGTCTTCCGCTCAAGGTTTTCGGTCATCTTGACCGGGACAAACCCTTCGCGCTTGAGCTCGATGGTCGTCTCGCCGGGTGCCACGCTGTAATGGAACGGGGTGTCGCCATCGTGCACCATGGTGCCGTTGATCCACACCTGAACGCTCTTTGGCTCGGTCTCGATCTGGATCTCGGCCTTCGCGAGCATCGTTTGCATCGCAAACAAGCCGATGCCGATACCCACCAGCGACACGGCGATCACCACGGGGATCGAGACACGGCGTTGGCGTCTGACCGGTCGCACACCCGGAACTGTGTTGACGGGTCCGCGGCGAGGCTCGATGACGGGCAACTGTGCGGTGGGCTGTTTGCCACGTGCGGGCCTTGGCGGCTCGTCGTCAAACGAGAAGCCGTCGCCTCGCCAGCGGTCATACTCGACGGTGGGCAGCTCAGGGTTGGCGGCGTCAGACGAATAGACGATGTCGGCGTCGTTGAGCTCTTCGGGATCCATACGGTCGAAGATCTGGGTTTCCATCTCTTCTTCGCCCCAGCTCAGGCCCGAATCGTCAGGCAGTGTGGGCGTCCCGTTCACGTGATGCGACGGCGTCGAATGTTGCGAGGGCTCAAGCGGCTTGAGGTTAAGGCTACGGTAGTACTCGCCTTTCTTGTTCTCGAACTCGATGTCGGCGTTGAAGGCTTCCTTCATGTACTGCGCGAGATCTTTGTTCGTGTAGTAGTAACCTTGGTTTCGCATGAAGCGCTCAAGCGCGTCGGCGAACTCATAGCTGGTCTGGAACCGGTCTTCCGGCGAGCGAGCCAACGCTTTGAGGACGATGTCTTCGAGCTCTTTGGGGATGTGAGGGTTGTAGAGCGAGGGGGGGCTCATCTCCACTTTGCGAATCTTCTCGAGGGTGTCGAAGTCGCTCTCCCCAAGGAACAAGCGCTCAAGCGTGAGCATCTCGTAGAGCACGATGCCTAGGCTGAACAGGTCGCTTCGGTGGTCGACGTGCAGACCACGAACCTGTTCGGGGCTCATGTAGCTGAACTTGCCCTTGAGGATGCCGACCTGAGTCTGGCTGGTCTTACCCTGCGCCTTTGCGATCCCAAAGTCGATGATCTTGACTTCGCCTTCGTAGGACATTAGCACGTTCTGCGGCGAGACGTCGCGGTGCACGATGTGGAGCTCTTTGCCTTGGGCGTCTTTCTTGGAGTGCGCGTGGGCCAAGCCCTCGCACACCTTCATGATGAGGTAACAAACGCGGGGAATGCTGACCTTTTCGCCGATGCGACGTGACCGCTCGAAGATGGTCTTGAGGTCTTTGCCACCGATGTATTCGAGCGCGATGAAGTACGACCCGTCGACTTTGCCGAGGTCGAAAATCTGCGCAATGTTGGGATGGTTCAGCCCGCCGGCGATCTTGGCTTCATCAATGAACATGTTGATGAACGCCTCGTCCTCAGCGATGGACGACAAGATTTTTTTGACCGCAAGAAGGCGCTCGAAGCCTTCCACGCCGAAAGCCTTCGCTTTGTACACCTCGGCCATCCCACCCACGTTGATTCGCTCAAGTAGGTAGTACTTCCCGAAGGGGATTGGATTAGGGAGAATACCCGGTTCGCTCATCTGCCCGCTTGTCCATCGCGCCAGAGTTACTGGCGAGTCGTTCGGTGATCAACACACCGTCCACATCAATCCATTTCAAACAAAGCAGGGCGTTTTTCCCAAGATCCACGCACCACTGACGGCGTTGAAGACCGCATAAGTCGGCGCAATCCTAGAAAACTGCGGGGTGAATTGTCAACCAACCATCCCTGCCCAATGACCGATTCGCTTCCGCTGGCCAATCACGTATCCATCGTTGTACTCTTTTTTCACTGGAACAGCGAGGACGCAAGATGAGCGAAGACGGCAAGATCGAGGAGCTTTCGGCCGACGACGACCTACGTCAGCACAACCGGACGGCCATCAATCAAGAGTTCAATACGATCGATGAGTTCATCGCGGAGTATGTCACGAACATCTCACAAGGTGGCGTCTTCATTCGATCAAAGAATCCACTGCCCGTCGGGACGCGTGTGACGCTGAAGTTCTCGGTGATTGTGGACGACTTCGAGACCGTCGAGGGCGAAGGCGAGGTCGTGCGCGTCGACAACTCGCCGGGGAACCAAGGCATGGGTGTCGCGTTTACCCGTTTGACGGCCGAGAGTAAGAAGCTCATCGACCACATCACGCAGCAGGTGCAGCCGAAGGCGTAATCCGCGCCACCGCTTCGAGCGCGCGCCCGACCAGACTCATCACGGCCACGATCACTGCCGCGACCAGCGCTTGGCTCGCCCCGACCGGCAGTTGATACAAAAACGCAAACGCGTAACCCACAAAACCCGCGAGCGCACCGAATACGGCTGCGATAGCCATCGCGCGACCTACGTTTGGTGCAACCTTGAGGGCTGCCATCGCGGGCAGCACCGAGAACGCAAACGTTGGCAGCGCACCGATGACGCGTGTGCTCACGGCAATCGCGGCCGCGAGCGAGAGCAACAGCACCCACTCCAAGGCGCGCCCCGGAAGACCGCGAACCGTGGCGTCTTGCGCATCGATGGACACGATCACAAACCCGCGATGCCACCACAGGTGGATCGCGGCAATCACAGTCGTGGTCCACAGCACCATCTGAAAATCCTCGGGCAGCACAGCCACCGCAGACCCAAACAACAAAGACTCGATGTCTTGGAGTTCTTGAACAATGCGTGTGCCGATCGCGAGCGTTCCGGCCGCACCCACCAGGTAGATCAGACCCAAGGCGCTGTCGCGGCGGGCAGACTCTTCATCGCGATGCGCCATGATGTAACCCACGGCCACCAGCGACGTCGCCGCGGCCCCCAGATACGGTGACGTGAGCCACGACGCGCCTACCATCACCTTGACCCAGAACGACAGCGCCACGCCAGCCCCGGCCACTTGGGACAATGCGGCCGAGAAGAACACCATACGACGAATGACGACGTAGACGCCCAGCATCCCAAGCAGCGCACCCAACATCACACCGGCAAGCACGGGCTCCCGGAACAGCTCCCAGGATTCAAAGAACATCGAAACCGTTAAATCATCCATGGTCATGCCTATGAAGTACGTGGCCGTAACGCGAGACGCAGTGCGAGCACTCACACACGTGGTTGATGTCACCGGGTTCGATGAACTGCTCGTCCCGGTCGACGTAAACCGCATGCGTGGCAAACTCGCCCAACACCGGCAGATGGTGACTTACGAGCAACACGGCGATCTTGCGAGACGCCCGTAACTCCCCCAACAATTCGAACATCTTGCGTTCCGCGCCCGCGTCCATCGCGCTGGTGGGCTCGTCGAGGACGAGCAACGACGGGTTGCTGGCGAGTGCCCGTGCAATCATCACGCGTTGTTTTTGACCTTCGCTGAGTGTTGCAAACTGCTGATTGGCCAGCGGCAAGACGTGTGTGTCCCGCATCGCGCGTTCTACAGCCTCGCTGTGACGTCGGATATGCAACAGATTCACAAACGACCAATCGCGGTCGACCCCGCCGCGCACCACGTCGATCACACGCGCTGGAACAGCGAGGTCAAGCCGCGTGCGCTGCGGAACATAACCGATGGTCAGGCCTGGTGCGCGGGTGATCTTTCCGGAGACAGGGGGCAAAATCCCCAAGAGGCTCTTAAGCAACGTGGACTTGCCGCTCCCGTTGGGACCGATGATGCCCCACACCTCCCCTTCGCCGACCTGAAATGAGACCGGCGGCAGGATGCTCTTGCGCACGTACCCAACCGACAATTCCTGTGCCTGAATCAGGGCCGTCATCAGTGTACGTGCTCCGCACCCGCGAGCTCATGGACCAAACCGACGGTTGTCTCGGTGGTCGGCCCAAACTCCAGGGTGTAGGTACCCACGGCGAGCTCCACGACGTGCGTCACAGCGATGTCTGTGCACAACTCGCTTCCAGTGGTGGTCGATTCGATGGGAACTTCCGCCCCGCTGCCGTCGAGGATCTTGAGCGGTACGTTGGCACTCAAGAAGAAGTAGAAGTCGCCTTCTCCGTCGGCTTCGAATGACGCAAAACCACCTTTGCCGCCATCCACATCCGTGAGTGCGATGTTGACGCGGGTATGCTCATACGCCGTGTTCTCGAGGGTTCCTGCAGCATCGGCCACCGCCGTTACGCCCTGAAAGGGTCCCTCGGCGAGGTGCTCACACGCTTCGCCCTCGACGGATTCCGTACCGTCCGTGCTGTGGTCGTGTTCGTCCTCGGAGCATGCGCCAACGAGAAACATAAGAATGGATGCCAAAACAACTTTCTTCATGGTTTTTCCTTACAGTTCACGACGTTCTACGGTGACGTCGAGGTTAAGTTCTTGTCGGGTCTTTTCGATAAATGCGGCGCGTTCTTCAGCGGAAAGTCGCTCCAACGCGACACTTCCGTCCTCAACAAGCGCTGCGAAATCCAGTGCATCAAGGAAAGGCGCCGCGGCTGTTAAGCGCACGTCGAGGTCGATGCCTGCAGGTTCATCACGCCCCACCTCGGCACCGATCGCTTCTGACAACGTCGTGTCCAGGGCGAATGTGCCGGTGACCGGAACACCTTCATCGGGTAGCCGCGAGGGAACACGTTTGTCGAACACACGACCAGCGAGGCTGAGGGTTCCAAGCTGCAGCCCAACGGTCTGCAGATACCCACGGCCCAGCTCGCAGTTTGACGCACACTCGCCGAGCGCGACGGTCGAGCCATCCAAGAGGTTGGGCGTTGCGTCAATGACCTGCACCAACGCCTGTCCGGTTGCCGCTCCGCCGGCCAATTCGGCCTCGATGTCGGCATAGTCCACCAGGCGGCCATCGTCGGCATGGCAGTGCCCATTGTGGCATAGGCCGTAGCCGTCGGGTGGCGACGCCGGATCAAACGACAGCGTGACACTGTCGGCAGATGTGTTGATGACGGCCGCGACCAAGTCCACGTCGAGCCGATCGAGGACCACAACATAATCTTTGGACGTGTGCAGCCCGTCCGACTTCTGACGACCTGCGTCATCAAAACCGACCTGGACGTTCATGTCGACTTGGCCCCAAGGGCTTCCGTCTGTGAACGTGCATGCAGGCGCAATCATGAATAAAACCAGCAACCAGCTACTTCTTGAGGGCATCGTAGACCTCCTTGGCCGTGCGATCGGCCCGCTGAAGATAGGTTTCGTTTGGCTCGGCGCCGCCGGGGATAACCACAACGTGCCCTTTGGCCATCTGCGCCACGGTTTGCGAAGTCTTTGTGGGGTAGTAGGCTTCTTGCACCACCACATGGGCCCCGCTTTCTCGCATTGCCTTTAGGACTTTGGCGACGTGACCGGGGTTGGGTTGAATGCCCGGCTTGGGCTCGACTGTGATGACCTGATGCAGGTCAAGCCAATCGAACAGGTACGGCAGTGAGGCATGGTAGGCGACCACTTTTCGCGAGGTTGCCGGCAGGGCGTCAAACTTTGACTTCCATGTCGACGCAAGGCCATCAGCCTTCTGAGCGAACTCTTTGGCGCGCGCACGAAACGCATCGGCGTGTTTGGCGTCCAGCTTGGCCAGTCGGTCACCGAGCGCGACCGCGACCTTCGCTGCCGCCCTTGGGTCATGCAAAAAGTGAGGGTTGCCGCCCGGATGAATGTCGCCTTGGGCGCGGTCGATCTTGCCGGTGGGTACTTCAAGCAGGTTGACGAACGTCGATGCGTCAAAATAACCCTCCGAACCCGGAAGCACCTTGGTATTGCGCGCGTTGGTCAGCAACGTCGGAAGCCAACCGACCTCAAGCTCGAGGCCGTTGACCAACACAAGGTCGGCTTTGTTCAACGCAAGTGTAAGGCTCGGTCGGGCGTCGACGTAATGGGGGTCCTGAGATGCCTTTGACATCGCAACCACTTCACCGTCAGAGCCCACAACATCGCGCGCGATCGCGGCGAGGTCCGATGTCGATGCGACGACGGTCAAGGCTTGGGCGGGCAGCGCGACAAGGGTCAACAAAAGGGCGAGTAAAAGTCGCATGGTAGCTCCTAATAAGCGTGGGCGCCGTGGGCGCCGACCAAAACCTCAAAACCCAGCATGACTCCCCAGTACCAATCTTGGTCGGCAGGATGGTCAGCGAGGCCTTGCAGTCGAATTCTTGAAAAGTGGGATGGATACAAAGTCGCCTGAACAGACCCCCGGGTGCGCGCGGTGGTCCAAGTCGGGTCCAGGTAGTCACCCTCAGTCCCGGTGACGTACTCTGCCCTGACCCCAGCCTCCCAACTCTTGGACATACGCCAGACGAGGTCCGCGTAACCGCCCGCGTCGTTCAACACGTCATTGGGGACTTGACGCTTACGCGCCATCGCCTCCAGCTGAAGGCTCACCGACTCCATATCGGTTGCGTCCACTGGGCGGTAGCGCAGGTAGAGGTCTGTGCCATAGATCTCGCTGCGGTTGTCCTTACCGGTAGGGTTTGGGCCGAACTGCGCCGAGAGACCCCACATCACCGAAAAGTCATCGGAGATGGGGAAAAACTGTTTCAGTGCCGTGGTGTAGAGCAGGTCGGCGGGAGTTTGGATTCCCAGATCGTCCGCGCCAAAGAATGAGCGGGCGCAACACTCGCCCACGCCCTCGGTTGCCGAACCAACCACCTCCGCGTACCACGGCAAGGGACTGAGCCAAGAGACCTCGGCCCCAAGCCCTCGGCTGCCCTCGCTGCCGAAGAACTTTCCATTGACCAACGGCTGGTTCAGGAACGACCACGAGTGCGGGTGAGTGGGGTTGATCCGACCAAACGGTGTCAGGAATTGCCCACCACGGACCTGAAGATTTCCGGGCAGCGCCAACGTGGTGAAGTAGGCCTCTTCGACCTCGACACCAAACTGCGCGAACACAATGTTCGCATCGAACTTGAAAAACGGGTCCACGCTGGATGCGACGTGCATCTCAAGTTGCTGCAGCGTGACGCCTGTGTGGTTTGATCATGTCCTCCGGACATCTGGGGTGTCCGAGAAGTACGCCCCGGCAACATCCAGAATCAACGAAATGTCCGGATTCGCGCTCGCAGCGCCACCGGAAGACTGCACGGCGGGCGCGGAATCCACGGGAGCGTCTGCGGCCAGGGACGCATTGATGGCGGCGAACTCTTCGGCCGAGAGTTCGGCCCCTTCGTCCGCGGGTGCCTCGGTCGGCACGGGCGCATTGGCCGGGGGCTCGGGCGTCGTCTCCGCCTCGACAACGGCTTGCTCCACTTGTGATTGCGCCTCCTCAACCGAAGGCGCGGCAACGGGCTCGACATCCTGCGCGAACGCTACAGACGAGCACACTGTGAGCACCAAGCTGGCGCTCACGACACATTGTAATTTCACGATAAACCTCGCATCGGAACGAATTCCGAGACCACTGTTGTGGCGCGCGCAAGGCACGCCTAACCCAGACAATTGCCCTAAATGGGCATTGGGTTAGGCGATGGGTGGGGAGGTCTTAGGAGCGAAGCGGTAAACATGGACGGTGGGTCCACGAATCGGGGTCGCCGCATGATAACAGGCGAACTCCGGCTCGACCAAAAACGGTTCGCTCAACACGAGCGGTTCGGTTTGTGTGATGACACGTGCGAACGTCAACAGGTGCGCGGACGTGCAGTGTTGGTGGCCCGGACCTGCCGGATGAGCGGCTTTGAGATTCACGACGTCTTGCGTGGTCGACTGCGCGTGCGCGTCGTCGGGCGCACCGTCGGCGTGCATCAGGTCGCCGTGCTCAGAGCACACAACGTGGCGCTCCAATGTGGTGTGCATGAATGCTGCGAGATGGCCAAACAGGTAAAGCGCAGCCATCCATGCTGCGCCCACCTTCAACCAAACTCTCAACAATGCAATCACGTCGTCCTCTTTGCTTGCTTCGTATCTCTTAGCAAGTTCTGAAAAAGAAAACTAGTAATCAATAACGAATTATCAATAAGCTATTCGGCGGCTGCGTTTTCGTCCGCGTGCGCGGCGACATGTTGAGACAACCGGTCGCGCGCCGTCTGAATCATTCTCGACACGCGGCGTGTTGCCTCGAGCTGCTTCTCTACTTGGGTCAGCAGGTCTTCTTGGCTCGTGTTCGATGCACGCTCCTTCTGGATCTGTTCGAGCACCTCTTCGATCTGTCCATACAATCGGTCGCCTGCCGTTTCGACGAACGTTCGGAGCTTTGCGCCGTAATCGTGGATGAATTTGAGGATCTCTTCTTCGATCTTCTCGCCGGCGATCTGCACCGAGCGCACGCCTTCCTCGCGCGCACGTTCTTTGATTTTGGTGTCGACCTTGTCTTTGAGGAAGAACGCCAAAACCGGCGCGGCCAAGGTCAACAGGCCGCCCACGAGCATGTTGGCCATGAAAAACACCGAAACACCAAAGGCGCCGAGCGCAAACACGCCGACGTCGTAGGCAATCGTGTCGACCTCGAGGTCAAGGTCCCCACCCATCCCAAGTTCGTCGCGGATGGACTCGACGGTCTCGCGGAGCGACGCGTTGGTGACCTCGATGATCTCCTCGGCCAAGTCCTCTAGGTTTTTCGCGATCTGATTCCCTTCGCCTTCGATGAACTCCTTGAACGTGTCTTGGATGAACAGCGGAAGGTAGCGCTTGACGTCTTTGGCATCGGCGCGTTCGATCTCGACAGGTAGGGCTTCGGCGAACGCTTGGGTGAACGTACGCAGGTTGTGGCGCGCGGCCGCAGCGATGTCGCCCACGGTGTTGTCGATGTGGTCGATGTTTTCGGAGATGAGCTTGCGCGACTCTTCCAGACGTTTGTGCACGGCTTGGATACGCGTCTCGAGCTCATCGGCCTCAAGTTTGTAACCCTGACGCTTGATGCCCAGGTTCTGCTCGATCAGGGCCGAGACACGCATCCCACCGCTGAGCGCGCTGTCCAAGATGATGTAGGCCCTCTGGTCGTTGAGGAACTCGGTGACGTAGGACTCAAACTTGAGAAACGCGTCCGACGGGGCTTTGCCCGCTTTGCGCGCGACCAATGCGTCGCGGGCTGAAAACGCGAACAATTCGACGGGTCCAATCAACGCCGTGAGGCGCTCACGCGCGTAGAGCTCGACCTCCTTGGCGTCCTCGGGAGAGAGCGCATCGATCTTGCCCAAGACAAAGAGAATGCGATTTCGGTTGGCCTTAAGGAGGCGGTCCTTGATGAACATCACCTCGCTCTTCTTGAGGACCTGCGTCGCATCGAGCACATAGATGATGACGTCCGCGCGGGGCAGATATCCGTAGGTGATCTCGACTTTCTGCCGAGAGATATCGTTGACCCCGGGCGTGTCGACCAGCACCAAACCGTTGTCGAGGAAGGGGTTGGGGTGTTCGATCTCGACGTATTCGGGTTCGGCTTTGGACTCCTCGACATGTTTGACGACGGCTTCGATCTCGTCGAACTCGATGTCGTAGGCGGGCTGCCCCATTGGGGGTTTCACGGTTGCACGAGCCTTGTCGCCGTGGACCAAGTGCGTGATCACCGCGGTTGTGGGTGTGATGCCCATCGGCAGGACTTCCTCACCAAGCAGCGCGTTTACGACCGTCGACTTGCCGTGGTTGAATTCGCCGAGCACAACCACCGTGATGCGGCCCTTTTGCAACGAAGGGATGCGCTCTTCGACGATCTCTCGGCCCAACGTGGCCAACCCTGTCTCGCGTGCGATTTCGCCCAATTCGGTCAACATGTCTTCGACGTTGGCGACTGTCACCGGCAGGGTGGCAGCCGTCGTCTCAACGGGGGCTTCTTGGGCGTTTTCGTTGTTCTCGGTCATGTCCTGCCTTCAAAAAAATTCCGCTCGATGCGCGCGTTCGCTTTGGCCCTGTGTATTGTCCGCGGCTTCACGTTGTCATGACCACCGTTAAGCCGAGCGTTATCAGGAAGTTGCTCAGCAACCTTGCATCCATGCTCCAGGGACACACTGAACAGGTCGCTCAATGTCGACCCTATGGTGTGTTTGGGCATCGTAGCGTGTTGCGTCATCAGGTCTTCCATTGCAGCTCTGCGAAAATCCCGGTGGTGTCGGCTCCGTGATGAACAGCGAACCAGTACCTTTCTACTAACGGCATCGAGCAGAAGCGTCTCGGGTCACCCCGAACCTTAAAGAACTTGAATAATGGCTTCGACTTCCCGATCGATCTCGTCGAGAGGTCGGCCACCTTTTTCGCCCCGAAGGGCCTTGAAATACGAACTCTGGGCGAAGAGGCGCATGGCCTCAACACGTTTGGGCAAATAGGGGTGCGACGCGAACAGTTCCTGAAAACGTCCCACGCCTTGTTTGAGCTCTTTGAGCTGGTTCATGTACTCGTCGAGGTCCACAGACTCCGACAAGGATTTTCCGAGCGCGAGCTTAAGCATGGCCGACATCGCCACGTCAGCGTCTTTGACACACACCATGCCGGCGCGGTCGCAGGTGATCTCGCCGCGACGTGACCACGAATTGAGTGCCACCGAAGCGGGCAGACTGGCATATTTGAGATAGACGCCGACGCCGCTCGACATAAACCGTGCAGCCGTGTGGTAGACGACGTGCGAGTTTTGGATGTGTCCGCACTCGTGGCCGATGACAAACTTCAACTCGTCGTCACTCATGGTGTCAACGATGGAGCTGGTCAGAAGGATGAACGACTCTTGATTGGTGCCGTACGTGCCTGCGTTGATGTCAGGGCTTTGGGCAATGTAAACCGTCGGCACGGGGATATCGAGGGTTTCGGCACACCCCACAACAAGGTCGAACAGTTGTGGAAACTGTCGGCGGCTCAGCTTAACCGACGTGCCCAAGAGTTCGTTTCGCTGAAACGACTTCCACAAGCGAATGGTGGCTTCGACGACCATGCGAACGGGGGTCAACCGCTCAATCTGGCGCAGGACGCGCAGGTCGCCGGAAAACGCGTAGTCCCCAAAACCGCCGCGCTCGGCCTTGCCGCCGCCGGGTGTCGTTTTTCGATCCACGTACTGTTGGAAGTCAAACTCGTAGGCCATGCTCGCTCTCCTGTGTCAGCGTGGGCAAAACCACACCAGACCCGCCATTCATTTCATGGAGACACTGTGATTGTCTTGGTCGACGTTCGCCCACCAAGGTCGGCTGCTTCGACGACGAGCGTGAACTCACCGCGGCAGATCATGGGCGGTTCGGTCTCGACCGCCGGCGACCACGAATAGCGCTCGTCCGCATCGGGATCGACGAATCCCGTCATCGCAATGCCGTTGATGGTGCCTTTGATGCTCGAAGGTACGAGATCGCGTTCGGGATCTGTGATCGCGATCGCGATCTCACCGAACTCGGGGTACTCGCCGCCACGACGTGGGTCTTTGCAGGTGATCTTGGCGTCACCGATCTCCGGCGGACTTTGAGGCTTTTCGTCGTCCTTGCAGGCCGACAGCGCCAAGCTGACCAACGCGATACACCAAATAGACTTTCTCAAAACGTTCTCCATAGAACCTTGAACGATAAGCACATTTATTTATCCACCCACTCAATCCAGGCGGTTTTTACGAAAACGTCCTCGAGCGCCTTGTCCAACGGACCTTTGCCAAGGAACAGCTTCGAGCCGCAGTACCAGCTTGGATAGCCTTCTTCGACGGCGCAATAGCCTCCCGCCACCTCAGTCGAAAGGCGATAATCGGGTGGCGTTCCTTCCTCGCCGTTCCACACCCCGAGCAGTGCATTGGGAACGTTCTCGCTCTCGCCTGTGAAGGCGAGCCGGCAGCCTTCTCGCCACCGGAGCAGCACGTTGCGGTCGTAAGAGCGTGCTGCAAAATGTGCCGTCTTGGTCAGTTCCTCGGCGGCGGCGAATGCAATGTCGTCGTCGGGTGAGTTGGTGAAACGACACAGCAAGAAGACCGCGGCCTGTCGGAAGTCGACGTCGTAGTCGGGCAACGCCGGGGTCTGGGTCACTTTGAACGCCGGTGGCTGTCCGTTGCGTGCGAGGCGCCCAATCGAGCCCGTCAGGTTGATATAGTCGTCCTTTTCCAAGCCCGGCTGTTCCATGTGTTTGATCGCGGTCAACACGAGGTCCCCACCCTGCGCTGGCGACAGCTGGTTGATCAACTGCAGGCAGGCTGGATTGGCTTCGTAGTCGAAGTTCAAGCCGCAGGCGCGCAACCAACGGTCAAAGGCTGGGCTTTGAGGACGCACGCGGGTGGTTCGGAAACGCTCCAAAACTTCGGCCACCAAACGCGCGTTTCCGGTCCAATTGGCGGCATCGCTCCAAAACTCGACGAGCTCGGTGCGGACGTCCTCTTGCGGCAATTTGTCTTCGAAGTAGAGCCGGGACAGACATGCGTAGGGAGCGCTCTCGGAGCGACGATCGAGCGCCTTCACAAGTTCAAGCCGCATGGTGTCTGCGACGGTGTTGGCCGCGAACTGCGCCGCTCGGGCATCACACGCCGCTTCGGAGGTCGCACGCTTGCCAAAACGCACCACAGACACGAACTCCTCGTCCGTCCAGGCGCGTGACGACAACTCCGAGGGTTTCAACGCGTCGAGCGCGCTCGCCCGAGACTTCTCGGCACGTAGCGCGGCGCTGAGACGTTCCACCGTCTCGGATTCGGCGACGTCTGTTGCGCCTCGTGGAGCAGACTGCTCGATGGGGGCTTGGTTCAAGAAGAGGTAGAACAGCACCACTCCAAGCAGGGCGCTCGCAACGAGGCCGAGCTCAACGACACCGAAGATCTCGGTGGAGTCTTCGTTTGTTGGGTCGGGAATATGAAGTTTTTTTGGTGTCTGGCTCATGCGGGCTGGAGCATACCCTTAGCGCAGCCGCGTGCCAAACTCACTTGAGCTTCGGCCGTCTTTGTAAAACAGGAAGTTCGAATTGGGGTCGGTGGACATGACGCGGTAGAACGCGCCGCGCTGATAACTGAAGACGCGGGCTGGGAAGATTCCCTCGGTCGAGAAGCTGCGCGACAAGAAGTTGGGCACGACCGAGAACGTGAAGCTGAGGCCGCGAACGGGCTCAACCGCAGGTGAATCGGGAACAATGCCGGCGTCGTTGCGCTCGTTGGGACCCGGCCACAGGTAGAATTCGAAGTAGGGCCCCGCGAATGTCTCACCGGTCTTGACGCGTGAACGACGGGCTGGTTCTCCCTCGGGCACAACGCGGTCGACACACTGTCCAAAGATGCTCTCGCGTTCGGACAACAAACCGCTGCGCTCGCCCGTGACCACCCATTGCCCTTTGGGACGTACAACGTAGTTCAACCCGCGTGGAAAGCAGCTGCGTGTGGGCACGGTCGCCGCGAGACCTTCTTCTGCGGTCGGCGCGAGGATCATCTTGGACGCGGTCATCGATACCACTTCGTAGGTCAGGAAGCCGATGTCGCCCGCGAATTCTTCGCATTCCTGCGCGTTATCGGGTGACTCAAGAATCGTGAGCACATCACCTTCTTGAACGCCCGCATCACAGAGGTTCAGTGGCGACGCGTCAAACTCGACGACGGTTTGGCCGTCTAGCTCTTGGGTTTGGGGCGCCAAAAGGCCATCGGAGCGCCGGGTGTTGGGCAACTCACCCTCGTAGGCGACAGTCCATGACTCGGCCACCAAACGTTCGTCGGCAACACGCACAAAGTCCAACGATCGCAACACCCCTTCTGACCACCCAAAGTAAGCCTGCTGCGTGGTGATGAGCTCGGCGCGCTGATACGCATCCAGCGAAGGGAACTGATCGGGATCAAGCCCTTCGGCCTGCGGTGAAATGGGCTGAGGAAGCAACTGCGACGTGCACCGGAAGTTGCGCGGCGCGTTTGGCAGGTTCCCTAGATTACGCAGCTGTGAATCGACCTCGGCGGGAATCTCACATTGGCTCTTGCCCCCGGTGCGTCCCTCGCTGGCCAAAACATCCACCAAACTAAACTTTGGATTGACGATCACCCCTTGGCCGTCGTTGCAGAAGAAACGGCTTGTGAGCAGGGTTTCGTCGCATCCATCGCATGGAACTTCACAATCGCCCGCAAAGTCAGCGCGTTCCGTCAACGGAAACTCAGGGATGAGACCACACTTGGCTTCCAAGAGGTTGTCGAGCGCTCCCGGTTCGACAAACTCGGAGTTGAGCAACTTTCGAGCTTCCGACGTGGGAAGGCTACAGAAGGAGTCCATCGCCTCAATGTATCGCAATCGGCCGGTGTCCTCCGAGACCCAAGCTCCGTAGGCATAACGCACAATGACTTGATCGTAGGGATAGGGCGACAAACCGTCGGACCCTTCAAAGAAAGCGGTGCTGCACGGCACTGCGACGTTGTTTTCGGTCATGCAGTCGCGACGTACCGTCGCGCTGATGTCCAGCGGCGTTGGCAACACCTGAATCCCGATCGTGTTTGCAAACTGCGACGTGGGTGGGACCGAGGACGCCGCGGTGTCGATGACTTTGCGACGTGTTGCGTCGATGACGACCACTTGATTTCGTGCGCGGTCCACGAGGTAAACCAAGCGGCCGAGCTCGTCGATGTCAATGGCATCAAACCCGGAGGGCTCGATGGCCTGTTCCGTTTGGCCATACGGCCCGTAGCAGTTGGGATCGCCGGGATAATCGGTGAGACCATCCCCGTCGTTGTCGAAACCATCGTTGCAGGTGCTCAGCGGTACATCCGAGATGACGGCCGAGATCTCAGTCGCTTGGTCGTTGATGCAATCGGGGTCGTCGCGGTCAACAAGTCCGTCTTCGTCGTTGTCCAAGCCATCCTGACAGCCCGACGTGACGGTCGTCCCCGCAAACTCTGGGGCCTCTGCCGAGAATGGACCAAAACACTGTGGGTCGAGGGCGTCTGCTCGACCGTCGCCGTCGTTGTCGAGCCCGTCCGAACAACTCGAGGTCGCACCAATGGTATCGGTGACCGACATCGACGCGAGATCAACGACCGACACCACATCGAGATCACGGTAAGCCACATAGGCTGAGGCGCCATCCGGGGTGATGACAAAATCGGTGACGGTGCCGGGCAAGGTCAAGCCGACCCCACCGTCCGCCGAGAGTGTGCACCCTGTGGGTTCGCAGGTCGCGCCACCGCGGCGCAACAACACCGATGGACTGCCCGACGCGACCACGATTTCGTTGGTGCCGGGCCGTGATTCCAAAGCGATCGCTGTGCCGGCGACAGGAATGCGTTGCGAATCAACCTCGGGCTTCCACAGGTTGACGATCGAAATGTCCTGGTCGATCTGGTTCAGGGTGTACGCCACGGTACCATCGCTCGACGCGGCAACGTCGACGGGAAGGCGGCCAACGGTCAGATGCGTCACGCCGGGTACACCTTGCTGGAGGTCGACCAACTGGGGTTCTGTGCGGTCCAATGCCACAAACGTCAGGCGGTCGCTCTGCTCGTTGACGACCAAGCCAATGGCCCCCAGACGGCCTTCGGCACACTCACTAAAGATCGGGATTCTTGTGTCGCCGTCGGATTGAAGATCGAGGCAGACCCGTCCGCGAGCAACCGTCATCGCCGTGGGCCCGTCCAACGAGACCGGCGGGGTTGGCGTGATGTCTGAGCAAGCCGTTAGGACACAAAATGGAAGGATGAATCGTTTCACGTTCCCTCAGTACAGCTTGCGGATGAGTCGATTGTAACGTGGGCTCTCGGGATCGAGATCAACCACGCCGATGGACCCACAGGGTTCCTGGCGCGCCGAATCGCAGCGACCGCCTGCACGTGGCAGGTCGTCAAAGAGCGACACATATCCCAAACACCGTCCAGACCCGGGTTCGCAGTACCCGCCACGATCCACGGCCATCACATACGGAGACGCACCAAGCTCGATTTCGTCCACAATCTGTCGGGTCGATGGGTCGACGACTTGGATAACGCCAGCTTCAAAACACGGGATGTAGAGCCGGACCTGCGTTCCAACTTGCACCCGGACAATGTCGGATGGATTGCGTTCCAACGGGATCGTCGCGACGACACGGTGGGCGGTTCCTGTCCCGAGCTCGGGGTCGGCGGCCGTGATCTGCACCACCTGCAGGGCGTCTGGGTTGCGCGTGGCCACGTACAACGTCTTACCGTCGGGCTCAAAGGCGAGCGCACGGGCATCGACTGCGGATGTCAGGTGATTCAGTGTGACCCGGCCACGGTCGATAAGTGCTTCGACACGGCCGGTATCTGGTGCCAGATAGGGTCTAAAGATCGCAAGATCGCGTGAGATGCGTCCGGCGGCGTAGAAGTCTCGGGTGCCGGGTCGGCGAAGCACGTCGTTGCTGCCCGAGATGAACTCCGCGGAACGCACACTTGCCGCAGCGACCGCCTGTTGTGGAATGCTGACGGCGGTGAGCTGCGTACCGCGCAGATGCGACACACCAAGCACATCACCACGTGTGGTTTCGAAATCAACAA
This sequence comes from bacterium, assembly GCA_041390025.1. Classification (GTDB taxonomy): domain Bacteria; phylum Myxococcota_A; class Bradymonadia; order Bradymonadales; family Bradymonadaceae; genus JBFFMO01. The sequence goes on from JAWKQR010000003.1 coordinate 99,940, forward strand.
CGCCGGCGCCACTGCTCAACGTGGCCGTAAACGTCTGGCCGTCGTCGCCGAACAACGCCAACTCGCTGCCTTGAGCAGCGGCCGAGATGCCTGGAACGTTACCGGCGGCATTGGCGAGCGCTGCGGCGGCCTGTTCGGCGTCCGCGACGTCCACCACAACTTCGCTGCCGTCGATCGTCAGTGTCCAGGGGCTCCCGCCTTCAAGCGTGGCTCGGCTTGTCTGAAGGGTCAGAACGTCCAACCCAAAAGGGTCAGACGGGATCAATGAACCGTTGGACACGTCGGGAACACGCTGGATGCGGCACTTCTCGAGGTCCGATGTCAGGTCAAGAGGCTGACCCGCGGCGGCTAGATTACAGCCCAACGCCGAGCCGTTTTCGGCGACATCGAGCGACAGAATCTGGTTTTCGTAGCGCACGGTGACGTACGCCTTGGAGGCGTCGTCGTTGAGTTTAATCTGCCCACCAAAACTTGGGATGAAGGGGCCGTTTCCAACGAGCATCTCTTGGGTTTCGAGGTCAAACACCGAGATCGTGCCGCCAAACTCTTCGTTGTAGCGCGTGTCGAAGTTGCTGTTGACGGCGTACAGAAACCGCCCATTGGGGTGAACTTCGAGACCGATGGGCCAGTCGAGCTGATCGGAGCGCGGCATCGGGTCGACGTAGGTGTCCTGACAAGCAGAGCCGCATACGACCAGAAACGCCAACGCGCCTATCGATTTCACTTTAGACATACTCACCCTTTCACAAGCCAGCTTCGGGCCGCAACGGATTATCATTTGCACCGGCTGACCGCAAGCCTGCGCACACGGTCAGCGCCTTGTCGGCACGTCCGCTCACCTCAGTTCGCGGCGTCGGGTCGAAAACACGCCAACACCTCCTGAACGCCGCCGCACTCTTGAGCATCCACCGCGTCGGGCAACAGGTGGTGCAGGCAAAAACGCACCGATGATGAGCACACAGCCTCTTGTTCCATCGTGGGATCTTCCGACCACGTCATGGTTGTGGCTTTGATTCGAAGTTGAGCGCTCTTGTCGTAGCGCGTGTCGTCGCTGTCGACGACGGTGAAGAACACCCGGTCCTCTACGAAATCGAGCAGGTAGGGCACCTGGTCGCGCGTCCAGTCAAATCGCCACTTCCAGTCGAAATCTCGGATGACCGTGGGCGATTGATCATCGTCGGTGTAGACGGCCTCAATCGAAAAACCCTCGGCACTGGTTGCTGAGGCTCGCAAGACGGGCACGCCACCGGGTGTAACCACGGGCTGCAGCGCCACGTCGAGGTCGAGTTTGGAGCTGCCCCGACGGTTGATCCAACGGGGTGCGAAGTTCACCGTCAGCGAGGCGGTGCGTTCCGCGGAGTGCGCGTTGATGCGCAACGGAGCCCCAAACACCAGGTCCTCGACCATCATTGGGGTGAGGTCGATTCGGAAATCTGACCCAACGACATCCGCGGGCGCCGACATCCCTGCAATCGTGACTTTGAGGTGTGAGAGTTCGAGGTTACTTCTGCCGTGGACAGACCAATGCGAGCCATCGGGTGACGCGTTTAGCTGTGTTTGCACGCCGAGCTTGAACGCGCGGCCGACCAGACGCGCCGCGGCGTCGTCTTTGCCGAGCTCGCTGGCACTGACCTCGATCGTGTCAGGCGGTTCAACTTCGTCGATGCAACCCATAGCCAAACAAACCATTACAATCATAAAAATTCGCGTCATCTTCCCCTCCAAATCTGTGGGCCCTTGGGCCGTTCAGAAGGGTTATCGGTCAAAGGCCGTCCGATGTTGCGAATTGATCGCGCGAAATCTCAAAAAAACCACCGATGGGCCATATTTCATCAGGGGAAAAAAATTTCAGGCCACAAAAAAAGGCGAGGCACCCAGAGGGTGCCTCGCCAAGTTTTCGGTCTTCTTTGTAAGCCGGGTTTTGTACCGCCGAAGCGATGATGATCATTCCTCTAGGCCGACCATTGCTGGCCGGCTCAAGCGGCTACCCGGGACTCGAGGGGTGGGACACCCCCGGGCTTTCGCCCGGTCCCTGTTCGCCTTGCATCGAGTGGGGTTTACCATGCGAGTCTTGTCACCAAGACCCCGGTGAGCTCTTACCTCACCTTTTCACCCTTACCGAACGAGCCGGCGGTTTGTTTTCTGTGGCACTTTCCCTGAGGTTGCCCCCGGTCGGCGTTACCGACCACCCTTCCCGACGATGCCCGGACTTTCCTCTCGCGGTTTCCCGCCAGCGATCATCCCAGAAGGCCGAATTCGTTAAGCTTCCGCTGCCACAGCGTTCTCTTCTTCCTGACCGAAGTACAGAATGCGCTGGCAGCTTGGGCACGTTTGCAGGGTCTCGCCGCGTTGCACTTCGATGTAGAGCTGTGCCGGCACCGCCATGTAACAACCTTCGCAGTGCGCGTCGCGGGCGGCCACGATGGCGAGGCCAGGACGACGGCTGCGAATGAAGTCGTATTTGTACAGGACGCGCTTGGAGACGACCGTGCGGGCTTCTGCTTCACGGTCGTTCAACGCCTGAATCTCTTGCGCGAGATGGCTCAACTGCCCCTCGGCTTCGGCTTCATCGGCCGAGATCGACTCGCGCAATTGGTTGATCTTGTCTTCTTTTTCGGAGATCGATTCCTGTGTGGTTTCGATCACTTCGGCCAGGTGAAGCAGCTCTTCTTCGGTTTGTTCGACCGATTTTTTGAGCACTTCAATCTCACGCTCCACCGCGCTGAATTCCTTGGTGGAACCCACAGCGGTCAGGCGCTTTTTGCGTTTGTTGTGCTGCTCTTGGATCTCTTTGAGGTCGTCCTGCTTCTGAGTTTGAAGTCCACGAATCTCGTCGAGCTCAGCTTTTTGGCTCTCCAAGTCGTCGACCAACTTCTGCAGGAAACCTTTGTTTAGGTTGAGTCGCTCGAGAATTTCTTTCTTTTTTGAGCCGTACTCATCGAGTTGCAGGTCAATTTGCTGCAGTTCGCGAAGCTTAGCCAGCTGTTCCCTCATCTCGGTCATCCTTCGTATCCGCGGTTCGCCTGGCGCCCAAGGGCGCGATTCAAAAACAAAAAAGGGCGCTCTGGTTTTCCAGGCGCCCGCTGCTCTAGTTCTGTAGGGTAAATGTCTAGGTCGGTCGTGGTCTGTTGGAGGGGCCGATCTGTTGTTCGATCGTGTGTTCCCAATTGCACTCCGCGATGTACCAGCAACGCGACCTCCGCGACGTTCACAGTGGGCGCACCAGGGCTCGAACCTGGGACCAGCCGGTTATGAGCCGGCAGCTCTAACCAACTGAGCTATGCGCCCGTTCCACGGCAACACAAAACGTCCGGCCGCGGGATGGGGATACATAGCGGATGCCCTAAGGGGATGCAAGACGGTTTTTCGAAAAGCGCCAAACGGTCTATTCAACGGTGACGCTCTTCGCCAGATTGCGGGGTTGGTCGACGTCGGTGCCTTTGAAGTCGGCAACGGCATACGCGATAAGTTGCACAACCACCGAACAAATCAGCGGCTGAACGTATTCGTGCACATCTGGGACCTCGATCACGACATCGGCGTGGCGCGCCATGTCGGTGTCGCCTTTGGTCACGACGGCGATCACTTTGCCGTCTCGCGCGCGGACCTCTTCGACGTTCGAGGCGGTTTTTTCGTAGACGTTATTCTTGGGAGCCAAGACGACCACGGGCATGTCCTCGTCGATCAGCGCGATGGGCCCGTGTTTCATCTCACCTGCGGCGTAACCCTCGGCGTGGATGTAGCTGATCTCCTTGAGCTTCAGCGCGCCCTCAAGCGCGATGGGGTAGACCACACCTCGGCCCAGGTACAGGAACGAGTGCGCCCCCGAGAATTCTTTGGCGATGTCTTCGTAGACCGTCATGTCGCCAAGCAAAGACTCCATCGCGGTGGGCACACTGCGTAACGACTCGAGAATTTCACGCGCGGCATCGGGTGTCAGAGTATGGCGGCGACGTCCAAGCCACACGGCGAGCATGCCGAGCGCGGCGAGCTGCGTGGTGAAGGCCTTGGTGCTCGCGACGCCGATCTCGGGGCCGGCATGCGTGTACAAAACCCCGTCGGACTCACGCGCGATCGTGGACTCGATCACGTTGCAGATCGCCATCGCGCGCGCACCTGCAGATTGCGCTTCCCGCATCGCAGCCAAGGTATCCGCGGTCTCACCCGATTGGCTGATGGCAACGCATAGCGTGTGCTCGTTGACGACGGGGTTTCGGTAGCGGAACTCGCTGGCGAGGTCGACCTCCACGGGGATACGCGCGATGGATTCGAGCAGATACTTGCCCACCAAGGCCGCGTAGTAGCTCGTGCCGCACGCGATCAATGTGACCTTGTGGGCCGACGCCAACCACGCTTCGTCGATGTCGACCTCGGACAGGTCGACGTCGCCGCGTTCGATGTTCACACGACCACGCAGGGTGTCGACGATGCGCGCGGGCTGCTCATGGATTTCCTTGAGCATGAAGTGTTTGTAACCCTGTTTCTCGGCCGAGATCGGATCCCAAGGAATGTGGCGAGGTTCGCGCACAATGGCGCCCCCCTGCGCGTCAAACAACGCGATGCCTTCGCGCCGGAGAATCGCGGTCTCACCGTCATTCAAGAAGATGAATTGTCGGGTGTGCTCAAGCACCGCGGGGACATCCGACGCGGCGAAGGACTCGTCGTTGCCCACGCCCAAAACCATGGGAGAAGCGTTGCGTGCCACAATGATTTGGTCGGGGTCCTCGACGTCCATCACAACAAGTGCGTACGAGCCGTGAATGCGTGCAAGCGCGGTCGTCACTGCGTCGTGGAGGCTTTTTGCCGTGGGCAGAACTTGGTCAATCAGGTGAGCGACGACTTCGGTGTCGGTGGCGCTCGTGAACTCACGGCCGGATTTCGAGAGCTCTTCCTTCAAAGCGAGGTAATTTTCGATGATGCCGTTGTGGGCGATGACAATGCGGCCGGCACGATGTGGATGAGCGTTTTGCTCTGTGGGGCCGCCATGGGTGGCCCATCGTGTGTGCCCAAGTCCGGTGGACCCTGCGAACGGCTCGGCATAAAAGGCGCGCTCAAGGTTGGCGAGCTTGCCTTCGGCACGGGAGAGTTGGAGCCCTGTGTCGGTCAGGATTGCGATGCCAGCAGAGTCGTAGCCGCGGTACTCCAAACGCCGCAGGCCATTCAGAAGAATGGATGAGCAGTCCCTTTTGCCGACATAACCAACGATTCCGCACATGACCGACCTCCGTGGGGCGCCGCTTACCCATGCCGGTAAGCGAGCGAGGCGAAAAGTACGTCGGTTTGCGGCATTATTCCAGCGGAGGTTGGAATCGGATCACTGGTTGCCCACGACCTTGGCCCCCACACCGGTGAACGTCGCGCCAAAGCTGTAGCTGTCGGGCACGTTGTCGCCATCGGTATCGACGTCCACGGCGTTGCTGATCGCGGTGCCGAGCAGGCCGCAGTAGGTCGACGAGGCGAGGAATTGGCAGCCGCTTGAGGCGCCAGCGCAGGCGTTGACGTCGGTCGCGGACGAATTACAGGAGTATCCTCCGTTGGGCTGACGGTCGTAAACGGCGCGCCCGAGGCAGCTGCAGGCGATTGACGCGTCGTTGAGCGAGTCGAAAAACTCGTCACGAAGAACCACACCACCGAGCTCGCCCTCGTCCAAAGTGACTCGACCGCCGGCCGTGAACTCGGCGCCGGGCAACACGGTCGCTTTGACACGACCCTGGACGACTGGGATGCGTACTTGGTCGAGCAGGTCTGGGAAGTCGAGGTCAAACTCGCCGTCGTAAGCTTCGAGCACGCCCGCGCGGACCCGGGCGGACCCAAACGTCCACTTGGGCTGCGACTGAGCGTTGAGGCTTTCGACCAGCACATAGAAATCACCAAGACCCAACAGATTCGGGGCAAAATCGAAATCGGAGTCGGTTCCCTTCAAGAAGACCAAGTCCACGGTCGGGTCGTAGTCGGCGTTGCCGAAGTCCGAGAAGCCAAAAATGTTGACGAGCGTGCCGGCCTCGATGGCTTGGGCCACGCCGTTATTGACGTCAAAACCAAGGTTGCGTGCGGTCGCGAGCAACTGACCAATCTTGTTATCGATGACGCCATCGCCGTTGTAGTCAAAGCAGCAGGTGGCGGTCTCGGGGATGATGATCGAGGTCATGAAGGACGCTGGACCGTACGGGCCTTGCGGGCAATTGGCGTCGTTGGTGGGGAAGGCACACGGGTCTTGTGCCAAATCCGGGAACATCTCGGCGTCGACTTCGGCGTCGGCTTCGGCATCCACACCCATGTCGACCTCGGCCATGTCCAACGACACATCCGCACCGGCATCGATGCCCGAGTTGGTGTTGTTCGTGGTGTTGTTGCCGTTGGTGTTGTTGGTGTTGTTCGACGTGTTGTTGGTCGTGTTGTTCGTCGAATTGTTCGTGGTGTTGTTGCCGTTGCTCGGGGAGTCGTCGGAGCACGCCGTCGCCAAAACACACATCATTGCCAGAATGAACCGTCGCATGGACCTTCCTTTGATCGTCAAAATTCGCGGCACTGTAGCGGCGAACCTTTGAAATTTCAAAACGCTGGCGCCGAATTTGTAATCGGTCGACTACATCTGCGATTGCGCGTGTTTTTGCAGCAGCAGGTTGATCTTGGTCGCGTGCACCGCGGCGCCAAACCCGTTGTCGATGTTCATCACCGCCACGCCACCCGCGCACGAGTTCAACATAGTCAGCAGCGGCGCAAGTCCATTAAAGGCCGAGCCGTAACCGACGCTGGTGGGCACGGCGATGACCGGCTGACGGGCGAGTCCGCCGACCAGGCTTGGAAGCACACCGTCCATGCCTGCGCAGACGATCAAGATGCCGGCCTCGTCGAGGCGTGAAAGCTGCGACGCGAGTCGTGAAACACCCGCGACGCCCACGTCGTAGAGGCGTTCGGTGGGGTTGCCCAGGAGCTCTGACATCGTGGCCGTTTCTTCGGCGACAGGCACGTCGAGGGCGCCTGCCGTGATCACCAAGACCTTGCCCCTTGAAGTATCAACCTGCGGTTGGCGGGTCGCGACGATCCGTGCGGTGTCCCAGAAGAACAGTCCTTCGCGCTGGTCTTCGAGGGCCGCGACGATCTCGGGCGTCACGCGTGAGGCGATGAGTTGTTGCCCTCGCTCGCGGTAGGTCCGGAAGATGTCTGCCACATGGTCGGGTCGTTTTCCTTCGGCCAAGATGACCTCGGGAATGCCGGTGCGCAGCTCGCGGTGTTGGTCAAAACGACCGAGCAAATGCTCTTCGAACGGCTCGCGTACGATGCGCTGGATGAGCTCGTCCTCGCTCAGTTCTCCGTCGCGCCATGCGTGCAAAAGATTTCGCAGTGTCATCGTGATCTCAGTTTCCGGTGGCCGGTCCAAGTGCCCAGTCTGAGCGTTGCCACACCGTGGGTGCCCCTGTGAAGGCAATGCGGTTGATGCTCTGTCCAACGGTGATGCCCGATGCGTCGACGGGTCCGGGCGGGAACGCCAGACACGTCGGACCGCCTGGGTACGTCGTGTCGTTGTAGTCGTCTTCGGAAGACATGTAGTCGACAACGTTGGAGCACGCGGTGCGATCGCACGTCCCCGTGCACAGCAACGTGTAGGTCGGTCCGTCGTAGAGCAGGTCACACGAGCTGTAAGGCACATCGATGCCGGCTCGCGGTGTATTTTCTGTGGCACGAGCCACTTGGCCCGGAGCCAACGCGTTTGCGGTCGCAAAGCTCGCGGTGCGGAACGTGGGGTCGCATGTGCCAAGGTGCTCGACCACAAAACCCGACATGGGTGCGGGGCATGCCGAGCGGTTGATGAGCTCGACGTAGTCGTTGTCTGCCGCGTAACCGCCCACTTCGTTGATTTGGACATGCTTGGTCAGCGACCCCGCACGCAACGTGAAGCTTGAGGTCGCGCCGTTGAAGCCGTCGACGATGATGTAATACTTCGTGTTGGCAACGGCGTTGAACTCCACGATTTCGTCCACGGTGCCACCCCGTGTTGACGTGCCAACGCACATCCCGAGGTTGTCGAATTTGCACTGGTTGCCGTTGTCCTTCATCACGATCAGGTCCAAGTCGGCCGACAAGCCCGAGACCTTGATCTGCACCAAGCCAGAAGCGGTCGGCGTAAAGGTGTAGGCGATTTCGGGACCGGTGGTCGAGAACGTCGAACACTGCCAACGATCCACAAGATCCTTTGATCCGGCGCCGTTGTTGCTGGTGTTGATCGATCCATTGCAAGGAACGGCTGCCGCCGGCACGCAGCCCTCGATCGTGCAGGTCGCGCTGCAGCCGTCGTTGTTGGCCATGTTGCCGTCGTCACACAGTTCTTGGCCGGCGCGGAGGAAGCCGTCCCCACAGAACGCCGTGTTGCAGGAGTTCAAACAGCCGTCGGTGTTGGACGCGTTGCCGTCGTCGCACTGTTCGACACCTGCCTGCACAAAGCCGTCGCCGCACGCTGCCGTGGTACACGTGTCAAGACACCCATCCGTGTTGGACGTGTTGCCGTCGTCACACTCTTCGCCCGCCTGGATAATGCCGTCGCCGCAGCCTGGAAGCGTGCACGCGTTTGTGCAGGCGTCGGTGTTGTTCATGTTGCCGTCGTCGCATCCTTCTTCGCCCAACCATACAAATCCATCGCCGCAGGCTGCGTTCTGGCAGGTGTTGAGGCATTCGTCGGTGTTGGACGTGTTGCCGTCGTCACATTCTTCGACGCCCGCACGCACAAACCCATCGCCGCAGGTTGGCAACACGCACGTGGTGAGGCAGGCATCGGTGTCACTCGTGTTGGCGTCGTCGCACGCTTCGCCCGGTCCAACAAAACCGTCCCCGCAGCGGGCATTGATGCATGAGTTCAGGCATGCGTCGGTGTTGCTCAGGTTGGCGTCGTCGCATTCTTCGACTTGGTCTTGGACGAAGCCGTCGCCACACCCTGCATTGACACAGGTGACCAAACACGCGTCGGTATTGGACGCGTTGCCGTCATCGCATTGCTCGACGCCGGCGCGAACGAAACCGTCACCACACGAGGCGGCCACACACGTGTTAAGGCACGCGTCGCCATTGTTTGAGTTGCCGTCGTCGCAGGCCTCGGTGCCCACGTGGACGACGCCATCACCGCACTTGGCCGACACACACGTGTTCAAGCAGGCGTCGGTGTTTACCAAATTGCCGTCGTCGCATTGCTCGACTCCGGCTTGCACGAAGCCATCACCGCATTTGGCGACCTCGCAGGTGTTGGGGCAGCTGTCCGTGTTGTCGTCGTTGCCGTCGTCGCACGCTTCGATCCCCGCGCGCACAAAGCCATCGCCGCAGGTGGCCTGCAGGCATGTGCTCAGACATTCGTCGGTGTCGTCCATGTCGCCGTCATCGCATTCCTCGCCGGGTTGGACGATGCCGTCGCCACAGGAGGCGAGCTTGCAGGTGTTGGTGCACGCATCGGAGTTGTTCGTGTTGCCGTCGTCACAGGCTTCGACCCCCATCTGAACGATGCCGTCGCCGCAGCGCGCGACAACACACGCATTGGTGCATGAATCGGTGTCGTTGAGGTTGCCGTCGTCGCAGACCTCGACGCCGGTCTCGATGAACCCGTCGCCACAGCGCGCCGTGACACACGTCGTCAGACATTCGTCCGTGTTGTTCATGTTGCCGTCGTCACATTCTTCAACGCCGACCTGCAAGAATCCGTCGCCACAGTTGGCAACGGAACACGTGTTCAAGCAGCCGTCGGTGTTGTCGTCGTTGCCGTCGTCACAGCCCTCGCCTTCTTGCACGACGCCGTCACCGCATGAGGCAGGTCGGCAGTTGTTGGAGCAACCATCGAGGTCGTCCATGTTGCCGTCGTCGCAGCCTTCGCCAGGGCCCACGACCCCGTCGCCGCACTCGGCGTTCTTGCACGACAAGCACGCGTCGGTGTCGATGTCGTTGCCGTCGTCGCACTCTTCGCCGTCTTGCACGATGCCGTCACCACACGACGGCGAGACGCATTCGGCCGTGCAGCTGTCGGTGTTGATGTCGTTGCCGTCGTCGCAGGCTTCGACGCCGGCCTCGATCACGCCATCGCCGCAACGCGCTTTAACACAGGAATTGAGGCAAGCATCGGTGTCTGAAGTGTTGCCGTCATCACACTCCTCGCCGTCGTCGACGACCCCATCGCCGCAACGTGGCTCGACCGAAACGTCGCCAGCCGCGTCCGGCAGGTTGTTGTTTGTGACGTTGTTTGTGGCGTTGTTGTCGCTGCCCGTGTCTCCCTCGGCACAAGCCACGAGTGAGACCGTAAACAACAACAAGGAGAGGAAACGAGACCGATACAGCATGAGATATCCCAGAAAAAACGAGCGCCGCAGCAAAGCAAGACCATAGCATTGTGTCAAAGGGATTTATCCTGACAGCGCGATTCCCACTAACTACGCGGTTTTGATCACTTTTCGAAATAAAACGCTAAAAGAAAATCTGGCCGGTCCGATGACGGTGGTGTCAGCAGCGGACCCTAACCCCCCGTGAAGGAGACAGTCATGATCGGCGTAAACACAAACACCACCAGCTTGATGGCTCAACGTCACCTCAACAGCACGAACAAGGCCCTTCAGGGCAACATCGCGAAGCTGTCCAGCGGCTTCCGAATCAACAGCGCAGCCGACGACGCTGCAGGTTTGGCAGTGTCCGAAGAGATGAAGTCAGACATCCGCAGCCTTGGCCAGGCATCACGCAACGCCAACGACGCCATCTCGATGGTGCAGACGGCGGAAGGCTCGCTTGGTCAGGTGCACGACATCCTTGGCCGTATGCGTGAGCTGTCGGTGCAGGCCAACAGCGACGGCATCAACGACGAGCAGCGCGCTCACATCGACACCGAGTTCCAGGCGCTCTCGGCGGAGATCACCGACATCGCCAGCGACACGCAGTTCAACGGGACCTCGTTGTTGGACGGCTCCTTGAGCGCAAACTTCCAGGTCGGCATCGAGTCAACCGACACGTTGAGCATCTCGGTGACTCAGGCGTTTGACGCGGCAAGCCTTGAGGACGCGGGCGGCACCACCAACCTTGGCGCCACGGACTTGACCAGCACGACCAACGCCGCCACGGCGATGAGCGTCATCGACAACGCCATCTCGGTCGTCTCGGAGACCCGCGCATCGCTCGGTGCTTCGCAGAACCGACTCGAGTCGAAGATCGAGAACCTGTCGGTCTCGCGTGAGAACCTCGAAGCAGCGAACAGCCGCATCCGCGACGTCGATGTCGCCAGCGAAATGGCCTCGATGACGAAGAACCAGATCCTCATGCAGGCAGGTGCTTCGATGCTCGCTCAGGCCAACTCGCTGCCACAGACCGCCCTGTCGTTGCTCGGCTAAGCCTGAGCCCCGGCCAAACAAAAGGCGCCCAATCGGGCGCCTTTTTCGTTTTCGGCGTGTTGGGAACGCTCTACTCTGAACGCTCCAACGACTTGGCCGATCTGTGAACTCCGACAAAACCACACTCAAGGGCATTTTAGGCCGCGTTCGTTTTTCGAGCGACGACGGCGAGTTTTCGGTCGCGGAGCTGGAGGTCTCGGGCGGGAAGACCACCACGATCGTGGGGAATCTGCTTGAGACGCAGCCGGGCGAACACGTTGTGGTCAGCGGTGTTTGGCGCAAGAACGCAAAGTTTGGCCCACAGCTCGAGATCGACGCGATTCGAACCGTGCCGCCGACGACATTAGAGGGCATCGAGCGCTACCTCGCCAGCGGCTTGGTCGAGGGCGTTGGGCCGGTGCTCGCCGAGCGGATCGTGGCGACGTTTGGGGCCGACACGCTCGACATCATCGACGCCGACCCCAAACGCATTCGAGAAGTTCCAGGCATCGGCAAAAAACGCGGCGAAACCATCGCTCAGGCATGGGAACTTCAGCGCAGCGTGCGTAACGTGATGGTGTTTCTGCAGAGTCATGGCATCACGCCAAGCTACGCGCTGCGGATCTGGAAGGCCTATGGCGCGGACGCCATCCGGGTCATTCAGGAAAACCCCTACAACCTCGCCGAAGAGATTCACGGGATTGGCTTTAAGATCGCGGACAACATCGCGCGACGGGCGGGGATCGACGTCGACGCGATGCCTCGACTGCGCGCGGGTGTGTTGCACACGTTGGCCGAAGCCGGCAGCGAGGGACACGTGTATCTGCCGATGGAAGTCTTGTTGGATAAGACCTCGGCACTGCTCGGGCTTCGGCCCGAACAGATCTCGGCGGGCATCACCGACGTCCACGAAGACCAACGTGTTTATATCGACACGATCGATGGGGAACCCGCGGTTTACCGGGCTGGGCTGTGGCGTACCGAGACCGAAGCCGCCGACCGCCTGCGCGCGCTGGCAGCGGTCGAGCGACGGTTCAGGCCCCAGAGCGTCGAATACCAGATCGATGCGGTCGAGGCCGAGATGCAGGTCGAGCTGGCATTTCAACAACGTGAGGCCGTCCGAAGCGTCTGGGACCACAAAGTCGCGGTGATTACTGGCGGGCCAGGCACCGGAAAAACCACGATTGTGCGGGTTTTGTGCGAACTGGCAGACCACTTGAAACAGCGGTTTGCGCTGGCCGCACCGACCGGTCGCGCGTCGCGCCGCATGTCCGAAGCGACAGGCCGACCGGCGATGACGATCCACCGCCTGTTGGAGTTCAATCCGCGCGAAGGTGGGTTTCAGTACAATTCAGAGCGGCCGCTGGACTTGGATCTGTTGATCGTCGATGAGGCGTCGATGATCGACATCTACCTGTTGTACGCGTTGGTCGACGCGTTGCCGGCGGATGCGGCCATCGTGTTTGTGGGCGACATCGACCAGCTGCCAAGCGTGGGCCCCGGCCAAGTTCTGCGAGACATCATGGACAGCGGCGTGGCGCATGTGGTCGAGCTGACCGATGTGTTCCGCCAAGCTCTGGATTCCACGATTGTGACCAACGCTCACCGCATCAATCGCGGTGAAATGCCCATTGATGCGCCTCGGGTTGAAGGTGTGTTGACCGACTTTTACACCATCGCGACCGAGGACCCGCGGGTTGCACAGGATCGCATCGTGGAGCTGGTGACCTCGCGCATCCCGGCTGCATTTGGGGTCGACGCCACGCATGACGTCCAAGTGCTCGCGCCGATGCACCGCGGCGAGGTCGGGTGTTCGTCGCTCAATCGCGTGCTGCAGTCCGCGCTGACAGGTCAGAACTTTGGTGTCGAGCGTGGGCAGACGTGGTGGCGCGAGGGCGACAAGGTCATGCAGACGCGCAATTCATACGAACGCGGGGTGTTCAACGGCGACATCGGCTGGATTCGAAGCGTCGATACGGCCAAGAAACAGCTCTACGTCGAATTTGAAGACAAGATGGTGTCGTACGAATTCAGCGAGCTCGACGAGCTGCAGCACGCCTTTGCCGTGACGGTGCACAAGAGCCAAGGCAGCGAATACCCGGTCGTCGTGATGCCGGTGATGACCCAGCACTACGTGATGTTGCAGCGAAACCTACTGTACACCGCCGTGACGCGGGCGCGAAAGCTGGTGGTGTTGGTGGGATCGGCGCGGGCGGTGGGATTGGCCGTGCGCAACGCGACCGCCGGCAGTCGGTACACGGGTTTGGCCTGGCGGTTGCGTCGGTAGCTTGTTGCCAACCCAGTTATGTCGTATACTGTGTAAGACTCACGTTCCAAATTCAGGGGGAACTACATGAAGAAACTCGAAACTCGAAACTCGAAACTCGAAACTCGTTGTGCCACTTTGTCTTCTCGCACTAACGTCGTTGGGTTGTAGTCGCGGCAAAGTCGTGGACCACAACTCTGGCAACTTTGCCGCCACTTCCGTGAAACTCTTCAATTTCCCAAATTCGGCAGCTACAGGCGGGACCGCTCCGTGGCAAACCAGCTACACGCCGCAGTACACCACGAACTCTCAAACCTCGTCTTGGGAAGGCTACAATTACGGCTGGGACCACACCGCAGGTAGCACCTGTGGGTACGCTGGCGACGCCACGTTGCCCGTCGAAAAATGGTACAGGTTGAGATTTTCTGACACCGGCTCATCAACTCATGAGCCGTACATCAACTACGTCTACCATGACCTACGGTCAGAGAGTTGCACGACCTACGACTGCAACACGAGTACGCAGAGCAACACACAGTGTTTCTCGTTTCCCGATGCCCGCATGCATCCCAAAGATCCCAACCAGACCTATCCCGCAAAACACTCGCCAGACCTGCTGCCGGACGTGCGAGACTTGGCCAACGCCAAAATCCAATGTGCGTGGGCGGGTGGCCAGACGTCGGTGCCAGATGCTGTTGGAATTCTTTACGATGTGGGGCTCGCCAACGCAGGAACCGGCCAACTACGTGTCGATGTTCCAAAGCCCGGCGAGTCATGTACCACGAGCGCAACGTGTCCCATTGGGTTGACGTGCAACAGCGGGACTTGCCAGTACGCATCTTGTGGTGTGACCGCGGACTGTGACGGCCTCGAGTGTATTGACGGCTATTGCAGCCCACCAAGTTGTTCGACTTCCAATCCGTGTGAACACGGCCCGGGTTGCATCTTCGATGGTTTCTGCCCACCGGCCTTCCCCTCCTCGGAAGGGGAAAAACCCTGCACATCGAACGCAAACTGCTTGCCCTCGGAAGAATGCGTGTTCTCCGGTGGGGCGGGTACGTGTTTCGCGCGCAGCTGCATCGATGATGGCGATTGTCCGAACGGCTATTGCTGGGAGGCGCAGAACAAGTGCGTACCGCAGCCAGCGGAATGTACGTCGCAGAGCACGTCCTGCGAGTGTGAGCTCGGAGACACGGGCACCTGTGCCCCTGCGACCTACCAGGTGGTGATGGGGTTGGGCGGGGCGATTTGGTCTTATCCTCTGGACGTCGACTACGGCGAAGACGACGCATGTCTGGTGATTCCAAACATGTGGGCTGCCTCCAGTTATCGCGCCACGAGCAGCTGCATGAACGTTGACTTCCCATCTCGCGACGCGTCATGGGCATCGAGCTGTAGTGCGGATATGGACGGGATTTTGTACCGAGACTATTCGGTCCAGAAATCCGGGGTGAACAAACCATTTGATTTTGAGATCAAGGGCAAGTGGCCGGCTCCAGTCCTCCCGATCTCCTGCACAACAAACCAACAAAACTTGGTCGCAGGCGAGGAGCTCCAGATCAACGGCGAAGTGGTCGTTTTAGACCGGCGGTCCATCAATACGACGTTCCAGCGCCTTTCCACGTTCTCAAACAAAGATGTGTACCTCGAAGCATACGTCGATCCTGATGAGAATTTTCCTCAGCAACGCACCCTCGAGAACAACGTAGGCCGCGCGAAGTTCCGCGTCCCCACATTCTCCGGGCCCGGGACCGTCAATTGGGGCACGTTTTGCCAAAAAACGCTGGAGTGTAACTACAACACGACTGGTGCATGTGGTCGCTATTTTGGGGATACGCCATGAAATACATCCTATTCAGTTTCATCCTTGTTGCGGCCGGTTGTAGCTCCGACGACTCAACAGGCGTGGGAAGGGATCTCGGAGTGGATGTCTTGGTCACTGATGTTGGGGTTGACGTCCATCAGGCTGATGTGGACGCTAGCGGCGCCGACCAGGATGTTTCCGAGCCCGAACTGCCGCCTGGCCCTCGTTTGGTCGACGGTGAATCACGAGTGTTTGAACCCGGTGATGTCGTGGCTTGTAGTTGTGCAAACCCGGATGACCTATGTACCCCTCAAGGCTACTGTGTGTTGGCTACGCACGGGTGTTTTGACAACGATGATTGTCCCACGGACTACAAGTGTTTTGACCAAATCTGTTACAACTACAACGACGACACGTTCCTACCCTTATGTCAGGTGAACGAAAACTGCCCCTCGTACATGGTTTGTGATGAAGGTGGAGTCTGTTCTTCGCCGAAGAGTTGTGACCTCTCCATGTACTGCCCCCAGGATTGATTTGTGGCGAGGGTCCGGCACCTGCGTCGCCTTATTGCATTGGGGCCGGGCGACAAGGCAGGTGGCGAGACATGCACGACCGGTTATGAATGCCAATCTGGCACCTGCCTTTCAGGTCAGTGTCGTTATCCGTGTGTCAGAAACGCCGACTGTCCGGGCGAACGATACTGTGAAGATAGTGGGGTATGTTCGGAAGGAGACTCACCTTCTACGCGCGCGCAGTGTGGCGATGGGATTGTCTCGATTTCGACCGGGCAAGCGTGCTCGGATCGGTTGTGCCGAACAAATGCTGATTGCGAATCGGGAACATGCTCAATGTTGTACTGCGTAACGGCGGACAAGAGCATCGGCTGCAAGTCAAACGAGTTCCAAGAACCCCTCTCGCCAGACCACTGTTTCATCTACCAACGTTGCGAAAATGACGCAGGCTGTCCAGCAAGCTACACCTGCGTTCGCGGCGGCTGCGGGCGGCTTCCATGAGATCTGCATTACTCGCAATCACCTTCATGGTCGCGGGTTGTAGCTCCGACGATTCAACCGGCGTGGGTACGGATCTAGGCATGGATGTTGGGGCAGATGTCATGGTCACTGACGTAACGGTTGACGCGCGTCAGAGCGATGTGGACGCCAGCGGCGCCGACCAAGATGTTTCCGAGCCCGAACTGCCTCCCGGCCCACGTTTGGTCGACGGTGAGACACGCGTGTTTGAACCCGGTGATGTTGTGGCTTGCAACTGTCCAAACGAAGATGACGTCTGCACTCCGCGTGGCGAGTGTGTTCTTGGGACACATGGTTGTTTTGCCAACGAAGATTGTCCAGACGGTTACCAGTGCGGTGACCAGATTTGCTACGCCAACACGGACACGACCATCGTGCCACTTTGCCAGGTGAACGAAAACTGCCCTTCATACACGGTTTGTGTCGGCGGTGCCTGCCAAACGCCAAGACGATGTGACCTCTCCATGTACTGCCCACCAGGATTGATTTGCGGAGAAGGTCCAGCGCCGGTTTCGACCTACTGCATCGGGGCGGGCGACAAGGCAGGTGGCGAGACATGCACGACCGGTTATGAATGCCAGTCTGGCAACTGCTTGTCAGGTCAATGTCGCTACCCATGCGTCAGGAACACAGACTGTCCAGGCTTGGGGTCTTGCACGGTCAGCGGACTCTGCACGGTCGGCGATTCGCCATTCGATAGGGCGCAGTGCGGGGATCGCGTGTGGTCGGACGACCTTGTCGGACAGTCTTGCGCGGACCGACTTTGTCGAAACAACGCGGATTGTTCCGGTGACGTGTGCATGATGGGGTTCTGTGTCACGGCGGACAGGAGCATCGGCTGCAAGTCAAACGAGTTCCAAGAACCCCTCTCGCCAGACCACTGTTTCATCTACCAACGTTGCGAGAACGATGCAGGCTGTCCACCCAGCTACAGCTGCATTCGCGGCGGTTGCGGGCGACTTCCGTAGGACCGGAAGTCGCGAGCGAAGCTCCACGGGGAAACTGGCGCCCCACGACCAATTAGATATGGATGGCGTGCCCTGTCAGCGCGTGGGCGGCCTCTCCGACAGCTTCTGCCAACGTCGGGTGAGGGTGAATCGTATGCAATAGCTCGTCGATCGTCGCCTCAAGCTCCATCGCCACGGTGCCTTCGGTGATCAGCTCGGTCGCCTTGGGCCCGATGATGTGCAAGCCCAGAATCTGGTCGTACTTGCTCTCGGAGACGATCTTCACAAAGCCTTCGGACTGACCCACGATGGTCGCTTTTGCGATGGCCGAGAACGGGAACACACCCGTCTTGACGTCGTATCCGCGCTCTTTGGCGGCCTTCTCGGTCAAGCCAACCGATGCCACTTCGGGGCTGCAGTAGGTGCAGTTGGGCACCAAGTCGTAGTTGATCGGGCGAGGATTCTTCTTGGCAATCGCGTCGACGGCCAGGATGCCTTCTTTGGACGCGACGTGCGCGAGCCAGGGTGTGTTGACGATGTCGCCGATGGCGTAGATCCAGTCTTCCACCGTCTTGTTTTGCTTGTCGACATCGATCTGACCACGCGGGTCGGTCTTGATCTTCGTCTTGTCCAGACCCACATCGCCTGTGACCGCGGCACGGCCCACGGCGACCAACAGATGGCTGCATTCCACCGTTTGTTTGGTGGTTTTGCCGTCCACGGTCGTCTCGATGACGGCTGTCACCTTTTCGCCCTTGCGCGACACGTCGGTGATCTTGGACGACGTGACGACGTTGATGCCCTGTTTCTTGAAGCTGCGCTGCAGCTCGGCTGAAACTTCCTCGTCCTCGATGGGCAGCACACGGTCCATCAGTTCGACCAAGGTGACCTTGGAACCAAACCGGTGGAAGACGCTCGCAAACTCACACCCAACCGCGCCAGCGCCCAGAACCACGAGGTTCTCGGGGATGTCGGCCAGCTGAAGAATGTCGTCGGAGTTGATGATTCGCTCGTGGTCCATCTTGATGAACGGGAGGTCTTTGCACGCGCTTCCGGTCGCCAAGATGCAATGTTTGGTGTCGACCGTCGTGACCTTCCCGGCCTTGTCGGTCACCGAGATTTTGCCCTTGCCCGCAATGCGACCGTGGCCCAGCAGCACGTCGATCTTGTTCTTTTTCATCAGGAACTTCACGCCACCGGCGCTCTTGGTGACGACCTTGTCCTTGAACTTGTGCATCTTGCCCATGTCGACCTTGGGGTCGCTCAGGACGACGCCGAAGTCCTCGGAGTGGCGCGCTTTCTCGATGAGCTCGGCCGTCCCCAGCATGGCTTTCGTGGGGATGCATCCGCGCAACAAACACGTGCCTCCAAGGCGTTCGGTCTCTTCACGCTCGACGATTGCGGTCTTGAAACCGGACTGAGCTGCATGAATCGCCGCGACGTAACCGCCGGGACCGCTACCAATGACCACCACATCGTACTGACTCACGGGAACTCCTGATTTGGGACAAGTCCGGCGTAACGTACAACGCCTCCCCCTTGAGTCAACAGGCGAGTGGTGGGATGTGGACCGGATGGTGGGCTTCGCCCATTCGGCAACCGGGAGGTTGCCGACCCAATCCCATGGACCGGCAGCTTCCAAGCTGCCGTAAGCTCAGTCGCGCAACAAAAGTGCGAGCAGGGCTCCGGTGAGGAATCCTCCAAGGTGCGCCCACCACGCCACCGCGTGCCCCCCGAGGTACCAACCGGCGATGTTCAGAAGCACCCATCCGCCCAGATACAGCGCGATCGGCACGCGCCAGTGCATGAAAAACAACACCATCCAGACTTTGACGCGCGGGAACAGCACAAGGTACGCGCCCATCAGGCCTGCGATCGCGCCGGACGCCCCAACCACAGGCAAGTCGGGATTTCCGCTCAGCACCGTCTGAAGCACCCCACCCATGATTCCACTGAGCAAGTACAGGCCGATCACACGACCAAGCCCCAATCGGTCCTCGACGTTGTCGCCAAACACGTTCAAGAAATACAGGTTGCCCAACAGGTGAAACCACCCCGCGTGGAGGAACATGTAGGTCACCAATCCCCACAGGTGGCGCCCTTGGGCGATCTCGCTTGGAACAAGAGAAAAGAACCGCAGAAACACCGTCCCACGCTCGATCCCCATGCCCAGCATCGCCATGATTTGAACCACAAACAGGGCGATCAAGATCACCGTCGTTGTGCGGGTCGCCCATGGTGTCTGGCGCACTGGGTTCCAGACCTCCACAGGCATGCCCGTGAGCAGTTGGAAAATGTAGACGCGCAACCCGGGCTTTTGCATGTCGTCTTGGGCGCCGAGTAGCTCGCCGTCGTAATCGTATGCCGGGCGCAGGTTCTTGACCTTGCGACCCATGGAGTCCTTGGCGCCTTTCAGCCCTCCCTGTGCTTCGGCCTCCTGCACAATGCTCGCGAGCTTCTGTCCCTCGCCGGCGTCAAGGAAGAGGGACCCACACGTATTGCAGTGGTCCACCACAACCGAACGGCCACCCCACGGCACCTGGAAACCGTCCATCGGCCCATTGCATGCGGGGCATGGAAGCTTGTTCCCTTGGGTTGGACGTCCAAGCGTTTCGCGCCAATACGATGGGTCTGCCCACTCGCCGGCTTGGGACGCGGCACCCCCCGATTCAATCAACGAGCCACCACAGCGGTGGCAATGGTCGACGCGTTTGCCGTCGAAGTTCGTGGCGACCATGGGGTAGCCACACCGTGCGCATGTTCGGGCATCGTGATTCAAGGTCAAAGCAGCTCCGGGGTTTCCCCATGGTTGCGCAAATTCGACGACCCACCAAGTATGTTTGAATGAAGCACGAAGGCTTTCGTCCCATTGACCACTTTTTTAAGGGAGCTGCTGTATGAAATTTCTACTTCTTTTTGCGATGTTCGGCTTGGTGGCGTGTGGGGATGATGACGGCGACACGACGATTTCCATCGATGGTTACCGACTCGGTGCAGCGCAGTTCAGTCCTGCCGGAGACCAGCTCGCGATCGTGGGGGAAAAGGACGACGTCTACGCGTTGCTGATCACCGATGATCAGGGCAAGGGCGCGCAGGTCCTTGATGAGAGCCTATCGTACCTCTCGACGATCCAGTGGATGCCCGACGGTCAATCCGTCATCTACACCGCAGGTTCGGGCTTCGACGACTCCGGGATTTACAAGGTCGACGTCAATGGTGGCGCAGCTCCGGTTTTCCTTGTGGACGCGTTTGCGGCGGTCAACATCGGTCTGTCACCTGACGGAAAGACGGTCGCCTACTCCATCAACGGCGGCGCCGACATCTCGACAGCTGACCTTTCGACGTACGCGTCGATGCCGGTTCCTGCGGTTTCCACGGGGATTTCCGGACGCGCTCCGCAGTACAGCCCGGATGGCAGCCAAGTGCTGTTTATCGTCGCAGAAACCTACCAAACCGCGGCAGCCGACTTCACGAACGCACAAGATGGACCCGCCGGCGCGGGTTATCTGTCCAACGGCGTTTGGATGGACAACGAGTCGTTCATGTACCTTGGCGATGACGCGATCAACGTGTGGAAAGCCGGAAAGGCAAGCTCAGTCCGCGAGGCGTTTGCGGGCATGAACCTCGCGTATAACGCGGCAACATCGCGCTACATCTACGGCATCAACGGCAGCCCTGACCTGACGATCGGCACGTACTGAAGCCGCCGGATGGCAATTTTGCGTCAAATCCGTCGCATTCTGTGGGCATCAGTTGATCTGTGTGAGGTTTTCCCCTACACCTCCGCGCACGAATCGAATGATTACGTCGCGTTGCGACGAGTGAAGGTGAGGAAACAATGCGTTTTGTATGGCTTGCACTTGGATTGATGCTCCCAGCGACTGCTGTCGCCGAAGGGTCGGCGGATTTGGTGAACTCGTTTGGCAACAGCCAAGGGCTGTTTGCAGACACGGAGATGTTCGTCGACATTCTCGACCCCGCAACCGAGAGCATCTTCTGGACGGGAACGGGTGCCCTGACCATCAAGACAACCGCGGGGGCGACGGTCGCGACGGTCAACAGTGGTTCGTCGTTCGCCATGACCGGGAGACCTGCTGGGATCTACCAGCTGTCGGTCGCTTCCAAACAGATCGCGTGGGACATCGGGGTGCGAAAGTCCGGTGTGGAACAAAAGGGCCGACTGTTCAGCTACGCCTGGCACCTTGACGGTGGCGGCGCAGGCACAACCGCAGGCAACGGCGCTGGCTTCGGCTTCACAAACGCGTTTTCATTCACGGGCAGCTACTATGCGCTGGTCAACGCCGGTGGACCGGGCAAAGACGCCGTGGTCGAGCTTAATTTCGCTGGCCTGGCGGGCTGGTGGTACCACCTGTTTGTCAACGGCGCGGGCATCAGCACCTACGAAGGTCAGAGCGTTAACTACTCGGACTTCACGTTGGGCGACGACCCGACACTCGCCGACCTGACCGCCGACGCGGTGACACCTCAATACCCGCTATACCTTAGCCCACCGGCCAAAGCGACGTACGTCACGATCGATCCCCAACTCACGACGTTTCAATTTGAGGGAGCCGGCGACCTGACCTGCAACGCCGTCGCACCTGGCGGAAGTTCCGAGTTTATCATCGAGTCCGACGTGGAAGGTGTCTGGCAGGTGATCTGCGACACCGACAGCAACGGCGTGTTCGACCCGTCGGGCGCGGATGTGATCTTGAAGGGCGAAGTCACGCCCAACAACACGCTTCGCATCGTGTGGGACGGTACGAACAACGACGGCGTCGGCCTGCCACGCGGCACGTACACGTGCCAAGCCAACGTGACCGTCGGCGAGCTGCACTGGATCGCCGCGGACATCGAGACGATGTACCCTGGGTTCAGGCTGTACCAAGTGCAACAGGGTGGCACACGCCGACCGCTGCAGATGTTTTGGAACGACACACGCGTCAACGGCGACCGCACCCTCTCGAACGCTCAGACGACTCTGACGGGCTCGGGTGCGACGGGCATCAACCCAGGCGCTTACGGCAGCGCAGCCGTTGCGGCCAGCGTCCAGAACCTGACCGGAAACGCACGCGCATGGGGCAGCTTCCAGACCGACAACACCGTCAACCAATCCACGGGCGACCGTGCGTTGCTTGATACCTACGCCTACGTCAAAGCCAGCACACCTCTGTCGCTGCAGATCGAGGTGATCCCTACCACGTTCGATGGTGACAACGACGGCGCGCCGGACCTCAAAGAACGCTGCAACTTCGGCACGAATCCAATGGATCCCGACTCGGACGACGACACGATCAGTGACGGAGACGAGACCAACAATGGTACGGCGGCCGTCAATACGGATAGTGACGCGTTCATCGACGCGTTGGACACCGATTCGGACAACGACGGCGCACTCGACATCGACGAAGCCGGCGACATGCTTCTGACCACCAAACCGGTCGATTCGAACTCGGATGGACTTGGCGATTGGCGCGATCCAGACATCGACGACGACACAATTTTGGACGGCGTCGACAACTGCCGATTCACCCCGAACACTGACCAAGCCGATGGCGACAACGACGGCATCGGTGACGCGTGTGAAGGCGACAGCGACGGTGACTTGGTCATCGACGAAGACGACAACTGCCCCACCGTGCCCAACCCCGACCAAGCCGACGTTGATATGGATGGCCTCGGCGACGCGTGCGACCCCGACAACGACAACGACGGCGTGGATGACGTGCTCGACAACTGCCCAACGGTCGCGAACCCAGACCAAACCGACACCGACATCGACGGTGTGGGCGACGCATGTGACGAAGACTCCGACAACGACGGCATCTTGGACACCGACGAAGGTGACGGCGATGTCGACATGGACGGCATTCCAAACCGCTTGGACGAAGACTCGACAACGACGGCATCCTGGACCGCGACGAAGCCGGCGACGACATCCTCACGACGCCACCCGTGGACACCGATGGCGACGGAACACCCGACTACCTCGACCTTGATTCGGACAACGACACGATCTTGGACCGACGGGAAGCCGGCGATACCGACAAGAACACACCACCGATCGACTCGGACCGTGACGGCACGCCTGATTTCCGCGACTTGGATTCCGACGACGACACACTTTCGGATGCTGACGAAGCCGGCGATGCCGACGTCGACACCCTGCCTATCGACTCGGACGGCGACTCGATCCCAGACGTGTTGGACCTCGATTCCGACAACGACACGATCTCGGACCGTGACGAAGACGGCGACAACGACATCACCACAAAACCTGTGGACACCGATGGCGACGGCACCCCGGATTATCTGGACCTCGACACCGACGGCGACGGCATCCCCGACGCGCAGGAAGCCGGTGACACAAGCCTCGAGACCTACCCCGTGGACGCCGACGGCAACATGATCCCCGATTGGCGCGATGGCCCGGTCATCAGCAACCTGAGCGCGTTTGACGTCACAGGCGGTGGTTGCTCCACCGGCGTTGGCGGATTGATGTGGCTCTCGTTGCTCGGCGTGTTCGGCATGCGACGTCGTCGATAACTCACCGTGCGCAAGCTCGCGAATCCCAACGTTGCATTGGCCGTTTTGGCCGTCCTCGGTGCCATCGTTGGGGTGGTTTGGCTGGCGCAACCGCTGTCCACTCTGCTTGCGTTCCTTCCCGCTCAAACCCACACCAATTTGGCGCTGTGCCAACACCTTGTGGTGCATGGAACGTCGCCGTCTGATGGCGTCTTTCAGCCGCTGTTTGTCGGGGTTTTTTCGGCGCTCGCCTGGACATTCGGGTTCTTTGAGACCCAGGAATCAGGCGTCGCGCTAAGGGCCATGATGGCCCTGTCGCTGGTCTTTCACCTCGCGACGCTGTTTGTGGCCCTGCCGATTCTTCGGCAGCTGGGCGGGGCCGCCGCGATGTGGTGCTTTGGGCTCATCTGGGTCATCGCGCCGCCATTTGTGCTCGCGGGCACCAACGGGCTCGAGACGTCTTTGGCAGCGCTGCTGTTTTTGGGGATTTGGCGACTCAACCTGCAACACCCCATCCTCGACTGCCGTCCCGAGTATCAGCTGTACCAAGGCACGATGATGGGCTTGTGCATTTTGGCGCGCTTCGACCTCTCGCTGATCCTCGTCTACTACCTCTGGACGATCGCGCGCCACATGGGCAAACGACCACCTCGGGTCTTGGCACAGGCCGCGATCATGCTTGTGGTCCCCATGGTGTGGCAGCTGTCGCCTTTTTTGGTGTTTCGCCATGCCGAGGTCGGTTGGCGCTTCCTCGACGTCACCCAGTGGTTTGACGGCGTTTTACACATGTCGCCCAGCTCAGCGCTGGGTCTGTATCCCCTGCTTGTGATTGCCCTCATCATGGCGTCGCTGCTGGTGGGACGCGTGGTCAGTCCACAAACCTAAGTGGAAGTCAGTCCTCAAACACGTTTGCAGACCAAGGAATCAACGCCTTGAGCTCTGTTGCCCGCGCCCGCGCCAAAGGCACCGCGACATCGTTGGCACGATCCAAGATCAGCTTGTAGGTGCCTGCACCCCACGGTGCGATGCTCTCGATGGCATCGAGGCGAATGATGTAGCTGCGGTGGCTTCGAAAAAACGCGTCGGGGTCGAGGTTCTGTTCCAAGAACTTAAGGCTGAAATCAGTGATGAACCGCTTCTGCCGCGTCTGAACGACCACGATCCCGTCTTCGGATTCAAAGAACAAAATCTCGTCGATGGGGATGACGCGGTAGGCGCCACGCTCTTCGACCGAGATGCGGCTGAGCGGCTTCGAAGGCCGCACCGCCGGCGGTTCCACCTTTTTACGTGCTCTCGCCACAGCCTTCTGAAGGCGTTCTAGGCGCGCCGGTTTGAGCACATAGTCAAGCGCCGCAACGCCAAACGCGTCGACGGCGTGATGTTCGTACGCGGTCACAAAAACGATCTCCGGCGAACCCTCGGTCTCGTACAGCAGCTCGGCCAACCGCATTCCACCGATGCCGGGCATGTCGATGTCCAGAAATACCAGATCGATGTCTTCGTTTTTGACGAGCTCGAGTGCATCGTCGGCGCCCGCGGCCTGCCCGACGACCTGCACGCCTTCGCACTGTTCCAACAACCAGACGAGCTCTTCCCGCGCTGGTTTTTCGTCGTCGACCACAATCACGTTCATTCGGCCACCACCTTACGAAGCTGGTTTCGTGCGTGCTTTTTCAACCCATCAAGCGCCCGGTGATCTTCCACAGGGATTACAAAACTCGCGACCGCGCCGCCGCCCTCGCCCGAGCGCAGCTCTAGGACCACTGGAACATGGTAGTAGCGCTCCAACCGGTCACGGACGTTCTGCAGGCCAATCCCTTGGCGCTCGGCCATTTTCTCGGGGTCTGGGCCCGGTCCGTCGTCCACCACCTCGATCAACACACCATCGTCGGCGACCGTAGCCGTGACCTCCACGCGCACACGCCCATCGCGCGCACCATGACGAATGGCGTTCTCGACCAAAGGCTGCAGCAGAAGAGGCGGAACCGACAACGCGGTCGCCTCGGCGGGGACGCGCGCCTCGAATTCAAGACCATCGCCAAACCGGGCGCGCTCCAACTCGACGTACCGCTCGATCTGCTTGAGCTCGTCACGCAGCGTCGTGGTGTCGCGGTCGTTGGACAACGTGTAGCGCAGGAAGTCTGACAGATCCAAGGTCAGGCTGCGCGCGCGATTGGGGTCGGTGCGAATCAGGTAGCTCAACGTGTTGAGGATGTTGAACAAGAAGTGCGGCTGAACTTGGTACTGCAGCGCCTCGAGCTTCGCGTCACGCGCGAGTTGCTTGCTCTGTTGGGTTTCCTCGCGCAGCCGGTCGAGCTCGTCCATCAACTGCAGCAACCCCATGAACACCGTCACACCCACGACATTTGCGGTGATTTTGGCGATGTGCAGCGGCAGATTTGAGGTCTCTTCGATCGCGAGCTGCGGGTCCACAAACGCCATCACGCCACCTATCAACGCGTGATAAATCAGCTGCACCGCGGTCGCGCCGACGGCCACCGACTGCAGGCTTGTGCCAAAACGGCGGCTCCACCACCCAGACAGGGCCCCCACCAACACACTCGCTGCAAGCGCGTAACCAAAACGAGGACCGTCGAGGTGCCACGCATAGACGGCCCCCGCCAACAGTCCGACAAACGAACCGACCTTGCGGCCGCCCAGGAATCCCGCGACCACGATGCCGAGCATGCGCACATTGAATCGCTGACCGCCGACGGACATCCCCAGGAACACGCCCCACACCGCTACGGCCCCCATGACCAACGCCAAGAACAGCCGGCGACGCACCGATGCCTCGCGTCCGGTCTCGTGCAGCCACACATGCGCGGGCTTGACGAGGACCAGGACCAAAACAACGGCGACAAGCACCGACGCCTTTTCAAGCAGGCGTACGACGAGGGTTATTGCGTCCACTTTGACTCACGGAATTGCGAAATTCGCGCCGTTGTGTATTTTTCCCGCGCGCGAACTTTCCCACACATAGGTATCACCATGGCGACCGAGCAAACAATTCCAGTGGTAAATCTTCAAGATTACATCAGTGGCGACGATGCGACGCGAGCGGCGTTCATCCAAACACTCGGTGAGGGTCTTAAAGAGTTCGGTTTCCTCGCTGTGGAAGGCCACGGGGTGCCCGTGGAGCTTATTAAAAAGAACTACGCGACGTTCAAGCGCCTGTTCGAGCTGGAGCTTGATACCAAGAAAAAGTACGAGCGCCCCGAGTTTGGGCGGCAACGTGGGTACACGAGCTTTGGCGTCGAGCAGGCAAAGGGCCACGACAAGGCGGACCTCAAGGAGTTCTGGCACGTGGGCCGTGAGCTTGCCGATGACCACCCGCTGCATGGACGCATGGCCCCCAATCAGTGGCCAACCGAGATGCCCGAGGTCAAGACGGACTCGCTCGCGCTCTATGAAGCCATGGATGCGTGCGGAAAGACCCTGCTGCGCGCGATTTCGGAGTACTTGGGCCTCGAACCCGAGTTTCTGCCCGGTCTGGCGAAAGACGGCAACAGCGTCCTGCGCGTGATCCACTATCCCGTATGCGACGGCTTTGACGAACCCGGCATGATGCGCGCCGCCGCGCACGAGGACATCAACCTCATCACATTGTTGCCCGAAGCGACCGAGTCCGGGCTCGAGATCCTGACCCACGACGGCCAGTGGCTCGAAGTTCCTTCGCTCCCCGGTCAGCTCATCGTGGACACCGGCGACATGATGAAACGGATCACCAACGAGACCATCCCAGCGACGCGCCATCGCGTCGTAAATCCCAAGGGAACGCCAAGCGCGCGCTACTCGATGCCCTTCTTTGTCCACCCATCGCCTGACGCATCGCTGGCGGTCATCGACAAGTGCATCGCCCCCGGCGAGGCGGCGAAATATGCGCCGATTACGGCGGACGGCTACCTCAAAGAGCGGCTGCGCGAAAACAAGGTCGGCTAGGGCATCGGCATCTAGTGGATGAATTGACCCTAGGTTACGGCGTGTCGTCGCCCCAATATCCCTCGGGACACGCGACGGATTCCGCCGGGCCAATACGGGCTGTGGGAAGTGCTTTGCGCAGGCAGGCGACCTCTTCAGGAGGAAGGCTCGGAGTGTTGCGTAGAGTTATTTGTACACCCGGTGTTCTGACATTCCTCAAACCCCGGAGGCTTTTTAGTTTGGGGTTGTCGTTGAGGAAAATCTCCGGCGCTTCGCGGAGATTGCACAACCCGTCGACGTCCTCTAAGTCCACGTTGTTTTGAATGACAATCTTGGCGCTTTTTAGGTTTCTTAGCCCATCAACGTGTCGCAGGCCCGGATTGATCGGAGCTGTCGGACTAAATTCCTCGTGGTAGTTCTCCAACATGGACATTGAGATCCGGCCAGCTTGTTCTAATCCAGACAGTGTCTCCAGATTAGAATTTGAGCCGACGAAGTCCGTGTCTTGCCAAACGGCTTCCACGAAGTTTACGCAGTCCCATTCAAACGGATTGACCCAGGGCGTAATGTAGCGGTCAGTAGAATTCTCGCAGACGATAGGATCGTCATTCGGGACGCATGTCGGTCGTGGCGGCTCAACCGAAACATCGGGCCCTTCGTCATGCATATCAGCTCCGGTATCAGCTTCCCCCAAGTCGAACGGCGTGCCGCTTGATACGGTGTCGCTTGAACAACCGGCCGAAACCATCAACGCCACAAAGAAGAGAAGTCTCATGGTTGAACCTCAACGCGCGGTGACTCTAAATCTTCATCGTTGGTGATGAAGTAGAACCTCGCTTTTGTCCACGGACCCATCGTTGGCCAGCTCCACTCACCGCCATGAACGTCGACCTGCTCGCACTCATCCGCAGTCGTATCGCCGCGCCAGATGCAAGCAAGCAACTTCCCTCCCTCAGGCACTGGCGAATCATCGGTCACCCGCGCTACATGGCCGTCGAATCGAATGGGTTCATTGGCATTTATTGATGGGATTCTATCGACCGTCACGTACGTTTTGAATCCGGTACGAATTCTGGCGGTTGCGCCTTCGAGCGTTGGAACTGATAGGTGATGCCCATCGTCGGGCACGTCGAACTCGGCAGTCATGTCAATATTCGTCTGGGGGACCTCGAACAGTGTTTCGCCAAACTCGGCCGCGAAATCGCCAATGAAGTGGTAGCGGACACTTATCTGCCGTGATTTCCCGGCGTCTAGATCCACCGTGCGGCGATCTAGAAATGCTCGAACCGTCCAGAGTCTATCGTCACGACAGGATGCCCCACGACGGCTTCATCAAACGGGTTTGTTAGCGTCAGATCAAAATCATTGAGGTCGGCTGGCGAGCTCGAACCGGAGGAAAGACCGATGTAGTTTGATTTCGCGACGTTGTTGGTGACGTCGTCGTGAACGTTGTTTGGTGCGATTACCGTTTTGAGACAAACATGATCGTAGCTGCCATCCGGGGCCCATATGAGCTCGGCCGGCAGACCCGTTAGGCCGGGACCTCGTCAATCACAGTTGTCCCGAGCAAATCATAATTTTGATCGGCGAACTGCGCCGTACGGAATCGCGTACAGGCTGACCTCAACGTCTTGGGCCACGATATTGGCTTTTGTTGTGCATCGGTGATGACGACTGTATTTCGGACGTTCTTTTCCGGTGTGTTCGCCTTCGCCTCTGGCTTGTTCGCGATCCAAGCGGGCTGCGAACTTCGATATCTGGACTCTGGGTAACGCATTCTGACTCGGCCAAGGACGAATATTCAAATCAGGCCCAAAGAACTGAGCCGGATCAGCCACGTGATATGCCACGTTCAATGCCGAGGTGGAGGTAACATTTACAGGCTCAACTGACAGGATCATGAAGTTGTTCGCGCCACATTCGCCAAGTCTCACCGGCCTGCGCTCGCGAGAGGTTCCGGCCAGTCCCCGGAAAGGGTCGGATCGGCAGGCGCCAGAATCACGGCTGCCCTTGAGACCGACGTGTTGGTGGCGTTCACAATACTGTCGGTCCCCAAAAGAGCTTTTCGGTCGGCTCAGAACTGAAAGACTGTTGTAGAAAAGAGGGGCTGTAAAATTGATCTCCGATCGCGCCGGAGAGCTTTGGCCGCATACTCCAGAAGATCGAGTGTCCCGCGGCCAGCATGAACTCCACGCCAAGGACGTCGTCCCGGAACGTTCGGGTTAAGTGGCGAAACATCGTGGGTTTGGGAGAACGAGCTCGTGTTATCTATAAGTGGCACCTGCTCCGATCGACCCAGCCGAGTCTCATCCGATCGGATAAATTCAGCCCAGCAAATCTGTGCTGTCTGGCCATGACATCGAGTTCACCCAGTGTGGGCCCAAGGCCCCTGTAATGGTCTGGCAATCCAAGCACATGACCGAACTCATGATTGGTCACACTGACGAGACTCCAGTGGTCCATCGAGACCCTGGTATTCTGAGTACAACATGTCGAGTTTAACCAATGGCAGGCTTTTTGATGTGCCATTCGGCAGCATCAAGGTTTGCGTATACTTCTGTGGCCAAACCACTTGGATGGAGTTGTAACGGCACTCGAGCTTTTTTTCTCCGGGATTGGCCGGGTCCGGCACCTCCTTACCGTAACAACCGTCATCAAACTTATCGTCGGGTGTTCCGGTGTCGCAGGGTTCGCCCGGGGAGATCAATCCGTCTCCGCAAACGGCCGTGGCTGGCCCAGGGGGGCAATTGGCGTCTTCGTCGGCGATTCCGTCTCGTCATTATCCAAGCCATCACAAATTTCGGGCTTGTTCTGCTCAAATCGTTTTCCTGGAAACACAAACGCGATGGTGTCCACACTTCCCCAATCCCGTTGTGTGCAAATCCGTCCGCGTATCCGTTAGTCAAACCGCGCACACCAAGTTCGCTGACCGCCTGTTGTGCGATTTCACGGACGTCGTCCCATGGTGGCGTGCGACGGTCGAGCTGAATGGTCTCCTGAATAAACGGGCGGAACTTCAGTCGTTCCCCTGACATCTCCAGCCAATAGCTGACCAAGGAAACCTTTCCGGACGCGTACGGATGTACCGACCGTCCTCGAAGACCTCGTGCAGGTAGGTATTGAGGTCTATACTGATCAAATCGCGCGTCGGTAAACTCGACCGGGATGACCAATGCCGTACGTTCGCTAATTTGCGGTTGGGGTTGTATCCTCGCCGGTTCCTCCGCGTAGCTCTCGGCATAAGGAACCAAGTTTGTCCTCTGGTTGTCGCCCTCGACCCATAGGTTTGGCGAGGTCGGGTCGTTTGTCTGGTACGCAACATCAAAGGCCTCAGCGCCAATCTGCAATCCACCGGCAAAGGCCTGAATTTCGTACTCACCCGGTTTCCATCCGGCTGCCACGATGATTCGCGGATTTGTGGGATTAAATTCTGGTCCCCGAAATACGCTGATCTTGTGTCCGCCATCATTCGGTTCGATTTGGAAGTTCAGCCCGTCAAAGCCTGTTCCACTTACCTCCACATCGACCCATCGCCACTCACCGGGAAGAAGTGCACTCCTGTCATCTTCAAAATGAAGGTGCACACTGCTACTGGCGTTGCTTCGAACCTCTGATTCGATTTGTTCTTGGTTTTCGACCCCACATGCCGTGGACATCAAGAGGAGCAAAACCACGATGGCTTGGCTTGGCTTGGCTTGGCTTGGCTTGGCTTGGCTTGGCTTGGCTTGGCGCATTTTTTCCCCCCTTAAGGAAATTGAATGCCGACGAGATCGTCGACCTGCGCCAAGGGTATTGGGTGCAGGTTGTCGTGTCAAACCCCACGTCCGCGGAACACCCAATCTCTCAAGACCCCGACCTGGTATGCCGGCGGATTCGTGGTCTATTAAGAACGACTTGAGCAGGCGCGTCTTCAGCAGCGACGCGTCAGTGGACACCGGCGAACGCCGAGCGCGCGCTACTCGATGCCCTTCTTTGTCCACCCATCGCCTGACGCATCGCTGGCGGTCATCGACAAGTGCATCGCCCCCGCGAGGCGGCCAAATATGCGCCGATTACGGCGGACGGCTATTTGAAAGAACGGCTTCGCGAAAACAAGGTCGGCTAGGGCACCCGATCTTACGGGAACTCTCGGTCCGCACCGCATCGGCGGCTTGGATGCCGCCGGTCCACATCCCATGACGTCACCAAAGTTTCACCAACACCGGGTTGAGGGTATCGTAGCAACATGTTGTACGTGACCTCAGACGAGTACGGATACTTCGAGACCATCCAGGCCTTCTTCCTCGAGATGACTGGCAAGGGATTGGTTTTGAGCAGCCGCGATGTCGAGGCTCTTATCAAATGGCGAGACGAGGGAGCCACAGCAGCGACCATTTGCAAAGGCATTGAACGCGCGATCGAAGCACGCGCTGAAAAACCGCGTGACATCTGGGCATGTCGCAAGTGGATCGAGCCCCTCGTGGCGGTGGCGAGGTCGCACGCTGCGGGCAGCCACGACCCCGATGACGCCGTGGACGAGTCCCCTCAAACACGTGTGCTCGATAGCATCGAGGCCGCGGGCCGAGCCGCTCAGCGCGATGCGTTCAAGCAAGCCTATCGTCAGGCCTGGGCGCAGATCCGCGCGACCGAAGAAGTCGCGTTGTGGGAAGCGCTGCTGGAAGCGGACCGGGCCTTGGTCGCGGCGTTTCTTCTGGCGCTCAGCGACGAGGAACGCAAGACCATGCAGGACCAAATCTTGGCCGATCCGTCGCTGCGATCGATGTCCGCTGCTGCCAAAGAAAGCCACATTGAAGCCCGCACAAAAAAAGCCTTGAAGGCGCACTACGGCTTGGTTTCGCCGCTCGATGTCTGAACTGCAAACATTGCTGAGTGGCTTGAGCTCGGTGACGAAGACAGCGCAGAGCTGCTGGAGGTCGTCGCCTGGACGCGGCAACAGATCACCATCCAAAGACGAGGCTACCCAAGCGACGAGCCCGGCGGGGCGTCACACCTTCGCCTGTTAGCATCGCAACTGCTCATCACTGCTTCGGGATTTCGACGTTTCCCCCGTATCATCGACGCATTGGAACGTCGGGCCGTCTGAAATACATCGCAGGCCCCTTGAAAGCCGACGTAGGTTCATGTAGTGTGCGCCGCTGAATGAACCACTTTTGGGGTTAACCATGTTGCGCATTGTTGGATTGTTGTTGGGAATGGTAGCAGCCGCTGGCTGCGGAGAATCTGGGCCGTCGAAGACCTCGGCCGAGCTGCCAAATCAGGTCGGTGAGCCTGGAAAGGGCGATTGGCGAACCAACGCCTACACCGATTTCCGCGGCGAAGTTCGCGTCGATGACACCTTCGTCGACACGTATCAGCCCGCCGGCGCCGCGCTCTACCAAGGTTACACGCTTGAGCTCGAAGAAGGCGACATCGTCGACATTCGGGTGGCCGGCCTCTCGAGTGGCTTTGATGCCGTCGCTGGTCTGTACGGCCCACAACGTCGCTCGGGCGCTTGGGGCAACCTGATCGCCGCCAACGATGATGCCCCCGAAGGCGGCACGTTGAACTCGCACATTCCGTTTGAAGCCGCCAAGACCGGCAAATATCTGGTCATCGTGCGTGACTACAGCTTCGAAGACGGCGATTTCAGCCTCAGCGTGTCGTGCGCCGGCGGAACGTGTGAAGCCAACCAGTGCAAGCCCTTGGTCTGCGAAGAATACTGCGAGTTCGGACATCAGTTGGACTACCTGGGCTGCGAGCAATGCTCATGCAACCCGGCGCCATCGTGCCAGTGGATCAACCCTCCACCCTACGTGCGTTGCGCGGGCATCGAGACCTACGGCAAGAACCCCGTTGACGGCACCTGCTGCCAGTACCCTTCGCCATGTTACATCCCCGAGGGTTACGAACACTTCGCGACCGAAGGCGCTTGCCTTGGATTGGCCGCCGAAGGTGAGGGTTGCTCGTTGTACGGAACGCAATGTCAAAACGGTTTGGAGTGCCAGTTCGTGTGTCCTGACGGTTCCACCGACGGCAACTGCAACCTGGGTATCAACCCAAGCGGCA
This sequence comes from bacterium, assembly GCA_041390025.1. Lineage (GTDB taxonomy): Bacteria > Myxococcota_A > Bradymonadia > Bradymonadales > Bradymonadaceae > JBFFMO01. Next base: position 133,806 of record JAWKQR010000003.1, read on the forward strand.
CGTGTGTTTCGACGGCGCCCGCAGCGGAATGCCAAACCGACGCCGACTGTGTTGTGACGGGATGCAGCGGTCAGATGTGCGCCCCGGAAGCACGCTTCTCGACCTGCGAATACCGCCCCGAGTATGCGTGTTACGGCGAGCCGACCACTTCTTGCGGTTGCAACAATGGGTCGTGTGGTTGGGACCAAACCGACGCCCTGACCGCGTGCTTGGCCGGGAACTAGCCTCTTCAGACATTCCCCTGCTCCTGCGTGTATGATACGAAACGCGGGCTCAAAGGGTTGCGATGTCGCGTCATATCTTCATTGTAGGGCTGCTCGGCATTCTGCTTGTGGCGGCATTGACCGGCCAAGACGGACCCGCGTTTCCCTACCTCTACATCGCCGCAGTCGTCGCGACCTTCGTCGCGCTAAAGCCGTTTCTTAGCAAGATTCTCAGCCCCGCCCGGCGCTATCTTTTGGTGCCGCGCCGTTGGTTGGGCGTGCCCGTCGTGCCATGGAATCTGCTCACGCATGCCGTGATGTTGGTTGGGTTCGTGGCGTTTAGCGCGGCGATGTTCCCACACCAAGCGGGCGGCGACCGTCCCGTCGACCACGACCACCCCGTTCATTTCTTCAAAATCTGGCAACTGCGCGAGATGCTCTCGCATGGAGAGTTGTTTGGCTGGAGCCATCGTTGGTTTGCCGGCTACGCGCCCAACTACCTGTACCCCATTGGGACGGACCTGATGGTGTTGTTGGTCTGGGCTATGGGGTTTGGACAATGGGCACTCGACCATGCGTATGCGTGGACGTTCGTGCTGTTTTGGGGCCTGCAGGGGTTTGGCACCTATCTGGCCGGGCGTGCGCTCGTCAACCCGTGGGCTGGAGCCATCGCCGGCGTGCTCGCGATGCTCGACAATGGCGCGTTTCGTTTTGGTGGCTGGGTGTTTGCGGGGCAATGGGGCGTGTGGCCGAACTCATTTGCCATTGCGATCGGCATGATCGCGGTGTCCTACCTTCCACGTGTGCTGCAGGAAAAGGACCGTCGTGCCGTCGCGATGTTTGCATTCTGGATGGGTCTGTCTTTGCTGACGCACCCACTGCAAATGGTGCATCTGGGGGTCATTGTGGTTGTCGCGTTGGTCGCGTTGCTCAGCAGTACACCTGAGGCATCTCGGGTGCTTGGGATCGCGCGATTGGGGGTTGCCACCCTCTTGTCCGTAGGCGTGGGAGCGCTTTGGCTTTTTCCGTTTCTCAGCGCGCGTAACCAAAGCGAAAACCTCGGCGAACCGTGGCGAAATGCCTACGACATGGGCAACCAGCTGTATTATGGAAAATTACTCGAAGGGTCATGGTACCTCGCCATCATGTTGGCGTTCGTGGGGACGGTTGCCCTGATACGAAGCCGTCGTTTTGGCCCAAGTTTTGTGGGCTTGATGACGCTTCTATGCATCGCGGGGGCGTCGCTGTGGTTTACGACGTCGTTTCATCTGGTGAGGCTCTCCGAGGCTTTCTCGTTCCTGCAGTATCAGCGTTTCGCCATTATCGTGAAGCCATATGCCTTCATCGCTGCCGGCAGCGCCATCGTGGGAGCGTTTCACCTGACCCGCAGCGGCAGCTCGCCTTTTCGGACGTTTATCGCGGTATTGATGGGTGTGCCGATTCTGTTTGGGTGGGTCGACGCGCTTCGACAACATCAGATGGATCGCAATTTCAGCGAAGCCTCTCAACGGCCGTACAAACAAGCGCGCGCGGACTTGGCCGCGTGGCTAAACGACGCGTGGCAAAAGCGCGAGGTGCCGTTTTACCGCATCGAAACTCGGCTTGCGCGCCACGACCACTCATTTGTGGACTTCGGGACGATGGTCCCGATGCCGATCTACAAATCAGGCTACACGCCTGCCGAAACGTTGCGGTTCAAACCGGAGTCCTCAAGCACAGCCGTGCTCGACGCGCTCAATGTGCGCTACGTGGTCTCGGCGCGCAAACTCGCCGGACCTTATACGCTGGTCAAGGACTTCGGCCAGGGACTCACGCTCTACGAATACAAGGGATGGAAAAAGGACCCATTTGTGGTCACCGGCACAGGGAAAGTGACGCTCAAGGAGTGGTCAAACGAACGCATCGTGCTCCAAGCCGATCAAGCAGCGACCGGGTTCCTGCGGCTCAACGTGACGACTTTCCCTCGATGGACCGCTAGCCGCGACGGCGAGCCCGTCTTCATCAGCACCGAGTCCATTCCCGACGAACGGACGCGCACGGCATTTATGAAGGTTCCGCTCCAGCCGGGGACCTATGTCTTCGAGTTCAAGCGAGGACTCGCCGAGAACCTTGGCCTCGGGGTGCTTTTGTCGTTCTTAGCGTGCGGCTTGTTGTGGTTTTCGCAGATCCGACCCCGGGGTCTTGGCATCATTGAGCTCCCATTGCTGCACATCGAGGGCAGCCTCGAGGATGCGGACAGCCGCGGCCAAAGCGATGCTGTTCTTGGCCATGCTGACTGTTTTGGGCGTCGCTGCGCTGGTCGCGCTCGCGGCGTGGACCCCAAAAATCAAGGGATTCACGAGGGTCACCGAGGTGCGCTACGACTTCCGGCGAACACGTCGATCAAGCCGTCGTAGCGCGGGGGTCAAAAGTGTGCCCGCAATGGCTTGGGCGGCATCTGTGCACAACCGAGGAGTGGGGACAGGTCTACTCGACCTCGGTCGAATTTGGCGGAAACTCCAAGAGTGTGTCTGGGCGCACCCCTACAAGACCGCACCTTTGACCCTGTCGTATCGCGGCGTTCCGGCAGGACGGTTGGTCGGATGGTACGGTATCGCCGATACAGGGGCGAGCAACCACCCTGTGGATGTGGTCTGGCAGGTCAACGGCGAGACCGTTTACGAGGGTAAGACCCCCAAAGACGGCACGATGGCGCACTGGACGGCCGAAGTACCCAAAGACGCGACCGTCAAATTGACGCTCAGCACCACGGACCAAGGCACGCGCCACTTCTGTTTTGCGACCCAAATCGTCAATGAAGACGCGTCGTTGGCGAAATAGTCGGATTTTTCGCAACATTTTCGCATTCCGTCCGATAACTCAATGAATCAGACGGAGGTCTTATGGGGTTACTTTCTTCGATTGGTAATGCCGTATCGAGCGTTTCCGACGCGTTTGGTGCGGTGGTCGACAGTGTCGCCGGTGAGGATTCGATCATAGGCGGGCTCGCCGACGCATTGGGTGTGAGCGATGTCATTGAGTTCGGACTCGCCGGGCCGGGCGCGCTGTTCGAGAAGCTGTGTGAAAAGCTCGAGCTGCCTGAGTGGTGTGGTGACATCGCGAGCGGCGTCGCGAACGCGCTGACGGGAAACATCGCGGGCCTTGTGGACGACGCGCTCGACCTTTCGGACAATATCCTCGCTAGCCTTGGGGCCGATCGGCTCAATGAGTTCCTCGAAACCGCGCGTGGTATCGGCGATGTCGCGATGGATGTGGTCAGCGGCGACATCGCTTCCGTTCAGGACGCGCTCGACGTTCTCAAAGATTTGGATGTGGGTGACCTCGGTTCGGACCTTCTGCTGAAGGCCATCCAAGACGAGGTGTCCCTGCAAGACCTCGTGGCTTCGGTCGCAACACCCCTGAGGGCCTGATATGACGCCGCAAACCGTACACGCCATCGTCAAATTGGCCGATCATATGAACTCAGCGAAACGCCACGAGCAAGCGCTGACCTTGTTGACGGAGGCTTTGAAAGTCCAACCCGACACACAACCGCTCGTGATCGCGTTGGGTGTCACGCTGGGCCACCTCAGGCGCTGGCCGGATGCCTATGATGCGCTCTCCCGGGCCCGCGAGCTCGGCCCGACATTTCCTGAGCTGGAGTGCCATTTGGGCGAAGCCGAACTCTTGAGCGGCCACATGCGCGAGGGTGTATCACGCCTACAGCGTGTTCTTGCGCAGACGCAGGTTCAGGGCGTCGCTACGAGCGAACAGCCCCAAGCCTATCGGCGCGCGGGTTTTGTGTTGGCAACATTTCAGAAAGTCGCTGCCGGGCTTAGGTCACGTTCGACTTCGACCCCTTGAAGAGGCATTCACGCGCCATCAGCAGCACTTTCATCACGACCCAGTCACGGCTGCGATCGTTGGCGACGGCTGCCTGATCGATGTCCGAAAGTGTTTCGCGAGACATGCGCACGGTCATGGCGCGCTTTTCTTGCCGTGGACCGGTGTAGGGGCACACGCACGCGGTGTTGATGACATCCCGGGTCAGCGTCCACGCCTTTTGGATCAATGACCCAATACACATTCCGCCGTCGCGCGCGGTTCGCTCAAGCTCTGCGGCGATCTCGGGCGGCAACTCCAAATCAACAGTGACGTCGTTGACGTCACGAATCTGCTCACGCTCAAGCAGACACACAAACAGCTGCTCGCCGTGATGGTCGCAATCGACGTCCAGAAAGAAGGTCACTTCCTCATTTCCAGACGTACGAATTCGAAACTCACCACCCTCTTTGTGCGTGGGCGGGAGGAAGCCTTTAAAAATTTCCGAGATGGCGATGTAGAGGGCGGGTGAGAGTTCAAAAAGTTCTTCGACGGCATCGTCGATACACAAACACGCCTGCCACTGCCCTTCGGCGGGCATCAGATGGATATCTCCGCCCACTTGGATGGCGTCTGCGAGCATCGCTTTGACCAATTTCAGCGGCGTCTCGTCGTCTGGGGATTGCAGCAGTCGTTTGTAAAGCCCGTCGGCCATATTGGCTGCATAGAGTTGTTCCAGCAGGGCTCGAATGGCGGAATCCCGCACGACCACGCGTTTGACCGGCAGTCCGCTGTGCTCGCGTAGCTCGTGTTCGATGTCGAGGTCGAGCGGATTCGCCACGCCAACGATCAGAACGCCGTCATAAATCCACAACGGCACACAACGGTGTTCTCGCGCAAAGTCTGCGGGTACCAACGCGATCGCGTCCGTGCTCGGAGGTTCTGCGGTCGCGAGCTCCATGCAATCCAAGCGGCAAGCGTCCGCAATGGCCGAAGCGACACGATACTCATCGACGAGGCCCATCTCAACGAGCTGACCAACCAGCGACGACCCTTTGGCGTTCACACGCTGAAAAGCGCGAGCGAGGCTGGAATCGTCGATGATGCCCTCCTTCACTAAGAACTGACCAAGTGCGCGTTCTGCCATCGTATCTGCCGTCTTTCGTTCGTTCCCTGACACCGTTTAGATGCGAACATTACGATTTGGGTTTCACTCGCTGTGTATTGTGATGCGAAAGCTGTTGGTTTGAGTTTACTGGGTTTGTATAAATTCTCGAAGCACTTCAACAAAAAACTCGGGAGCGTCCTCCATGAGCGCATGCCCGGCGCCAGGAATGATGACAAGTTGGCCCCCTCCGAGTTGGCGCTTGACGTCCACGGCATCGGGTATCTTCAAGAGGTGGTCATGTTCGCCCCACACCACCATGGTTGGCACCGTTCGCGGCCCCAACAGGGGCACTCGGTCGGGTTGGCGGAGCATGTCGGCACCCACATCGACCATGAACTTGATGCGTGCAGGGTCCTTCAAAGGTCGCAGGTACGAAGAACGCTCATCGAACGTCATGGGTTCTCCGCGCCACTGAATGGGCTCGTAGACCATCATCGCCAGACGCGTGCCGGTCAGCCGCGCCAAACGCGTTGGAAGCCGCTCAACCAGATGAGACGCCCAAGACGGGGCATGGATCCGTAGCCCAGGAGCCGCCAGCGTCACCGAAGCAAGGTTCGCATCATCCACCCCTAACGCAGCGAGCGCGCCCATGGAATGCGCCACCAAGTGGACGGGCTCGTCAAACGATGCCACGAATTCGTTGAGCCACCGGCCAAGCCCGTGGACAGACCGCTCCAGCCGTGGGTCCATGTACGTACGGTCGTAACCGTGCCCGGGCAGGTCCGGGAGGATGCACCGGTAGTCCTGCAGTCCACCCAAGGCACGCCTGTAAGCCATGGCGTGGGCCATGTAACCGTGCACGAGCACAAGAGGCGGCCCTTTGCCGGCCTCATACCAGTGATAGGGTTGTTCCCAGTGGTGCGTCGCGTAGTGAGAACGAAGTTCTGTGGACGATAATGACAACATCAGAACGAGAACCGAACACGAACATCTTGACCCGAGGTCGACACGACCGGGGAGTCCGGCTCATCGAAGATCTCGATGCCCAACAACGTCAACCCGGCCAACGTAAAGACCGCCCCGCCAATCCCAACCGGGATACCGTAGGCGCGGTAATCGTCGATCTGCCAGTTTTAGTGAGCGTACTCAACCGCGTTCCCGTCCGCCGCGGCGCGCTCGTATGCATCCCAGCGGTCGCGGACTTGCAGCTCGGCGTAGCCGGCAACCCCAAGCAACACCAACCCCGTCGCGGTGGTCGCTAGACCGATATAACCCATCGTGAAGTCGTCTTTGGGTGGGGGCGGCGCCACGACCGCGACCACTTCAGGCTCATCTTTTGCGGGCAGGTCTACGGGACCGTGGAACCCCTGCGAGGTCTGTACGGCATACAATGCCGAGATGCGGCCCTCGTTTTGGGCCGACGTCGCCGCATCTAGGCCGCCCATCTCGCGCGCCCGACGGCCGAACTCAAGCGCATCCGAAAAGTTTCCCAGGCGACTGTGCGAAAGCGAAATGTTGTACAAAAACAGAGCATTCGGGACTTCGTCATTGCCCCGCATGAATTCGACGATCGCTTTGCCGTACTCGCCGTTGAAATAATACTCAGCCCCCTGCTCGAAGTACTTTTGTGCGGCCGCCCGATCCCCAGCCGCAAACGCGCTTGAGCTCAACAAGGTCACACACGCAACCAAACACAACGACAGCTTCTGTTTCATTTGGGCCGTCCATCCAGAGGGACAAGTTTGAACTCCGTCTCCGGCTCAGGCTTGGACGCTTCCACGGGACGGCTCTTGGCGCGTTTGACCGGCTTGGACACTTCCACCGGCGCCTTGACCCGGGCTCGTGGACGGGTTCGGCGTGGGTTCGTCCACAACCGCTTCAGGTACCGCAACGGCGTTTGCGGGTGCCACTTCAGGCGTGGACTTTGGCGGGATAACTTGGTCTCTCAGGGCCGGGCATCGCGACCTCAGCCTCCGGTTCAGCGCGTGTCACACCGCAATAATAATCATCGCGGCGCTGACCGGCACAGCGCGATGATACCCGCGATGAGCATCGGCTTTTGACGACGATGGTGCCGGAGCGTTCAACCGGCCTAGTCCTGGCAGATAGTCCAAATTCCAGTGTTCAAGGTCCTTAAGAATTTCCGGCATACTGATAACGCCGGCGTTGCGACTTCATCAGCATGCGATTGATGATCTGGCGAAGCAGCGCCAGGGATCGGAGCGTTCAACGGAATCAGCAGCGGGTCTGGATCCAGGTGTCGCGCGATGATGCCCATACTGCTCTCGACGTCGATCGCGCGCGTCCCGGTCAAGAGTTCGTACATCACAAGACCAAGGCTGTAGATGTCCGCACTCGCCGTAAGCTCAGTCTCACCGCGGATCTGTTCGGGTGACATGTAGCGCGGCGTTCCCACCAACACATCTTCCGCGGTCATCTCGGTGGATTTGTTGGTCTCGGATCCGACGAGCTTGGCGATGCCAAAGTCGAGGACTTTGATCTGGTCGGCGCGGCCGATGTGCTCGTAGACCATGATGTTTGCAGGCTTGATGTCGCGGTGCAGCACCCCCAAGGCATGCGCCTCCTGCAAACTGAGCAAACACTGGCGCAACATCTTGACAACACGCTCCGGCGCGATGGCGCCAGATTCTCGAATGAGTTGGAACAAGGTCTTCCCGTCCACATACTCGAGCACCATGAACAACAGCCCGGATTCGGTCCGTCCGTAGTCGTGTACTGCGACCGTATGCGGATCGCGCAAGCGATGACCAGCTTGGCCTCGCGTTCAAACCGCTTTGAAACCGTCGCCAATTTTTCCAACAGTTCCGCGTGGTTGCGCGGTTGTTTCCGACGTTGGGATCGAGCACTTTGATCGCCACGGCACGATCGAGGTCGACCTGCCGAGCCCGGTAAACACGCGCAAACCCACCAGCACCGATCAAACTGTCGATGACGTATCGGTCTTGAAACCTCTCACCGGGATTCGGAAATGCGGTCAAATTTGAACTCTGCGGGACAGGCTGAGCTAGGATACCACCCTGACTCGCTCAGAGGCAATCAATCGATACCTAGAGGTACTTCTCGATGGTCGTCAGGATGTCGTGTTGGTCCACAAGGTCCGTCAAGTAGTCCAGCTTGTTGGTCGGCAGGATGACCAAGGGCGACAGGTCGTAGGACGCGATCCATTGCTCGTACAACTGGTGGAGACGCCGCAGGTACGCGATAGGGATGTCTTTTTCCATCTGGCGACCCCGTTGAGCGATACGTTTGCGCACCGTGGTCACGGGGCAACGTACGTAGATCATGAGGTCCGGCGGGCAGATCTTGTCACGAATGGATTCGTACAACAGCCGGTACGTCTGGTAGTCCCGCTCCGACATCGTCTTTTGACGGTACAGATTTTCGGCGAAGATCTCGGCGTCTTCCCACAGCGTGCGGTCTTGGACAACGCTGTACTCCATCGCATCGAGTTCCTGATGGAGCTGGAATTTGGCCGAGAGGAAGTAGACTTGGCTGTGAAAGGACCAACGCGCCATGTCGTCGTAGAAGTCCTCGAGATACGGGTTGCCCTCGTTCGGCTCGAAGAACGGATGCAGGTTGTACCGTTGGCACAAGAAATCCACGATGGAGCTCTTTCCCGAGCCGATATTGCCCGCGACAGCGATGTACTTTCGTGACGGGTCAAGCTCGGGCGGTTCGACCAACGCAGGCAGATTCTGCCCCTGCGTCGGGTCGATCTCGATGATCTCACGCGGGTTCTTTCGGCGAGCAGCCATGGCAAACCAAAGGGGGGTTGTGGCGCTATGGGATACGATCCCCGAAAGGACATTGCAAGCGTTTTGGACGCCGCCAAGAAACGAAAAGAGCGGCGAAACCGCCGCTCTCGTCGCGCTTTCGCGCGTGTGAGCTGGTCGACTAGAAGTCGACGAAACTCTCAAGCTGTTTGGATCGACTTGGATGGCGCAACTTGCGAAGTGCCTTGGCTTCGATCTGACGAATGCGCTCACGTGTGACGTTAAAGTCCTGACCGACCTCTTCGAGGGTGTGGTCAGACTTGCCACCGATCCCAAAGCGCATACGCAAAACCTTCTCTTCGCGCGGAGTCAGCGTCGACAGCACCTTTCGCGTTTGATCGGCGAGGTTCGAGTTGATCACGGCTTCCGACGGTTTGAGGGCATCCGCGTCGGCTATGAAATCGCCGAGCGACGAGTCCTGCTCTTCGCCAATGGGCGTCTCAAGGCTGATGGGCTCTTTGGCAATTTTGAGGACCTTTCGGACCTTCTCGACGGCATGTCCATTTTCTCGGCGATCTCCTCAGGCGTTGGCGGACGGCCAAGATCCTTGAAGCAAGTGGCGCTCGAAAAAGCGCAAGCTTGTTGATCGTTTCGATCATGTGCACCGGAATGCGGATCGTACGCGCTTGTCTGCAATCGCGCGGGTAATCGCCTGACGAATCCACCACGTGGCATACGTCGAGAACTTGTAACCGCGCTGGTACTCGAACTTATCGACCGCTTTCATCAAACCAATGTTGCCCTCTTGGATCAGATCCAAGAATTGCAGGCCACGGTTGGTGTACTTCTTGGCGATCGAGACCACGAGACGTAGGTTGGCTTCCACCAGCTCGGCTTTGGCACGCTCGGCCATCTTCTCACCGGCCAAGACGGCCTGGTAGGTGATGCGAAGGCTATCCACGCGCTGCGATGCTTCCATCTCGACGCTGCGGATTCGACGACGAATGGCACGCATCTCCAACCAGCAGTCTTCCAAGCGTTCGACCGATTGCAACTTGGGCGGAAGTACAACGTCGTCGGCCCCGGCGCGGATGTCTTTGACCATGGTGCGCACCTGGTCGTACGTGACACGGTGGTAACGCTCCAAACGTGCAAGATCCATTTCGGCGCGGTCAATGCGTGTGATCAGACTCTTAAAGCGCGCGACGATCTTGTCGGTGTGCTTCTTGGTCAACCGGACGTTCTTCATGACGTCGAACATCTCTTTTCGGTTGGTCTTGATCTTCTCACGCAGCTTCTTGCGCGCCGCTCGGGTGACACCGGGTTTGGTGATCAGCTGCTCACCACGCTCGCGGTTGTCCGCGTCGTGTTGGCGAACACGGTCAACTTGCTCAAGGAACCAGTCCTTGCGCTCGTCATGGGTCATCTCGATGGGATTGCCTTTGTCGTCCTTTGGCAATTCTTCGGGATTTGGCGCCTGAAGGACATCGGTCAATTTGACCTTGCCCTTACGAACGCGCTCACCGAGCAACAGCATTTCACGTACGCCCACCGAGGTGCTCAAGACCACCGTGAGGATGGTCTTTTCGCCTTCTTCGATGCGCTTGGCGATCTCAACTTCGCCTTCACGTGTGAGCAGAGGAACTTGGCCCATCTTCCGCAAATACATGCGGACAGGGTCGTTCCCCTTGACGAAATCGTCCTTGGCCTCGGGCTTCTTCTTGCCCTCGGGACGCGTGTTTTCTTCGACCTTCCGAACTTTCTTGTTCTTGGCCTTACTCGCGTCGTCCACAATTTCGATTCCGAGCTCGACGAACAGCATCATCATATCGTCGATTTGTTCGCTCGAAAGTGCGCCCGGAGGCAGTGAGTTGTTGACCTCGTCGTAGGTCAAGAACCCCTTTTCCTTGCCCATATCAATGAGCTTACGCACTTCCAAACTGGTTTTTCGGGCATTCGACATCAAACGTCTCCCTTTTTCGAGCCGTCGAACGGCTTTAGCTCCGGCCACGGCCGGCCTACAAACCGGTGTAGGAAAAGCCTTATTCCTCGTTACACATTACACTTCAATCGTTGAGATCCAGCGGGCGCGCCTCCTCTCGCCTATCCCGCTTGGGTTTCCAGTGATTGTTTAAAACGTTCCACACGCGACTTTCGGTCTAAAAGTTCCCGATAAGCGTCGCGCTGCGTGACAAAATCCATCGATTCCAATTCCGCAAGAATGTCTTTGAGCGTGCGCTCCGCCCATGTTCGCTTCACAGCGCGGATACAATCTTCGTAAAATCTCAAAGCACGGTCGTCCGCGTAGACCCCTTCGGCCACCAACGCTTCCTCGACCGTCTTACGCGGAACGAGGGGTTGGTGATGTGTTGGACGAGCACCGCCACATCAGTTCCTCTGCGCGCATGCTTTCGGGCGCCGCGCAAAAAGCCGGCGAGCTCGAGCTTTCGAGCAGTTGATCGTACGACTCGCCCACAAATCCCTTCAGCCAAGCCGGGTGATCGAGCAAAACCGCCAAAAGCCCGAACTCGGCCGGTGGCAGCTCCACCGGCGCTGCGGCCACAGACACGGCTTCGCGCACCCTTTGAGCATGCACCGTTGGACGCTGCAAGTATTCACGAAGCAATTCAGGCTCTATCTCAAGACGCCGAGAAACTTCCTGTGCGTAGTGTTCCCACGCGAGCGCGTTGCTCACGCCGCTCAAGACTTCCGCAACGGACTCCAATGCGTGGAGCTTCTTCTCGACCACTGGACCTTCGGCGGGCACGAGCGCCCGGTCGATGGCCCAACTGATGATGGGTTTTCCGCTGTCCATGAACTTCTGAAAACCATCGCGACCGTGGCGCCGAACGTAACTGTCCGGGTCGTCGCCATCGGTAAACCGCACCACTCGGGCTTCGATCCCAACGGCATCCAGCGCGGGCATGGCCTTCAACGTGGCTTCCTCGCCCGCTGAATCGCCATCGAACGCCACCACGGCTTCGCGGCAATAGCGCGCCAGCAACCGCGTTTGGTCGTTCGTCAGTGCTGTGCCGAGCGGTGCAACCGCCATCGAAACTCCCTGCGCATGAAGCGCCACCACGTCGAAGTTTCCTTCAACCAAAACCGCGTAGCCGGACTGTTGAATCGCTTGTTTGGCCACGGACAAACCAAACAAGTGATGCCCTTTGGTGTAGAAGCTCGTTTCCGGGGAGTTGATGTACTTTGGCCCATCGTCCTCTCCCGCAAACACGCGTCCACTAAAGGCGAGCGTGTTGCCCCAGATATCCTGCACCGGAAACATGATCCGGTGGCGGAAGCGGTCGTAATACCCGGATTGGCCTTTTCGTGGCATCGCCAATCCCGCCCGCTCCACCAGTCGCCCCTGGATGCCATTTTTTTCCAGGTGGTCGAGGACGTTTTGCCAGCCGTCTGGGGCGTACCCCATCCGGAAGGACCGCGCAGTCTGCTCACTGATGCCTCGCTCAGAGAGATAAATTTGTGCGGCACGCCCTGCAGCGCTCCAAAGCTGTGTTTCGAAGTAGTCGCGCGCAAGCTCCATGACCCGAAAATACAATTTCTTCGCGTCTCGCTTTTTCGCGGCTTCTTCGCGCTCTTCGTCGTCCTCCTCGGGAATCTCAATCCCATGTTTTTCGGCCAAGTGGCGTACCGTCTCCGGGAAACTCCAACCCTCGATTTCCATCAGGAAATTCAGGGCGCTCCCTCCGGCGCCACAACCGAAACACTTATAAATACCCTTCGCCGGGTGTACGTTGAAACTCGGCGTCTTTTCGTTGTGGAACGGACACAGGCCCTTGTAGTTTGCGCCCGCTTTCTTGAGGGTCACATACCCGGAGATCACCTGTACGACGTCTGTTCGACGAATTACCTCATCAATGACCGTTTCTGGAATGCGTCCCATGCCGACTCAATGACGCAGTGCGTTCCACTCCGTTCGAAAAACGTTGTTCAGATTCAAAAAATGGATGGTGCAATCTGGAGGTTGCCCGCCGAAAATCGCGCCCTCTCGGGCTAAACAGGCCGTGAATAGTAGCGACTGAAATTGGCATGTCAAATCAGGTTTCCGCTTTTTTTGACGCGGTTTTTCCCGCATTTTTCAAGACTTGACGCAACTTACTCACTGCGTCACCACGTGGCGCGGTGATTCTCAGCCACGCCGTACAATTCAACCGATTCACCGCCGATGGTTCCGGCCCAAAGGCCCAGCGGTTGCACGTAGTCAGACCGCACTAACTTCAGGTCCAACGCCTCACTGCGTGTTGCGTCCACCCTGAGCGAAAGGTCCAACGCACCCGATTCATCGTGGATGCGCCATACATCCCCTTGTTCAAACGTGACCCGCTTGAGCGCCACGACGGTGTCGTTGATCCAAACGAAGTTCTCGAGGTCCGCGTTAAAGCCAGAAATCGCATTAAAACCAATCGCTTCGCCGTCGCGCGTCGCGCCGCCGCCCATCGCCCACAACCACGAGGTCTCGCGCGCCATGATGCCGTGCGAATGATCGAGCAAACCCCAGCCATCGACAAACGTGTGGCTCGCGCCCGCGCTGATCGTGCCGCTGCACCGCAGGGCCGCTTGTTTGCGCGTCACGTTCCACCCAGCCGGAGTTGGGCAAACGGCTGTCGCCGGCATGGCCAGCGCAGTCATGGTTAGGTCGAGAGCACATCCCTCGAACTCACCCGAAATCTGCCACACGTTGTCGTTGCGATGGATGGAGAGCCCGACACCGCGCGCGACGAGCCCACTTGCCGCCGCGTCCGCCACGACCACGGCTCGCGGCGTCAATGTACGCGTCGCATCTAGCCACCAGCGGTGTTCGACACGGTTGTATGCCCAAAGGAACACCTTGCACGCATACCCCACGTCCACGATCGCGCCGCCCACGGCCATTGTGGCGTCGAAAGCCCCAAACCACTGCCACTTCTTCTCGCGCAGCGATTGCCGAAATGACGGTTTGAAGCCCCACCGGCTATCGCCCTGATAACTGCCAAAACACGGGGTGGTCAGCAGGGCGGGAGCCAGCTTTAGCGGCTCTTGGTCCATCACTGGATCGAGACCGAGAGCGCGAATGTAGGATCGGTGTTGATTTGAGGGTCGTAATTGTCAACGACAAGGAAGTACGTCCCACCCGCGGTGGAGGTGTAGGTCAACGAATCGTCCGTACCAAACACGTCGTCGCCTGCGACACACGACGTCCCGATCGAGGCACAATCCGTGATGAGGTAGATCGATGTGTCTTGGTCAAACGTGTCGGTGGCCGACACCGTCGCGGTGATGGTTTGGCCCGCGTTCAGCGTGACCGAGTACACAACTTCGGGCCCCACTGCCTCGTAGTCCGTGCAGTAGCCAAACACGTCGGGAGGCGACAGGTTTGACTGCCATGGATAGTACGTGCCGTTGATGGTTCCGCTCTGCAGAATCGGGATTGCGTTTGCGCAGCTCGTCCCGGTGTCGCACGCGTCCGCCCCCACCGTGCAGGTCGTGTCACAGGGGTACACGTCAGTGCCTGTACCGGTGGCGTTACAGGTCTCGACATTGGTCCCGTCGTTGCAGGTGCGGCTTCCCGGTGCACAGAACGGTGTCTGAGACGAAACGGTCATTGTAAACAGGCCTGAACCCGTCGAGCTGTAAGCATCCACGATGATGTAGTAGGTCACGCCGGTCGCCACAAAGCTGACCGTCTCATCGTTGCCAAACTCGTCCGACCCCACCAAACAGGTGCTCAGGCTCGCGCAGTCCGTCACAACGTAAACGGCGGAGTCGAAGTCTGCGACCACGTCAACGGTCACGATATCGCCTGCGGTGGGTGTGATCGCGTAGGCGGCGTCGGGGCCAACCTCCGCCCAACCCGTGCAACCCGATGACGTCGGATCGTAGTCGTTGGCATACTCACCGATGTCGCCCATGAACGTGCCGCCAGCGCCCACGTCAATGGCACCGGTGCACAGGTCATTCGGGGCCGGATTGCATGCACCGTTGGCGCATCCGAAATAACACGAGGACTCAACGTACAAACCGTAAGGCGAGCATTGTGCGAGGGTGTCTGGCCCCGAGCAGATGGCGCTCCCGGGTGTGCACTCCGAGGGTTTGAACGTGATGTCGAGCAGGTAGTCGCCCGTCGTAGCCAAGCTGTTGTCCACAACCATGTAGATGGTCTCGCCGGCCGCCGAGTAGTACCCGGTTGTCAGCTCGTCGATCGATGCGACTTCTCCGGCAACGCAGGTCGTGGTGACGTCGCTGCAGTCCGTCACAAAGTAGATGGATGGTCGGCCGGAGGCCAACGACCGCACCGTCGCTTCGACGACCTCACCCGGTCCGAGTGTGATGGCATACACACCATCCGGGCCGGGCGCAGCCGAAGTTGTGCAGCCCGTTGCGAGTGGGTTGTAATCGGCCGTCAACGTGCCAAACGACCCACGCAAACGGATGTCGCTCGAGATCGGCATCGCGGACGCACACGTATCATTGGGCGCCGCAGGCACGCTGCAGAATCCGGCGTTGCACCCGTTTGGACACTGGATCGTGCCAAGAATCCCAGAGCCCGTGTCGTTGCAAATCGTCAACAAACCTGTCGCATCACAGGTCGCTCCGCCCGGCTGGCACACATCACCCACCCGCGTAGAGACCGACAGAGTGAAACTCGCGGTGTCGAACGAACTGTTGGAATCGACGACCAAGTAGTACGTGCCACCTGTCGCTGTGAAGAACTCCAGGTTTTTGGACCGCCCGACCCCATACTCACACGCGGTCTCATCGCAGCTCGACAAAACGTACATGCCCGCGTTGGTGGAGGTTGTCGTCAAAGTTGCAATCAACGTCTCGGAGGGATTGAGCGTGATCGCGTAGATCGCGTCGGGACCGTCTTGTGCCGGGTCGCTGTCGATGATGCACGACGAGCCCGGGTCGAGCGTGTTCGTAAAGTTGTCGAAATCGCCGGTGTAAGAATTCCCGGCCGTCACCGGAATCACGTCCCAACACACATCGCCGGTCGGGGTCTGGCACGCGCCGCCAACACAACCGCCCCCACACGTGTAATCGGTCAGGAACCCAAGCTCGTTGCAGTACTGAAGGGTTGTCCCGTCCAGACACGTCACGGCTTGACCCGGTGTGTTGCAGTCAGGGGTCGAGATGGTGACCTCCAACGTCGATGTGCCCTGGCTCGAAGCCCCAAACCCGTCCACGATCACAAAGACAGGGTTGGCATCGGCGAGCGCGAACACGACGTTTTCGGGGGTACCGACGTTGTCGTCGCCCACGATGCATGAATCGAAGTCGCCGCAGTCGCTCAGCACATACAGTGAGCTGTCAAAGGACGAGGTCAACGTCAACTCAACGACGTCGCCGGGCTGACCCGACAACACAAACGCAGCGTCGCGGCCAGCCGAGGAGAAGCCGGTGCAGCTTCCTGACGGCAGGTTGTAGTCGTCGTTGTAAGCCGTGGTGTCGACCATGAACGTCCCGCCCGCCGAGATATCAATTGCTCCCGGCCCACACACATCGTTGGGGGGTATTGTGCAGGAGTTGGTCGTCGCATCGCACCCAAACGCACACGTCTGCTGCACAAACGCGGTGCCTGCGGCGTTGCACGTTTCCAGTACGGCACCCGTACACATCGAGACGTTTGGGGTGCAGATGATGGGGTCTACCGAAATGGTGATCTCGGCGGTGTCAAAGTAGAAGCTCTCCACATCGGCGATCACGTAGACGGTCTCGGCGGTTGCGCGCGTGTTGATGTAGACCAACGACTCGTCGTTGAGGGCGTCCACGCCTCCGAAACACGTGGCTTGAACGCGATCACAGTCGCGCACCAAGTACAAAGACATGTCGTCGAATCCGTTGCTCACCAGCTCAACGCTGAGCACCGACATCGGGGGAATCGACACAAAATAAGCGGCATCGGGGCCGTTGGTCGTCCCCGTGCCTGGGACGCAAGCTGCTTCGGGTGCGAAGTCGTTTTCCAGCACGTCCCAGTCGATGACGCCGCTGTAGCCGTTGGAGGCGTCGACCGCGGTGTAACACACGTCGGATTCGGCGCGCGCACAGCGACCAACCTGCGCATCACAGCCCTGATCGCATGTCACGGTGTCAAAACCGGTGCCTGTGGCGTTGCAAACTTGGGCCATGTTCAGGTCAACACACGCGTTGTCCGCCGCGGAACACACAGGAACCTGCGAGGCGTACGTCAGCGTGTACGTTCCGCCCGAAGCGCCGTTCGCGGCTTGCACCACGGCGAAGTAGCGCCCGGGTCCAAGCAGGCCGTTGAACTGCTCCTGCGTCGCGCTGTCGTTGGTGCAGGAGAACTCGGTGGAATCGACCTCACAACTGGTGCGAAGGCCCAACACCAAATCAACGCCGGCTGCAGGTGTCAGCGTGAGCGTGACGAAGCTGGCCACCGCGACATCAAACACGTAGACATCTTCGGCGGGAGCGCCCGAGCCCGCGCAGCTCGGCGCAAGGCCGAGGCTTGCGCCCGACAACGTGTTGCCCATTTGGGTCGCCGCCAATGGCAATGGAGTCTGGCACGCCGATGCGGTTGTGGCATCCTAGAGGTTCATGAACACGGTGTAAGAAAGTCCAGCGGACGAGAGGGCGCCGGACGGCGTCACCACCAGCGTGTAAATACCGCGGTTGAGGTTCCCAATCGTGGTCGTCAGACGCGCCACACCATTGACCGTCGTACCCGAAGCGATCGACGTCCCAGCGTCGTCGAGCAGCTCGACGGCCACCTCGCCTCGGCCCACGTCTTCGGCATCCACGTTGACCAATGCGACGAGCGTCCCGGTGAACTGCGCAGCATTGGCGACATCGTACGTGAATGCGTCCTCATCGTTTGCGCACAACGAGGCGGACACCACACCCGAATTGTCGTCGAGCGCATAGGGGGCCGCTTGATCAAAGGGCTCCAAGGCATCCGCGGCGCAGGTCCCCGGCGCCACACAGCTTCCAGAATCGCACACGCGGTCACCCAAACAATCGAATGTGTTGTTGCATCCGGCAGGGCTTTCCTCGCAGGTCACAGTCGTGCCTTGATCGTACGCACAGACTTGGTTGCCCTCGCATCCTGCACAGGCCTGGTCAACCTCGGTGCATGCTCCGTCGACGCAGTAGAAGTTGTCGACACACTCGGCGCCGGACGAACACGTCGTCGCGTTGACGCACTCGCCCGTGGTCCCTTCACATACACCGCGGTCGCACATGACCATGTTTGCGTCACAACGGTTCGCGCTGCATGTGCCATTTTCGCAGAAGGACCCCTCAAGGCACTCCGAATCCATGGTGCAGCTTGCGGCGTTGGCGCATCCCTTTGCCGCCAACGAACATACCCCGCGAGCGCAGGTCTGCGTTTCGCAGTATTCGGCTTCCGTCACACAGCGCTGCCCGTAACACCCGTAACCCTCCACACAATCGGTGGCTTCGGTTTCGTTGGTGCACACCGTCGCGTTGACGCATTCCCCTGTGGCCACAGCACAAACGCCGCGTGGGCAGGTGACATCGACACAAAGGTCTTGAACGCACGTCCCGTTGTCACACACACCCTCGGCGCAATCCTCGGTCGTGTCGCATTCATTGACGCATGTGCCCGTGTTCGCGTCACAAACCCCGGTTTCGCAGGTCACGCCCGCGCACTTGTTGGTTGGCTTGGTGGAATCATCGCCACACGCGATCGCGAACGTGGCCCATGCGAGCAGCATTACTTTGAGGACGGACAAACGCATTCGTTTCCCTTGTCGAATGAGCCCAGCAGGGCTTGAGGGGCAAAGGGGCGAGACTATACAGCCAGATTTTTTCTGATCAAGTGCAGCATTGGGTCGATTTTTTTGACGCGGCAAGTCCTCGTCGTACCTTGCTTTTGTCGGGTTCAAGGAGGAACAATGGACAACAATCGACGGAGTCGACGAAGCGAAGACCGCTTTGTCGCAACAGTATTCCAGCTCGAGCAAGTGATTCAGGACTTCGGCCTCGCCGCCTGCGTGGTGGTGGACGAAGGTGGCAAGGTCATCGCGTCGGTGGCAAAGGACGACGAGGACCTTGACTGGTCTCACGAAATCCCCACGTTGGTGCGGCAAAACCGTCGCCGCAGAGGTGTATCGGTGTGCGAGTTCCGCGCAGCGGGCCGCCCCCTCTTTGTCGCGACCGTTGGAAGCGCGCTCGGGACACGGGATATCGGGATGTACCGCGCGGTCATGGGACTGCGTCGCATCCACCGATGACGTTTGTGTTGGCATTCACCCGCAGCACAAAAAAAAGGGGCCCTTTCGGGCCCCAGTCATCCATCTATTTCAAACATTCAAGCCATTTGATTTGGGCCTAAAAGGGTTAGGCATCCATTCGATAATCAAGCATTGCGTGGTAATTATTCACGTTCCGTGCCAAACACAAACAATCAAAACAACCTTAAAAAAACAACCACTTAGAGAACGCCACGGTCGTGGGTGGTTCGGATTCACAAGTGGGGTTGCCACCCAGGCGGCAACCCCACTTGCCACTTTAGGGTTTTTTCGCGACGGATAGTTCCAGTTGTGTAGTGGCACCGGCTCCGTCGGCCCCCTCAGGAAACGTCACGTCAATGAGGCACGTTCCAAACGCCTTGGCCTCGACCTTCAACCAGAGCGTTTCGTTGACAAGGTCGGTCTCGTCGAGGTTGGTCGACGCTGACGCCGTGCACAGGTCCGGTGTGGCGGACACAGCGGTCATCGTCGCGGTGGATTGACACAGGCGGTTGCCGTCGACGGTGGGGAACACATGAACAAAACGTGTGTCGCCCTCAAACACCACAACCTCATCGCCCTCCAGCGGGTTGATGGATGCACCATCGATCGAGGCGTTATCCACCAAGGTCAACGTCAGCGTTTCGGCATCGAGGGCACTCGAGATCGTCAGCTCGCCGGCATCGCCCAACGTCAGGTGCAGATTTGCTTGGTCCTTTGACGTTTCGTCCAATGTCGCGAGCGCCGCAGGCGCGAACTCGACGGGGAACAACCCGTAGCCGATGACCGCCTGGCCGTTCGAACGTTCAAGGTCAAACGGCACGATCACCGGCGCACCGGCCGAGTAGTAAGCGTTGCGTGTCGTTGCAGCTTCACACGTGTGGTAGAGTTTGACGACGTCGGGTGCAGCCGCGAGCATGTTGACCGAATCGGTGACGGTCCCATCGGGACCATCCGCCTCCACCTCGATCAGCGCTTCACCCGCGCCGATGCCCTGCAAGGTAAAGGACCCGCTCGCTGTGTTGATGACTTCCAAGACGTCGGGGTTTGTCGAGGTGACTCGCGTGAGCGTGACCGGCACACGAGAGCCCGCCGTGGCGACACGCACATCGAGCGCTGCTCCGATGCCGATGGGCTTGTTGAAGTCACCGATTTGGTCGTCGGCTGTGTACGAAAAGACAAGGTTACCCTCGTTGCCCGTCAAGCTGGATTGGCATCCGGCCATGAAGACGATGAGGGGAGCGATCGATTTCCAGTTCATGAGAACCTCCAAAGCATTGATAGGTGGGATTAGTGCAACTTCTTTGCCAGTTTCCTACGACGCCATGGGGCTGCGGCCCCAAACATGGAGTAACGGTGCGCCACACACTGACATCCATGGCGGAGATCCCGCGCAGACTCGACAAGTACCTGCGAGACTCGGTTGGTTTGAGTCGGTCGGATTGCGAACGGGCGTGGCAGCTCGGTCGCATCTCGACCTCCACGCACTTGAGCCATCTTGGCGAGTTTGTTTTTCCCGGCGATGAGGTGCTGTTGGACGGGCGAGCGGTCGCACTTCGGACGCCCAAACACACGCTAATTTTTCACAAACCGCCGCAAGTCGTGACGACGTTGCGCGAGCCCTCTGGAAGAAGATGCGTTGGGGATTGGTTAGCGGAAATGCCGGCCGGGGTCTTTCCCGTGGGGCGGCTCGACGCGGCCACCACAGGCCTGCTGCTGTTTAGCGATGACGGAGACTTGGCGCACATGTTGATGCATCCTGACCACGGCATCACGAAAACTTACATTCTAGACGTTGCCGGTGATGTGTCCGAAGACGATGCGCGCCTGAATGCCCTTCGAGACGGGGTCGAGCTCGACGACGGCCCTGCACGTGCGCTGCACGCCGACGTCACCGCGCGCCGCGGGGATGCGAGCGCCATCACCCTTGACATCGACGAGGGCCGAACCCGAATCGTGCGTCGGATGGCCAAGCGGGTGGGGTTCCACCTGTTGCACCTTCACCGCGTGCGGGTGGGGTCTCAGTGGTTGGGCGAGACCGTGTGCGGCGAATGGCGCCTGCTTGATGCGCCGCAGATCGAGGGACTCTGGCGGGCGGTCGGTGGACGAGACCGTGTCGCGCGGTCGCAGATCGCGGCGCTGCGCCGACGCGCGGACCACCATCGCGCCGAGGGACGGCCGTTCTTGCGGCTCGAGGCATGGCTTGACGACAAGGAGTTCCGATGACGGTTGCATTTTTTGACCTCGACCACACGCTCTTGACGGTCAACTCGGGCAACCTTTGGGTGCGTTACCAATACCGCCAGGGCCTGCTGTCGAAGGCCGATCTCGTGCGCACGATGGGATATCTGGTCGGGTACCGGTTTGCATTGGTCGATGTGGAACGGGTCGCGAAGGTGGCCGTGTCGCGCATCCGAGGCCAGAGCGAAGACGCGATGCGGCGCGATGTTCACGGATGGTACGAACGTGAGGTCCGACCCCACATGGACCCCGAGGTTGTGGCGGTCGCGCGCGATCACAAGGCACAGGGCCACAAGCTCGTGTTGTTGACCGCATCCTCGCCCTACATTTCCGAGAAAGTGTGCGAAGAGCTCGCGTTTGATGACTTCCTGTGCACGCGATTTGGCGTCGAGAACGGGGTGTTTACCGGTGAGCTGGAGGGCCCGATGTGTTACGGGCCAGGCAAGGTCGTCTACGGCACGCGATGGTTAGAGCGCCATGGCCACGACGGCGAAAACGCGTGGTTCTACACCGACTCGTACACGGACCTACCGATGTTGCTTGCGGTGGGGCACCCCGTGGCGGTCAAACCCGACCCTCGGTTGGGGCGTTGGGCACGGCAGAACAACGTCCCCATCTTGGCACCGCAATGATTTTTTCCCAACGGATGCGAGCACGGTTATCATCCCTCGGGATGTCCTCGGAGTCCGGTACCGGCCATGCAGCGAGGTTGCTTGCCAAGGCGTGGTCTCACAAGTATCGTTCCCCAAAAGATCCTCCGTTTTTAAAGCTTAAGACATCCGTCGCGCATTGCGCGAAAGCCAGTGTTCCGTTCTTTGTAGAGGCTCTCGACCCATGAAGATCACGTGCCCAGCTTGTTCGGCAAGCTACAATATCGATTCGTCGCGCGTCTCGGCCAACGGCATGACCATGCGCTGCCCCAAGTGTGCGCAAAGTTTCCATGTCAGTGCCGACGGGTCCACCTCGAACGAAGCTCCGGTGCAGGGAAGTTCCACGATGCTCGATGGCGGTGGCGCGGCGATTAAGTCGGAGCGCTATTACGTCAAGCGCCCGACCGGAAAGGTTTTTGGACCGTTCGACACGTCCGCGATTCAGATGATGTTGAAATCTGGCAAGCTCGCGGGGGAT
Source organism: bacterium (assembly GCA_041390025.1). Taxonomy (GTDB): domain Bacteria; phylum Myxococcota_A; class Bradymonadia; order Bradymonadales; family Bradymonadaceae; genus JBFFMO01. Next base: position 156,229 of record JAWKQR010000003.1, read on the forward strand.
GCCGAGGTCAGCATCGATAAGATTTCATGGGCGCCCATCTCGAGCATTGGCGATTTCGGCAGCCTTGTGGAACCGGGTCCACTTCCATCGTTTGAAAACATGGACCCCAAAGCGACGATGATGGGGGGTTGGACACAACGGGAAGCAGGTTGCTGCCGGCCTGCCTGAATTGCCGCCTGACAGGGCACCCTCGTTGCCCGCGCCCAAGGTGGGACCACCGCAATTGCCTCCGCTCAAGGGCGGTGCGCTTGCTTCCGCCGCTCAAAGGAGCAGGCGGGGTCGATCTTCCTGGCCTCAAAGGCGCGCCGGAGTTGCCTGCCCTCAAGGGCGCTCCAGAGTTGCCTGCGCCCAAGGGCGGAGCACCCGAGCTCCCCGCGCTCAAGGGCGCGCCGGAATTGCCTGCCCCCAAGGGCGGAGCACCCGAGCTCCCCGCGCTCAAAGGCGGAGCACCCGAGCTCCCCGCGCTCAAAGGCGGAGCACCCGAGCTCCCCGCGCTCAAAGGCGGAGCACCCGAGCTCCCCGCGCTCAAGGGCGGAGCGCCTGGGGTCCCGGTTGCAAAACATGCAGACCTTCCGGCGATGAAGGCCGACGACGACGACCTCTTCGGTGGAGCAGGCAGCAAAGACGACGACGACCTGTTTGCGGCCCCGGGCACCAAAAGCCAAGATGATGACGACCTCTTTGGCTCGGGCTCGTCCGACGACGATCTGTTTGCCCCGGCGCCTGCTGCGAAGAAGCAGGCACAAGACGACGACCTCTTTGGACCGCCCGTGGCCAGCAAGCCCGTGATGGACGATGAGGACCTGTTCGGCAGCGGCTCAAAAGACGACGACATCTTCATTTCCAATCGGGCTGTCAAGACGGACGACGACGACTTCCTTGGCGGAGATGCCGGCTTCTCGTTCTTGGACGATGGTCCCCCGCCCGCTGCCGATGACGAGTGGGGCAATGACCTGTTTGCGGACCCGCCCGCCGGCGCACCGGTCACCGGGAACGCCACGCCCGCTTCAACGGCCAAGAATGCCGCAGAGCTGGACGACTGGGGCGACGACCTCATCGACAGAACCCCGCGAAAGCCCAAAGCCAAGGCGGCGACGCGCGAAGCCGAGCATGATCCTTTCCGACCGGCCTCCACCGGTATCCGAGAGCCCGAGCCGCAGCTTGCGAACGCGCAAGTTGATCAGGCGCAGGCAGCCGATGAGGATCGCAAACGTGGTCCCATGATGATTGGGGTCGGTATTTTGGTGGCGGCATTGGTGGGCGGCGGCGGTTACGCGGCTTACACGATGTTCGCGGGGGGTGAAGAAGGCCCCGAGAAACCGGTTGTGGTCAAAGAAGGCCCAGTCACGGTCGACATGGCAGCGATCGCGCCAGACAACTACAGCGACCTCTCGACGTTGATCGACCGAGCACGCAAAGGCCAGCTGCAGGGCGACAACAACGCAAAGCTGCTGGTCGTTGAGGCCTTGTTGCTGTCGCGCTACAAGGATGACGAGGTCCTCAAGGATGCGACCAAACGCGCAGCCGGCCTCAAGAATGCCGAGGGAGGTTGGAACGCGCTGGCACGTGGGGGCTTCGAGGCTCAAGCCGGCAACGGCGACGCGGCACGCGCGTATCTTGAGCCGCTGCTGGGCGGCGACGGGGACCAAGTTTACTTGGCGAATCTGTTGATGGGCATCGCCGATGTCGTCGCCCTCGAGCGTGACATCAAAGACGGCAACGTCACGCTTCAGGCCGTCAAACCCTCCGAGGACGAGGCCGTGGCGGCCGATGCGGATGCCGGCACGCCCGACGCGGGCACCGAGGCGGACGCAGGTGCGGATGCGGCTCAAGCGCCGCCCGTCGCCCAAACCCAGAAGAACCCGCTCGTGACGCGAGCGACGATCGCCCTTCGTGGCGCGGCGGATGCCAACCCCTCTTCCCCGCTGCCCGATTATTGGCTGGGGCGGATGGCTGAGCTCAACGATGCCGCGGAGGCCGAGAAGCACTTCTCGGCGGCGATCAAGAAATCGCCCACCCATGTGGCTTCACACGTCGCGCTCGCGAACCTCCTCTATGCGCGCGGGGAGCTCAAAGACGCGCTCGCCCAAGTCGAGCAGGTCAACGGCGAAATGGCCCCCTCGGCCAGCAGCGAAGAGCGCGCTCGAGCCCTGCATGTGTCGGGACAGATCTATGTGGCGCAACGGCAGAGCGACGCCGCGATCGACGCGTTTACGAAGGCTCTCAAGGTTGATCCGACCCGCACCGAAACGCTTCGCGCGTTGGCGCTTGAGTACGAGAGCGCCAAGAAATACAAGGAAGCCCTCAACTTCTTCACGACGAACAAGAACCTTGGACAGCGCGAGCCGGAGGTCATGCTCGGGATTGTGCGGTCCCATATCGGTTTGGAACAGTGGGGCGCGGCGATCGATCAGCTGGAAGAAGCGCAAAAGCTCTTCCCCCAAGATGCGCGCTTCCCGTTTTATCTCGGCCGCTTGAATCGTGACCGCGGCGATTTTGTTCAGGCCCAAAAGGCCTTTGAACGCGCGGTCGAGATCGACCCGAAACTTCTGACCGCTCAGACAGCGCTGGCGCAGCTGACCTGGCGCATGGACAAAGACCTGATCAAGGGTGAGTCGTACATCAAGAAGGTCGTGGAAAACCCCGACCTCATCGACTCCGAAGTCGCCCTAGAAGTCGCGCGCTACTACCACCAGAGCGATCGCCGCGAGTTGGCAGCGCAATGGTACCGGGAGTCCTTGCGCCTCGACCCCAACTTCTGGGAGGCCCGTTTGTCGCTCTCCAAGCTTCTGCTTGAGGAGAACAAGTTTGCGGATGCACAAGCCTTGCTTGAGAAGGCACGGGCCGAGGGCGTTCAAGACGTGCGGCTTTCGGCCTACCTCGCGGACGCCTACCGGCAGGCCGGTGAGTACGACCGTGCGATCGACGAGATCAACAAAGTCATCGCACAGTTCCCCAAGAGCCAAGAGTACATCTATATCCGCGGGCGCATCCACTTTGACCGCGGCAACTACGAGACGGCCCTCAAAGATTTCTCGAAAGCCTACGACATCGACCCGCGGTTCCATGACGCTTATTTCTACGTGGGTCGCACGGCGTTTGAGCAAGGGGACGTGCAGCAGGCATTGAAGATTTTCCGCCACGTCCTCGACTACCAGCCCAACCGTGGCAGCTACCGCTTCTACATGGGCCGAGCCCTTGAGATCGCGGGACGCGAATCGCAAGCGCTCGACGAGTATCGCAAGGCGACGGCCGTGGACGCCGCGTACGGCGTCGAAAACCCGGCGGTTTACATCTACCGCGGACGGTTGATGAGCAAGCTTGGGTACGCAGCGGAGGGACGCAAGGACATCGAACGCGCGCTTGAGCTCGCGCCTGACATGGTTGAAGCGCTGTTGGCGATGGGCGAGACCAGTTTCAACGACAAGGACTATCCCAAAGCGATTGAAAACCTGAACAAAGCGCTCGAGAAGCAACCCGAACATGCCGAAGGTCAGTACATGCTCGGCATGGCCCTGACCTACGCGGGGCGGCAGCGAGAAGGAGCGCAGCGATTGCAGCTCGCGGTCAAACAGGGTTACAATAATCCGGAAGTCTTCCGTACGTTGGGCTACCTGTACAAGGACCTCGGTCAACGAAACCTGGCCGTCGAATCCTTCGAAAAGTACCTGCAATCGACGCAAGACAAGGAAGTCCCGATGGCCACACGTCGGGAGCTTCTTCGTCAAATCAAGGAGTTGGGTGGTTAGGAGACCTGCGCGGGAGCGCGGTGAGATTGAAGCATGCGCGTACTGATTATCAGCTCAGAACCTCGACTGACCGAGCTCTGCAAAGCAGCGGTTGGCACACAGCACCAGTTCAGCGTCGTCGCGGAATGGGGTGTGGGGCAGGCGACTCTGTTCAAAGAGCGATTTGATCTGGTGTGCATGGACTTTGAGTGTCTGCGCCACGAACGCCTTGATGCCTTCATCACCATCGACAACATTCTGAGCAAAGAAGACACGATCGGCTGTCTTTTGGTGCGCCAGTCCTCTGCCCAAACCACCGAGCTGCAGAACGCGCTTCAGTCCGTTCGTGAAGCCATCGACATGTCGTTGGGCAAACAGCACTTCTTGGACCGGCTCCACGCGATGAGCGCGCAAGCACAGGCTGCAAGCGAGCATCGTGGGCAGGACGAGCATAGCGTCGAGACCGACCACGTCCTTCAGATGGAAGTGGAGCTGCCGCAGCTCTCGCGCGGGAGACTCACGACAGTTCCTCTCGCGCGGTTGTTGTATACCTGCCACGTGCGCAAGGCATCGGGGTTCTTGAGGATCACCGCGGGCGGACGCACGGCCGAGATCGCGTTTGACCAAGGCGACGTGAAGATCGCGCCGGGCTACGCCTCGGCGGCCGAGATCATCGGTGTCTTCGCTTGGGTTGGCGGCGAGTATGTCTTCAACGATGCGACGCCCCCCGCGGGCACGCGCGAATCCACGCTCTCCATCATCGAACACGGCATCTCGCGCATCACGAATCAAAGCTTGATGAACGACATGGACACCCGGATGGCGCTGTTCCCGGTTGTGACCAACCATTGGGAAGAACGCGAAGACTCCCTCGATCAATTCACGGCGCTTCATGGGTTGATGCGCGTGATCGACGGACGTTCGTCATGGAGCCGGGTGCTCGGGAAGATGGGCTCGCTCGCGCAGGAAGCCTTCAAGGCCGCCTACTTCGCGGTGCACACAGATCTGATCCACACACACGAAACGCCGTCGATACGCGGGGTTGTGCTGACGTACGCGCGCGACATCCGGCTCGCACGCGAGAAAGTAGACGAAGCGGCTCGCCAACAAACCAAGGCGTTTCGTGCGTCGAGTGAAGAGGCAACCGCCCTTGAGCACGAGCTTGAAGACGCGTTGATGGGCATGCGAGCACAGACACCGCATCAGATCTTCGGCGTATGGGAGGGGTGCGGCCGTCAGGTGGTCCAAGACCGCTTCTACATTCTGGTCAAAGAACATCACCCCGACGTCTATGGCGGCAACGTCTCGGGGCGCGTCAAGCAGCTGGCCCAAGAGATCTTTATCCACGTCAAGGACACCTATTCGGAGTTGCTGAAGCTTGAGAAGGGTCAAACCGTGGCGCCTCCCACAGCGGAGTCCGCCAAGCCCGTGCCCATGTCACGCACTGGGACTGCGAAAGCGCTGGCGCCCGACGCCCGACCGCCAAGCTCGCCAAGGATCGAGCCCCCGCGCGCCTTTGCCGAACGGATCCCTTCGGCGACCACCGCCACTGCCCTCAGCGATGAGCCGTCAGAGCCACGGCCAGATGTGCGGGCACGCATCGAACGCCTCAGCGGGTTCCGGCAAAAACAACAGCAACGGATGCGGCGCGTGTCGTCGCATGGGTCGTCTCTTGAAACCCCTTCGGAGCCCTCCGACGCGGAGTTTAGCGAGATTTCAGAAATCTCAGATGCGGTCGACCCGCAGGCTGAAGCCGAAGCGGAGCGACAGGCGAAGCTCAAAACGCTGATGCAGAAGGCGTCCAAGGTAAGCCACCCCAACGCCCCCAACCCGGCGAGAGACGCGTTTAACGCCGGTTACAAGCTGTTTCGCGAAGAAATGTACCAGAAGGCGTTTGTCGATTTTCAAAAGGCGTTCGAACTCGCCCCCGAAGAGCCCCTTTACCAAACGTTCTATGCCTATCTGCTGTTCAAGTTGAACCCAGAGAAACACGAGCGGGCCGAGGAGATCCTTCGCGAGGTTTTGGTCAGCGGAAATCGGCAGGCCGTGCCGGATGCCTACCTGTTCATGGGGCACATCTGGAAGGCGAGAAACGACCAAGAAAAGGCTATCAAGCACTACGAACGCGCCTTCAAGCTTAATCCTGGGTGTGTTGAGGCCGAGCGGGAACTGCGGATCACGGCCATGCGCGAAAAACGAAACACGTCCGAACCCGGCTCATTTATTAAAAATTTGTTCAAAAAGTAGCGACTCCGGCTTATCGTGTCGGGAGTCTACACAATTTTGCCCAGTCCATCCGGGTTGGGCCACGCGATCGATGAAGATACATGGGTAAAATCATTGGAATTGACCTCGGCACCACAAACTCTTGTGTTGCTGTCATTGAAGGCGGCGAACCGCTCGTTTTGCCAAACAGCGAGGGGTCACGCACCACGCCGTCGATGGTGGGCTTCACCGAGGGCGACGAGCGTTTTGTGGGGCAGCAGGCGAAACGCCAAGCCATCATCAACCCAGAACGCACCATCTACGACATCAAACGTCTGATTGGGCAGAAATACTCTTCGGACATCGTCAAGCACTACATCTCGTCGTTGCCTTTCGCGATCAAAGCGGCCACCAACGGCGATGCGTGGGTCGAGGTCAACGGCCAAGAGTTCAGCCCCCAAGAGATTTCGGCGCACATCCTCAAGAAGATGAAACAAACCGCCGAGGACTACTTCGGCGAGGAGATCACCGAAGCAGTGATCACCGTGCCGGCCTACTTTAACGACGCTCAACGCAGCGCCACCAAAGAAGCCGGCCAGATCGCCGGCTTGACGGTTCGCCGCATCATCAACGAACCGACGGCTGCCGCCCTGGCGTACGGATATGGCCGCGACAAAGACATGACCTTGGTCGTTTTCGACCTTGGCGGCGGCACGTTCGACGTCAGCCTCGTGGCACTCAAAGGCGGTGTGTTCGAGGTCATCGCGACCTGCGGGGACAACCAACTTGGCGGCGAGGATTTCGACCGGGCGATCCTCGACTTCCTGCTCGAGCGCTTTAAGGCTGAGACCGGCGTTGATGTATCGAAGGACAAGATGGCGTTGCAGCGCCTGAAGGAAGCCGCGGAAAACGCAAAATGCGAGCTTTCGACTCTGACCGAGACCAACATCAACCTTCCATTCTTGGCGGTTGACGAGAACGGCCCTCGCCACCTCTCGCTGTCGCTGTCGCGCTCGCAGCTCAATGACTTGGTCTACGACCTCGTTGAGCGCCTTGAAGGCCCATGCCGGACCGCGCTGAAGGATTCGGGGCTGAACAAGTCCAACATCGACGACATCCTCTTGGTCGGCGGCATGTCGCGCATGCCGCTCGTGCAAGAGAAGGTCAAAGAGATCTTCAATCTCAAGCCGAGCAAGGGCGTCAACCCCGACGAAGTCGTCGCGGTTGGGGCGGCCATTCAATCGGGCATCTTGGGCGGCGAGGTTCGCGAAGTCATTCTTCTCGATGTCACGCCGCTCAACCTTGGAATTCGTGTGGCTGGCGATCGCTTCAGCGCGATCATCCCCAAGAACACGTCGATCCCAACACGCGAATCGAAGGTGTTCACGACCACCGAGAACAACCAGGATATGGTCTCCATCACGGTGCTCCAAGGAGACAACAACCTCGCGAGCGCCAACAAGATGTTGGGCAATTTCAATCTGACCGGCATCCCACCTGCGCCAGCAGGCGGTCCGCGCATCGAAGTCAGCTTCGAGATCGACACCGACGGCATCGTCAGTGTGCACGCCAAGGACATGAAGACCAACAAGACCCAATCCATCACCGTGGAAGGGACTTCCGGTCTTTCCGAAGAAGAGTTGGCGCGCGCGGTTGGCCGGAACCAATGATCGGTTTCGCGCATCTTTGTGAGTCTTGAGCAGACTCTGCTAGGGTGCCCGTCTGATGCGCTGGGAAATCGAAAAACATATCGACGCACTGCTCGATGACGAGGTCGGCACCATCTACAAAGATGCGCCGTTCCGCATTTCGCTTGTCTACCCAAGTCCCTACAACGTCGGGATGAGCTCGCTCGGGTTCCAGACCATCTACCGTGTGCTCAACGAACGCCAAGATGTCGTGTGTGAGCGCGCGTTTTTGCCCGACGATCCCGAAAAGTGGCGCCAGTCACGCACACCCCTGTTGACCTTTGAATCCAAACGGCCGGTGGACGAGGCCGACATCATCGCGTTCTCGGTGGCCTACGAGACAGAAGTCATCGGCCTGCTTGAGTGCATGGATCTTTCGGGCATTCCGCTCAGAGCGTCAAATCGTGGCGAGGGCTGGCCGCTGGTGCTTTTCGGTGGACCACTGACCAACTCCAACCCATTGCCGGTGGCTCCTTTTGCGGACGTCATCGTGATGGGGGAAGGCGAAGAGCTGATCCACGTGGTCATCGACTGGTGGAAAAACAGCACGTCTCGGACGCAGTTCCTAGAGGATATCGCGACTCTGCCTGGCATCTACGTGCCCAGCATCCACGGCGAGGTGCTGCGCCCCATTGCTCAGGCGTGCGACTCGTTGCTGCCGGCATACAGCCAAATCATCACGCCCAACACCGAACTGGCGAACATGCATTTGGTCGAGAACGCGCGCGGTTGTCACCGCGGTTGTACGTTCTGTGTCATGCGCCGCACCACCAACATGGGCATGCGCGCGGTCAGTCCAGAAAAGGTCCTCGCAACGATTCCAGACCACGCAACGAAGGTCGGCCTCGTCGGCGCGGCGACCAGCGACCATCCTAAGATCTTGGAAATCCTACAGGCCATCGTCGATTCGGGGCGTGGTGTGGGCCTTTCGAGCCTGCGCGCAGACCGAATGACGCCACCATTTATGGAGCTGTTGAAACAGGGTGGTGCCAGGACTCTGACGATCGGCGTCGACGGGACCAGCGCACGTATGCGTAAGATCGCGCAGAAGGGCATCAAAGACACGCAGATTACGCGCTGCGCCGAGTACGTGCGCGACTACGACCTGAAGCTCCTGAAGCTCTACATGGTGTTTGGGTATCCCGAAGAGACCATGGACGACATCGACGAGATGGTCGACTTCGTGGGTGAGCTCAGCCAGATCTGCACCGTCGCCCTAGGTCTGAGTCCGCTTGTCTCGAAGAAGAACACCCCGTTGGACGGCATCGCGTTCCAAGACGAAAAATTTCTGGAGGCCAAGGTCAAACGCGTCCACGACGGTTTGGGGCGAAACGTCGATATTCGGTCGACGAGTGTGCGCTGGTCTTGGGTGGAGTACGCGTTGGCGCAAGGTGGATGGGAGATGGCCGACGCTGCTGAACAGGCGTGGAAAGACGGCGGTTCATTCGCGGCATGGAAGCGCGCCATCAAGAAGCACGGAAAGACCACCACGATCCTTGCGAGGCCGGCCTCGGACCGGCTGCAACCGGGTGCATTGCTCGGCGAAGTTTCGTCAACCCCGCCGAGCTTAGCTTAAGGCTTAAGCCCTTCGCCGCAGTAACAGCGTTTCATGGTCGATGGGTTGAAGTCCGCATCTTCTGGACCGTCTGGGCACACACAGACGTTGTTGAAGTTGCACTCTTGCGGACCACAAAGCGACTTGCCCGCGGGACATCCGACCGCGGTTTGGTCGACCAGTCCATCGCAGTTGTCGTCCAGTGCTGCTGCACTGCTCCGCCGCATCTGCTGGGACCGTCGGGTCGTCGTCGCTGCAGTAGTCGGTGCCGCTTGGGCACAGGCTTGGCATCGAAGCCCGGGTGACCGTCGCCGTCTTGGTCAACACAGGTGTTGCACGCGAAGTCCGTGGCGGATGTGCATCGAAGCCTCCGGCGCCGCAGACGTAGCGGCCAAGCGGGCATCCGCTGACGGTGACGTTGGGTGCGAGACACGCCGTTTCATCCAAGCGCGCGGCCGAGATCAGGATTCGCAGCCTTGCTTGCTTGTACAGCTTGGGCCGGCGAACCTGGGGCCCACGCCCACCAAGTAAACGGGTTGTCTTCCCAATCGCGACCGTAGTCGAAATACATGTTGAAGCGGACGTCTGGCCCATACCAACCACGCCTACCACGTCGCCGTCGGTTTCGGTTTCGCTCGCCGCGCAAGACCATGTCCCAAAGCCAGTCCAGCATCTCGACTTCGTCGGTGTACCACTCGTCCACCGTTTCGTCGTTGGTCGGTCCGGGTTTACGGTCTTCGTACCAGGCGATGTAGAGGTCATCGAGGTAGTAACCCCACGACGTCGAGCCGTCAAATCAGGCGTCTCATGTTCAACGTCACGCCTTCCTTGCCGTGGAAGAATGGGAAGGTGATGCGACCGTTTCGAAGGTCACGATGCCTCAAAAGCGTGAGACTGGTAGTACTGGTCTGGATTTCGCCCTGACCGCAGGGTGATCTTGGTGCCCTGATGCGGTCATCGCTTGGATCGGCTGGCGTGTAGTCCAGCAATTGTCGCGATGTTCCGTGCGTGTCGAACGTCAGCCATGATTGCCAGCCGCTCCATGCGCCTTGCTTTTTTGGGCACCATCGGCACACGCAGGTCAGTGTCGGCTTCGTCGAGCCGACCGTCGCAGTCGTTGTCGATGCCGTCACACAGCTCAAGGGCGGAAGACCGTCTGCGCGCAGACACTCGTAGTTTTCGCAGGCCAAATACGTTCCCATTTCGCAAACGCCCGGTGAATCGCGGCGGCATGCCGTGCCGATCTCGGGCGAGAGCTGGTCGTTTCTGCCGAAGCCGCTACGGATATGCAATGGGTAGTTCTGGTTGAGCTCGCATCGCCGTCCTCGGCGTTGACGAACTCCCATCCATCGATGTCGCAAGCTGTGGAACGTCGCCGGAGAGCTTTGATCCGCCAGCTCCTGTTGGCGGGCATGTGACCGATCAAGACACCACCGCGCTGACCGATGCCAGATGTCACCAGTGCCGTAATGTGCCGTGGGTCAGTGTCCGTGACCCAGTAGGACTCCTTGTTGGGCTCTTGGTCTTGGAGCACGTCTGGATTTACGCCGTCAAACTGAATGGAGTAGACCGCTTCAACGGTACCCTGCAGCATCGAGTTCGCGCCGTTGATCAAATACAACGCGTATTCGCTCGGGCGCCGAGCCTCGGCTGGCGTCGCGGTACAAGACGACACGTGCCTTCTTGGGGCGAGCGAGTGCTGGCGGCGGGTTGTCGATGAACTGAATGGCGGTGGTCCCTGGCGCCGAGAACGCGCGCCCGTAGAGCCATGGCGTGACCGCTCGATAGGCCTGAATGCGTTTGCCCGCCTTTCGGAACGGGTGGTTGCCGTTATAGTCCACGAGGTAATCGGTCGCCTGGGCTTCGCCACGCTGAGGGTGCACACCGGCTGTCGTAACAGCCATCGGGTGCTTGGCATGGCCGTGTGGTGTCACAGGCTTGGTAACACACGCCGCGGTAGCAGGACTCGGCCCGCCGGGCACACATCACACCATGCAGGACTCTTCGACGCAAGCACTCTGGTAGCAGTAGCTGGAAGGATCACAGGCGTCGTCGGCGTCGCACGCGATCACGCATGCGCCGTTAAAGCAGGCCTCCCCTTGCGGGCAGTAGACGCCGTCGCATTGCGGATCGTCGTTGCTGACGCAGCGGCCTGCGAAACACTGTTGGTTGGTGGGGTCACACTCCGATCCGGGTTGGGCAGGACGTGTAACATGCGCTCTTGGTAACAGGTTCGGATGTACCACAGACCACACCGTCGCGGCCGGATTCGAATCCAAGCGAAGTCCGTGGGCCCATCGTAACAATCCAAACCGGATGAACATTTGGATGCTGCATCGCAAACCGTCGCGCAGAAGCCACCAAAACATGTGGTGCCCGTGGGCATGATGTCTTCTGCAAGTGCCGTCCGGCGCAACGGCCGGCGTAACAGCGGCTGTCGTGTGGTTGCACTGGTCGTCTTTGGTGCACGATGTAGCGCAGTTCCCGCCGGCACACACTTCGCCCACCGGACAGTCAATGTTTTCGCATGCATCGGCGGCGCAACGGCCATCGAAACAAAGGTCGGGGGACATGCAGGGGACCACATCCGAACACGTGTCAAAGCAGCCGCCAAAGACACAAATCTGGCCCTGCGGACATTGCACGTCTTGGCAAGGGTTGATGTTCGAGGTGCAGCGTCCGCTCTGGTAACACAGCTCGTTGAAGGGTCGCACTCGGCCGAGCTTGAACAACCTTGGTAACAACTGCCCGAGTAACAAACCTCGCCAGCACCGGCACAGGCGATGTCGACGCAAGGGTCAGTGGCGTCATCGCAGCGGAAGTCGTCGGTAACAAACCGAGGCGCCAGCACACATGGTCACACTACAATCGACAAAACACGTGCCCCACTCACAGATTTCGCCGGCCGGGCAGTCGGCATCGGCGCCCGGACCGTCGTCCACCAAGCCGTTCAGGTCGTCGTCGATCCCGTTGCATGTCTCAGGAGCCATCATGGGCGGGCAGCCTTCGTTTTCGCGGCCGTTGCAGTCGTCATCAAGGCCGTTGCCACAGAACTCACTCGACTTCGGGAGTACTCGCTTGAACGCCCACACGCCAGCCGAGCACGTTCGCCACTCCCCGGTGCAGATGCCAACATCTTTCGTCGCTAAATCTTGAGTAACAGTCAGATCAATGAACATGTCGATGAAACCGTCGCAGTCGTCGTCGACGTTGTTGCAGGTTTCTACGGTCGGCGTCACGGCACCTAGGCAGTGCACCCACCCGGCTCACACCGTCACAATGTTTGTAGCCCGCCCACGCAGGGTCCGTTGCCGACCTCGGCAGGGTTGCCTGGGTAACACGGGCGAGTGTCGCCAGGCGTACACGCGCAGACGCTCTCGTCGGCAGACCCGTCGCAGTCGTTGTCGAGCCCATCACAGATCTCAGCAGTCGGCACGATGTCGCTGCACGGCCCGAAGCTTCCCATCGAGCAGGTCTCAAAGCCAAACCGACACTCTCCGACACCGGCCGTGCCCATGGGGCCGGTGTAACAGCCTTGTGAGTCCGTCGTGAACCTCTCGAAAACACAGGATCCAAGATCACAGCTGAGGTCACAGATGTCGCCGTCGTCGTTGCAATCGGCGCACCCATGGTCGTGGGTGTAACTCGATATCGGGCTGATGCTGCAGGCGAGTGTGCCGTTGCACGAGATTTTATCGACCTCGTAGTCTTGCAGGTACACGCCGTCGTACCGTCCGAGCAACACGGGTACGGACCTCCAAGGGGTGCCGATCTCTGCCGCGACAGTCCGTGGGGTCGATGCCCGCCTCGCCGCAGGTGGTTGGCACGCACGATCCGGCGATTCTTTGGGTGCAGAGCGTGTCACACTTTGCGCCGGGTAGGTTGCACTGAGGGCGCATGAGCTGACACACCGTGCCAAAGGCGCAGCCACCATAGTTGCCACACATATGTCACACGATTCAGGGTTCGGTCGGCGAAAGCCAACAGTCGACGATTTCACAATCGGTGATCTTGGTTGGACAACCTGCACTACAGTAGGGGGCCACCGTAAACGTGCTGGACGACCACATGGTCCCAAGAAACAACGCAACCAGAGCCAGCCACAATCTTGCAAACCGCATGGGTATTCCGTTCGTGTAACGTAATGTTCTTCTCAACATCTTACTTGAGTCGGTTTTTAACCAAACGATGACGTTTGAATTCAGTCACTTGTCGCCGTATGCTCACCCAGTAATCACCAAAATCGGAGTATCGTGCATGATCAGCGGGCGAATCGTTGTTTTTGGAGCCCTTGTGTCCTTAGTTTTTGGTTGTGGTGATGACTCCCCATCCGATCCGCCACCCATCCTGATGACCCCTGACGTTGGCATGGAGAGCGACGCGAGCGAATCAGATGCGAACATGGCAGAGGATGCCGGATTCGACGCGGATCCAGAGACGGCCTACGTCGTGAGCATCACACCTCGACAGATCGGTCTGAAAGTCGGTGCACAGGTGAAAGTCAATGCGGTTGTCACCGCAGACGGCGTTGAGATCGATGCCGGACAGGCCACTCTTGGGAAACCACAGACCCAGCCATCGCGACCGTGGATGATCAAGGTTTTGTGCGTGGTATTGCAACCGGCACGACGCAACTGTCTGTTGTGATCGGCGAATTTCAGGGATCGCCCGCATCAAATGTCTCGTCTGCGCACACGGACGTAGCGACGGGTCGAGCGCACACCTGCACACGAAAAGTCGACGGCGTGTACGTGTTTTGGCGACAACAGCTTCGCACAGCTCGGCAGTTTTGAAGGCGAGCAATCCACACTCGCCGTTGAGATCAACTTGCCACTGAGCGCAAAGGCCACCGCGGTCGCCGCGGACAGGATCACACCTGCGCACTCTTGGACACCGGCAATCTTGCGTGTTGGGGCAACAATGACCGCGGTCAGATTGGCCCTGGCGCTGCCGACCTCACAGCGACCGCGGCCACACAGGTTAGTTTTGCCTGCCGGCCACAAAAGTCGCGCTTTGGGGGTGGGTTCTCGTGCGCGTTGCTCAACGATGGGTCGCCGCGATGCTGGGGCGACAACACGAATGGCCAGATCTCGGCGGCCGACCTCGATCGGGTCACCAACCCGACCAACCCCCAACCGGGCATGACCTTCCGCGACGTCGCCGTAGGTGATGACCACACCTGTGCCCTCACCGACATGTCCAACATGATGTGCTGAAAAGCAATTCAGGTGGGCAGCTGACCGACGCCGGCGGCGGCGGCGGAAACACCGCTGCGTGCCGGTGCGACGTCCTACGTTTTGGTGGCGGCAAAAGGGGAGCAACCGCGGATACTCCTGTTCCAAGGTCTTCGCAATGCTGGGGCACGTCGCAGGCGGCTTCAACGTGACCTCGCGGTCACAAGTTCAGACACCCCCGTGACCATCGAGTTTCCCGACATCACGGATGCCACGGTCGAAGACCTGACCGCTCGTCCCAATATGTCTGTGCGCTGTTTGGCGACGTCACGTACTGTTGGGGCAAAACGATCGTGGGCAAGTTGGCGATGGAACGCTTGACGACCGCGCGCACTGCCTACCAGCCCGTGGTTGGTTTCCACCGACGTGTCTGGTGCGTTTCACACGTGCGGCGTCACCGACGGGGATGTTCGTTGGGGCGGCAAACATGAGCGGCCAGCTTGGGGGACGGCACCAGCGAACAAAAGCGTCAGCCCACCTATGCGCCGCCTCAGGCCTTCTGATTGCGCTCCCACGAGGACGACACCCAATTCCTAACGCGTCGCTCATCAACGTGTAGAACAAAGGCACCACATAAAGCGTCAACACCGTTGACGTGAGCAACTCCACCGATGACCGTCCGCCCAAGCGGTGCGTACGGTACCCACGATGGCGCTAGCCCCGATCGCCATCGGGATCAGACCTCCAACAGGCCTACGCCGTCATCGCGGACGGTCGCAAACGGTGCGCCCACCTCGACCAGCGCCGCCTCGCGGGTTGCCGGTCTTCGGATCAGCACGTTGATGTGGTCAACCCCAGCACGACCGCGTTGTTGACCACAATCCCAACCAAGATGATCAGACCTGGCCAGCCATCACGTCAACTGGAGTCCCCGGCTGCCCACAACGTCCAATAGACACCTAGGGAACGCAAACGGGATCGACATCACGACCACAAACGGCAAGATGAAGCTCCTCGAACAAGATGCCCATCAGCAGGAACACAAAACACGATCGCCAGCAACAGTGCGAAGTTTCGGTCCTGAGCACCTGCTGAACGCGGTAAATCGGTCGCCTTTGCGCACATTGTAACCGCGCGCAGCTCGACCCCGGCGAGTGCGGCGTCGATCTCCTCGCCCAGGGCCTCGATGTCTTCGCGGCTGGTCAGAATCTGGATCTCCATGCGCGTCTGCCGTTGACGCGTTCGATCTCGTTGTAGCCCGATGCTTCCTCGGCCTGTGCCATCAGGCCGATCGGCATGCCAGGATCGCCAAGCGGATTTGGGATCGCGATGTCCTCGAAGCTCCTTGCGTTCGGGTGCTTTCGCCGCGGGTTTTGACCCACACGGATGTCGCTGCCTGCAGCGCAACATCCCAACACGCCGGCCGCGCAAGGCGTAGTCGATCGCGCCACCCACGATGATGGGTGACACCCATGCGCTGAGCTGCATCGGGGTCCACACGGTACTGCAGTTCTTTGGCCCGAGCATCGTCCTCGCCGACCACAACGCCCGAAACGCCTCGACGCGAATGCGCAACGCGACCGTCTCGCCGATCTCTGCCTAGGGCGTTGTGTTCTTGCCCTCGGGATCTTGACCGCAGACCTTTTGTTCGACCCCGGGGCTGCTCCAACCGATGCGCCAGTCCACACCAGGGTGTTTGGGGGAAACCTTCTTTGATCTTGTCGACCACCTCGTCGCGGTCGAGCTTTCGATCGGCGATGGGCTGCAAGAACACACGGATTTGGGGGGTGTCTACATACCGCCAATGCGGGTCATCCACGTGCGAACCTCGACCTCCTCGGCGTGTTCCTTCAGCCAATCCCTCGTAGATCCTCAAGGTTTCGGACGCGTTCGTCGAAGGTCGTCGAGGCCTCGAAATCAAAGAAGATGCGCACGTCGTTGATGTTCGCCTCGAGCTTGTCGGTGCTCTTGATGTTCTTGATTGGATAGGCCATCGACCCCAACAGCGCCGCCACGACGATCAACACGCTGCTTCGATGACGCAGACACCACGCGAGCGAATCCGCGTAGGCATCCTGAATCTTCTCGATGATGTCCACATGCGCGACCGTGGTCTCGGTGTCGATCCAGGTCACCGCGAGCGGGATGAACACAAGGCTAACCACCAAGCTCGCGATCAGCGACACGCACAGGAACCTGATTTCACCGAGGTGGGGTTCTGATGGTTTCACTGCCCGACATCAGCACCACATCGGCAGGAAAACCACGACCGTCGTCGGTGTCGCCACAATGATTGCGAGCCCCACTTCGCCTGCACCTCGGCGGGCTGGCCATCAGATGGGTTCGCCGAGCATCCGGCGGCGCTGGATGGCTCCTGGTCACGACGATCGAGTTGTCGACCACCATGCCCACCGACAGCATCAGACCCATGAGGTTGAGCGCGTTGAGCGTGATGCCCATGAAATACATCACGCCGAGCGTCATCAGCAGGCTCATGGGGATGGCCAACGCCGTCAGAGCCGTCATGCGGGCGCGACGCAGGAAAAAGAAGAGGACGAGGATGGCGAACAGCCCGCCCCACAGCGCCGTGCTTGTCAGGTTATCGAGGCTGTCTTCGATGACCTCACCTTGGTCGAAGAAGACCTGCGGTGTGACCGCGTTCTGGTCGGCCGAAATCGCGGACAACGCTTCACGAATCGCACGGGCCGCATCGACCGTGTTTTCGCCGGATTCCTTGAACACGGCGACGACAAAGCCGTCGGTGCCATCGACCCGGTAGACCTCTTTGGTGTCTCGGCGTTGGGCTTTGACGTTGGCCACATCACGAAGTTTGAGGCCGCCCTCGATGGGCAGGTCTTCGAGCTCGGTGATGTTCTCGAGCTTGCCGAGCACCCGCAGTGGATAACGCGAATCGGCCACCTGCATCGTGCCGGCGGCCATCGAGAAGTTGTCGTTTTGGAGCCGCTGAATCAGCTGCGCGACCGACACACCCGCGGCGTTCGCTCGCTTTTCGTCGACCTCCACCAGGATTTCCATCGGCCGCGCGCCGTAGACATCGACGCGGCTAACTTCCGGAAGACGTTCGAGCGGCAGCACAAGGGCCTGCTGGATGGTCTTGTCGGGGTCGGCCTCGCCGGGGCGCACCCGCACGCCGATGAACATCAACGGGTCTTCGTTGGGGTCGAACTTCCAGATCATCCACCGACTGACCTCCGGCGGGAGCTCCGGCCGCACACGTTCGAGCCGGTCGCGTACTTGGTTGTACGCGTTGGTCATGTCGGTGCCGTCTGCAAACTGGATGAAGAAGCTCGCGCTCATCGACTCGGCGCGGCTTCGCACGCGCTGAACGTTGCGAACGGTGCGCAGGATCGACTCGACCGGTTCAACGATATCGCGCTCGACGTCGCTGGGCGTGGTCGGGACGGTGGGCACGGTCACAAACAAGAAAGGTGGCGTAAAGCCCGACGGCAACAGCTGCAGCGAGATACGCGAATACGCGATGAAACCCACAACCATGCACGCGATCAGCAGCATCGCCACGGTGACCGGGCGACGAATCGAAGCGGCGGGTAGGAAAAAACCCCCGTCTACTGGGTCTTTATCGTCAGATTCCATGCGTCGAGCAGACCACCGGTGACACGTAACAGGTTGATGTGGGCGATGAGGACGTCCACGCGAGCTTGCGCGTTACGAATCTCGGCGTCCTCCAACGTGCGCTGCAGATCGAGGACTTCTAGGTAACTTGCCAAACCGGCGCGGTATTTCGCGTCGACGGCATCGACGTTCTTTCTGGCGAGCTCGATCTCGATGTTCGACATCTCGACCCGGCGAGATTGGGTGGTGTAGAGGCGCTCGGCTTGGCGAACTGATTGCTCAAGCCCAAGCTCGGCTTCTTTTCGGCGCAGCTCAGCGCGCTCGACCGCAATTTCATCGGCGCGCAGCTGTCCGGTCGCTAGCCCGTTATCGAGCGGCATCGTGAACGTTAGCCCCAAGAACGCCGAGGTATAATCGAGCCCAAAGACCTGACCGTAGGCCGTACCAATAGATTCGGACAGCGACCCTTGGGTCAGCGTGGCGACGGCGTTGAGCTCAGGCTTGGTCTGATTGCGACTGCGCACCAATTGAAGCCGTGTGGCCGCGATGTCGGCCTGCAACAGCGCAAGATCGGGGCTCATGCGTTTGGCGTTGGCGAGGGCGACGTCGAGGGTCGGTGCGCTAGGGTTCAGGTCGACCGCAGGAGACTCTGGCGGCACCGAGCCCGGCGTGCGGCCCATCGCGCGCTCCAAGGTCTCCCACGCGTCGACGACCGAGCTTTCGGCGATGATCAGCGTTTGTTCGGCCTGCGAGACGCGCTGCTGCATGATGTCGCGCTCGAGCTCAGCGAGCTGGCCCGCCTCGATCTGGTCGTTCGTGAACTCCGCGAGCTGCGTCGTGCGGTCGAGGCTCGCTTTGACGGCATCACGCTCAAGGCTCGTGCGCACCCACCGCCAGTACGCATTTAGGACCTCAGCGGCGAGGTCGTGCGCAGCGCGGATTTGCTGAAGCTGCGCGGCGTCGAACTGCTGTTGTGCGGCCTTTGTCGGCAAATCGTTGATGTCGGCGCCAAAGTTTCGAAGCAACGGCTGGGTCACCGAGAGCTGGGCGGAGGGCGCGTAATCCGGCCCAATCTCGCGAATTTCCGAGATGTTGAAGTCGGGCACGTTAAACGGATCCTCGCCGTCGCCCGCGAAAAATCGAGCTTCAGGCTGACCGATGTGCCGTACAAAAACTGCTGCAACAGCGTCGCCGACGCCGACATGAACGTGCTCTCGCGCACACCCTCTTCGATGACGCCAGACGACGGCTGTTGTGCGTAGTTCAGGCCACCCTCGGCCCGCAACGTCAGCGGACGCAGCGACCCCTGGGCTTGCAACTGCACTTGGCTTTGCTCGACCGAGAGCTGGGTTTCGCGAAACTTGGGGCTATTGGCGATCGCTTCTTTGAGCGCGTCTTCGGGCGAAAACGCAAAGCTCGCGCTGGGAAGCGAGAGCGTGGCGGCGAACAATATGGCGGTTAGGCGTCGCATGGCGCGACGTTAACATATCGAGCCCCGATTTCACTCCCGCGAGACGTCAGTGCTGCAAGAAATCCGATGCCGCTGCTTGAGCGTCCAGAACTTCTTGTGTCAGACCGGACGCAACCAAGTCTTTACGCACTTCTTCGACCGTCGCCGCGCCGATCAGGCCTTCCTCTTCGAGGTCCTTCGCCAATGGCCAAGCGCCGTCGTGGTATCGGGTCACGTCGGGAACGATCCAGTCTTGGACGTCGTAGGTTTCCGAGGTCACCGGCGTGTGATTGATGTAGATCGCCAGCGGAACGCCCTCGGGTGTGACTTCAACCAGTGGCGCGTACGTGTCGATTTCGGTCATCCAATTCGAGGTCACGTTTAGCGCCACCAGCTCGTCGTGCAGGTCGCCGGCGGTCAGCTCGCCCGCCAAGAACCGGTAGTACAGGTTGTAGACCACGAAGTCGGCCTCGGAATCATCGCCCATCAACACTTCGGGGGTCGAGGCCGGCAGCTGCAAACGCAGCTTCAGCAGCCACGTCATCTTGTAGCCAATCTGCTCTTTGAGCTCGGGCACAATCTGGGTCAGGCTAAGGTCGCGCACGTTTGACGCGACGATGTCCTTGAAGGGCTTGAGCACCACACCGTCTTGCTCCAGGCCATCGAGAATCATCTTCTGCTCCAGAGTGCGCTTGAAGAATTTAGGGCTGCCGCTGAGGAACGTCACGGGTATGGCGTCATCGCCGCGCACACCCGCGTAGACCGAAGGCATACCGGGCAACGCTTCGCGCTCGTCGGCCGACTCCAACATCAGGTTGAACATCGCCGTCGCCGACTGAAAATCGGTGTTGATGTAGGTCAGGTCGACGTCGGAACGAACGACAGGGACGGTGCGAGCCTCGTCCAACAAGATCACATGGCTCGACCCGGTGTTGTCGCCATCGTGCCAGATTTCCATCGTGTAGCGACCGGGGCGCAGGTTCAATGCGCTGATATCGACCACGGTGTCGAAGTAGCCCTCGTTGTCGGTGTAGAGGTCGGTGATGGTTTCGCGCTGACCATCGATGAGCATCGTGACCGTGATGAACGCACGTTTGGTCTCGTCTTGGCTAATCTGTGAGAACGGGGTGACGTCTGGATCGTTGATGTCGTCGGGATCTTCTTCGACCAGGCGCCCACGCACGGGGAGCAACTTCACGCTCGCGGTGCCGTTGTAGAGGTCGGCGTACTGAATGTCGTCGCCGAGCCCAAACCAGTCGCCCTTCCCGTCCGTGTTGGACGTGTTGTTGGCAGGTTGCTCAGGCTCGGAATCACCGCACGCGAAGGCGCCGAAAAGTAGAGTCGTGAGCAGGAGGGTTTGGGTCATTCGTGTCATGGGTACACCTACATCAGATGGCGACGACAATAGTGAGAATTTTGGCGCAAAAGCAAGCGATTTGATGGGCTAGTGCGAGTAAGCTAAACCCACGCCAAGCTGAAGCCAGTGGCCATCCATCAGCTCGTCGTCAAAGAAACCGTTTTGGGACGAGAACATAACCAAGGGAAGCCGGTAGGTGATCGAGATTTCAAGTGGGATTTTGGACCAACCCTCAGGCAAAAATGCCATGCCAAAAGAGGGCCCAACACCCGCGAAGAACGCAGGCGAGTTGATGTCCCGCAGTCCGCCGAAAAGGAACGGGCCGGCCTCGAGCATGCCACGCGCCGAAAGCCGGTAGTGAAACTGGTACGACGCGTCCATGACCCATTGATTCTTGGCACCCTCGCCGAGTGTGGTGTGCAGGCCGAATCGATAGGAGGTCATCCAGTGACCCACATGGTCAAGCTGGTCCAGAAAGCTGATTTTGACGCCAAGCTGCGTGACGTTTTCGGGGATTTCGAGGCCCACCCGAACGCTGAGCGATTCATACGAATAGTCCGGGGCTGGGATGGGCAGCGTGCCGTATTGCAGCGCGGTGCCTTGGTGATCGGGCACATTTGCGCCAGCGACCACTGTGGCTCGGACCGGAAGGGTTCGGCAGATCCAGCCTTCCATGGTGGTGACCTCTGGACACTGGTCGCCATCCTCGAATGCAGGCCCTCCAATC
This sequence comes from bacterium, assembly GCA_041390025.1. Taxonomy (GTDB): domain Bacteria; phylum Myxococcota_A; class Bradymonadia; order Bradymonadales; family Bradymonadaceae; genus JBFFMO01. The sequence goes on from JAWKQR010000003.1 coordinate 177,707, forward strand.
GCCCAATCCATCATACTCGCCGCACTGCTCGCCGTGAGAATTCCACGTTGGTGCCGAACCGAGCACGCGGTCAAAATATCGGCGATCGGGTACATGACGTTGCCGAGCATGTCCCAAGACATCGGGCAGCCAATGGCGGGCGATTTCGACAGCAGATAGGTGTCGCCCCAGGCCCAAAACGAGTGTTCTTTGGCGCGTGTGTCCATGTTCGCGACCACACCACGCAGGTTGTCGGTGTTGTGATCGTAGCGCACCTCGCTCAGCGCTTCGCGGCTGCGGATGGTCCGCATGTGCCCGGATGCGAGTCCGTCCTGAAGGAAATGCAGGCCGCTGCCTTCGAACACCAGCGAGAGCAGCTCGACAAAAACGCGGTCGGCACGCTGTTGGTTCCAACCTGTTAGATACGCCTGAACCTTCGGCGTGACGCGCTCGGGAGCGGTGTTCTGCCAGAACGTCGCGCGGCGTTTGAGCTGCCCGCCGAACATGGCACACGCGGTCTTGCCGTAGGCCGGACCCAATTCGTCCCAGGCCGTGTCTTCGTAGGACGAGTCCTCGGCCAGATCCTCAAGCACGTCTGGATCGTCAGGGACCAACTGTTCGCACGTCATCTTCGAGACGCGCAGCGCCGCGCTGTGAAAGCCCACCCATGCCGCGTAGGCCAGCTCACCGAAGTGTGTGTGATTGCGCAGCACGAGGTCGAGGTAGTGCGGGTTGTTGAAACTCCACAGCGTCGTTGGGTCTTCCGGTCCTTTGTTGGGCGGGGTCCGCATGCCGGGAAACAAAAGCTGCTTTGGGACCGGCTCGTAGCCGTCGTGGGTGTGGATCTCGCCGAATGCCGCGTGGATGTCGGCCTTCGCGCCCGGGAAGTCGGCGACGTCCGTCTCGCAGGCATCCTCTCCGACGTCTTCAATGACGCCGGTCGCGCCGCCGTCCCAGCTCAGCCACTCCAATGTTCTAAGGACCAAACCATCGTCTTGGGCGTTTGGAATGCCTTTGACGGGCCCAAAACGTGACACGTGGTCGGGCAGCGCCGCGACGTCTCCGAGCGTGATGCTGTATTCGCCGGACTGTTCGGGGTGGCCATGCAACAGATTCAGTGCGCCGTCAAATCGTCAACCGGGCAAAACAGCCCAAGAGCCACATAACGCGCGATCAGCGCTTCATCGCCTGTGGCCTCGATGCGCTCGGCGAGCATCGTCTGAGCCTTGTCGCAGGCCACGTCGGTGAACCATTCGTGCTCTAGGTAATCCCACGCGAAGGCAGACGTTGGACTTGAGAACGTGATGGCGCAGACGATCAAGGGGAGTGTTCGACGAAGTCGACGGTACATCGGGGTGCCTCCAGACGGCACACGCCCCGCCACAGGCTGGTGACGGCAACTTTGGGCAGTGTACCACCGGCGGCGACGATACGCTCGGAGCAACGATGACGGACCATGCATCAGCACAACACCTGAAAACTTTCAGAGACTTTGCAAACACTTACCTGTCAGCCCAATGCCCCGAGCTTCCCCGCCTGAAGGCGGCAATTCAAACGAACACGCCCTGACGCAAAACGCGTCGAGCTTTGAAAACTTCTCGGATGAGAAATCTCAGAAAAGTCTTTCAACTTTTGAAAATTTCTCGGCCAAAACTTCTTCGGACTTCGAAAACTTTTCGGATGAAAGTTCGTCAGATGTTGTTCAATGGTCTGACGAAAACCCAACAGACGTTGAGAACTTTTGCGACGACAGGTTAGACGCCTGGCTCGCGATGGAAGAGGAAAGTTTTCACGCCCCTCCACTGATTCACTTAGGGGCGATGGATGCAGCGCTGCAAAAAATTGCTGGCCTGCTTGGGCTTCCTCTTTCGCGATGCGTTCTTTTTTCGCTCGATGCGGGTGGAATCACATTGAATCTGGCCCCCTCAAGCCATGGCAAGAGCACCTTAAATCACGGGTTTCTACAGGAGCATGGGAGCAATTTCCGTCACTTCTGGTCGAAAATGAAGCTTCCGAAACGATGGAACTCTGGGCCCCCGAACTCAGGGGCAATCAGGAGCTGGATCAGCGCATGCTATCTTTTCGCTCTGTGAATAACCTGGGGCCAGGCCAAAGCAAGGACTGCTTTGTCGCCAGCACTGATCTGCCTCAGGCCCTGTAACAAAACCAATGATTGAGTTGTTGCATTCTGCAGCATCAGCAAGGCCACATATGATGAATTCATCAGCCTTTGTCTGACACATGAGAGTGAAGTCAAAGGGGGCTCCATAAAATGCCGAACACTCCGAATGATCTTTGCATTCTGTTTCTGTGAATGCGGAGCAATCATCAGCAATTTCTTGTTTTGTCTTTTCGTAGCTTGGAGTGTCTTCGCCACATCCGAAACTCATAAGGATTGTAAATAGTGCCAAGGTAGTTTTCATATTTGCTCCAAAAAAACCAATAACTGTAGATTTAGTATTCTGGATCTACGCCCACAAGGCCGGTAGCATCGTCGCGATCATTGTTATCGTATCTACTGGTGCTTTGGCTGACATATCGTGTCGGGTGTCATGCCAGTAAGCGACCGCCTTGATATAATCTATATCCGAAGAAAATGCGTTTCCACTGTTTAATGGAATGGTTACGACTTGGTTGTGTCCAACGCATACTGAACCGGTTGCATAGATTGCTGGGTTGTCGATTCCTTCTGTGTTCCAAAGGCGCATTTTCATTCGTCCTGCGCCCCATTGGTTTGAAAATCGCTGGGTTTGCAAGCCAGAAGCACCTTGTCGGTCTCCCATTAGCAGCATGTTGGCTGCTAATGCCCCTGGGTTTTCGATAAAGTCGGAAAACGTCGATTTGTAGAAATGTATGAAGTTAAGGGCTGCAGCAACAACTGTCGGAGCAGCGAAGCTGGTCCCTACATTGTTATAAGCGTAACCACCAGAAACGTCTGGAAGTAAGGTGCGCCCTTCATAAGCACTAAGGTCAACCATCGTTCTGAGTGACGCTGGGCCTTGGCTTGAGGTGGAAGACAGGGAGCCAGAGCGAACCGCCGTTTCGGTATCTGTGTTTCGGTTGGATCCGTGTCCAGCCACTGTAAACGCTCCTAACGCCGCACTTGGAGAGCTTAAAGTGCACGTGCTTCCCACTTGTCCTGAATTGCCGGCTGCAATCACAGGGAGGATGCCGGCCTCATATACTTCGTTAATCGTTCGGCCGAAATTTGTCGTCCCAGTGCATGTTGGGTCGTCGGCATTTCCAGCGTTATACGGTGTGCCGTTGCTTTGGTTTGATATGTGAACGTTGTCCTTAGCAATAAGGTCATCATATGCCGCCATGACCCGGTCGTATTGTGTAGTTCCATAATTGGCGCGATATACCAGACCTCGGCTTTCGCCAGAGTAGCCTGAGCGAGCAATTCGATCTGCTGTGTTGGTTACGCTGGCATCTTGTCCGTCTCGTAAGTCCCCAGCTACGATAGCTGTGACGGCAGTAGCATGTGAGCCATATGTAGCCCAAGACCCGGACGCGCATGTGGCCGACCCCCCTGATCCAGAGCAGTCTAAGGTCCCCAGGATTCTTGAGCTGCTTGGAGAGCTAGTGCTTCTAAAGGCGACATGATTGTAATTCGCCCCATCGAGTTCAATGACGGCCCACTGTGTATAAAAGAATGGCGATGAGTTAAAGCCATCCAAAGCCATCGTCTATAAATTGGGTAATCTACACGACCCTTCAACGACTTCTGTTCCAGTAGTTGTGCTGTCTTTGCTGCTGGTTAGTCGGTCTATGCGCACAACGCTTTTCATTTGCGCTAACGCGGAGACAGCCTGAGGCGAGACGTCCAGCTCTAACGCTGGAATGTTTTTGTATTTGTAGGTGATGCTGCTATCCGATGGAGCACTAGCAATCACCGCGTTTTGAGCAGCTAGGATTAGCTGTGAACGAGACTCTAAGACCTGCTTTCTGATGTCGCTCTTGTCTTCAGATGTTTGAATTCGGCCGTCAATAATCGCTTCTTCTACGGTATCGTTGATATTTGGGAGATCTAAGTCTAACCAAACAGTTACGCGATGTCTCAGGAAGGCGCCTTGTGCGATTTCTGATGCCAGTGCTTCACCAATCTTATTTAGCGTGGCAGGGGGCTGCAGAGGTTCTTTGTTGGCCTCGTCGGAACTTACCTCTTGAGGGCTTAGTTGACGAACTACGAACTTTTTGGATCCACTGTTGATTGATTGACCAACGTTTAGGCTGTCTTCGAGTGCCCAAACCGCAGCTTGGTTTTCGATCTGTGTGGCGTCACCAATCTTAATACCTTCACCCGCCCCAGGATAACGGATTCGGCTGGAGAGTGGTTGTGATTGAGTCTCAGATGGTGTGTCATTTTCGACACTTTCCGAACAACCGGTGGGCGAGAAAAGTCCAGCGATACATAGTAATAACGGCAAAGAACGCGTTGTGTTCACTCTTACCCCCATTGGAGTGTAAATTGTTAAGAGTCGTGACCTAGGTCACGAAAAAAGTTGTAACGATTCCCGATATTCTTGGCAATAAGTTGATGGTCGAATTTGAATAATTCGAACGCTTTTGCTCACCCAAGCGTTTGGATGGCAGCCGCCAACTCATCATCGACGATGTGGGTGTAAATCATGGTCGTCGAGAGGTCTGAAAGCCCCACGGCTTTCTGCACGAGACTGATGTTCTTGGTTTCTCGATAAAGCCGGGTCGCAAACGCAAGTCGTCATAACCCCGGCCCAAGAACCGGAAGACATCGACTTAGAACCGAGGCCGCTCGCTGTAGCGGCAGTCTTCCAAGCCGCACGCCCAACGTTAACTAAAAGTTAATGTTTATCTAAAATAATATCAATGGAGTTTATAAGGGATTTCAGTAGGGTGCCCCCATCACATCGATTGATGGCCAATGGAGGTTCCAATGTCCGAAAAATTTTATACTGCTCGTCACCGCCCCGACATTTGTTCTTTCGTAACCGTCCGGCAGACCGCGTTCTTGCAGGTCTGCAGTGTTTTCTTAGCTATCCGCCCTCGCAGTTTACGCGAAGGAGGTTGCGATGGCCAAACATTCAAAACGACATGGGCGGGGTTCTGGGGTAGATGATGCTGGAGTTCGAAGGACTTCATGGTGTGACGCAGCGCCCCTTTGCCGAGTCGCGAGGTGTCAATGTCGACACATTCAGGCAGTGGATCATACCGGGTTCGCAAGGAGCGTCAATCGCAAGCTCCCGCGGAAATGGCCACGTTGGTTCGGCGCATGAGCTCGCAGCGGCGTGACTTTGTTGGTACAAACGCACCCTTCGGCTCTGGTTTACCGTGCGACTTGGCGCGGTCGCGGTGGGTTTGCAGCCGTGCCGCCACCAGCCTGGGTTGCTGAGCTGGCATCGTATGGAGGTCATTGATGTTGTGGTCGGGCGGCGTCAAAATCTATGTCGCGAGCCAAGCCACCGACATGCGGCGCGGCATCGATGGCCTCGTGGCTTTGGTGGCATCGAACTTCGGCGAAGACGTCTACTCGGGTGCTGTTCGTGTTTTGTCCCGCCGGATGGACCGCCTGAAAGATCCAGCCTGGGATGCCGGCGGGTTCGTGGGTGTATTACAAGCGACTTGAGCAGGGGCGTTTTAAGCAGCCACGCGTCCAGCTCAGGCCGCAGGATCTGATTGATGCGGCCCAGCTAGCCATGCTGCTTCGAAAGGCATCGACCTAAGTCGCGTGAAAACCCGTCCTTTGGGAGCCACCCGAATCAAAGGGATCGACAAGCCGCTCAGATCGTGATCAAAAATGGACATGGAAGAATCCTTCGAAATTCCGGATCTAGACGAAATCCAAGATCTTGGAAGCGCAAAGTTTCTGTTTGACTCTTGCTGAAATCTTCCTGAACAACAAGCCCAAACTGTCGCCAAGCTCAACTTACGATCGAGCAACTACGCCATGAATTGGCCGAGTAAGTCGCGCTTTTCGGCCAAAAATCCGAACGCGTGGTGCCGATTGACCGAAGTCGCGTCGCAAACGCGATTCGGAAACCCCTGAACAAGCCGCAGAACGCCGAAGGCGAAGGCAAAAGCCACGCGTGATTCCAAACGTGAAAAACGTCGGGACCGAGACACCCGCAAGTGGTCAGACACCGTGTTGAGTTGTGCCACATCATCGGTGCTTGTCCCGCGCCCAACAGGCGGATCAATAACTGGCGGACGAGGTCAGTGAGGCCGAGTTCGTGCCGGCGCGCCTGATTCGGCGGGAACGCCACCGGCGTCGCGTGGTATGCGTACGGTGTTACCAAGGTGACTTGCCTGCGCGATGTGGTCGAAGGTAGCTATGGCCCGGGGTTACACGCTCATATTGTCGTCATGATGCGCCGACTCGACTCCGCTCGACCGCCAAGCGCGGGGCTTTAAACGTGCCGGTGTGCCACTATCGAAGAGCACGCTCTGCGATCTATTTCATCGCACCATGAGCACCTGTCGCCCATTTCCGAAGAAATCCTGCGCCAAGTCGCCGCCTCGAGCCATATCAACGCCGATGAGACCTCGATGAAAATCCAGACGAAGGGCGAATGCCGTCGCGGATTTCTATGGGATTTCATCGCAAAAAACGACGCCGGCCAAACGATGATTAGCCATACCGATTTAGTCCGAATCGAAGTGGTCACACGCCCATCAAGGTGCTCGGCGATTCGACCGGGGTGCTGCAGGTCGATGGTTACACGGGCTACAACAAGGTCGGCGCCCGAAAAACGTGACCGAGCTGGCTGTTGGGCCCACGCTCGACGCAAGTTTTTGCAGCACTGGAGACCTCGCCCCAAGACGCCGAGCACGCCATTGACCTGATTCGACAGATTTACGAAGTCGAGTACAGGCTGCCGAGAAAGTTTTCTAGGCACCGACAAACATCGCGCCTTGCGCAGCACCAAAAGCCGGAAAATCGTCGACACATTCATGATGTGGGCAGAACAAAAAGACCTTCAACTTCAGGCTCCCGCTCAGCGTGGCATTGACGTAAATCGTTAATCAATAAAAGACGTTGGAACTTTTCCTAAACGACCCCAAAATTCGGCTCGACAACAACATTGCCGAACAGCACTTGCGGCTGATCGCGCTGGGACGAAGAACTTCCTATTTGTGGGCCACGACGAAGCCAGACCGTAACTTGCTTCGACGCTGCAAGCGCTCGTATCGACCTGTCTGGCGAACGACATCAACCCGCAAACCTATCTGACGGACGTCTTATTGCATCAAGACCAACCGCAATCGCGAATCGCCGAGCTGTTGCCGTGGAATTGGGCGGTCGAACCACGCTCGCAATAGCCCAAATACATCCGTATCAAATCATGTGGGAGAGGAAAACAACGCGGTCTGCCGGACGGCTACAGCCGAGAGGCCTACACGGCCTATGGCAAATCGACCTACGGCAGTTTTGAGAAGAAGCGCTATCGGTTCACTGGCAAAGAACGCGACGAAGAATCGGGCCTGAATTACCACTCAGCAAGATACTACGCGCCGTGGCTTGGAAAGTGGCTCAGTCCCGATCCGAGTGGGTTTGTGGATGGTCCCAATCTCTATGCTTACGTGCGCGGGAATCCGATCAGTTTAAGTGATCCGACTGGACGTGAAGGTGAAGATCAAGCTCCAACCGCGAAACCCAGCTATAAACCAACCGGAATTTACGTGGTTGACGATCACGACCTCTTAAGTGCGTTGGGTGTGGTTGTGGGAGGGGATGTTGGAGGCATAAAGCTCAGCCTGGTCAAAAACAAGCAAACACGAAAAGAAATCGAGTTAGCCACCGGAAACAAACAGAGCTCGTTTGCAGAGATTCTGATCAACGAAAAATATTCGAATACTGGCGATCCGCTGTTCTCACAAGGCTTTAACGAAATCATAGCGTCAGGCCAGAGGGTGGTATTGGTGACGAAAGCCGAGACGAAAAACCTGCCCGGTCTTTCATTGGCCGAAAACGCAAACGTCTCCGATATAACGTTACTCTCCGAAAACGCGAAGAGCCGAATTCATGGCCTAAAGAATAGCCCCTCTTCCGAAACTCCTGACTTATCGGTGATTCGCGTCAGCCACTCGAAGTCGCCAGAGACAATATCTAAGGCCGGAATTGTAACGGTACCCATGTCGATGTCTCTTGCGCACGAGTTTCAAGGTCATTTCCATACCGCTGTGGTGCTACAAAGACCATATGGTCATACTGATCTCGGCTCATCTGATCCACACAAATCTGGACCCATCCTTGAAAGTGTCGGCAACCATGCACTTCAACTCCTTCAACGGAAGAAGATCGAATCGGTGCCGTTGTTCGCAACATTTCGGTTTGCGGCACGACTGGATTTGCTAGAACTCATCGCACCAGCTGAGAGGTACTCAAAATGAAACGCATGATTATGTCTTTGGGGCTTTTTTTGCTCTTGAACTGTGCTGGCACCAACAAGCAACTTCTAAGGCCAGCGGACGGCGAACAAACGGAAGACCAAAAAATCCGAGTTCCGGAATTATGGTTAGTAACGACCGACCACTCCAATAACGCCTATTTCGTGCCTTTCAACGAATTCTACAGCCAGCACGGATTTGATGAAGAAGGTACACTGGGGGACCTCAAGTCGTATATCGAACGCTTGGCGCTGAAAGTAGTTTACCTGCCAGCTGGAAACTATGTGGTACTGTTTATAGATTCCATTTCCGGCCAGCGCTTTTCGATAGGCTTTAAGATCGATTTCACAGGCGACCTTCAGGCCCACAAAGATTTTACACTGCAGAATTTTGAGGTCTGCAAGGCGTCGGCCTGGCATCAGGCCTTTTACCCATGGGGACGTGCTGCCAGCATAGCGGATATTCAAACCGCGGTTGAAGGTAATCACACGCACACAGATGACCTCGTTGTATCGGCACTGCTAAGGCGTCCGAATTTATGGACCTTGGCGAATCGTTCGGGTCTACTTACTGAAGAAATTCTCTCTTCGCTATTGGAGTTGGTAGACCCTGACGCTCGTATTGAATTGCTGGCGGTTGAGTTGTTTCAAGCAAGGAGAGGAACTGAACTACTAACGGATTTAAATCGATCCGGTAGAACCTTCCTTATTCCGCCAGCAGCGGTGCAGGGCGTTTGGCAAGACCTCCCAGCGTCTACCCGAGAACTCTATTACCGCGAGTTTATAATCATGACCGGTGACATTTGGTTTACCTATCAGTCCCAAATTTGCCTTGATGCGCCAACGAAACTAAGTGTTTACCAATGCCCCCTTGAGACCTGTGACGGACGACTTCGGGGATGGGGGAGGGAGCTTCTCAGCCTGCTCGAACAGGGCCCAGATAACCCCTATGTCCGAGAGTGCGCGAAAGAACTATTGACGGTGAACTCTTGTCCTGAATTCGGTGTCAGACCTCTGGCTTGTTCTTCCGCACCCGTAATCGAGAGGGAATTCTCCGCGGTGTTGGACGTTGCAAAGCAAACTGAAGTCTGCAAGGTCTCCTACCCAACCAACGGACCCGAGGAAGAATTTGTGTTTGGCAGCGAGTTTCGTCTCGTATGGACCACAGAATTCACGGCGTATTGAAGTCGTTTGGATGATTTGGAAAGCATTCGGACACGCGTGATACCGCTACTGCTCACTGATCCGTGGCTTGCGGGAGCGCTACAGTTTGTAATCGAGCAGCGCTTTGTCTTCGATGGTCTGGCTTTTGAGCCAGCTCCGCCGATGATGTGAAAAAAGACATGCTCTGACGCGTTTACGCGGCATGTTCAAGTTTCCGCGTTTCTCGACGATCAACTACATGCGCCTGACCGCGGCGTAAAATCAACCACGGAAACTGTCGCTATGCGCTAGTTTAAGGTCTAGCAGGTGCGTGTCCAAGAAACCGAGGCCACTCCACCCTCACGTATCGTTGGCACAGAGGGGAACGCGATTTTCGTAACCATCCGTTAGACCGCGTTCTTGCAGGTCTGAAGAGTTTTCTTAGCTATCCGCTCTCGCAGTTTACGCGAAGGAGCGGAGCCACTCCATTCTCTGGTAAACCCGGATCGCCAAGGTGGATGTGGGGTGCGAGTATGGGGCTATTATGGGAGTCAGCAATGAACGTCCGTTTGCATTGGGTGGTCTTCATCCTCGGGTCCGTCACCCTTACTACATGGGGACGCGGCTTTCATCCAATTCCAGGTCGCGAAGTGGTCCTGCTTTGGCTGGTTACCCACGCAGGGATGGGGGCATTGATCGCTTTGGAAAAGTCCGAAAAGCCGGTCCGCTACTTTCATTTCGCGGGATATGGGGCCCTCTCTTCCATTTCTTCTGTCGTCGCGTTTGTATGGCTTGGATTCGCGGCAACTGGGGTAGCTTTGATTGGTGGTTGGATGGCAGTCGTGGGTTATTTTGTGTTTTGCGCTACTAAGCTGTTGATGTGGCTATTGAAAAAGGCACGCGATAAGTCGACCCAAATCGATTAGGATGCACAGAAAACAGCGGAAGCTTGAACAAGCCGTGGTTAAGCGTCGGTACGACCTACCCAGAAGCCCAAAATCTACGCGGGCAACTTTTCGCCGTGTACGACGAAACGGGGCGCTCAGAGGTCGTTTACGATTTCAAGGGACTGCCGACCGTCACGCGCAAACGCTTCGTCGACCCCACACTGCTGACGGCTCACTTAGAGAGTCAGAACACCGCGGGAAACAGTTACGCGATATCGGCGTATAAGGTGGATTGGTCTGGAGATCTCGTCCAGCGTGAGTCAGACCTGCTTGAGGTTGCCGAACATGTGACCACGCAGCGTCACGACGCACTCGGGCGAGTGACCGAGATGATCTACCCGCGCGACGTCAATGGCGTGCGTCAGGTCTTAAAGACTACTTACAATAATGCGGGTGCACTTGAATCCGCGACGATCGACGGACAAACCCGCGTCGAAAACATCGCATACAACGCACGGGGTCAGCGGATTTTGCTGTCGCTGGGAAACGGCGTCGTCACTCGGTACGCCTATGACGACCAGAATTTCAGACTACGCCGCATGCGCGCTGAGTTGTGCACGAAGTCTGGCACCACGTACTCACCCGCGGGAACCGTGTTTGAGGATTGTGGCTACCACGACGACTTGGATGGGAACATCCTCGCGCTCATCGACAAAAGTAGTGAGGGTGCGGCCATCGCGGCGCGATTCGCCCAACCCTCGACGTTGGAGGGATACGCGTACGGGCTGCCGACCGATGCGCAAATCAAGCAGTACACGTATGACCCGCTTTCGCGCGTACTTTCATCGCAAGGCTTTGAGCACGTCAACAGGTCGCCGTCGGCGCCTTGGGACGACACCGTCACAGCCCTGCTAGCAGATCCAAACGACGTACGCGCGTTTAACGAGACGTACAGCTACGACAAGACGTCGGGGCTCTTAAGCCTTAGCCATACATCCTCCGAGGGCACCTCGGGCTACACACGCAGCTACAGCTTTGTTTCGGGAACCAATCGTCTCGCATCAATGACGGTTGGCGGGACGACCTACAATTACGTCTACGGCCCGACTGGCTGCATGACCAAGGAGAATACCGAGCGGCATTACGTCTGGGACGCTGCGCGCCGATTGAGCCTGTTTAAGGTCCAAGTCAGTGGCAGCGCAGCAACCAAAATTGGGCAATATCTGTACGATGCCGGTGGCGAGCGTCAGGTCAAGATTAAGTCCACCGCCGGTCGCCACGAAATTACCTACTATTTGGGCGCCTTTGAGCTCACACGCTTGATTCGGACCGGACAGCCAGAAGCCTCGAACTCATTGGCGTTTGTCCACGATGCGGGGACAGCCATCTACCGCGGCCGAAGCGGCGATGTGTTGCCCGGCGAGTCCAGTCGCCCTGCGGAACAATTCACGCTGAGCGACCACCTTAGTTCGGCCTCGACCACCGTCGATGGCACAGGTGTCAAGGTCAGCCGAGAGGCCTACACAGCCTATGGCGAATCGACCTACGGCAGTTTTGAAAAGAAGCGCTATCGGTTCACTGGCAAAGAACGCGACGAAGAATCGGGCCTGAATTACCACTCGGCACGATACTACGCGCCGTGGCTTGGAAAGTGGCTCAGTCCCGATCCGAGTGGGTTTGTGGATGGTCCTAACCTCTACAATTATGTTCGCGGAAACCCGGTCATTTCCGCGGATCCCATCGGAAGGCAAAGTATGAGCGAAATTGAACTTCAGAGCGATGATGGAGGCGTGAAACAGGGTGATGCTAACAACCTTGCACAACAGGCTTCCCGAGTCAGTGAGCCAAGCAAACCGCCGCAAGATCCTATGAATCCCAAACAGGACGTGTGGCAGACCTTGGCAAGGAACGAACGCCTTCTTCGAGAAGAACCTCAACGCCTTGAAGTTGCGAATAAGCTATATGACCACCTCAAACTTCAAAACGGCGCAACACAGGATGTCATGGAAATATATGACTTTCTCCGCGTCGAAGGATTTGATGAGTTTGGCCGATGGTCTCCGTCGATCGAATGGGATTTAGCGGACGCTCGGCTTATGAACGAGGAATATCGTCGGCCTACCGACATAGAAATGAGGCAAACTTTCGAGCTTTCCAATAGGTTCATAAGACTCCAGGTCACCACCTGGAGCTTGGATGCGGCCCATGATGCGATTGAAGCCTTCCAAGGCCCCAATGACTCGATTGATACTGAGATTCTAGGTAAGGCGTGGGAGAATGCCACGAATTTGAGGCAAAGAGTCGGTGTGGATGACACGCCAGCCTTGGTCGCCACAGAGCACTATCTCGTTGCACGTGGGCTGTTACGCAGAATGGTCGGTTCGCCAATGGTTACGCATGTTGTTATGCCTATTATGGTTCCGGGTTGGGACGTTTGGAAGTCCATCACACCAAAACTTTTTAAGGAGTTTTCTGATAAACCCGGATCACCAAGGTGGATGTGGGTGCGAGCATGGGGCTATTACGGGAGTCAACAATGAAGGTTCGTTTGCATTGGGTGGTCTTCATCACCGCTTCTGTCGCCCTTATTATATGGGCACGCAGCTTTCGTCCAATTCCAGGTCGCGAAGTGGCCCTGCTTTGGCTGCTTACCCATGCAGGAATGGGGACATTGCTCGCTTTGGAAAAATCCGAAAAGACGGTCCGCTACTATCATTTTGCGGGATATGGGGCCCTCTCTTACATCTCTTCCATGATCGCGTTTGGGTGGCTTGGATTCCCGGCAAGTGGGGCAGGTGCAGTTGGTGTTTGTATGGCAGTTGTGGGTTATTTTGTATTTTCCGCTACTAAGTTGTTGATGTGGCTCTTGAAAAAGGCACGCGATAAGTCGACCCAAGTCGATTAAGGTGTCTATGTGTTTTGGCGAGGTGACGCATACCGGGAATCTCGGCCTTCGTACGCCTCCGAGTGGGCCATCATTCAATCCATTGCCACCAAAATTGGGCGTAGTTCCGAAACACTGCGAAACTGGGTCAAAAAGAGCCAGAGTGACACGAGCACGGGGGCCGACCGTGTGGAAGACAAGGAGCGAATCAAGCAGCTGGAGCGGGAGAACAAGGAGCTACGATAAACTTGGACCCAATGATCCGGAAATGTTGGGTCTCCGGTTAAAAGATTCGGACGCATACTGCGACAGTTGTATTCATTCGTTTGAAGACAGTTTCATGACTGCCGAAGTGACTGCGCTGCGCGGCTTTGGTCCGTGGGTATATGGTGACGCTGGAGACACGCATTCCTAATATTAACCGAATGCGGGGCGCGACATCCAAGAGTCAAGGATTCGGAACGTTAGCTCGCCGTTGAGAGGGAAGGGCATGAACACAATCGATTTTTCGTCTTTTGAACAGTCATTGTTCGATTTTTCGGAAGGGTTCGTCGATTTCAATCGATCTATGATGGATCCTCGAGTTCCCCTACCAGCTGTGATGGAGTGGAACTTTGAGAATGTGGCTATCACGCCGGAGTTCGCGGGGGAACTTGCGCCTCATGCCGGACTGCAAGACCTCGGTAACCGGCGAGTCGACGTCCTCGTAAGAATTCCCCGACCCCGATATCTGAGCGTCCGCTTTTTTCCCCGGATCTACAGAAGAGTTCCGAGTTCGTATGACAACTGAGTGGGGGCAGTGGATACAAGAATGAACAATACCTTGGTATCATGGAAGATTCCTGTTTGATTATGGTTACGGGAAGCTTGGACCGGACGGTCCGGATCTTCTAAGTCTCAGGCTGAATAACCCGGAGGCGGATTGCGACATCTGTATCCGACCGTTTGAGGGGAGTCTCATGACGGCCGAAGTGCCTGCTGTCCGTGAACCCCGTTTATGGCAATACCGTCGAAAGAATTGGAAGGTCTACGAAGGCGAAGACAAGTGGAAATTCGTGGACAGCGACGATAGATGGTCGTTTTTAAGGGCTTCGCCCAAGAGTGGCGTTGGCGTCGGATTTCGACCGAGGGCGAAACCGTTGCCGAGTCGATTTGGGGACACTCGACAAAAGATGATTGCATGGAAGACGCCGTGTTCAATGGTTATCGGGGCAAAATCGTTCGTTGAACCTTAGCAGCTCCGCGCGGGACTCAGTCGTTACCCAGCTGGCAGGACACAATGTCAATTCTTCAACACTCAGGATCAAGCAGAGCCGGCGATATTGCGCTATCCGAGGCGGTGCAATGCCGAAAAGTTGCACTCGAAGCTGGGATATTTATCGCCGTGTGAATTTGAAAATGAAGCCGCGGAATTGACGTTACGTCAGGCAGCATGAACGTATGACAAACGTGTCCAAGAAAGCGAATCCAATCCAGGCTCTTAACCGCATTAAACGATCTTCAGAGGGCATTAAAGAAATGAAAATTAGCGAATTACAACAACGATTTGACCGAGATGAATGTGTTTGGATTGATCCATGGGAGATCACGGGTATCGATTTTGAGGTGCTATCGCGACTTGAGTTGGAAAAAGGACCAGATGTCGCCGCTGATAAACGTGTGGAGTTGATTAACCATTACCTTCAAAGTGCGGTCAATGATATTGTTTTTGAGGAGATGCCTCTTGATGCAACCGCAATTGTGAAGGGGGCCTTATGGCTAATTGAGAAGTTCGGAACTGAGGGGGCGGTATATATTGTGTCATTTAAACGTCATGCAATTTTGCCTGTTCTACCCATGCGTGAACTTGTGAAAATTTGGCGAGCAGTTGCCGAAAGGCCGAATGACAATCCAAGAGTCAAGCAGGCACTGCGCAATTTTTTAGAGGAGGTAAATGATGGTGACCAACGCCCAATATGGATCCGTGAAATACAAAAGCTAATAGATTCGGATGATTATGAGTTTGTTCTTCGGTTTTTTGAGGGTTGGTTCACACCGAATTTTGATGGGTACCCGAGGCGTTATTTGGGCATCCACAAAGACTGATGTCGATGTCACTCGACCGACTTCAGTTTTGCAATTGGGGCCTTTTTCTGGATTTAACTCCACTGTTTTTGCCTGTTGCAGAGTTTGGGCGGTCTAGCGAATCATCTCTGGATGACGCTGATACGCGGCCACGGCGCATTGGCGTGTCGCCAACACCTGGCCGGTATTTGCAGCATGCACCCCACACCGGTTTGAAGGTAAGATTTGTGCAAGTTGGGATTGCGGATTCGGCGACAGCCGAAAAAACAACGTCGGTATGGTGGAGACACATGGGCCGTTTGCCGGATTTCGGTATGGGCGGAGGCACATGGGCCGGCAACCTCCCGGTTGCCGGATTCGGCGACAGCCGAAAAAACAACGTCGGTATGGCGGTGACACATGGGCCGGCAACCTCCCGGTTGCCGGATTCGGCGACAGCCGAAAAAACGACGTCTCTGTGGGCTTCGCCCATTCGGCAACCAGAGGTTGCCGACCCAATCGATGTGTAATCGAACAAAAACGGCTGCTATTGCGAGACAAACTCGCCGACCAACCGTGTCACCCGCGCCATGCGCAGGTAATCGAGGGTTTCGGGCAAGTCGGTGTCTTTGTGGTAGTTGTCGTTTCGGAAAAACGCGGTGTCCGTAACCATGATCGCGCGTGTATCGTGTTGCCAGTAGGACCAATGGTCGGAAAACCCGATGCCCGGAATGAACCGCGGGCCCGAAAATCCGTACGTTTTCATGCCACCCGAGCGTAATTTTTTGGTCAGATCTTGCACCGGAAGTCGATCCGGAATCGAACCTACGACGGCCACAAAATCGCCGACATCCGGGTAATAATGGTTCAACGGGGGCGGGTATTTTTGGCTGTTTGGCTCCGACGAATAATACCCAAGCATCTCGAGCGAAATCATCAATTCAACCTCGCCGGCATTCTTGCTGTGCACGACGCTTCCCATCGTGTCTGTCTGAAAGTGCGGCGGCTCTTCGTTCGCAAAAAACACCAACTCCAATGTTCGGGCCGGCGTCGTGCCGTGCAACGCCCGCGCGATCTCAAGCAGCGCCGCCGTGCCAGACGCGTTGTCGTCCGCGCCGGGGTTACGGTCGTGTGAGTCGTAGTGTGCGCCCACGACCCACCGTGCGGACGTCGCCCCTGGAATCACCACGACGACGTTGTTCGCAGGCCCGTAAAAGGACGCGACGGCCTGCAGCGTCGGTGCGTATCCGAAGCTCTTGAGCCTGGCGACGAGGTAATTCTCGGCGCTTCGGTACTCGGCTGGGTAGAAGACGTTTCTGGGACCTGCGAGCTGGCGCACGTGGCCCTCAAGCCGCCGTGACAGGTCGATGTCAGCCGCTGTGGTCTCAAACCGGTCAGGCTGGGCGCTCGGCATCGACGTCATGACGCCAAGCGCGCCCGCGCAGCACATCAGCAGGACAACAACCACCAAGATTGGGCGATGAAAAAATCTGCGATAACCGGCGTAGAATTTCTGCATCCGTCCAGCATGACAGAACGATGTGAATTCTGTGTGAACTTCATCTGAAATTTCGACGGGGGCAGGACGAACGTCTATGTGGGCTTCGCCCATTCGGCAACCGGAGCTTGCCGACCCGGCTGATTCTGGAGCCAAAACCAACCTCCGTGTGTGTGGCTTCGCCCATTCGGCAACCGGAGGTTGCCGACCCAGTGATTCGGAGCCAAAAAAGCCAACGTCTGTGTGGGCTTCGCCACCATTCGCGCAACTGAGGTTGCCGACCCGTGGCCGATTCTGGTTTCAAAAAACCAACGTCTCTGTGGGCTTCGCCCATTCGGCAACCGGAGGTTGCCGACCCGGTTGATTCGGAGCCAAAAAACCAGTCTCTGTGGGCTTCGCCCATTCGGCAACCGGAGGTTGCCGACCCGGTCCCACCGGTGCGCTTCGCCCATTGGGCACCCAGAGCCGGCCGACCCTTACTCGCAGAATCCAGATTCGTTCAACGCGGCCAGATCCAGCGTCTGCATGCCGGGTTCTTGCCATCCGTTGCCGTCGACGTCGACGTAGATCGCATTCGTGAACGCCAACGTCGTGTCGCCGTATTCAAGCGCGTTCGCACGCGGGCCGACGCCAAAGAAGATGACCCAGCTGTCTTATGGAAAGCTCAACGGGATCACTTCGTCGAAATCGTTTCCGTTTGTCCCGGTGCGGTCCAACGACTGCACGACCACGCCGTTGACGATGACGTGCAGGCGCGTGATTTCGCTGTGCGAGGGCGTTTGAACCCGCACGCCAAACGTCTGGTCCGCGCCGACAATCAGGTCGCCTGGCACCTTGCCGTCTGTAAAGTCGATGAAAGCATGGGCACCGACGCTGACGCGCCCACTCTTCAACGCTGCGACAACGTCTGCACCGGCGATCTGTCCGGGCTGTGCGTCAATGGCGAGGTAGTTGCGCGGGGTGCCGGCAGGATTTCCATTCAGGGTGTGCGTGTCCGAATTCCCAAGGCCGGTCTTCTTCAAGCCGACGTTGAGAAACTGCGCCAAGTCCGCAAACGTGTTGCAGGTCGATGGGAAGCGGTTGATGACCTCGATGGTGTCGAAATCGGTCGACCAGTCCGTTTTTGTGAACGTCCGTGGGTCGTCGACGTTCGGGTCAAATTGGGTTGTGTCGAACAACGACGTGCCACCGCGCGGGTGATTGAGCTGAACCACCGGGTCGGTAGGCAATGCACGCGCCGCCACAAAAATGTCGGGGATCGCGCGATACTTGACCTCGGACTGGTCAATGTAGGCCAGTGCCACGGTGCCGTTGCCGCGTTGGGAGGGATCAAACGGCATCGGATAGACACCGACGTGGCCGGTTCGTGGGCTGACTTCGAGGCCGGGGAACGTGTTCAACACGTCGGTAAAGCCCAGAGCATCGATGTAGGGCTGCAGATCGGACACCACGTCGTGGTCGGTCGGCGCGACGAACTCGACGCCTTCGCAGACGTTGTCCGTGATGCGGTCGTTGATGTTGACCGCGCTGTCCGAGCTCGGCTCCATGTGCTGATGGAAGTCCGCAGCGATCCATCCTTCGGTATCGACGCTGCGGATCATGTCTGCATCAAACGTGGCGCCCGCTTCGGTCACGACGACCTGGGTTTCGATCATGTCGTATTCCATGCCGCGTGTGACCTGCAGCGTGTACGTCCCCGGCGCAATGCGTAGGGAACCGGTACCCAGCGCGACAAATTCTGTGTTCACCGGCACGGGTTGGCTCGCACGCACCTGCACCAAAACATTGGTTGGCAATCCCGACGTGGTCGCATTGACCGTCAA
Organism: bacterium; assembly: GCA_041390025.1. Classification (GTDB taxonomy): domain Bacteria; phylum Myxococcota_A; class Bradymonadia; order Bradymonadales; family Bradymonadaceae; genus JBFFMO01. The sequence continues at coordinate 196,330 of JAWKQR010000003.1, forward strand.
CGTCGCCGCGGTGGGAACCGTCACCGAGGCCGAGCTTGCCGTGCCGTCGATGTTCTGCACGGTCGCCTCGAAGCCCGCTTCGGGTTCGACCGAGATCGTCGCGGCCTCGTCCCAGGACGCCTCAAACTCGCCGTTGATGTCGGTCACGCCAAAGTACAAAGGCTGGCCCTGCTTGGACAGGATCGTCACGCGCCGATTGGCCACCGGGTTGTCCGCAGCATCGTGGACACGCACGGCCTTGAGTGCCCGTTCGGCGCCCAACAATCGGCGCTCGCGTGCTCCCTGTGTCGACGCGAGCGTCCCGTCGCCGATGCCCAACCACCGACGCCAAACATGTGTCTGACCGGCGCCAAGCGAAAGGGCCGAGAACTTCGCGAGCAGCCACGGGTTGTTGTCCGAAAACGGCAGCTCATCGATGGCCATGTCTTCTTCGCCGTACCATGTGATGCTGCTCGATTCGCCTACAGATGCCATCCAACGGTAGGCAAGATTGCTCGGTGCAAAACCGTACTGATCGCGGAAGACTTCCGTGCGGTCACCGGGTGCGAGCCACTCACCCGGAGTGATGTTTTTGGCCGTCATGTTGGGGTTGGTCAGCCATGACACGATCTCGACCTCGGTCGACTGTGGCCACAATCGGTACTCGGTGACCCACTGCAGTCCGTCCGACTTGAACAGACGGCCGCCCACGATGCCCAAAATATAGGCGACGGGCGTATCGTAGCCATCCACGCGCAGGACCGCAGGCCCACCGTCGGTCCCGTCACGCACCACATAGACTCGCTCGGCAAACTGCACGTTGAAGCCCACGCGCGGCTTCAAGAGGTCAAACACGTCCTCGGCGTCGCTGCCACGCAGTCGCAGGTCCACGATCGAGCCACCGGTGAACATTTCGTTGCGGTTGGTGGACTCGGCTTGGATGCATAGCTCGACACGTTCGTTGTACAGCCGGAAGTCGCCGTTTCGGCAATGCGCCCACAGACCATGAAATCCCGTGTCATCCGAGGCAATCCGCCCGATCCGCGCGCCCGTGGCTTCGAGCGTTTCAACGGCCACGCCGCTCTCCGATACGCCCTCTTGGATCGGTGAAAGTTCCAGCCCAGGATTGTTGGGATCGACCGGTGTATCGGCATCGGCGAGGTCGGACTGAGCATCCGAAACGCCCAAATCGCCGGTGTCGGCGACAGCGGCATCGCCGGCATCAGGCTTGGGTGTCGTTGACTTGTCGTCTCCGCACGCCACAGCCAGCACAAAGGCACTCAAACAGCAAAACCGCCAACCGAAAGTCTTCATCACGAACCTTGGACCAAAAGCAAGGCCGTGAAGTTAGTCAGGTCAACCGCACATATCAAGAACCGTCAGGATTTCACGCGCCCGACAAGCTCAAAATCCGCGGCAAATTCGTCGCGCATTTCACCCGTCGATTCCAGCATCCATGCCAAGGCGTTTCGTCGCGGCACGCGAACCCGATCGGGAACCTCAAGGGTGCCAAACACAAAGTCCCAGATCGGTGTGGTGACGCCGTGGTTGAGTTTGGGGCGACTGTAGTGATGGTAGAGGTGGTGTCGGCGAGCCCAACGCCCATAACGCGTCTTGGGTGCATGGGTGTGCAGTCGGCGATGAATGTACTCGTAGACGATGTACATGACGGCGAATCCGAGCGCGCCGGCGAAGCCAACGCTGCCAAAGAACCACGTGAGGCCTGGCGCCAGAAACACCAAGACCCCCACGGCCGCCAATCCCTTTTTCCACGTCGGCGCGAAGTACGACAGATCCCGGTGGTGGTTAAGGTGCTCTACCGAAAAGGCATTCTTCGCCTCACCTTTGTGACCCCAGCCGCGATGAAGGGTGTATTCGGCCAGCGTCCAACCGACCGCGCCAAGAAAGAAAGCAATGATGTGACCCATTTGGAACCTCCAAACGCCACATTAGTAAACCGCGTTTACTTTGTAAACACCATTCACAAACACTCACCAAACGACATCGTCGTCGGATTCATCGACCCGCTTTGCGGCGAGTGCCGCTAAGGCTTCCACGGCCGCCGGCGATGGGGCCGAGGCGGGCGTGGGCTCGACCGGTGCAGCGGCCGGCGTGGGCTCCGGTGCTGCGGGCGTGGGCGCGCCGACTTTCGCAGTGGAAACCGCAGGCGTGCCTTGATCGGGCGTCATGACCGCACGAACGCCGGGCTGTCCCAACTCAGCTTTGACCTGTTCGAGCACGTTGCCACGCAAGATCGACCACTCCTCTTCATCGACGTGCCCGGAGCCGTCGAGGTCGTATTCCGCCACCCAACCCGGTTGGGATGTGATGGCATCCAAGCGTCGATTCACCTCGGACAAAACCCGCAGATCTTGGTCTTCTCCGGCGAGGGGCAAGGCCGTCTCGGCGGTGTCCAAACCTATCGTCGCGGCAGCACGCTGTGCGGCCAACGTGCGCATGTCAGGCTCAAAAGTGAACTCCTTGAGTTCGAGAAATCCAGCCGTCCAGTGCAGACTCCCGGACATCTCCTCGTCGTTGACCAAACGTTTGATTCGAATACGCGCTAGGCCAGGGGTCTTGGAGTAGCGGCTGTTGCTCGCATACGTGAGGATCTCACAGGACAGCAGTTGGTATCCTTGGTCGTCGGACCACTTCAGAATCCTGTCGTATGAACCAGACTTGATCATCCAGTCCTTCGCGATGAACGCGCCAAACAACAAGATGAAGAAAAAGAATTCCATCGCCGCTCCAGCTTTTCGTATGCGGTAACCCTAACACAGGCCCCCTAGACTGTCCCGCATTTGGCACATCGGGAACACGCCAATGTCTGCGAATGTTGAAGCAAAACGGCCACCGTGATACTGAACATTTGTAACCATTCAACGAGCCTCCCATGAACTCGCCGTTCAATCTTGAATCCCCGTTTGACCCCAAAGGGGACCAACCCCGTGCCATCGAACAATTGCTCGAAGGGCTGCAGGCCGGCGACAAACATCAGACGTTGCTCGGAGCCACTGGGACAGGGAAGACGTACACGATCGCGAACGTCATTCAGAATTATGGCCGACCGACGCTGGTGATGGCGCCCAACAAGACGTTGGCCGCCCAGCTGTTCAACGAGTTTACAGAGTTTTTCCCCAACAACGCGGTCGAATACTTCGTCAGCTATTACGACTACTACCAGCCCGAGGCCTACATCCCGTCCACCGACACCTACATCGAGAAAGACTCGTCGATCAACGATCGCATCGACCTGCTGCGACACCGCGCGACCGCGTCACTGCTTAGCCGCGAGGACGTCATCATCGTTGCGAGCGTGTCGTGCATCTACGGACTTGGCTCGGCCGAGGCGTATTACGGGATGTTGGTCTGGCTCGAAAAAGGCATGAAGCTTGAGCGCAACACGCTGCTTCGAAAATTGGTGGACAGTCAGTACGAACGCAACGACCGCGACTTCCACCGCGGCACGTTTCGCGTGCGTGGAGACATCGTCGAAATCTTTCCAGCGTACGAAAGCGAGATTGGAATTCGTGTGGAATTTTTTGGCGACGAGGTCGAGTCGATCTGGCAGATCGATCCGCTGCGCGGCAAGCGATTGGAGGAATTGCCAAAAATCGCGATTTATCCCAATTCCCACCACGTGGTGACGCCGGAGCGCAAGAAAATCGCCATCGACGGGATTCGTAACGAGCTCAAAGCACGCCTCGAAGAGCTCGTCGCGAACAACCAACTCGTCGAAGCGCAGCGCCTAGAACAGCGCACGCAATTCGACCTCGAAAATATCATCACCACAGGGTCTTGCAGCGGCATCGAGAATTACTCCCGTCACTTTTCGGGTCGAAATCCCGGGGAACCGCCACCGTGTTTGTTGGACTATTTCCCCAAAGATTTCTTGGTCATTGTCGACGAGTCCCACGTCACCATTCCACAGATCGGCGGCATGTACCGCGGCGACCGGGCGCGCAAAGAAACCTTGGTCTCTCACGGATTTCGACTGCCAAGCGCGATGGACAACCGTCCCCTAAAATTCGACGAATGGGAAGATCGCGTTGGAAACGTCATCTTTGTGTCTGCCACGCCGAGTGACTTCGAGCTCACCAAAACCGAGGGTGTCGTCGTCGAACAAATCATTCGCCCCACAGGTTTGCTCGACCCAAAAATCGAGATCCGACCCGCGATGGAACAGGTCGACGACTTGTACGGTGAGATTCGACAGCGGGTGGATCGCCATGAGCGTGTGCTGGTGACCACGCTGACCAAGGTGATGGCGCAAGATTTGACCGAGTATTTGACCGAGCTCGGCGTCAAGACACGCTATCTGCACAGCGACATCGACACGATCGAGCGCATGAACATCATTCGGGACCTGCGCAAAGGCGTCTTTGATGTGCTCATTGGGATCAACCTTCTACGCGAAGGGCTCGACATCCCCGAGGTGAGCTTGGTTGGGATCCTCGATGCCGACAAAGAAGGATTTTTGCGCTCGGCTCGTTCGCTGATTCAGACCATCGGGCGGGCGGCACGAAATGTCGACGGAACCGTGATTCTCTACGCCGACCGGCTGACCGATTCGATGCAAAAAGCCATCGAAGAGACCAATCGTCGCCGCGCGATTCAAGAGCAATACAACCTCGAGAACGGGATCACCCCCAAAACCATCATCAAGAGGATTCACGACCTCGAGAGCCACGTCCCCGAAGACGACGAGGCACAAGACGATTCCGAAAATGTTGTGTTTGACTTCGCGGGTGCGGACGCGACCGACATCGAAAAGGAAATGGCGAGTATGCGCCAAAAAATGCGAAACGCCGCGGATAACTTGGACTTCGAGGGCGCGGCCAGATACCGCGATCACATGAAAAAACTCGAGGTACGGCTGCTCGCAGTTCGGTAGCTAGGGGTGCGAAATCACGGGGGGCTCAAACGCCGCCGCTCCATGAACCCGACCTTTACTTGCAGGTTGCGCGCGACCAGAAGTAACGATGTGACGACAGGTCGAGCCGCTTGCCCTCATACGCCAATGGCGCATCTCGTGTCGTCCCGTCGTCGAAACTCAGGACCAACTTTGGCGCGGCGTCTTCGGTGACGTCCCACGTGCCAAGGCGTTGTGTTTTCATCGCGGCCTGTTCGCCCACATCCTGACCGGCGGCCAGGGCGGCGAGCGTCGAGGAGTCGCCTCTTCGCTCCAAGAGCGAGCCGTCTTTGCACAGGATGAGCGACTCGCTGCCCGCAAGCCCGTCGCCGTCTTCGCCAAATCCAGAGCTGCGCGCAAACACGACCGCGTCCAGCCGGGTGTTCGACAGATCCTTCTTCCAGTTTTTGATCTTTTTAGGGCCGCGCGGGGCGCTTAATTTCATGGATTTCGCGATCTTTTCGACCATCGCCTCGGCCCTGTCGGCGCCCTCAGATTCTGGGAAGACACCGAGCACAATCGCGTTCGTGTCGAACTTAGACACCACGCCAATGGCGTATCCCACCACCTTGGTTTTTGCGCCGACCACACCCTGATAGCGCACACGCACGCCCGTTTTGCCAAAATCACGGGGTGATCCCACGACCCGAAGCATGTTGCCGCCGTCGATGATCAGGCCCTCACCGGCGCCGCTGCGCAGTTCCTCCATAGAGGTGCCCTCGAAGTGGAACACAATCACAAACCCCGCAGCATCTTGCGACGTCATCACGAGGCCGTCGGTTCCGCGACGAAGCTCCCAGCCCTTAGGAACACTTAGTTTGAGGCCCCAACCCTCGTCTTTGAAGCTCGTTTTGGCGGGTTTTTCATCGCCAATCCTGCTCGCCAACGGCGCGGAATCCGCCTTGGGTTTGGGTTTTGCCCATCCCGCGGACGAGACAGATAGGGCGAGACACACAAGTACAAAAATGCGCGGCATGGATGATCTAACTCTTTGGGGTTTTGATTCCCCGAACCAACGCGATCAGACCCGCGAGTGTGGGAAATCCGCCCATGATCAGGCTGAAGTTCAGGGGCAGCATCGCGGACTCCGTGCCGCGCATTCTGGCCTCGTCGATTAGGTTTGGTTCGATGTACGCCAGCGAGTGTTCGACCTGCGAAATACCGACCGAATACGCGACAATTCCGATGACAAAAATGGCGACCCCTAGCGTCAACAGGATCGCGCCAAACCAGATGAGGGTCAGGCGGATTCGGCGGCGGAACGAGACCGCGAAAAACGTCAGCGCCACGATGGAGCCAATGTAAGAGACCACGGACAGGATCAAGATGATCCACATCCAAACGCCCCCTTCATGAAACCCCTGAACCAGCGTATTCATCGGTCCTCAAACAGGCGTCGGTGCAAATCCAGCGCGTCGATCGCGGACTGCAACACACCCTCCAAATTCTCCACCCAAAACGTCACCTGCCCCACATCGAGGTTGTGGTCTTCGCCGTCCAAGATGATGTTCACCACGCGGCCAAGGATGTCGTCGCCAAGCTGTCCCAACGCTGCACCGACCTCCATCACAGTGGCCCGTGCCGAGGGGTCTTCGACGACCGCACGGATCAAATGGTCGAGCTCGTCCACGCCTACTAGCCAGTGACCCGAATCTGGGAACGTTTCGACGATGCCGTCGAAGTCTTCCTTGATCTGAGCGACCACTTGCGTCGTGAAGACCTCGTGATCACCACTCCCGGTGACCGCATCTCGCAGCGACCAGACCAACCGTCCCAACGTCGCCCCAAACTGCTGCAAGGCAAACAGCGCTGGAATCCACGCGCCCGCCCACTCCAACAAATTGTCGCGGCGCGATGCCACCGACATGACGGCAGCACTCAGCCCTTCAAACCGAATCTTCCACCGGTTTGCATCAAGCTCTTCACTGACTTCGGAGAGCCCCTCGAGTTGTTTTGAAAAAAAGTCCTCCACACGCGGAGCGTACTACAGTCGCGCGGGCCGCTTCCACTCGATTCTCCAGCGCAAAAACTGGGTCCCATCTTTGTCATCGGGAAACGCCCGAAACGTAAACGGACCAAGGCGTTGGGCCAAGATTGGCAGGTCAAACATGTTGAGGGCTGGAAACGCTTGCGCCAACATCGGCACCCAAGTGGCGGGCTCACCACGCACAAAAACAATGTCATTGGTCGAGGTCACGTTCTTGATGCCTTGCAGCTCCACCATGAAGGCGTCGCGCTCAACGCCAATTCCGACCACGATGCTGTCGCCGTTCATCACACAGAAACCTGGCGTGCCGCTTAGGGGCACGGGCTGGACCGCGGGCCCGAGCTCAAACGGTCCAGCGGGTTCGATGCCCGTGAGCGCGCTCCCAAACTCCACGAGGTGGGTGGCGGCGAGGAGTCGATCGGCGTTGGTCGAGCTTGGTTGGACCGACGAAAACAGCAGCAGTTTGGGGTCGGTTTGATCGACGCCACCCAACCACGCGACCTCGATGCGGTTGTAGGTTTGGATGGACGGCATCAGCGACGACAAGGGGTTGAGTGCGTTGGGGCCGGCGGCGATCAGGTTGTGCATGACGATGAGGCCGAGCCTTGGAAGCGCTGGCCCGTAGAGCCATGGACTTGCATCGACGTCCAAAATCTCGAGCAGGCGCGTGGGCTCCTCAATGGTGGTCAGGGACTTCCACTCGGGCTCGCGCAGGGCCGACGCGCTGAAGGCGGCCACGAGGGCGCGCTGCGAGGTCCCGATGCCCACCGAGGACGGTTGAACGTTCAGCTTCGGTTGTTTGGCTGCGATGGAATACGCGAGTTCCACGGTAAACGCCTCGTCGGTCGACGGGTCGCCTGCCGACAAGGCGTAAGAGAATCCGGGGAGTTCCTCCGATTGAATCTCCCACGCCTGAGCGCTTGTCAGCGTGTCGTTCAGCGTTTCGATCAGGTAGTCATCACGGTTGGCCGCGGCCTCCTGCGCGGACTCGGCCATGGCGAGTTGATACCCCCAAACGCGGCTCATGGCCGCGACCGAGGCTGCATCGACGTTGAGCTCGACGTCGGCATCCCACGATGCCTTTGGGGCGCTCGGACGGCCGGTTTTTGACGCGTCCCACACCGCAAGTTCTTGGAGCACTTGCAGTCGATACGCGGGAGTAACTTCGTTGCCAACAAGACCAAACGCGGTGTCCACAACGACTTTGTCTTTGACCTGCCGGATGCACACGCCGAAATCAAGCTCCGGATGCAAGTATGGCTTGCACGTGAGCTCCACGGCCGCAGCCTTCATCTCTTGGGGCGAGACCGCCTCGAAGCCAAATGACCCGACGTTGCTCGTGATGTATGCCAACGCCATATCGGGATCGCTTGCGGGCACCAACGCGCGCATCGCAAACAGCGGAGGTTTTTTGGCGCGTTGCGCGATCTCCGAGTGCAGCCCAGGAGACGCTTGCGCACGCTCAAGGCGCGACGCTACGGCATTGACTCCGAAGCGCTCGACCAAGGCGTTTTCGACGATGTTTTGATACGCAAGACTGCTTGGCAATGGGGCAATCCCGACCACGATGGGCACGGTGGTGTCGATGCCATGGCGCGCCCACGCTTCGCCGCCGGCGCCACCTGTGAGGGATTCGAACGCGAGCAACGCGGGCTGCACCGGTGCGACCTCGTTGGCATACAGAGCGGGCTCCGATGCCCATTCAAGGAGCTCCCTGACACCCGCCAACATTCGCCCGACGTTGATACGCATGACCACCGGTGTGCCTGCGGGCAGCATTAGGGCGGCGCCTTGCCAGCCTTGCGCGCCGGGTTGCACGGTGTCGGGCAGCGTCGGCGGAGCGCTCGAACACGCGGTGACGGCCAACGCGGCCACAATGAGCAGGGTTCTAGAGGCTTGAGGCACCAATTTTTTCCAACGTTTCACGAGGATAAAACGCGAGCATGACCGCCCTTGGCAAATGCTCGCCGCGTACGAAAGGCATGGTCGACGGAATCAGGAGATGCGCCACGTCACCGGGGCGCACATTGAACACCGCAGCACCATGCCCCGCGACCAGCAGCGATAAAACCGAGCTAATGTTTGGGTTATGCCCTACAACCACCAAACGCTGGTCCTGCGCCAACAATTTTCCGCGGGCGAGTATCTCGTCACGGGTTGCGGACGGCGGAGCGGACGGGACCAGCCCTGCCCAAGTTTCGTGGGTTCCGCCCAAGCGCATGGTGTGAATCTTGGCCGTCTGACGCGCGCGGATAAACGGGCTTGAGATCGTCAAATGCGCATCTAGGCCAAGCACGCGCAGGCCGGCCGACGACGCTTCGATCTGCAGTCGGCCATCCTCGGTAAGCTCGCGCTCGGAGTCGCCACCGGGCGCCCACTCTTGGGCAACACCATGGCGTATCAGTAGAAGTTCAAAATCGGTCACGTGGGGTCACACGCATCGCCAATGCCGTCCCCGTCGGTGTCGGCTTGGGTTGGGTTCGAGTCGCCGGGGCAGTTGTCACACGCGTCGCCCACGCCATCGACGTCGGTGTCGGTGTTGGTCAGGCTGAAGGTGTCGGGACACAGGTCCGCCCCGTTTGCAAAGCCGTCCCCATCGCGGTCAGGGTCGCACAGATCGCCAATCCCATCGTTGTCCGAATCCAACTGTGTGACGTTGCTGATCCCGGGACAGTTGTCGCACGCGTCGCCAAACATGTCGCTGTCGCCGTCGGCCTGGCTGGAGTTCTCAGCCGCGGGGCAGTTGTCGCAGAAGTCGCCCACATCGTCGTTGTCTTCGTCTTCTTGATTGGGGTTTGGAATCCCAAGGCAGTTGTCGCACACGTTTCCGATCAAATCCCCGTCCGAATCCAGCTGATTCGTATTTGCGGCCAGCGGGCAATTGTCGTCGTCATTGACGACTGTGTCGCCGTCGATGTCGCCGTCGCACGCATCCCCAAGCAAGTCGCCGTCGATGTTGTCTTGGTCGGGGTTGTCGTCTGCAGCACAGTTGTCGCATACATCGCCCACGCCATCGTCATCGCCGTCGTTTTGCCCAGCGTTGCTGTCGTCGACGCAGTTGTCGCAGATGTCGCCGACGCCGTCGCTGTCCGCGTCGGCCTGGTCCAAGTTCTGCAGCCCAGGGCAGTTGTCGCAGGCGTCCCCAACGTTATCGAGATCGATATCGGCTTGGTTGGCGTTGCTGACGAGGCGGCAATTGTCGGTCGCGTTCGGGACGCCGTCGCCATCTTCGTCGTTGTCACAGGCGTCGCCTGCACCGTTGTTGTTGACGTCCTCTTGGCCCGGATTTGCGATCAGCGGGCAGTTGTCTGTGGTGTTGTCCACCCCGTCGCCGTCGAGATCGTCGTCGCAGGCATCGCCAATGCCGTCGAGGTCGGCGTCTTTTTGCATGGGGTTGGCGACAAACGGACAGTTGTCGAAGTCGTCAAACTCGCCGTCGTTATCGTTGTCGAAATCACACGGGTCACCGATATTGTCGTTGTCGCGATCGGCTTGGTCAGGGTTGGCGTCGAGGGGGCAATTGTCGTCCCCATCGGCGATGCCGTCCTCGTCAAAATCGTTGTCGCACGCGTCGCCGGCGCCGTTTTCATTCGCGTCGTTTTGATCCGGATTGGGCACATCGGGGCAGTTATCATCCACGTCAGCGACCATGTCGTTGTCACGGTCGTCGTCGCAGGCATCGCCCAAGCCGTCTTCGTCGAGGTCGGCCTGGTCGGGATTGGCGATGTTGGGGCAGTTGTCGGCGCTGCCTCGCACGCCGTCGTTGTCGGGGTCGTCCATCACAGTCATGTCAACGGTGATGTCCATGTCGGCCTGGCCTTCGTCCATGCCGGCGTCCATGGACGTGCTGTCCGCGACACATTTGTTCGCCACACAAAGCTCACCCACGAAACAATCGCCGTCGGCGCTGCACGAGGAATCTTCGAAGGTTGGGGCGCAGCCGGCCGCCAGAAACAACGCGATCACAACCGCAGGGCGCAAAAACTTAGGCATCGTGTGTCCTCTTGAGTCGTCCCCGGCATGTTACGGTGAAACCCGATCCGATGGAAGAATCGACCGGACTTTCTCGATCACCAACGGCATCGAGCCCAACAGCCGGTGACCGTCGTCGACCTCGATCACCTCGACGCCGCGGCTTTGGCAGAACGCTCGAACCTCGTCCAAGGGCACGACGTCGTCGTGGGTGCCGTGAATGACCACGGTGTGTGGCGGCAAAGCCGGAACGGCATCCGCAATGTCACGATGCAGCGCAGGGGCGAGCAAGACAAGCGCATGGATACGGTCAGGGACTTGGGCGTACAACAGTGCCGCGACCAGCCCTCCAAACGACGACCCGACGATGGTCAATCCGGCGGCACCGCGCGTGATTTCCTCCGCGTGGGCAAGTCGTTGCTCCAAGTCCATGCCCTGAAAATCCGGCGAGTTGACCTCGCCGAACGCCTCGGACAGCAGCTGGTACTTGGCGCCGTGTGGGCCACTTTCAAGGCCATGAAAGAACATCAACATGCGGTCTCCGTTGGTCTGGCCGGCCATGATGGAGCCCGGTTGGACCCATTGCAAGCTGCCGTGTGTCGATGGTGGGCCGGCAACCTCCCGGTTGCCGGATTCGGCGATAGCCGAACACCGAAGGTCCCGGTGCGCTGAGCACGGGGGCCGGCAACCTCCCGGTTGCCGGATTCGGCGATAGCCGAACTCCGAAGGTCTCGGTGCGCTGAGCACGTGGGGCCGGCAACCTCCCGGTTGCCGGATTCGGCGATAGCCGAACTCCGAAGGTCTTTGTGGGCTGCGCCCATTCGGCAACCGGAGGTTGCCGACCCAACCGCAGGTTGACGACCCAATCGGAGGTTGGCGACCCAATCGCCCATTCGGCAATCGGACCCAATCCCCCATTCGGCAACCGGAGGTTGACGACCCAATCCCCCATTCGGCAACCGGAGGTTGACGACCCAATCGCCCATTCCGGCAATCGGACCCAATCCCCATTCGGCAACGGAGGTTGACGACCCAATCGCACATTCGGCAACCAGACCCAATCGCCCATTCGGCAACCAGACCCAATCCCCCATTCGGCAACCAGAGGTTGCCGACCCAATCGCCCATTCGGTATAGAGTGGGCACCATCGTACGAGGACCCATGCGTGCCATTGAACTCCCCGAATTCGGCCTTTCCAATCTGCGCGAAACCCAGCGGGAATCACGTCCGCCGCAGCACGGCGAGGTTCAGATACGCATGCGCGCGGCCTGCCTGAACTACCGCGACCTTTTGATGGTTCAGGGCAAGTACAACCCGCGACAACCCCTTCCGTTGGTCCCTCTGTCGGACGGCGTGGGCATCGTCGAAGCCGTGGGAACGGGTGTCACACGCTTCAAACCCGGCGACCGCGTCTGTCCCATCTTCGCGCAGGGCTGGCACGCCGGCGAACCCACGCGTGAAAAGCTACGACGGACGCTCGGCGGTCCGGTCGATGGGACGCTGCAGCAGACGATGACAGTGTCCGAGCTCGACGCCGTTCATGCCCCCGCGGCACTGAGCGACGTCGAAGCGGCGTGTCTGCCTTGCGCCGCGGTCACGGCGTGGAGCGCGTTGTTCACACACGGGGCGCTGAAACCCGGTGAATCGGTGTTGGTCCAAGGCACCGGCGGTGTCTCGATGTTTGCGCTGCAGTTTGCCGTCGCAGCGGGTGCGCGCGTCATCGTGACGTCTTCAAGCGACGAGAAACTGGAGCTCGCCAAGGCGATGGGCGCCGCCCACACCATCAATTACCGTCAGATCCCCGACTGGGGCCGCACGGCGAAGGACATGGCCGGCGGAGACGGAGTGGACCACATTGTCGAGGTCGGCGGCGCAGGCACACTGACCGCCAGCCTAAAGGCTGTCCGACCCGGTGGCGCAATCTACGTCATCGGGGTTTTGTCGGGGACGGCCGAACAGCTGAACATCATCCCCATTTTGATGCAGAACATTCGGGTGCAAGGCATTTTGGTGGGGCACCGGGAGTCCTTTGAGGCCATGAACGCGGCGATTTCCGCGCACAAGATCCATCCCCACATCAGCCACTCGTTCGCGTGGACCGACGTCTCCCAGGCGTTTGACGTGATGTCCTCGGCAAGTCATATCGGCAAAATTGTCCTTGAGTTTGAGTAAACCATGAAAAACTACATCGATGGTCAATGGTCTGCGCCCTCCACGGTCGACGGCACGCTGGTTCGCAACAATCCCAGCCGCCTCGCGGAGGTCCTCTACGAGCTTCACTGGAGCGTTGGCGACGTTGACCGCGCCGTAGACGCCGCGCGCCGCGCCCAAAAGCCCTGGGACCGCTTGGGGGCCGACAAACGTCGCGAGATTTTGCTTCGCTTCGCCGACGAGTTGACGGCACGCAAAGAGGCCATGGCGACGTTGATCGCCCAACAGGCCGGGAAGCCGCTGTGGGAGGCGATGACCGAAGCCGGCGCACTCCCCGAAAAGATCCGCATCATGACCGGCGAGGCGGCGCAGTACACCGCGACCGTCCATCCCGATGGACTCGCTGGGGGCTCGTTTCGCTATCGCCCACTGGGTGTCGCCGCGGTCCTTGGCCCGTTTAACTTCCCGCTGCATTTGCCCAACGGGCACATCATCCCCGCCTTGTTCCAAGGCAACACCGTCGTGATCAAACCCTCGGAGATCACGTCGGGGTGTTTCATCCCTTACATCGAAGCTGCCGAGGCCGCTGGGATTCCTGCGGGGGTGTTGAACCTGGTGCACGGGCCGGGTCCTGTGGGCGCTGCGCTGGCCGGGCACACGGATGTTGATGCCGTGATGTTCACGGGCAGCTACGACACCGGCCTGCGCATCAAACGCGCGACGCTCGAACAACATTGGAAGCTGCTTGCGCTCGAGATGGGCGGCAAAAACACGTCGATCATTTTGGAAGACGCCGACATCACCCAAGCCGCCTACGACATCGCGTTCGCCGCCTACATGACGGCGGGACAACGGTGCAGCGCGACGAGCCGAATCGTCGTCGCAGACAGCGTCTTTGACGACTTCGTGGACGCGTTCCGCGACGTTTCCAAGCGCGTGACCGTGGGCGATACGCTGGGGGAAACGACGTTCATGGGGCCATTGATCAACGACGCTGCGTACCAGCGGTTTTTGCGCGCGCAGGCCGACACCGAAAACGGAAACCTTGAGTCGCTGTTGCCCGGCGGAAAAACCCGCGACGACCTGCACGGCTACTTCGTGGCGCCCGCGCTGTGGTGGTGCAAAACCTTGGACGCTCACGGGTCCCATCAGGCCGAAGAAATCTTTGGACCCGATGTCGTGCTGTACCGCAGCACCGATGACACCCAGACCGCGGCGATCGCTAACGCCACCTCGTACGGCCTAGCCATGAGCGTGTACGGCGCCGACGAGCAGCGCTTCGAAAACCTCGGTTACGACCTGGATGCAGGCATCTTGAACTGGAATCGCTCGACGTGCGGCGCTTCAAGCCGTCTGCCCTTTGGTGGGGTCAAACGGTCGGGCAACCACCGCGCCTCGGCCGCCCATGCCGGATTGTATTGCGGGTATCCTCAAGCCCAGCTGCGGGTCGAGCCCGGCTTCAGCCCGAGCATCAAAGACCAACGTCCGTGGAGCTTGCTCAAGCCGGAAGCATGACCGAGACCAAAACCAACACACACACCATCGTGATGCCCGCGGCCGCCATGCGCTGATGTTTTTTGATCTTTTCGGGCGCGATTTTCGCCGACCACCACGCGCGAATCACAAACAGAGCCAGCGGGAGCGCGAGCGTAGGCACCGGTCCGAACTCGCGGATGCCAATGGACTTGAGGTACAAGACCAACACGCCCGAGAGCACGACCACCACGAGGCCGATCGTGTTCACGCGTGTAAATTTTGTGGTGTCGTTTGACATTCGTTTTCCTTGGCTGGTCTTCGTTCGAAGATCGCGGCATAAGATTCCTGACCGGGAGACATGATGCAACTCAAGATAAACGGCACAGTGCACGAATACGAACTTGAGCCAGCAACGCTTTCAAAACTGCTCGAGGTTCTAGACATCGGATCGGTCAGCGGCACCGCGGTTGCGGTCAACGACCGTGTGGTGCCCAGAAGCACCTGGGCCGACCATCGCCTCAATGAAGGCGACCGAATCGAAGTGATCCGTGCGACACAAGGTGGATGAAATGGACGATGTCCTCAAGATCGGTCCCTACACGTTTAAAAGCCGGCTTTTGCTCGGGACGTCCGGGTTTCCAAACCTATCGGTCATGCGCGATGCGTTGACGGCGAGCGGAACCGAATTGGTGACGGTCGCGATTCGGCGCCTCAACCTTGCCGCGTCCAAAGAATCCGGAGTGTTGGATGTGCTCGGCGACGACTTCACCATCCTGCCCAACACCGCCGGATGTTACACGGCGCGCGACGCGATCTTGACCGCCGAGCTTGCGCGCGAAGCGCTGCAAACCGACCTCATCAAACTTGAGGTCATCGGTGATGATCAGACGTTGTTGCCCGACGGCGAAGAACTCCTCAAGGCCGCACGCGAACTCGCTCAGGCGGGGTTTGTGGTCATGGCCTACACCAACGACGACCCAATTTTGGCGCGTAAACTCCAAGACGCGGGATGCGCGGCGGTGATGCCGTTGGGCTCGCCGATCGGCAGCGGGATGGGCATTCGCAACCCTTACAATTTCCAGATCATCCGGGAGTTGTTGGAAGTCCCGATGCTGGTTGATGCCGGCATCGGCACCGCATCAGAAGCCGCGTTTGCGATGGAGCTCGGGTGTGATGGCGTGTTGCTCAACACCGCCGTGTCCGGCGCGAAACATCCGGTGGTCATGGCGCAGGCCTTCAAGAGCGCCGTCGAGGCCGGACGGTTGGCGGCGCGGGCAGGGCGAATCCCCAAGAAGTTGCATGCTCAAGCGTCAAGCGCGATGGCGGGGCGGATCGAGCGCATCGAATGATTGAATCGCTGCCAAACTGGATGGTGATCGCCGACCCAAGCGCGGTCGACACCCCTTTTTGGACGCGGTCGAGACCGTACTCGCCGGTGGCGTGTCGTTGATCCGGTTTCGCGCCAAACACCTCGCGGCGTCTGAACAATGGAAACTTGGGCGAGCGGTCGCGGAGTTGTGCACAGCGTATCGCGCAAAGCTGCTCGTCAATGACCGCGCGGACCTCGCCTATGTCCTTGGCGCCGATGGCGTGCACTTGCCGGCCAACGGGCTTCCAATCGAAGCCGCGCGTCGTTTGCTGCCCGATGGGCTGATTGGGGTCTCGTGTCACTCCATCGCCGATGTGATCGAGGCCGCCGAGGATGGAGCCGACTACGTCACCCTCAGCCCGATTTTCGAAACCTCGTCAAAACCAGGCTATGGGCCTGCGCTCGGCTGCCACAAACTCACCACCGCCACCAAAGCCGCGACGATTCCCGTCTTTGCCCTTGGCGGAATCACCCCTGAGCGGGTCGACGAGTGTTTGACACGCGGCGCACACGGCATCGCCATAATGGGTGAGTGTCTGGCGCGGCGACATCTCCAAAAACGTCCAAGATTTCTTGCGCGTTTGAGCTAAACCCCATGCAAATCAATGCGGGAGTTCCGATGACAACCAAGACACACGACCAACTCATCAACGCCGCGATGACCCTCTTTGCGGCGAATGATTACGGCAATGTCACCACCCGGAAAATCGTCGCCGAAGCCGGCGTTGCGCTGCCCACGCTCCACCGGCATTTCGACACCAAAGAAAATCTCTTCCGCGCCATGGTCAAGGAAACCTGCCAGCGGCTTGATGGGATTCGAGATACCCTGCTCGACCAACTTTCTGAGGCCGATAACCATCGCCAAATCATCGAGGCGGCCATTCGAACTTTCTTGGAATTCGCGGTCTCGGACCCGCGGCCGCTCCGCGTGCTCGTACGCATGTCGAGTGACCCAACGGCGCCGCGCGACCAGTACACCGAATCCCGAGACCAGTTTTTGAATTACATGGTGGAATTGTTTCCGTCGAAACTGCCAACCGACGAATTGCGGCTTCGACTGCAGTTTTTCTTGTTGGGATTTTCGCGGCTTGTGACAGCGGATCGCCAGGAAATCTGCGCGATCGCGGGCAAAAAGTCGTGGAAAGAAGCGCGGCCGGTTTTGGAAGAAATGCTGATCCGAATGGCGTACGACACTGTTGAGCTCGCGGACTAACCCTACGGATTGTAGATGTTCACGAATCGCACAGCCTCGGTATGTGTTTTTGTACCTTGGGAATCTGTGTAGAGCGCCGCATAAATCGCCTCAACGGTGCAACCCGAATCCACCACACGAAAATGGACGTCGTGTAAATCGGTGGTTGTCCATCTCCCGGACACCCGTTGCGACAAACCGGGGACCCACTTCCCGCTAATGTCCTGAAAATACGGAATCATTTCCCAATCGTTTGTCAGTGAAGTTGGGTTCTCTTTGACAACGAACAGCATGAACCCTCCAGAAAATGCCGCGAGCCGAACGGCGGTAATCTGCTCGTTCGCACGGAACACGATCTGGTAATCAAGAGTTTCGGTGTCCAGAAATCCGGTGGCGGGATTGTAATAGACTCGCTTCAGCTCAAACGTGGGCATCACACTTGCGACGGCAAACACATAGGCGTTGTCCCCCATGTATGTGATGTCAAAGGCAAGCGGTGTAGTCGGCGCATTCGGGCTCAAGATCGGACGCTCGATGTCCTCACCGCAGGAGGGCCCTAGCACCCTCGCACGCGCGTTCCACCCCAAGACACCCTCGGTCGACGTGAACGCCACGAGGTCTCCCGTGGTCGATCGAACCACAGAATTCGCCGTCAATTTCGGCTCCGGCACAGCCAGAACCTGACCCGGTGAAAGGTCGTGCACGGGCAGCGAATTCAGGGTCAGTTCGCCCTCTTTGTCTTCGAGCCACACATAGAAGCCGGCTTCATCCCCTGGCTCGGTCCGAAGCCCCGCGCTGCCAAGGCCAAACAGATGTGTGGGAGGACTATCATCTATGCACTGGCCAGAGGTAATGCCAACCTGGTCTTGGCGTGCATCCATCACATAAAAGTGTTTTTCACTCTCCGACGAACGACAATTGGAGCCGGAGATACTCAAAAAATCGCCGAATCCTTCGTCGGCGACAAAGGGCGCATTGTAGACTTCGTCGACTGTTTGCAGTGGGAAACCTTCCCACGAAGACGTTGCCCCGCGCGTTAAGACCTCGGAGTCCAATATCAGTTCGGCGGTCGACACATTTTGGTCAGTGACCAAGAACACGTTGGGTTGTTGTCTCGCGCCCAACCCAAGGGCGATTGCAGTGACGTCTTCGTTCACGGGGTCGGCTTCCAACCACTCTTCGCGACTCTGATCGGGTGAGCCGCAATTCGCCACGAGCGTGGGAAAGACTGCGCTTTCACCCGGGTTCGTGGTCAAACAACTCGAATTGTTGGTGTTTGAATTGTTGGACGCAGAATTGTTCGTGTTCGCGTTGTTCGTTTCATTGTTCGACATCGCGTTGTTTGTCGCGCTGTTCGTGTTGGAATTGTTTGACACTCCCGCCGGATCGAGGTCGCTGAATGTATTGCAGGCCATGGCGTTCAGCGAGACCAACCCCAGCATCAGCGCGAAGTTGAAACGGATCATTGTGCGCTCAACAGACCGGGGAAAGATCCCCCTTCAATGTTTCTGCGGTCCGATACGCCGTCGAAGCGTGTAGCGATGAGGGCTGTCACGCCACAGCCGGTCGAGTCGACGGCGGCAGCCATCTCCACGTCCTGAAGCGTCACGTTCCTATCATAGTGGTGGCTCACAACCGCTGGCTGTGGGCTCCAATCCCCACTCGTCGCACCGAAGAGGTAGGGCGTCATGTACCACCAAGAATCACCGGCATCTTGTCTCTCTTCGCGAAACAGCATGAACCCGCCGTCGAACGCAGCAAGCCTCACTGTGGTGACGCTGCGACCGGGATCGATGTCGGGACTCTCGACCCCGCCGTCGATCGTGAAGCCGCCGTCTTCTGGGTTGAAACGCACCCTCACCAGACTGACACCGTTTTCTCGGACCTGTGCGAAGACGTAGGTGTTGTCTCCCAAGTACACGAGATCAAACTCGACCCGAGGGACTGCCTGCGACGCGGGCATTGAACGTGGTGCTGAATTGTCAATTAAGAGCGGCTCGAGGGCGCCAATGTTGCAGCGATCCGAGTCTTGCCCGAAGGTGGCCTGCCATAGTTTTACACCTGCGGTCGTGGAATACGCGACCAAATCCCCCGTGGTCGATCGGATTGTGGACTCCTCGGTCAAATCTTCGTCCGGAATCCTCAGAATGCTGGTCGGGTCAAAACTCTCAAGCGGCATCGCATTGACCACAAGCTGGTCACCAAAACGCTCGATCCAGACGTACTGAGCCGCGCTTCCACTGGTTGTGCCTGCGCTTCCGATGGCAAAAATTGGAGTGTCAGCTGGCGCAGCGCACACATCCGTGATTGAGGCCTCTCTTCCATCGGACGCAGTCAGGGTCAAGAGTGTCTGTGTCCCGTTGACGCAATTAGGGTTTTCCACGAACGCGTAAAATCGTCCGTTGCCAAAGGGTGCGAGATGTAGCTCCCGAGCGCCCTCACGTTGCGGAAATGTTGTGTCATTCGTGACGGTAGCCTGGTCCAATGTCGCGGATCTCGCGATCACCCCACTCTCCGTGACATACGCCGCCAGAAAACGTCCATCTGCTTCTGCGCGGATGGATACGTCGTTGGTAGCGTCGCCTGAACGTTGTCCATCCAGATGTTTGGGCTCAGTTCGCATGCCCGAGCATGTGTCGTTCCGGGTTGGCCACGCGACCTGCTCCACGCTGCCCATCGGCTTTTTCGAGGGTCGCGAAAAACACGCCTCCGGGGTCTGGTTGTTCGTACCCGGCGTCTCGTTGTTCGTCCCCGACGTCTGGTTGTTCGTACCCGACGTCTGGTTGTTCGTACCCGTCGTCTGGTTGTTCGTAACCGACGGGTTGCCGGAGTCCTCCAGTTCGCCAAAGGTGTTGCAGCCGCAGACGGTCAACATGAAGGTGATGGGAAAAACGAATCGAAACACAAGAACCTCTTTCAGTGGCGACCAGACACGTCGATCAACGTCTCACCCTATTGCATACGTTGGCAGCATTCGAGCGCGGACACGAGCGTTAGTCCTCATCAGGCTAAACGCCACGGTTCACGAAACGACTCATCAAAATCCAATGCCCGTGGTGTACCAATCCCAGAACTGTGGCCACTGATAAACCGCGTCGGTGTAGGTCAGAATCGCGCCACCCAAAATGGCGATGGCGTAGGGCACCTTGTTGCGCTCATCCTTTTCGAGCGATTCCTTGAGCACCGCTTGTTTGTAGATGATCAGACGGTACCAACCGCGAATGTAGCGTCCCATCTTCTTGAGCATCTCGATCAAGTAGCCGTTGGCGATGGCCATGACGAGCCCAAGGATCGCACCGATCCAGACCGAATAAAACGTGATTTCGCCTAGCGCTTGCACACCCAGCGCGGCACCCACGGCCATCAACAGCTTGACGTCGCCGCCCCCGATCCAGCCAAACGGCATCATCACAAGACCAATGACAAACGCCAACACGAAGCCGATCGCGCCGTCACCAAGGCCCGGCAGCCCCTGCACAATCAGGTGCAGCGCGAGCCCCACCACCATCGCCGGGTAGGTGACCTTGTTGTAGACCTTGCGCACCTTCCAGTCGGTCCACGCGCTGTAGAGCAGCAACCCACTCAACGGGACAAGGATGAGCCATTGAGCCCATGGCTCAAGCGTGACGAGCTCGTCCATCAGACCTCCCGGAGCAGCAGTTCGCCGGCGCCGGCGAAACGCTCACGCAGCTCTCGACGCCCGTCGTCCATCAGCTCGATGGCGATCTTTCCTTCCCCGCTCATCAAACGACCATCGGAGCCCGAGCGGTCGTCGTGATTGGGCACGACAAACTGGTGCCAGCAGAACGGAATCGCACCTTCGACGATGTGGCCCATCAGGTGGCCGCGCGCCACGAGCCCGCCACGATAAGACGCCTCGACCACGGTTCCGGTCTGCGTGAAATAGAACACACTGCCAAGCGGCAGCGTCGCTTCCTGCGTGTCGTTTTGAATCAAGCGAAACGCGGAGTTGTCCAGGCCTCGTTGCGCGTGGTCGCCATACAGCCGTGCCATCCGCGTGCCGTTGGGCTGCGCCTGATAGAGCGGATGGTCGTTGACCTCTTTGGGCACATCCAAGGGATCGATGGTTTTGTACCCGAGGCTCCAAAACAGGTGGCGCGCATTCCCTGAGCTCGTCGTCAGCCAAAAGCCTTTGACCGCCTGCTGGTCCACAAGCTGCCCCATCGCCGCCGCGAGTAACCCCCCACCGATGCCGCTGCCACGCGTCGATGGCGCCACCCCGAGCGAGTGCACGATGGCGTTGCCGGTCTCGTGTATCGTCCAACCCACGCAAGCTGCGACACCGCCCGCCCGCGTGCAGGCGAGCAGGTAACGCGGGTCGGACCATCCCTCGATCTCGTCGCCCAGATAGGGCTCAAGCCCACAGGCCTCGAGCAGGGGCGTTACGGTTTTGGCATCGTCGGAGTACTCCAGACGAAATCCCATTTGCGTGATGTGGTCACTGAGCATCAGGGCTCCGGTGGTGCTTCTTCGAATTTTGGACGGGACTCGGGTTTGCAGTCGGTGGCTTTGGCAGCATCGACGGCTTTGGCGACCTCAGCATCGCTTACGGTGGGCAATTGCGCGATGGCGGCACAGACGGCGTCAAACGCCAATCCCTTGCGCTCCATCAACATCTTCTGCTCACCGGGGCGCTCGGCGCGTTGTTTTTCGAGGTCTGCCGTGTAGGTCTCGACGGTTTTGGTGTCTTTTTCTTTTTCAGCGGCGCGAATGGCCGATTCGAGCCATTCGTCCTGCCCGCCGAGGCCGTCGTAGGCGTCTTGGAGCTTGGTCATGTAACGCTTGTAGGCGTCGATGTATGTCAGCATCATTTTGGCCTGAGCATCTGGGCTTTTGGCCTTCGCCCACGCAAGGTTCGCCTCGTAGACCGCCTTTGCGTCGCCAAGGCCCGCGGGGTCGACCTTGTCCTTGCCACGCTGTTTGTCGCGAAGCTTCATGGCTTGCTCAACGCGCGTGATGCGAATCCACGAATTGTCCGGCAGACCGTCCTCGGCCTTGCCGAGCGCGTCGACGGCCTTCTTCATCGATTCTTCGTCGGGATCCGAGACGTTGAGCGCCGACAGCGCATCGCTCATCGGTTCATAGTCCACCTCGGTCAGGATCCACACGCCATGTTCGTCGTGGATCTTGAACAACCACAGGTACGGGCCCGTCTTGGCGACGGCGTGGAACTCGTCCGTGCGTTTGACGTCGGTGACCGGAAGTTCACACACCTCGCGAAGAATGGGGGATTTTTCGTCGTCGATTTCGACGTCAAAAAACACGCCTTCGGCCGCCTTACACTTCGTAAGCTGACCTTCCACAATGCGGGTAAGTTTCTCTTCGTCGCTGGTCTGGCAGGCTACCGCGCCAGCCAACACCAACAACATCGCGGTTGTTTTCCAAGTTTTCATGATCATCTCTTTCCAAGTCGAACCGATAACAAAACATTGTGCCCGCGAAGTGGCAAGGCAATTCAGTGCATGCGGCGGCGCCAAAACCCGAGCAACAACCACCAAGGTACGACGCTGCCACAGCCATCCGAGGAACGCGCGGGTGTCGGTGGTGGGGTGCCCACGTCGGGCGTCGAACCACTGTCTTCAGCATTGGCGTTGCCCACATCGCCAGCCTGCACGTCCATGTCGGCCTGACCCACGTCGGGCGCGTCCACCGCGGCACACGCGTAGCGCATCACCTTGGCGTTGACCGCCTCGCCGATGGTCACCACCCCCGGCTGGTCTTTGAGGTACACGACCGCCTCACCCTGCATTTCTGCCGCATACGGAAGATAGCGCGGTGAGACAAACGCGTCCTCGATGCGGCCATTCACAGTGAACTCGGCGATCGAAAAGTAACCACGGACCAAGATCTTGGTGCCGTCCTCGGAAAGGTCCGCACCCGTGACGGCCAGAGGCTCGGTCATCGTCGCCACCTGCTCCGCCGTTTGGATCTCGGTGGTGTTCCACGGAACGCGAAACACCTGAGTCAAGTTCCCCTCTTTGGACACGATGTACACCGCGTCTTGGACGGCAAAAACGCCTTCGGCATCCACGGGATCGGCCGGATAACGAAAGGTCGTGGTTTCGACCGTGACGTCTTGTGGGGTTGTCGGCTCGACAAACCGGTGCAGCTGCAACTCTTGGCGGTTTGTGCTGTTGTTTCCGATGTCGGCGACGATCAGACAGGCTCCTTGGGGACACGGAGCGTTGGTCATGTCCTCGAAATCGGTCGCGGTCACGCCCAAAAGATTCCACGTCCCCAGGATTTCGCCAGTCGTCGAAACCTTAAAAACACGCGCGGTATCGCCTGAGTCGTTGTGCGCCCAAAGGTTCCCGTCGCTCGCCCGTGCCAGACCACTGAGCTCGTTTAGGCGGGCGTCATTGAGACGACCGACCTCAACGCCCTTGACGTACGACTCGCAGGGTTCGGCGTAGCCTGTTGCGGCCCACAGCAGGGCCCCAGCCAGCACAAACCACTTCATGGAGCGGCCTCGGCCTGGTTGGTCTGTTCTAACGTCTGAGCCTGATCCGTGGCGTTGTTGGTGGCGGCGGGCTGATTGTTGGTCTGTGAGGCTTTGGCGGCTTTCGCGGCTTCCTCGGCGACCTTCTTTTTGCGGTCGCGCCATTCGTCTTTGGTCATGGTCTCTTGGCGTAGCCAAAGGCCGCCGACCTGAACCCAGCGGTCCACGAACTTGTCCTTCTTGACGACCATGGACTCGGTGTACCACTCCATCTCGTACTCGACGTCGGCGGTTGGCCCGTCAAAAATGACGTTGCGCGAGTCGATGTTGACGATCTTGTAGTCCTCGCCGCGCTCTTCGAGCTCCCCAAGGAACGCCTGTTTGAAGGCCGGGTCGACGTATTGGGCGGCTTGCTCCCACAACCCCCAACGCATCTTCATGTTGTAGTCGGTCAGCGTTTCTTTGAGGTCGGTCGTCGCTTTGGCGTCGACGTTTTTTTGGGCCGGGGTGCAAGCAGAGAGCACCAACATTAGCCCCAGAATCCATGCGCGCATGTGAACATCCGTGTTCAGGTTATTTCTTTTCGAAAACGTAACGGCTTTCGAACGATACGCCAAATGCATTCCCCGAGAATGCAATCTCTACGTTTGTGGCCGAAGCCTCGAACGGCACATTCGCCCGGGTTCCTTGGCCTTGGCCACAGACAATGTCGCCACTCAGAGTTTCGGAGACCATGGTGTCACGCGTAATCTGCAGCGAAATGTTGTTGTTTTGACCAAACCGCTGCCCCGACGTGAGCACAACATCCGACGAAATCTTCATGTCGATGTGGGCTTGACCGTCGACGACGACAAATTGCCCCTTGGCCAGAATACGCGACGCTTCGAGGTCGATTTCACCGATGGGGGTGTCGGCAGAATCCCGCCAAATCTGAACCTGTTTGAGCTCATAGACACCGTCCGAGAGCTCGCCGGCCCCAAGCTGTGCCGGTGTTCCCACCACAAACGAACCGTCGGCTAGCGCTGGGTCTGCAAGGCCACCCTGAGGCGCGCAGCTGCCCGGGGTGTAGTCGATGTCCGTGACAAACTCCGCCCCGGAAGAATCGCAGTAGCGCGCACTCGGTGGCGGTGTGACGTACATGAAATTAAAGCACATTTCGTCTTGGGTTCGCGGACCGGAAGACACGGCACCAAGGCTCTGATTGTCGAACGTGCACGTCGTGACCAGCGTGTCGCCTGCCTTGAGGTCGACCGGAAGTCCGTAGAACAGCTGTGTCTCAAACGACCAATTCGTCAGCGCGATGAATGGCTCCTCGGTCCCGTCTTTACGCTTGATGACCTGTTTGAACGCGCTCCCGTTCTCGTGCATGTGGGGCATGCCGGCGAGCACCTTCCAGTCTTCGGCCATAACACAGTTTCCGGTCACGTCTTTGACGGTCTTGCCCGGAATCGCAAACGCGAGCGGGCCCGGAGCGATCATGCCGTATTCGGTCCCCATTGGCTCGTCGACGTAGAGTCGAATGCCGCTGGAGTCGCGCACGTTGGGGACGCGCGCGCCATTGTTGTAGTGAATCTGCACGACAAACTGTTCATCGGGGCGAATGCGGAAGCCGCCTTCGGGGAACTGGATGGGACCGGTGCCTGGCGCCCATGCGTACAAATAGTCACTGCCCGCGGGCATGCCGACGCAATTGTGGGGCTCGGCCGGTGCCTTCTTTTGGGGGTCGCGTAAAAAGACGATGTGGTGAAGGACGTCCTTTTTGTCTTCGACGACCTCGATGCGTTTGACGAATTTCTCGGCATCGACCCCTGCGTCAAATGTGAAGCATTGGTACAGGTCTGTAACGTCCTCGCCGACCGCGAACTGGTTCGCGACCATGTCGATGGTCTGCGCGCCGGCGGGTGGGTCTTCGGGCGCCAGAAAAACAGGCGCGGTCGAGGTCAAGCGGGAGTTTGGCATCAGGCTTTGTTCACCACACGACGCCCACTGCACGAGCTTCTCGGCCTCGTCGTCTGGCACCCCGGGCATGCCGATGGGAGGCATGGTTCCAAGCGCCACGCGGGTCGCGAGCAGATGCGCCTCGGTCAAGTCGCCGCGTTGGACCAACAGGTCTTCGTAGGTCACCAACGATTGCGGGGCACCGTAGGTCGGCGTCCCACCATGGCAGGTTGCGCAATGGGTCTGCACAATGCTCGCCATTTCCGCGTCCCACGCGGCGCGATCGGGCACGCACCCGCCGTTGGTCGTGTTGGTGTTGTTAGAATTCGTGGTGTTGTTCGACGCATTGTTGGCGTCGGAGGAGGAGTCTTGACCGCAGGCGGCAAGGCCCAAAACGAGTGCGAGGGGAAGAATTCGCGTCACAACAAGACCCTTGGGTTGAGCTCGCGCGAGAATGCCACGCGATCCGTTCGTATCCTGCCAGAAATGGGCGCCAAGTGCACGCACAGCCCGTCTGAATGGCTCGACGTGGGACCCCCGGCCATGATAATCACGCTCGACCAAACGAGGGCACGTCATGGCAAGTATTATCGAGAGAATTCAAGACATCGCATCGGTGGATGGTGGAGACGACGAGCTGCTCGAGACCGCTGCTTCGATCACGCACGAGGCGCTGTACGAAGAAGCCATCGACAGCTACGGCTCGTGGGAAGCCGCGTTGATCGCAGCGTTGTGCGACCTCGTGCAAAAACGAGCGCGCACCTCGGTCGCCAAACAGCGCGAGGAAGGGTTGGTTCATCGCCAAGCGTCACCCGCGGCGCGGGAACCGGTTTATACCGTGACCCAAGATGGTTCGTTCTTCTGGATCGCGGGCGAAGAGCTTGAAATCTCGGACGCCCCAGAAGCCTTGGACTCGCCCGAGGGTCACGACGCGATGCACCGGTTCATGCACATCGGTGCGGCCGACGGAGTGTTCGCGTTTTCGAATCAGGGCCGCTACTACGGGCTTGATCCACGCATGATTCCCCAATGGATGGGCGGCTCGCCGGTGCGCTCGCTTGGCCAGGTGCTGCCGTTCAACGGCGGTGAGACGATCGCGTTTGTGTTGCCGCGAAGTGCGATGTTCGACGGACGTATCATTCACGTCACGCGTCAGGGCAAAGGCAAAGCGAGCGACGTCAGCGAATTGGGCCGAATGCTCGACCGCTCGGGCAAAGAAGCCTTTTTGCTCAACGACGGGGACGTCCCCATCGCCGTGCTTTCGGCGCGTGATAACTCGATGGTTTTCTGCGCGTCCGCAAAAGGCCAAGGCATCCAGTTCGATTCCGGGCAAGACATGCGCTCGATGGGCCGCAAGGCCGTGGGCGTTAACATGATGAAGCTCGAGGGTGACGACGACTCGGTCGTTTCGGCGTTCGTCTCCGATGATGTGGAACAGGTTGCGGTCATCACCGCACAAGGTTACTGCAAGCGACTTTGGCTCGATGAATTCCGCCCCCAAGGACGTGGCGGCGCGGGCATGCAGGTCTGCCGGTTGGACGATGGCGACCAGGTCGTCTCGGTCACGCCTTGCGACCCGTCCGCGGACATCATGATCGCGACCAGCCATGGTCGATACTGGCGCCGTCCGACCAACACCTTGGAAATCATGGGTCGCCCGGCACGTGGGAATCGAATCATCGACCTTGAACCCGGCGAGTCGATCGTCGGGCTTTCGGCCTTGCCATGCAGTACTTCGGATGACTGATCTTCACGCCCAATTGGTTGCGGCCATCGCGGACCCGCAAACTCCGTGGGAGACGCGTTTTGACGAATTTGTGACGCAGATTTTTGCGCATCAGTTCGAACACAACCTCGCCTACCAACGGTTTTGCAAAGGGCGCGGAGTCACGCCGGCGGACATCAAGACCTGGCGTGATGTGCCCGCCGTCCCGACCGATGCGTTCAAGGCCGTGCAGCTGACCACCGGAACCAAGCCCGTTGCGACGTTCCAGACCAGCGGGACGACGCAGGGCAAACGTGGACGCCACGATTTCCAAACGTTGGATGTTTACCGTGCCGCGATCGAGGGTCCGTTTCGACGCTTCTGCCAGTCCGAACCTAGGCTGACGATGCTGGCGTTGACGCCCTCGCCTGGGGATCTGCCGGATAGTTCCTTGAGCTTCATGTTTGGCGAATTGTTGAAATCCTGTGGCAAACCGTGGACCAGCGGCTTTTTCATCGCCAAAGACGAAGACGAGATGGACTTCGATTTTGACGGTCTGGTGGACGCGCTCGACGACGCGAGGGGCCCGATTTTCCTGATGGGAACGGCCTTTGCGTTCATTGAATTGTTCGACACCGTGGACCTGGCATGGAAGCTTCCGGCCGGGTCGCGCGTGTTGGAGACGGGCGGCTTGAAAGGCCGTACGCGAAGGGTTGAAAAGGACGAGCTGTATGGCTTGTTCGCCGAACGCTTTGGGATCCCCGAGACCCACATGTTGAGCGAATACAGCATGACCGAGCTGTCGAGCCAAGCCTACACAGACAACCTGTTGCGCGGCGTGTCGTGGAGAGAAGCGCGCTTTGTGCCACCACCATGGGCGCGCGTCGAGATGGCCGATCCCGTCACGCTGGAGCCGATCGAGGGCGACGAGACCCGCGGTTTGATCCGGTGGTACGACCTGGCCAACGTTGACAGCGTGATGGCGGTCCAGACCTCGGACATTGGCACACGATTCGCGGACGGCAGTTTTGTCCTCGAAGGCCGCGCGCCCGACGCCGAGCTGCGCGGTTGCAGCCTGACGGTCGAAGAAATCGCAAAACGATAACGTGTTAAGCCGGAGATAACGTGTTGGAGCAACTCTCGGTCTTGGGCTGGTGGGCGCTCGCACATTCCGTCTCGGCGGTTTCGGTGCTGTTGGCGCTCGCGATCACGATGCGCGCACGCGTGGACCGTCGAGCACCCGCAAGCACTTGGGCGTGGATCTTGGTCATACTGTTCGTGCCGTATCTGGGCGTGGTGCTGTTCGCCACACTCGCGGGGCGAAAGGTCCGACGTGGGGTCAGCAAACGTTTTGTGCCGCCCCAGAAGCTTGGGGACGCTCGGACGCCCGCGCAACGCCTTCTGTGGCATACTGGGCACCCAGACAGTTGCGATGGAAACCTGCTAACGCTGCTGGCAACCGGCGAAGCGGCCTATGCCGAGATGACGTCGTTGATCGACCGTGCTCAGGACACGATCAGCATTTCGACCTTTGTTTTGGGCAACGACGAGGTCGGTCGCACGCTCGTCGAACGGCTCGCCGCACGCGCGCGGCAAGGCGTAACGGTTCGGTTGATGTTGGACGGAGTAGGATCGGTTGGGACCGACCGTAAGGTCTTGAAACAACTGACCGACGCCGGCGGTAAGCTTGTGTGGTTCATGCCCGTTTTCCGCATGTCGCCGGGTCGCACGAATCTTCGAAACCATCGAAAGATCTTGCTGTGCGACGACGTCGCGGTCGTTGGCGGGATGAACCTCGCGCATGAGTACATCGGTCCAACGCCCGCTGCTGATCGATGGTGCGATCTGAGTGTTCGGATCGAGGGCCCACTCGTGCCGCAGATCACACGCGTGTTCGAGGCCGATTGGGCTTATGCGACCCAGACGACCGCTCCGGTGGTGTCAGAATCGAATGCAACCTTGGGCACGAGCGAGCTGCAGTTCATCGCAGGCGGGCCCGACCAAGCCGCTGATCCGCTGTACGACGCGTTGTTGACCTCGATGTACGTCGCTGAGGATCGCGTGTGGTTGGCGACGCCCTACCTGATCCCAGACGACGGAGTGTTTCATGCCCTGATTCTGGCCGCGCGGCGTGGGGTGGACGTACAGATCCTGTTGCCGCTGCGGTCGAACCACCGCCTCGCCGATGTTGCACGCGGCACCTATGTGCGCGATTTGATCGAGCAGGGCGTGAAGTTCCAGTGGTACTCGGGCCCCATGATGCACGCCAAATGCATGCTCTTCGACCAGACGCTGGCGAGTATTGGCTCGGCAAATCTGGACATCCGAAGTCTATTCTTAAACTACGAAGCGGCGACGTTCATCTACGACGCCGAGTCGATTTCGGCGGTCGCGGATTGGTTCGAACTTCAGTTTGAGGCCGCGAAGAGCCAATCGCCGCTCAAGAACGGCTTTGTCTGGCAGCTCGGGGAGTCGTTCGCACGGCTGCTCTCGCCCATGCTCTAACGCTTCGCGTATGGGCCGGCAGCCGAACGTAACCCTGTTGGGCCGGCAATCTCCGATTGCCGGATTCGGCGGTAGCCGAACATGGTCTTACAGTGGGCTACAACCCTGATGGGCCGGCAATCTCCAGATTGCCGGATTCGGCGCTAGCCGAACATCGGGCGTCGCAAAGTGACCAACCGAGTTGGCCGGACGTAGAGCGGCCGTGGGCTTCGCCCATTCGGCAAACGGAGTTTGCCGACCCGGTGTGACGTGGAGCGGCAGTTTCCAAACGGCCGGCGGCTAAAACCCTGTTGGGCCGGCAATCTCCAGATTGCCGGATTCGGCGAAGCCGAACTTCAAGCGCCGTTAGTACATGATCTCGTATGGGGTGCGGTCGGGTGCAAACGAGCCCGCTGTGGTGGGGTCGCCCGTCTGTCCAAACAGGTTTCCACCCCAGCACGACAGCACACCAAGCCGCTCGCCGCACATGTGCATCGAGCCCAAGCCAAACGCGGTGGCTCCCGACGAGATCATGACCTGTGGTGGGACCGAGTTGCCCGCCGTTTTCAGCTGGCCATCCTCGCTGCTGCCCCAGCACTGGACGGCGTCCGCCTTCTGGACACACGTGTTGTTCGTGCCGAGCATGACGTCGTCGAACGGTCCGTCCACGACCGTGACCTCGGTCGGCGTTCGAACGACGCTGGGAAGGCCCATCGTCCCGACTTCGCCGTCGTAGTTCGACCCCCAGCACTTCAACACGCCATCGTGGGTGGCGCAGCTTCGATCGCCGCCCGCGTAGATGTGGGTGACTGGAGCGCTCAAGACCTCGATGGGCTCGTTCGTCCAATTGGTCTCGCCTGGCGTGCCGAGCGCACCAAATCCATTCGATCCCCAGCAGTAGAGCGCGCCGTTTTGGATGGCACACGTGTGGTCAGATCCGGCGCTTACGGCAGACACGCCTGCGCCCATTCCGGTCACAACCGTGGGGACGGCGACGCCGTCAAAGGACCGGTATTGTGCCGAGATGCCGAGCTGTCCGAAGTAGTTCAAGCCCCAGCATTTTAGCGCGCTGCCTTGAATCGCGCAGACGTGGTTGTTGCCGCTGACGACAGCTTTGATGTTGCCCTCGAGCATGACCTGTGGCGTCGAGAAATGCGTCTGGGACAGACCGGCAACCCCGTCGCCACCATCACCCCAGCATTTCACGGCGTCGTCTTGAAGCACGCATGTGTGGCGTTCGCCGGCGTAGATGCCGTCCACGTTTGATTCCAAACCCGGGGGTGTTACCGGGGTCAAGATTTGGCCGGGCTGAGTTGTGCCAAGACGGAAGTAGCTGTTGTCGCCCCAGCACTTCACTGCCCCTTCGCGTGTACGAATGCAGGTGTGAGAGGTGGCCGCGGAGATCAACGTGCGCAGTGGCGCGGTCAGGACCGGCGAGGTTTCGGTGTTGCCGTCAACGCGTCCATCGTTTGCAGTGACGCGGCAGCTGACCTGTTCTTTCTCCAGATAGGCCGTGAACGTTGGGGAGGTACTGATCACCTGATCGTCGATGAGCCATTCGATCTGCGAGTTGTCGGCGTTGTTGTCGGGATCGAGAACGTGTACTCGCAGCGCAATGGTTGACCCGGATACAGCGGCTGCATGGGCGAGATGCTGACGTTTGAGACGACCGGCGGTTCGTTTCGCAAGATGCATCCACGGTCGGTCTGTTCGTAGCCAGGTCGGCACTGACACGTGGGTTCGTCGGTCTCGAATACACACTCTTCATTGGCCGCGCACCCACACGTGTTGTTGGTGTTAACGTTGTTGGTGCCGTTCGTGACGTTGTTGGTCCCGCCGTTGGTGTTGTTGGTGTTGTTTGTCGACGTGTTGTTGACGACGTTGGAGCCGCCCTTTTTCACAGGGGCGTCGCCACAGGCCACGAGAAATACGAAAGAGAGGAGGACAAAACGCATGAGACTTCCTGTAGTCGAATGATTACAAGATACGGGCTTCGGCTGCGAAGTATGCACTGAAACAACCTGAAACTTGAACCTCCTAATCTTCGAGCTCTTTCAGGAGTTCTTCAAGCAAGCTGGACACTTCGGGCAGCAACGCGCGCGATTCGGCAATGAACGCGGCGTTTGGGTTTTTCTCCCAATCCCAGCGTTTGGCCCCTCGTCGCGCCGTCAGGTGGCAGACGACGAAACCATCGCTGTCACTTACATAGCCCGTGTCCGAGGCTTCCCAAGGTGCCGGACTGGCTTTCGCCGAGACCGCCTTGGCCTTTGCCAGTGCGGCTTCCACTCGTTCTTTCAGACAGGGTTTCATCACACGACCACGCGATGGTGAACAAATGATCAGTATCAGATCCCCCTTCAGTCGGCAACTTCGGATTGCCGAATGGGCGAAGCCCACTGTGCGACGTCCCATGTTCGGCTTCGCCGAATCCGGCAATCAGAGATTGCCGGCCCAAAAAGGCCCACTGTGCGACGTCCCGTGTTCGGCTTCGCCGAATCCGGCAATCAGAGATTGCCGGCCCAACAGCGGATTACTGTGGCGTCAGGATGACGTATTCCCACGGGTTGAGCTGCAGCTGAATCGCTCCGTCGATCACCGAAAAACTACGGTCGGGGTTGTTTGCCCCTTTCAAGGTTTTTCCGGCAAGTCCGAGCGCGGCGGGGATCGTCACCGATTCGGTTCGCGCCGATTCGCCTTTGTTCATTGCGATGATCGCCGCATCGCCCGCCTCGCCGGCACGCACGTAAACGTACATCGAATCGTCGAGCCACAGCTCTTTGCGGGTGCCGTGGCGCAACACCGGGATCTGGCTTCGCAGCACGCCGAGCTGTTTGACGCGGTTGAGCAGCTCGGTTTGGTTGGCATTCAGGGTCGTCGGCATCATGCGACGGTTGTCGGGGTCGGCGTCGCCCGCGAGGCCGACTTCGTCGCCGTAATAGATCAGCGGCACCCCGGGCTGCGTTAGCACAAAAGCGAACGCCATCGACATGCGATTGATGATGTTCCACTCGGTGATCGTGTCCATCGGCCCATTCGCCATGAGGTCGGGCGTTTCCCCAAACGGTCCTCGGCCGTTGCCGGCGATCTCGGTGGCGATGCGCGCGACGTCGTGGTTGCCAAAGAATGGCGACATCCACTCCAGCGCGGTGCCATACGATCGCTGGCTCGCGGCTGCCGATGCATCGAGGTCCCGGAATGACCCGTTTCCGACGAACGTGCCACGAATGCCGTAGAACAACGGGAAGTCGAATTGACCGTGCAGCTCGTCGTCCGACACGTAGTTCATGATCAGGCCTCGATCACCGGTGAACGTCTCGCCGACAAGGTAGAAAGGCGCTGCGCCAGCTTGCTCCAGCGCATCAAGGCGCTGGCGCATGCGGCGCATGATGACGTGGTCCATGTGTTTGGCGGCATCCACGCGCAATCCATCGACGTCAAACTTCTTCATCAAGGCCAGAACATCGTCCAGAACACGTTCCACGAGCTCCGGGTTCCGGTAGTTCAGGTCTGGCAGATACGGCGCAAACTGGCAGTCGAGCGTGCGCCCATTTGGCCCCTCCCAATCGCAGTTTTCGGTGCCACACACGCATGTGGTCGCGCACCACTCCGGCCGCTCTTTGCAGTAGACGTGGTCTTGATGAACTTGGTTGAGGACGACATCAAAGACGATGCGTATGCCACGCGCGTGCGCGGCTTTGATGACGCGGCGCAGCGCCTCATCGCCGCCGTAGCTCGACTCGGCGCTCAGCGGGTCGATCGGCCAATACCCGTGGAAGCCTGTGTACAACGCGCCATCACGCCCCTCGAAGGCTCCATCCGGGTTTTCGTAGACCGGCGAAAGCCACAGGGCATTGACACCCATTTCTTCGAAGTAGTTGGACTCGATCACCTCGAGCACACCGTCAAAATCCCCGCCTTGGTAACGTGCGATGTCGCTCAACCGGTTGTCGGGCGACATGGGGCCGACCCCGTCCGAGTCGCGGAATCGGTCGGTAAACGCCAGATACATCAGGGCGTCTTGCCACGTGAACTTGACCGACTCTAACCACACCGGCAGCCACAGCCCGTCGTTTTCGGCTGCGATGCCATCGCTGTCCGAGCCCGAGATCGTCAACGAGTACTTGCCGGGTGTAGGGGGTGTCAGCGCCAAGACCACACGCCCGGTCTCGGGGTCGGTCGTGATGCTTTCGGCCGGCACAGGTTGCCCCGCAGCGGTGATGATCACCGACGCAGGGTCCAAGGTTGCCCGACTGGTGTGCGCGGACTCGAACTCAAACTCCGCCCGGATTTCGCCATCCTCGGCCTTGATCGACGACACGCGCCAGGCGGGAAGCTCGCAGTTTGCAACCGGCAACGACCACACTTCCTTGCCCTCGTACCACTGGGTAGGCGCCGAGGCGGGAGGCGTCACTTCGTTGCCGTCGACCGTCACCGTGTAGGGGTAGTCTCCTGGATCCGCAGCGACAACGGTCTGCCAGACCCCGTCACGTTTTTCCAAAGGAAGGGCTTCCCAATCACTAAAATCCCCAGCGATCGACACATCGCTGCCCGAACCTTCATAGCGAATCTCGGCACCACAGGCGCGCACGGGCCGCGTCGAGGACTCCGGGACACCCGAGTCGTCCGAGGAGCAAGCCGCCAATACGAGGAATAGTGCTAGGAATCGCGTCATGAGGTCTCCGGATAAGCCCAGAAACCCTAGCGACTTTGGGCCATGAATCAACCCTGACGGTGTTCGGAAACCAAGACGCTGCTCAGGCCGGCGTCGATCATGGCACGCGTGACCACGGTCGGGTTCAACGGCTTCAACAGGTTGTAGTGCGCCCCATAGTCCAAGGGGTTAACGAGATCGTCGGAGGCGACGATCAGGAAGGCGTTGGGTTGCATGCGCCAGCATCCCGCAAGGTCACCATCGCCAAGCGCGAGGTCGTAAATGATCGCGTCAAAGCGGATCGCATCCATGACACCATACACCAGCGCCCCGCTGCTGACGTGTGTCACGGACACACCGAGGTCAGACAACGCACGCTTGGTGGCTGATAAGACTGCTTGAGATGCTGTGACGACCAAAACACGCCACATTGGATTCTCCGTGTCCGAGATGACTAGGTACGCATCGTGCCAGAAGCACTGTACCCCAAAGGTGACACCTATTTTCACGGATTCAAGGCCCCCTGTACGACATTGCTGTAGATTTGCGCTGAGTGCAGAGATCGTCGCTAATTCGAAGATGATTCGGCGTTTCGTGCCACAAAACGACGCGCACCGTCGACCGATTCTCGTGCGATCACGGCGTGGCCGGCTTCGAACTCACGCCGCAGCGCCTCGTCGAGCGGGGTGTCAAAGGCCGCGTAAACAGACCGGCGATCCACGCGCATGCAAAACTGCGGGAAATCGGCAATCTCGCGCGCCAATGCCTCGGCGGCCGCGCGCGAACTCCCGGCAGAGACCACACGATTGGCCAATCCGATGGCCAATGCTTCCTCGGCCCCAACCGGTCGCCCCGTCAAGATGAGGTCCAGCGCGCGGCTCTGGCCAATAAGATGGGGCAATCGTACCGTTCCACCATCGATGAGCGGAACACCCCATCGACGGCAAAACACCCCCAAGATGGCGTCCTCTTCGACGACCCGCAGGTCGCACCACAGCGCGAGCTCAAGGCCACCGGCGACCGCATGGCCTGAAATGGCGGCGATCACGGGCTTGGACAACAGCATCCGGGAGACCCCCATTGGGCCATCTCCATCGGGCTCAAGCCGGTTCATGTTTTGTCCGGTGGCGACCTGCTTGAGGTCCGCGCCGGCGCAAAACGTGCCGCCAGCCCCCCAAAACACCGCGACGCGTGCGTCGGGGTCCGCATCAAACGCGCGAAACGCGTCCGCCAGCGCTTCAGCCGTGGGCCGATCGACTGCGTTTTTGCGCTCAGGACGGGACAGAATCACCGTCCAGACATGACCGTCTTTTTCGATGTGGACCGTCACTGCGACCTCTTCGCCATGTCCAACGCGGATTGGATCGCATAAACCATCGAGCCTGCGTCGGCGGTACCTTGCCACGCGATGTCGTACGCGCTGCCATGGTCCACAGAGGTGCGCAGGATCGGCAACCCCAGCGTGATGTTGATCGCCTCACCAAAATGCAGGGCTTTAAGCGGGATGAGGCCTTGGTCATGGTACATGCACACCACGGCGTCAAAAGGCTGCCCACCCGATGCATAACGGGCAAAGAGCGTATCGGCGGGGTAAGGTCCGCTGATCTCGGCCTGCCCCTCGAAACGCGACTTCAGCGCGTCGATGGCGGGCGTGATGGTGTCGATCTCTTCACGGCCCATCTCGCCGCGCTCACCCGCATGGGGATTGAGCCCGAGCACCGCGATACGAGGCCGGTCTACCCCAAATCGCGACTTCAGTCCCTCGATGGTGGTCGTTGTGACCTCCACGATGCGTTCGCGCGTAACCTTGTCTGGCACGTTTCGAATCGACGTGTGTGTCGTGACCAGGCTCACGCGCAAGCGCGGACCTGCCAGCATCATCACGTGTTGAGGGCGGTCGAACCGTTCGGCCAGAATTTCGGTGTGGCCCACCGACGCTTCGCCGATCAGAGGCATCAATGATTTTGTCCATGGTGCGGTCACAACTGCATCGGCGCGTCCAGCGGCGACCTCCTCGATCGCGCGCGCAAACGCTGCCTTTTGAATACGCGCGCCCGCCGCGCTCATGACGCCGGGTTCGATGGAATCGGCGTCTTCGTCACCTGCGTCGGTGTCCATGATTGAAGGGAGGGTAAGCGAGAGTTTGTCCGCCACGCGTGCAAAGACGCGTTTGGACCCGACGGCGACCACCTCAGCATCGTCGTATCGGGTCGAACACGCACGCAGGACGACCTCGGGGCCGATGCCGGCCGGATCGCCCATGGTCACTAATACGCGGCGCACAGCGGCTTTACCTCAACAAAGGCGCGCGATTTGAGCTGGGACATGTATTGTTTGAGCAACCGCTCAAGCTCCACGTTTCGCAGCTCGGCGCGCACAAGCTCTTTGCGTTGTTCGATCTCTGGATCGTCGCGCTCTTCTTCGCCCGATACGAAGATCAGGTGGTAGCCGAACTTGGTCTCGACGGGCTGGGACACTTCGCCGATCGCGAGCGAAAACGCAGACGCCTCAAAGGTCGAATCAAGCTCACCGCGTCGATAGGTGCCCAGCAACCCTTTGCTCTCTTTTGACGGCCCTTCGCTGACGTCAGCGGCAACATCGGGGAAAGACTCGCCGGCATCGATGCGCTTGCGGATCTCGACGGCGCGGTCGTAGGCCGCTTTGCGTGCTTCGGGGGTGTCCGCGTCGGGGCGAATCAAGATGTGCGAGATCGTGCGGTACGCGACCTTGCCGCTCGCCGAACCAAAACGCTTCTTGTACTCAGCATCGACCGCTTGGTCCGTGATCGTGATTTGGCTGCCGACCTTGATGTTGATGATGCGTACCTTCAACAGGTTTGCGCGCACCATTTCTCGGTAATCGGGGTACGAGATGCCCTGCTGTTCGATCACCGCGCGAAACTGTTCTTCGCTCAGATTCTGTTGGCCGCGCGTGAACTCAAGCCACTTGTCGAGGTCTGCGTCCGGGATGGAGTAGTCGATCTTTTTGGCCTCTTGCTCGATCAATTTGCGGTCGATCAGGTCGAGCAACGCCGCATCCATGATTTGAGACGCCTGCGCGGGGTCCTTGAGGATGGCCGGATTCTGATTGTTTTGCAGCAGATAGGGAATCATCGCGCTGCGAACGTCGGACTGCGTGACGATCTCGTCGTTGATGCGGGCCACGATGCAATCAATGATGGCGGCGTGGGCGGTTGAAGTGCCCATCGTCGTCGCCAATAGCCCTGCCACAATCCAGCGTTTCATGTGAGTTCCTTATCTCGGTTCGGCGCGGCGCGATGTTCCGCGTTTTTGACACGCACGTCAAACGTCAGGGTGTGTCTTGAGTGTCGTAGCCCAAAGCCGCGCCCAAGGCATCTAAGATCTTCCGGTCCGGCGTCGCAGGCACATCAGGCTTTGTGATCCGGTCGACAACGTCTTGTCGGACCTCAACCTTGGCCTTGGCCAGCGTATCGTCGACAAATCGCTTTCGGGCCGCCTGCCTGGCTTGTTCAAAGAGCGTCTGCCGGATGTCGTCTTCCACCATCGACAGCTCGGTCACCGAATGGGGTGACTCGGTCAGGTACGTGGCAAAGACGTACGTGTTCTTCCAGGGCAGGACCGGCGTCAATTCCCCGGGTTTCTCGAGCGCAAAGACCGCAGGGGCGAGCGCCGCGTACAACTGATTGGCGTCCCGAGCGTCGTCGTCAGGGTCGTGCAATTCGCCGATGGCGCCGCCTTGGTTGCGCGACTCAACCGAGATCGCATTGCGGTCGGCGAACGTGCGAAACGTGTAAATGCGCTGCTTCTCGTTGGCGTAGTCGATGGATTCTAGGGTGCTTCGGAGCATGTCCGCATCACGCTCGGCGTCCGAAAAGATGGCCACCACGTCACGGCGTCGAGGTTTGGTGTAATCCTTGATGTGGGCATCGTAGTATGCGCGTATCTGCTCTGTGGTGATGTCTGATGCGCGCACCTCGCTGCGAATCGCTTCGGAGATCAGCTCATCGGCCAACGACTGCTTCATCTCGTCGCGGACGATGTCCGCTTCTCCCAGACCTTCGCGCTCGGCTCGGTCGGCGAGCAGCTCGAACTGCACCTGCGCTTCCAGAAAGCCCTTTCGGGCCTCCACGGACGCGAACCGTGAGCGCGCCTCAGCCGGCAGATCCTCGATGCGCCGCTCGAACTCGGTCAACGTCAGCGGTTCGCCGCCGATCGACGCCACGGGTTCCGAATCGTCTTTGGCGTTGGCGCGCGCCACATCACGGGTCGTGTCTTCGGGTTTCTGCGGAGGACACCCCGTCACGAACACCCCCAATGCGATGGCCAACATGCGTTTCACGTGCACCAAACCTCACGCATCGGCGTTTTCTTCCCGCGGCTGCTCAAGGGCGGTCAGCACATGGAACATGAAGCCTTGCGGGTCCTCAAGGTAGGCAAACGGGCTGTAGAGCGTCAGCGGAATAATCTGCCCGGCAACCTCGATTCGCATACGGCCCTGCGCGCGAGACACTGCCATGTCCGTCAGGCCAAGCTTTTGAGCGTCGAGGAGCTCCCAGCCCACCATCCACATCCGCGTGCTGTCTTCGCCAATCATCAGGTGTGTTGGCGAGACCGCCACAAAACGTTTCTCGCCAAACCCCTTCCAGTACGACACGGTCAGCGAGAGCACGATGCCAAGCGCCAAGGCCACGGCAAAGCCGGCCTTGCCCGCGATGCCCGACATCATGGCGCCAAACCACAAGACGCCACACCCGAGGTAACAGGCGATCGCCAGCCCCACAAAGAGGTAGAGCCCCGGCATGTTCAAGACGTACCGATGAACGGTGACGCCGGGCATCTTCAGCTCGGCATCGACCTCGGAGTCGTGGACGAGGCGTAACTTTTCCAAGGCGGCCTCAGATGTCGAGGTTACGCACGTCGAGTGCGTTGTCCTCAATGAATTCGCGGCGTGGCTCGACTTGGTCGCCCATCAACACCGTAAAGATGTCGTCGGCTTCCACGGCGTCCTCGACACGAACTTGAAGCAGTGTGCGCGCCGTGGGGTCCATCGTCGTGTCCCAAAGCTGGTCGGCGTTCATTTCGCCCAGACCTTTGTAACGCTGAATGGTTTGGCCACGCTTGCCTTCCGCCAAGATCGCATCCAACAACGTGTCGACATGGTCAAACACGGGTGGGTTGTCTTTGCCGGTCTCGACCATGATGGGGAAGCCCAGCGCCTCCAGCTCGCCCCAAATCGCGATGAGGCGGCGGTAGTCGACGCCAGCGAGCAGACCGCGGTCCAATCGCGTCGTGATCGAGGTGCCCGAAACTCGGGTTGACCACACGGCGTCAAGGACGTCATCGAGTGCCTCGTTGGGCTCGATCGCGGGCATCGACCACGTCGTGTTGGTGTGTTTCTCGCGCAGCTCGGCGAGCATGGTCTCCATCTTCGCCCTCAACTGCGCTTCGCTGCCCAGATCGTCGACCGAAAGACCGGTGCGCACGCATTCGCGCAAGATACGTGGGTCACAACGACGCTCAAGGCGGGTCAGAACGCGTTTGTACTCCGACATGCGGTCGATCAAGCCTGAGAGCTCTTCGCCGCGCACTTCCGTGCCGCTTGTACCGCGAATCATGACGTTCTCGACGACGTTCGAGACCAGGAATTTCTCCATGGCGCCTTCGTCCTTGATGTACGTCGTTTTGCGGCCGCGCTTGACGCCGTAAAGCGGTGGCTGCGCGATGTAGAGGTAACCGCGTTCGATGATCTCGGGCATCTGACGGTAGAAGAACGTCAACAACAGCGTGCGGATGTGGCTGCCGTCGACGTCGGCGTCGGTCATCAGGATGATGTGGTGGTAACGAAGCTTTTCGATGTCGAAGTGCTCCGAACCAATGCCACAGCCCAACGCCGAGATCAGGGTCGCAATCTCGTTGCTCGCGAGCATGCGGTCAAACCGTGCGCGCTCGACGTTAAGGATTTTTCCGCGCAACGGCAGAATCGCTTGGAAGCGACGCTCTCGGCCTTGTTTGGCCGAGCCACCGGCGGAATCACCCTCGACGATGTAGAGCTCGCACTCACGAGGGTCACGCGACTGGCAGTCCGACAGCTTGCCGGGAAGGCTCGAGATCGACAGCGCCGATTTTCGCGCGATTTCGCGCGCTTTACGTGCCGCTTCGCGTGCGCGCGAGGCCGCCACGGCTTTCTCGACCACGACCTTGGCGACGGCTGGGTTTTCTTCAAGGAAATAGCCCAACTGTTCGTTGAGCATGACCTCGACGAAGCCCTTGATTTCGTTCGAGACGAGCTTGTCTTTGGTTTGGCTCGAGAACTTCGGATCCGGCATCTTGACGCTGAGCACCGCGGTCAACCCTTCGCGGATGTCCTCGCCGCTGACGGCCTCCTTGAGCAGACCTTTGCTGATGCCGTACGCGTTGACGGTACGCGTCAACGCCGCTTTGAAGCCCGACAAGTGCGAGCCGCCATCGCGGTTGCGGATGTTGTTGGTGTAGCAGAACACGTTCTCGTTGTACGAGTCGTTCCACTGCATGCTGATCTCGAGCGTGAAGCCGGTTTCGGTGTCTTCGCGCATGATGTGCATGGGGTTTTCGTGCAGCGGAACCTTGTTCTTGTTCAAGGCCGCCACAAACGAATTCAGACCCCCTTCAAAGTTGAAGTTGTGGCTGCTACCGTCGCGCTCGTCGTTGATGATGATGCTGACACCGGCGTTCAAGTAGGAAAGCTCACGCAGACGCTGCGAGAGAATGTCGAACGAGAAGATCGTCTGCGTGAAGATCTGTGGGTCAGGCTTAAAGGTAATCTTGGTGCCCGTGGTCTTGGCTTTGCCGGTCGCTGCCAGCGGGGCAACGGCCACACCGCGCTCGTAGCGCTGCGTCCACACCTGCCCGTCGCGCTTGACCTCAAGCTCCAACCATTCCGACAAGAAGTTCACGACCGACACACCCACACCGTGCAATCCGCCCGACACCTTGTAGGAGTTCTGGTCGAATTTTCCGCCCGCGTGCAGCACGGTCATGATGACTTCTGCTGCGGACTTGCCGGCTTTCTTGTGGTTGTCGACGGGGATGCCACGACCGTTGTCTTCGACGGTGCACGACTCGTCCGAGTTGATCGTGACCTTGACGTGGTTGGCGTGACCGGCGAGCGCTTCGTCGACCGAGTTGTCGACGACCTCGTAGACCATGTGGTGAAGGCCCGATGCGTCGTCGGTGTCACCGATGTACATGCCTGGTCGTTTACGCACCGCTTCGAGGCCTTCGAGCATCTGAATGCTGTCGGCGTTGTAGGTGCCTTTTGCGGTTGCGAGGGCTGCCGCTTCCTCGGCAGTAAGCTGTTCTTCTGACATGCCAATAATCCTTCATTCAGTCGTGCTGACAGGGCGCGAAAGCTACCACAAACTGCCCCCATTCGCGAACCGCAATTCGCCTTCAAAATGGTGGGACTTGGGTCGGCAACCTCTGGTTGCCGAATGGGCGAAGCCCACAAAGACGTTCGTTGTTCGCCTACCTCCGAAATGGGTGGGACTTGGGTCGGCAACCTCTGGTTGCCGAAATGGGTGGGACTTGGGTCGAGCCTCTGGTTGCGGGCCGGGCGAAGCTGAACCTTCGTTGTTCGGCTAACGCCGAAATGGGTGGGACTTGGGTCGGCAACCTCTGGTTGCCGAATGGGCGAAGCCCACAAAGACGTTCGTTGTTCGGCTAACGCCGAATCCGGCAACCGGAGGTTGCCGGCCCATCGGCTAACGCCGGGAATCCGGCAACCGGGTTGCCGGCTATTGGCCAACACCGAATGCCGGAGGTTGCCGGCCCGATGGCCAGCACCGGGCCACCGGAGGTTGCGGCCCATTGGCCAACACCGAATATCACCGGAGGTTGCTGACCCGGCCTGGCCAACGCCGAATCCGGCAACCGGAGGTTACGCCATCGTCGCCGTGAATCCGGCAACCGGAGGTTGCCGGCCCATTGGCCAACACCGAATCCGACAACCGGAGGTTGCCGGCCCGTCCATCATCGCGGGGTTGCCCGTGCCGCGATCATTGCCCGGTACTCCCGTTCGGTTTCCTCGATGATGGCCGCGCGTCGCTCGTCCCCAGCAATCTGCGTGCATTTGAGCAAGGCGCTGAGCGAATTCGCGATGTCGAGCTTGCGGTCCCACGCCCCCGTGGCGATGCGCGACACAAAGTCGTCCCACTTCTCCCAGTCGTGTTCAAAGCCGCGAGCCCCGCCAACACGCCCCAGTAATGCGATGCATCGTGGCCGTATCGCGCCACCAACGTTGCGTAGCGGCGTTTCCGCCAGCTCGATATGCCGCAACGATCAACAGTGGCGTACGCCTCGGGGATGTGGCGCCCTTCGCGGTTGTATTGGCGCGAAGCGGACTCAGCGATGGCACGCGCCTCTTCGTATCGGCCCAACATGAACAGACAATCGCTGATCGAGTTGTCCACCGCCGCCGCTTGCGACAGGTCACCCACGCTGCGGTACCAATCCGCAGCCTTCTGCAGATGTTTCAGGGCTTCAGTCTGGTTTCCCCATTGTTGTTCAATGTAGCCAATCCCGTAGTGGCACCACGCGATGCCAGCATCGTCCTTCAAGGCGCGATAGGTCTTCATGCAGATCAGATACGCCTCCATCGCCTCTTCATGGCGATCCGCGTAAGCGAGCAGGTCGGCGTACTCGCGCTCGACCTCCAACGTCGGCAGACTGGCGGCTTGCAAGACCTCCAACGCTTCCTGGATGTGAGGCAGCGATTGATCAAACCGCTGCTTCCAACGCAGGTGCTGGGCCAAGACCATCAATCCCTTGCTGACCAAATCGGGCCATTGGTTTTCGCGCGCGCGATTCAGCGCCGCTTCAATCTCCCCGATCGTGTGGCGGTCGAGCTGATGGCGTACCGACAGGTAACTCCGCTCAGCGGGTATCAATGCGGATCTCCAGCGCAGCTGGCCTCCCAACGCAACCCAAGCAGCCGCCGCTTCTGGACAAGCGCGGTCGTTTTCCCTCGCCACGTGGCTGCGCGCTCAAGCGGCTCCATCGCCCGCTCGAACTCGCCGGCCAAAAAGTACAGCTCGCCGATGATCTCCCATCGCGCTTCGCTGGGTTGGTTGTGTTGGAGGCGCATCAACATGTTTGCCGCCTCGGCCGCGGGCTTGACCGGGCAGATGACCTCGGGAATCAGACCGTTGCTGAAGTCAAACCCGTCGTCGGTCCAGCGCGCCAACGAGCTGCGCACCAACACGCCGACCAGCTCGTCGGGGATGCGCACCTTGGCGCCCTGACAAAGCCAAGACCAATCCAACCAGTGCACGTGGGTCCCCAACGTCGCCGCCCATATCAGGCATGCTTTGTATTCGGGTTTGGCCAGAATGCGCTCGAGCGTGACTTTCCATGCCCCGGCCTCGATCGGCGCGCCAGGTTTCGCCTCGAACTCAATGCCCGTCCAAACCAGTTGATCCCCGCCGTGCCACTGCTCAAGCACGTCCACGATCAAGCGCGGGTTGCCGTCCGACGCGCTCAAGACCCGCTCGGCGCTCTTGCTACCAAGCTTCAAGCGCGACGCGATAAGCTCCATCGCTGGAATGTTTGGTTGCGCAACACAACCTCGTCGGCGCCTTTCATCCAGTTGCGAAGTTCGTCGTTGGCGACGCTGCCCTGAGTTGCGACGACCAAAATCGGCACCGGCAGTGTGCTGTTGACGGCCAGCAGCTGTTCGAGCAGGTGTTGCCCGATGGGATGATTCTGGATGTTGTCGATGAGCACGATCCGGCCGGCGCCGAAGCCAGCGCTGCGAGATACGCCACAGCGTCGATCGAGGTGAATCAGCTCGGGGACATCCAACTCCTCGGCCAGTGTGGCAAGCAGATCAGCCTGGCGAGCGGCGGGATAATGATCCAAGCGGGCGTGGCGCAAGATGGACGCCTTTGGGCTGCTCCCCAACACGAAGACGTTTGAGGACCCCGTCTCGGCGGCACGCGTTGCAAACCACCGCGCGAGGTGCGTTTTGCCAGACCCCTCGGGCCCGGTGATGACCGCCGAACGCACCTGTCGAGCGCGACGGACGCGCACCAACAATGTCCATAGCCGGTCGAGCTCGACGTCGCGGCCAATCAAGTCGTGCGCGCGCAGCGCAAACAACCTTGGGCTGGCGTTCAGCAGTGGATTGAGTCCCACGGTGGTGGGTTTTCTCCACGTCGACGGTTGGGGCGCCGCCGCAGGACGACTCCCCACCGACGGCGGGTCCACCACAGCGGCCTCGCCGAAATCCAAGGTCTGGTCTTCGGAGATCTGCGTGCCCATCAGGCTAAGGGCGACTGTCTCCATCGAAATTTCGAACATCTCGGACGAGACGCGATCCCTTTGTCCGACCGAGGGCAACCGGTCGAGCGCCGCCGCGGCATCCGCCGCCAGCTCAAAACGGTCGCGCGGATTCTTGGCCAACATCGTCTCGACCCAGGTCGAAAAACCTTCGGGCACCACAAACTGTGGTGTGAGCTCGGGCATCGGGGCCGACAGATGCGCGTTGGCCAACGCCAGCAGATTTGGCCCAGCAAACGGCAGACGACCACACACCAGCAGGTACGCCATACACCCA
Organism: bacterium; assembly: GCA_041390025.1. GTDB lineage: Bacteria > Myxococcota_A > Bradymonadia > Bradymonadales > Bradymonadaceae > JBFFMO01. The sequence continues at coordinate 241,179 of JAWKQR010000003.1, forward strand.
AGCGCATAGAGATCCGTGTGGGGACCAAACAGATACGCCTGCCCGTGGAACTGCTCGGGCGCCATGAACTGAGGCGTGCCAAAAACTTTGTGTTGGTCGGCCTCACCGCGCAAAAACGCCAGACCAAAATCGGCGAGTTTCCAACCCGCTGGGCGATCAAACCCGATGATGTTGCCGGGCTTAAGGTCGCGGTGGATGAAGTCGCGCGCGTGGGCGTGCGCCAAAGCGTCCAGCGTGCCCATCAACATGCTGCGCACCCACGGCCAACTGATCTGCGGACCACCGCGAAGATAGTCGTCGAGTGAACCTCGAGAACCGTATTCGAAGACCACGTACGGCTGACCCTCAAAAATGCGGTCGGTCGCCTCGTCTGCCCGCACATGGTCAAAGTCGATGACCGACACGATGTTGGGGTGGTCCAGCGCAGCCAAGGCGTGGACTTCGCGGCTTAGGGACTGCGCAAACTCCTCGGCGAGGTTGCGACGAAGAAGCTTGATCGCGACGGTTTCACCGCCAAACGAGGCGCGCCACACAACGCCGGTTGCGCCGTCTCCTAACACTGCCTCAAGCTGGTAAGCGCCAAGCCTCAACGGTGTTCCTAACGTTTGGACACCGGACTGCGGAGCGTTCCGATGCCCTCGATTTCGGCCTTGATGCAGTCTGCATCAAATGCAAATCGTTACGCCGGAACCATATCAGCGAATCGGATGGGTCGCATCCCAGTAGTCGCTCGCTCGCCCAACTTCTCTTAAAGATTGCTGGCTTCGCTGTAGTCGCAGACACAACCCGGCCGGTCCGCAGCGGCATCATCCCAGCACGACAGCCAGCCGCCCTGCATGCCATCAATCAAAGATGGAAGCATCATCACTTCATCCTGAGTCACATCGATCTCGCGAACGTAGGTTGCGACAACATTGCTGTTGGTCCTAGAATTTGTAAAAACGCAAAATCCCGCGGGGCCCTCGTACGAGCATGCTTCCCCATCCGTTGCAGTGGCGCGGAAGCCGTTGGAATACAGGCATCCAAGTTGCGTGCATGCCGTCTCGTCGACCTGAGCTTCGCATTTTTCTGCGGTTGGGGGCGGCATGTCGACACCCGCATCCTCTTGAAGTGATGTGTCATTCACTGCGTCGGTCCCAGCGTCTGCCCCGCCCGTCGTACTGTTGTTGGTCGCAGTTTTGTCCTTGTCGGCAGCGTCTGAGCAACCCGTGCCCAAGACCCACATCATCAAGGCCACAAGCACCCATCTCGTTTTCGGTATCGATGTCATCCAATCCCTCCTAGCTACCAAATTCATGGGCCGGCAATCTCCGATTGCCGGATTCGGCGAAGCCGAACACTCGGTCTGTGGCAAAGGCCCTAGAGACGGGTCACCGGATTGCTGAGCGTTCCGATGCCCTCGATTTCGACCTCGACGATGTCCCCATCCGAAAGAGGTCCCACACCAGCTGGAGTGCCGGTCAGGATCACATCGCCGGGCTCCAACGTCATGATGTGCGAAATGTACGAAATACACGTCGCGATATCAAAGATCATGTCGTCGAAGGTGCCCTCTTGCTTGACCTCGCCGTTGATGCGGCAGGTGATGCGCTTGCCTTCGGGCTGCCAGTGGGTGGCGGGCACCATCGCGGGTCCAAGCGGGCAGAAGGTGTCGAATCCCTTTGCGACGGTGTAACGCTTCAACTGACGTTGGATGTCACGCGCGGTGACGTCGTTGGCACAGGTGTAGCCAAGCACGTGCTCAAGCGCGTCTTCTTTGGCCACACGGCATGCGCGTGAACCGATGATGATCGCGAGCTCGGCCTCGTGATGGACTTCCTCGGACTGCGGGGGCAGCAGGATGGTGCCGTGGTTGGGCAGCAGGGCCGAGGTCGCCTTCAGGAAGATCAGCGGCTCCTCGGGGATGGGTTTGCCCTGTTCCTCGGCGTGCAGCTTGTAGTTTAGGCCGATGCAGACAATTTTTGAGGGAGCAACCGGCGGTAGAATGTGCTCGTCCAAGACGACAAAAGGCAACCCGAGCCTCGGGTTGCCTGTCTTCGAACGTTCCACAAAATCTGCCACCGTGTGATGGAGCCGCCACAGCGTCCCATCGCGCTCAATTGCGTCGATGGGTTGCATCTCGACGGGGTCCAGGACACGCCAGAATTTCATGTTACTCCGCTTCTTTCTTAGCCTTGGCGGCGATCGACTCTTGCATGAGGCGATTTCGCTCTTCGACGGCTTTGCGCTCTTCTTCCTGAGTCTTGATGAACGTCTTCAGGTTGTTGAAATCAAAGTTGAAGTTCCAAGTGTAGTTGCACTTCTTTTGGACGGAATCCTTGTCGGGGTTGAACTTCTCGGCCTTCAACTCCGCTTCGGTCTTCCAGTTGCAGGTCCAGTTCTGGCGCTGCAATGAAGTCACGTACATCGGGTATTCGCCGGCTTCCTTAGGCATTTGAAGCTGGACCTTGTGGCCCTTGTCCAACACCGTGTCGACGTTGACGGGGCGCTCCTCAAGCTTGCCGGTCTTTTCGTCTTTGACGAAGTACTTGCTGAACGTGACGGGCGTCTTCAGGACTTCGCCCTTCTCGTCCATCAACGGCACGTTGTTAAAGATCACGTTTGCGCCCGGAGGCGTCGTCGAGATCGTGATCTCGCCGAAGTATTCGGTCTCGACGTCTGGCGACAGACGTGTGTCGAACTCTTGTTTGGCCTCGGGGCTGACCGGCTCAAGGTTAGCCGAAGCCGCGAAGCTGAAGTCACCCGATGGCGTTTCAAGCCACTTGCCTTGCGTCATCTCGATCGTCGTGGTTTTGAAACCAGGCGCCGAGACGGCGATGCTGAGGTCTTTCTTGATGTTGAGGTTCTGGAACACCGTGGATGGCCCAAGCTGAAGCTCGCGCCATTCGCCCGTGCTGGTCTGGCCGTACTGGTACTGACCATTGAGCTTAATTTCGGCGTACAGCGGGTTTCCGCTGATCATCAGGTTGCCGAACTTGTCGAGCTTGGCGAGCTGTTCCTGACGGTATTCTTCTTCGATGCGCTCTTTCTCGGCGAGTCGGCGCTCACGCAGCTCACCGCGGAAAAGGGCGCCGATGTCTTCGACCGAGCCAAACGCGAGCACGGCACCGATGCCAATGGCCAAAGCACCGGCGGCAATGCCGAGGTACAGGCCCATGTTGGACTTTTCGGGGATATCGAGGTCACCGCGGTCGATGTCTTCGAGGTAGCTCGACGACGGCGCTGGGCCCTGACCGGAGTGGATGAACAGTTCGATCCCCGGATGGCGCTCCGCAGCCGACCCACCCTTGGACTTCCCTGTGTTCTTAGCTTTCTCGGCCTTCTTAGGCTCGGCTTTCTTCTCAGGCTTCTTGTCGGCTTTCTTCTCGGCCTTCTTGGGAGCAGGCTTAACCTCCTCCTCTTCTTCTTCCTCTTCCTCGGCCGCGTCCTGCTCGTCTTCGTCGGCCGCATCCTCGTCCGAGGCCGCTTCATCGGCGTCGGCATCCGCGTCTTCGGAGTCGTCCTCGCCATCGATGCCCAATCCGGCCATCACGTCTTCAGCCGACTCATCGCTCGCCGGGACCTTCTTTTTATCGACGCCCATCTCAGCTGCTTTCTCGTCTACGATCTCGTCGGCTGTCTTTTTCTTCTTCTCTTCGGACACGGTCACCCTCGCGGCGTGGATGTCCATGAAAGACATCCGTTGGGATTGAGGCACACGCACGCGTGCTGCGGCCGCGGAGATTAGTCCGGCTAGAACTCCCTTGTCAATTGACAGGTTGACCCAGATTTTCCAAACGGGTAGCGCGGAGGGTGCGGGCGCGCCAAGCCCGGGGACGTTAGGCGACGGCGACTTCGGCAAACACATCATCCGCAGCAGCGTGGACCTCGGACTCTTCCCACAGCTCGTCGACCCACTCGGGCAGCTCGAATTCACGCGTCGGATTGCGCTCAAACGCGGTGGCCGACTCCATGAAACTGCGTGCGTCGAATGCAGCGACCTCTCGGGTGGACTCGCGCGTCCACTCTGTCTTGGTCTCGGTCGCCTCTGTTGTGCCCTTCTTCTTCGTTCGCTTTGCCATGATGCTCTCCCGCCAGTTGGTGACACCTACATCATCGGAACATAGGGGAAAGTGTTTAGGAAATTTTTGGCAAAAAACGACGATCGGATCCGGACTTAGATCCATGGTGAGGTTATCCGAGCAAGAAACGAAAAAGGGTCGCTTTCGCGACCCCTGATCGTAGGACGGTCTTCGCGTTCCCCGCTCGACTTCTTGAGTGTGACAGAAGGCCAATCGTGATCCCAAAGAATAAAACATCGTCATTTTCGAGACTTGCCAACGTGTCCAAGCGACAACACACTGCCCCGCAAACACCTAGACTGCGAGGACGGGAACGATGCGTTGGTACATGACAAAAGGCGATTCGTGGTGGATGGCAACCTTTGACGACGAGGGCGGTGTCGAGGTCACGACCCACGACGGCGCCCCGGAGTCGTTGGACTTTTCGAGTCAGGACGACGCGATGACGGCGATCCGCGAGCGCGTCGTGTCTCTGCTCGCGCAGGGTTACAAAGAAACAACCCACCCCGACGACAAGTACCTTCCCGACCCCACCGTCGATGCGTGGTACCACACCGAATTCTTCGACCTGCTCGGCGCCGCAAAACGCGCACAGTCGCGGGGGATGGTTGCGCGGCTTGAGGCCGACCTCAACTGCACATTCCCCCCCGATGTCCGTAGGTTCCTTGAGTTCCGCGACACCCACAATTTTGGCTACACCAATTTCGCGGAATGGCGCATTTGGGACGCCGACTTGGATCTGCCGGACATGGGTGTGAGCAATCGCTTCGAACAGTTGATCCTGCTCGACCAGCAAAACTATCTGGGCACGGCCATGAGCGAGGCGTTCATGAGCGCGGTGTTCTTGGGCACCGCCGGCAACGGCGATTCCTACTTCGCCACGCAAGCCGAAGACGAAGACGATTTCGAGATCCTGTATTGGAACCACGAAACCGCGCAGCCCGAGTTCGCGATCGCTGACCGAATCTCGACGTTCGCGTTTGCCAATCACCTGTTGAATCAGGTCGAGGAGTTCGACATCGAGGAGGAGATGGGCCTGATCGAGGAGCGGGCACACCTATCTTGGCACTACTCGTCGATCGAAGAAGAGTCGGGCATCGAACCGACCTACAATCGCCGCGGCAACGCGATGTACTATTTTTGGCGCGCAAACTGGATCAACTACCTGCTGCGCAACAACCAAGTGGTCAAAGTCGCCGGGATCCCCGACTACTTTATTGCGCAAATCCATCAGGGCCTTACGTGGGAAGACGTCCTGAAGTTCCACCACATCCGCCAAACCCCTGCGACCCAGTACTATTGGCTGTGGCGCCTGTTCTGGTTCAACAAACCCGAGCTTGCGCAAATGCTTGAGCTCGCCGCCAACGCCCCCTCGCCGCTTGTGCGTGACTGTGGAGCGCTGATCGCAGAGCTGCAAAACGGTCGGAAACAGCTCGGCACGATCCAGGACATTCACGCGCTGCGTGAGCAGTTCTTGGCGTTGGACCTCGACCCAGACCCCGCGCGTGTCGCACAGCGTGAGGCCGAGAAACTCGCCGCAGAGCGCGCAGCCGAGGAAGCGCACCAGTCGGCCCTGGACGATGTGCATGCGCTGACAAAATCGGCCAGCCGACAGGAGCTCATCGATGCGGCGTGGACGCGCGTGGAGAATTTGGAGGCCGTCGAGGTCATCTACGACCACCTCAAAACCCACGAGGACATCGCGTGGGGCATGCGACGTGTGGATTTCCTGACCGAGTCACACACCGAGTTCAAGAAAGGATGAGATCTGCGAACTCCTCGGAGAGCCCGCGGGGATGCGGTATTGCCGCTCGTGTTTGCGAAGTGCGGTTACACCTTTCCGTTCCGGGTCGCGGCCTACGCCAGCGATCGACGGTGTTTTCCAAAATTGGTCGAGGCCCTGTCCGGCGAGCGGTTTCAGCACGCGGCTGCCCGCGCGATCGGTGAGTTTGCGACCCACGCGCCAGACCTTGCCCACACCGCGCTGCCAGGCCTGCGGCAGCTCGCCGAGCAGTCGTGGTGGGACAGCGACGATTACCTCGGGGCCATCCACCACAAAGACAACCTTAGGGCTTCGCTGTGGGCGCTTGGTCGCCTTGGTGCGCCCGAGGACTTGGATTTTCTGTTGAAAACGGCCGCCGAAGGGCCAGAGCCTGGCCAAATCGCTGCTGCTAAGGCGGCCACCGAGCTGACGTTGCGCCATCGCTTGGAATCCGAGCAGCTTGAGGCCGTGTTGGGCCACATGCTCATGTCCGAATCGCCAAACCCCGCGTTGTTTATGCTCGCACGGCTCGCGACTGACAACGCAGCACGCTTGCTCAAGGAATTTCTGGCGATCCGCGGCGGTACGGCCGTCGCCATGGCGTACGCCAACGTGATGGTGGCGGCGATGGCCCATCGGCGCGGCGAGGACGTGAACTGGGCCAAGGTTCTGTTTGCGGCACAGGTGTCCTGCGAGAACATCTTCGACGAAGAAGAGCTCCACCTCACGGTCATCGAATTGCTCGATTCCTACGCGGACCGAGACACCGTCGAGACCGTGCTGCGTCAGCTCGTGACGTCGCCGCGCACGGCCGTCCGTCGGGCCGCCCAAACGCGTCTGGCAGACTTTGGACACGTCGCGTTTCCCGCTGACGCTGTGGTTGTGGACGAGGTGTTTGACGCCGATGGATTTGCGGGGCTGACCCGGCTACTCGAGGACGCCGACACAACGTTGCGACACAATGTGCTGATTCGGGCCGCACAAGCCGACGAGGTCCCCCCAAGCTTTGGCGCGATCGCCGTCGAGACCCTAAAGCTGCTGTGCCACACGCCGCATTACGCCACATCCAAAGCCAGCCGAAGCGACGACGTGCTGTCTTACGCCATCCGGGCCGCCGTCGACTTGGGCCTGCCCGAGGTCGATGCGTTCCTAGGCGCGTTGTTTGCCCAAAACCGACTCTACATGAAGTCGGTTTCGTCGTCGGACGTGCAACGTCTGCGCGACTCGGGGACGGCCGACGAGGGCGAGACCGGACCGAAGTTTGATGCGTTTGGGGACGCCACATGGTTCGCCGGGGCCGCGATCCATGGCATCGCTCGGCATGCGGACGGTCGTGTTTTTGTCGCCACAAACGCTGGATTGCGGGTCTTCTCGGCAGACGGCCAACGCATCAAAGAGCTAAGCCCGGGTTGGCTGTTTGACGTTCAAATCCAGGGCCAGAACGTGGCGGTATGTGGGCACGGCGGCAAGTTCGAACTTTTGGATGCCACAACCTACGACACCAAACCTACACCCAGCCTTCGTTCAGGCATCCGCAAGGCCCGTTTCTCGCCGGATGGCTCACGTGTGGCGGTGGTCTCCGACGGTCAGTATTGGGCTGTGGTCGATGTCAAAACAGGCGAACAGACGGCCGCGACGGGTCAAAAATCCGACGTCAACGGTGTGGACTGGATCGACAACGATCGCCTCGTGATCTGCACAGACCGCGCGGTGGTGCTGTGCAGCGCCAATGGCGATGAAGGACGAGAGCTCAAGACCGGCGGAGGCGCTGAGGTTCGATACGCCGACGGCGTGGTTTACGTGTCGACGTCCAAGGGCATCTTGCGCCTCAACGACCAGCTCGACGAGGCAGCACCACTGCTCAAACAGACCGGCGTCGCCCGGATCGAGATCCGCGGCAACAAGCTTTACGCGGGTTCTTGGGAGACCAAAGACGCTGGGGTTTGGGTGTGGAACCTCGAAACCGGCAAACGCCGACGGCTCAAGGTCGAAAACCCAACCGGCGTGTTTGGGATGGATGTGTCTGGCGACGGCGAGGTCTTGGCGGGCGGCAACAGCCGCGAAGTTCAGCGATGGAATGCCAAGGGCGTGTACCTAAACCAACCCGCTGCGCGGCACACCAACGAGATTGCCGCGATCGGCGCGGGTCGGAAAGGCCGCGTGTTGACGGTCTCTGACGACCACCAGGTGATCGAATGGGACCTCGACACCAAGGCAGCCATGGCGACGTGGGCGTTCGACTTCCGGACTTGTTTTGCACAGTGGTCATCCGACGCGCAGACGCTTTTTGTGTGCGGAACCGAGAACGTCGTGGCCATGAACGCCGATGGGACGGAGCTGTGGAGGAACACGGACGTCGCGCGCAGCGAGTACCTCGCGGTGACCGACACGGCGATCGTGGCGGCGTCTTACAATCGGTTGGTCTGGCTCGACGCCAAAACCGGCGCGCTCGTGCACGCCACCGAACCCTTTGCAGACTCGTTCATCTTCCGCTGGGAGCGGCTCGACAACAACCGCATCGCCGTGGCCGGTTACGACGACACCCATGTGTTCATCTTCGACCTGACCTCGCGCGAGCTCATCGACACGGTCGACCTTGGCGCCGGTGGGCGCATGCGGGCATTCGCACGGATCGACGCAAACCGGGTCGCGTTTACGCGCTGGAACGACACGTTGACAATCTTCAACCTGTCCACGCACGCGCCAGAGAAAATCGTCAGTGGTACCAGCTTGGATCAATTGGTCTTCGACCCTGCCAACGATCGCCTTTTGGCGTGGCACGGCAACACGATCATGGGCGTGGGCACCGACGGAGAGATGTCAACCGTCGGTCGCGGACCGATCGCGGAATGCGCTGCGTTTGTTGGCGATCGGCTTGTTGTGGGGACCAAGGCCGGAGAGGTTTTTGTGGGAAGCGTTGCGTAGTTGCGAGTCGGGGCTGGGCCTATCACACTTGCGCCACTCATCGTCTGTGCCGCATCGGATGCGTATCAGTCGGATTCCTTGAAAAATCGAAGTGCGGCTTCGAATTTTCAGAATAAAATTGCCGGTTTACGCGATTGGGTCGGCAACCTCCGGTTGCCGAATGGGCCGAAGCCACAGGACGTTGGTTTTTTGGCTCCGAATCAACTGGGTCAGCCTCCGGTTGCCGAATGGGCGAAGCCCACACAGCCTTCATCCTACAGGCTTAGTTCCGCGACGATGCGTGGCATCACCACCATATGGGAATATGAGAAATGATCTCGCAAAGTCGACCCGATTCAAACGAAGGATTCGATCTCGTAACCAGGGAAGACCACGACGACCTGTCCATTTACGCTATCTTTCACAGGCAGGTGATGGTCCGAACTGGGTGCAGCATACGAATTGCGATGGCGAGACGGATTTGCCACGGCGTGGCGGTTTTACTACCCTTAAGCCCACCGACGAATCATGATTGGGAGCCTCAAATGAAGCGTTTTGTAGTTTTGGTCTTTGCCTTGGGGTTCTGCCAAGGGTGTAGTTCTGATGATTCTCCTACTGTCGGTCAGGACGTAGGAAGTGATTCTAGTCATTCAACGGACGCTGGAGACATGTCCGTGGAGCCGGATGTAGTTATCGATGCCCAGTCAGACGCTGAGCAAGATGCCGGCCCGACATTCTATGAAACCGAAGATCGCATCAGCTGTGAGGAACTTTGTCGTCGGTACGGCAAAGAGTGCGCCACCTACGAACATGTCTTCTTGGGGCAAATTAACGGGGAGTCGACTTATGAGTCGGGTGGGACAGGGTATGAGCGATGTGACAGCGTGCCCGACGAGTCAATCATGAACTCGAGTGGGGGGCAATCGTTGTTCATTTCGACTAAGTGCGCTTGCGAATGAAAAAGTCTCTTTTGCTTGTCTTGTCGGTTGTGGTTTTGTCGTGTGGCGACGACAAGACCACAACTGCGTCTACCGAGTGGTCTGCGGATACCTATGGCACCTACGAGTTTGGCTGCGGTGACGTGACCGAGGGCTATGAGTGGTCACGTGATGGCGACGAATACGTTTTGAACATGCAGACCGTCGCCGGATGTGGTGCCTATCGGGCGACGATGACGTTTGGGCCCCGCGATTGAACAACCGTTGAAAGCGTCTGCAACCGATGTGAATCCGACCAGTACCTAGTGTGGAGCACTTACCTATACAGTCGTGAACCACAAGAGTCTGATCCATCGGCCCTTGGTCTTGAACAACCGCCCTTTGGCGCCGGCTTCGTGGGCTTCTTCCGCTTTACCGACACGGCGGGCCGGAAAAGCCAGAATCAATGTGGCCCACCGGGATTCTACTTTGAGGGTTGTTGTTCAGCCGAACTCCCTGAGGCAGAAGCCAGACAGGTCATCGTGGAAACCATGGAACCCGGCGTCTGGCGAAGTCCGGCGGTGCAACCCTTGTTCAAGCAGGACTTCTTGGCGGACCGTGTTTATTCTGCTCCACTCGATGACCGGCCCGACGATCCGTTGGATTTTTCGTCCCTGGCAAAAGTCGAGTATTTGTGGCCGAAACTCCGAAACAATCCAACGCCAATCGCCAAGGAATTCCCGCGCGCTGCTTGCCAAGAAATCGGTTTACCGGTAGGGGCGGAACTCCCACTGGTGGGCGCAGGCGCTGATGATACGTCGATATCCGGCAGCAGTTATGACGATTGGATTGCCCAACAGATTGAGTTCGGCTTCGACCAAGAGTTTTACGAGGGTCTCAACCTCTACACTTGGGACCTCACGCGCGGGAACGGCAACTTGTAACGTCCATCCGACCTACAAGCCCAGCTCCGCCACCACACGCGGCATCACAACCAGCGAGTACGCATGGCGCGGGGACATCGGCGGCAACGCCAACGCGGCTTTGTCGGCGTTCAGCTGACGGTCGGCATCGACCCAACGGCGCACATCATCAAGCGACAAATTTCGCGAAATAAACGGCATCAGGTACAGCTCAAAAACCCGCAGCCAGCCCTGGATGCCGTACGCCAAAATGTCCCTGTTCTGGCTCTTAATCGTCAAGTTCGTGTGATACGGAAACCGCGGTGCCAGCTCGCCGATCGCGCATTCGTCGTCAAAATCCGCCGACGGATCCGACGTCCAAACGACCGACACTTGATACGCGCCTGACCCAAACGAAATGTGCTCGAACAACACGAAGACCGATAGATCCTCGCCGCGTTTGACCAACCGCATTGACCGCGGCGTGTCGCGCTCGAAGCCGTGTTGGGCCAGTGCAGGGATGATTCGGGTGTCAAAAAGGGTCGAAAAGGCGTCTTTGCGGGTCTTCCGGTCAAACGCCTTGTCAGTGCCCGAGATCGTTTCGATGTACGGCTCAAAGTGCGAGCGATAGTGTCGCTCGATACGATATTGGAAGCTCGGGATGAAGCCGTATGACATTTCCAGAAGTCGAAGTTTTAGTTCGTCCAACCCCAACACCGAACACGCCTGGACATCGCAGTAGATAAGGCTCTCGTGCGCCGTCGCGTCGCGTTCAATGCCGTCTTCGGACCACGCGCGAAACACGTTGTGTTCGGCATCAAACCTGACCCCAACAAAGTTCGCATCTTTCGGCTGATCTGTCGGTGTAAACGGCTCCACGGACCCAAGCACGGCCAGGTCAGGCACGTACATCGAAAACAGGGGTTTTGTGTCGGCCGCTAGTGCGCTTGAAGCGTCGGACAAAAGGTCCACGAAACTGTCGAAGAACGTGACCCACGGCCCCTCTGCGCGCGCGAGTGCGAATCGGTCACCAAAATACCGAAACGCAAAATACGTCATGGCGTGGCCTCGTGCACAACCGCTTCGAGCCGATGCCCGCTCGGGTCGAGCACAAACGCCGCATAGTACCCGGGGTCGTAGTTTTCCCGGATGCCCGGTGGCCCGTCGCACACACCGCCTTGGGCGAGCGCGGCGGCGTGGAAGGCGTCGACCTGGTCACGATGTTGCGCGGAAAAGGCGACGTGCAGGCCAACACTTGGTTTCGCATCCTCGCCGAACGCAATGACCGCAAACGGGGCTTCGCCGGTAAATCCGGCTGGGCCATAACCAGCGGCACGAGGTGTCACCCAAAGCTGCACAAGTCCCAGCGCGCCCAAAGCGGCGTCGTAAAACGCGACCGAACGATCCAGGTCGCATACGCCGAGGGATAGATGGTCATACATGATTGCCTCGGCCTGACGTATCCCGTGCAAAATCGAACGCGGCCCCGCAGAAACTACCAAGCCTTGCCGTGTTTGATGAGCCCTCGCAGGTATTCGCCGTAGGTGGATTTGCCAAGCAACGACGCGGCTTTCACAAGTCCTTCATCGTCGATGAAGCCCTGACGCCACGCGATTTCTTCGGGGCAAGCGACCTTGAGACCCTGACGATTCTCGATCGTTTCGACGAAGTTCGACGCCTCGAGCAACGAGCCGTGGGTGCCTGTGTCGAGCCACGCAAACCCTCGGCCCAAGCGCTGAAGGTGCAGATGACCACGCTCCAAATACGCCTTGTTCACGTCGGTAATTTCCAATTCGCCGCGTGGTGATGGTTTTAGATTTTTTGCAATTTCGACCACGGAATTGTCGTAGAAATACAGCCCGGTGACCGCCCAATTCGAGCGCGGTTCTTTGGGTTTTTCTTCGATGCTCAGGACCTTAAAATCCTTGTCGAATTCCGCGACGCCATAACGCTCGGGGTCGCCCACTTGGTAGCCGAAGACCACCGCGCCTTCTTCGAGCGTGGCGGCTTTGGTGACCTTTTCCTGCAGGTCGGACCCGTAAAAAATATTGTCGCCGAGCACCAAACACACCGAATCATCGCCGATGAATTTTTCGCCAATGATAAAGGCTTGCGCCAAACCGTCGGGCGATGGCTGTTCCGCGTATGTAAATTTAATGCCCCATTGCTCGCCGGTCTCTAACATGCGCTCGAACAGCGGCAGATCGTGAGGGGTCGAGATGATCAGGATTTCCGTAATTCCGGCCAACATCAAAACCGACAACGGATAATAAATCATCGGTTTGTCGTAGATCGGCAACAATTGTTTGCTGATGACCTTGGTCACGGGATGAAGTCGTGAGCCGGCTCCACCGGCAAGGATAATGCCTTTCATTTCGAACCTCCGAGCCCGAGCCGGTCAATTTTCGAGGCGTCGCCGAGCACGGTGCGACACCAATCCAAGTTTTCGAGGTACCACACCACGGTCTTCCGGATGCCAGACTCGAAGGTTTCCTGCGGCTTCCAGCCAAGCTCTCGTTCGATCTTCGATGCGTCGATCGCGTAGCGCATGTCGTGGCCTGGACGGTCGGTCACAAACGAGATCAAGGACGCGTGGCTGAACCCAGGCTCGTACTCGTCCAAAATTCCGCAAATCGTCCGGACGACCTCGATGTTCTGTTTCTCGTTGTGTCCGCCAATGTTGTACGTCTCGCCGATCTGACCCTTTTCGACGACCGTCAGCAACGCACGAACGTGGTCGTCGACATACAGCCAATCACGAACGTTTTCGCCCTTGCCGTACACGGGGATCTTCTCGTGGCTGCGGGCCTTAAGCAGCACGACGGGGATCAATTTTTCGGGGAACTGGTACGGCCCGTAATTGTTCGAACAGTTTGTGATCACGACCGGAAGTCCAAACGTGTGGTACCACGCGCGGACCAAGTGGTCGCTTGACGCCTTGCTCGCCGAATACGGCGAACGCGGGCTGTACGGCGTTTCTTCGGTGAAAAATCCGGTCTCGCCGAGCTCCCCGAAGACCTCGTCGGTCGAGATGTGGTGGAACCGGAAGTCCTCTTTCGTTTGGCGTCGAGGCCGTCGTAATACGAACGTGCGGTCTCGAGCATGACGGCCGTCCCGACGATGTTCGTCTGGATGAATTCCGACGGTCCGTCGATCGAGCGATCCACGTGGGATTCCGCCGCCAAATGCATCACGTAACGCGGCTGGTGTTCGCTACAACGCCTCCATCGCGGCGCGGTCACATACATCGACCTGCGCGAAGGTGTATCGCGAGCTCTGCATAGCATCAGGGATCGACGCCAAATGGCCGGCGTAGGTCAGCTTGTCGACGTTGACGACATGGTAGTCGGTATTGGCGATGAGGTAGCGCACAAGCGCCGAACCGATGAATCCGGCGCCGCCGGTGATGAGGATAGTGTCGGTCATGAGTCACCCAAAAACAGTAGAGTCGGGAACCCCATCACGATTGCGCGACCGATCTCTAGCGCGGCTACGCTACAAGCTGCTACTCGGCCGCTTCGTCGGGGTGGGCCGACGGAATGACGGGGTCGCCCACCGGTGTTTGAAACTCGGGCGCGGCGAGCAACACGCCGCGCAGGCTGACCTCGCAGTCGGTGGCCGCGCCGCGTCGTAGTTTGGTAGGTCAGGACGGGCGTCGGCGTAGGTGGTCACGCCCATCGAATCCAACATTCGTCGAACAAGACTGTTGATCTCGAGGCTGCCCCCTTCGATGCGTACCGCGACTCGCCCAGCCTGTTCCGTTGTCCAAGCGCCGTTGAAGCCCACCAATTCATAGGGCTCGCCGTCCTCTTGAAATCCTGGCGTGCGGAGTAACGGAAACGTCCCTGACCGCTGCGCAGCTGGATGTAATCGTACGCGGCGGTTAACGGCGGCTCGACGCCCTCGGTGAAGTCAAGGAAGTGCGTTCGACTTGCCGCACGCCGCCGATCGCACGAAACGCGATCGCTGATCGTGCCGCTGGCTTTCTGCGGCCCAGGCTGTGGGATGTTGTCGAAGTGGAAGCGCAAAATTCCTGTTCCGGATTGGCGCAACAGTCGACCTTCGCGCGGTTGGAACTGACCGTCGAAGACCACCAGCGCTGTGGACGCGTCGGTCCCCGTCGAGAAGCTGTAGCTGTAGCCGCCGTCAGCGCCTTCGGTGATCTGGAACAGAAAATACTCAGTCGCGCTGGCGTACTCCCAGGTCCAGACACCGTCTGCGTAGGCGGTCGGCGGGTCGGCGCTTACGCGCTCGACCAATTGAATTTGATCACGAATGGCCTTGTTCGTTCCGCGCACAAATCCTTGCGTCAAAAGCGCCAATTCCGAGGCCTCACCGACCAGCGGTTGTTGGCGCGCATCGGCCGGGGCATCAAGCAGGTCGGTGGTGCCGTACTCGACGCGCACCGTCTCGTACTCGACGGTCTGCGGGATGTCGGGCATGGGCTCGGTCACGACGGGGCCACACCCGAGCAGCATCAACATTGGCAACGCGATTTTCAGCTTCATGACTTCACCCGACAAACAAAGGGTCCTGACTTAAACGACAAAGTCCGGAAGACCTAGAATCTCCCGGAGAGGCGAAGTCCGGGAGACCTCAGGTCTCCCGGACAGCGTGCACGTCCTACTCGGCAGTTTCAACTTCTTCGGGATGCGCGGTTGGGATCTCGGGATCCTCGTCGGGCAACGAATCCTGGTACTCGGGGACATCGAGGTCTTCCGGTGCAGCGAAGCAGCTTGCTGCGTCGCCGTCGTTGAAGTTCATGCCGGGCACTGCGATGGCTTCGTATCCCTTCAACAAGGTCGAGTCCCAGCACTCGAGCAGGTGCCAGTAGTCGACGTCCAAGCTGCCGCCGAACACGTTGGCCGCACCCACGCCGCTGAGGTCCTTGCGCCATGCCGAGTGGACCGCGATGTTCTCGTAGGGCTGTCCGTCTTTGAGCACGTCGCCGACCGAGAACCACTTCATCGCGCCTCCGCCGAGCGGCAACTGCACGTATTCGTACGCGGCGGCCGGTGGGAATTCGGGGTCGCTGGGCGACGTGAAGTTCAGGAAACGTACGCGCACCTGGCGCACGCCGCCCACGCGACGGAAAGCGATCCGGCCGGTGCCCGAGATGCCCTCGCTCGGGTCGATGGTGTTGACGTTGTCGAAGTGGAATCGCAACACACCAAAACCTTGGCGACCAAGGACTCCCGGTCGTGTTTCGATGCGCACGACGTCGCCATCGATGAGCGGCAACAGGTCGGCGTTGGCGTCGGCTGCGTCGCGGCCGAGCAGCGTGTAATCAAATCGGGTTCCGCGTGGCGTGGCCGACTTTTCGATGCGTACTTGGTAAAATTTCCCGTCGTCTTCGCCTTCCCAGATGCGTGCGTTGTCCTCGATGGCGGTGGGCGGGAACGAAGCGATGATGCGCATCATCGCGAGGTTGCCCACGATGAGACTGTTGGTGCCGATGACGGCGTCGGCGGTCAAGGATGCCAGCCCGGATTGTTCACCGGCGAGCGCTTGGCGACGGGTGCCGTCGCTCTCGAAGCTGAGCTCGACGTCGTCGGCATTGACGAGGGCTTCGCGGTAGATCTCGGTTTCGGCGTCTTGGCGCGAGACTTCTACGCCGTCTTGGTTTCCACAGCCGACTGCGATCAGGGCAACGAGGAGTGAGGTAGTGTAGCGGTTCATGGGTGCCTCCATTTGGCGTCATTTGGTTACGCCTTGGGATAGAGCACAGGCCGTGCCAAGAATCTTGGACGCATCAAAACACCGCAAAACCAACATGTTACGCGAAACCCCGCCAAGACTAGTGTCATAATGTCACTTTATTGCCAATTCATGCCATATTGCTATTATGTCATTTATGTCCAAACGACTGACCGATGCGCTGGCCTCCGTCGAGCCGCTGACCCAACAGGGCCCTGTGCGCACATGGCGGCTGCGCGACCAGATCGTGAAATGTGTGCCGGTCACAGCGGACGTCATGGAAGCACAACTCCCGGTGCTCGACGGGGTGCAGCCCTGGGCAAGCTTCGAGCGACTCACCCGCACCGAACGCGAACGTCTAGGACTCCCGGTCGAACACGAATGGGTCATGGCGTGCCGCGATTACATCGACGGGTCGCCGCTTGAGGGTGCACGTGACATCGACCCGGCGCTGACGTGCCTGAAGTTGGCCACGATCGTGCGCGACCTGCACGAGGTTGGTGTTGTGCACGGCGACCTGCACCCCGGAAACGTGATCATCAACGATGACGGATTGTGGCTCATCGACGTGGCGCTGTTCGCGACGACTTCCGGGGTCGAAGGCCACGTGCTCGGCAACCCATCGTGCATGGCCCCCGAGACGTGGCTCAAGCAGCCGCCGACCCGCAAGTCCGATGTCTACGCGCTCGGCTGCGTGTTCGCGTACGTTTTCCTTGGCCGATTTGCGCACTCGGCCGCGTCGTTGGCGCAGTGGGCAAGCGCCCATCGCAACGGCGACGTCGACCTGGCAAAGATGCCATCGGCCACAGCCGCGCTCGTGCGCCGCATGCTCAGCGCCAATCCCGACGACCGGCCCACCTTGTCCGAGATCCTGCTCGCGCTCGAGCAGACGTACGCGTTGAAGTCATCGTCGGCGGTTGTTGTCCGGGAGTCCCACAGCGACGCGCACCAGCTGGCCTTGACGCCGGGAAATCTACGGCTGGTCTGCGACGACCCCGAGACGCGCGCCATCTTTTTCGACGAACACCGCCTGCGCCTGCAGCTGTCGGGGTGGGAGGTCGTCGAGCTCGTGCCATCCCCAGGCGATGGGCCGTGGACGTCGCTGCTGTCGCATCTCGAGACCCATGGCGCGCGCGTGAGGCTCGCCGGGGACTTGGCCAACGTGATCGAACGCCTCTGGGCGGCCGTGCAGGCGGCCTGTGCGGGCGTCGAACCGGGCCTGTGTTTGATGGTGCGAGAGCTCGAGCACCACGGGCCGGACTTCCAACAATGGTGGGGCACCCCGGTCGACGCGCCAAACCTGCTGCGCCTGTCGCACGGCGGTAGCGGCACGCCACTGCCCCTGCCCGGCGGTTCGCAGGACTTCTGGCGCGCGTGGCGGGCGCAGACGCTGCGCTCGGACGTCCGCACGATCGCGGCACCACGGTTTGACGAGCTTGTGGAGCAGGCGAGCGGGCAACCGGGCGCGCTGAAACTGGCGCTGAACCGTGAGCTTGGCTACATCGCCACCTCGCGGATTTTGGACACGCAGACGCTCAAAGCCATCGGGCCGTGGCGCACACGGGCGCAACGCCTGCTTGACCAATGCGCGTTCGGCGAGCTCGCCGCGCTGTGCCAAACCTTGGTGGAATCGGCCGCGAAGAGTGCCGGGCGAAAACAATTGGTCGACGTCGACCACGCGTTGGAGTTTTGGACCACCGCAGCCATTCGCGGCGCCCGGCATCCCGATGCGCTCGCGGCGTTGATCACGCACCTTCAGGCCCAAAACGCACAGCTCCTGCTCGCGCAACTTCTGCCGCGCTCGGCCGGCACACCGAGGGATTAAGCGCCCTAGAAGGTCTGCCGGACTCAGCCCAGGTCGCGTTTTGGCGCGCTCAGCTCACTACTGTCTTCCGGTCAGTCTGACAGGCCCACGCCGAACACGGCCTGACGCTGCCCGACCATGCGGCCCACAAAGAACAACTGGACGTCTTTGTGTGGGCCGGCGCCGCGATGTCGGGCGACCCCGACGCCATCGCAGCCTTGGAGTCCATCGCCGAGCGCCTGGCGCCTAGAGACCCCGCGGTGCTCGTCGCGCGCCACCCCCGCGCCTACATCGCCATCGGCCAGACGCGCGCCGGACAACTCGAACGCGCCACGACATCGCACCTGCGTGCGCTCGAAATCGTCAGGGCCGCTGGACTGCTCGGCGACCTGCCGACCTACCAATAAGCAATGGGGAACCGCCTACCACAAACAGGGACGCCTAGGCCTCGCGCGAGCACTACGCGCGGGGCATCAGAACTTCCGGTCAACACACACGTGCCTCCACCAAGGCGCTGCTGCTGGCAAATCAAGCCAACGTTGACCTCGCGCTTGGGCGGTTGGACGAGGCCGAATTGGTGCTCAATAAGCTGTGACCATCACCAGCGAGGCTGGGTTGAAGGCCATCGGTGTGATGTGCAACGCGCTGGCCGGGGACCTGCTCGTGTTGCGCGGTGACCTCGACGGCGCCCGCAAACACTTCGAGGCCGCCCCTGACCCTGCCCGATCTCTCGTCGTACCAGCACGCCGAACTTGAGCTCTCGGCCGCAGAAGTCGCGCTTCGAACCGGCGAATTGGTGCGTGCCGAGCTGCTGCTCGACCAGGCGCGCGAGCGCATCGTCGGTCAAAAATCTAGACGATTTAGAACCCCACCAAACGATGCTGCGAGCACGCATGCAGTGAGTGCCCGGGGGCGATGTCGGGATCATGGCGGGCATCGAATCGTTTCGCCGCGCGTTGCAAGCCGCGCAGACGATGGGCAACCACAAATTGGTGCTCCGCCAGGCGCCGTTCCTGCTCGGCGAGCGCGAAAGCCTCAACGAGCTCGCGACGGAGATCGTCGCGCTCGTGCACGAGTCTGCGAAACATCGTGGGCATGGGCCTTACGCGTGAGCTGCGCCGCGAAGGGCCCGCGCGCTCGCAACGCCGACCAAGCGCCCCCACCCCCGCGCCCAGTGTGCCGAACGTCGCGGTCCTCGCACCAGGCCGACATCGGTCGAACCGTTTACCGCATGTTGTCGATGAACGAGCTCATCCTGCGGTCTCCTTCGCTTGACGCCCTGATGCCCGAGGCGCTCGAAATCGCCATTTCGCTCAGCCAAGCCGAGCGCGGTTTTCATCTTGTTGCGGGTTGGAAACGATCTATCCATCGCGGCGAGCCGCGACGTGGATGGGAATCCGATTCCTGCGCGCCCCACCTTGAGGTCAGCACGACCATCGCCGAAGAAGCCGCGCGCACGGGCGCAGCGTACTGACGCTCAACGCCCGCGAAGACGCACGTTTTAATGCGTCGCGCTCGATCCACATGCGTTGGAATTGACGAATTATTGTTTAGCGTATTGCCCATCCGCGATGCCTCGGGGCTTCTGGGCGCGATCTACCTCGACCACCGCTACTCCCTTGGCGTATTTACCGGAGAAGCCCCCGCATGATGGAAGCCTTTGGCCATCAGCTCGCGCTCGCCATTACCAACGCACGGCACCTTTGAAGCGTTGGAATCTGAACCGCAAACAGCTCAAAGCAGCACAAGCACAATTGGCCGAGCTCACTGTCCGCTAAAGCCGAGGTCGTCGGCTTGGAATAACGCGTGGCCCAACCTCGCCATCGGAGTCGAACGAGAACGCGCCAGCCGCAGCAAAGATCGATTTCCCGAAATCATCGCGCTCGCGCAGAGATGGAGATCCGTTTTGGACCGCGTCGAACGCGTTAGCGCTTGCCGGGCTCCAGTCGTCATTTACGGCACCCGGGTGACATCCGGGGTGGGAAAAGAATTGATCGCGCGCGCAGTTCACTCAGCATCCGAACGCAGCCAAGGTCCGTTCATGGCCGTCAACTGCGGGGCTGTCACGGACGCCCTGCTCGAATCCGAGCTTTTTGGTCACAAAAAGGGGCATTTGAGCCGCGGACAGCGACCGCGTGGCAGCATCCTCAAAGCCGCGGATTCCGGCACCGTCGTTTTTGGACGAAGTCGGCGAAATGCCAGCTTCGATGCAGGTCAAATTGTTGCGCGTTTTGCAGGAGCGCAAAGTACGTTTCCGGTGGGTTCGAATTCCGACGTCGCCATCAACGTGTTGCGAATCGCGGCCACGCATCGCGACTTGCGAAAAATGGTCGAGGCCGGCAATTCACTTTTGAAGATCTTTATCGAATTGCGCCCGTCACACTGAGCGATTCCACCCCTGCGCGAGCGCACCGACGACATCGCAATTATCGCGCAAAAGATTTTGGAGTCCGAGGGTGGAAAATCAGCGTCGCTCGATGCGCTGAAATTGCTCGTGAGCCATCCGTGGAAAGTAAACGTGCGTGAACTGCAAAATGTGCTGCGTGCGGCGACCGTTTTTGCCGCGGGCGATGTCATTTCGGCAGACGAGATTCGTCTTCCGCTGCACACCGAGAAAGCCGCGTCGACGTCGGTGCCCCATCCGGCCCGGCGCCGACGCGCGGTCATAAACCCAGATCTCGCGCTCCCAACTGCAACGCGACCACGGTGAAGACGAGGCGGCCGCCGAGGCGCTTGGCGTAAGTGCTGCACCTTGTACCGGTTCTGGAACGATGGTCCTAGCCCCAAGGCATACGATGAAATGGCTACTCTCATCGCTGATTTTGACGTCCTGCCAAACGGCTCACCCCGTCCAGCAGCCGCTCGACCTGAAGGCGCCGAGTGCGGCCTGTCGTGCAAGTCTCGAGGTTTTATCGCCTCAAAATTCCGATTGTGGGATGTGCGACTCAACCGCGATACGTAACATGGCCCAGCGGATTCGTGGTCAAGCTCGAGGCCAAGTCACATGACGCGGTGGACGTCCATCTGACCTGTTCAGACGGCCTGTGCGAAGACGTTTTTAAGCACGACATCACAAACTGTGACGCAACCGAGACGCGCGCGGAGCTGCTGAACCGGTCCTAACTGCATGATCAGTTTTCATGTGTTGGTTGGCGGAGACAACAATTACCCAAGATGTGGTCATCTTCCGGTTCGAAAACGACACCAAATCCTCCAACGATATCTCGGTGGTCTGGAGGAGCCCCGGAAACGGATCGTCGTTGGGGTATTACGAGAACCTGGTTTCGGTGACGTCGTTTGAGGTGCGCGGCGAAACGTTGTGGCGACCACAACCACAACACAAGGTCCCTCGGAAGCGAACATCAGAAAACGACGCGGGCTTTGAGCCCATCGTGAACGTCAAAGAAGCGGTCGTGTGGCCCAACGGCCCGGTTACCCATGAATAATCCTACAGCCCCCCTACGTCTTGGCCCCGGACTTAATGGGTGTTTGTATGCGATTTCTAATTTTGTGGATGGTTGCCGCCCTCGGCGGTTGTGCTCACGTCTCGGCGGATGTTGAGGATGGTGCGGCAGACTCCGGGTCGCCGACCGGCG
This sequence comes from bacterium, assembly GCA_041390025.1. Lineage (GTDB taxonomy): Bacteria > Myxococcota_A > Bradymonadia > Bradymonadales > Bradymonadaceae > JBFFMO01. The sequence continues at coordinate 262,822 of JAWKQR010000003.1, forward strand.
AGCCTATGGTTGTGGACCAACGCCTGGCGGTGTCGGAGTATGGGTTTTGCCAAATTCAGCGGGATGGCACACTGCGGTGCGCGAAACACAGCGCGAACAGCCATCGTCTTACGAAACTCCGCCCTCAGGGCGATTTACGAACATCGTGTCCTACCATCGCGGCTACTGTGCGCTCGGCGTCGACGGCGACGTCAGCTGCTGGAAGAACATGGGGTCCACGTTTCAAGACGGCGTTCAGTTCGAAGGGAAATACACCGCGCTAGCCACCGGTAATCTACAAGTTTGCGCCATCGACACGGCCAGGCCTTTGGTGCACGTCCGGCGAACGGCAAGATCAGCAACTTCGTCGACGCCCCGGCGATTCGGCTCGCGGATGGCCCCTACAAGGCCATTTTTGACGGAACAGGGATTTGCGCCGTCGCCGAAGGCGCGCCGACTGCCTCTGGCCAACCTACCCGTTTTCGCATCGGCCCCGACGACCCGACGAACACTCAGTTCCAAACACGAAGTTTATGGCGACCATCCCCGGGAAGTTTGTCAAAGCCATCCGCACACGCGAATCCTCGTGTGGACTGGGTGTGGACGGCCAGATCCGATGTGAACACAATGGTCGATACCCAGATCCGCCCAAGCAAACGATTTTCGCGTCAATACGAACATCGTCGGCCAGCGTTGGATGTGCGCCAAACCACGCGCCAACGCTCATTCAGATGGAGCGGCAGTTTCCAGATCCGCAGATGAGTGGCAGTGCGAGAACGGCATCGAGGCACTCAATACGCCATTGGCGCAGGCGCGTGTGTTCATGAACATGAATTCCGATCGGATCGCCGGCCTGACACCCGATGGGCGTTTCGTGGGCAACACGTGCCAGAACCTGCGTGGGATTTACAAACATATATCGGGTTTGTTGGCGCCTGCGCAGTTCAGGCGGACGACACCGTGTTCTGTAGACTAGCCAAACTACGATGACGACGCGTTGCGGGCGTGACCACCATCGAGTCCAGCGAATCCGAACTTTTACCAACAAAGGCAAGTTTTCAGTGTTTTCAGCGCCACGTTTCAGGTCACGAACGTTCACGGGACCATCGATGAGCGAAACGCCGACGTCAAAAGTTACGCCGAAGTGCAACACGGCAGACTGTTTGGGTGCGGACTCAAGGCCGACGGCACCTTGAAATGCTGGCTGACTTCCGGAGTGGAAAAAGTACTTGGCAAAAACTCCGGCCAAAAAGTTCAAAGCTTCTCGCCCTCGGGCAGATTTTTGGTTGCGGCATCACACCCGACGACCAGGTCAAATGCTGGGGCGGCGACTATTTCGGCGCCGTAACAAACCAACCGGAGGGCAAGTTCCGCGAACTCCGAACGACGCGATTGAACGCGTGCGCGGTGCGCGACGACGACCAAATCTTGTGCTGGGGACAGGCCTTCCCCAAACATATGCTCTGCCGTTCAAGACCGAAAAGTGGGCCATGACCGGCAGAAGGCATCTGCGCCGTGGACGCATCAAACGATGTGCAGTGTTCCGGTCTGGGCTTTTTAACGGACGCGGCCAAACGACCCCTTTGCACGAAAACCAAAGACTGATGGTGTTCATGAGTCTGCCACGGGCAAACGATGGGTCGGCAATTTCCAATTGCCGCATTCGGCCGCGCCGAACACGCGGTCAGCGCCGAGGTTAGGTTGAGTTGGGTAGGCAATTTCCAATTGCGGAGTCGGCGAAGCCGAACACGCGGTCAGCGCCGGGGATGGGATTGGGATCGGGATTGGGTCGGCAATTTTCAATTGCCGAATTCGGCGAAAGCCGAGCAGCGCCTCGACCGGTCCTCAAGTTTGCGGTTCTGTTGCGCAACCCAAGGTCTGTCGCCCAGATTTTCTTGGCCATTTCGTTGCTAAGCATGGTCGGATGCGCCTCGACCATGCGGCTCGACGAACCCGTTCGCCCCGAGACGCTTCAGGCTCGACTGAGCGCGCTCCCGGGGCGTGCAAATCCGGATGACCACGTTGAGCTCGTCAACGAAGACCCTAGTCCAACTGGCGGAGGACGTACGCATCGCGCCGCCAAAATGCCGACGCCGCGCGCTACCTGTCACCGATCCGCAAACGCCTGGAACGACAGGCGTTCGCGATATGTTCATTATTCACATCAACGAAACCGGTCGTGACTTAGAATTCGCCGACGCGTACCGCAGCTGTTTTTCACCAGGGATGGGCATCAGCGGCGTACCTGTCGGCAGCGGCTGCGTCAGATCGTCCAAAACCGACATGACGATGTCCTTGGTTCAACGACACCGAACAACGAGTACGTGCCCAGTTGGAAGCAACTCCACCAGGCCAGATTCACGACTCCGACTCCGCCCAACAAGTGGCAAGGCGTTGGAGGCATAAGCGCGTGTGTGCACTTCTAGGGGCCAACCGACGAGGCGCGTGACAGCCCACGCGACCTCCGTCCAACCGTTGTCGCTGCTGCCTCAGTCCGATCGTGCATTGGCGTTGGTCGTCGTCTGCCGTGAGCACCCACACACGCTCCCATCTTCGACCACGTCCCCGCCGCAGTGTCGCTGGTGCTTTTCGTGATCGTTCCCTGCGTCCACATGGACATCTTCACGCGCCGCCAAATAGTTCACAGGCTGACCGACGACGACAGCCGGGGGCCCGCTGTGAAACGTCGGTGGGCCCCAGGACGCAGACGATCGAGAGCTGGCGCCACGCGAAGACTCCACAAAATCCGCACGCAACTTAACACGACACACGGCGGGCTCTACACATTGCCACCGCAGGGTCTTGTTCGAGAGGAACACAGGAAACTCACATCCTTGAGTGATGGTCCATCCCCGCACGGTCGGTCGACGTGAGCATGTGGTGAACTCTCGTCTACGATGAAGCCAGCGACCTGCGCGAGCAGATTGATCGCAACACCCGGCACATAGGCGGCGGGACAAGCAGTTCCAGCGGCCGTGGTTGGTCGACGTCCTGCTCCGCGAACATTGGAGCCACTGAGTCATCACTGTAACAGCTCGCCAAAAACGCGAACGCGATCACGGTCAATACGCGCATGTAAGAAATCCCAAAGAAGAAACCAACGGGCGGTAGGCCAGGCCACCTCTCGCAGGTCACTACGTCTGTGCCGCGCCGAAGCTGGTAGCCGTTTTGAGTTTGCTCAGATTCACACAAAATTCACATGGCGGTCGCACGGTAACCACGTCAGCCCGGTAGTTTGATGAGGTGCAGGAGGTAACGATGACAACCACATTGATGGCGCCCTACCACTTTCTGACCAGCCGCTACGGTCAGGTCGCAGCGGCAGCGGCGGGCGTGATGCTTGGCCAACTGATGCTCCTCGGCGTCGAACTCGGTTCGCAGCTTCGACAGAAATACGAAGACGCTGGACGACAAACGTACAGTTACTTTTGATACAGTTCTAGGAGGTCCGATGATGCCCGCTCAATTCTTCCTCAGCCCGCTGGCCGCCATCGGTCGCCGCCCCATCCTGGTGATGGTCATCACGTGCGCGCCTTTTGTTTGGGGTGAACGCGCTGGATTCGCCAGTGGTCGACACCGCCGAGCAATTTCCTGATGGCCTCGGCGGCGATGTTGGCGACGCAGTTGTTCCTGACAAAATTCGCGTCCGTCCGCATGTTGGTCGTGGGTTTCGCGTCGTTGATCTTTTGTTTCCATCAAGGCGATTCAACCGCCCCACAAAACGGTCAACAAATACCGCGTTGAAAACGGCAGTATCGGATCGCGACCTCCAGGATCAGTGGACTTACTGATGGTGACCTCAACGCTAACAAACGCCTTTCGACTCGCCGCCCAGATCATTGGCGGTGTGTGCGCGATAAGGAGCTGCTGATTTCGGTCTACATCGACGGACCGGCAAGCCCCGAAATGCTGGTCTACGGCCACATCTTTTTCCGCGCTGACGAGTGCGCTGTGGCTGGCCTAAAACGTTGGCGCATACCCATTTTGATCGTTTGGTTCAGCGTAAATATGATTGCCACCGTGCATCTCTGGGGCCAGAAGGTTCAAATCCAAGATACCTGCAGCGGAAACCGGGTGTCACGAATGAAGTGGTGTTCTAGTTCGTCGGCCACACAACCGTGCTAGTTTTGCACCGCATCGCACGTTTCCAGTTGAAACGGGAACGATGACCACCTCATCGCGAACGAATGCCAAGGAATTCCAAGGGATACGGAAATTCGGACGCCACGAACTCAACCGATTTTTAGGCGCCCCTTTTGGATGAGGCAGTAATGAGCACAGAAGACCGCAACAGGATGATTTCACGAGGCCGGCTTAGTGAAGTCCTCGCGCTTTGTTGCCTTGTGCATGGTGCTCGCCTGCGTCGTCGAATTGCCCGCCGCTGCGCTCATGATCAACACGGACACATCTTCGCGGGTGTGACCGCGCTTTCGCTGGTTGCGCATTGCCCGCGTACCGTTTCAGTACTGGCCACCTGGTCGTCTGGGTTTCCTGTAGCTTCTTCCTTGCTGTGAAACTTTTCACTCCGGTGCCGCGCCGAAATGCGTGCGGCGGAAACCCGGAAGTTTCGAACAACATCCAATTCTAGCGGCTCGACTCACCGAATCCGCCGCAGATCTTCGCGCAATATTGGGAGGAAAACGTCACGTCGGCACGCTGCGTACCGAACGAGGTGGCAAGTTTGCCCGAACCACTTGCTAGTCGAGGATTCATGCCGTTTTCCACTTCCGCCCGCTTCTACACAGCTCTTATCGGACTGGCGATCTTTATGTCGTCCGCCCCAAGCTTTGCAGACGAACTAAACGTCTTCGACGACCCCGCGCAGAAAAATCGGCTTTTTCGCTCGGTCTAACTTTGTCTACCAGGACGAGCAACGGCGGACTTTCAGCTCTTCGAAGTCAAGAGCCGTATGAGTCGTCGGTTGGGCTGGACGTGGACTTCGTCGCAGCCTTGAACAACTACCTGATGCTCGGGGCAAGGCTTGGCATTCAGACGATCGACATCAAAGAATCCGACGGTTCTGTCGGAAACATGGTCTGGTTGGGTTTGGTGCCACGTCTAAGACTCTTTACTTACATAATCTGCCAGTAGCCATCAACCCCGTTATCGGACATAGCGGCAACGCGTTTGTGTGGAATCCCAGCGGCGGCCCCACGTTCTATGTCAGCGAGAAAGCCGTGCTCTCCCTGAGCTGAGCTACCTTTCCACCGTGGGGAATCAGGGATCGTTGATGTGGTCGTACACCATGTTCAGCGTTGGAATTGGACTATCGGTTTTGCTGTAGGAAATTGTACGCCAACGGAACACAGCAAGCGTGCCAAGCGGCAACCCCAGAATATTGAATTCCCGTCGTTATTCTGAATCCGGAACGCAACGTGCCGAACACCGCGATTTCCTTCGAAAACCGATTTACATCGTCGTTTTTGATCGCTATTCTGAGTCAGAAAACACCAAAAAAGAGATTGTGGGAGGAAACGCTGACCAGATTGGTATGGGCGTCACTCGTCGTTTTGTCGTTGCTCGTGGGCTGCGGAGACGGCGATATGACCACCGATGATCGCTCATCATCGACGAGACAATGGAGACCCCGAGACGCCCGAGGTTCCGCCGCGCTAGCACTACCGAGTTCAACTCGCCGGTGTGCTCGCGAATTCAGGCAAAGTCGATGGCACTCCGTGGGACGGGACCGGCACACTCGCCGAAACTCTGGTCAACCTCGCAGCGAATTTACGCAAAATCCCATCCTGCAAAGCAAAGAGGTCCTCGAGCTCGCAGGTCAGATCGAGCAGGCGCTCGCCAAACCTGACATCACCGCCGAGGTCACGGTCGACCAGGGGGTTTGTAAGCGTGTTGGAAACGCGAATTTTGGACGAAGACAACTTCATGCCCATCTTTCGTGAACCGGTATATCTGGGCGGAAACCTTCCACGGCGCACCAAGCTCCCAGTTTGGCACCGCCCAGTTGGTGTTCATCGACCGCGACCTCGCCAACGACGACACGATGGGATTCATCCTGCTCTCGCAAGAGGACATCCGAACTGGTCATCTCGGAGGGCAATTCAAGGGTGGCTAAACGTTTCAGAACAGACCTACAGCCAGATCTTGGCCGTTCGGATCATCCTCAATCCCATCGCAGGACCCGACCTGCTCCTAGCTTTCCGGAATTGTCGCATCTCGGTACGTTCCGTGCCGGTGACTAGTGGATGGTAAGACATCCATCTACACGAGGTTCTCAAATGTCTAACCGCAAAATCACCGCTCCTGACTTTGACGTGTCTGATCGTTGCGTGCGCGTCATTGCCGCCACGCGACTCCTTTTCGCCAAAAACGAGCGATGGAGTTCAATGCAAGGCGAGTTGCTCAGACGTCTACAGGTCGTGCTCACAGACCGCGAGGGATTCCTGCATCGGCTACATGAACAACCAGCCGTGCACCGAGAATGCTCCGGCGATCCAAAGCGAGATGCTTGCTGCATCGACGAAGAGTCCGATTGTTTGAGGGTGTGCAAATCATCGGAACAAGGACTCTGAGAATAACCCGTCGTGATCGTCAGTGACGTTCGTCGCTTGGCAGCCCAGTAACTCACGAGCCTCTCCTTAAAGAAGTCTTCGGGCCAACCGTCCGCAAAATCGCCGTAGGGAGTTGAGGTACGAAGCTCTTCACTTCGAGACCCTTCTTACCCCGCGAACAGTAGTAGATTGCTACATCGTCGGCGGTGAGGTTGTAACCATCGTTACGTCCCAATGGTGTTTCACGAATCCGACGCATCAGGCGAAGCAGCAGGTGCTCGCTATGCGTCTCCACAATCCACCGCTTCCTTTTTGTTTGCATCGACTCGATCAACAGATCACCAAGTGTCGCTTGAAGCGCGGGGTGGACGTGAAGCTCTGGTTGTTCGACCACGAGCGTGTTGGAAACGTCAGAAAATGCGGCGACCAAGATCGGCACAATGTGGGAAATGCCAGTGCCGACTTCGTTCAGACCCAGTTTCACGCCCGTCTCAATGTCTTCGACGAAGGTTTCTCTCCAACTGAACGTCTCGTCGCCGATGGTGACACGGGCAGGATTCGAGTGCAGACGATGGCCGGTTTGTAAATGCCCGTGAAGCCATTCGTTTACGCGTGCAGTGAGTTCGAAACTCGTCTCGGCTTCGAGAAGGTCCCATGCGGCTCCCCCATCGGTCCAACTCCTAGGGTCCAACCCAAGAGGACTTCTATTCACGACTCTCGGGCGCGGTCGCGTCCGATCAGCCCCTAAGTGTATTATTCCTTTTAGCCAGTTCTTTACATCTTCGAAGGCATCGGAAAACATGAGCCATTCAATGGAGAGGGTTGGGTAGGATTTTGGCTCCGCGAGACCTGTTGCAAACGGCAAATCGGAATTCTGAGGTTCGATGTCCCATTCGTATGTTCCGACCGAAAACGTTTGACCCCTAAAGGCGTTCGCGAAATCGTGAAACTCTTCATCTGACAGTGTGGATTGTTCAACCCAAAGGCCGGAGTGACCGACAAATTCAACCCACGCGTTGTCGTTACCGAATTGGACTCTTCCATTGATGTCCGACATTTCGTAAGACAAATCTAGGTCATCAGGCTTTGCTTGCTTTACCGGAGCAAGCCTCTTCTTTGATGGTCCGTCTACCCCCCAAAGTCTATAGCCGGGCGGGCTGTATGCCAATTTTGTTAGAATCTCAAACTGCCGACCCGCACGATAAGCCTTGGTTCCGACGGATGGCAAACTAGCTCCACTGATTTCGTTCGCAAGCAGATCCAACGAATTTAAGAGCGATGATTTTCCAACGCTGTTTGGGCCAAAAAAAAGCGTAATCGGAGCCAAATCGATTTCCACTCTTGTCCCCACCGCTCGGTAGTTCTCCACCGAAAGGCGTTTCAATTCAACAATTGCCATCACTTTCGTCCGTGTGTTTCTTTCGTTTGATTTGCCGCAATGGGGGGATTTTATGGTCCGATCTGCATGACATTGGGCACTTTGCCGAACTTTCGAATTTCAGCGTCCAAATGCGCTACCTCGCGCCGATGCATATTGAGCGTTCGTTCGTGCCGACCCGTGAAACCGTCGCCCACTGAAACAACACCGCGACGCGTGCCGAGGGAGCGATCATGCAAGAGTGTTTCGTCAACGCTGTAGACCTTAACGTGGCACAGGTTGTTAACGGACCGTGCCAAAGTTGCTTCCCGCAACCTGATTCTTTCCGAGGATACGTAGACTTCGACCAATGCCCGCGGCCACAATTTTGCGGTAAGTTCCCCAATGAACTCGCACGCGCGACCGGGATGCGATGCGAAGTATCTGTCCACGATCCGAACGTGATTTCCCCCCCGAATGATCGGTTCGATGGCGTCAATTATTGCTTCCACAGTATTCGCCACGACCTGTGAGTCGGTGGGCTTCCAGGCAAGATTCACGGCGAGGTCTGCCGATGTGTAAAAAGTCGGGGCGTCAATTTCCGGCCGCTTCGAGGCCACCGCGCCATGAAGCCGTCGTTCACGGTGCGCCGCCTCGACGATACGTTCCCAGATCGAAAGCTCTTTGGGGGTCTTTCGCTCAACCAACTTGTGCGTGTGATGAGCGAGTGCCTCCATGAGATAACGTGGTGGCTGGCCATGTATCCAAATGTACAGGCCGCTTGTCAGATTCGCGACGATTTCAAGGAATCTTGCGTCCTCTCGCGTCAATTCAGCGGAAACCGCAAGCTCGCTAAGGATGTGGTCCCCATCAATCATGAAGACGCTCCACATCCGAGTCTGAAATCTGGACGAAGCCGCCACGACAGAAGATCAGATTGGTCGGCGTGGTGGTCGTCAGGTCCTCGAATGGTGATAAATGCCACAGGACATCGCCGGCGTCGCGGGCCCAGCCAACATCATCAAACTCGACGGTGACTCGGTGGCGGTAGATTTCTTTGCGGGCGGTGTTTTGGTCCATGTTGAAGACGTCTTCATCGCTCTCGAACACATCGCTCGTGATGTGGCCTGCGCCGTCGATGAACTTTTGCTGGGTCACATAAGCCACAAATCGGTCGCCTGCCTTCACGGCTGCGAAGCGCTTTCGCGCGGCGAAGCGAACCCCGACCACGCCGTGTTCTTTGACA
>JAWKQR010000004.1:0-259053 GCA_041390025.1 bacterium
TCCCGTGCTGTCTTGCGCCTTCTTTCTTGTCGCGGGATGTGGCGCGTCATCGACCCAATCGACCCCATCAAACCCGGGCGACCCTACCGAGGCGGCGACCGGCGATAACGCCGTCGCGGCGGTTGAGATGGCCGAAGGCAACTCCGCGGGCGCGTTGCCGCCGGGCTCCAAGTCCGCGTTGAGCTACATCAACTTCACCAACGACGGTCTGCTGCAACTGGGGACACACGACGGCAAGATTGCGCTGGTCAACGTCATGGCACGAAAAGCCCAGGCACATACACCGGCTGCAGGCTACCGGATCGAGGCGGTCTCGCCAGACGGCACATACACCGTCATCAATTCGTCTCCGGCCCGCGTGGTCAGCACGGATGGGACGCTCATCCTCAACATGAACATGATTTCATCGGTCGCCGCGGTCCGGTTTGCACCGGATGTGTTCAGCATGTTTGTCACCGAACCATCCGGAAAATTACGCGTCTGGGGCCAAGCTCACAGCTTCGAAAAACAAGGTTCGGACGAAACACTCGCGCAATATCTGAACCGCCAAGGATCCGACTTTACCGTCGAGTTTGAGCCGCTGTCTGGGCCGATCTTCGCGTTGCCCGACAACGCCCTACTGATGGCGGGCGCCGACGGCGTGGTGTCGTTCTGGTCATCGAATGCACCGAGCAAAACGCGGCGCGTCATGAAACTTGATGGGCCGCTCAAGCAGTTGACCGCATCGGGAACAGACATTGTTGCCGTTTCAGTCTCCGGAAGTTTGAAGGTCGGTAAGCTCGACCCGCCGAGCTATCAGCCATGGTCGCGCGAGGCCCGCACGGAGTGGGCTGCGACCAATTCGTTGATGCGCGGGGAGTTCGTCGAAGTCGTCGACGGGACGTTGAAACTGCGCGAGACCGAAACAGGAAACACGCTCTGGGAGAAACCCTTGCCTGCCGGCGCCAGTTGCGGCGTTGCCGTCAGCGCCGACAGTCGTCTGGGCGCCGCCTGTGTGGGCGACGTCATCATGGTGTTCAACACGCGTGACGGAAAGTGGGACTCGATGGCCTGGTTTGGCGATGACTTTCACTGGACCGGACCCAACGGCGCGAAAATCTATTAGGTCAAGATCGCCAGCAATGCGTCGACCGCAGGAAGGTCCGCCTCGGCCCAATCAAGCGACGAAAGTTCGTCCGGGCCAACCCACCTCAGCTCGCTGTGTTCCCTCGCGAACCAGTCGCCACGCAGGTAACGCGCGAGGTAGACGTCCAGCGTGATGACCACGTGTGATTGCTCATGATGGCCCCGCGCCACAAACGCTCCCACGTCCACCTCGACCCCCAGCTCCTCAAAAATCTCGCGGCTGAGTGCGGCCTGCGGCGACTCACCGGCTTCGATTTTGCCACCGGGGAACTCCCACTTGTTGGGCAGCGCCATGCTCGCACTTCGCTGGGCACACAGGACCTGTCCGTCTCGCACGATGGCAGCACCGACCACGTGAATTGCGCGTTTCATTGGCCGAACTTAAAGCGAACGGTGCGCTCGTGGTAGTTGATGCCCGAACCGACCGCGGATGACGCAAACTTCCATCCAGCGACTGTTTTCTCGACGCAGGTGCGAATCTCGGGTGTGTCCGGGGATGCGTGCTTGACCTGAACGCTGTCGACGCTGCCGTCGGGCTGAATCCGGAAACGGAACGCAAACATGCCATCCGCGTTCATGTCTTCGCGCAGCGCGTAACACTTTTTGAGCGAGCGTGAGTAGCCCGAGGCCCGCTTCTCGATGCTCGCCGGGGTCCGAATGCTCAACAGTGGACTGTCGTCACGTGGACGTTTGGGCTTGCGAACTGGCGCGGGCGCTTCTTCTTTGCCGCCCGTCAGCGCTTCTTCTTTGCCGCCCGTCAGCGCCATGGATGTCGCCACAATGGAAGCCTGCCGCGCCAATTGTTCGGCGGCATCCTCCGCGTGAGCGTCGTGGGCCTGCTCGCCCGCCGCGGCGTACGCTGGATCAACAACCTCGTACGCGGCCAGAAACGCTGGCTTGGGGTCGATCGCCACTGCTTTGACAGGTTCTGGCGCCTTGATCGCCGCTGCGGCCGCTACGCCGCCAACCGCAGCCAAGAGCAATGCAACGACCCAAGGCCACACCCGTCGCTTGGGCGCCGGGATGATCTCAACCTCGTGCTCAAGGTCATCGAGGTCGATGTACTGGGACGTTCGACGTTTGCTGATCGTCGTCGCGCCAGAATCGATCTTGCGGTCAAACTCCTCAGTGTTCCGGTGGGAGTCCCAAAACGCCTGCATCTGCTCCGGGTTTCCGCGCACGCGACGGAGCTCGGCTTCAAGGGCTTCGCGTGCCTCTCGGGCCGACGCAAAACGACGCTCCGGCGACTTTTCCATCAGACGATGTACGATCTCGGCTGTTTCGCGCGGGATGTCGAACCCCAGATCGACCAAGTTGGGCGCCACATCCTGCACCTGCGCGAGCAGGGTCGCGATCACCGTGTCCCGGTGAAACGGACTGCGACCGGTCAGCAGCTCATACAGAACACATCCCAGCGAGTACAGGTCACACCGCCCATCGACGTTCGCAAAGTTCTGGCACTGCTCGGGGCTCATGTACTCGGGCGTGCCGAAGATCTGCCCGGTTCGTGTCACCGATGTGGTCGCGCCAAGCTCTTTTGCGATCCCGAAGTCGAGCACCTTGACGTGGATCTCGCCGCCCGAGTCGACCAAGAAGATGTTCTCAGGCTTGAGGTCGCGATGAATGATGTTGGCGTCGTGGGCCGCCGAAAGGGCGGAACACACCTGCACACCAATCTCCAAAACATGGTCGATGGCCATCCGCCCTTGAAGCACACGATCGGCGAGGTCGATGCCCTCAAGATACTCCATCGCCAGGTACAGGACATTGAGCTCCTGCTCTTGGCCGAAATCGTAGATGTGGACGAAGTTGGGATGCTTGATGGTTGAGGCGAGGTTGGCTTCGCGGAAGAACCGGTTGACGTACTCCTCGCTCGCCGCCATCGCTGGGCGAAGGATCTTGAGCGCCACCTGACGATTCATGCTGACCTGCTGGCCCACATAAACCTCGCCCATTCCGCCCTCGGCGACTTTCTTTTGCACCAACCAGCGACCGTCGAGAATCTTGCCCGTGACCCGAGTGGCGGAATCGTTGAAGACGCGCAATTGAGTTCCGTCGTCAGGACAAACCTGATGCGCGTCCTCGTATTGTTTCAAACATCTCGGGCAGATCTTCATGCGGCTCGCTCGTTGCGCCGCAGTGTAGCACATGCGCCGTGGGTCGAAAGTGCAACCGACTTGCGCTCGATGGTGAGGCCACTAAGGTAGGGTTCCATGAGAAAGCTGTTGCCGATCCTGATTGTGTGGGGATGTTCAAATTCTCCTCCGCCCCCCGCAATGCCCGATGGAGTCGAGGAAGAGGTGCCTCAAGCGACGTTTGTCGTGGGGACACGAACCGCCTTCGAGGGTCCACTGACCAAAACCTTTGAGGACGGGTCGCAGCTCGAGATCACGCAGTGGACGGTGGTGCTCAGCGCGGTCGAGATCCACCTGTGCGAAACGGCCTCGGTGTGGGAACTGCTCGTCCCCAATGCATGGGCGCATGTGTCCAACTCGACGACCCGATTAGGAACCCCTTCGGCCGAGGACCTCACCATGGGGACCGGCGGCGCTCGCATCGTGGGGGAGATCGCACCGCCACTGGGCACCTACTGCCGAGCCTACGCGATCTACACGCCGGCGGACGATGACGTGCTCAATTTTGGACGGGTGTCGGAGGCGGACCTGTTGGGTAAAACGGCCGTCATCGAGGCGCAATGGACACCTGCGGGTCAGCCAACCCAAAGCCTGACCTGGGCTTGGGCAGGCACAAGGGCGGTTGCGATAGAACTTGAGCCCACGACTATGCAGACGCCCAACGATCACGAGCAACTCCTGGTCGACAAGCGGATCGATGCGCGAATCCTTGATGGCCTCACGCGCGAACACATGGACGACGATCCTGCGGCCGTGCTAATGGCGGCGTTCTTCGATCGTGTTGACCTCTACAGGACCGCCAAACGATGACCGACGACCTCAGAGCCGCTCCCGAATCCATCGTCGTGCTGATCCCATCACCGTGGGATTTCAAGGCCGCTTCGTTGCTTAAGCAAACCTTTCAAGAGACCTGGGTGCAGCCGCTGGAGGACCATGCGGAGGGCGGTACAGGGTATTTTGTTGTGGATGGTCAACGTGTGGATTGGGTGATCGAAGAGGCCATCCCCGAGCTCGTCGAACTGTGCGGGACGTCCTACGAGCCCTATGCGGCGTCCGAGCAGATCATGCTCGAGCAACACAGCCACATTTGGCGACTTGTTGCGCCCGGGAGCTACGAGGCGAGTGTCGCTGTTTTGAAGCTCATCAGCGCCTTCATCGAGGCCGGAGCATCCGGGGCGTTCCTGCCGCAGACCCTCAGGTTGCACTCCCCGCGAACGATTCAGGTCCTCGCCATGGATCCCACCGAAGAACAAGCGCTCGCCAACGTCTACGTCAACGCGTGGCACTCCGAGGCATGGATGCGCACCCGCGGGTTGACCGCTTTTGGGATGCCGGAGCTCGAAACACCGCTCAATGATGGCCTCAACGGTGCGTATTTCCGCCTCATGGATGTCGCCGCAAACATGTTACGCCAGCGCGGAAAGTTCCCCACCGGGTCGCGCATCATGGCTGGCCCGCGCGTTTATACCCTTGAACAGGGCCCCAAAGGCCCCGATGACGACCGAATCCCACTCGCCGGACATTTTGGGGTGCAGGTCCTCAGCCCTTGAGCTTGCCGCCACAACCACGCAGAGCTAAAGACACCTCAACGAGGTGAACATGGATTGGACGATTTTCGCTGGCGTTGTCGGCGGCGTTTTTTTGTTGTGGGTGCTGTTAGAAAACAAGACGTCGCGCCCAGATGGTACGCCTGTCAAGCACCACCCTTACCGCAAAATCATGTGGTACATCATGCCGCGTCGCGACGACGGTGTGGTCTACTTCGAACACGACGTCGTGGCAGACAAACTGCTGGACTACGTCGAACAAGCCAACAAACGTTTTGACTGCAGCGTGTCCACCGTGCTGCTCGCCGCCACAGCGCGGGCGCTGATCCAAACGCCAGCAATGGACCGATTCGTCGTTGGTAACCGCATGTACCAACGCAAACAGCCCAGCATTTCGTTTGCCATGAAGCGAAAACGCAAGGACAAGTCGTCCAAGCTCGCGACTGTCAAACAACCCATCGGTCAAGACGACACAATTGAGTCGATCGCCAACGCTGTTCTAGCAAGAGTCTCGGTGGAGCGAACCGACGCCAAGACTTACGCGGACAAGGAGTATGCGCTGTTCAACATGCTTCCACGCCCGTTTTTCAAAGTGGCTCACCGGCTCTTTCGCACGCTCGATTATTACAATCTTCTGCCGGGCTCGTTCATCGAGAATGACCCGCTGTATACCAGTGTGTTCTTGGCGTTCCTCGGATCGGTCAACCTCGACTCGGCCTACCACCACCTGTTTGAACACGGCACCTGCCCCCTTTTCATCACCTACGGCAAGGTGATGGACCGCGTTGTCGTCATCGACGGTCAAGCCGTGGTCAAGCCGACGATTCGGTTCAAGGTGACATACGACGAACGCGTCGACGATGGCATGACCGCGGGCGACGGGATGTACAAGATGATCGCGACCATCGAAGACCCTTTCCTCCACCTCGGCTGTTTGGCGGAAGACGGATCGGACGCGTACAAATTCGGTGAGGACCGACCAAAGACTTGGCAAACCTGCGGATGAACTACCGTGTTTGGTCCGAGTTTTTGCCCTACGAGGAAGCCGCGGACGCTCATGTTCTGCGGCTTCTTTCACGTTGGAAGGTCACGCCACACATCGCCGTCAAACATGATGCTGACCTCGACGGCTTGGCGAACGTTCTTCAAGCGGCGGCGTCCTTCGGGGTGTCGGTCTGGTTGTGGCCGTTGTTGTCCCATCACGACGGCTACTGGGCCAACGAGTCCAACGTCGCGACGTGGTCGAGCGAGGTGCATTCGGTGCTGCATTTCCTCGAAGGCGCCGGAACGCCACCGGCGGGCATAGCGGTGGACTTGGAGCCGCCGATCGAGCTCGTCACGCCGTGGACGCGCACGTTGCCCTTTGGGGAAATCGCGACCTTGATCGCCCGCAACTTGGACGCGTCGCGTTTTGCTCAGGCCGAGCGCGATTGGCAACGTGTCGCAAATGACCTCACCAAACGAGGGTACGCGACGTTGGCGATCACAACCCCCGCTGCCGCGCACGATCTCCGCGATGGGAAGCCGGTATGGCAAGACCTGCTTGAAACCCCATGGAGCGGGGTGGGCTGGGGCGTCAAAGGAGTGATGGCTTACAACTCTATGATCGCTGGTTACTCCCGCGGACTGCTCACGATTGAGGACGCGCGGGCCATGCATCACCGGTTGTTGATACGGCTGAGCCGCGCATTTGGACCCGATGCACACGTGTCGCTCGGTGTCACCGGAGCCGGCGTCCTTGGCGACGAGGTCGCCTACGCGTCACCAACCGAACTGCTCGCAGATGTTGCCGCCGCGAGGCACGCAGGGATTCAGGATATCGGCCTTTTCTGTCTTGAAGGAGTGTTGGATCGACCCGACCCCGATGCTTGGTTCGAGGCGTTCACCAGTCAAAGCTCGGCGCCGCCTCCAACCTCGTGGAAGACGCCACTGGTGCGTTCTGCGGCGTGGACCGCACGCAGACTTGCGTTGAGTGTACGCGCCCTTGAAATCTTCGCGGAAATTCCCTAGTAATGCGCGACTTAAGTTCTACCCGAGGTAAATATGAGACGCTGGACGCTTGCGGCACTGGTCATCTTCACGATTGGAACGGGATGCGGCGGTTGCGACGATGACTCCGCTGGCGGTCTGTTGCCCGGCATCGGCGAAGCATGCGGTGAAAACGACGTCTGCGCCGATGGCCTCATCTGCTACAACGGTCTGTGCTCCGTGGATGGCGATGGTGATGGGATTCCCGACGATTTTGACAACTGCGTCGACGTCCCCAACCCCGACCAAGCCGATACCGATGACGACAACCAAGGCGATGCCTGCGAGCCCGCCGTGGTCGACGACAACGACGGCGACAACATCACGGACACGCAAGACAACTGTCCGGGCGTGCCCAACCCCTCGCAGAACGACACCGACGGGGACGGCATGGGCGACGACTGCGACGACGACGACGACGGCGATGGCGTGCTGGACACCGACGACAACTGCCCTGTTGTCCCGAATCCAGATCAAGCCGACCGAAACAACGATGGCCTGGGTGACGTGTGCTCTGACCCAGATGGCGACGGTCGCACCGACGATCAGGACAACTGCCCTGATGTGAGCAACCTCAACCAGTCCGACCTCGACAACGACGGGCTCGGGGACGTGTGCGACGCCGATCGTGACGGCGACCTCGTGGACAACTTGTCGACAATTGCCCCGACGTCGCAAACCCCGAACAGGAAGACACCGACGAAGATGGTGAAGGTGACGCCTGCGATAACGACACCACGCGCCGCGAAATGCGCGATTTCGACCCAACTTGTTTGCATGGCGCACCCACCGGTGTCTTCGCACCCTCGCTCGAGTGGAGCCTCGGCATCGCGGCGAGCGACCCGTACCCGGACAAGAACCAGGTCATGATGACTCCGGTCGTTGTTAACCTGAGCGACGATGATGGCGACTTGGTGATCGGAACCCGCGACATTCCAGACATCGTCTACGCGTCGTTTAGCACCAACAACAACGTTGGCAATTGGGACGAGCTGCGGCGTGGCGTGCTTCGTGCGGCCTCAGGCGACGGAACCGGCTTGCTATGGACGGTAGGTCCAACGGAGCTCGGCCTCAGCGCGACATCCGGCGTACAGCCGGCCGGAAGCATTGCAGCCGCCGACATCGACGGTGACGGCAAGGTCGAAATCATCACCGGGCTGTGGGACGACGCAGGCGAAACAGGCGGGCTCGTCGCGATCAACAACGACGGGTCGGTGCTGTGGACGTCAAGCTACGAGATCGCGGGCGTCAAACAACCCCGTCAGTTCAAATACTGGTGGGGTGGGCCCTCGATCGCCGACCTTGATTCCGACGGCACCCCGGAGATCGTCATCGGCGCGGTCGTCTTTGACCACGTGGGCGGGCTGGAATGGGACGCCACCGACACGGTGCTGACCGGGCCAAAAGGCGAAGGCATCAACTGGCGTTCAGGAGACCCTGCCAACAACCTCTACACCGGTCCCCTGAGCTTGGTTGCCGATCTCGATGGCACAAACGACCCCGTGTTGAACCGAAAGACGCTTGAGGTCGTGACCGGTCGCACCGCTTACCGCCACGATGGGACTGTCCTGTGGGAGGCAGACTCCACATTGCCCGACGGGTTCCCCGCTATCGGAGACTTCGACGGCGACGGAAAGCCCGAAGTCGTCGTGTCCGCAAACGGTCGTGTTCGAATTCACAACGGGCAGACCGGCGCCTTGATCTGGGGACCCGTCAACCTCGCCGCAGGTCGAATTGGGGCACCCACGGTCGCGGACTTCACGGGAGACGGCATCCCCGAGATCGGCGTTGCCGGGCAGTCCAACTACTTCGCGTTGACGGTCGACTTGAGCACGCCGACCCCCACCAAAACCGAGGCTGTCCTTTGGTCACGCGCGACCCAAGACGCCTCGTCGAGCATGACCGGTTCGTCGGTCTTCGACTTCGAGGGCGACGGAAAGGCTGAGGTCGTCTACAACGACGAGCTCTTCTTGCGCGTCTTCAATGGCGTTGACGGCGAAGTGCTTTACGAGCAACCCAACACGTCGTTCACAGCCCTCGAAAACCCCGTCATCGCCGATGTCGACAACGACGGCGCCGCCGAAATCATTGTCGGCACCAACGACTTCGAATGCGCCGATCAGCTTCAGTCGTGCAACAAAGGGTTCACGGGCATCCGCGTCTTTGGTGATGCAGACGACAACTGGGTCACCACGCGTCAGATCTGGAACCAGCACACCTACCACATCAACAACATCAACGAAGACGGCACGGTGCCAACCTTCGAGTCGCCCAGCTGGACCGACCACAACACGTATCGTTTGAACCGTCAGACCGAGCTCGATCCTCAGGCGGCGCCGGACCTGATCATCGAAGAGCCTCAGTCATCGGTGGACGGTTGTTTGGCCGTGATTCGGGTCTGGGTCACAAACGCCGGTGCAACGCGCGTTGGAAGCGGACTTCCGGTCAGCTTCTACGCAAAGGCCGGGAACGCCCCGCGCGTCTACCTCGGTCAGGCGACCACACGCTTGCCACTTGAACCTGGCGATTCGGAGCGCGTCGAACTTCGCGTGACACTGCCTGCCGGAGGACCCTACGTCTACACCGCTGTGGCGGACGACGAGATGGGCACCGGCGTTGGCACTCAAAACGAATGCAACGAGGGCAACAACAGCGTCGAATTGAACAACGCTGGCGTCTGCGCACCCTGATGCCCCAACACAGCTGGGTGGATAACGGCCCATTTCTCATCAAACGGGGCGACGTCGCGTGTCTGGTGATCCATGGGTTCGCCGGCAGCCCCGCCGAGGTGCGGCCATTCGCCGAGGCACTCGCCGACAAAGGTATGACCGTCTACGCGCCTGTTCTGCCCGGCCACGCGTCCACTGCGGCAGCACTGACGCGCCATAATCGCCACGATTGGCTCAAGACCGCCGAGGAAGCCTTCGATTGGCTCAGCGAGTCGCACACCCATGTCTTTGTTGCCGGCCTCTCCATGGGGGCGCTGCTCTCGATCCGACTCGCCCAGCATCGACGGGTCACGGGTCTCGTGTTGATGGCACCTGCACTCATCGCTCGGGATCAACGCCTCAAGTTCGCCGGTGCGCTCTCGTTCCTCAAAGACTATGTCCCCGAAGCCTTTGTGCCGCGGGCGGGACTGGTTGATCCGAAAGCGTGGAAGCGGTTGTGGCACTACGAACGACGGGCACTGCGGGCATTGTCGCAGCTCTACAAACTTCAGCTCGAAGCCCGCATCGCCCTACCATCGGTGCATGTCCCGACACTGATCTTCCACGGTCTGAGGGATCTTACCGTTCCTGAGCGCGCGGCGATCGAGGTGATGAAACTTCTGGGATCCACCCACAAAGAACTCATTTGGTTGGAGGATTCAGGCCATTGTCTGACCGCGGATGGCGAAGTTGAGCTGGTGTCTGACCGCGTCAATCGATTCTTCGACCAGCTTGTGTAGCCGCCTCGAACGCCTCAAGGTACATCGGACCGACGTTTTCCCAGCTCCACGCACGGACGTCCGGAGCGTGTGACGGTGCCGCCCACTCGCGCTCAATCTGGTCTGCAAGCGCGCATGCTTCGTCCTGCATCGCCACCGACGCGTAGCGATACTGCGATGGAAACTGTTCCTGATAACTCAGGCGATCGGGAACGATCGGGACACAGCCCGCAGCCACGGCTTCGAGCACCGCGAGCCCCTGAAATTCATGCAGCGCGGTCGAAACCACATGTGAGCTCTTGCTCAGCAACGACCGGTAGCGCTGAGCGTCGAGGTAGCCTTGGACATCAATCTGGTCAGAGAACTCGCGCAGGCCCTGGGTGATCTCGACAGGGATTTCACGGAAACTCTGCCCGACAAACGCCACACGTGGTTGCACGCCGCGCTTCTTCAAGACACGCAACGCGCCAAACAGACGCTCGGGTGCTTTATCCCACTCCCATCGATGATTCCAAACCAACCGCGGCTCGCGCGTCTGCTCGCCCATAAAAAAGCGCGGTGAGACAGCCACCGGGACCACGCGCGACTTGTGCTCAAAGCAGGGCCGCACATCCGGGGCCAAGTCTGGCATCTTATCGAGCAGCTCAGCCGCGCCGTCGATAAACGTGCGCCGATTGTAGTGGCTGTTGAACACCAGCATGTCTGCGGACAGCGCCGATTCGATGGTTTGCATCAACATTCGCGCGTCACGCTGCCCACTGCGGACTGGGTACGCGAACTGATTCTCATGGAAGTAGCTGATGATGGGAGTCTGCGAGAGCTCGGGCACCAACCCACGCAGCGACGCGATGTTCAACACAGATGTGCACACGACCAGGTCGAAAGACTGTCTGAGCTCTTCACGATAGTGTGTCGCCACGCTGAGCGCTCCACCCCCCGAGCGCCACGCAAACCAACGCGGAGGAAGGGCGATCACTTCGAAGGCGATGTCGGTGAAGTGTGCTGCGAGGCCTTCGCGCCAGCGTTGGTGGCTTTCGGCGTCGTAACCCGAGAGGATCAGGATCCTCATGGAGTCGCAGAAGGCTCAATCGCGACGTCTTCGTAGCCAAGGGACTTGGCGAGATCGACCGCCTTGGCGACGTTCTCTTGGGTGGCCTTCGGTGCAGCGGTCACACGCACCGCACCTTTGGGTTCGGCCGCGCCAAGTCGCTCGCTGAGTTGTTCGAGCGTGAGCTCGCTCTCATCCACGGTGTAGGTGCCGTTCGGGTTCGCACGGACCAAAGTCGTGGGCGCAACCTGAGATTCAGGCTCAGCAACCGCGGGTTTTGCTTCCGGTTCGGGCGCCTTGGATGTCGAATACAATGCAGGTGAGCCCTCTTTGAGGTCCCGTCGCGTCGCCTCGGAGGCCGCGCGAGAGATGTCCTCGCCGGTGCGGTTCTCGGCTGGCGTGGCGTGAACACATCCGGCGGTCAGGGCGATCGCTACCAAGAGAATCGTCTTCATTGGAAAACCCCAAAAAAAAAGGCGGTGTGGTTTCCCAACACCGCCGAACATTCGCGCTCGAAAAATCAGAGGCGAGGTGAGTAGTACTCGACCACAAGCTGCTCTTCAACCTGAAGCGGCACGTCTTCACGGTCAGGCTGCTGTGTCATCGTGCCCGTCAGCGTCTTGCTGTCGAACGTGAGGTACGAAGGCAGACGGAGTACTGGGCTTCCAAGCGACTCTTGGATAGCGACCAACTGACGGCTCTTGGGGCGCACCGAAATTTCCGAACCCGGCTTCACGCGGAAGCTAGGACGGTCAACTTTGCGGCCGTCGACCAAGATGTGGCCGTGCACAACGAGCTGGCGCGCTGCAGCGATCGACGCCGCGAGGCCAAGACGGAAGCACACGTTGTCGAGGCGTGACTCAAGCATACGCAACAACACCAAGCCGGCTGGATCTTTCGAACGACGCGCTTCCGAGAAAACATTTCGAACTGCTTTTCGCTGATGCCGTAGCAGTTGAAACGAAGCTTCTGCTTTTCGTGCAACTGCTTCTTGAATTCGCTGAATTTCGGCGACCCTGGCGTGCTGTCCCGGAGGATAGGGGCGTTCGGACGGCTGCAGGTAAGACCGGAAGGTCGGTGCCAAGACGGCGGGTGATGCGAAGACGCGGACCTCTATGCCATGTGGATTACACTCTAATATGTTCGTCTCAATCAGTATTTGCGCGGCCGCAGAGTGGCGCACCTGGCCGGTCGCGCGAGGGCGGAAACATAGCAGAATGGTTTGGCGTGGCAGCCCTTTTTTGCAGAACCGCCTACTGCAACATCACCGCGTCTCCCAAATAGGCAACTTCGTCGTACGTCATGACACCGCTGTGGCCCTCTTCTACTGCGGCTCGCAGCGTTGCGAGAACGCTTGCTCCAGCGGAGTTCGGGCGCCCCAACGTAGGCCAACCACACCTCATCCGCCGTCGCTGCCGTCAATGGAGGGGATATACGCGATCACCTGCCGAGAATCCCCGGCATCCGCGCATAACCCGCAGCGTCCGGCCAAACGGTCGCGGTGCCGCGCCGCCACATCCGCGACCTCCCGGTCGGATCCACGTCACGCCAAACATCCATGGGTCGGTGAGCTCGGGGATCGCATCCACGACGCCGATCACCTCATACGACATCGCGACCCCGAATCGAGCGACCTCAGCCCCAAGCGGCGAGTCGGCTTGCATGATCAATAGGCACACCGGCTGCAGCATTGAGACTCCTTCAAACGCGAACCCATGAATTCATGCCTTATTACTGAATCGATGGCCAGCACCGCGACACGGCCAAAAAAACCCGAATTCCATTTGACAACTGCCAAGTCGTTGCATAGCTTCTTCGCCCTCAGGTCTCGGGACATGTTGGCCCGAAACTTGAAAAGGCACCCGGGCAATCACGTACAAGTGACGAGGTATCAGCCTCGCACGCATCAATGATGGTTCAAGCCGATTGAATTTTACAAGGGTTTTCCAGAAGCCGTTGACAGCGATAGCTATCGGCATGGGAGCCCTTTATGCGTTTCTGCCGACCGTTCGGGTCGGCCGCGGCGACTGATGGGAGCGTTTGTGCATGGTCCGGGAAAACCGGCCTGCCCGCCAAGGAGACACGATGGTTCAAGCGATCAAGTCGAACTTCAGAGCTCGAAAAAATTTCGGGACGATCCGTAAGGTAGTGGAGATCCCCAACCTCATCGACATCCAAAAGAGGTCGTACGATGAGTTCATGCAGCGCTATGTCGAAGCAAACGACCGCATGCATGTGGGGCTTCAAGCCGTGTTCAAGTCGGTGTTCCCGATCAACGGGTTCAACGATACGTCCACGCTTGAGTTCATCAGCTACAGCATCGACAAACCGAAATACGACATTCGAGAATGCATGGCGCGCGGCCTGACCTACCAGGCCCCGATCAAAGTGCTCGTTCGACTCGTGATCTGGGACGTCAATCAGGACACCGGCAGCCGGGAGCTCCTTGACGTCAAAGAAAAGGAAGTCTTCTTTGGTGAAATCCCCCTGATGACCGATTCAGGGACGTTCATCATCAACGGCACCGAGCGCGTCATTGTGTCTCAGTTGCACCGTTCGCCGGGCGCGTTCTTCGACCACGACAAGGGCAAGAGCCACTCGTCGGGCAAGCTGCTCTACTCGGCGCGCGTAATCCCTTACCGCGGGTCATGGCTCGACTTCGAATTCGACGCGAAGGACATCTTGCATGTTCGCATCGATCGGAAGCGCAAAATGCCAGCGACCATCCTGTTGCGCGCGCTGGGGTACTCCACCGAGGAGCTCCTCAACACATACTACCAAACAGAGACCATCACGCTCGATGGTGGCAACTGCTTCAAGAACGTCGACCTTGAGATTCTCAATGGTCAGGTGGCTTCGGCCGACGTTTTGGGGTCAGACGACCAACCCATCGTCCGCAAAGGCAAGAAGTTTACGCGTTCGGCGGTGCGCAAGCTTGAGAAGATGAACATCGACCGCATTCCCATCTCGCTCGAAGAGCTGTTGGGCAAGGTGTTCTCGGAAGACGTCTACGACCCAAGCACCGGCGAATACATCGTCGAGTGCAACGACGTTGTAACGGAAGCCAACCTCGGCGAGCTCGAAGCGCGTGGGATCAACCAGTTCAAGGTGTTGTTCATCGACAACCTGAACTCGGGCCCATACCTTCGCAACACGCTCATCGCGGACAAGATCGACAGCCCAGAAGAAGGCATCCTAGAGATCTACCAGCGCCTTCGTCCCGGCGATCCGCCACAGCCCGAGCAGGCGCAGAACCTGTTCGACAACTTGTTCTTCAACCCCGAGCGCTACGACCTCTCGAAGGTCGGTCGCCTCAAGCTGAACTACAAGTTCCACCGCCACATCGTGGAGCCTCTTGAGCAGCGTGAGCGCGAGCTCGAAGTCGAGATGGCCAACGCAAAGGGCAAGGCGCTCGACAAGCTCACCGCCGAATTCGCGTCGGTTCAGGAGCAGCTGGAACCTTGGCGCATTCAGACGTTGCGCGAAGAGGACATCATCGAAGCCGTTCGTTATCTGATCGAGCTTCGTAACGGTCGCGGTTCGATCGACGACATCGACCACTTGGGCAACCGTCGTGTTCGCACGGTTGGCGAGCTCTTGGAGAACCAGTTCCGTATCGGCCTTGTCCGCATGGAGCGCGGTATTCGGGAGAAGATGATGTCGCAAGAGATCGCCATGGCGATGCCCGACGATCTCATCAACGCCAAGCCTGTCAGCGCCGTCATCAAGGAATATTTCGGCTCCAGCCAGCTGTCGCAGTTCATGGACCAGACCAATCCGCTCTCCGAGGTCACGCACAAGCGTCGTCTCTCGGCACTCGGACCTGGCGGCTTGACGCGTGACCGTGCAGGTTTCGAAGTTCGCGACGTTCACGTGACGCACTATGGTCGTATTTGTCCAATTGAGACGCCTGAAGGTCCAAACATCGGCCTCATCGCTTCGCTCTCGACCTATGCGCGCATCAACGACTACGGCTTCATCGAGACGCCGTACCGCACCGTCAAGGGTGGTCGCGTGACGGACGAAGTTCGCTTCTACTCGGCGCTTGAAGAGCAAGAGCACTTCATCGCTCAGGCGAATGCGCCCATCGACGAGAACGGCACCTTCCTCAACGATCTGGTGGCTGCCCGCGAAAACGGTGACCCCGTGATGTCGGCGCCCGAGCGCGTGACGCTCATGGACGTCAGTCCGAACCAGTTGGTCAGCGTCGGCGCAGGTTTGATTCCATTCCTGGAAAACGACGACGCCAACCGCGCGTTGATGGGGTCGAACATGCAGCGCCAAGCGGTGCCGTTGATCAAGACCGATGCACCTTTGGTGGGCACAGGGCTTGAGCGCGACGTCGCGCGCGACTCGGGCGTGACCAGCGTTGCGCGTCGTTCGGGTTGGGTCGAAACCATCGATGCCGAGCGCATTGTGGTCCGTCCGCAGAAGCGACCGGTGATGCTCTGTTCGTCAAACCGGACATTTACAAGCTGACGAAGTTTGCACGCTCCAACCAAGCGACCTGCATCAATCAGAAGCCCATCGTTGACGTGGGCGACTGGGTTGAAGCCGGTGAGATCATCGCCGACGGTCCGTCGACCGAACGCGGTGAGCTGGCATTGGGCCGAAACATCGTCGTCGCGTTCATGCCATGGGGCGGCTACAACTTCGAGGACTCGATCCTCATCTCGGAACGCCTCGTCAAGGAAGACGTGTACACGTCGATCCACATCGAAGAGTTCGAGTGCGTCGCGCGGGACACGAAGCTTGGGGCCGAAGAGATCACACGCGACATTCCAAACGTCGGTGAAGAAGCTCTGGCTAACCTCGACGAGTCGGGCATCGTCCGAATCGGCGCCGAAGTGAACCCTGGGGACATCCTCGTGGGTAAGATCACACCGAAGGGCGAATCGCAGCTCTCTCCGGAAGAGAAACTGCTTCGCGCCATCTTCGGTGAGAAAGCCGGCGACGTGCGCGACACCTCGTTGAAGATGCCGCCCGGCACCAACGGTACGGTCATTGGCGCCAAGGTTTTCGCCCGTCAGGACGTCGTCAAGGACGAGCGCACTGCCGAGATTGAAAACGCCGAGGAAGCCAAGCTGCTCAAAGACCAGAACGACGAGATTCGTATTCTGCGTGACGCCGCGTACCGTAAGATGCGCGACCTCCTTGGCGGCAAGAAGCTCAAGGCCAACCTCGTTGACGAGACCGGCAAGGTCCTCATCAAAGAGGGCACCAAGGTCACCGACGCTGTCCTCGACGAGGCACCTCGTCGGTACTGGGCTGACATCGTGGTCGATGACGACACCAGCGATAAGCTGATGAACGTTCTGGGCGACGTGGAAGACCAGATCCTCGGCATCCGTATGGTTTACGGGGACAAGATTGAGAAGCTTCGCAAGGGCGACGAGTTGTCCCCCGGCGTCATCAAAATGGTCAAGGTTTACGTCGCCATCAAGCGCAAGCTTCAGGTCGGCGACAAGATGGCAGGTCGTCACGGAAACAAGGGTGTGATCAGTCGCATCCTTCCGCAAGAAGACCTCCCATTCATGGCGGACGGGCGTCCCGTGGACATGGTGCTCAACCCACTGGGTGTGCCAAGCCGTATGAACGTCGGCCAGATCCTTGAGACTCACCTGGGTTGGGCGGCGCTCAACCTCGGCTACCGCATCGGTGAGCTCTTGGAAGAGGCGGGCAAGCCCGAGAATCTTCGCAAGCTTCTCAAGGCGAGCTTCCACGACGAAGAACACCAGAAGCTCGTCGATTCACTTGACGACGACGGCCTTCGTGAGTTCGCGAAGACCTGTCTGGGCGGCGTCCACATGGCAACGCCCGTGTTTGACGGCGCACCTGAGGTGGTCATCCGCGAGATGCTCGTGAAATCGGGCGTCGACGTCAGCGGCCAGAGCATCGTGTACGACGGCCGCACAGGTGAAGCGTTCGAAAACGACGTGACCGTTGGCGTGATGTACGTCTTGAAGCTCCACCACCTCGTGGATGACAAGATTCACGCACGCTCCATCGGGCCATACAGCCTCGTTACTCAGCAGCCGCTGGGTGGTAAGGCACAGTTCGGTGGTCAGCGCTTGGGCGAGATGGAAGTTTGGGCGATTGAGGCGTATGGCGCCGCATACACGCTTCAGGAATTCCTGACCGTGAAGTCCGACGACGTCCAAGGCCGCACGCGCATCTACGAATCGATCGTGAAGGGTGACTTCACGCTCGATCCCGGGATGCCCGAGAGCTTCAACGTGTTGATCAAAGAGCTTCACGCCCTTTGCCTGAACGTTGAGCTGTTGGAAAACGTGGCCTAAGCGCCTTTTGTGAATCGAAATTGGAATGAGAAACGGCCTTAGGGCCGTAAGAGCCACAGGCGCGGCAATGCGCCCATGGAGGTTATCTTGAGCAAGGACATTTTCAGCATCCTCGAGAAGCAGAAAGATCCACTGAGCTTTTCAGCAATCCGCATCGGGATTGCTAGCCCAGAGAAGATTCGCGAATGGAGTCACGGCGAGGTTAAAAAGCCGGAGACCATCAACTACCGTACGTTCAAGCCCGAGCGCGACGGACTGTTCTGCGCGAAGATTTTCGGACCCGTCAAAGACTACGAGTGCATCTGCGGCAAGTACAAGCGCATGAAGCATCGCGGCGTCGTGTGCGAGAAGTGTGGCGTCGAAGTGATTCAGTCGAAAGTTCGACGCGAGCGCCTCGGTCACATCAACCTTGCAACACCCGTCGCGCATATTTGGTTCCTGAAGAGCCTGCCTTCACGCATCGGCAACCTTCTCGACATCACGTTGAAAGACCTCGAGAAGGTTCTCTACTGCGTCGCGTACATCTGCACCGAGCCAGGCCTGACCCCCCTCCAGAAGGGCGAGGTCCTGTCGGAACAGAAGTACCTTGAGTACCTCGATGAGTACGGCGAGACCTTCACGGCCAAGATGGGCGCCGACGCCATCAAGGAGCTGTTGGGTTCGCTCGACATCGAGTTGATCGCGGCGGAACTGCGCACCGAGATGAAGGGAGCGACGAGCGAAGCGAAGAAGAAGCGTACCTCAAAGCGCCTCAAGATCGTGGAAGCCATTCGCGATTCCGGCAACGACCCACAGTGGCTGATCCTCGATGTGATCCCTGTGCTTCCGCCGGATTTGCGTCCGTTGGTGCCTTTGGATGGTGGACGTTTTGCGACGTCCGACCTCAACGACCTGTACCGTCGTGTCATCAACCGCAACAACCGTCTCAAGAAGCTGCTTGAGTTGCACGCTCCTGAGATCATCATCCGCAACGAAAAGCGAATGCTGCAGGAAGCTGTCGACGCGTTGTTCGACAACGGCCGCCGCGGAAAGACGATCCAGGGACCCAACCGCCGTCCACTCAAGTCCCTCTCGGACATGATCAAGGGCAAGCAGGGGCGCTTCCGTCAGAATCTGCTTGGTAAGCGCGTCGACTACTCCGGTCGTTCGGTCATTGTGGCCGGTCCTGAGCTCAAGCTTCACCAGTGCGGTCTTCCAAAGAAGATGGCTCTCGAGCTGTTCAAACCCTTCATCTACAACAAGCTTGAAGAGCGTGGCCATGTCACGACCATCAAGTCTGCCAAGAAGATGGTCGAGAAGGAGAAGCCCGAAGTGTGGGATATCCTCGACGAGGTCATCAAAGAGCACCCGGTACTGCTCAACCGCGCCCCTACGCTTCACCGCCTGGGCATCCAAGCGTTTGAGCCCATCCTCGTGGAAGGCAAAGCGATTCAGGTTCACCCCCTCGTTTGCGCGGCGTACAACGCCGACTTCGACGGTGACCAGATGGCTGTCCACGTACCGCTGTCGCTCGAAGCGCAGATGGAGACACGTGTCCTCCTTTTGAGCACGAACAACATCCTGTCGCCGGCTCACGGCGGTCCGATCATCAGTCCTTCGCAGGACATCGTGCTCGGTTGTTACTACATGACGCGCGAGCGTCCCTTTGCGAAGGGATGTTACGCCGAAGACGCGGATGGCCGCCCAGTTCAGGGTGTCTACTCGAGCATGGACGAAGTGCGCATGGCATTTGATGCCAACCAGCTTCACCTGCAAGCCAAGATCAAGGTTCGTGTGGACGGTCAACTCGTCGACACCACCACCGGTCGTGTGTTGTTCAGCGATATGGTTCCGAAGGCGCTGCCTTTTGAACTGGTCAACCGTGTCATGGACAAGAAGTCGCTGGGCAAACTCATCGACTCGTGCTTCCGTTTTGTGGGCAACAAAGCGACCGTCCTGCTCGCTGACTCGATTCGTTCCATCGGATACGAGTATTCGACGCGTGCCGGCATCTCGATTTCGGTCAACGACATGCTCATCCCACCCACCAAGTGGGAGATCATCGATCGTGCCCGTGCAGAAGTGCAGGAGATCGAAGACCAGTACACCGACGGTCTAATCACCGACGGCGAGCGTTACAACAAGGTCGTGGACATCTGGGCAAACTCGACTGAGGAAGTCGCCAACCAGATGACCGAGGACATCTCGACCCAGCTCTTCACGAATCCGCGAACGGGAACGCAGCATCGTGATAAGTCGTTTAACTCGATTTACATCATGGCCGATTCGGGTGCTCGTGGCTCGGCTCAGCAGATGCGTCAGCTCTCCGGGATGCGTGGTCTTATGGCCAAGCCCTCCGGTGAAATCATCGAAACGCCCATTACCGCGAACTTCCGTGAAGGTCTGACGGTTCTCGAGTACTTCATCTCGACGCACGGTGCCCGCAAGGGTCTTGCCGATACGGCGCTCAAGACGGCGAACTCGGGTTACCTCACACGTCGTTTGGTCGACGTCGCAAACGACTGTGTTGTGCGCGAGATCGACTGCGGGACGTTGGACGGTGTGGACATGACTGCCCTTTACGAGGGCGGCGAGGTCATCGAGTCCCTGCGCGACCGTATCTTGGGTCGTGTCGCCCTTGAGCCCGTCTGGGACAAGGACGACAACGTCCTCGTGGACGCCAACGACGAGATCGACGAAGAGAAAGCACAGGCCATCGAAGACTCGGGCATCGAACGCGTGCGAATTCGTTCGACGCTCACGTGTCAGACGCTCGATGGTGTTTGCTGCCTCTGCTACGGTCGCGACTTGGCGCGTGGCCGAATGGTCAACGTCGGTGAAGCCGTCGGGACCATCGCAGCACAGTCCATCGGTGAACCCGGAACGCAGCTGACCATGCGTACGTTCCACATCGGTGGTGTTTCGTCGCTCCGCGTCGAACAGTCCTCTCACGAGTCGCGAACCGGCGGTACCATTCGTCTGGAAAACGTCAAACTCGTGGAGCGCGAAGAAGCCGGACGTCCCGTTTACATCGTGATGACCCGCAATGCGGAAGTCTCGATTCAGGACGACATGGGCCGAGAGCGCGAGCGTTACCCGCTCGTCTACGGTTCGCGCCTGTTCTTCAAAGACGGCGACGTCATCACAGCGGGCTCACTCATCGCCGAGTGGGAACCCTTCGCGACTCCAGTCCTGGCCGACCACGACGGTTTGGTCAAGTTCGACGACCTTCTCGAAGGTCAGTCGATGGAAGAGCGATTCGACGAGAATACCGGTCTCTCGCGTAAGGTGATTACCGAAGCGCGCGACGCGAATCTTCGTCCCCGCATCGTCATCCGCGAGAACAAGAAGGGCGGAAAGCAGCTTTCAAGCTTCTTCCTTCCCGTTGGAGCGCAGATCTTCGTTCAGGAGAACCAGGAAGTTGAGGCCGGTACCATTCTGGCCAAGATTCCTCGTGAAACCACGAAGAACAAGGACATCACCGGTGGTCTTCCTCGCGTTGCCGAGCTCTTCGAAGCGCGAAAGCCTAAAGAGCACGCCATCATCTCCGAGATCGACGGTGTGGTCTCCTTTGGCAAGGAGTCCAAGGGCAAGCGTACGGTCGTCGTCACGCCCGAAGTGGGCGATTCGAAGACCTACCAGATTCCAAAGGGTAAACACATCACGGTGTACGAGGGTGACCACGTTCGCGCCGGCGACCCGTTGATGGAAGGCTCAGAGAACCCGCACGACATTCTGCGTGTAAAGGGTCGCAAAGAGCTCTCCAAATATATGGTCGACGAAATCCAAGAGGTCTACCGACTTCAAGGCGTGCGCATCAATGATAAGCACATCGAGATCATCGTGCGTCAGATGCTGCGTAAAGTACGCATCGTTGTTGTCGGTGACTCGGACTTCCTGGCCGACGAGCACGCTGAGCGCTCGGTGGTTGAGGAAGTGAACCTGAAGATTCGTGAGAACGGTGGTCGTCCCGCGGTTTGGGAAGACCTCCTGCTCGGAATCACCAAGGCGTCGCTGTCGACCGAATCGTTTATCTCGGCGTCGTCCTTCCAAGAGACCACGAAGGTTCTTACCGAGGCCGCGCTCTCGAGCAAGGTCGACTACCTTCGCGGACTCAAAGAGAACGTCATCATGGGTCGTCTCATCCCAGCCGGTACCGGTGCTCCTGTTTACCAGAAGCTCAAGCACCGAGTTTCGGAGCCCGACGAACTTCCAGAGGACTTGCTGCGTAAGTACGGAAGCATCGACGAAGAGTTGGCAGCCGGCGAGTAATCTCGGCTCAGAACGCAAAAAGGCCGCGCATCGCGCGGCCTTTTTTTGTCCATTCAGTCTTTGTCAGGCGCTCCCAGAGGGAAGTACGGACGAAAATCCCGCGCTTCGTCGACGGCCCGTGCGAACGAGGGCCTTGCGAGCAAACGCCCACGGTAGGCGCGAAGGTTTGGGTACGCCTCCTTGATGGGATGGGTCCAGTCTGCATAGAACAGCGCCCGGGGCGGCGGCGCAGTCGGCCATCGTGAATTCGTGCCCTACCACCCATGCGTCGCCGCTGACGCGTGCCTCAAGCCATTCGTAGGCGCGCTCGAGGCGTGTCACCGCGATCGCTAGGCCGTCGCGCCGCTTGTCGACATCGCCCGTGAGTGCCGCATCGACCGCGATCTGAACGACATTCATCACGTGCAGGTCGAAGAAGCGATCAAAGAACCGGACGTCGAGGGCAGCGAGGACATTCGTCTGGCAGCAGGCGAACCGGCCCTGGATGCCTCAATTGCAGGTACTCTAGGATGATGCTGGACTCCACGACACTGCGCTCGCCATCCACGAGAACCGGAAACCTGCGCAGGGGCCAGCGCGCCAGCCAATCGGCGGTGTACTCCGGGGTGTCCGGCCCAAGCTCACGTAGTTCGAACGGCGTCGCGTTCTCGTAGAGCGAGATCAGCACTTTCTGGGTGTAGGACGAGAAGCGGTGACCGTAGAGCAGTAGAGACATGAGGCCTCATGCAAGATGGTGTCTGAGAGGCCGTCTACAGTCGCCGTGAGGCGCAGGAGAATCGGGTGTGGAACGTGGTCTTGAGTGGATCACGTGGCCGATGGCTCGACCTCAGCGACGGCCGGATTGGCCGCGTCGCGCATCATCTGTGCGGGCACGTAGTTCTTCTCGTAAAGTTTGACGGTTTTGTCGTCGAGCGCCTCTTTCAACATCCCCTCGAGCACAGGACCGTATTGCGTGATCAGCTGGTTGAAGGGGTCGATGGGGCGGAAGAAGATCGCCTGCCAGGGGCCGAGCGCCGAACGCATTTTTTGCTCGCGAATTTGCGCGGCGTACATGTCGCGGTTTTCTTTGAGCGTGTCTGCCGTCGCTTCTTGGCGTTCCTTGAGACGGATGACCACTTTGGCGGGGCCAACGTCGTAGACCTTGCCGTTGAATGCCGCGTCTTTGGTCAGCTTGAACGCGTCAACGATCAGTTGTGGGTTAGGTCCGATGCCCGGTGCGCTGTCCCATGGACGGCCCAATCCGGGAATCGAGCGTCCCAAAATGGCGGCGTAGTCTTCGCCTTCGATGGTGAACAAGCCGGTCGAGGCAACCGACACAGAATCCCACACGCTCGCCACAGGTTCAGCCCCTTCGGCGACAACGGGACGCAAGGCGTCCACCGCAGCTTCGAGCGACTCGGCCGTTTTGGCTTGTTCGACGACCTGCGCCACCATGCTTTGGATCTCTTGGTTGACGCGTTGGCCTTGGAGCAATGTTTTTGCGATTTCGTTGGTCACGTCGGCGATGGGTGTCACCTTGGCTTCTTTGGTCTCTTCGACCTTCACAAGCATGTAGGCAAAGTCGGTGGTGACTTCTTTGACGTCGCCGACCTTGGCGTCTTTGACGGCACCCGCGATGTTCTGGTCCATGTTCTCAAGCGTCGACCAGTCCATGAGGCCTTGTTTTTCCTTGGCGTAGTCTTCGGTCATCTCCCCGGCGACCGTGGCGAAGTCTTCGGTCTTGACGCGTGTCTTGGCTTGTTCCCACTTCGCGTCGGCGGCCTTGACCTTGTCGTCACCCTCGGACTCGCCGGGGCGCAGGATGAAGATCCGTCGCAGGCGAATCTGCGCGGGGTCTTCGTACTTGGTCTTGTTGGCCGTGTAGTAGGCTTCGATGTCGGACATTTTTGTGGCGGTGAAGTTCGCGATGTCTTCGTCCGACAGGACGATTGACTGCGCGAGCTTGGTCGGGTCGAACTTCAAGTACTCAAGGTCGACCTTCGTGTTCTTGAGCTGGTTCATCTCCTCAAGTTCCCATTCAAGGGCGTTGTACTGGGTCTCCGCCAGCGTCAGGTACTTCAGCGCAAGCAGCTCGCGATGTTTGTAGTCCTCGTACTTGGCGAGGTTCACGCGCAGCTGGTACTGGACGTAGTTTTTGTAGAAGGGGCCGTCGAACTTGCCGTTCTGGCCGTATGCCCACAAGAACTCGGCATTGGCGCTGGGGTTCTTGATGTACTCGGTCAGTTCTTTGTCGCTGACGCGGATGCCTTCTGCCTCGGCGCGGTCTGCGAGGAGGTAGATCAACACCAATGCACGCATCGATGCAGCCTGTTGGCGGAGCAGCTCGGACTCGTCGTTTGCACGTTGGCCCCCAAACGATCGGAACTGAATGATGTTTACATCTTCGGCGAACAGGTCATGACCGGCAACGCGGGCAACTCGCGTTGGGCCCGAGCCGTTGCAAGATCCTTGGGGAGCACCGAAATACACAGCGAAGACCACGACAAGAATCGCGACCATGATGTAAGTCGCGCCGCTCTTGGATGTTTGTCGAATGTCATTGAGCATGGAAGCAATCCTAAATTTCGTGGCGAAAACGTCGCCTAACTAAGCAATACCTTGTCGCGAAGGCGCTCGACCCCCTGCCGAAAAGGCACCGGATGTTAACGGCAGAATTTTGCCTTTGCAAGCGAGCATGCGGTGCCCCTGATTTGTAGATAAATCGCTTTCTTGGTCTGGATTTGATACTGCATGTGCGTGCGTGTATGACGGCGCACGAATCGTGGGCTAGGCGTCATTGGTCGGCGTGAGCACACAGGCGGATTTTGATGTTCAACAAGTTACTCGGACTGTTTTCTAACGATCTCGCAATTGACCTCGGGACCGCGAATACGCTGGTGTATGCGCGGGGCAAGGGTATTGTTTGTAGCGAGCCATCGGTGGTGGCTGTGCACAAGGATTCGCGGGGAGGGAAGCGTTTTAAGCCGGTAGCTTTTGGTCGCGCGGCCAAAGAAATGCTGGGCCGAACCCCAGGGAGCATCGTGGCCATTCGGCCTATGAAGGACGGTGTGATCGCGGATTTCGAGATCACTGAGGAGATGCTGAAGTACTTCATCAAGCGAGCTCACAACCACCGAAAGATGATTGCGCCCCGAATCGTCATCTGCGTGCCGTTTGGCATCACGGAGGTCGAGAAGCGTGCAGTTCGTGAGTCGGCGTTGTCCGCGGGTGCCCGGGACGTGTTCTTGATCGAGGAACCCATGGCAGCCGCGATTGGAGCTGGGCTGCCGATCGCTGAACCCGGTGGCAACATGATCGTCGACGTCGGCGGCGGAACGACCGAAGTTGCTGTGATCAGCTTGTCGGGCATCGTGTACTCGCAGTCGGTTCGCGTGGGCGGCGACAAGATGGATGAGGCGATCATCCAGCACATGAAGCGCAAGTACAACCTGTTGGTCGGTGAGCGGACCGCCGAGATGATCAAGTGCACGATCGGCACTGCGTACCCGACCGAAGAAGTCATGACGATGGAGGTCAAGGGCCGCGACTTGGTCGCTGGACTGCCCAAGACATTGGAGGTGAACAGCGACGAGATTCGCGAGGCGCTCCAAGAACCCATCAACGCGATCGTGGAAGCGGTGCGCATCGCGCTTGAGCGAACGCCCCCCGAGCTTTCGGCGGACATCGTCGACAAAGGCATCGTTTTGGCCGGGGGCGGCGCATTGTTGAAGAATCTGGACATTCTATTGCGCGAAGAGACGGGACTTCCGGTGATCATCGCCGATGATCCCATGTCCGCAGTGGTGCTCGGCAGCGGCAAGGTGCTCGACGAGTTCGATACCTTGGGCCAAGTCGCCGAGCACAGCTTCTGAGGCGTTGATGAGCCTGTGGCAACGACATCGGCGGACACTTGCGGTGATCATGTTGGTGGCCTTCCCCCTGCTGATGATGTCGAGCAGAGCGGGGGCGGGTGTGGGAGACTCCCCGAGTTTCCCGAGCCGTCTTGGTTTGAGCGCCATGGGTTGGGCACAGACCGGCTTCGCGGCGCCCTTGTTGGCGGTGTCGGGCTGGTTTGATTCCCTTTTTTCTGACCAAGACGACGTCGACCTCGAGCAGGCCAAAGCC
Source organism: bacterium (assembly GCA_041390025.1). Lineage (GTDB taxonomy): Bacteria > Myxococcota_A > Bradymonadia > Bradymonadales > Bradymonadaceae > JBFFMO01. The sequence continues at coordinate 25,965 of JAWKQR010000004.1, forward strand.
GAGATATCGAGGCTGCGCGAAGAAAAAAGTCGCCTGATTGGGGTGTTGCAGGAGAACGAACGCCTGCGAAAACTCGTTGGCTTCAAGGCGCGCCGGCCCGAGCTTGAGCTTGTTCCGGGGCGGGTCATCGCCCGCGATACCACCCCCTATTTCCGCGTCCTGACCTTGAAGGTGTCGACCACGGTCGCGTTGGCGCCCAGGATGCCCGTGATCTCCGCCGACGGGGTTGTGGGTCAGGTCCACCGCGTGTTTGCAGACTTTGTGGAGGTGATCTTGGTGTCGGACCCACGTCACCGCGTGGACGCGATCACCCAGCGCACACGCGCTCAAGCCGTTGTCGAAGGGCTTGGTCATGAACGCGACTATCTGGCAAAGCTCGCCTATCTGAGCGAGCGCGACGAGGTCCGCGAGGGAGACTTGGTGGTCACGAGCGGCATGGGCGGAGTTTTCCCTCCCGAGCTCGTTCTTGGCACGGTCGCGAGCGTCGAAAAGTCGGAGCGTGGCCTGTTTCAAGAGGCGACCATCACGCCTGCCGTGGACGCGTCACGCTTGGATGAAGTCTTCATCGTCGTGGGAGCCAAATGATGCCGGCTTGGGCTGCGTTGACCATCGGGACGTTGCTGTGTCTTGGCGAAGCGGTGCTGCTGCAGGCGCTTCACATCGACCGCTTTGCGTTCCAGTGGTGGATTCCTATGGCGGTGTGGCTGTCCATGCAAAAAGATTGGGGCACGAGCGCCATGGTGTTGGCGATGCTCTTTTTGCCCATTGAATGGACGGCCGGAGGCCGCATGGGGATCGTGAGTTTCGGGCTCATTTTGCCGTTCCTGTTGGTGCGGTTGAGCGGATTGTCGGTGGGGTCGGTCAGCATCGTCACCCACAGCATCATCGGCGCCGGGTTCGCGTTGTTGCACAATGTCTCGATGGTCGGGCTTCTTTTGTCTTGGATCCTGACTCACGCATGATCGGGGCGATCCTATGGAACACGGGCGCTGCGATGTTGGTTTGCGCGGTGTGCACGCCGATTCTTCTTCGGCTGTTTAGTCAACTTGAGACGTGGTTCGTGCCGCAGCGCGGTGCGGGAGTGCGGATGCGATGAGTACGGTCAAACACGAGCTAGGGGGCACGCGGTACCTTGGGTTCGTGGTCTTTGTTGGGTTCGCGTTCTCGTTGTTGCTGGGCCGGCTGTGGTTGGTGCAGGTGCTCGATGGCGACCAGTACTGGCGCGCGAGCACCGAAAACATCATTCGAAACATCGAAGTCAGCCCTCCCCGCGGTCGCATCTTTGATCGCAGCGGAAATGTGCTCGCGGAGAATCGGCCGTCGTTTGACGTGGTGATCCAGCCGCATCTGTTCTCGGAGCCCAAGAACGGTGACGTTCCTCCGCTGGAGCTTTTGCAAGGTTACTTGAATCTGTCCAAAGAGGACGTCGAGCGCCTCGCCAAAAAGATCGCGCAGAAACGCGGTGAGGTCGTCGTGGCGCGGGACATCACGCGTTCGCAGGTCGCCCTGGTCGAGACCGACCGGCTGCGCCTGCCGGGCGTTGAGGTTCGGGCGAATTCCCATCGTCGCTACCCACTCGAACACGTCACCGCGCACGTCGTGGGATTCATGGGCGAGATTCGCGCCAACGAGCTCAAGGACCTCGAAGCGTACGGATACCGAAGCGGCGACTACCTCGGGCGCATGGGCGTCGAGCGTGCGTACGAGTCCATCCTCCGGGGCGCGCCGGGGATCGAGCGCCAAGTCGTCGATGCACGAGGCATCCCGCAAGGGGAGGCCGAGACACGATTCCTCATTGGCGACTACCAGAAGGTCACGCCGATCGCCGGCCGTGATGTGTTCATGACGCTTGATGCGCGGCTGCAAATCATCGTGGACGAGGCGATGAAAAACTACCCCGCCGGCGCCGTGGTTGCGCTCGACCCCCGCGACGGCAGCCTTCTGGCGATGTACAGCAAACCTGGTTTCAATCCCAACTCATGGTCCGGCCGGCTCTCGACCCAAGAGAAACTCAAGAGCGACAACGACCCTTACAAACCGATGTTGGACAAGACCATCAGCGCATATTTCCCTGGCTCAACATTTAAGATTGCGGGTGCGTTGGCGGCGCTGGATGAGGGCATCATGGATGCCGACGACGAGGTCAAGTGCCCGGGTTACTATCGTTTTGGAGGACGCAATTTTCGGTGTTGGAAACATGGGGGACACGGTGATGTCAACGTGGCCGAGGCCCTCCAGCACTCGTGCGACGTTTACTTCTACAAGGTGGCCGAGACCATCGGCATCGACAAGATCGCGGAATATGGGTTCGATTTCGGGTTTGGTGAGCTCACGGGCTACCCGATCAACGACGAGAGTGCCGGTCGGATGCCGACCAAAGAGTGGCATCGCAAACACTCGCCTGACGGCTTTCAACATGGTTTTGCGTTGAACACCATCCTTGGGCAGGGCGACACGCTGGCCACGCCGCTGCAGGTGGCGCTCGCTTACGGGGCCGTCGCGAATGGCGGCAAGCTCTATTACCCGCGCATCATCGACCACATCAACACAGCCACAAACGACGCGCTGTTCGAGTTTGAACCCCGCGTTCGCAAAACCGTTCCGGGAACACCCGAGGCGTTCCAGCAGATCCGAGAGGGACTTTGGAAAACGGTCAACGAAGACGGCGGGACGGCGTTTGCCCATCGGCCAACGACGGTTGAGGTTTCGGGCAAGACCGGGACAGCGCAAGTCCACAAGATTGGACGTATTCGTGTTGCGAACCGTGACAAGGAAATCCGGTTTCGTGACCACGCGTGGTTTGCCGGGTACGCCCCGAGCACGGACCCAACCCTGGTGGTTGTGGTCTTCCTGCAGCATGGCGGTCATGGCGGGAGCGACGCAGCACCTGTCGCGATGGATATTTTTACGCGCTATTTTGCGGGCGACGACCCGTTAGCGCGCAAGATCGGCGAGGAATACCATCCACCATCGCCGTCGAACGACGATGCGCTCGACGACGTCTCAAGCGGCGAGGAACTGGTCCCCAGCGATGACGGGCCCGACATGGGCGCGGACGGGGGCGAGGATGAGTGATTCGGTCGTTGGCAAGATGTTGAAGCGTGTGGATTGGGTGTTGGCTGGATTGGTCGCGACCATCTCGGCCATCGGCATCATGAATCTCTTCAGTGCCTCACGTGCTGCCTACGGGATGCCGGTGCACGTCTCGCAGAGCATTTGGTTTGGGTTGGGCACGTTCGTGGCGTTTCTGACCACGCTGGTTGACTACAAATGGTTCGAGCGATGGGCATACGTGGCGTTCGGTGGCGTGTGCGTGCTGCTGTTGGCCGTGCTCGTTGTCGGCACCGAGCTCAATGGCTCCTACCGTTGGTTGAACTTCGGTTTCTTCATGATGCAGCCCTCCGAGCTGCTGAAAGTAGGCGTCATCCTTTTCGCGGCCCGCTACCTCCATGATCGTGAGTACAACCGTGGGCTGTCACTTGCGGATCTTGTGGTGCCATGTGGCGTCGTGGGCGCCGCCGTTTTCTTGGTCCTGAAGCAGCCCGACCTTGGGACATCGCTTGTGATCTTGGCCATTTTTGGGTCGATCCTGTTGTTCCAGGGGCTTCGCATGTCGACCTTGATGACGCTTGTCGTTGTGGGTCTGCTGTCGATTCCCGTGGTGTGGAACTTCGGCATGCACGACTACCAGCGCGGGCGTGTTGTCTCGTTCTTAAACCTGGACGAGGACACGCACGGCAGCTCTTGGCAAGTGCGTCAGTCGATCATCGCGTTTGGTTCGGGTCGTGTCTGGGGGAAGGGGCACGTCGAGAGCACGCAAATCCAGAAGGGATTTGTGCCCGAACACGAAAACGACTTCGTGGCCGCCAACTGGGGAGAAGAGCGCGGATTTGTGGGAATGGCGGGACTTCTGGGCCTGTATTTTGCGCTCATCGTCTGGGGGCTTCGGATCGCGAGCAGAGCCCGGGACAAGTTTGGAACGCTCGTGGCGGTGGGCGTTTCCGCCACGATTTTTTGGCATGTGTTCGTCAATCTTGGGATGGTCACTGGCATGTTGCCCGTGGTGGGACTGACTCTGCCATTCATGAGCGCGGGCGGCAGTAGCCTGCTGACATTGATGTTCGAGATCGGGCTGTTGATGAACGTGTCGATGCGCCGCCGTGTGATCGTCTAGAACACGCGAATCAGCTGAAATCCAACGCCAGCGCCCACGCTAGGTACGACCGCAAGGTCTTTGGGCTGCGCGAACAGATCATAGATCAACAGACCTGCTCCCGCCGCGAATGTGGCCGTCCCGGTGTACAGCAGCAACCGCCCGGTGGTTTGCTTGGCTTCGGCGTCGGCTTTCAGTTGCGCAGCGCTGGGGTCCCCAGCGGCGTTCGCGGCGTTGTAAGCATCCACATCGTCGCCCACGCCCTGATCGACGACCACCGCACCCACCAGCAGGCCGGCGCCCGCGGCACTCAGCCCGATGCCGGTCCACCGCATCCACGTCCATCCCGGTTCGTCCGTCTCGACCGATGTGGTCTGTGCCTCCACGTGCGCCACGGCAACCGGGCGGGGCGCCGTCGCAACTTTCTCGGCGTTTAGAATGACTTGGTAAGCGAAGACGCGTGACATATTTTTGTCGCGTACCTCCGCGGGCAGACCTTTTGCCTCGGCGGCTTGGGCGTTTTCTAGAGCCTCGGGGTAGTTCGACAGTTTCCCGTACGAGAGCGAGATGTTGTAGAGAAACATCGCGTTTGGGTCGAGCTCGTAGCCTCGCTTGAACAACGACAGAGCGAGCACAAACTCCCCGCCAAAGTAGGCTTCAGCGCCTTCTTTGTAGAGCTTCTCGGCTTTTTCGACCGATGTTTCAGCGCTCGCCGCGGCCGGCGCCAACATGGCGGCGGCAATCAAGAATCGTACGACTCCCTTCATCCATGTCCTCACTCGTGTACCGAGGAGGTTACGGCAAATCGCGCAGCTATTCGATGATGATTTTTGTGTACGTGGACTTTGGTTTTTCGTCCGGAACCTTGGGTCGCTCGGCGCGGACCTTCGGTGGGGCCGTTTGAACGACTTTCGCACGTGTGTCACATCGCTCGTCTTTCTGACCGGCGCGCAAGAGCAGTTCGCAGCCCGTGTCGGTTTTGCCGGCCTCAACGTAACCCGTGCCAACGCGGCCGATGCATTCGATCGAGTCGGCTTCCTCGCAGAGTTTCAGCGCCTCATCGAGATTGCCCGCGTCGATCTGGGCGAGGGCATCCGCGAGTGGATCAACGTGCTCAATCTCGAACTCGAAGCGCACGGCTTCGGCCTTCGTGACCTCGCGCGTCTGTCGTTTTGCGCCATGCATCGCCGTGACGACGATCGGCAGCGTCTTGGTGGTCACCACGGCGGGCACCCTGCCAATCTTCTTCCCATCTACCGAAATGACGGTGTCTGGCGCGTTGCTGTCAACGCTGAACGAAAACGACGTTTCCACGGTGGTCGGTGGTGCGGTCTGCTGGAAAAAGATGACAAGCCCCCCCGCAAACGCGAGTCCCGCCACCACCGCAATGGCCGCCAACAACAGGTTCCGTGATCCATTTCCGCGGGGCTCCATCGTCTCGAACTCGAGCGACTCGATTTCGGGCAGATGGGCGAGTTCTTCGACGCTTGCATTTGAGAGCAGGTCGGGCGCTCGGAGGTCCGCGATGACCTCCGCGGCGGTGGCGTACCGCTGGGTGATGTCCTTGGCCATCATGCGGTTAATGATCGCACGAAACTTCGGCGGAAACGGTTGATCTTCGGGCAGCCGAAAAGACTCCGGCGCGAGCTGAGCGCCGATGATCTGGATCGAGGAGTCCCCCTCGATCGCGCGGCGTCCCGCCAACAGCTCGTAGGCGACCAACCCCAACGAGTAAATGTCGCTCGCTGGCCCGATGTCCGCCCGTCCTTGGATTTGCTCGGGCGCCATGTACCGCGGCGTCCCGATGAGGGTGCCGTCGCTCGTGAGGTCGCGCTTGATTTTTGTGTCGTCGCTGAGCGTTTTGGCGATGCCGAAGTCGAGCAACTTGACCTGATCCGGGTCGCCTAGCTGCTCGAAGATCATGATGTTCGCGGGTTTGAGATCACGGTGCAGCATCCCGAGGCTGTGCGCCTCGTGAAGGCTCGTCAGCACCTGCATCAAAATCTTGGCGACGCGTGCTACGCGGACGGGCTGCCCTTGGCGCATCAGTTCAGCGAGACTCAGGCCGTCGATGTACTCAAGGGCCATGTACAGCAGTCCGTTGGAGGTCCTGCCGTAGTGGTGCATCGTGATCGTGTGCGGACAGCGCAGCTTTGAGAGCAGCATCGCTTCGCGTTCGAAACGTTGCATCAGCGTTTGGCGATACTGCTCGCGTTCATGATCGTCGTGGCCATCGACGTCGGGAGGGCGCAGGACCTTGAGCGCGACTTCACGGTCGAGGCCGGCCTCGCGCGCCTTGTAGACGCGGGCAAACCCCCCGCTGCCCAAAATGGCCTCGATGAGGTAGCGTCCCTCGAAGTTGTCGCCGGGGGCAGGAAATCGCAAGTCACGCTCTCGGTCTCGAAGAGACGCCCAACCGCAAACCAACACGCGTGTGATTTACGGAATGGTTCAAGTACGAATAAAGTACCCGGCATTGTGTGTTTAAACACAGAATCCGTCAAATATACGCACTTCCCGCAATATTGGGTGCTTCGATGTCCGAAAATGACGAAATGACTGACGCGGAAGCCGCCGCCTTCCTCAAAGACCTTGAGGCTCGGGCGAGCGGAAAGGGCAAAGCTGCCGCCCCAGTGGAAGCGGATGACGATGAAGACGTGGAGGCGTTTCTCAAGCGGCTTGAGGCTGAGGAGTCGCGTGCCGCGAAACCCGTTCAGACCAAGACAAAAGACCCGCTCGAAGATCAGTTCGCGGCGCTGAAGGAGGCTCCAGCGGCGAACATCGTCAAGGTCGAGGAATCCAAAGACCCCAAGCCAAACAAGGACAAGGCCAAGGAGAAGTCAAAAGACGTCAAAGTTGTCGAGCGGTCTGAGTCTCAAGGTCTGCGACGTGCCGGCGTCGTGCTCAAATGGACGGCGATCATTGTACCGACGCTGGCTGCGTTCTGGCTGCTTGGTGCCTTTGTCGCTCAGTGGGTGTCGGCGGGTTGGTTGATCGCGTTGGTGGCGGCGGTGTGTACCCTTGCACTGCCGGCTGTGCTTAAGTTGGTCACCCACAAGGGGCGCGTGTCGTGGTGGATCGCGGGCGTGTCGCTCTTGAGCGTGGTGGGCTTGACGGCACCGATGCCGCAGACGACAGCGAACGTGTTGACGTCGTATGGGCATTGGCCCGCATCTACGGTTGCGGCGGCTGCCGGTTGGTCGGCAGATCACTTCACCGTGCGCACGTCCCAATGGTTGGCAGATCGGATCGCCGGCGTACTTGCACCGGTGACGGCGACCGGCGGAAAGGCGCTCGGCACCGACATCCCGATTACACCGGCAGCACCTGTGGATCCAAAACCACCCGTGGATGGGACCCCACAGGTTGAGCCTGCGCCGCCGAGCGACACCCCTGCTCCTGCCGTCCCGGCGGTGCCCACCGATCCCACCACACCGGCCGCGCCAGCCTCACCGGTCAAGGCCGACGCGCCGGCCGCGCCAGCGGTCCCCTAAGGCCGTAATTTATTGCGTACTCCACGCTCCCGGGTTACGGTCGGTGGAACACTTGACGAAAGATGAATTCACGATGGCATCATCGCAAACGGCCCTGACGCTAACAGACGTACTCAAGGACCTGCGCACAATTGTGCAGACGATCCAGAGTCAGGAAGTTGCCGGCAAAGCTTCGTACGAGGCGGTGCAGAAGCACCTGACGTCGCTGCGCTTGCACGCTCTGACGTACATTCGCTTCCTTGAGAATCACGGTTACGTGGAATACGACCGAGTGGGCGACCACATCTCGACCACAGAACTCGCGGTTGAGGCAGGCCTTGACGACTCGCTGTGGTCGGCACAAGTGGCTGACGCGTTTGGCGAACAGCTCAACGGGTCATCGGACGATGGCCCTGATTTTGGTGCCGAAGTCGACAGCCTTTTCGACAATTTTGAAGTCGGTGCTGCCGAGTTCGCTCCCGCCGCGGATGACGCACAGACCGGGCCCGAACATCAGACACCTGCGATATCACCCGAACCAGAACTCCCAACGCCCAAAACCAAGATGAATCAACAAGACTCGTTTCGTGAACGACGCCTGGCCACCGGTTCCAACCCCACAGCATCGCGGCAAGCGAGCGCTCCCGAGACCTCACTCTACGAGCGTGAGGATGAGATCGGCAGCGGCGGTATGGGCACGGTCTACAAGGGCCGGCAGGTCAAGCTCAACCGCACCGTCGCGATCAAAGAGGTCAAGGAGATCTTCGACGTGTTCGCGGGTGTGCAGCGTGCGGACATCGTGGCGAAGTTCACGAAGATCGTGCAGACGCAGTCTGCGTTGATCCATCCCAACATCATTCAGACGATCGACATCGACACGGACGCACGATTCCCGTTCGTGGTGCTGCAGTACGCGCCCAACGGCAACCTCCGACGCCTCATTGATACGTCGGGTCGTCCATCGTTGCAGGTGGCGTTGAAATACTTCCTGCAGATCCTGCATGCGTTGTCGGCAGCCCACGACTCCGGCGTGACCCATGGCGGCATCAAACCCGAAAACGTCGTCCTTGACGCGTCGGGCAACGCGCTGATGACCGATTTCGGGATCTCGCAAGTCGTGGAGCTCGACTCCTCGCGTGCGAATCAGGTTTACGTGGGCGTGGGCACCGTGGCGTACATGAGCCCCGAGCAGTTCCGTGACCCGAACGCGTCGAGCATCAAGAGCGACGTCTACTCGCTCGGAATCATGTTCTACGAGATGTTGACCGGTAAAGTTCCGGGCCGTCGCTCGCCCATGCCTTCAAGCTTCTACCCCGACATCCCACGCAAGCTCGACGACATCTTCGACCGCATGTGCATGGATGACAAAGACGATCGCTACGGCGGCATCGATGAGATCCTCGCCGAGCTTTACAGTTCGAAAGAGGTCTTGAAGATCCTCGACAAGCGGGGCGGCTTCTTGTTCCTGCGCGATCCCATGCAGCATGGTGAAACCGGGCTCAAGGTCGAGATCCCGATGGTGGAAGAAGACGACGAGCCTGGCTCGCTTGGCGAGCAAAGCTCGTCGCTCGGCGAAGATTCGTCCGACGTCGAGGATTCGGAGGCCGACGACGATGACGAGGCGTCCGACGAAACACCGGGCGAGGGTGACGGCGACGTGCTCAACAAGCTCGACAAATACGGCAAACTTTTTGAAGACGATGCGCCCGAAAGCGATGACTGATTCGGTCTACGCATTTGAGGGTAAGATGCCGGTTTTGGGCGCCGATGCGTGGGTGGCGCCTGGGGCTCAGGTGATGGGCGACGTCGAGCTCGGCGAATCGGCCAATGTTTGGCACAACGCCGTGTTACGCGGCGATGTGCATCAGATCCGCGTGGGCGCGCGCACCAACATTCAAGACTTGTCGATGTTGCATGTGACCACGGGTCAGTATCCGTGTGTGGTCGGCCACGACGTCACGGTCGGTCATCGCGCGATTCTTCACGGATGTACGGTCGAGCGGGGTTGTTTGATCGGCATGGGCGCCATCGTACTCGATGGTGCCGTCATCGGTGAGTTTAGCCTCATCGGCGCGGGCGCCCTGGTTCCCCCCGGCAAACATATTCCGCCACGCAGCGTGGTGATGGGAGCCCCGGGCAAGGTGGTACGCCAGGTGACCGACGACGAGGTTGAGGCGTTCTTGGAATCCGCCAAGCACTACGTGGCGCTCGCCAGACGCCATCGCGACGGAACCTAGCGCGCGACGTCGTTTAGCTTCCAATCGTAGTCTTTGAACACCACGTTGGGAGCCCCGCCTTTGGCTTTGACGAGCTTCTTGACGTCTTCGGAGGCAAAACGTGCGACCCAAACCGGGACCGTTTTTGCGCTGCCCACGAACGTTTCGTCCACAAAGTCCTTCCCATACCAGTCCAAGATCGCCGTCAGCTCCAACGTGTCGCCATTAACACGCGCGTAACGAGGATTGGTGAGCGCGATTCGGGTCACCGCGTCAAGTTGCGACTCGACATTGGGGCCCGTAAAGGCGAAGTCGGCGAGGGGAGGGCAGCCAATCGAAGCACAATTGACCCCGAAGTGAATGCGGGGGTCCTTGAAGATGGGACGTAACAAACCGTGTTCAATGTCGTCCAAACTAAGAACGGAGCCCGCCACCGTGTAGCGCGCGGTCTTCCACGGGTCAGATAGATCGCGGATCGACTTCACTGCGGGGTAGTTCTCCAAAATCAATCGAACCGTGTTTGCGTTGTACGCGTTGAGCAACAACGCGAACTGTTCGGCTCGCCCGAGCTTGGCCACATCCGCCTTTGCCAAACTGTCGAGGTACGCGTCTAGCTCAGCCCGGTGTTGCGCGAGGTAGGCGTAGTCCACACGGCCTTCATTCGGGCGCGACGCGGCCTTGAGCAACGCCGACCACGCCGAGTGGTCAAAAGACTGCGTGCCGCTTCGCTGGCCCTCGTCCAACTTCTTGACGATGGGATTGTCGATGACTTGGGCGTCCGGTGCGCACGCGGTGAACAGCAGAGTCAAAAGAACGAGGAAAATCTTCATGGGGCCTTGGTCTCAATCGTGAACATGTAGTCCATCCAATGATGTCGGATGTACCCAAAAAAATGGTCCACGGATGGACGTTTGGGCGACCAGCGGGATTCAAAGTTATCCCATTGTTGATTGAGCGCCTGATCAAGCACCGCTTGGTGGGCTTTCGCAAACTGAGTCAGCGCCTGCCCGATGGGGGCGTAAGACCAATGCCACCGCTCTTCCATGTAAGCGTGTTCGTACGTGTGGGGCTGATAAGGCTGGATGAAGCCGTGTTGCAGCGCATTTCGCCGCATCCAGCGCCATTCGTCGTTGAAGGGCTGGCCATCCAAAAAATTGCGAGGATTTAGGCTGAACAGGTCGAAGTCCGTGCCCCAGTGGTGTCGTGAAATTCCCGGCGCTGCCGAGGCCATCAGGATTTCGCGCTCGCGCTCGTCTTCGGTCAGCTCGTGGCGCCAGCAGGCGTTGTGCGCCGGGATTTGAGGGTCCCACGTGCGGCCGGGTTGGATGCGGCACTTGATACCCGCACGCTCTGAGACGCGGTTGAACGCGTTCGAGTTGAACGTGAACTTTCGGTACCAGATCCACGACTGTTCCTGCGAGCCGCGCCAGGCCGAGCGCGTCCACCACGTAAGCAGGTTGGTCTGAAAACGACGGTCTCGCTCAAACCGCTCCAAAATGGCGGGCATCTGCGCGAGTGTGTGGCGTTGGTCGCCCCAATCGGTGACGATTTCATCGCGCGCTGCGTCGCGCACAAGCCCGCGCAGCATACAGTCCTTCTGCCTCGTCGCTTCCTCGACGACCACCGAAGGAGGTTCGTTGCGTCCGATAAGCCACTGTGAAACGAACGCGGGGTCGTCCCTAAACGTGTCCTCGATGACGGCGAGCCAGCGTTTTGTGCGGGCGTCCACGGCGTCGCGATCGACGAAGTGTAGGCACGCGGTCGCGCCCAAGTTCGCCTTCAGCACACGAGCGGTGAACGCGTCTTGGGCCAGTGTCGGTGCGCCGGTGGCCAGCACGGCCAATAGAAAAATCGTCGAAATCAGGTCTCGCAAACTGCTCCCTCGCTGCGCGACACGATACACGAAGACACGGAATCGTCGAATCCGTTGATGGATGGCCTTTCATCGGCGGATCTGATGTGCTAATTTTTTTCGCAGCGAAGATCAGCCCAATTTGTCAGCCACCTACGGGATGGAGTCCAGAAGCGCATGCAGATCGGATTCAACAACGATATCGACTATCGCGGAAAGACCTTTCACATCCAGACGGAGGACCGGGGTTTGCCCGCGGCGCAGATTGAGACGCAGATCTTCTGCGCGGGTGCAATCTTGGACACCACGATCATCTCGTATCAGAAGATCGTGGATGGTGAGAAAGACGAGGAAGCCCAGACACAAAAGATTCGAACGATGATGCAGGCCGCTCACCGCAACCTCTACAAGAGGCTCAAGGCGGGCGAGTATGACGCGATGGTCGGCCTCGAACGGGTCGCGGGCGTGGTCGAGGAAGAAGACGATTTGGTGCCAGGGCAGGACCGCGTGCCTGCGTCGGCGCTCGACGTCGAGAACAACCCCGAAGCGTTCGCGGTGGGGCCAGATCTCGGTGAGGCCGTCGACCTTTCGAAGCTCAAGGACCATCTTGGTGGGTCGGACGACGACAGCGACCCCGATGACGTTGGTGCACCCACGATGGTGGCCACGCCCGAACAGCTCAGTCGCAAGGTTTCGGCGGACGTGCCGGCGCTGCGGCGTCCAAGTGTCACGGGGCCAACCCCGAGTGTGGACTTTCCCGCAACGGGTGCGAGGGCTTGGACCGGGTGTGTGACACCCAAGGAAGATTTGTCGCTTGTGCCTCTGGTCGAGGCATTTTTGGCGGCGAGCTAAACGCAGCGAGTGCTGCGGTGACTGGCCGAGTCAAGGATGACTCGGCGTCGATTTCGCGAGGACGACGATGCGCAAGGACGCGCCTATCATCTCGTGCTTTCACCTCGATTTGTCCGATCCGACGCGGAAACGCAAGGCGCTCGACGACATCTCCATCGAGGTTGAACGCGGTTCATGGTCAGAAGTAGTGGGCCCCGCAGGAGGCGGCAAGACGCTGTTGTTTTCGGTGTTGAGCCTGCGCGCGGCGCCACCCCGTGGGACCAAGGTTGTCGTCGGTGGGCGTAACCTAGACCGTCTGCCGGTGACCGAGATCGCAGACATGCGTCGGGTGTTTGGCAGCGCATGCGCGCAGCCCATCATGCTCGACGACCGCAGTGTGATTGAGAACCTGGTGGTTCCGTTTGTGGTGCGTGGCGAGTCACGCATGGCCCTTGAATCCACCGAAGCGTTGCTGGAGGCCTGCGAGCTGATGCATCTGCGGGATGTGTGCGTGCGTGAGCTCAGTCATCAGGAGCGCGTCGCCGTGGGCGTGTTGAGGGCATTGGCCGGGCGACCACAGGCGATTCTTGTAGATGCAGCGCTCGATGCGTTGGAGCAGCGCTTGCTCAAGCCCATCATGGCGGAGCTCAAGCAGTGCCATCTCGACGGTTCAGCGGTTGTGTTGTTTGGTCGGGAGTATTCCGAAAACGCACGTCGAGGTCGTCGTTACCGGCTTGAGCTTGGACGCCTGTCTGAGGTCGAGAATCCTGTGATTGTGCCGGCCGAAGACGCCGCCGAAGCCGGGGGTGTGCGATGATTCAACCTGCCATGCACGCCTGCCGCAAGAGCCCGTGGCAGACGCTCGCCGTTGTGCTCGCCGCCTCGGTGTCGCTGCTTCTGCCAGGCTTCATCGCGTTCAGCGCCGCTGCGGCGCGTGACACCGCGGCGGGCTGGATCGAGAGCTTTAACCCCGTCATCTATTTCACGTCGAACGCGGACGCGCAGACTGTGGCCACTGTGAAGGCCGAGATCGAAGAGTGGGCCCCAGTAGGGGAGGTACGACTTCGCAAGGGCGCCGATGCCGTCAAGGACCTCGAAAAACGGCTCGGCCCCGAGCGTGTGCGCGAGCTTGGCATCACGGGGGCGATGTTGCCGTCGTCCCTTGTCGTCGTGCCATCGACACCGGTGATTGGGCACATCGACCTGGTCGCTCGCGTGGCTGGTTTGGAGGCCCGTGACGCGATTGACGCTGTGGGGATTCCGGACGCGACGGCGATGCGGGTGCTCTCCATCCTAAGCCTTCTTGCGGCGCTTGGCGCGGGTCTGGGGCTGCTCGGGCTCTTTGTTCATGCGGTGATTTTGGGTGAGTACCTGGCCCGTTTGCAGCGCGTCGAACAACCTCAAAACGATGTGTTGATGATGTTTGGCGCCCACGGCCGCAGCGTTCGCAAACCGACCATCATTCGCGGGGGCGTCCTTGGGCTGTGGTCGGGCGGCATAGCCACGGTGACGTTGCTTGGCGCCCTTGCGCTTTGGCAGGGAGTTGTCAGCGCGTCTTTTGGCAGCTCAATCTCGTTGGTCACGGCGTGGCCTGTGGCGATCGTGCCTTTGTTGGTGGGAAGTCTCACCGGGGTGTGCGCAGGGTTCTTCGTCTCGACGCCGTCACGGCGCCCAACCGCTCTCGTACCCAGACTCCTCTCGGCGTACGGAGTTTAGAATGAAACGCACGTTTGCCGTGATTGGGGCGAGTTCGGTGCTGCTCAGCGCCGTTGCCTTTGCGGACGCCCGGGATTCGATCTTCGTTCGCCTCGCGGACATCGAGCACGCTGGATTTTCCGCGCAGGTTGCCGCGAGAAACCACCAGACGCATCTCCACGAGGTGGACGAGCGGATCGAGACCATTGCGAACCAGCTTCAGGTCACCACGCGTGCGTCTGCCCCTGTGCGGCAGCGTGTTGCGGACACCATGCAGCTTTGGACAGCGGCGCTGAATAGCCAATCTGGCACGCAGTGGGAGCGTCAGGACACAACCTACCTCCTAGGTTATGCGGCGCCACGTGCGCTCAAGCCTAAGTTGGTCGACGTCTCGCTGTTGGATTTGGCGCAATCCCATCGCATGATGCTCGGTTTCGCCATCGCAGAACGTGCGCAGTTGACCGTGGAGCTTGCGCAGGCCAAAGCGACCGCGGATGTCGCCGCCGCCAAACGCGAGCAGATCATCAAGCAGGCCAAGACCGACGCGTCGGTCAAAGAAGACCTCGCACACACCGACGAGGCGTTGCACGCTTCGTTGTCTCGGCTACTGCGCAACGAGACCACGGTCGATTTCCACCGGTACAAAGGCGCGCTCGTTCCACCGCTTGCCGCAGAGCCCACGGTTGTGTTTGGGCCGCGTCCAACCGATTTCAAGGACGTGACGGTTCGCCACACCGGTTGGACATGGAAAGTGGCCGTTGGGCAAAAGGTGCGGGCGGTCGGCGCGGGCTTGGTGGTCTTCGCGCACGCGTTTGAGGGGTACGGCAACATGATCATCATCGACCACGGGGGCGGTTATCATTCGTTGTACGCACACCTGGACACGGTCGATGTGGCGACCGGGGATCGCGTCGAAAAAGGCGCGACGCTGGCCACGACCGGAGACTCCGGCAGCCTTGAGGGGCCGAAGCTGTATTTTGAGCTGCGGCAGAATGGCCGCGCGATCGACCCCAAAGACTGGTTCATCCGAAGACCATGAACCCCAAGATTGCGGTGATCGTCCCAGCGTGGCGGGAAGAACGCATTTTACCTCGCATGTTGGGGCGTGTCCCCGCGCGTGCCGATCTCGTCGTGGTGGTCGACGACGGGTCCCCAGACCGGACGTTCGAGGTGGCGACGGCGTGCGCCGCCAAAGACCCACGCATCGTCGCGGTTCGACTTGTGACGAACGCGGGTGTTGGCGCGGCGATTGTTCGCGGCTACGAGGAGGCATTGGCTCGTGGGGCGGACATCCTGGTCGTGATGGCGGGCGACGATCAGATGGACCCGGCCGATTTCGACGCGGTTGTTGAGCCTATAACATCGGGTCGAGCCGATTACGTCAAAGGCAACCGGCTGGCGCATCCAGCCTCGCGCCAGATGCCGCTCGTGCGACGGGCTGGAACCCGGATTCTGGCGAAGCTTACAGCGGTTGTTGCGGGTTTGGACCAGCTCGACGACGCTCAATGTGGATACACGGCGCTCAGCGCGACTGCGGCCCGGCGCTTGCCGTTGGAGCGTCTGTTTCCGCGCTACGGTTATCCCAACGACATGATTCTGCGCGTTTGCGAGGCCGGTTTGATGATTGAGGAGGTCACGGTCGCCCCCGTCTACGCGGACGAAGTCTCGGGACTGGCGATTCACCGTGTCGTCCAACCGATCTCGAAGATCCTCATTCGGGGCGCCACGCGGCGGCTGTTTCGACGACTTCGCGCCAACGACCGCTGAGGTTTCTCCACGTCAGCCCCTCCGCAGCCGCTGACACGCGAGACCGCAGCGCTGGAAGGGGGGTGGTTGCAAGTCGAACCGAGGCCGACCAATCCGCGGCATCGGCTGGGCGCTGCCATGGCTCGGGCGTCAAGAGGTCGCTGCCCGGAAGGTCGCCGACCACCGGCACTGCACCGGCTGATGCGGCCTCAAGCAACGATACGGGCAGCCCTTCATGGCGCCCCCTCAAACGTCCTGACGGCAACACAAAGGCCGACGCAGCGGCGACCAAATCAGCCTTTTGGTGTCCAAAAACCAAGCCCCAAAAATGGACGTCCGCGCCGAGCTCCGTGGCGAGGGTTTCGAGGTCGGTTCGCATCGGGCCATCCCCCGCGACGTCGAGCCCGACGCGGGCGGCCGCGCACGCACGGATGGCGATGTCTACCCGCTTGATGGGCACGAGTCGGCCCATGAAGAGGGCTCTTCCGAGCTTTGGCGCGGGCGAAATGGGTGTAAACCCCATGGGCAGGATCTGCGCACGGGTCGTTAAGCCGCACGTGCGGTCAAGCAGGTCCTTGAGAATCTGAGTGGGGACCGTGGTTGGCCCAGCGGCGATGGTGCGGGCCATCGACCGGCCCACGCGGCGCGGCAGCTTTGCGAGCGCGTGCACGCCGCCCGAGTGGCCGATGACAAGCGTTGGGCGGCCCAGCCGCGCGCCAACGCGACGCACGATTAGGCCCGCCGGCACCAGCCAATGACCGATGAGAAGATCGTAGGCCGGTGCACGTCGGGCAACCTCGCGCTCCATGGCCACCATCGCCTGAGGCACGAGCAGTCCGTTTGCTGCAGAGGACAGGTTCTCGGGTGCACCCGCGCCATAAAACAGCGTCTGGAGTGATCTGGGCGCGTACTGGACGCGAATCACCCCATCGTCGTGGGGGTCGGCGGTGTCCTGCCAGGTCATCACGTCAACGTCGTGCCCAAACTCACGCAGCATCTCGACGTGGTCGCGCACAAAAAAACCCGCGATGTCTGTGGCGGATCGCGGGTAGCTGCTGGTGACGACCAGAACTCGCATCTACCACTTCGCTCCGACGATATCGAAGCCTGCACCCATGCATTTTGAGGCATCAACGGCCTTAGAGAACTTGGCCTTGGACCCAGCCGAGATTGACTTTTGGCCGAGCTCCACCGTGTTTCCATTGGTGCATGTGAGCACGAGGGTCAGCTCCGAAATGGTGCGCGGAGCCTTGTTGTGAACCGAGACGGTGGTCACGTAGTTGCCCTTGCCGTCAGGTTTTGCGCCGACGTCGCCCATCTGCAGCCACGGCTCAATATCGCGCTTGCGGTCCGAGTACGACGCGCTGGCAAACATCTCGATCTTCCCTGAGCCGTTGTCGATGCTCACGCGGTATCGGTTGATGACGTTGAGCCCAAGCAGCCCAACGATGGGTTTACCTTTGTAGACGCCGGTAGGGCAGTTGTCGCACACCGTGTACGACACGCCCGCGTGGTTGCGCCCCCCGAGCACCAGCTGGCTGATGAGCCCGAACTGAGCGAACGCCGGACCATTCGCGGTCTGAACTTGAATCACCGGGTAGTCGGCCTTGGGTAGAATCCCTGCGGACTTGGCGAAGTCGTAGCTCAGCGTGGTGGTGGTCGCGCCGGTGTCAAAGAGGAAGTAGACGGGTTTTCCCTGCACGGTCGCTGGGACCAAGATCGAGGAACCTTGGTGCTCAAACACCAGCGTGATGCCGCTGTCTGCACCGCTGTCGCTGAACTCCGAGACGGTTCCCTTGTCCATCGACTCCACGCGAATCCCGCCGGAGGTCTCGGGCAGATCGTTTTGGCCCTCGAACATCTCCAGTACTTTCTGCGCGTAGGCGCTGGAGCTCAGGCACATTAGGAACGCAAGAATGGCGACGCAGGCATTTTTTCGCATGACGCCAGTGTAGCGGGTTCGCAAGCGAGGGTCACGATGCCTTTCGTGCGATGGCTTGGTAGGTCGTGACGCGGTCGCGCCCATTGTGCTTTGAGTAGTAGAGAGCTTGGTCGGTGTGGTCGATCAGATCTTGTTTGGTGCCGGCGTCCTCGGGCCAATAACCAATCCCCATCGAGATCGTGCACTGGAACACGCCCTTGTCCGACGTAAAGGCCAGCTTTTGATCTCGTTTCGCAACCGGTCCGCGATCACGACCGCGCCTTGAAGATCGGTGTCCTCAAGGATGATCACAAACTCTTCACCGCCGTAACGTGCGGGAATGTCGGTCTCGCGAAGGCAGTCTCGGAAACAGTTTGCGACCTGCCGAAGAACCTCGTCGCCTGCGGGATGCCCGTAGGTGTCGTTGACCTTCTTGAAGTGGTCGATGTCGGTCAGCACCACCGCAAACGGCTTGTTGGTCCGACGTTGACGCGCGATCGCCTCGTCCAAGCGTGCCTGGAACGTGCGGTGATTCATCAACCCTGTCAGGCCGTCGGTGGTCGCCATTTCCTCCATGCGTGCGTACAAGTTCGCATTTTGCAGGGTGACGGCCACCTGATTGCTGACCACTTCGAGCATCTCACGACGCTCCACCGTGTAACGGTGGGCCTGCGAGTGCCCGACGATAAACGTGCCGATGGGCTGGTCTTGCACGATGAGCGGCAGCACCAGCATGCTTTTGAGCCCCGGAATCGTTCTGTCTTCGCTGAACACGATCGGGTCATGGTCGCGAAGATTGCCGCCGTACGGCAGGTAGTGGCGATTCTTGATCACCATCGACACAAGGCCGTTGTTGGCGTCAAAGGATTTGCCGGACCACGCGTTGAAGCCCTCAAATGCGTCGGTTCCAACAGCGGCTTCCACAGTATGGGAATCAGTCTCGGGGTCATACGAGGTGATGGCTGCCACGTCGTAGGGCAACATCTCACGCGCGGTCTGAAGCGCGACGTCAAAGACCTCACGAGGCGTCAACACGTTGTTCAGCCGCCGGCTCGCGTCAAAGAAACGCGACAGTTCCAAGCGGCTCTTTTCGATGCTTGCGAACAATCGCTCGTTCTCGATCGCTCGTACGATCCATTGTGCGGCCTCGTTAACCACGTGTGTGTCTTTCGCGTCAAATCCACGATTTTGCTTGCGATCGAGGCAGAGGACGCCGCGCAGATGCCCGCCTTCGACGACCGGAACGCCCATGAATGCGCCGATGTCCACCGACTCCCTGTAGTAAGAAAGCCCACGAAATCCCGGACGGATGCCATCCAAGACCACCGGTTCGCGCCGGCGTGTGATGCCGCCGATCACACCACGTGCGGGGTCGAGCTCCCCCTCGATGATCAGGTCCGAGTCGCTCACGAGCTCCTTGATGTGCAGCTTTTCGCCGCGGACGTCGAGCCAGAGTAGGACGACGGTGTGGCAACCCAAACCGGTCTTGAGCAGCGACATGCTCGCGTAGATGGCCTGATTAACCGAATCGACGGCATCGCGTGTGGTCATCTCAAGCCGCTGCTCCTCGTTCAACGAAGATTCACTCGTGGCGTTCAAGAGGCGAAACTCTCGGGCTTGGCGTTTGATGCGCTCACGTTCTTCTTCAACTTCACGTCGATGCCGCAGCCGGCGTTCGATGACCTCTGCCCCGTGAATCGTCAAGGCCAGCGCCCCAAACACGGTCAGGAAGGCCAGCCGCGTGACAAATTCGTTCGTGTTCAACGCGCCTGGCGCAAACCATGTGTGGACGGACAACAACGTCAGGCCCATGACCACCGTTGCGACGCCCGCCAACCGCGATTGGAATGCCACCAGCAGCGCCACCACAAGGTAGTTGAGTGGAAACGCGTCCACGCCAAAGGCTGACGGAAGATCCGCGGCGACAAAGGAGGTGACCAAGATCGACAACCCGAGCTGCAGCTCAAGGGCTGGATCGACGTCGCCGCGTTTGATCCACCACTGCTTGACCAGCCAACCTGCAGACAGGCTCGCCGCCGCGAAAGCGACGTAGTCTAACCCCGCAAGACTGATGTGGCGGAGCACATGCGTCGCCCACACGGCGCCGACCGCCAACGCGCCAATCGTGGCCCATGACAAGGGGGTGTGACGTGTTCGCGAACGTGTTTCTGTACTCAACGGCATTTGAACCCTCCATGGCTCATTTCGGCGATTCCTCGGATGGCTTTTCCGAGCCAAACGGCGAGGCTTCGATGGCATCGAGCACCTGCTGTTTGAGGATCGCGTCCACGTCGTCGTTGTATTCAATCTGCAGTGTCGCGCCCGGAAGCTGAGTTTTGAGTTCGGCGAGCGCGGCATCGAGGACCTTCAGCGCCACCGTTTTGCCTGCCAACTCAAACGCATCTTGTTTGACGTTGAGCGTGACCTGCACAGCGACCGGACGGTCGGGCTCTTCAAATTGGTAGATCACCTCGCCCGGCCTGGCGAGTCCGGCGGCACGGGCGCGCCGCTCGGCGAGCCGAGGATCGTCACGTAAAGCCCGAACGGTGTCTTCAAGGTGTTTGTTTTGGGCAGCCAGGTCGTTGTTTTGTGCTTGCAGCTTGTCGAGCTCACCACGCAGGTGGTCCACGCGATCAAGATTTGGGTGTGTCATCACGTAGTACGTGAGCACCGAAAGCACCACCAACCCAAAGATGGTCCAGAGCGTTCGCTTCATCCGTGAAGCCTCAACCTCTGCGACATCCGTCGCGTTCGATAAACTAAAGAAAAGTCGCTATCGAGAAGATAACAGCCGGGAGCGTGCGATCAAGAAAATCGCCGGCTCAGTAACCGTCGCTGTCGTAGTCGTACTCCGCCTCGTCGAGCGAGACATTGATGGCTTTGGGGTACTTCTTTCCGTCGTTTCCACCGTATTGGAAATCGACCGGAATGATCTCGCCGAGCACGTACGCAGGGAGCCGGGCACGCAAGTGATCGTCGACGACGTTGGCGATGTGGAAGAAGAACTTTCGATCGTCGTCGGTTTGGACGAAGCCAAATCCCTTGTCGGTGAAGTAGGCGATGATCCGGCCGCGCAGGTCGTCGCCGATGGCGAGGTCATCGTCGACGTACTTGCGCTCAAGGCGCTGGATGGCTTCTTCGACCTCAAAGAACTGGAACGAGCAATCTTCGTGAATGCGAACGCCGACGCTGCGATGTTGCGCAAAACGGCGGTCGAAGAGGAACGAAATGCAGGCTCCTACCGACACAAGGAGGCCCCCGGTCTCGACAGCATCCTCCGAGATTTCGATGTAGATCGACTTGAGCACCACACCGCGCCGTGCGGCCTGGGCAAACTTCGTGAGCTCGTCTGTGTCTTCGCGGGTGGTCGTGACGTGGATCCCGAGATTGACGTGGGCATGCACCTCACGCAACCGTGTCAGCGTGAAATCAAGATTGTACGCGGATGAAAATGTCGCATCGACCGAGATCGTTGCGTTCATTGATTCAAACAGGTTCTTAAGCCGCTCGCCGACAGCGTGCTCAGACATCGACTACCTCATCAAAATCCAACCATGAGCAAACAATGCAGACGGCCTTGGTGTTCCAAGTGCCGCCTGTTTACGATTCCCGCGCCCGCCAAAAGTTACAAAAGCGTGCGAATCGACTCTGCTTTGTAGCGTTGCCCACCGGAGATGGTCAACGAAAATCACGGAACGCCGCTTGGGCGCTTGATTTTGCGGCGAACCCGGAAGAATGTCGGGGGTCCGCGTTGTTGGGAGAATTGTGGAAGCTGAAGGACATCGAGGATTCGTGCGTGAGGTCGACCGTGAGTTCAGCCACACGTATGGTTACGGCGGCATGAGCGTGTTGCTCGCGTTGGCGTGTTACGGCTACGCGGTGTGGTTTATGGGGTGGTATACCCACGTCTGGGCCTACGTCGTCGCCGTGGCCATCGCGCTGATCGCGTTACGCATCGTCAGCGCAGTCGTCAAACGGACTCGGCCGCGATTGCGGTCCAAGGTGCAGGCCTACTGCGACGCCAATGGATTTGCGGTCGAGGAGCTCACCTCACATTTTAAGAGCGAGAACATGTACCCTTACTTTGTGGCGCTGTTTGAAGAATCGGCGGCCGCAAAATTGGAACGTCAATGAATCAGGTGATCGATATTCTCAGCCGCGGTGGCCCATTGATGATCCCGATCGGTTTTGCGTCGATCGTGGCCTTGGGTATTTTCCTTGAGCGGCTTTGGAGCCTGCAGCGCACGAAGATCATGCCCCCGCGGTTTCTTGAGGTCGCGGACAACCTGCTGCGTCAGGAGCGGTACGCGGACGCCGAAGCGATGTGTCACGCGAGTGACACGCCGATCGCGCGCATTCTCGAAGTAGGCATCCGTTACGCAGGTCGCGATCGCGAACTCATCAAGAACGTGATGGAGGAAACCGGGCAGCGCGAGATGCACTTTCTGGAGCGTTTCACCGGCGCGCTGGGCTCGGTCGCGACCGTGTCTCCGCTGCTGGGTTTGCTCGGGACCGTGACCGGCATGATTGGCGTGTTCCAAAGCGTCGTCAATCAATCGAGCACGGGCGAAGCGGTAGATCCTGGCCTGTTGGCGGGAGGTATTTGGGAGGCACTGATCACGACCGCGGCGGGCTTGGTTGTCGCCATCCCCGCGTTTTTGGCCTACCGCTACATCATTTCGATGGTGGACCGGTACGCCGTCGAGATGGCGGAGGTGTCGCTCAAGGCGGTCGAGTACTTGGTGCCCTCAGGTCAACGCCCGACGTCACGCCCCGAGGGCAAAGAGCCTGAGTCGCCCAAAACCGACGAAACTAAGGCCGAGGCATGAACTTTCGGAGTGCATCCAGACGGCGCCCAGAGCCGACGATCGACATCATGCCGTTGGTCGACGTGGTCTTCTTGTTGCTGATCTTCTTCTTGATCACGACCTCGTTCACCCACGCCAAAGACAAAGATGAGTCGTCCATCCCGATCGAGCTCCCGTCGGGTGAAACCGGCACGGCTGCGGGCGAAGGGGACATGATGATCGTGTCGGTTGGGGCCAACGGGAACGTAGAATTCGACGGCAACGTTCCTGTCGAAGGCAACACCATCGACGAGAAGCTCGAGGACCTGCATCGTAAGAAGCCCGATCTCGACATTCTGCTGCGCGGCGACAAGGAGGCGACACATGGCCAAATCGTCGAGATGCTCGACCGCATCAAGCAGAAAGGATTTGGACGCGTGAACCTCGTGATTCAGAACAAAAAGTAACAAAACAAGAAACAAAAAAAAGGCCCGCATCGGCGGGCCTTTTTTGTTGAGCTGTGGCTCAGTAGTTGGCGCTGATTCCGAAACGCAACTGCGATGCGTTTGAGGCCGCGCCATCCACATTCCAGAACGGGAAATTGAACGAGCGGTTGTCCGCCGTCTTGGGCTGTGTCGAGGTACGGATGCCCGCCGAGACGCTGAGGTAGTCGAGCACAGGGTAGCTCAGCGTGACGCCGCTGCTCATCGATTGACCCACACCGCGCCCGTCTTGAGCGACCTCGTTCGAAAACTCGTCTTTCTTCAAGACGTCATACGTCCAGAACGTTGCGAGGCTGTACGATGCGGACATACGAAGTTTGTCCCAGATGGGGAATGATGCGGACAAGGAATTCGACCAAACCCACTCGGTGTTGACGCCGTCGATGGCAAGCAGTCCTGCGCCCACGCGCTCCGATCCGCCTGCGCGCCAGATGGCGTTTTCGGCTCCCACTTCGGCTTCGTCGATGACGGGCGATGTGAACTCGTGGAAGTCTTTGCCCACAGAGGTCGAGTAGGCGAAACGGACCTTGTCAAAGAGCGTGTAGCTGACCGAGCCATTGACGGAGGTGCCCAAGATCAAACTCGCGGTCTGCGACACGTCACTGGTCGGCAGCGTGAAGCTCAACCCAGCATCCACCGAGATCGGCACCGCTTCGAACGTGTGTCCTGTCCACGCGACATCAAGACCGATGTCCTGAAAACGCAGCTCATTGGGCTCGTTGATGCCACCGCCGGCCACCAAACCCTGGGTCCACGCGACACTGCCCGAGACGGTGATAAGGTCTTCGATGGTGTAGGATGGGCTGAGGCTGAGGCCAAGGTTCCAGCGGTCATACGCGTTGGCAGGGTCTTCCACTTCGTCCGCGAACTCCGTGGTGCTCGTGTCGATGCTTGTGAAGGTTCCTTGACCAATGCCCGTCGTCAAAGACGCAGACACAGACCAGTCCTTCGCGTCCTCTTCTTCCTCTTCCTCTTCGGCTACTTGGCTCTTCGCTTTGTTGATTGCGTTTTCCGCAATCGCAGCGTTTTCGGGCGCGGGCTCGGCGACCACACCGACGCTCCACGTGACCATCAAAGAAATTACAATTAGTCGCAGCACTCGATTCATCCGTTCTCCTGAACTCGCTTGCGGTGTCAAAACACTAACGTTTCTGATTCGGCGTCCCATGTGAGCAACTTCCATACCATGGAACACACAGACGTGATGGACACCGCGAAAACCGAGAAATTCTCGTAAAAATCGGCGCATCCTAGGTCCGGGGTCCCCGCAGTGTCAAGCCTCGCACACTGCCGGATCTGGCGGTCAATCGGTCGGTTTGAAGCCCGCAATCAAGGCTGCAGAGGCCGGCGGAGCTTGTAGCTTGCGGCTCCTACTCATCGTGGCCGGAGAAAACCTTGAAAATCACGCCGATGCTCCAGCAGTATCTGGACGCCAAGGAACGTTATCCCGACACGATCCTGTTCTTTCGAATGGGCGACTTCTACGAAATGTTCTTCGAGGACGCGGTCACGGCATCACGTGTGTTGGGCCTCACTCTGACGGCGCGTAACAAGGGCGACGTCGACGAAGTTCCTATGGCGGGGGTTCCGCACCACGCGGCGAGTGGCTACATTTCTGGGCTGATCGAAAGCGGGTTTGCGGTGGCGATCTGTGAGCAGCTCGAAGACCCCGCGCAGGCCAAAGGCATCGTGCGACGTGACGTGGTTCGCGTCATTACGCCCGGTGTGGTCATGGACACCGAGAGTTTGGACGCGCGCGCCTCAAACTACGTCGCGGCCATCCACATGGGGAAAGACACGTACGGGGTCGCTTACGTGGATGTTTCGACCGGACGCTTTCATGTGACGGAGGCCGCGACTCTGGGCGAGCTCGCCAGCGAGATCGGACGCATCGAACCGCGTGAAATCTTGGTCAACGACGTCGAAGCGGCCTCGGCGTTGGAGGGGCGATGGCCCGGCTCTTTTCTGCGTCGCCGTGATGCCGCGTTTTTCGATGCGCGCAACCTCTACCGCGCGGCCCAAGATGCAATCCGCCTTGAGCGTGAGATGGCCGCGGATGGGTTTTTCATGGACCGAAAAGGGATCGAAGCCTTGGTGACAGGGTTCGCCGAGTTCGCTTTTCGGGACCCCGAGCGCGTGCGTGGCGCGGCCTTCGCGGTGCTGCGGTACATCGTGGACACCCAACGGGGCATTCCAAGTCACCTGCGACCCGCAGAGCCTTACCACATTCGTGAGTTCCTCATCGTCGATGCGTCGACCAAGGCGAATCTGGAGCTGACCGAGACATTGATGGGCGGCAAACGCAGCGGCAGTTTGCTCAGTGTGATCGACAAAACGTTAACGGCGATGGGCGGTCGCACGTTGCGGCACTGGTTAAACTACCCGCTGGTCAATCCCGACACGATCGCGTCTCGGCTCGATGCAGTTGACGAGATCGTCAAGCGCACGTCGTGGCGCGAGGATCTGAGAGGGCATCTTGCCAATGTCTACGACATCGAGCGCCTGTGCGGGCGAATCTCGTCGGGCACCGCGAATGCGCGCGACTTGCGTTCCTTGCTGAGCACATTGGGCGCGATTGAACCCATCAAACATGAGCTGAACAGCGCCACATCCAAGGGTTTGGTGAAACTGAACGCTGGCATCGATCCATTCACCGAGATGCGGGCGCGGGTCGACGGTGCCATCGTTGATGCTCCGCCTGTGACCCTGACCGAAGGAGGCATCTTCAGGCGTGGATTTGATGCGGACCTCGACGAACTGATCGAGCTGACCGAAAACGGCAAGGACTGGATCCTACGTTTTGAGCAGAAGGAAAAAGAGCGCACCCAGATCTCGAGCCTTAAGGTCCGCTACAACAAGGTGTTTGGGTATTACATCGAGATCACCCGCGCGAATCTGGAGTCCACCCCCGACGACTACATCCGCAAACAGACGTTGGCGAACGCGGAACGCTATTTCACGCCCGAGCTCAAGGAGATGGAGGACAAGATTCTTGGGGCGGAGGACAAGCGCAAATCGCTCGAATACCGCCTGTTCGAGGCGCTGCGAGCCGAAGTCGCAGGGCACGTCGCCGAGCTTATGTCTTCGGCGCAAAACCTCGCCGAGCTCGACGTATTGGTCGGTTTTGCCGAGCTTGCCGTTCGTCACGACTATGTGCGTCCAACCGTGGATTCGGGTGACGCGATCCTCATCGAAGATGGCCGCCACCCGGTCGTTGAACGTACTCTGTCGGAGGGGCGTTTTGTGCCCAATTCGGTTGAGATTGGCGGGGATGAGCCGTTCCTGCAGATCATCACCGGGCCCAACATGGCCGGAAAGTCCACGGTGATTCGCCAGGTTGCCTTGATCACGTTGATGGCGCAGATGGGAAGCTTTGTTCCGGCGAGCCGCGCGCACCTCGGCGTTGTGGACAAGATATTCAGTCGCGTGGGCGCGAGCGACAATCTGGCGCGTGGGCAGTCGACGTTCATGGTCGAGATGACCGAGACCGCCCACATTTTGAACAACGCCACCCGCAAAAGCCTGATCATCTTGGACGAGATCGGTCGAGGGACGTCTACATTCGATGGGCTCTCGATCGCGTGGGCGGTCGCCGAGCACCTGCACGATGTCATCGGTGCGAAGACGATGTTCGCCACCCATTACCACGAGCTCACCGAGCTTGTGCGCACGCTCGAGGGGGCCGAGAACCTGAGCATTGCGGTCAAAGAGTGGCAAGACGACATCATCTTTTTGCGCAAGGTCGTCCGTGGACAGGCGAATCGCTCGTACGGCGTTCAGGTCGGCCGTTTGGCAGGGCTTCCACCCACTGTGGTCACCCGCGCCAAAGAAGTGCTCAGCAACCTGGAGTCGGTGCAGTTTGATGAACGTGGTGTCCCACTGGCCGGGCGCCACGCGGGTAGGGCGCCCCAGGTGACGTTGCGAAACAATCCCGACCAGTTGACGTTATTCTCGGGGTCAGCGCTCAGCCCGGCACAAGAGGCTGTGATAGACTCGTTGAAGACGACGGACGTGGATGCGTTGACGCCGCTGCAGGCGCTGAACCTGCTCGCGGAACTCAAGCAGAAATTGGAGTGACCATGCGGTGGACAGGGCTTTTGATCATTTTGCTGCTCGGCAGCTGCGCGACGCCCCCAAAGCAGACCAAAGTCGAGCGTGAGCGGCTGTCCGACGAGGACATCGACGACATCCTCGACGAGCCGGTCGAGGTCGACCGCACCCCGAAAACGGCTGCGGCCGAGCGTCAGCGCATGGAATTGCCCCCCACCCCAGATGCGCCGTCACGCGACATCGACGGCAGCCCAGAAGACTGGAACAAAAAGGATTTGCGCGTCTTTTCAAGCAAGGCTCAGGTCGAGAGCGGCGAACGCTTTTGGACGGGTTCCAAAGACCTTTCGTTTCGTGTCGGCGTGTCGGCAGACGCGGGCTATCTGTATTTCGTGGTTGATGTGACGGACGACCGCGTATTGTCGAACGATGACGACGGTCTTACCGACGGGGTTGTGCTGACCATCCGTGACCCGAACCTCGACAACCTGGTCAAATCGGCGCCCGCTGGTCTGAAGCTGCGGGATTTGGTCAAGGCCGAGACCTCCTTGGTGTTTTTGCCCGATGGTCGCTACCGCCGTTATCGCAGCGACGCCGAACTGCCCGACAACATGGGGGTCGTCGCGGTCGCGGAGAAAAAAAACGGGTACGTCGTCGAGATCGGCTTTCAGATCGAAGCGTTCGAGCAGGTTTCCTCAATCCCACTGCAAGACATCGCGTTTCGCGTCGACGTCCTTGACGGGGACGAAGAGGACCGTGAGGGCACCCAGACGGTGATGAGCACGTTGCCCGACCGCGGCAACGATGATCCGCGAATGGCGATTTTCCCAGTCGGCGGTTTGTTGCCGCACTACGAAGTCGATACCGCACCGCCTCGCAAAAACGCGATTGGAAGCTGGGAGGTCCGCGACAAAGCTTGGGATTTTGTGCCGTTTGAGGTGGTCTCCAAGTTGTGGGTGACGGTCGACGACGCCAAAGCTTTCGAGCAGGCGCTTCGGGAATCCGACACCCTCAAAGAGTTGTGCAAGTCGTCGCGCAAGGATGTGCGACTCATCGATTCGTACCAGTCCCGTGGCGGCGGCTACCGCGCCGGATTGGTGCTGTGCGGCGATCGCGATGTCAAAAAGAAGTGCCCGCAAGGCTCAATCAGCGAGTTGTTCTGGGTGATGCTCAAGCCAAGCGGTGGCGACTGGCGACTTGAGAAGGCCGTGCCGGCCTTTGATGAGCCACTGACTCAATGCGCGACCATGGCCGCACCGGAGCAGCCGTTTTACCATCGGTTTTCTCTGTTTCCGATGGACATGATCAGCAGCGCAACCTGGGCAGTAGGGTGGACGCACACCACGGTTTCGCCGGGCTTGGATGAGGAATCCATCGGCATCTCGATCTTGAACGTGGACAAAGATCGCGCCTACTCAGGGAGTGCGTTGACCTACGAAAAGCGCTCGACGGCTGACCAGCGTGTCCGCACCACCGCACGTGTGTACCTGACCAAAGTGGACAAAGACGAGTACCTCGATCTGTGCCAGATCGAGGATTACCACGAACAGTACTGCACGGGCGTCGACCGAGGATGTCGCACCGAGGAACATGGGAGGTCCGTCCTGACCACAGTGCAGATGTACAACCCCCGCACCGCGCGGTTTGACCGCTATGAGCTGTCCAAGCACCCGGGCTGCCCGGCAGACCTCGATTTTACGAAACGGGAAGGCTACCTCTTGCTCGCAAACGCGTGGCCGTGTCGGTTTCCTGCCTTCACCTGCGTCGAGCGACGATGCGGATCAGCTGAACATCTTCTAAGTGCGGAGCACGGATGCCCCGTTGAGAATCGAGGGTGGATAGTCGTCCATCCATTGCTCAACCTCGCCAAAAATCCGTGCCCATGTGCGCTTTGCCGCATGAATTCAAGCGATGGGTCGTATTTCGGGTGCTGTTTGAATACTGGCACACGCCGTGCAGTCTATGTGGGCACAACCGATTGAACCTCTCATGGAGAGAAAGAAAATGCGTCACTTGAATTTGAAAATGGCTTTGATGGGATTGGCAGTCACCGCTTCGGCCGCATGCGGTGGAGACGACGAAAAGACAGGCGTGTCGATCGACCGCGTTTCGGCGACTCAGGCGTTGACATCGAACACCCAAGATGTGGCCGCAAAAGTGTCCGGCGCCATTGGCTTCCTGCAAGACTCCAACCTCGCCAACCGCGGTTTCTCGCTGATCGCTCCATCGACCGACTGTGTGTCGGTGGATGGCGGTTCGGGCGCGGACTTCGACACGGCAGACTGTGTGTCAGACCCTGCAGAGCTCGACGTGGACCTAAACGCGCCAGCCAGCGAATTGACCGACTACCTGACCAACCAGATCTTCGCGGACGGCAACATCGAGTCCGAGAGCGGTCGTTCGGTGACCTACCTGCTTCGCGGTGCTGTCGTGTGTACAGGCGACCCAGAAATCGCCCCCGATCCAGACTGCGTCGACCAAGTGGACCAGGCGCAGATTCGTTTGAAGGTCACCTCGCCACAGGACGGTGACGTCGACGTCGACGTGTTGATTGGCGCGCAGAAGGCCAATCCGCTGTCGATCGAAATCCACCAAACCATGCTCGCTGCCGAGATTGACTTGGGCGGTCTGAAGGGCGCGATTCGCTCGCTGACCAACAACGACCCAAGCGTTGAGTTGCCGTCCACAATGCAAGGGCGCGTCCGCGGGGAGGTCGAAGTGCTTGGCGCTCAGCAAGCCCGCGTCGCCGTATCGGTCCTGACCGACATCAAGGTCGCCGGTGCCGACTACGAGGTCAGCCTCGGCAAGAGCGCACCTGCGCTTGAGCTCGTCGCCGATGGCGCCGCCAAGACTTTGACATCAAGCGCAAATATCGGGGCGTTGTCGGTCAAAGCGCCATACAGCACCGAGGTCTACAGCGACCTCGATGGAAGCTACACCGAAGTGTCTCACATGCTTGATGTGGCGATCGCCGGCTTGAGCTCGTCACTGACATTGTCGGGAGACAGCGACACGCTGACCATCAGCAATATCGGCCTCGGCGACGCGACGTCGGTCATCAAGGTTGACGGTTCGCAGGTCATCGGCATCGACCTGAACGCCGATGCAGGCCGTAAACTGGCCGCGACGATCACCGGCGACGCAACCGGCACGACGATTTCGGTCGATCCGAAATTCGACCTCGCTTTGGCGATGGATTTCAGTGTGCTGGCCGACGATCCGGACGCCGATTTCCCCGCGTGGGCGATGGGCGAGACCATGCGCGTGACCTTGGACGGTGCGAACCCATCGATTCGCGTCTCGGAGGAAACCGAAGCCTTGGAAGTGCTGTCGGGCGCTCTCAGGATGGAGCTCGCGACGGCAGGCGACGCCATCAGCGTCGCGGCGGGCCAGTGCTTGTTGCAAGTCGCGCAGGAACCCACGCCGATCGACTCGCCTGACCCTGCTCCGGTGACCGAGGACAACGGTCCGTTCTCTGGAATGGAATCGGGCGCTTGCCCCATGTAATGCGACCGGGCGCGCCTGGTGCGTGCGCAGTCACACAGCAAAAAGGGTCCTTCGGGACCCTTTTTGTTTTTCGCACCGTCTAGATCTGGTTCGCGACGCCGTCCACAACCTCTTGCTCGATCTTGGCCCACAACTTGTCGGAGATACGCAGCGTCTCTTTTGCTCGTGCAACGACGTGGCGCGCGGAGCGATCCGCCTCGGGGTCTGGCCAACGGTAACCTGCAAACGCAGCGAGCTCCTCGCCCAAGCACACGATCGCCGAGAGCGGGTGGGGATGACCGTGCACGAGCACCGAGTGGTGGGCTTCGATGACCATCTCGATCTCGTTGGGCAGTTTCCATGCAATCGCCACAGCCGAGCCGACATCCATGTGGCCTTCATGGATCATGTTCCAGAAGATGTCCCGGGGGAGTTCGTCGCGGTCCCGTTGATGGGTCAGCATCACCACTGCGCCCACGTCGTGCAGCAAGCCGCACAAGAACGCGTAATCGGGCGGATTGGGTGTGTACTTCGCCACCACGCTCGCCGCGTAAGCCGTTGCCGCACTGTGCTGGCGGATCGTTTCGACATCTTGGCTATGCCCCCCTTTAAACACCGTCGAATTCATGGCGGTCCACATCACCAGGTCACCCAACTTGCCCAACCCCAACCTGACCATGGCATCGCGCAGCGAGTGGACCTTTTTGGTACCAAACAGGGGTGACTCCGCCTGTTGAAGGACTTTGGCCGTTAGGGCTGGGTCGCGTTTGAGCACGACCTCGATTTGCTCCATGGTCACATGGGGTGTGCGAGACAATCGCAACACGTCCAAAGCCACCGCGGGCAGCATGGGAAGCTGGAAATCCGGGCGGCGTAGCTTGGCTTTGACGTCGTTAACAAGATGAGGTGTGGGGGCAATCGCGTTCATCGAGACCTCTGAGCGTAGGGATCGGCAGAGGCCTCATCGGCACGTTTGGTGTGCGTCTTTAGCGAAATCCGACGATCATGGAATCAAAGTGATTCGCGAGGTCGTCGGTGGCTCCAGCGGCGAGTACTCGCCGAGGTAGTTGACGAAGGCGTCCAGATCGAGCGGGCCGCCCACCCGGTCTGTACCCTGAGCCCATGCGTCGCAGCCACCACCGCCCGCGGCCACAAAGCTGTTGACGGTCACGCGGTATCCTGTCGCCGGGTCAAGGGTCTTTCCGGCGAGCGTGATGGTTTTGGGATCCACCTTCTTGCCGCGTTCAGCGCTCTGCGACCACGTGTAGGTAAAGCCTTGCGAGGGGTGCATGATGGACGGGCGGTCGCCGTCAAACTGGCACTCCAAGAGCTGGTGAATCTGTGCGCCAGTCAACGTCATGGTGACAAGGCTGTTGCCAAACGGTTGTACGGTGTGTGCCTCAGCGTAGGTCACGACGCCTGGACCGTCGGTGTTTGCCGACGCGAACGCGATGTCGCCACGCACGCCGCCGGGGTTCATGAACGCGATCTGCGCGCCACCTTTGTCGCTAGCCTTGGTGGCCCAGAGTTGGGAATCCGCAATAACTCGGCCGAGCACCGAGTCGCCGGACTCTCCGCTTTCACGCAAAAGGTCACCTTTGATCTCGCCGATGCGTCGGTTGGCGAGCGGTTCGACGATGGCTCGGTACTTGTCGACGATCGCAGTGACAGACGCCATCGGTTCCCCGGTGCGGTCGACCACCAGATTCTTGGCGGAGGCCTCGGTGACATCACCGGTGGTGCGGTCGAGCGTGAGATCGATCTCGGTCAACATCTGTCCGTACGATTTTGCCGAGGTCACCAACCGCCCGTCGATGGTGCAATTGTACGCCTGATGGGTGTGACCGGTGACAAAGACATCGACGTCCTTGGAGGTGTTTTGCACGATCTCCAAAATCGGGCCCGAGATGCCCTCGCACCCGTCGGGTGTGTTTCGGGTCGACTGCAGCCCGCCCTCGTGAATCAACACCACAATGGCAGAGATGCCCTGCGCTTTGAGCGTCTCGACGTTGGCGTTGATGGTCTGAGCCTCGTCGGCGAAGTCCACCGAGGTGATGCCCGAGGGGTCAACGATTTGCGGTGTGCCTTCGAGCGTTAGTCCGATGAAGCCGACCGGGACGCCCTCGAACTCGCGCACAACTGCGGCAGGAAAGATCGTTTCACCGTCGGTCTTGTACGTGACGTTGGCCGCCAAGAATTCAAACTTCGCGCCTTCAAATCCGTCGCCGTCCTGGCAGCCGTCGGTCGGGTGGCAGCCGCCCTTTTTGAGGCGCAGCAGCTCATCCACGCCCTCGTCGAATTCGTGGTTTCCGACCGCCGTGATCGCAAGCCCTGCCTCGTTGAGTGTCTCGATGGCGGGTTCGTCGTGGAAGAGCGACGAAATCAGCGGGCTAGCGCCCACCATGTCACCTGCGCCAACCACCACGAAGTTCGGATTGTACTTTGAAATCTCGTGGATACGGGCGGCGAGGTAGTCCACACCACCGGCCTCGATGACGTCTTCGCCGACGGTGACCTTTCCGGATGGACCCTCGAGGTTGCCGTGAAAGTCATTGATTCCGATGATCTTGACGTGCACAGGGCCGTCTTTGGGAAGTTCTGCCGGCGGTTCGGGTTTGGTCGGCGAGGCTGAGCAGCTCGCGACAAGGCCGGCGATAAGAAGTGCGAAGGGTTTCATGCGAGTCCTCTAGAAGCCCAGTCCGTCCCAAGGTACGTCGGTGGACTTGGGCAGCGCCGTGGTGGCGCCAAATTGTGTGCAGACCGTCGAGCCGACCCAGCACCCTAAGTTCAGGATGCGCCGCCATGCGTTTTGGTCCCACGTCGAGATGAGTTTTCGTAGCGAGTCGGCCTGCGTCGGCCCGTGCTGCTCATGCTCAAGGCACAGGCCAGCGACAAAACCTGCGACGAAACCGTCCCCGGCGCCGGTGGTGTCCACCACCTTGAGTTTTGGCGCAAGCGCGGTGCTGTGAACGGGGCCACAGAAGACCTCGGCGCCACGTTCGGCGCGTGTCGCGATGAGGGCCTTGACGCCCGCCGGTTCAAGTTCCTCGTGGTAAAACGTTGCGGCGTCTGCACTCGCCCCCAAGAACTCCATCTCGTCGTCGTTCAGCTTGACGACGTCGGCATAGGACAGGAGCCGCTGGATGAGGCTGCGCGCGAAATCGTGGTTCTCCCACAGGTGCAGCCGAATGTTGGGATCGATGATGATGAACTTGCCAAAGTTGCGGGCGTGGTCCAGCGCCGTGAACGTCGCTTCACGCACTTCCGGGGTCACCAACAGGTTGCTGCCGGCGATAAAAATCGAGCAGTGTTCGATGGTCTCGACGTTGATGTCTTCGGGTTTGAACATCGTATCGGCGCTTGGCTGGCGAAAGAACATGAAACTGCGCTCGCCGTTGGCATCGAGGCTGACGAACGTGATGCCGGTCTTGGCTTCGTCGGTCATGTAGACGCCCGACACGTCGACGCCCTCGCTCTCGAGATGATTGCGCAAGAACCATCCGAATTCATCCTGACCCACGGCGCCCATCAGGCCCACGGAGCGTCCCAAGCGTGCGAGCCCAATCGCCATGTTTGCGGGTGCCCCGCCCGAAGTCTTGTGAAAGGTATCGACATCTCGCAGCAGCTTTCCGCCTTGGTTGGGCAGGAAATCCACCAGCGCTTCGCCATAACTGAGCACTTCGATCTTCTTCATAGGGCGGCCTTGAGGAACAGGGAATCCAACATGGGACGGCTTCGAATCTCGGAGTCCAAGAGGCGTTCGAGGCTTGAATCAATCACGCGACGCACTTGCGCCATTACGTCATCGTTTGCAAGCCCGTCTGGCACAGCGCCTTGGGGGTCCACCAAATACCGCAAGGAAGCGAGCGTGCGCTCGTCAAGGACACCGTAGCGCTCTTGCGGCTGAAGACACGATGCGCACAACAAGCCCTCGCCGTTGCGGCTGCACCGCAGTTTGTCCATGGCGTCGATCACACAGCCGCAGCGGTGACAGCCATCCAAGGAGGGGGCGGCCCCGTTGAGGTCGAGCAGTTGAAGCTCGAAGTGGTGTGTAATGGCCTGCAGCACTTCAGGCAGCATCTCGCACGTCGCGAGGTGGACGTAGGTGGAGGCCAACAGGTCGTAGACGTCTTGAGCGTCTGCCCCCTCGCGTGTGCAGGCCCGAACGAGCTCGGTCACGTAGGACGCCACCGTGATGCGTTCGTAGCTTGTTTCCAGACCGGGGTAGTCGTGGAGGACGGACGCGTTGGTCAGGCTGCCGAGGTCACGATTGGGGCGCACGCTGACGGTTGCGTCGATGGTTCGGAGGGGTTCAAGGCACCCGGAAAATCGCTTTGAGTTTGCACGGGCCGAGCGGGCGATGGCCGAAATCCGACCGGTGGTGCGGCCAAGGAGCGTCACGATCACGTCGTTGTCCCCATATGCGACGGTCCGCAGGACAAAGGCGTGAGTTTGGACGCTCTCAGGCATGTTCAGGCCTTGGGGGCATGTTTATCGATCAGACGACCTACACCGGGCAGCGCGTCGGTGACGTGTTTTTCCGCCGAGCCACGAAGCTTGTCGTAGGTCGACTTGATGACTTTGCTTTCGGCGCGTGCGGCCTTGGCGTCCGTGATGCCAAGCAACGCGTTCGACGCCGTGGATGCGTGGCGTCCGACGTATTTCTCGAACTTCGTCGCAGAGTCATCGGCGAGGAAGGTCTCGTAGACGGGCGACATGGCGTCGGCAAACTCGTCGAGGAGCTTGTCGACGGCGATGTCAATCATGCGGCCGTCCTTGAGCTTCTTGACCACCGCGTATCCGCCCTTGAGGGCAACCCCGGAGAGTCCGCTCTTGGATGCGACTTCATCGTCGATCAGGCGCACACAGTCTTTGATGACCGTCTTGCGTTCGATTTGTTCTAGGCGGGTTCGCAGTTCTGACATGGTTCGCCGTGGTGTGCAGAGGAGTCGACTTTGTAGAGAATCTGGCCGCTATTGTATAGGCATTTGCGCGACGCGCTCGCCACTGGGTTTAGAGGTGTCGATGCTGCCAAGGGGCATGCCGAGCGCCACGGGCTTGCCGTTCGCTGCGTAGTTCGAAAAGCGCAGGGGCAGGGACTCTCCATTGGGGAATTCGGTCGTGTTCTGAAGATGCACGTGAAGATGGGGGGCGATGGAGTAGCCGGAGTTCCCCACTTCCGCGAGCAGCTGACCGGCCTTGATGTTCTCTCCGACCTTAACCTCGATCGAGTCCTTCTTGAGGTGAGCAAGGTAGAGGTATTCCGCGGGGCCGACCTCCACGACAATGTGATTGCCAAAAAACGCCGCGTCGGTTGTTCCTGGAGTGGCGTCGGCGATGCCGTCTTCGACGCGCACCACCTTGCCGTCAACGGGCGCAACGACGGGCTGGCCGAACACAAAATAGTCGTCTGCACGCGCACCATCGAGTCGGAACGTGGCACCATCTTTGACAACGGTGAAATCATAGGCGTAACGCAGCGTCGGCATGGTGGCGTGGTAGTTGCGGTCCATGTCGTCCCCACCAGCAATCGTGGTCCACTCGCCTTCAAACGGCAGGCGATAGGTGTGGGTCGAGGTCCAGTCTTCAGTCGATACAGGGGCCGAGAACATCGGCTTGTGGCCCAAAATCCCCGTAAACGTCAGCGCGACGAAAGCGATGGTGCGGCTGCGGCGAATCGCTGGCGGCCGAAAGACGGTGCGCAACAGGCCCAGAAACATCAATGGAACGGTCATGAATCCGAAGGCACGAATGCCCAGCGCGTAGGCGTAGATGCTCGGAGTGCCCAACCGCATAAACGCGATCGCGTAGGTCAGCACCATCAGGATGGCCAGCGACAGCGCGACAAGCGTCCAAAGTTCCCATCGTTCAGGGGCCGGAGCAGGGGGGGCTTGTTGGGTTTCTTCGGTCACAGAACTCTCCTTTACGCGCCGGTACTATGCCCTGTGCCGCGCGTGTGAGCAACGCGGTTACTTGACTTCCGACCAGTTGGCGCGGATCGTCGGGGCACAACGAATGGAGATGCATAGATGCAAAGCGGGCGAAATCCTTGGTTTTTCGGCGCGGTGATGGCGCTGGTGTGGGCGTTTGGCTCGATGGCAACTGCCGCAGTACCCAAACCCACGCCTACCATTGAGGAGCCAGGCACAGTTGCGGTCCCGCCGGAACTTCGGCCCTGGGTGGATTGGGTGTTGTACGATGTGCCCGATGTGCGTTGTCCCTCCTTGGATGGTGTGCGTCACTGCATTTGGCCTGGAGAGCTTGCGGTCAACGTCAAGAGCAAAGGGGCGAGCTTCAGCTATCGCGTCTACGTCGACCGAGAGGTGACCGTGACGCTTCCGGGCAACAAAGACTTTTGGCCTCAGCGGGTTGACGTCGATGGTGCATCGGGGTTGGTCCTAAAGCGCGGCGATCAGCCGGTCGTTAACCTCAAGCCCGGGGCCCATACGATCTCGGGTGGGTTTGACTGGGCCTCTACCCCCGAGGTGTTGGCGGTTCCCGAAGACGTTGCGCGGGTCAGTCTGAGCATTGCGAGCGAGGATGTCGACTTCCCGCGTGTCGAGCAGGGCAAGCTGTGGTTGGGCAAATCGGGTGTGGGTGAGGAGGATTCGCAAGAGACCATCCGCGCAACCGTCTTTCGACGTTTCGAAGACGGGGTGCCGCTGTCGATCAGCACCCGCATTCAGCTCAACGTCTCGGGCCGCGCCCGCGAGATCTCGCTCGGCAAGATTTTGTTGCCGGGGTCGGTGCCCACACAGATTGAAAGCGCGCTTCCTGTGCGCCTTCCCCCAGAGGGCGACGTGAGTGTGTTCGTGCGCCCTGGCAGCCACGAGATCATCATCCGCGCGGTCATTCCCAAGCTGGTGCCCAGTGTGACCGCGCCGTCGCCGAGCCCCAACTTCTATGATCCTCAAGAGGTTTGGGTGTGGGTTCCCGCTGAGCAGATTCGCTCGGTGCGCATCGACGGTGTAAGTGCCGTGGATCCCGAGCGTACCTCGCTTCCGGCCGATTGGCACGGGCACGCGACCTACCTCGTTGCTCCCGCGACCAAGATGACGATCGCGCAGACCCGCAGGGGCATGGCCGAGCCCAGCCCGAACTTGATCAATCTGGACCGCCAGTTGTGGTTGGACCTCGACGGCGAGGGCTACACGGTGCGTGACACCCTCACCGGCGAGATGAATCAGGGGTGGCGCCTGAACTACGGCAAAGGCGGCACGCTTGGACGCGTCTACGACAACAATGAAGCCACCGATTTGTTCATCACCAGCGAACCCGGAACCGCCTTGTCAGGTGTTGAGATTCGCAAGCCGTCATTGAACCTGACGTCGGAGCAGCGGATCGAAAAGAACCTGTCGTCCTTGCAGATTGTGGGATGGAGCCACGACGTGCAGCGATTGTCGGCGACTCTGAGCTTGCCTCCGGGGTGGACATTGCTTGGCGGGCAGGGCGTCGACCGCATGCCTGGCACGTGGTTGGAGTCGTGGACCCTGTTCGATTTCTTCTTCGTGTTGATGGTGGCGCTGACGCTCGGCAAGCTGTTTGGTTGGCGTTGGACTGGGCTAAGTCTCCTGGCGCTTTGCCTTGCGCACGGACACCGCGACGCTCCCGAGTGGATCTGGATTGGGCTGCTGGTCACGTTGGCACTTCTGCGCGTGTTGCCTCAGGGCTGGATTCGAAAATCCATCGTGGTCGTGCGTGCCTGCATGTTGATTGGGTTGCTCGTGATCCTGGCCCCGTACGCGCGTGACCAGATTCGCCATGCCCTGCATCCGCAGGTGGGGTCACCCGACAGTTTCTCGTCGGTCATCGACATGTCATCAAACTTCGACGCGATTCAAGAGCAGGCGCAGTTTGAGGCCAAACCCATGGCACCGGCTCCGGAAGAGCCGATGGCGGGTGCGGCTGCGGCTGACTACGACGACGAATGGGATGCGCGCGGCGAGGTTGAGGCCAAATCTGTTTCGTTGAGCCGGATGTCGAAGAAGGACTTCGGCAACAAGTCAGGTTACCAAAAGCTCCAACAAATTGACCCCAACGCGGTCGTCCAAACGGGTCCGGGCCTTCCGACGTGGACGTGGAGTACATGGAGCCTGCAGTGGACGGGGCCTGTCCGTCACGACCACACCATTGAGCTGTGGTTGATCAGTCCAACCGTCAACCGGATTTTGGCATTGATACGCGTTATCTTGTTGATTTTGCTTGCATTGCTGATGTTGGCGCCGCGAGACACGTACTGGAACGAACCGTTGGGGATCCGACCGACGTTCATCACGCGATTCTTGGGCATGGCCCCGGCGATGTTGGCCCTACTGCTGCTGCCCGCAGTGTCGCGCGCGCAAGAGTTTCAAGAGCCGAACGTCCAAGCGCTGGTGCAAAACCAGAACCTTAACGCGTTGCCCATTGGTGTGAGCACACCCCGGTCTTTGCTCGACGAACTGCGCGAGCGGCTGATCGACGAATCGTTGTGCCAAGGGCCCTGCGCGGTCGCGAGTCGCGCTCGCATCGACGTGGATGGCGACATCCTAACCATGAGCGCTGAAGTTCATGCCGAGAAAACCACGGCGTGGCACCTGCCGGGTCCTGCCGACCCGTTGCGCATTGACGAGGTCAAGGTCGACGGCGTTGTGACGCAAGACCTGCGCAGGGATGTTAATGGGCTTGCAATGGTGCGTCTTGGTCCCGGACGTCACTCCGTCGAGGTCAAGGGGCACCTCGTCAACCGAAACGTCGTGACGTTGCAGTTTCGGTCCGAGACTCGCCCGCAATACGTCGAGTTCAAGTCCAACGATTGGACCGTTGACGGCATTGGCCCCGACGGTGTCCCAGACAACTCACTGCAGCTGACGAAGCGCGTGGACGCTGGCGATCAGGACGCTGCGTTGTCCACCGACCTGCCTCCGTGGTTCGAAGTCGAACGTCGGCTCGAGCTTGGCTCGCCGTGGCGAATTCGCACGATTGTCTCGCGCGTGGACAGCTCGCGACCGCAGCTGGTTAAGGTACCCCTGACCGGCGGCGAGAAAGTCATCAGCGAAGACGTACGCATGGAAAACGGGCGCGCGCTCGTGGATTTTGGACGCGGTGTCAACGTCGCCGAGTTCCTCTCGGAGATTCCCATCGCTGTGAAGATCGACCTCACCGCGGCAACCAACGAGCCTTTCACCGAGACATGGTACGTGCAGTGCAGCCGCACGTGGCGCTGTCAGTTCGGTGAGCTGCCGCGCATCGCCGACGTGACCGACGGTGTCCAACAGCCAATGTGGAAACCATGGCCGGGTGAAAAGCTCTCCATCGTCATCGATCGACCACAAGGCGCGCCGGGTCAGGCCTTGACGGTGGATTCGGTGACGTACGACGTAACCCCGGGGAAACGGCTGCTCCAAGCGAAACTCAAGCTGTCGGTCCGTGCGTCCCAAGGAGGCGTGGAGGAAATCACGATTCCAACCGGAGCCGAGGTTCAACAGGTCACCGTGGACGGCAACGTTCGCACGATTCGACCGCGCGAGAACGTGCTCAGCTTGCCGGTGCGACCCGGCGCCCAGACGTTCGAAATCACATGGCAACAACCTTGGGAGCGTGGCGTGCAAGAGACCGCACCGGCGGTCAAACTGTCGACCTCTGCTGTCAATGCCACGACGACCATCTATCTGGGTGAAGACCGGTGGTTGCTCTGGACGTACGGGCCACAGTGGGGGCCAGCGATTTTGTTCTGGAGCCATCTGGCCATCTTGCTCGTGATGGCACTGCTATTGGGGCGCATCAAGTCGATCCCGGTCAAAACATGGGAGTGGTTGCTTCTGGTCATCGGGCTGTCGCAGTTGCCGGTGATCGCGGGTCTGCCTGTATTGGCGTGGTTCCTCCTGCTGGCGTGGCGCGGTAAAAACCCCAACGAAGAGTGGTGGAAGATCGACCTCGCGCAGCTGACGACGTTGTTCCTCACCCTGATGTCATTGGGTGTCCTCTACGCGGCCATCCACTTCAATTTGCTCGTCGACATCGACATGCAGGTGCGCGGCGCGAATTCAACCGACTCGGCTCTGCGCTGGTACGTCGATCAGACCGGGCCGTCGTTGGCGACACCAGGCATCATTTCGCTGCCGATTCTGGCGTTCCGCGTTGCGATGTTGCTGTGGGCGTTTTGGCTCGTCTCGCGCCTCATCAAGTGGGCGAAATGGGGTTGGGGTGAGTTCAGTGAAGGTGGCCTGTGGCGGGCGTATCCGGCACCTGCTCCCAAGAAGAAGGGACCGACGGCACCTGCGGCTGCTGCGAAACCCGGGGAGGCTCCCAAAGAGACCACCAAGGTGGGTGTGGGGCCTGAGTCACCCCAAGCGGAGGAAGACGCCGTGCCACCGCTTGACGTTGCGCAGGCACCGCGACGCAAGGAGGCCACGACCGTGCCGGGCGCTCCGATCTCGACGGAGCCGGTGACGATGGACAACGTTCCGGAAGCTCCGCCCGAGGATTCCGAGGAATAACTTAGCGCTTCATCCGCGTGTCGATACGCGCGACATCGTCGTCCAACCCGAGGTCACGATAGATGTCTTGCGCCTTTTGCCAAAGCTCGCGTGCATCTTCGAGATTGCCCTCGTCGTGGCGAATCTGGGCAAGCTCTTCGAGTGGGCGCGCGTAGTCGATGTCGGCGATGGGCACGGTGTCCGTGAGCGCGATGACACGTTCATGCCAGCCACGGTCGCCCTGCAGCGCCCGGGCCAGGGCGAGGTTGTATTCGATGCCGGCGACCAAGTACGGGTAATCGGCATTGCCCACGATCGCCAGAGCGCCCTCAAGGTAGGACTGCGCCGCAGCGGGATCGTTGAGCCCAATGGCGTTTAGGCCAAGGTTGGCCAGCACCACAGCCACGTCAAACTCGGCACCGATCGACTCGTAGATGTCCAGAGCGCGTCCGTAGGCGCGGTCGGCCTCGTCGAACTTGCGCTCAAGTCGGGCCACATCGCCCAAGCCGTTGTGACACATGCCTGTGCCGCGTCGGTCACCCAAGTTTTCGTAGTGCTGAAGCGCGCGTGAATACAGGCCTCGCGCTTCGACCCAATCTTTCTGGTAACGCGCGACCTGAGCCATGCTCAAGAGGTTGCGCGCGATGCCCGAAGGCGCCGACAGCCGGCGATAGATCTCGAGCGACTCCACGTAGAAGCTCTGCGCATCCTCGGCCTGCCCTTGGATGCGTTCGATCTCACCGAGGACCCAAAGCGATTCCGATTGGCCGTTCTCGTCGCCCTTCGCCCGTGCAATGTCGTAGGCGGTGCGCGCGAGCTGCGCGGCCGAGTCGTAGTCGGCACGGTGCCACATCACACGCGCGAGGCCGCGTGCAGCCGCGGTTTCAAGCTCGGCGAACTGGGGGAATCGTTTGACGAGTTCGCGCACTTTTCGGAATGCCCACTCGGCGGCTTCGAAGTCGCCGCGTTGCCACGCAACGTGACCAAGGCCAAGCCATGACTGGCCGAGCGCCGGGATGACATCCGAATCAATGCGATCGGTCTCGCGACCCACGATGCGAACGACGCGGCGATAGATTTCCTCGGCATTGGTAAACTCTCCAAAGCCTTCGTAGAGGTCGCCCAGATGCGCCAGTGTGCCCAAGTAATCGGGCGGAGTGATGCCCGCGCGGGCAAACGCAGGGCGGTCCAATTGTGGGACGAGCAGATCGCCGGAATCATCGAAGCCAAGGCGCGCGTCCATGATCTGGAGCGCTTCTTCGTAGGCGTTCGCGGCCTGCTGCAACACGTAACTGCGCACCGAGGTTTCTGCGGCCCGACGGTACCATTCCAGTGCGCGCTCGCTGTTTTTTGCGGCTTGCCAGTGGCGCGCGATCTCCATGGCGTAGGTGTCCGCCTGAGACCCAAAGCTCTCGGAGAGCGCTTCGGCTGCAAAACGGTGGATCGTGCGTGCGACGACCGACCCAGTCTCCTTGAGCAGGTAATCGCGAAGAAGGCCATGGCTGAACGCGTACCAGTCGTCTCCCCGGCCCTCGATTTCGGTGATGAACCCTTCAGCGACGAGTCGGTCAAGGTCGTAATCGAAGTTTCGCACGAGGTCTTCATCGCCGGTCTTGGCGATCATTTTCTGCAGCACGTCATATTGGAAGCGCAGCCCAGCCACGGCCATGAATTCCAAAACGCGCA
The DNA here is from genome assembly GCA_041390025.1 of bacterium. Lineage (GTDB taxonomy): Bacteria > Myxococcota_A > Bradymonadia > Bradymonadales > Bradymonadaceae > JBFFMO01. The sequence continues at coordinate 68,815 of JAWKQR010000004.1, forward strand.
AGAGGCGGCCGTCGATGTTGTAGTGCGCCTCGGCCTGTTCGACGCGAACACGGAACAGGTCGCCAAGTGATGGCGGCACGGCCTTGGCCACCTGTTGAATGTCTTGGGCGCGCCATTTCCCGTCCTCTTGCACCAGAAGACCTTCCTCGCGCAGGTAGCGGATCAGGAAGGACATGTGCAAAGGGTTGCCCGACGCGCGCTCGACAATGACCTTGGCAAGCTCGTCGTCGGTGGGGAGCAGCGCGTTGACCATCTGCCGACCCGTGTGGCCCGTGAAGCGCTCGAGCGCGATCTTCTCGACGGTTTCGCCAAGGTAGCGGCTCAGGCCGCTGAGTCGCGTTTCGAGCTCGGGGCGTTCGGCGAGGTCTTCGCTGCGGATGGTGCACACAACGAGCACGGGAATGCGCCGATGCCGTAACTCGACCGCCAGATAGTCGAGGAAATCCGCGAGCTCGCGGCCAGCCCAATGAATGTCGTCGAGCACGACCAACCGAGGCTTGCGGATGGCTCCGATTTCGATGACACGCAGAATCGTGGCGAACAATGCCGCAGTCGAAACGGACGCGGGGCGGGTGTCCTCGTGGCTTGTGGGGCGGATGAAGTCGGTGATGGCCGCGGTGTCTTCGGGCGAATTGTGGCCCCATTGGACCAGTCTCTGCTCCACGCGTTGCGCGACTTGGGCGCGCGGCAGCCCCCGGGTGCGAAACATCGACTCCAGCACGTCTTGCACGCCGCGAAGGCTTGAGCTGCCCCCCCGCGTGAACGTACCGACGTTAGCTCGCATGGTGCCTTGTTCTTCCACGATCTCTTTGAGCCAGCTGGTTAAACGCGTCTTGCCGACACCGGCTTCGCCGCTGATCAACATGACGGCGCCGCGTCCTTCCTCGGTCACGCGCTGCACCAATGTGGCGAGCTCTTCGCGCTCGCTGACGCGGCCAACAAAGGGCGCCCGTTGTACGGGTGGCACCCACGCTTCGATGTCGGCTTCATCGTCGTGCGCGCGCTGCGGATTGGCGACCGGTGTCAAATGCTCGGGCACGGCGACAATTGGCGCCGGTGCTTGGTTTGCGTCGGGGGTTTCTCGGGCGTGGTCGAGGAAGGGACGAAACGCGTTGCGCATCTCTGCCGCCGAGGACCAGCGGTCCAAAGGACGCTTTTCCAATGCCCGCATGATGACCGCGCTGACCCCTTCAGGGACGACCAACCCAGCGCGGGGCGTCATCGTAGGGATGGCGTCGTGGACGTGGCGGCTCATGACCGCCAGACCCCGTTCGTTGCCAAAGGGAGGTTGGCCCGTAATCAGCTCGTAGAGCACCAATCCCACGTTGTAGATGTCTGTGCGTGGACTAAGGTTGCGCTCGCCGACCGCTTGCTCGGGGCTCATGTAGCGTGGGGTGCCCACGACCTCTCCGCGCATGGTGTCCCGGTCGTTTGTTGTCTCTTCGGGTTCGGGCTCGGGCTCAAGGTCGGCCATGCCGGCGATGGTCGCGATGCCAAAGTCGACGAGCTTGGGAATCCCAATCGTGTCGGGCAGATGGGCACCCGACAAGACCACATTGTCGGGCTTGAGATCGCGGTGGATCACGCCGCGCGCGTGGGCGTGCGCGAGACCGGCCAAAAGCTGCTCCGCAAGCTCAAGGATGTTGCGCAGCGACAAACCGGTCTCGACCGCTTGGGCGACGCTTGGCCCTTCGATGAGCTCCATCGCGATAAACAGACGCTCAAGGTCATCGGTGCCGAAGTCGTAGACGGCCGCGATATTTGGGTGCGCCAAGGCGGAGGCCGCGCGTGCCTCACGCGCAAACCGGCGGCGAATCTGGGAGTTTCCCGCGTACTCGTCACGCAGCAATTTGAGCGCAACGGTGCGTCCTAGCGGTTGTTGCGTCGCACGCCACACCTCACCGACACCTCCCCGACCCAAGAGGTGGTTGAGCACATACCGCCCATCTATGATGTGTGCGTCACTCACAAAAACCCCATCTGGCTTCAGCGGCGCCCCTATTATGCTGTTCGGGGTTGCGCTGCAAGCCCAAACATAACACCGCGGCCGGAACTTCGGTGCCAGATAGCTCGGGTCAAGGACCAACGCGCCGAAGTACGACCGGTCGCGCACCGCGAAATGACGGCGTCTGACCGAGTCCATCGCCGCGACTGGGGGAAAACGTGTTTCGTTTTCGAGGCTTGCAGAATGATGCGATTTTTTTGCCAGCATGCTGGTCCCACCTACACTGACGTAGAAGCACGGTGGATAACACCTCGGCCACGGATGACCCGCGGCCGGTCATCCAAGGAGTGGAGATGAGCGTCATTGAATTGAAATCGGAGCGTCGTCGTCGACGTAGCGCGAACACCTATGAGGCGATTCGCTACCAACTGGAACACATTCTTAGCAGCCAAGGACTGCGTTGCTTCACGCTGGGTGACACCCGTGGGTTGATCCTGTCGTGGGCGGGAAGCTCGCTTGAGGCCGAGGCCCTGTGCGCGTATGCGCCGCTGTTGGCTACGTGCATGGACCGCGAGCGCCGCGCGCAGATTTTCGAGCGGCTGCAGAAAATCGTACCCGAGGCGAACGAGAAATCGCTGGAGATCCGGACATTTACCGTCGATGGAGAGGCGCTCCATATGTGCGTCTTGAGCCACAGCGCCGTCAAACATACCGACCTCTACCGCGCGGTTTCCGGCGTTCGTCGTATCTTCGGCCAGTCCGAAGTTGCCGCCTGAGGCGTGGTATAAGGCGCGACGGTTGCTGCTTCCAGCGACGTCTTGTTGAAATGTGAGTGACAAATGGATGGCACAAAGCCTGGTCGTGAGACCGGGCTTTGTGCGTTCTTGGGCCGCCGTCACGTTAGGCTTGCCAACTTCGGCCATATGGGTGACACCATAGGTACCTCAGCCCGAACATATTTCGGTCTCCACGGACGGACGGCGACTACGCCCACAGCCTGAGAGTCTCATGCGGAAAAACTTCGTTCTCGACACGAACGTTCTTCTTCACGACCCGCGCGCAATGCTGGCCTTCGAAGACAACAACGTCATTGTGCCCATCTTCGTGATTGAAGAGGTCGATACCTTCAAAAAACAGATGACCGAGCTCGGTCGCAACGCTCGCGAGGCAAGCCGCCTCTTGGACGAATACCGGCTGAAGGGGAGCTTGCGCGATGGGGTTGAAACCCCCGGCGGTGGCACCTTGCGTGTGGGATTCATCCCCAAGCAGCTCAACCAAGAGGTGTTAAACCCTCAGCTCAAAGACAACCTGATCTTGGCGGTCGCCCTCAAGTTCAAAGAGGACGAGCCCGACATCCCCTGCATCTTGGTCACCAAAGACACGAACCTGCGCGTGCGCGCCGACGTGCTCGATCTGGCGGCCGAGAACTACGAAGACGACAACGTCTCGATCACCGAACTCTACCCCGGTGCGTGTGAGCTCGTGGTGTCCGATGAGGTCATCGATGAGCTGCACGACGACGGCTTCTTGGACCTCGAGAGAGGGGGCTCGTACCCATGCGCACCCAGTCGGCGGACAGCAACGCCGGCGCCAAGATGGACCGGTTCTACGACAATGAGTATGTGCTGCTCAAGAGCAGCTCGGAGTCCAACCAGACGTCGCTGGGCAAGGTCAAGCTCGAGGACGGTCACCCCGTGCTGCGCCCTCTGGCTCGTCGCACGCGCGATGATGTGTGGGCGTGAGGCCGCGTAACAAGGAACAAGCGTTTGCGCTCGATGCGCTGCTCGACGACAGCGTGGCGTTGGTGACGCTGCTTGGCAAAGCCGGCACAGGCAAGACGCTACTCGCCATCGCGGCCGGGCTGCGCAAGGTGACCGACGAGCAGAAGTTCCAAAAGCTCATCGTCTCGCGCCCGATCTTCCCGATGGGCCGTGATATTGGTTATCTGCCAGGCACCATGGAAGAGAAACTCAACCCATGGATGCGTCCCATTTTCGACAACGTCGAACACTTGATGGGGTTAACCCGCGCCGACAAAAAGGCTGGGCGCGGCGCCGACGAGCTGATCGACATGGGCATCATCGAGATTGAACCGTTGACCTACATCCGTGGGCGTTCCATTCCCAATCAGTTCTTCATCGTCGACGAGGCCCAAAACCTCACGCCGCACGAGGTCAAGACGATCCTCACCCGCATCGGCGAGGGTTCCAAGCTCGTGCTCACGGGCGACCCCTACCAGATCGACAACCCCTACATTGATTCGGAATCCAACGGATTGACCTACGTCATCGACCGTTTCAAGGGACAGTCCATCTTCTCGACCGTCACGCTGTTCAAGGGCGAGCGAAGCGAACTTGCTGAGCTTGCGGCCAACTTACTCTAGGGCGCGGTCTGTCAGAACGTGTTGAGCTTGGTCAGGTCGAGGCCGCCGGTGTAGGCGTAGCTGACGTAGTCATCGTACCCATACACGACGATGCCGAAGGGGATTTGCGCTTCGATGCGGTGCGGTCCGTCGGTCACCTCGATGTGCGCCCGCGCCACGTCACGTCCTTCCACCACAGCGTAGTCGTATTGGGTCAGGTCCAACGTCTGACCGTCGAGCGACACCGTGAACCCCGGGCGAATCAGCACGGTCACGTACGATTGAAAATACGTGGCGGGCGTCAGGAACGAATACTCGGTGCGGAACTGCTCTTCGGGTGGCACCAGAAAGAAGGCGGGGTCGCCCGCGTGATCTCCAAACTGTGCGTCAACTTTGACGCTGTTCTGACCGCTCAAGAACGCACCGACCATGATGGGTTTTCCGGCTTCGGCGATGAAGGTCTCGGTGGTGCCAAACTCGCACGTCTGGCCTGCGCCTAACGTGAAGGAGCCGCTCGCGGGGTCCGCCGCGAACGATGCGCAGTGCGGCACACCTTCATCGGCCGGTGGTAGCGCGGATGGAACCGTCAATGGGACGCCCGTCTGAACGACGGTTTGGTCTTGGTAGGCCACGAATTTCCAGTAGGTGCCCTCGCGCGTTGATGCGCCTGTCGCGTCGGGGTCGCGGCGCAGTTTCAGCGGGGCTGCGATGAAGCGTGTGCCCCACGTTTCAACCGGGAACAGCTGGGATTCAAGGTGGTCGCACGCGGGCGCTGAAAACGGGATAAACGCACACGAGTGCCCCCCGAAAACCGCGACGGGCTTGGTGGATGTGACCGTGGCCCCGGTCAGGTCCTCGACCGGTGTGGCGCCGCCACCGCCAACATTGAGGACTTCATGGGGTTGGAGGCGCACACGGATGCGACCGTTGAGGTCGGGGCCCATGATTCGTGCGTCAGACGGTGGGTACACGATCTCGGCGTAGGGGCGTCCAGAAAGTTTGGAGGGCTGTAGCTGCACGGTGACATCGGTATCGGGCTTGGTGGCCACAACCGTCAGTGTGCTCGCAAACGGTTCGGCCAGCCGCGCCTCGGGCGTACCCGCAAAGACCGCATAACTCATGAACATGTAGTTGTTGGTCAGGGCACTTGTGGGCAACAAGAGGCTCGCGTCGTTGGTGTAGTTGTAATTGCAACACAGCGGATTGAATTGGTACGCGACGACGGGTTGGTTTGTCGTAACCCGGTATGCCGACGCGGTAATCGATGTCGAGCCAAAGGGAATCTCTTTGTACGGCAACAACAACGTCATCATCGAGCCACGCGGCAACACGACGTTGTCGATCGGACCGTCAACCTTAAACAGTTGGCGGCCGTTGGGCCCAATGACCTCGGAGTGAACCGTGACCAAGTCCTGTCCCGGCAATGGGTTGTCGGTGCCCACGGTGCGGTCCACGATCGCCGACGCAATCTGGCCGTCGGCCTCGAAGACCGTGACGCGCGCGTCGTATGTGGTGCTCGGGTTGGACAGCACGACCGCAAAAGGAGGTCGCAGGTCGTCAGGCAGCGGGTTGTCGGTTTCGCCTGCCAGGAGATGGTTCTCCAGCTCAACGGCCCAGTACTCACAGCCAATGTAGCTGTTCGTCAGCTCGGCGACCTGACAGCGATTCAGACAGTTTCCTGCCTCGCACCGTCCCGACCCCGTGCAAGCCGCCTCAAACTCAAATCCACTGCCGTCCGCTTTGCACACCTCGGGTTGCGTGTCGGTGGCACATCGTCTCGTACCAGGCAGACACTCGACCTCCACGCAGGCTCCCTCGCGGCAAACTTGCAGCGGTGAGGAAGGACACGACGAAGGCTCGTAGCGGTCGCCGGATGCAGCGCAGATCGTCACAGAGGGTGTGTTTTCCTCGCCGCACGCGATGATCTCACCGGGTTCGCACGACACCGCATCTGGACCGACGTCCTCTTTGGCGACGTCACCACCACCCATATCGACGGGCTGCGTGGTCTTGGTGTCATCCGAGCAGCTGAGGACAACCATCAACAGTGCGAGTAAAAGATGTCTCATGGCTCCCAGCCTTTTTCGTCAGGACCAGCTTCTCCGCAGGGATGCAGCGTCGAGGTGTGCCACACGCGGAAATTCTCGAACGCATCATCACAGGCCAGCACACTGAACTCCAGCACATCTTTTGCGGGCCGCGTAAACACGGACTGTTCGGGAGGTGAAAGGTGTTCCTCGCCCAAGGTCTGCAGTCGCGCGAGTTCCTTGTCGGTGTAGTTGAACCAGTCGTCGATCTCTTGGCGGCTCTGCGGGAATCGCAGGTTGGCGTCGGCGCTCTTGACTCGGGCGTCTACCAATCGTTTTCGGAGGGCGTCGATCTCGGAAATAAGGCGCCGGGTCTCGTCAGGCTTGTCGCCCAGTATCCCCATCTGCAATGCAGGCATGAGATTACGGTACGCGACACCTTGGGCCGTGACGTCGTCGATGAAACCTCGGCACTGAGGGTCGTTTGTCTTCTCAAGCACCTGTTCTTCGCCCTGTTCGACGTCGAACGCCGGGTCGCCCATCGCATCGCGCCACACGATCGCGGATGTGAGCGAAACCGCCCCAAACACGACGATGGCTGTGGCGGTAAGCAGGGTCTTCCGCCGACGCTTGGCCTCTTGGCGCTCGAGCTCTTGGACGATCCTGTCCAAATCGGGGTCGTGATCACCATGTCTGTCGTCGGTCATGTCCCTGCTCGCGCTGAGATTGCGTGCTAGTCCCCCTTATGCGCTAGCACGGCGCCAGAGCATACGGGAAAACCCAATGAAAAACACCCGTCTGTTGTAATGTTTGTATCGGCGTGATAAAGGCTCGCGGCTCGCGAGGACACGGGGGAGACCGCCCATCGGGGCGCTGCGACGGTGGCCTTCATGGCCTGTTGCGGTGCTCTCGACGCTTTGTCAGTGTCCGCGGCTCAGGAGGAGTACTTTTGGATACGTCCACATTTTTGAAACGCCATCTCAACGCAAACGATGAAGAAACGCCTCGTTTGATCGAAATGGCCTCGCAAGCTCTTGCCGAGGGCACCGATTTTCCAATTGGGCCCGGCACCGAAGACCGTCTCTGGCGTTATCTGCAGTACCCGTTTTATTTGGGATTGTTCGCGCGAAAAGTCGTCGATGCCGAGGGCATCTCGTTGCACGTCAAAGAAAAGCTGTGCCACGCGGTGCTGCAGGTCAACGTCCACTTGGACGAAGGTCAAGAGCCTGGTCCAGGTTTGTTCCAGCTGTCCGCGTGGTTGGGAAGCGAAAAGCTCCTGACGCGCGATGACTATTTGGGGCTGCGCCGCGGCCTCATCTGGCTGCCACGCCTGACCAACACGTACATCGAGCCGTCCAAGTACATCTTCCCTTCGTGCGAGGGCGTGTTCAAAGACGCGGACATCAGCCGCGAGGAGAGCATCGAGCTCATCCTGATGATTCTGACCGCCAAAGAGGCCATTGGGACCCAAGGTCGCGAGATCTTTGACCACTTGATGAGCATCCCATCCATCACGAAGTCGCTCAAACGTGAGGTGTGCCAGCTTGTCGTCCAGAACGCGATTCCGTTCCCGCGCGGTGAGTATCAGCACCCGATCGAGACGACCGCGGAAGAACAAGACCGCTTGAGCATCCGCTTCCTGCCGGGCGGCGTTCGTCGCCGTGCGGTCGTTTGGTTGGCGCGTCTGGGGCGCGATTCGCACGAACTTCTCAAGCGCCTGCTCAAACCCAACACCGTTCGAGGTTACGGCGGCGACCAGGTCGCCAGCGGCGCACTGGACCTGCTCGACGAGATCTGGAACGAGATTGACGACGACACACGTCTGGGTCTGCTGCGAAAGGCCGCGGACTTGCCCGACACCGCTGTGCGCAAACGCGCTTACCTCCTAGGGGAAAAGTACCTTGGGTTGGACTTTCTACGTCAGTCACTCGACGACAAAGCCAAGAGCCTGCGTGAGTGGGCCCGTGAGCGCCTCGATCGGCGTGAGCGCGGCGAGATTCCAACCGAAGAAGAGCTGCGTGCCGAGCTCGAAGAAGAGCTCGACGAGAACGAAGCCGCAGACGAGTAGTCCATGTCGGTAGATTTGCCCATCGGGGTTTTCGACAGCGGTGTGGGCGGCCTGACGGTCATGCACGCCGTGGCCGATGTGCTGCCGCACGAGAACCTTGTCTATTTGGGCGATACCGCGCGTGTTCCATACGGAAACCGAGGCGCGGACACCGTTCGGCGTTATGCCATCAACGCCGCAACATTCCTGCGCGAGCGCGAGATCAAAGCGCTCGTTGTCGCATGCAACACCGCGACAGCCTACGCGCTCGATGCGCTGGTCGCGGAGTTCCCCGACATGCCCATCATTGGCGTCGTGCAACCGGTGGCCAAGCTCGCTGCAGCGACGACCCGTAGCCAACACGTGGGTGTGATCGGAACGCGCGGAACCATTGCCAGCCGCTGCTACGACCGCACGCTCGAAAGCTTAAGCGTCAAGGTCACGTCGACGCCGTGCCCACTGTTTGTGCCTTTGGCCGAGGAGGGTTGGCTGGACGGCGTGGTCACGCAGACGGTTGCACAAGAGTACCTCAAGGCATTTGGGACGACCGACGTTGACACCCTGATCTTGGGTTGCACACACTATCCGCTGCTCGCACCCGCAATCGGTCAAGCGATCCAATCCATTTGCCGCCACGAAGTCACGTTGCTCGATTCGGGGAAAGCCACTGCCGCAGCGTTGGTGTCGGTGCTCAAAGAGCGCAAGCAATTGCGCGCATCATCGACCACCGGTTCGCGCACTTTTTTGGCGACCGACGACCCGATTTCGTTCTCGCGCACGGCGGAACGTTTTTTTGGCGGTGAATTGGACGGCGTCGAGCACGTCGATATTGTCGACGTGTCAGATTCCAGACGGACAAAAACATGAAATCAGTGAAGCTCATTTTAATCTCGTCTCTGCTGCTCGTGGGCTCGCAAGCCTGGGCAGCGAATATGGCGGCGCTTCAATACGATGTGGGCAATGGCGTCGATCCGCTCGTCAAAGACGACGTGCAGTCGGCCATGAACGATGCGGTGACGGCCAGTAAGTGGACGTTGATCGATGTCGGCACCGCGCGAAACAAGATGAACCCCATCGTGCGCGACTGCTTTACGAGCGATTGCCTGAGCAAAGCCGGACAACAGCTCAACGCCGATGCCGGCGTCCGTCTGCGGTTTTCGGGCGAGGCTCAGATCTACGATTGGACCATCGAGGTCTACGATCTTCGCAGCGGGGCGCTGCTTCAGTCCGAGAAGGGTGCCTGCGAGTTGTGTGGGCGCAGCGAAGTCGTGCGGACATTCAAGGCATCCGCTTCGTCAGTCGTCGCCGCGACCAAACTCGGCGCAGCGCCCAAGAAAGAAAACAAGCCGGTGGTCGACACCAAACCCGTCGATAAGCCAGTCGACACGGTGCGCCCCACGAACACCGGTGACGTGCAGTTGGTTAGGCTGATGATTTCGGTCGAACCGCCGGACGCCACGATCACGTTCCGTGACGCCGAGATCGGTCGGGGAAGGGCGGAAGTCGAGGTGGGGCCCGGAAACCATGAGTTTTCGTTCGAGGCCGAGGGATACCGCATCGTCAAAGAGCTCGTCGTCGTCGAAGGCGACACGCCTAGCTCGATGTCGCTGCGTATTCACTTGCCCAAAAAGGATGCCGCGCCACAGGCCGTCGAGGTGTCGTCACGCGGGCCTCTTGACAAGCTTGGGAGCGACCGCGAGCTGTACGGCTGGATCGGCGTGGGGACGGGGTCGTTGTTGTTGTTGACGAGCGCTTACATGAGCGCCATCGACGGCGATCCAACCTGCGATGGCCCCGCGGCGGATTGCCCCGACGTCTGGGACACAGACGGCGTCTCATACGTCACCACAGCCGTGGGTGCGACGGTCGTGACCGCTGGTGTGGTGTTGCTCGTATGGGAGGCTCTCGCGGGCAGTGACGACCCCAAGGCCGTCAAAGTCGCGCCAACCGTTAGCGGTGATGGCGCCGGCGTGGGCATTTTCGGGCGGTTTTAGCCCTTGGGCTCAGCCTGCAGGTCGCGATTGGCCTGAATGGCCTCGGTGATAGGCACTCGCCACAGCATCAAACCGCCGACCGCGAAGAAGCCCACGACAAGCAACAAAGCCATTCGGCGAGAATCCAGGGCGTCTGCCACCGGCCCAAACGTCATGCCGAGGATGATGGCCATGCGCATGAACATGCCCCAGAAGCCAAACATCTGAGCGGAACGACCCGGGGGGGAAAGCAGACCCACAACCGTACGCGACGAGCTCTGGATCGAACCAATGCCGGCTCCTGCGATCACACCGATACCCATGAACACAAGCTCGCGCGATAGCCCGACAATGCCCGCGATGGCGTCGAGGAAGAAGATCGCGAGCACGCCCATGATCCACCACACGATCGTGCTCAGCACCGTTGTTTTGGCACCAAGTTTTGTCTCCAGAAAGCCAAATCCAAGTGCGCCGCCGGCAGCACTGAATTGCAGGATCAAAAACAGGGTTTGTTTGTACGACGTGCTCAGCGCGAGCTCGGCATCGATGTAAATGCCGATGAACTTCATGACGACCTCAAGCCCCGCCATATAGACCATGAAGGCGATAAAAAATTTGAACAGGACGTTGTACTGCTTGATCAGCTGCGCCGAGGACCGAAGCTCGGCGAGTCCCACCTTGAGAAGTTGACCGATTTTCGCGTTCTCAAATCCCGGTTTGGGTTTGCTGCGGTCTTTGACGAGCAAGAACGTTGGCATCGCTGAAACGAGAAAGAACGCCCCGATGAGCACCATCGCAATCTGGTTGCGGGACACCGTGATGTCGGCGGTTAGCTGCGTATCCGCGTCGAGGTAACCATAGGTCAGCAAAAGGCTCGCGAGGCCTCCCATATAACCCAGACCCCACCCAAGTCCCGAGATGACGCCCATGTTTTCCGATGTTGCCAGGTCGGTCAAAAAGCTCGCGACGAAGCTCTCACCGACCATGAACGCCGCGTTGCTGATGGCGATGAGTGCGATCGCCAGCCAGATGTCGCCTGGACCCGCGAACGCGAGCGCAGCGGTCGAAATCGAGCACGTGAGCGTCGCCATCAAGAGATAGCGCTTCTTGCCGCCCGAATAATCACACAACGCGCCGACCAGCGGCGACAGGATGATGGCGATGATGGTCGAGATCACGATCGCCAACGACCAGTACGTGTCGCGTACCTCGGAGGTGGCCGGAATGATTTGGGCCGTGAAAAACGCCGAATACACAAAGGAGATGACGACCGTCGTGTAGCTGGAGTTCGCAAAGTCGTACATCGCCCAGCCAAAAATCTCGCGCTTTTTGACCGGCGGGGTCCCGGATTCAGTCATGCTGCCCTCGTGTGATGAGAGCCGCAGTCTATGCGGGCTTGGGGGATGTGTCACGAGTGTTTGCGCGAAGCGAACGCGCGGCCCTAGGGCAGCTGTATCGTCGTCGCGTTGAGCGAATAAGCCGACCATGCCTCGTTGTCGACTTCGCGGTACGAGACCGCCTCGTACACAAATCCCGGAGTGGTTCTGGCGGCGATCATCGACAGGTACAGCGGGCCGGCCAACAACGGATCGGGTCGAATGTCGGCCGGTAGGCTCGAGAAGTCCGGAAAGTCAGGGATGAGCGCGAAAGGCTGAGACCCGGGCAAAATCCATTGCCACACGGGGATGCCCGAGTCGTTTCGCAAAACGAGGTAAAACAGGTCTGGGGTGTAGGGGCCGCCGGATTCAAAACGGATGACGTTGTTGACCACCGGTGCGCCAATGGCGGGTGAAATCAAGAGCGGCACGTCGAGTAACGGTGGAATCGCGATCAACTCGCGCGTGAACGGAAACGCCTCAGTACGTGCACGCGACAGGGGGGCGCCTTGATTGGTGTACGAGCCACCAAAGGCCACAAACTTCAGGTCCGCGATGTCTCCTTCGGGCTCAGGTTGGTTACCGACCTGGACGATGTTGCCCAAGCTCGTGCCCTGCACGGGGCTTCGGAAGACGCCCTCGAAGCCGAAGTCCCAAAAAATGTCGACCCGGTTGTTGTTTGGACCCGTGGGAGCGTAGTCCGTGTTCGTCAGCTTAAAGCTAAGCGTTTGGTCAAGCGGGATGTCGCACACGAGGTTGTGTTCAAGGCGGTCCAAATCATTGGCGTACACAAACCGCTTCACCGCCATCAGTTTCGGCGTGAAGACTTGTGTCAACGCGTTGAACTCGCCGCACAACCCCACGACGGCCATATCCCCGATGCGGGTGTTGATTTCGTAGCGACCCTCCCCGAGCACAATGGCGTTGGGCCCAGCCGAAGGGTTGTTTCCAAACAGGGTTCGCGTGGTCGTGCCGACGATGGCAAGGTCGTAGGTGTTTTCGTCCAGCGGGTCGCTGAGCTTTCCGGTGGCTTGGATGTTCCCAAAGATGGCCGCCGAGGGGGCAACGCTCCGCCGCCCGGATTGGGTGGGGATCGAGCAAGTTTAGAAACAGCGTGATGTTTTCGGCGTCGACGGTCTGGATCGTCGCGGTCGAATACCCCGCACGTGTGGCCGTCGTTGTTTGAGGGCCGATCACGTCCGGACCCGACAACGTGATCATGCCGTTGATGTCCGTAAAGCCTTGGTACGGTGTGTCGGCTCGTGTCGACAGCATGACAAACGCGTTCTCGAGCGGACCCCCGCCAAGTGAGTAGACGGTCACGTTGACCGCGCCATCGACTGGACCGCCCGACGCGCCGCCGAAGCGCGACGCGGGGTTGTAATAGACGTAGGTGTAGGGGGCGTCGACGGTTGTGCCTCCCGCGGTCAAGGCCACCACGGCTTCGCCTTCTGCGTGGGGCGGCGTCCGAAACGTCAAGTTGTTGCGGTCGATGCGTCGCACCTGCGTCGCCGCGAGGCCGTCGAGCGTGACGGCCAGCTCACCCTCAAAACCGCGTCCGCGCAACGCCACGAACGTGTCACCGGCGACCGAGCCGCGTACGGGGGTAAAACCCCAGATTTCAAGGGCATCCACGTAGGTGTACCCGCCCGCGAGGGTGTCTTTGAGTCCATCGCGCGTCACCACCACGTCCACGGTCCCGGCGACCCGAGCGGGGGCGACGACGACCAGTTCCGTGTCGCTCTGCGTGACAACCTCGGCCGCCACGCCGCCAAATGTGACGCTCGCGCCAACGAGGCCCGCACCAGTGATGGTGATCTGTTCGCCACCTTCAACCGTCCCCGAAGACGGCGTGACGGCGTCGATATCGAGGTTGGGCAGATAAGCGTAGGCCGCCACGAGGCGGTTATTCTCGGTGCCGCCAATCTTAAACACCACGTCAGCAATACCCACGCCGGGCGGTGCGCTCACACGAACCAGCGTCGCCGATAGTGCCGTAATCGTGGCGTTCGCGGATGCGAATTCAAAGCTTGTCCCCACCGCGTTTAGGCCCTGACCCAACAGGACGACCTCGTTGCCGCCTCGCTGTGGACCAAATCCGGGCTGGACGGCCGCGAGGAAGGGGGTGGTGTCGGCGGCATAAAAGTAAGCGCCCTCCAACGTGGCAGCGTCGCTTTCCGAGGCGACCGAGACATCCACGAGCCCTGCGGGTGCGCAGGAACGACCACTTGCGCCGCCTGCTGCGCGACGTTGACGGCGGTGACATTCGCCTCGATGCCGTCAAAGAAAACCCGCAGCGTTGAGTCGAAGCCGGTCCCACGTACGGTGACTGTTTGCCCACCGGCAACGGGTCCAGACGCGGGGGCGACCTCCGTGACGCTTAACGGTGTGTAGTATTCGACCGCACGCGGCATCAGGGCGGTCGCAAAGCGAGTGGTCACCCGAACGTCCGCGAATCCGCGGGCCCGAGGAGGCACAAGCGCGCGTAGCTTCTCTTGGGAGAGGTACGTAACACGAACGGCGGAGTCGCCCGAAAAGCTCACGGCGCTGTCGGGTTCAAAGCCCTCGCCGGTGATCTCAACTTCCACACCCCCCGTGGTCGGGACCCGATTGGGCGTGACCTCCGAGATCACCAAGCCCGTGACGTACCGAAAGCCGTCCACGATGACGCGCGACTGTCCGTCAGGCGCGAGGACCTTGACTGAGACAGGACCGGGGCCAGTTGCAGCGGGCGTTCGAACCACCAACCGACCTTGCGAGAGGGTGCTGTTGACCGGTTGCGAGCCAAAGAACACGAGCGACCCGTCTTGGAGGCCCGTGCCGTCAACGCGCACTTGCGTGCCGCCGCCCACCGGGCCGCTTGACGGGACGATTCCCAAAAGTTCAAACGGTTGCGGCTGGATGTCGGTGTCGTCGAACCCGAAGTCAAAGAGGCCAAAATCTTTGTCCGGATCCGCGTCAGGGCGACCGCTGGCGTCGGGCTGGGACGTGTCGTTGGTCCCCGCGTCGTCGGCCATGTCAAAAGATGCGTCGGTGACGTCAATAAAGTCGTTGACGGTCACGCAGTCGCCGCATCCCGTCAAAACGGCAAGCAGCACGAACATCATTGCGCGGTGACGCACCATGCACCAGACTCGGTCGGACCATCCACGCGCGAGATTTTTCACAAACACCTCAGAACGAGATCAACTGAACGTTCGCAGCAAATGCTTCCCACCGTGCGCTGTCGAGATTCCCGTAAGACACCGTCGCGTAAGAAAACCCGGGTTCACGCACCGCAAAGATCTGTAGAATGTACGTACCAAGCGGGTAAGGCGACGGCCGGTCCTCGGGCGGGAGGTTTGCGAATGACGGGAAGTCCGGTAATCGGAAGCTCGTCTGGTTCCCGGGCAAGAAAATGTCCCAGATTGGCGTCTGCTGGAAGTCCACGATGCGCACGTAGAAGAAGCTTGGGACGTTGGTCGAGTTCATCGTGAACTGGAACAATCGGTTCGTGGGGACGTTGCCGTTGACGGGGCTCGTCAGCACCGGCACGCCGAGCAACGGCGGAAGCTGGATGATGCCGTTGACGTTGCGAACATTGCGTTTGTAGACCGTCGAGAACGGGACGCCCACGAACTCGGTCGTCGCGCCGCCGATAATCAGATACGAGATGTCAGCCAGCACACCGGCGAGGCGCGGTTGGTGCATCGCCTGAATGATGTCCGACGTACCCGACGCGATGTCGTAGCCTCCGTACACTCCCTCAAACCCGAAATCGAGGTACGGCGTGACTTGGTTGATGTCGGGTCCGTTTGCGGCGAGTGGTGATTGGTCGAGCTTAAACGTCAGCTTGGTTTCAAGCGGGATATCGAGATCGATGTCCACCGTCTGCACTTGCTGGTCTGCGGCAACCAAGAAGCGTGCGACGCCCATGCGCAGCGGCGTAAAGACGCCTGTCGCGTTGTCAAAAATGCCGCCTACCGCGACCAGCGCGACGTCGCCCACACGTGAATTCAACGTGTAGTTCCCGTCCGCGTAGACGGTATTTCCAGCGCCGGGATCGGGATTGTCCGTATCCGGGTCGGTTTGCGTCGTTTGAACGTACGCCATCTGGAACTGCGTCGGGCCGGGCTCGGCGAGCTTGTCCAATCCCGTGATGCGCCCATTAAAGAACGCGATGGGGGTCGGAGGAGGATTGCCCGATCCGGGGGTTGGCGGAGGTGACAGGAACAGGGTCACGTTTTCGGCGTCGACCTTCTGGATGCTTGCTGCGGAATACCCCGAAGCGACGGCCGTGATGGTCTGTTCGCCGTAAACGTCGGGTCCAGAAAGCGTGACCATCCCGTTGATGTCCGTGACGCCTTGGTAGGGTGTGTTCGCGTTGGTCGAAAGCATCACGAACGCGTTTTCGATGGGCGCGCCGCCCATCTCGTACACGGTGACGTTGACAGAGCCTTGGATTGGCCCGCCCCACGCGCCACCGAGGCGTGCGCCAGGGTTGTAGTACGTGAACACCGACGGCGCGGTGACTTCCTCTTGCCCCCGTGCGACCTTGACGATGGCGATCCCTGCGGGGTGTGGCGGTGTTCGCACGGCGAGTGTCTGAGCATCCAAGACCTGCACGTCTGCAGCGCCTACCCCATCAAAGGTCACATCGACGTTTCCGACGAAGCCACGCCCCGTCATCACCACATAGGTGTTGCCGGCAATCGAACCGCGAATCGGGGTGAGGCTGTACACGTCAAGCGGCTCAGTGAACGTGAAGGCGTCTTTGAAGCGGGCCTCGATGTCGCCGCGTTTGACGCGAACATCGACAACGCCGGCGGAATGCGAGGGCGCAATGGCTTCGATCGTCTGATCGTCGATCACGCGATACGTCGCCGGCACGAGCCCGAAGAATACACTCGATGCGGACGTGAAGCCCTCGCCGACGATGGTCACCGTTGCTCCGCCAGTTGTGGCGTCCGTGTTGGGTGAAACCGAGTCGATCCACAGGTTGTTGACGTATTCAAAACCCGACAACGTGCTGTTCTTTGTCCCTGCGGATGCGTAGATATCGACGATTCCGGGTGCATGCGCCGGCACTTGAATGGTCACATGGCCGGGGCCACTCTCGACGATCGTCGCAGGAAGCCCATCGACCTCGATCGCCAAGTTGGCGGCATCGAGCCCGGCGCCCAACAGTGTGACCTCGGATCCACCGATGGCGGGGGCTTGGGCGGGTTGCGCTGATGTGATCGCGAACGCGCCCGAGGCTGCATAATAGAACGCGTCCTCGACGATCACGGCGTCGGACGCGGTCTCAAGCCTGACGTTGACGAGGCCCGCGGGGTGCGCCGGCACGAGGACGACGGCGGAGGTGCCCGTCGGGTCGACCGACTGCACCGTCGCCGCAACACCGTCAAACTCGACGACCATCGCGGCGTCAAAGCCGGTGCCCGTTAGCGTGACCGGTAGGCCGCCCGCGACATCGGCTGTGGCCGGGCGGATGTTATCGAGCGAGAGCGTGTCGTAGTAGGCAATCCCTGCTGGATAGAGCGCGGTGGCGTCGCGGTTGGTCGCGCGCACGGCGGCTTGGCCGCGTGGGTTGGGTGGGGTGATCACCCGCATTGTGGTGGGGGACACGACGGTGTGTCGCAGCCCCGTGATACCCCCAAAACTCACACGCGTCTGCGCATCAAAGCCTGTGCCGGTCACGGTGACCTCGACGCCACCCACGCTCGGAACTTGGCTCGGAGTCACGTTGTCGACCGTGAGCGATGCGACGTACTCGAACCCACCCTCAAGGACGAATTCACCCGAGGTTGGATCGAGGCCTTTGACGTTGACCGGTCCGATGCCCTGACCCACAGGGGTTTGGCCGACCAAACGGCCCTCGACCAAGCGCACGTCGGCTTGGCGCGACCCAAAATAGACAAGGGTTTGCTCGGTAAATCCCGTGCCCTCGATCACAAACTGTGTTCCACCTGTGATGGGCCCGCGCGGGGGCAGTAGCGTGTCAAACGTCAGCGGCCCAAGCGCCATATCGCCGCCGAAATCGAAGTTGCCGAAATCGAACAGGCCAAAGTCTTCTTCGCCACCTTGATCGGGAGTCGTTGTCGCATCGTCTTCGACCTGCGTGTCGTTGCCGGCGTCAAGGCTTCCGATATCGGGCAGCGTGTTGTTCGCATCGCTCCCGGGGTCCGAGACGTCCGAGCCGCAGGCGAACGAAGTTAGAAGGAGCCCGATCAACACGGTATGCCATACGTATCGCAACATTCATTTCCCTTGCTTTGCGCAACTTATGCTGGCGCCAAGTCGCAGCAGTATACGGGGCGTCTTGCCGGGATTCAAACCCGCGTTTTTGAAGTGCGCCGGTAGGTTAGACGCGCCGACCGTCTAGGAAGGTTCGGTCGGAGTGCGCTTCGTAATAATCGACCAAAACCTGAAGGTAGGTCGAAAGATGCGGGCATTTGATGCCGGCCCCCTGAAGGTGCCGTGCCAAGTTGGCTGTGTCGTAGCGTGCGTCGTGGGTAAAGTAGCCCAGAATCTGCCTCGGCACACCAAGTGTCCGCTCAAGCGTGTCGCTCTTCATGGCTCGCTCGGCCAAGCCGGGTGGGATCATCCCCACCGCGGCCGGTTTGCCAAGGAAACGCAGACCGAGCGCGACGATGTCGCGCGCGCGCATCGGATTGGCATCGGCGACCTGAAACACCTGACCTTCCGTGCCGTCCAAAAGCCCCAAGTACGCGATCGAGGCCGCCGCGAAGTCGACTGGAATGATGTTTACGACCGTCTCGCCGCGGCCGATGTTCACAAACGGCAGCCACTTCGGCATCCGTTTGATGATCTTCAGCAGGTAGTAAGGACCGTCGTACTTGTCGGTCTCACCGGTGCGCGAGTGACCCACCACGATCGACGGTCGAAAAATGGTCACGGGCAGCGTGCCCATGCGCCGCTGCACCTCCATTTCGGCCCAAAACTTGGTGGATTCGTAGTGATTGTGATGGGCTTGCCCTTCGTCGAGCTCGTCTTCGCGAATGCGGCCTGTGCGCTTGCCGCTGACAAAACAGGTCGACACGTAGTTCAGTCGCCGTAATCGGCTGCACGCCTCACAGAAGTCAAGGACATGCGCGGTGCCGCGGACATTGACCCGGTAGGCGATCTCCTCGGGGACGGCCAGGTCGTACAGCGCGGCAAGATGCCAGACATGGGTGATGTCCGCACGCAACGCATCGAAGGTACTCTCTTCGAAGCCCAGCATGGGTTTGGTGATGTCGCCGTGGTGAATCTCCAGGCGCCCGGTGAATGCCGGCCGTTCGCGGCGCAAGCGCTCGATGCGCTTGCGTGCCTCGGCATCAAAGCGCGCCTCGATGACGAAGTGGTAATCGGCCGAGGGGTCGCGATCCAGCAGCTCAAGCATCAAGTGGGTGGCCAAGAAACCGGGGAATCCGGTGACCAACGAGGCGTTCGTGGCCTTCGCCACAGGGTTTGGCGTTTTGCCCTTTGACGCTTTTGCCGCGGTTTTTTTAGGAGTGGCCGCTTCTTTGGTTTTGCTTGGAGCCTTTTTGGCTTTTGTCGCAGGTTTTTCGTCGGCGCTTTTTTTGGGGCGAGTTGCCATGGCACACCTCTGGTCGGTGACCGGTTATGCCCGCGCCCGCGCGCACCTGTCAACGCTTGGCGCGATGACGCGGGGCTGATACCGTGCCCGAGCTAAACACGGAGTGAAAATGACCCCCGTACGATTTCGCGTCATCATCGCCGAACCCGAAAAACACCGTATCCGCGTTGAGGCCATATTCCACGGCGTCGGCGACCAATCATCGGTTTCGTTGAACCTGCCTGTGTGGACGCCGGGAAGCTACCTTGTGCGCGAATACGCTCAGTTTCTGACCAAAGTTCAGGCGACCGGTGACGACGGCAGGTTGCGGCATATCCGCAAAACCTCAAAGGCGAGCTGGGACGTGGACTGCCGTGACACAAACTCCATTCATCTCACCTACGAAGTGTACGGTCACGACCTGGGGGTTCGAAACAACCACATCGACGAGACGCACGCGTTTTTGACCCCTACGGCGGTGTTCTTGTACCCGGAAGGTCGCCTGTCGGACGCCGTGGAAGTTGAGATTGTCGCGCCCGAGACCTGGATGGTGTTCACCCAGCTTGAGCGCCCTATGGATGCGCATGCGTTCTTCTCGGCCGTCGACTTCGACGAGCTCTACGACTCACCGATCGAGGTGGGCCCTCACCCGAGCTTCGAATTCGAGGCGTGTGGCGCCAAACACACAGTCGTCTTTTGGGGGACCGGCAACTACGATGTCGAGCGTCTGACCCGAGACATGCCGCCTATCGTTGAGGCCAACGCGGCCGTGTTTGGCGGAAAAGTCCCCTACGAAAAGTACCTGACGATCGTCCTGCTGACCGAGGACCAGTTTGGTGGTCTGGAGCACCGCCGCTCGACGGCGTTGATGTTCCCGCGGCACGAGTTTTCGTCTGAAAAGGGGAGCCTCGACCTGCCGATCACGGACGACAATTACATTGGATTTCTTGCGCTGTTCGCGCACGAACACTTTCACACATGGCACGTCAAGCGCATCCGGCCCGAGGCGTTGGGCCCATTTGATTACCAGCGCGAGAACTACACCCGCGACATCTGGACGATCGAAGGCATCACGAACTACTACAACGACCTGACGTTGCTGCGCGCTGGGCGCATCGACGCCGCCAAGTTCCTTGCGCTCTTGGCGGGCCACATCAAGAAGTTGGATGCCGTGCCGGGTCGGCTGGCGCAATCGCTCGAAGAATCGAGCTACGACGCGTGGATACGCCTGTATCGCCCGCACGAGAACAACCTCAACTCCACCGTGTCTTATTACCTCAAGGGGCACATCGTGGCGGCGTTGCTCGACGTGCATCTGCGCTCGGAAACCGATGGCGCCAAGGGTCTCGACGATGTGATGCGCTACCTGTGGCAGCATCACTCGAAGGAACGCGGTTATCCGGAAGCGAGGTTCGATGAGTTTGTCTTCGAATCCACCGGCATCGATGTCACGAACTATTTCGACAAATGGGTCCGCCGCGCCGAGGAGCTCGAATTCGACGAAGTGTTTGAAGGTGTAGGCGTGCGCTTGGAGCGCACGGCTGGTGACGATCCCAAACCTTGGTTGGGCGTGAGCACTAAGACCGAAAAAGGTCGACTGGTGGTCTCAGCAGTGCGCGACGATGGCCCGGCGAGCGGAAAATTGTCTCCGAAGGACGAAATCGTCGCCATCAATGGTTTCCGAGTGCTGCCCGCGAGCCTCAACGAGCTCGTCAGGGTCGTGGGCATCGGGAACACGGCACGGTTTCACGTGTTTCGCCACGGTGTGCTGACCCAAACGGAAGTGACTCCGGCCCATGAGCCGCCATCAAAATACGCGTTTGTGGGTATCGATGACCCTGCGGACGACGTTCTAGCATCGCGCCGAGCTTGGCTTGGGACCACGGAATTGAAGGAGAGCAAATCTTGAAGAGTGTGATCGTAATGGTGTTGCTCGTGTCGCTTCCAGCTTGGGCTGTGGATGAAGGGCACGTGTCGCGCGTGACTCACGAAGTCTCGAACGAGATTTACAGTCCGTTTTGTCCCGGAAAAACCTTGGCGATGTGCCCATCCCCAAACGCCGCCGAGGTTCGGATGCAAATCCAGAACATGGCGATGCAAGGGATGGACGAACAGCAGATCAAAGAAAACGTCATTCGACAGTACGGCGAAGAGTTCCGGCTGGTGGACCCGCCGTTGCTCGACAACGTTGGATTGCTCGGGGCTTTGCTGGTTGGGATGTTCGGCGCAGGGTCGATGGTGTGGTTGTGGTCGCAGCGCCGTAAAGGGGATGCCGCGGAATCCGCAGAACCCAAAGAAAAGCCCGTCGACAACGACTACGTCGACGAGCTGCGCGAGGAATACAGGTCCTAGGGCGTACGAAGAAACTCGACGATGGCTTTTGTCACATCGGGGCTGAGCGTCGTGGCATCACCTGTCACATCCACGAGGTCGTGCGTCACGCCGTCCAACGACTCCCACGTGGCCTTGCCCGCTAGCGCAGCCTTCAGGTCGTCTTCGTCATCGTCTGGACTGTTGAAGTCCGCACTACCCACCATCACTAACAATGGCGTCGTCCCGACACGCGCGTGCTCCACCGCTGCCCGGTGCATGCGGTCGAGGCTTGTCCACACAGCGCCCTCAACGCCTCCGAATGCCCCACCGGTCGAAAGCGCAGTCTCCGCCGCTTTGAGGGCGTCGTTGACCTGCGTCAGTTGCCCTTTGAGCTCGTCGGTCTCGGCGGTGTTTTCCTCCGCGATGCGCCCTTCGATCGCAGCCTTCGACGTGCGCAGCTGGTGAAGCACCTGTTCGGACGGCGAGGCAAGGCTCCAACTGAGCGCCACGATCGCATTGAGCTTCAAACCCCGCCGTGACAGCTCCAGCGCGACGTCGGAACCCGCGCCGTGGCCCAAGACCGCCACAAAACCGTTCGACAGCGACCGGTCGGCTTGCACCGCTGCAATCGCGGCCTGCGCATCGTCCGCCAGAACGCTTGCCAGGTCAGAGCGGGTGGGCTCCAAGTAGGTGCGTGGGTAGGTGCAAAACACGCGTCCCCCTTGCACGCAGGTCCGCTTGTCATAGGTCACCACCGCGAAACCGGCTGCCGCCAGCTCCTCCGCCATCGCCCGGTACACCGGAACCTCTGCAGGCAAGATCACACCAAAATTCTCGTGAACCAACCCGTCGCGATTGAATGGGCCGAGGTCGTGCACGATCACCACGACGGGGTAGGGGCCGGGCAGATCCTTGGGCTTGATGACCTCCCCCAACAACGTGTTGCCGTGCGACTCAAACTTCAAATCCTGCGACTCGGTCGCGACAGGACTGTCTTGGACTCTGGGCGTCTGTATGGGCTCGCATGCGTCGCCTTCGCACTGGCCAGGGCCCGGGATGGGTGTCGCATCCGGCACGGCGGTTTGGAAGGTGCCACACCCCGTGATGAGTAGAGCAAGCAGTAGGTACTTCATCGGCGCAAAATCTCGGAAAGGATGAGGTCTTCGACCCCGTCGTGCTGAGCGAGTGCCTCGGCGGCAGAGGGCTCGGCGAAGAGGCGGATCTTTTTGACCACCATCATGAAGTCGTCTTGAACGCCTGCGACAATCCGCGACAAGTCGTGCAGCGCATACTGCTGACGTCCGCTTGCGTTTGGGTAGACCACATCGACGGTTTCTAGGCGGTCTTTGTCGCGCGGGGGCGTGTCGATGATCAGGTCAGCCGGATGCAGCGGCCGACCGATCAAGCCAGACAGCTTAACCCGAAGGCGGTTGGTCAACTCGTACACTTCTGGAGCGTCCATCGCGTAGATCTTTTCGTACGCCCGCTGCTTATCAGCCTCGTTGTACACCCGGCTGTACGTCGCGACGCGCTTGTGCAGCCGCCGCTGATTGTTGTGCAGACGATCGATGAGGTACCGCGTGGCGCTCGATTCAGGGGTTTCCCTAGAAAACCACGCCAGCAGCTCGTCATCGCTGTTCGAGAGCAAAACATCGAGCAACGCGTCCCCCTCGATGTCGTTGCGGCTATAAAACGCGGCCAAGGCTGCTTCCATCATCGATGCTGCGGCCCGCACGGTGTGGTGCCAGTAGGCCTCGCTGAACATGGTGTAGCGCCCAAAGATGAAGATCTCGGCGGACACTTTCCCCTTGGCGAGCAGGGCGATGCGGTCCTCTTGCTGGTTGAGCGTCAGCGAGTTTAGCAGGCGCTCTCGGTCGTAGTTACGACCGTACGGCACACCAAGGTGGATGCTGTCGCGCTCCAGATAGTCCATCTTGTCGGCATCGATCGCGCTCGAGATGATCGAGCGAAGGACCTGATCCATCTGCGACGTGATGTTTTTGCCGGTGCACAACGCAATCACACGATGGGGGTCGACGCCGAAATCCGTCGTGATGATGTCCGCGATGGTACGCTCACCTCGCAACTGAGCGACCTCGCCCAAAATGATGCGGCCGCCAACGTCCTCGTGGCGCGGCGTGTCCCGCCCCTTGTGATGAAGGGCCTCGAGGTTGTGCGCAAAAGGGTAGTGTCCGACGTCGTGCAGTAGTCCGGCGAGCAGCACGGCCAAGACGTCGTGTTCGGCAACGGCTGCCTCGAAACTCGGGGTCTGCAACAGGTTGAGCACGTAGCCTTGGGTGCACGCATACACGCCCAGACTATGCTCGAAACGTGTGTGTGTGGCGCCTGGGTAGACCAGGTGCGTGGGGCCGAGCTGGCGAACTCGTCGCAAGCGTTGGAACGCAGGGTGGTCGACGATCGACTGCACTCTGCGGGTCAACCGCACGTTTTGAAGCTCTGGCAGTCGCACCGTCCCGGACGGTGTCAGCCCGAGCTCGGGGATGGCGGTCAAAAGCGTGAGAAGGCGTGACAATTCCAACCTCAGGGGAAGCGGCCAGCGACCCTAACAAACCCTGACGTATTGGTCATGACGCGATTCGATTGCGACCCGCGGCTTTTGCCTCGTACAGCCGATCGTCAGCACGTCGAATAAGCTCTTCAAACCGGCCACCGTCGGGGCCAAACGCGGCGAGCCCCGCCGAAAACGTCACTGAAAACGGTTGCCCGTCATCCAAACCGAACACGTGCCGTGAAAACTCGTCGAGCACACGCTGAAGCACGCGCCGCGCGGTATCAACGTCCTCGTCGACAAACGCCATGGCGAACTCCTCACCGCCCCATCGGCAACGCAGATCCTCAGCGCGAAACCGCTCGCGCATCAAACGCCCCAGATGCGCGAGCACTTGATCGCCGGCGACGTGGCCATGTTTGTCGTTGACGGCCTTGAAGTGGTCGAGGTCGATCAGACAAATGGTCAGCGGGCGTCGGTGACGTTTGGCCCGGCCATGCGCTGCGAGACACGCTCAGAATGCACGCCGGGTCAGCAGCCCGGTCAAACTGTCGCGGTCGGCCCGCTCGCGTGTCAGGCGAATGCGTTCGATCCGAACACGCAGCCGCGCCACAAGCTCTTCGCGCAACAACGGCTTCAACAGGACATCGTCAGCCCCTGCTTGGTACGCGGCGATGCGCATGCGTGCGCCAGAGTGTTCGGTCACCACCAAAACAGGCAGGTCGCTCCAACGTGGAGACGTCCGTAAGATCCGACAGACATCGAGACCGCTGATGGCCTGAAACTCGGTGCCCAAGATCAACACATCGGGATCGTATTGCTCCAAGAGATCGAAGATCGCATCCACCCGGCCCGATGACCACGCGTTGACGTCCTCAGCCGCGATCATCTGACAAATCTCGCGTGCGCACGACTCATCGCTCTCGACCACCAATACCGAGGGATTGCCTGCGCGGACAAGCGCTGCCATGTGTTGGGCGGCGTCCAAAAATGCAGACACGACCAGCGGTTTTTCAACGAAACGCGTCGCACCAGCGAGTGCGGCTTCGACGCGGTGCTCGATACGCTTTCCGCTTGAGAGAAACGAGACCGGAATGTCTCGGGAGGCGCTGCGCGAACGCAACGACGCCACAAAACCCGACACATCCAAGGGCGGCTGAAGGTCGAGGTCGATAAAAAGCCCGTCGTAGCGGTCGGCCGCCAACATGGGGGACACATGTTCGGGCGTGGCGACTTTGAGCCCAATTAGATGTTCGCGGGCGATGATCGCCAGCGTCTCGTGAAGCGCGTGATCACGGGTGCAGACCAAGAACTGCGATGCGTCGGTCGTCGTCGCCGCCGCCGCTCGGGCCTCTACAAACGTGTCGTCGAGTGCGTCAGCGACCGGTTGCCAACTCTCACGAGACCGGGCATCCGTCAGCGCGGCAAGGGCGCGCGCGAGCGGCTGCGCAACGCGTGCAAGCCCACTCTGGCGAGCTTCCTCAATGACGTTGGGCAACAAGTCACGCAACGACGCCGCGTCGCGTGACTCGACCATGGTGTGAAGCGTGGCGAGCATTTGGCTGAGCCGCACCGAAAACTCGATCTCGATCGACGCGATCTCGGTCATGCCATCGTCGAGCTCCAGCGACTCCGGCGAAACTAAGTGCTCGATCTCAAAGGCGAGCTCGGCGGGAGACAGGGGCCGATGCAGCAATAGCGTGACCTCAACGTCGACATCTTCGGGTTCCAACATCGAGGTCACAACAACCGTTGGGCCTGAAAATCCATCCGCCCGATAGCCACGGATGAGATTTCCAACCCCCGTCGTCAAACGCGTGTCCGCGACGATCAAATCCACGTCGCAACCCGTCGCGAGCGTGCGAGCGTCCATCGGACCAGCGCAGTCTAAGACCCGATAACCCCGATTTCGCAGCGTGCGGCTGAACACGTTGCGCGCAAACGGGTCAGGGTCCACCAAGAGAATTGTTTTCATGATCGCTCCCGCCTCGAAGCTACGGACTGACTTGGGAGCGGCAAGCATCAAGTGGCCTCAAACGCGACAAAAATGGTGCGTTGGTCGCGCAGCACGAGCACTGCGCACGACCTCACCCGACGGCCGAGAGACCGCCGACTGCAGGGCCTTTGGCGTGTTCACGGCACGTCCGTTGACCTCAAGAATGATGTCACCTGGCCGTACGATCTGCGCGCCGATGGAGTTCGGTTGGACGTTTGTGACGACGACACCCACCCCCGGCTCGGCCCCAAGACGCTGCCCGAGCGCACGGTCGATGGCTTTGACCTCAACGCCAAGTTTCGTCAGCTGTTTGGCTGGCGTACTCGCGGGTTGGACATCGGCGCGGCGTGCGTCAGGGCGTTCCACGACGGCGATGTTGAGGCGCTTCGCCTTGCCCGAACGGATCACGTCGACCGGAGCCTTTGTGCCCGGCGGGGTCTCGGCGACTGCCAAGAGCAGGCTCTGCACATCCGTGACGTCGCGACCGTTGAACTTCGTGACCACGTCTCCGGGGCGCAGACCCGCTTTTGCCGCCGGACCGCCGTCTTCAATGCTGCCGATAAGCGCACCTTTGTTCTTGGCGACGCCGAACGACTTGGCAAGCTCGGCGGTCAGCGGTTGGATGCCCGCGCCCATGTATCCGCGCGAGATGTAGCCGTTGGTCTTGAGCTGCGGAATCGCGGCTTTGACCACATCGATGGGCACCGCGAAGCCGATTCCTTGCCCGTCCCGGATGATGGCCGTGTTGACGCCCACGACCTTGCCCGACATGTCAAAGAGCGGGCCGCCGGAATTCCCCGGGTTGATGCTGGCGTCCGTCTGAAGGAAGTTGTCGTAGGGGCCCGCGCCGATGTTTCGACCCTTGGCCGAGATAATCCCCGCGGTCACGGAGTACTCAAGACCGTACGGATTGCCAATCGCGACGACCCATTGACCCACTTTGAGCGCTTCGCTGGACCCAAGTTGCGCAGCCGGCATCTTTGTCTTGGCGTCAATTTTGACCATCGCAATGTCGATGCTCGGGTCTGTGCCCACGAGTTTTGCCTCGTACGACTCGCCGTTTTCAAAGTGGACGATGATCTTTTGTGCGCCATCGATGACATGGTTGTTGGTCACGATGTACCCATCGGGGTCCACGACAAAACCCGAACCTTGTCCCACCCGTTGACCTTGATTGGGCATGCGGAAGAATGGATTGGCTGGGGTCGAGGCCTCGATCTGTATCGCAACGACCGAGGATTTTTGAGCCTCAAACAGTGACGCAACGTCGGGCAATTGCTGCGCGAAAACCGGGGCCGAGGCAAGGGTCACGGCTGATGCCAGCAAAACGACCGAGAGCGCATGTTTAAGGCCGTTGGCTTGGATTGATTGAGCTCTAAACGTCATGGCCTCCTCCATTTGGCTGCCCACAACATCGGGCAGCAGACACGAGCAAAACTTCGCTTCGTTGCGAATTTGTTCCAGAACGTGTAGACGGGCCGTGATTTTGGTGGACCACATGCAATACGAAAAAGAGCGGGAAGAGGCCGAAATTAGCCTCGATCCCGATGTTGAAAATCTGTTCGAAGACGTCCTCGCAACCCGCGATTCGCCCGAGAATTTCCCTGCGAAAACCGAGGCTGATCTGGAGTGGGATGGCCTGCGTCATCACGTGTTGACCCACGTCGTCACCGACGAAGGGTTCGAGCTCGTATCGGCGCTCGGCCCACTGCGGTCACAGACTCAAGCGGCACTGCGACTCCGCCAAGTGGCTGAATACATGGCGGTCTTGGCGGGGGACGAGGAAGCGCCGTTGCGCGGCGCGCGCGACATTCGCAACGCCGTCGAGTACGCGGAGCGCGAGGGTGTTCTTACCGGCGAGGAGCTCGACGCGGTCGGTCGCACGTGTGACGTCGCGTCGCGCGTGCGCCGGTTCTTCAAACACCGCGCCGAGATTGCCCCGCAGCTTTGGGCCCTCGCTCAGCGCATGGATCCCTGCCAAGCCATCCGCGAGACCCTTCAGCTCGCGCTGGAGCCCGGTGGGCGGCTGAGCGATCACGCTAGCCCCGACCTGCGAAGACTTCGCCGAGAGGTCCAAAACCAAACCGAACGCATCAAAGCACGTGTCGAAAAGCTCCTGCGCTCTGAAGAGATGGAGACGCGGCTTCAAGACGATTACTTCACGATGCGCGAGGACCGTTACGTGCTGCCGCTGCGGGTCAGCGCAAAGCGTCAAGTCGACGGTATCATTCACGGATACTCGTCCAGCGGGCAAACCGCGTATGTCGAGCCCGCCGAGCTGATCGAGCTCAACAACGAGCTGCGTTGGACGCAGATCGAAGTCGAACAGGAGGAACGTCGTGTTTTGACCCGCCTGTCGGCCCTGATCGCTGAACACGCCGATGCGTTGCGCGCGAATTCGAAGATCATCGCTTACCTCGACCTGACACAGGCGCTGGGTCGATTCAGCGTCGACATCGACGCGACGATTCCGGAGCTGTCGCACGTCATCGAGCTTCGCGCCGCGCGGCATCCCATGCTGTACCTGAAGCTCAAGCGAACCGGAGTTCAGACCGTCCCCAACGACATTCATATGGACGAGGGGCGCACGGTTCTGATCGTCTCGGGCCCAAACACAGGCGGGAAGACCGTGTTGCTCAAGACCTTGGGCATCACGGCGCTGATGATTCAAGCCGGTTTGCCCGTGGCATGCGCAGAGGGCTCGAAGTTCCCCTTCCTCGCAAAAGTGTTTACCGACATCGGCGACGAGCAGTCGATCGAGCGCGACCTGAGCACGTTCTCGGGACACTTGGTCAACATCAACGGGTTCTTGGAGGTTTGCGACGCGGAGACGTTGGTGATCCTCGATGAGCTGTTCGCGGGCACCGATCCCCACCAAGGTACCGTGCTCGCCGTGGCGCTCCTCGAAGAGTTCGCGCGCCGTGGCACCCGTACGTTTATCTCCACGCACCTCGAGGGGATGAAAACACTTGCGCTTGACGATTCGCGGTTCATGAACGCGTCGATGGGCTTCGACATTGCGTCTCTGCAGCCCACCTACGAGCTGACGCTGGGGGTTCCTGGCAGCTCGTTTGCGTTGCGCATCGCCGATCGCCTTGGTTTCCCGCAGGATCTCGTTGCCCGCGCCACTGAGCTCCTTGAAGGCGAAGGCAAGTTGAGCGTCGACCAGGTGCTCGCACGCCTTGAGGATCAAGCGACTGACCTACGCAAAGAACAACGGCGTTACGAGCAGCTCCGCGTCGAGGCCGAGAAGGCCAAAAAACGCGCAGACGATCGCTACCATGAGTTGCGGCGCCAGGAGCGCGAGCTGCTGCATGAGGAGTCCAAGGCGCTCAAGAGCCGACTCGACGGCGCCAAAGACGTGCTGCGCGAATACCTCAAGTCGCTCAGCCAACAGGAGACCGTGACCTGAAAAGGCCTCGACGAAGTCCGGCGCGAGCTGCAGGCCGTCGAGAAGGTCGTCGACGAGGTCCGTGAGGCGACGCATGCCGTCGCGGCAGACGACACCGGGCTTGTGCCGGTGCCGCCCAAGGACATCGAGGAAGGGCTCTCGGTCTACGTGCGGTCGTTTCGACGTGCCGGCGTGGCCGACGGTCCTGCGCGGGGACGACGTGGTCGTGCGCATGGGCGTCATGCGTGACGGTCAAGACGTCCGAGCTGTACTACCTGAACGACCAAGCGCGTCGCCGCCATGCTCGGCCGGGACGGCGGAACCCGTTGGCGTGACGCCCGTTCCAGCGATCGTGCAAACGCCCGACAACACACTGGATCTGCGCGGGCTACGCGTCGATGAGTCGATCGAACGGGTCGAATTGTTTCTCGACGCCGCGTACCTGCGGGGCGAAGGGGCAATTTACGTCATCCACGGCCACGGAACCGGCGCGCTCAAACGCGCGGTGCGCGACTGGCTCGCCGGCTCGCGATACGTGATACAGTATCGGCGTGCCGACCGCGAAGAAGGCGGTGACGGCGTCACAGTGGCATACGTTGGTGACAAATGACTTGGTTTGCGTGGCTGCACCACGTTTCGATTCACGCACCGCTCGCTCTAAGTTTTGCGCTGGCTGTGCTTGGCGTTTGGGTCAATCGCCGGGACGACGAGACCGTGTGGACCATCTTGCGCTTCGGCGGTTGGTTTGTCGTCTTCGGCACCGTGCTCGCGGTCGTGTCGGGACTGGTCACAGCCGACGAGTTTTGGACCGACGATGGGCCTTATGTGTTGATCCACCACAGAAATCTTGGTTTGACCGGACTCTTTAGCGTGGTGACCCCGCCGTTGCGGTGGAATGGGGCTATTGAACACACTAGCAACGCGTACGTCGCTTCGGTGCGTTGGTATGGATAGCAGCCGCGCTCGCCATGATGGGAGCTGGACATTGGGGCGGCTCGGGCGTCCATTCTGATCGCGTGCCATGGGATGGCGAACCCCCGTGCTGCGCACCGAGAACGATGATGGAATATCGCGGAAAGAAACTCGACCACTTCCGGCTCAGGCCGTCGACGCGATCAACGCGGGACGTTCTGTGTTGGTCTCGGCCCCGACGGGCACAGGGAAGACGCTGATTGCCGATTACCTCATCGACGAGGTCATGGAGCAGGGGGCGACATCATTTACACCGCGCCCATCAAGGCGTTGTCCAACCAGAAGTACCGCGAGTACACACGGCTGTTTGGCAAAGAAAAAGTTGGCCTGGTGACCGGTGACATCGTCATCAATCGCGATGCTCAGATCCGCATCATGACCACGGAAATCCTGCGCAACATGCTGTTGCAGGGGATTCCGACCATCGATGCGCACCTCAGCGATGAGGAACGCGAAGAGTTTTTGGACACAGCTCCGGGAAGCCACAGCATTCTGCCTGAACTTGACCGCCTCAAGGCCGTGATCATCGACGAAATTCACTTCATCGATGACCCCGAACGCGGGACGGTGTGGGAAGAGTTGCTCATCTACCTGCCACAATCTGTGCGGATTTTGGGCCTGTCCGCGACGTTGTCCAACCTCGAAGACTTCGCCGAGTGGCTCTCGCAGATCCGCGGTGAAGAGGTGGCGGTCGTCAAGGAGTTCAAGCGCAACGTGCCGCTTGATTTTTACTTGATGAACAAGACGACGTCGCTGATGTCCGACAAGGACTTCAACCGCGCGTTCAAGAAGTGGAGCAAGTCCGGACAAACCCGACCGCGGCGATCGCGATCGCAGCCGAGACCGAAGCCGCAGCCGAGGTCGGGGTCGAGGCCCACATGGACCGGACCTCGCACATCGACGCGTTTGACCGCCTGACCGACGACAAGTTCCCGGTGCTGTACTTCATCTACAGCCGCAAGCTCACCGAACAATACGCGTTTGAGCTATCGCGCGCCGATGTGGGCCGCGCGATTGGGCGGCGCGCCAACTACACCGAGATCGTCAAACGACTCGACGTGTTCGAAGACAACTACCCAGACGTGCTGTCGACGGCGCACAGAAGTTTGTTTAGCAAAGGCATCGGCTTCCACCACGCGGGCCTGCAGGCCATCAAGGCGCTCATCGAGGAGCTCTACGAAGCGCGTTTGATGCAGGTGTTGTATTGCACGTCGACCTTCGCGCTGGGCATCAACATGCCCGCCCGCACGGTGATCTTCGACAGTCTGACCAAGTTCGACGGCGTCGAGATCGTCCCGTTGACCGTGCGTGAGTTCATGCAGATGGCTGGCCGCGCGGGCCGCCGTGGCATCGACGATGCCGGCGACGTCATCATGAAGGTCGAGTTCGAAGAATACATCGAGATCACACCCGTTTTGCGCACCTTGCTCGATGGCAAGAGCGAGCCGGTAACCTCGTCGTTCAATCTGAGCTTCAACTCGGTGGTCTCGCTCATCGACCGCTACTCGGAAACCCAGATTCGCACTCTGCTAGAACGCAGTTTCATGGCCTTCCAGAACTTTGGGCGTGCCCACAGCATTGATGGGGAGCTCAAGTCAGCCCGAAAAGAACTGGCTCGCGTCGAGTCGCCTAATCGGCAACAGCGTCGCAAGGTCGCGTACCTCGAGCGACAAGCCGCCGAGGCGCAGCGTCCGCAGCTGTGGAGGCGTTTCAGCGCAGTCTCGTTCCTTCGCACCCACGGATACCTGGGCCAACAACGAGCTGCAATCTGCCGCGAAGATCCTGGAAGAAGATACAATTCGAAGAAATCTTCATCACCGAGCTGATGCCTGCGGCGTGCTCGAAGACCTTTCCCCTGAAGAACTCTTCGGCGTTATGACCGGCCTGGTTCAAACGCTTCCCCGCACCGCGCGCGTCGACAAACCCGACGACGACAAATGGTGGGGGATTTTTGACGAAATCCGGGCTGTCTTCGAGTCGCAGATCGTCGTGATGCCCAGAAGATTGTCGGGACCGAATACACGTTCACCCCGCAACTGATGTCGCTGGGGAAGCGTGGGCCAATGGAAAACCGCTGAGTGAGCTCATCGGGATGATTTCCAACCCGACAGATTTGAGCGGAGACTTGGTGGGGGCGTTTCGGCGCGCGAAAGACCTTGTCGGCCAGATTCGCGACGTCTACGAAGACGATGCCGAAAAACGCAAAGAGCTGACCCGTGTATGGTGAGCCGTGACGCGCGACGAAGTGGAAGTTATCGACTAACCCGTCGACGCATCCACAGTCCAGCGATCAACATGCCAAACGCCAACAAACCGGCCCCGCCTGGGTGCCTGCCACGCGCGTGCTGCACGCTGCGGACTCGTCCTGTGTCGGCGCGGACGGCGATGGATCGGGAGCGGCCGAGTAGTCCACGGGTGCGGCCAAACCTTCGCCGCATTCGCAGACCGGGTCCCACGCGGCGACGTACGAGGCGAAGTCTGTGCCTGCCTGATCGTCGCGCATGCCGCTTGGGCACATGCATGTGCTGCTTCGATTGCAGTCGATGCCGATGCGGTTGGCGGGCAGCGACAGACCGGTGAAGGCGGGTCTTCCCAAGAGTCCTTCATGTTGTCCGTGATGCCGTCACAATCGTCGCCTGTTGCAAATCTCGGGCATGGCGCTGCCGCCCGGGACGCAGACATCGGTGATCCCGACACATTGGTAGACGCCGTCAGCACAACGCATCACCGCGAGCTGGCTCGGCGTGAAAACCAGCAACATTGAGTGTGCACGGCTGACCCGCGGATGGGCATGCGCACGCCACTTCCGTGGTCACTTTCGAGACGTCCCCACCGGCGACCGCGGCGCAGAGGTTTGGCGTGAAGCGAATGAACCGTCGGTCCGGTCCAGTGAACTCCCATCCTCATCCACATACGTCGCAGCGTTGCCCGCGGGCATGCCAAACGACTCAAGGAGGGTAGGCAAATCCATGCCACGTCCAGCGGGTGGAACGGAATCGGACCGCCGATCGTGGGTACATCGCGACTTCCGTCGCGTCTGGGTCCGCGTTTGCTGCGCCCATGGGGTAGCCGGGAGGAATGTCCAAAGGAAACACGCACCCAACACCCGTGATAATGTCGAGCAAGCATCCTTGAGATCAGACCCGGTCGCCTCGATACTTCCTGTGCACTCGTAACCGGCCACCAGCGCAGTGTTCGACGCGATGATGTCACCCGGTGGGATGGAGCACGGGTCGACCTGGTCGGCAGCAGCGCACGGCGCCGTGGCACCGTAACAGCACTGTCCGGTGCCCCCTGCAGCCGCCATGACCGAGTTCATCTGCTCGATACTCCCTGAGCCGAGCCCAACCATGAATGTGGTGATGGGGTTCACGGCCTCGATTGCGATTCGCACACGTGTTCGCAAGGGCGTTTGTTGCAATCGTTCGGTCCTGTGCCGCCGTCGCATTCCTTGTCCGGCGTCCGGTTTGCCGTCGGTGATGACCACCGCGATGTTGGGACGCGACGGGTCGTTCAAGTCCGGGCACAGGCCCAACAACTTCATCGCATCATCGGTATTCGTCGTGCTGCTTGCTCCTTGGGCATACGCCGCCGCGATGACGGCGGGAGCGCTGTCTTCGGCGCAGGACTCCAGAATCTCGGCGTTGACCCCGGGCACATAAGCAGACTGGGACCCACTAAACACACTGAGGCCCAAGATGATGTCGTCGCAACTGGGGTCGCCCGGCCCAGTACACGCCCCGGGAGTGTAGATCGAGTTCCCAATGTCATCGATCGCGAGTTTTGCAACCTTCAGCTTGGAGTCGTTGCTGCCGTCCCCGTCCACATCCTCGCCGCTCGATTGGTCCATCGAGCCGGTGACGTCGAGCATCAACATAACGTTCGGGTTCTTGGGACCAATCACGTGTTCCGTAGGGGGGACACAGGTGAACACGTAGGCGGACGCCGGGACGGCCACCAACATTCCTGCGGAGACGGCGAGGCTAACAACAAGTTTGGACTTCATGAAGAACCTCACTGAATATCGATCGAAAATGAGAACGGACCCGCTTCCATAATGCGGCGATCAATGGCCACAAACTGGTTGCCATCTTCAACCACGTTCCAAGTCAACACGTCGCCAAGGTCCACAAATGCCTTGCACGTTGGGGTGTCCGAACAATCATTGAGAATGGCGATGGAGTCGTCTTGACTGTCCATCGACGCGTCGATGGTCACGACCTGTCCCGTGGTCAGCCCCACCAACT
This sequence comes from bacterium, assembly GCA_041390025.1. Classification (GTDB taxonomy): domain Bacteria; phylum Myxococcota_A; class Bradymonadia; order Bradymonadales; family Bradymonadaceae; genus JBFFMO01. The sequence goes on from JAWKQR010000004.1 coordinate 103,534, forward strand.
CCAGCACGATGTCTTGGCCAGGCGTCGAGACCCCGGCGCCGTTCGTTGAGCACGACGCGATGCCGGAGAAGTCGAGGTCGTTGGTGTACGCTTTGATATCCCCCGAGAACGACATCGATGCCGAAACTTGGATGACGTCCTGACACGTTTGGCCTTGGCATGTTTGGCCGGAGCACTCCGCCGCACAGTCGTAAGGCGTCTGCATGGTGCCGCCAAAACACGCTTGGAGCGTTCCGTTGGCGCATTCCGTCTGGTTCGGGTCACAGATGGTGGGTTCGAACGTCATTGCGACATCAAATGCACCCTTACCAAGCCCTGACTCAGGCTCCACGATCAGGAAATAGGGCTTTCCAGCCTGCGCGAGAAACGTGAACGTTTCGGTCTTGCTGCAACGGATGCTCTGCCCGTCACACGCCTCGCGAACATCCACCAACCAGTCTACAGCGGCCGTCGACGTAAGATTGATGGTGACCAGCGCCGCTGCCGCGAGCTCAAACCGAAACGCATTCTCTGGGCCCGTGTAGGTTGTGCCTTCGCCACACGACGAGTTCGACGTGTCCACAAAGTCGCTGGTGTCCCCCGAGAACATCGTCGGCGCGTCGACCTGGAGCGTTCCCAGGTCGTTGACTTCCTCGCACGCAAGCTTCGCGTCGGTGGGAACGCAATCGCCTTTGACGCACTTTTCGCCCGCATCGCAGGTGACTTCGGCACACATCGTGTCGCCGCCCATGTCGACGTCGCCTGTGTCGCCGGCATCGCCGGCATCACCATTGGTCGTCGACCCCATGTCGTTGTTGGTCATGTTCCCGGTGTCTGGGATCGGCGTGATCGTCGGGCGATTGCCGCCGTCGTCCTCGCCGCATCCCACCAGTACTAAAAGTGCGATGAGTGCCAGATACTTCATGTTTGGAATCCCGTTGTTCATCTGAAGTGCAACAGAACTCGGCCCGCAAAGCAAGGTTAAGTCGTTGCCGCTGCTTCTGTGTCGGCTTTTTGAAGAGCCTCAAATCGTCGCACCGAGAGATCAAGATACTCGGTCGATTGATCGATGCCAACGTACCGCCGACCCTCGGCGGCCGCGGCGACCCCCGTCGTGCCGGAACCACTGAACGGGTCCAGAATCAACGCGCCAGCGTCCGTGGATGCGCGCACAATTCGGCTGAGCAGCTCGATCGGCTTCTGCGTCGGGTGTTTGCCGTGCTCTTTCTCGCTCTTGCGCGGCGCCATGATGTTCCACAGGCTTTTCATCTGTTTGCCGCCGTTCTCTTCCTTCATCTCTTGGTAGTTGAAGGTGTGTTTGGCTTTGTGATCACGAGCGGCCCACAGAATCGTCTCGGTGCCATGCGTGAAGTAGCGACACGACAGGTTGGGGGGCGGATTAACCTTGTGCCATGCGATGTCGTTCAAGATCTTGAAATCAAGGCTCTGAAGGGCAAAACCAATGCTGTAGATGACGTGATGCGTCCCTGAGACCCACAGCGTGCCGTTGGGCTTGAGGACACGCTGACACGCCGCCAGCCAACGCAAGTTGAACGCGTGATTCTGTTCGATGCCCTGCGAGCGATCCCAGCGGCCCTTGTCCACCGACACCATGCGCCCCGATTGGCACGTGACGCCGCCGTTGGACAGGAAGTAGGGCGGATCCGCAAAGATCATGTCAAACTGTTCGGGCTCCATGGACTCGAGAATCTCGAGCGAATCGCCCTGAAAAAGCGTAAACGAAGGATGAGTGTAATAAGGGTCGAAGGATTCGACCTGAAGTGCCGGTTGCATGACGTCCCTGTCGTTGCACCCTACGGGTGGGCCATCCTGGCCTGTGCTGCGAGGCGATCTGCACCGGCGTCACGGGCGCCCATCCTGGACAGCCCATCACGGCGTAAACAAAGGTGCAGTGCGCCTTTCGCGTGTCTTCAACGACGGTAACCCGGGTCAGGGGACGGTCAAATTTTTCACGGGAGGGAATCGAAGTTTTGCAAAACCGGGTGCATATGCGGGGGCTGATCCGGGTTGCCCGGACGGTCGAGCACATAGGCGCTCATACCGGCAGCCACTGCGGCGTCGGCCTCGTGGACGTTGTCGGTCAGGAAGCAAATCTCCGAGGGGTTGACCCCGAGCTCACGCGCGATAGCGACGTAGCTTGAAGCCTCGCGTTTACCCCCCACAGCCGTGTCAAAATGACCGTTCAGAAGCCCGAGCAAATCGCCCTCGATGCTGTGACCAAACAAGAGCTTCTGAGCCTCAACGCTGCCCGACGAGTAGATGTACGTGCGAATTCCCGCGTCATGCCAGCGCTTCAACGCCCCAACAACGTCGTCGAAAACGTGCCCACGCACCTCGCCGCTTTCGTAACCCGTGCGCCAGATCTTCCCCTGAAGGGACTTCAAGCCTCGGTTCTTGCGGTCGAGGTCCATCTGGTCGGTGATGCTATGCACCACTTCGTCCAGCGTTGGATCGTCGCCAAAGGTACGCACCGCAAGACCGTTGGCTGCGTCTTGAGCCGCGTCCGCGCCGATCTGTCGAATGTCCTCGCGCACGTCGACGTGGTCCCAGTGCGCTTCCAAGAACCGACGGCACGCATTGCGCGCGAACGGGAAGAGCACATCGTAAACGAAGGAAATGGAGGTTGTGGTGCCTTCGATATCGAGCAGGTAGATCATGGCGTACTCGTGCATGAGGGGGGTGCCGCCGCCGGATCGAGCCTCGCTGCGCGGTCGTACAACGTCTGCGCAGCTCGCTGGTCGCCGCGCGCGCATGCCTCTTGACTCCATTGCAGGAGTTCGGTCGAGGTCGCGTTCGTGGGATGCCCTTGATGCGCGTAACACGACGCCAGTACGATAAGAGCGAGCAGTAGAATTGGGGCGGGGAAGCTCAACATACGTCGGGGTTAACACGTTCCGGGAATTGAATCCATTTGCGACGCGATACGTCTTATTAGATGCCTATCACGATTCGAAGTAGGAGTCGGTTATGTCCCACATTCTTGGCTACGTCTGTTCAGATCAAGTGTCACCCAACAGCTTTTCAAGGACATGCAGCCGCAGCTTGAGCTGCACAGCCCATCCGGATTCAAGTGGGGTCGGGCTTGGATGGATGCAAGACGACCGCTCGCTGCTGCGAAATCACCCCAAGCCGTCGCCAGGGCTGTCGCCCTTTCTGTCGCTCGCGGCAGATGTGCCGTCACGAACGGTTGTTGGTCATGTCCGCGCGCCGGGACTGAGCGCCGTTTCGGGCGCGGATCTCGCTCCGTTTCGCTTCAAGAAGTGGCTGTGGGTCAGCGCAGACGTGCAAGTCTTCCAAGGAACGCCCATCCCACTGCCCGACCACATCAAGCAAAATCTGCACGGCCGATCCGAGTCGGAGTGGTTGTTTCACGTGGTGATGCGCGAGTTCGCTAAGGCGGACGTCCTTGAACCAAGCGATGCGGATCACCAGACCATCGTTGACGCCGTCCGGTCCGCTTTCCGTGTCGCGGCCGAGCACGGCATCACCTCAACCGCCCCGGCCATTCTTGCGACAAACAAGTGGATGCTCGGTCTTCGACGCGAAGATCCGCTCCTGTACCGTGTGGTGTCGGGTTACGAAATCTACGACGAGCCGGCGTTTGCGGGCCACAAGCCCAAGCCTCGTAACTTCCCAACATTCCGGGCGGCGTTACTCACCAACGCCACGGCAAACAAGCCCTGATTGGGTCAGAAGTGCCCGTTGACCACCGCGATTGCGTTCGACAACAACGCGAATCCCGAAGTCTTTGACCTGTCACTCTGATCGTTTTCGGCGCACAAACACGGGCGTCTCGGTGCCTTCCACCTGCTCCATGGCATCGAGCCGCGTTGGGTCGGGTTGCGCTTGGTCCATCTTGCACCGATCACACACCCAATCGCCTTTCGACGGACGGCTGAGCATCTCTTGGTGCCGCACTCAGGAGCAGGTCACGCGGAAAAGCCGTGTTTTGGTCTCTTCGCGCTTCTTGTCCCGAACGAGTTTCCACCGCTCCGAACCCTCTTTGGCGTTCATGCAGTCTTCGCACAACAACTCGTTGAGCGCGACGCCACGTGGTTTGTAGTCCAGCTGCGATTCGGTTCCGCAGCCCGAACACAGGAACGTGATCGCCACCCGAGTACCATGCTTCTTGCGCGGCGCATTGATGCTGTTCGAAACATCATGAAGCTCGTTGGCGTGGGGGCTTTTTCGATCGTTGGGGTCGTCGTTCATGGTGGTCCATAGGGGTCAGGCGGACAAGAAGCGCTAACTCGATACCCGTATTCCCGGTTCAGTTGGGAATGGGATTGTCCAACGCCGGCGAGGGCGTGTTCAAACGAAAATCCGTGGCATTGTCGTTGGTATCGTTTTGGACGCTCGGGTCACTGATCGGCCAACGCCCAAGCGACTTGCCGGCGCTCGACGACGAGAATGATTTCGGGTTCCCTTCTCCCTTGAAGACCGCCGTGGCGCCAAAGGAACCATAACCCACCGCATCAATCACGCGACCATTGAACTCAAGAACAAAATTGTCGGGCCCGTTTTGGAAGTCTGTCCCCTCAAACGGCACCGTGCACACCTGAAGCAGTGCCGCGCTCGCGGTGTCGATGTTGCAGACCACCACAAGGCCATCGTTGAGATCGTTGAGGCCGTACCCCGTGAAGTCGATGCCGTTGATCGTGGGGTTCATCATCTCGTCGTACGTGTAGATGTAGTCCATGCCGTTGAGGCCGTTGACCGCGCGCAAGATGTAGCCATCCAGAGGAATGTCCTCCCAACCCAAGATGGGTGCGATGATTTCCACAAAGGTCTCGGTTCCCGTGTCGGACCCAGGCTGGTCGAAATAGATCTCGTTGATGATGAGGTCAGCGTTTGGCATCCCTGGCGTTGGGTAGAACGACACGAAGTCAGCGGCGTTGTTGTCCGTGTCTTTGCCTTGGATGCGCCCGATGGAGCGACCCGAACCAGACGCCGGCACAGGCGTTCCTTCACCCTCAAAGATGTGGGATTGGCCAAAAGAGCCATAACCCACCGCGTCGATTTCGGCACCGCTGCCGTTGCGCAGACGCACATTGTCCGGACCGTTCTGGATTCCATCGTTGTTGGGGGCGTTGGTCATGATGAAGTACTTGTTGCCCGGCGCCGCAAACTTCAAGAAGTTGTCGCTGTCTGCGATCGCGAGCACCGCGAATCCATTGCCGTCCAAACGCGCGCCCGCGGGCAGGGTGGCTGTGCTGTAAATGGCCCCGCCTGTGCCGTTGACGAACTCGACGACGTAGCCGTCGATGCTCAGCCCTGGCGGGCCGAAGAGCTCGACAAAAGTGGGCGCGGCGCCGTTTCGATAATCGTCGGAACCCAAGGCGTCGTAAAACACCTCATTGATCACCACCGCCCCCGTCACGGGTGCTGGTGCGCACTGCGCGGTCCCGTTTTGGCTCGCGCACAGGTCCGTACCGGGGCACGCGGCGGGTGCATCAAACGCGAGGCAACCGTCGGCTTGTGTCGTGCAGCGGGCGATGTCGTTTTGGATGCACACCGCCTCGTTGGCCAAACACGTATCCTGGCAGGTGCTCATCGGCACGCACGCGCCCTCGCGACAAACCTGTGACGCCGGACACGCCACCGCGTCCGAGAGCTCAAGGCATGTGTCGGCGTCAAAGTTGCCGCACGTTCGCAGGCCACCATCCGGTGCGCACAACGCTTGGTCCACCTCGCACTCATCCTCGCAGGTCGTCGCGGCGACGCACGCGTCGACTTCGCACACTTGGTCCGCGCCGCACTCTTGACCCGGCCCGAATGTCAAACACCCTTGAATGTTCTCCGCACAGGTGCTGATAAGCCCCTCAGTGCATTGTGTGGCATCCAACGCACACGGTGCCTCGCAGCTGACCGTCTTGCACAGGCCGTCGGCCTGGTCGCAGAACTGATCGTTTGAACACGCTTGCCCCCCGCCAAACTCATAACAGCCATCGTTGTTGTGGTCGGCGCAGGTCTCGGCTTGGCCCTGAACGTTGCAGCGGCTCGCGGGAGGCGTACACGTATCCTCACACGTCTTGGGGCGGTCGATGCAATCGCCGTCCGAGCAAATCTCGGTCTCAAGGCACTGCACCGTGATCGTGCGAAAGCATCCGTCGGTTCCACGTCGACACTGCTCCACACGTCCTTCATCCAAGCACGTCCTGTCCCCGAGACCGCACTCATCTGCGCACATCCCATTGGTGTTGTTCGTGTTGGACACGGGGTCATCGGTCCCACAGCCAATCAACGTGCCCCACACCAAACAAAGCAGACCAACACTCCAACCAATTCCACGCATCACACACCCTTTTTCAATCCATGTGCCCGTTCGTACGTTTCTAACACAAGCACAAGCCCGTGCGCGACATTTGCACGAACTACTTAAGTTGCTTGCTGTTAAGTTGTGCGAGGGAGGGCCTCTTGTTATCGTATCGCCAACAATCCCCTTTGGGTCTAGCCACACCGATGCCAATTTGTCCGAAATGTGGGCAGCAGAGCTCAGAGCTCGGCGGAAAATGTCCCTACGACGAGTACTACTTCGTAGAAGATGATTCTGTGAAGGCTGGGCGCCGAGATCCCATGCTTGGGACGATCGTCGCCGACAAGTACATCGTCATCGCGCTCATCAATGAGGGCGGGATGGGGCTGCCGCGCGCCAGACGCCCTTGGACGTGAGGTCGCGCTCAAAGTCCTACGCGCCGAACTTCGGGAGTCCGAACAAGGTGGAGATCGCTTCATCCGGGAAGCTCGGGCGGTTGCAAGGCTGCATCATCCCAACATCATCCACCTGCATGATTTTGGTTTCGACGACATCAAACACCCATACATGGTCATGGAATACGCGCCAGGCGTGCCATTGACGCGGTGGTTGAAATCGAACGGCTACCTACTAATCGCATTTCCACGTCACCCGGCAGATCTTGTCGGCGCTTCATGAAGCGCACGAACGCGGCATCGTCCATCGCGACCTGAAGCCTGACAACATGATCATCGTGCGCTCGGGCACCGACATGGACTTCGTCAAGCTGCTCGACTTTGGCATCGCCCGTGTGATCAACGAAGGCGCAACCAAGAGTCTGACCCGGGAAGGCGAGGTGTTCGGGACGCCGCATTACATGGCGCCCGAACAGGCGCGCGGTGAAAAGGACATCGGACCACCAGCCGACGTGTACGCGGTGGGCATCATGCTTTCGAGATGCTTGCTGCGCACCAGCCGTTTGACGCACCCACCCCACTCGCGGTCCTGTTTCAGCACATCAACGAGCCCTTGCCACTGTTGGTGCCTCGCCCTCGTGTCGTGGTGCCCGAAGCCATGCAAGAGATTTTGCGCATCGCGACCGCCAAGGACGTCAAAGGCCCTATCAGAGCGCTGCCGAGTTTCTCAAGGCACTGGAATTGGCGACGCCCAACGCCAACATGCACGCCGTTCTGAGCGCCGTGATCCAAGACTCGCTCAATCCAAACACACTTCCGCCAGGGTCGCGGCCGATCTCAACGCAACAGATACCCGGCCGAATACCCATGGTCAGCCCCACGGGCTTCCGGTCCGATGTTGCGGTCTATGACCCCGACCCGTCCATTGAGCGACCCGCGCCGAGTTTTGACGTGGTCGACGACAGCGAGCAGCGAAGAAGACCGTCGGTCTCCTAGCGGGTGTCGTGCTCACGCTCGCTGTTCTTGTGGGGGTGACGATCTACGCGTTGAGCTCGACGGCCGATGTGACCGAGACGACTCCAGTGGACAACCCAACAGTGGCGTCACCCGCACTGCCCGAGCCTGTTAAGGACCCCATCGCCAAGGCCGACGAAAAGGTGCCCCCAGCCAAGCTGGCCGGGGAGACCGTTGTCAACGAAGCCAACACGGCCGTTGACGTGGCAACCAAACCCGCTGCTGTGGAAGCCCCGGCGAAGACCCCCGCCGTCGAGACTCCCGAGAAAACGGCCGACAATACAGCCGAAAAAACGCCCGTCAACGTGGCGCCCAAAGACGTCAAGGTCGCCTCGTCCAAGGATACGGCGAGCAAGACCACAAAGAAGGTGGTCAAGAAAGTCGAAGCGGCTGTCGCTCCCACAAAACCTGCTGACAAGCCGGTAGAGGAACCCAAAGAGATAAAGCCCGCCCCCGCCAAGTTTGCACCTGTAGACACCCGAAAGTGGTGACGGCACGGATTACTTGACGGTTTTGGGCCTACGTAGGAATCTAGGGCGAAGTTTTTCTTTGTTGAGTTCCTTTTTGCGTAACTCTCGGGTGCGCCTGTGGATGTGGCTAGATGAATACAACGCTCCTTCGAACACGCGCCCTCGCGGCCGTCCTCGCTACGAGTTTCGTTCTTCCGTCCGTTGCGTTGGCAACTCCAGAAAAGGCGGCGGAATACTATTCGCAGGCCTCAGCAGCATATCAGCGCGGTGATCTGCGCGAAGCATCCGACCTGCTCGAGCGCGCGTATGCGGAGGATCCCGACCTCGTCTACCAGTACAATCGTGTGCTGGCGCTTGAGGGCCTCAAGGACTACGAAGAGGCACTGCGCTTGCTCAACATCTATGGGGATCCCATGACGCGCGATGCGCGCGCACGGTTCACGGATGTCGACGACATTCGCAAACGCCTTGAGGATGGTCTCGCGCTTCAGAAGAAGCTCGAAGAGGAACAAAAGGCGAAGGACGCGCAGAAGAAAGAAGAACCCCCTATCGAAGAACCTCCGCCCGTCAAAGCGCAGGAATCCCACACACCTTGGCTCGCGGTTGGCTTGCTCGCAGGCGGTGGCGTCGCACTTGGTGCTGGCGCACTGTTTGGGTCCGGTCTTCTGGTGTCCGACCAGCTCGATGATACCCAGTGTGTCAAAGACAACCTTGACCTCGGTGCCAGTGGGAGCGCGATCTTCGCCGACTGCCCATACGAGGATATTCCGACCTACAACGCGCAGCGCAACGCCTACAACGATGACGTAGCCTCCATTGAGACCCAACAGACGTTGGCCATCGTTTTCCTCGGCGCGGGCACGCTGCTCGCCGTTGGCGGCATCGTCGCATGGGTGCTGGACGACGGCGGCGAGTCGAACTCAACGGCTCAAATCACGCCCTATGTCGGTGCGGACGGGGGCGGAGCCACCTTTCACGTCTCGTTTTGATGACCGACTCGCTGTTACGGCTCGAAGACCTCGTCCCTGTGGCCTCGGTTGAGGAGCCGCCCGCCATCCCCGACATCGTGGACTTTGGAACATGGGCCACCACCCTCGCGCGCGAGGGAAACCCTTGGGGCTCCCAATCACCCATCAAAGAGATCTACGACAGCCTGCTTCAAGCTGCGGCGTTGCCGATTCCCGCACCTCACGTGCCCGCCGAAAGTCCGTTGGACACATTGGACGCGGCGTTGCGGGGCGAGGATGTGTTCGCCGAGCACCGGTCAAGCACAGACCGTGGTGGGTGAGATGCCTCGCCTCTCGGAGACGCTCAGACGCCTCTTGGGCGCCGTCTCAATATCGCGGGCTCATCGGCATTGCCCGCCCAACGCCGCGTTGAGGCGCTAGAGAAAGTGGCCATCGCGCTCGCCAATCCGACGCAAGACAACGTGCGAGCCATTCTGCTCGCGCTGCTCAGGTAGACCATCCAGTTCTTGCCCTCGAAGTCGTCGCCGGGCGCTGCAATGCCAACGATGATCTGCGGGGTGGCGCTATCAATCTCCATTCCTGACCGCAGCAGCACCACCTGAATGGGTACATCGTCGCCCGGTTGCGAATGTGGTAGCTCGACCAGCGCACGAATCTCGATCGCTCCCGCCCTGACGACCCGGGCATCTGCGGCATCCCCATCAACGAGGACGGACTCGCCGTGTCGATCGTGATGTCCGATACCCGAACCGAAACGAACCTCACAATCGTCAACCCCTGTGCAACCTCGGGCGTGGGTTCGATCCGCAGGTACAAATACGGAATGGTCCAGACCCCAAGAGTATCCGTTCGACGACGCGGTGTGTCGAACATCCTCGATTTGAGCCCCGGTATTGACACGTGAACCCCGGCATGGTCCACTCGTAGAAGAAGTCTGACTTCCCAGATCTGCAGGTGAGATGAGTGCTGTCTGTGGTGTGTAGACGTCGTTTGGCTGCACAGAGACCGTTGATAGGGACGTCAAGTTCTGCAGGTGGCTCTTTCCCCATCGACAGTACACACTCTTGAGGTCTCATGGAACAGACGATTGAAGTCCGCGTCATTCTCGGTGTTGAAGTCGTCCCCACAAAACCAATCACTTCCTTCGGCCGCGTACAGACCCTCCCCAAGCCATGGCGCGGCTGTTTCTCGAACATAACGAGTCAGGTGGTGGCGAGCAGATCCTCGCGTGTGCGTTTCAACAACTCCCAACCCAGTTTTCCTCAGGATGGCAATCCAGATTGGTAATTCGCCAGAATCCATGAGCCAGTGCTGCAGCCGTATCTCAGGGTGGACTGACCGTCGCAAGCACTTTGGACGGCGTGGTTGTCGTGACGTCCCAGGCGCGTCACGAAGCGCCTCACACAGGGCGAGATATGAAACGTCGTCAGGATAGTGCTCCCGCATGGGTTCTCTCCGTCCAAGATGAAGCCGGCTTTGACGCCCATATCATCCATTTACGGGATGACCGACCTCGCCCGCGCTAGAAAGTCTTAGGCCGCCTGTTTGGTGGAGTTCTTCGCGTACGAACTAATCTGGTCAGCTCAAGCTGTGGTCGCGGAAAAACATGGCAGGTATCGCCCAACTTCACGGGCGTGTGATGTCCTGACGTCTCCAACGGTCCCCGCGTGAGATGCGCAATACGTCCTCGTCGGACGCGATCCACGACACCTCTTCTTGTCGAAACACCTCGGCCTGGCCTCCGGAGACACGCTTCCCTCGCCAGCCCATCCCCTCCGGCACGACGCCAAAAAAACGTCCGCGCAATGTCTTTTGCCGCGCACGTAATTGGTGAGCGTCGTCGATGGCGAAATCGAGAGACGCGGTCGATCGGGGTTGCTCTGGCTGCTGCGTCTGGTATCGGTCAGCGTAAGGGAACGGATAGGAATTAATTTATCGGGGTGACGCTGATCTCCACCTGCCCCGATTCGGCCAGCGCCGATCTCGGCCCGGAATCAGCTGCATGAAGCGCAGCATGTTCGACAGCGCGACTACCTTGTCAGACTCCACAATCGTGGCCTTTGGCGATCAATCCCTGCACGATCTCGGACTCCGCACGCACCGAGAATCCCACCCACGCCAAATTGAAATAGACCTGCAAGTCCGTCCAATCGCGGTCTGTGAATTGCTCCAGAGCTGTGCCGCGCTCACGCGCCTCCAAGAGCTCCGCGTATCGCGGGTAACGCCGGACACAATGATCCCAATCCACACTGAAGAAGTGTTTGACCAGGTGGCGTTTTTCGGCGTCCGACAACGACGCCGCCGGCTTGAGCGTGAGATCCCACCATGTGTCCCGTCGTCCCAGCGAGACGTACTCGTGCAACTGCTTGAGAAGGCTTCCGCTGAAGTTCACGGTGGAGTGGATGTCCGGGTGCGCTTCGAGCGTTCGCGCCACGTCGTAATACGACTTCACACTGTGAAGTCGTACCCAAGGGAGGAAGCTGGTGTCACGATTCGGGAGCCCGTAGTAGGGCTGGTGCATATGCCACAAAAACAACACTTGGCGAGTTTGCATCGGCGCCTTTCTAGAAAACTGTACCTTTGGGGACGACAACGATGCCGTCCGAGACGGTGAAGCGTTTGGCGTCGGCCTCTAAGTCGTAGCCGATCACGCTGTCTGGTGGGATTTCGACGTTCTTGTCGATGATCGCACGACGAATCCGCGCACGACGGCCGACCTGAACGCCCTCAAACAGCACGCTCTCTTCGACGTGCGAATAAGAGTTGATGCGTACACGTGGAAACAACACCGATTTTCGGATCAATCCACCCGACACAATGACTCCCTCCGCAACGATCGAGTTGATCGCGGCGCCGACGCGCGCATTTCGGGGATCGTCGTGCACGAATTTGGCGGGCGGATAGTGCTCGTAGAAGCTTCGGATGGGCCACTTGCGATTGTAAAGGTCAAACGCCGGCGTCAACGACACCAGCTCCATAGACGCGTCCCAATAGCTGTAGATCGAGCCCACGTCACGCCAGTACCCGCGCTCCATCTCGGTCTGCCCTTGGATGAAGTTGCGCGAAAAGTCGTAAACGAAGACCGGCGTCTGTGGGTCACGCACCATGTTGGTGATGACGTTCTTGCCAAAGTCGTGGACGCTCGCGTCGTCGGCAGCATCCGCCAGCAATTGTTCGACGAGTATCTTCGAATCAAAGATGTAATTGCCCATGGACACCAAGGCTTTGCTGGGGTCATCGGGCATCGCGGGCGGGTCGGCGGGCTTTTCATGGAAGCGAACCAACTCCCAGTTTTCGTCGACCTCGATCACGCCGAAGGCGTGAGCCTCCTCAATGGGTACTGGGATGGCCGCCACCGTCAAAGCCGCGCGCCGTTTTCGGTGGAATCGCAGCATCTGCGACACGTCCATCTTGTAGATGTTATCGGCCCAAACACGCAAACATCCGGGATCCTCGTCCGAGATCAAGTTCAGGTTCTGATAAATGGCGTCGGCGCTTCCAATCTGCCACGTTGGGCCGGTGCGCTGCTGCGGGCACGATCTCGACGTACTGATCCACCATGTTCGAGAAATTACCCAGCCGCGGCGGTGTGCTGGGAGGGACTCGCTCTTGTACTGCGTCAGTACTTTGATCTTGTAGAACCCACTGTTGACGAAATTTGACAGGACAAAGTCGATGATGCGGTAGCGCCCTCCGAAAAGACAGCGGGTTTGCCGCTCGGCAGTCAGCGGACGAAGGCGGGCTGCCCTCACCTCCCGCCAAGATCATCACGAGCACATCATCATGCGTACCGCCTGCTCACCGGGTCAAGGAAGCCCGGCGCCAAAGATTCCAGCACCACACGACGCCCACAATGACCATGATCGGCGTCTTGCTGGACGTGGCGGGTGGTGCGGCAGTGCCGTGAACGCTGCCATCTCGCCGGTGCGGTCACTTCGACTTTCCGCTGCGGGACAAACTGCGCGTGGTTTGCAAACGAAGCATCGATGTCGACCGGGCCGACGGAGACGGTTTCATCGCAGGACGCGGCGCCGCCTGAACTTGGGGGACAGCGCCAGGTGCTGGCCCAGGGCGTCGCTCGTGAAGGGGAACGTCCTCACCCGGTCGTTGGGCCTCACGACGGATCTTCGAGACCGCGTTAGGGCCTGGCTCACTCGTCGGATCTTCAGTGTGCGGCGCTTGTCCCTTTATCGCAGCCGGCGCCCCTGGGTAGGTCTGACGACGTCGCATCCAGCTCGTCGAGGTTCATGACTCTTGATCTTACCGACCTCAATGTGGGGATTCACGGACCGACACGTCGTCCATTCCAAAGTCCGCCCAGTCACGGAATCTTCCGAAGTCGCCGTCGCCGTCCCACACCCCTTCACTGGTCTCAATCTGTCCGTACGTCTCGGCGAGGTACAGGTCGAGGTCGTCGACCTCCTCCAACGAGACGATACGGTTGACGGCTTGCTGAATGGCTTCTTCGACGGCGCGATCTTTTTCGGTGCGTTCCTTCGCCCCCGTTTGTTGCCGAACCATCTTCACAAAGCGCGCAATCTGGAAGTTCGTGATCGGCTTGCCGTACGCAAACATGAACTCTGCGATTGCAGTTCCAAGTTCCTCGGCGGTTTGGAACCGTTTCGTAAGGTCGCTCTCCAGCGCACGGCGGATGATCGCCTCAAAAGCGGGTGGAACGTCGCTACGGTACTTCGACAACGGGGGTGTTTCGTTCTTGCGAACGAGCTGGAGAGTCGCCAGGTCGGTTTCGCCCAAGAACAGGCGCTCTCCCGTGAGCATCTCCCAAAGCATGATGCCCACAGCAAAGACGTCGGTGCGTGCGTCGACCTGTTCGCCAAAGGCGGCCTCCGGCGACAGATAACCAAACTTGCCCTTAACGATGCCCGGGTCGGTCGTCTCAACCTGACTTTTTGCCTTGGCCAACCCAAAGTCCGTGATCTTGACTTCCCCTTCCACCGAGATCAAAACGTTCGGGGGACTGATGTCACGGTGTACGATTGCAAGGTGATGTTTTTCTTGGTCTTTCTTGTTGTGCGCGTGCGCCAGCCCCTTGCAGATTTCAAGGGCGATGAACGCCGCTTCCTCGACACCAAGGTTTTGACGATTCGTCTTGAGGTGTTCGATGATGTTCTTGAGGTTGGTCCCGTCGACGTACTCCATCACGATGAAGTAGGTTCCATCGGCCAAGCCTAGGTCGAAAACCTGAACACAGTTCGTGTGATTGAGGTGGAGACTTACCTTGGCTTCGTCCAGGAACATGCGGACAAAACGCTCGTTTCGTGTCAGCTCCGGAAGAATCCGTTTGATCGCAACGAGCTTCTCAAATCCCTGCAGACTGGTGGAGTTCGCCTTGAAAACCTCCGCCATGCCTCCGGCATCGATTCGCTCAATTACGTGGTAGCGCTGCTGGGCCATACTATCAGTCCATCACTACGAGCCTTAAGTAAACTCGCCTGTTTACAGGGGAAGACGGCACACTGTGACACCGACCCGTCGGAGTATAGGCGCACCCGGCAAGGGTGTCACGAAACCTGTCAACTGGGGGATTCCAACGGGCGTGTTTCGGTCGGATCACCCACGTGCTTGAGGCGGGTGACCCTGTAAATATCGACGTGTTCGGCCTTTCCTTTGAGTTTGGTTGGTGGGAGTCGCTCCATGTCGAGCAGGTAGCCCACCTCGCGATACGTCATCGGGCCGATAAGCAGGTCCTTGGCGCCAGCCTGACCGCACAAACGACTCGCCGTGTTCACGGTGTCGCCCATCACGGTGTAGCTCATGCTGCGTGTCGAACCCATGTACCCTGCCACGACCTCGCCGGTGTTCAGCCCAATGCCGATGTGGAACTGGTGCTCCGGGGCGAGCGACTGATTGAACCGCTCCATGGCCTGTTGCATTTCCACGGCCGCCCGCACCGCACGTTCGGCGTCGTCGTCGCGGGAGATGGGTGCCCCCCAAATCGCCATGATCTCGTCGCCCACGAACTTATCGAGCGTGCCCTCGTACTTGAAGATGATGTCCACCATCAGCTCGAAGTACTCGTTGAGCAGGTTGACGATGCCCTGCGGCGGCAACCGTTCCGACAGGGACGTGAACCCGCGAATGTCGGCAAACATGACCGTCGCGCGCCGCAACTCGCCGCCTTTTTGATGTCAAGGCGACCACTGACGACTTCTTCGACCAACTGCGGCGACAGCAGTCGGTGAAGCTTCTCGCGGGTCAAAATCTCTTCCTCGAATTTGGTCAGGAGTCGCTGGTAGCGGATCAACAAGGCGGCTTGACGTGCAAACCCCGTGAGGATCTGAAGGTCCTTTTCGGTGAATGCACCCGACGCGATCTTCGAGTCCAAGTGGATCACACCCAGCACTTCGTCGTCATGCAACAACGGCACGCTCATGGTCGAGCGGATCTGCTCCAAGATAATCGAGTGGCTTCCAGCAAAGCGAATCCATCATCGCGTCCGAGGACAAAATCCCCTGCTTCTCCTGAATGATTTCGTTCAAGATCGTCTGGCTGATGCGCACATGTTCGGCCTTGCCCGTGGCCACATCGCGAGACTTCACGACCATCGGCACGAGGTGCTCCACGTTGGGCATCCGCATCAAAATGACGCCGCGATCCGCGGGAAAGATCTCGAACGCTTTGTCCAAAATCTTGTTCAACAGGACTTCCAAGTCCATCTCAAGACCGATGGATGAGCCCAGCTCGTGTGAGATGCGCAGCTTCTCGTAGTCTTCGCGGAGCTGCTTCTCGTCGACCTGTGCTTCGGGCAGGAATCGACCGTCGTTCTTCGACGCAACACGACTGCGTATGTGCGTGTCCATGTTGTCCGCATGGATGGTCACACGCCCAGCAAGTGGGTCGGTTTTTGCGTCCTCGTGATAGACGATCTCGGACGACCCAACCATGATCCGGTCGCCATTCTTGAGGATCTGGGTCGTCGGCACGATCTTGCCGTTGACGAACGTACCGTTACGGCTCCCATTGTCGCGAATGGCGTACCGCCCGTCCGGCTGACGTTCGATGATCGCGTGTTCCTTTGAGACCACGCGGTCGAGCACCTGCAAGGTCTGCTCGGGGTGGCGTCCAATGGTCGAGACCGCGACGAGGTCAACCTCGTGCATCCGACCCCTGCTGTCGACGTAGCTCAGCTTTGCCATGAGCCCTTGTGGGTTGGAATAGGCTGTTCTTATCCGGGCTTTAGGTTAACGTGCAGCAGCGCTGATCTGCAAACGCAAACGTGGCCCGTTGAATGACCAATGTACCAACAGTTCTGCTCGTGGACGACGAGGTTGCCCACCTCAAAACCCTCGAACGCCTCTTCTCACGAGAAGGCTACAACGTCTTGACCGCAGAGGGGGGGCAAGCCGCCATCGAGACGGTTCGCCAGACCCCGGTCCACTTGGTCATCACCGACCTCATGATGCCTGACCTTGACGGCATGGACCTGCTTAAAGTCGTTCGTACCATTCGCCCAGAGAGCGAGGTGATCCTGATGACGGCATTCGGCACCGTCGAACGCGCCGTGCAGGGCATGAAGGAAGGGGCCTATGACTTCATCACCAAACCCATCAAACGCGCGACGATCCTCAAATCCGCGCACCAAGCCCTTGAGCGCCAAGCCCTGATGGCCGAAAACCGCGAACTCAAGGCGCAGATCGCGCAGCTACGGGGCGAGAAGGGCATCGTGGGACAGTCGGCCGCGCTTAGAGAATCGATGCGGCTCGTCGACCAAGTCGCCCACCGACGTCACTGTGTTGCTCACCGGCGAGTCCGGCACGGGCAAGGAACTCTTCGCACGGATGATCTACGAACACAGCGACCGCGCCGACAAACCCTTCATCGCAGTAAACTGCGCCGCCTTGCCCGAATCCATCCTGGAATCCGAACTCTTCGGGTACGAAAAGGTTGCATTCACCGGGGCCAATCATCAACGCATTGGACGGTTTGAGGCTGCCGACGGCGGCACCCTGTTCTTAGACGAAATCGGTGAGCTGACCCCGCAGGTGCAGGTCAAGCTCCTGCGCGTGCTGCAAGAGTCCGAGTTTGAGCGCCTTGGCTCGAATGTTCCGGTCCAGGTCGATGTGCGCATCGTGGCTGCGACCAATCGCGACCTCGACGAAGAGATGCGGCTAGGCAGGTTCCGGGAAGACCTCTTCTGGCGCTTAAACGTCGTCAACATCCACATTCCGCGTCTGCGTGACCGGTTGGAGGACGTACCCCTGCTCGCCGAGCACTTCCTAAACCGCTTTCGTCAAAAGAACCGGCGTGACATTCAGGGGTTCAGCCGTGAAGCGCTGCAGCTGCTCAGCCGTTACTCGTGGCCTGGCAACGTTCGCGAGCTCGAGAATGTCCTCGAGCGCGCGGTGGTCCTCGACCGTGATGGCATCATCGACACCGATGACTTGCCCGAAACGGTGGGTCAAAATCCGGTGGAGGCACGCGAGTTGACCATTGCCCTAGGGACGACGCTCGAGGAGATCGAGCGGCGCGTCATCAGGAAACCTTGCGTATTACCGGGGGGACAAGCGCTTGACCGCCAACCTGCTCAGGATCGCTACGCGGACGATCTACCGAAAAATTTGATGTTTCCTTGGACTCGTCTGGGGTTGAGGTTATCCTCGTCCCCTAAACCCCGACTGCCCAAATTTTGAAGGAGTTGTTATGTCGAAGGTATGGTTGATTGCTGCTGCTGCTCTGCTTTTTGTTGGATGCTCTGATGACGACTCGTCGTCCAACAACGCGACAAACAACACGACGAATAACACGTCGAACAACGCGACGAATAACGCGTCGAACAACACGACCAATAACGCGACCAATAACGCGACAAACAATGCAACGAACAACGCGACCAATAACGCGACGAACAACACGACCAACAACGCAACGAACAACGCCACGAATAACCAGACGGGCGACCAGACGTGCGCAGAGCGCAACTTGACCGCGTGTTTCTCCAACGACGAATGTGGCGCCACGGAACGTTGCGAAGACGTCGGCCAATCCATTGAGATTCCGTGTTGCGTTGTTGGAGAGCGCGGCACCGGGGCGCTTGGTGACGCATGCACAAGCGAAAACGACTGCGCGACCGGACTGTGCGTGCAGCGAAACGACGATCCGTTCATCTGCACACAACTGTGCGACGGTGGAAACGCGTGCCCACAGGGTTACGAGTGTAACGCTGCCATCGCCATGTGTTTCCCAACCGCGATTTGACCCGATTGGGATCGGCAGCAGCGACAGTTTTTCGTCGACCGGGAAAGCCCTTCGACACCGTGGCCGTCCTCCAACCCGACGGTTGGCACACCCAAGATGTCGTCGCGAACGCGGTGCTGAGAAGCCCGGTTTTTTCGTCCTTGGTCGCTGCCGATCCCGCCTCCTTTCCGGTGCCTGAGGCACCGGCGCGGTTCCGCGTCCAACTTCAGATCCTGCTGGCGGCTCCGCCAACCCCACAAAACAGTCTGGCCCTTCAGCGGGTGCTGTACGAGATCTACGAGGTACCGACTGCCTTGTGTTGGGAACTTGAGGTCCCATGATTCAACTGTATGTCTCGCATTTGAGCCCGTATGCCTGCAAGATCATGGCGCTCATGGGCTACGCCGCCGTTCCACACGAAATCATCGTGGAAGACATTTGGAATCGGTTTGCGGTTCTCAAGAAAATGACGGGAAAGACCATGGTGCCGGTCCTGCGCCATGGGGATTTTGCCATCAACGATTCCACCCGAATCGCCAAACACCTGTTGGCGTCCTCTCAACGACCGCTCCTGCCCGACGAGCGATTCCTCGCATGGCTGGTCGAGGACTTTTGTGACGAGTGGATCGTACGTTGGTTCGCACGCGCGCGCTGGGCATTGCCCCAAAACCGACGCCATATGGAGAAAACGATTGGGGCCGAAATGTTCGGCTTTCCACTGCGCACGCTCGGCGGGCGAGTCGCCGCCGCGTCGATTCGGGCCTCGTTGGAGAAGTCGGGGACCCTGACACGCTATGATGGCCTTGAGAATTCGCGTGAGCGCACGTTGGCACTGCTTGAGGACCTGTTTGAGCATGGCCTCTATCTCTTTGGCGGCCACCCCAGCGTTGCCGATTTCGCCCTTTACGGGTTCCTGTGGCAGTTTGGTCATGATCCCGCGTCTCAAGATGCGGTCCGCGCGTTCCCAAACCTTTGGCGGTACGTGCAACGTGTCCACGCGTGGTCAGGGGCCGGTGGCGCACTTGATGCCACGGTTCGTCCCACCGCAGAGTTGAGCCCACTGATCGCCGAGATCTTGGGCACTTACTGGCGCGTCCTGGAGGCGAACGCCAGAATGTCCCGGGGACAGACCACCGACGTCGAGCTGCTCGACGGCACAGTCCTTCCGGTCCGATCGGCCGGTTGGTACGCCACATGTTTGAACGGATTGCTCGACGAAGCGCAGTCCATGCATCGCACGTCCGGCGTCTACTGCCTCGACCCCGCGCTTGACGCCGTGATCGGCGCCGCCATCGATGGGGTGAAGGCATAAAAAAACGGCATCCGAAGGGATGCCGTTGATGCGGAAGGGGGGACTCGAACCCCCACGGTGTTGCCACCACTGATACCTGAAACCAGCGCGTCTACCAATTCCGCCACTTCCGCAAGTGGGAGTGAGGAAATAATCTCATCTCAAGGTCGTGTCAACTAGTTCCAGCGGAATGGAATCTGTTTTGTCGAATCCTTGGGCTTGTACCCGACGCGTGCGGGCATCACACCACTGTACAATTGGCTGAATACCGTGTTCTGGAACGTCACGATCGTGTGCTCGCGGTCGGGCCGAAGCTCAATTTGAAACCGGATCGGTAGGTCGACCGCGCCGATCGTGTATTTGACGACACTGCCACTCTGCGTGCCCAACACCAGGGCCTCACGCACGTTGGCATATGGGATCGCGCCCGGCCGAAACGCCGCCACCGGTCGTTGTTCTTTGTACGCAGACTCCAGATACAGAATGAGTTCTGTGTACTCCACGTCGTAGACGTGTTCGAAGTCGACCCGAGATCCGTTGACCACACGACGCCGCTCAAGTTCAGGGAACTCCAGCTTAAGCGGGCTCTCGGAGTAGTTCGCTGGCTTGAGCAGCGAAGACCAATCTGCGGCCTTGGGTGAATAGGCTTTGTCTTGGGCAAACGCCACCGAAGACAGGCTCAAGATTGTCAGGACAAGAAGGGTCTTCATGAAATCCTCGTTGTGCCAAGAGACGTTGGCAGCGGACCGTTCATTCAAAGCGGATAATCTGCGTCGACCGTGTCAATCGCATCCTGAATCGCTTGGGTGTACTGGTAGTGCTCTTGCTTGACGAGTCCGACGTCGCCAAGGAGCGACCGGCGAAGGTCCGAATTCTCCTCGGCACCAAGCCCCAGCAACGCACCTGCGATTTTCTCCTGGAGTCCGGGATCGAGTGTCGACTTCACAGAAAAAGCCGCGCGCGGCACCGGACCCTGCTTGGCGATGATGCGCACCGACTTCGGGTCCTTTGGCAGGGCGTCAGACGAGATGGCTGCCGCGTCGTACTTCCCTTCCTCTACTCCCTTCAGGGCAGCCGCATCGTCGCCCGCAAACGCGACGCTTGCAAAGATCTGCTCAGGATCGTCGTCGCGCGTCAGAACACCGTCTTTCATCAGCTGGGACAGCGGGAACAGGAACCCCTCGGCGGAGGTCGCGCTCGTAAACGCGACGCGTTTGCCCTTGAGATCCGTCGTCTTCTTGATTTTCGACTTGGCACTGACGACCCAGAGCGAATCCACCGCGGCGGTCTGCGCCACGGTCGTGACAGCCTGAACCTCCATGTCAGCGCGTTGATGGGCCACCATGAAGGTCCAACTTGGGGTGAACGTGATCTGCGCCTCACCTTTCTTGAGTTGGTCGATCACTTGATCGTCGGTCGGCACGAGCTGCACCAACACGGGCTTGCCGATGGCTTTACTCAGGTAGTCTTGAAGGGGGGCGGTGTCCCGGGTCCCGAACATGGATGTCTGCACCACCATCACCAGCGTTTCCTTGAGCGCCTGATGCGGGTCGGCAGCCTGTGTTGTTTGGGCCGCCGTCGCCTGATTCGTCGCTTGGTTTGTGGTTGGCTCGTTGGGTGCCGGTGCCTTTTCGCATCCCGACGTCGCAAGAATAACCATGAGCGAGCTGATGAGTTTGCGCATCGATGGGTCCCGGTAAAGAATGTGTGCGACGATAGGCTACCGGATCTTCGCGCGTCAAGCGCGTCCACCCGCCCATGGAGTTGTGCGAATGGGAAATCCCGATGACTTGATCCGTTTGCTGGCGCATTCCGAGAATCTTGAGAGTTTGCCTCGATCGGGGTGGCTGTTTGGTGGGGTCCAAAACCCTGAGTCGGTGGCGAGTCACAGCTTCAACGTCGCGATCGTGGCGATGTGGATCGCCGAGGAACTCGGAGCCGACGTCGGTCGCGTTGCCCAAATGGCCCTGGTGCACGACCTCGCCGAGGCCATTTTGACCGACATCCCGGGGCCAGCCAAACGGCGGATTGAAGGCATCGCCGCTGTCGAGTCGCAGATGGCCGACGAGATCCTAAAGACGACACATTTTGGCGACCTGTATCGGGAGTATGTGCTGGGCGAATCGATCGAGGCGAAGATCACCAAAGCGGCCGATACGGTGCAGATGGTCGCCAAGGCCTGCCAATACCATCGGCAACATCGCGGCGACGTCTCTCGCTTCCTTCAACCTCGAACCACAGGCGTTGAACTCGCCGACGCGTGCATTCGACGATTGCTCGAACGGTCTGCCAAGAACGATTGGTCGGATCTTGAGTACGGTTCCTGACTGGACCGCTTGAAAATCGTCTGTTAGTCTCCCGAGGTTACCAGAGATTAGAACGTTTTGACTGTCAACCGGTAGGCCCGGTTGAACGGAGGGAGACACGGCATGGCCAAGAAGAAACTCCTAATTGCCGCAGTGATGGTCGGCTTGTTCGCCGCAGCGCTGCTTTACTTGTACGCAAGCCAACTCGAAAAAGAGAAGGAAGAGCTTGTTCGTGACCAGGTCGAGGTGGTCAAGGCTGCGCGCAATATCCCCGCAGGGACGCCGCTGGCCAAAGACAAGATCACGACCGAGCAAGTGCCTCAGCGCTTCTTGCCCCTAACCCTCTGCTTGAGAACGACCTCAACATCTACCTCGGCACGCCTTTGGCGGTGAACGTCGAAGAAGGTGCGATGATCTTGACGTCGGACTTCAGTGTTCAGGAAGTGTCACGCACACTTTCGAGCGAGATTCCTCCAGAAGAGCGCGCGATGTCGGTGGCCGTAGACGCCATCAGCGGTGTGTCGGGTCTTCTTCGTCTGGTGACCGCGTCGACATCCTTGGAACGTTCCCGATCGGCACCAAGGATCAGGTCGTGACCAACGAAAAGGTGAAGACGGCGTCGGTTACGTCACCATGACCATGCTCCAAAACGTGACGCTTCTCGCGACCGGGCAAGAACTTTCGGACGTGACCTCTTCGGAGAACCAGCGGGGCCGCGGAAGCTCGTACGCCACTGTGACCGTCTCGGTGACCGTCGACGAGGCCGAGCTCCTCACGATCGCGCAGACGCGCGGCAAGATGACGTTGTTGCTTCGTAACCGCGAAGACGTGGATGTCAGCACCGTGTCGAAGCGCACCCTGCGCGAAGTGATGGAAGAACTTGAGATCATTCAACGTCGTCGTAACGACCGTATTCCGAAAGCGAAGAAGGCGCCGACCCCGACCATCGACATCACGCGCGGCGATCAGCGACCGAAATGATCTCGGTCGCGTTTTACAATACCCCGATTCGTCGGGGTTTTTTGCCAGGATAGCGTCGAAGTGGGTTGCGAAATCCCATTTCCCGGTGGATACTGCGCACATTCTAAAGGCATGGAACCTTAGGTGGCCGCGGCACGTTCGCGATTGGCCGCCGACCAAATGAGCAAGGAGATATGACTACGGAATCGGATGGGTGCGTTTTGGACAGCGTTCTATGTCCTTCTGACGAGCCTGTTGATTTCTGCGTCCGCTTGGGCGCAGGCGCCGGACAAAGAATTCACCATTTCGGTCGGCGAGACGCTAACCTTCAGCGCGCGTGGCATTCAGCGCGTGGCCATTGGTTTGTCGTCGATCGCAGACGCTCAACCGACAAGCGATCAAAAGCAGATCGTGCTCACAGGCAAGGCACCCGGTGTCACCACTGTGAACATCTTCTCGGATCGCGGTCAGAAGACGCTGCTCGTGCGCGTCGTGACCGTCAATCCTGAGTCCCTCGCTTCAGAGGTGCGTGACATCATGGGCGAGCGCTCCGGTGTGGACGTTCGTGTCATCAAGGGCCGCGTGCTCCTTGAAGGCGAAGTCGCCAGCGACATCTACAAGCGCAAGATCGAGAAACTCGTCGAGTTGTACCCGACTCAGGTCCTCAACTTTACGACGTTCCGTGAGGCGTTCGTGGAAGGTGCACGTATGGTCGCCATGGATCTGTACTTTGTGCAGCTCGCCACGCGCGACAGCGATAAGCTTGGTTTGAATTGGGGCCAGTTCCTCGGTGCAAACATGACGTTCGGGACAGGCGATGTACCTCTCTATTACGCAAGCGGCGGTGGCGGTGGCCAGCAGCAGAACGCATTCGGAACAGGGATCCTTCCTGGTGAGAACAACCCAGCACGCTTGCCCAATGCGGTGTCGCTCACTGGTGGTGACGGCGCGAGCTACTGGAGCTTGATCGGCAACCTCAACCTCGCGATCGACCTCATGGTCGAGCACGGTTTGATCAAAGAGATCAAACACGGTGTCATCGTGACCGAGACCGGCACCGAGGCGGAGTACCTTTCCGGCGGAACCTTGCTTATCCGCGTCGTTGGTGGTGATTCTTTCGGCGTCGTCGAGAAAGATTACGGCCTCAACGTGAAGCTGAAGCCTGTTCTGGACTTCGAAAACAAGGTCAAGATCTCGGTCGATGCCGAGTTCTCGGAGCTCGACTACGCCAATGGTGTGGGTGATCTGCCTGCGCTTCGTAAGACCAACGTCAAGAGCACGGTGAACATGCAGGAAGGCCAGTCGGTCCTGATCTCGACGCAGGCCAACACGATCAACACCTCGACCGAATCGGGTTTCTGGCTGCTCAGCCGTATCCCGATCTTGGGCTGGTTGTTCAAATCGCGCACCTACTTGGGCACCGGCCTCGACAACGCGATCTTCATCACCCCTCGTTTGTACGAGCCAGGTGGCAAGACCCACCGCACGCTCATTCAGGGCGCGTTCGAGACGCTTTTGAACAGCGGCGCAGAAGCCAATGACTTGCCGGAGCTGTCAAACGCACAGGTCGCTCCAGCGACAACGAAGCCGGCTCCCAAGACCGAAGAAAAGAAACCCGAAGAGAAGGGTGGCGAAGAGCTGCTTGACGAGTAAAGATGAAACAAGTTCGAGTCGTCGACAATTTCGGGAACGAATACTTCTATCCCATCGAGCAAACGGTCGCAGAGATCTCGATTGGGCGTTCCCAAGGGAATGACATCATTCTCGGAAGCAAGACGGTTAGCCGGCGCCACGCGATCCTCAAAGTCATGGGAGATCGCGTTTTGCTCGTTAATCAGTCGGCCAATGGCTGCATGGTCAATGGCGAACGGGTAGATCGCGTCCGCGAAATGCGTGTTGGCGAACAGGCGCAGATCGACATCTACCTCGTCAGCGTCGAAGACAGCAACGCGCCAAGCCACGCGCCCTCACCGGTCAGTCCGGTGGCGCGTTCGGCGGATGTTGCGCCTCAGCCTGCACCCGCGCCGGTGGCGAAACCCGCGCCCATGAAGCCGCGCAGTAATCCGTCTGGGCGTGATATGGGAACGCGTGATCTGCGTTCCACCGACCCCGCGGACGTCATGGCGTTCTTGGGCTTCTTGCATCCTGACAATCAGCCCGAAGAGCCCCGCGTTAACCTGACCGGCTCAAACGTCGAGATCTTGCCGCGCGACAAGCGACAAGAGCTTGTGCGCTTTAAGTCGCAGCTTCACGAAGAGCTCAAAGAGCGACTCGACCTCCACAGCTTCGAGATTACCGATTACGCGTCACCTCGCGTGGTGCGTCAGGTCTCCGAAAAGCTCAAGGAGCTTCTGACGGTCAACGGACACCTCATTCCGCCCCCATTCACCCGTGACATGGTGTTCAAGGAACTCATGGACGAAGTGTGCGGGCTTGGGCCGATCGAAGACTTGATCAAGCACCGCAAGGTGTCCGAAGTCATGGTCGTTGACCGGGACCACATCTACGCGGAAATGGCAGGGAAGTTGGTGCTCACCGACCGGTTCTTCAACGACGAGAAGTCGATGATGACCGTCATCGAGCGTATCGTGATTCCGCGCGGTCGACGTATCGATGAATCGACGCCGCTCGTCGACACGCGGCTCGCCGATGGCTCGCGCGTCAACGCGGTCATCCCGCCGCTCGCACTCAAAGACCCATGCCTGACCATTCGTAAGTTCCCCGAGGATCGTCTGGGCATTGGCGACTTGATTCGGTTCAAGTCCATGACGGCCGAGATGGGCAAATTCCTAGCGCGTGCGGTGCGCGGCCGAAAGAACGTGATCATCTCGGGTGGCACGGGCTCGGGCAAGACGACGCTGCTCAACGTACTGTCGAGCTTCATCGGCCCCACCGAGCGTGTCGTCACGATCGAGGATGCCGCGGAGCTGCAGCTGCAGCAGGAACACGTCGTGAGCCTTGAGACCAAACCTCCAAACTTGGAGGGCAAGGGCGCCATTGAGATTCGTGACTTGGTCAAGAACGCGCTGCGTATGCGACCAGACCGCATTGTTGTCGGTGAGTGTCGCGGCGGCGAGGCCCTTGACATGCTTCAGGCGATGAACACTGGGCACGATGGCTCGATGACCACCGTCCACTCCAACAGTCCGATTGAAGCGATTTCGCGTCTTGAGACCTTGGTGCTGATGTCCGGTATGGATTTGCCCACACGAGCCATTCGCGAGCAGATCGCAAACTCGGTGAACATCATCGTTCAGCAGAGTCGCTTCAGTGACGGTTCCCGACGTGTTTCCTACATTTCGGAGGTCATCGGGATGGACGACGACGGTTTTGTTCAGATCGAAGATATCTACCGCTACAAACAAACGGGCATCGACGAGAACAACAAGGTGCAGGGGTACCACCTTGCGACGGGCTACCTGCCCACCTTCGTGCAGGAGTTCATCGTCAAGGGTCTCGCGTCGGCGGAAGACTTCTTCTAGCGAGCTTGCACCTTGTGTGCCGGGCCTGTAGAATTTGAGTTTATGACTCAATCCATTAGATTTCACATGACGAAACTCTTCTTCGTGCACAAGGTGAGGAGCTCCTGTGGGTAACGCAACTGTCTTCGTGGCCATCGGGCTAGCCTTCCTGGCGGCCCTTCTGGGTGTTCTTGGCGGCGGGGAGGCACTGGCCAATCGTGTCGCTCGCGAGAAGGGCTTGTACGAGCGCCTCATCGGTAAGGAGCTTTACCGCCTGTTCCTCGACATCTCGCCGCAAGAGTTCTTCCTGCTGCATCTCCTGTTCCTCATCATGGCCATCGTGATCTCCGGCATCATGATTG
The DNA here is from genome assembly GCA_041390025.1 of bacterium. Lineage (GTDB taxonomy): Bacteria > Myxococcota_A > Bradymonadia > Bradymonadales > Bradymonadaceae > JBFFMO01. The sequence continues at coordinate 130,212 of JAWKQR010000004.1, forward strand.
AGGACTGGACGATGGGCGTGATCGTTGGCGGGCTCATTGGCTACGCGGGCCCGAAGATCTACCTCAAGCGAGCGTGGAGCAACCGTATCAAGGAGCTCGATTCTCAGGTTGAGGAGTCGATGATCTACATGTCGAACAGCTTCAAAGCGAATCCGGCACTCCCCGATGCGATCCAAGACGTCATCAACTCGATGGGCCCTCCGATCACTCAGGAGCTCAGCGTTTTGTTGAAGGAATACAAGCTTGGTACCCCGTTGGACACAGCGCTCATCAACATGCAGCAGCGCGTGCCGTCGCGAAACCTGCAGCTCGCCGTATCGGCCTTGATCATCGGCCGTACGGTGGGTGGCAACATTCCCAAGATTCTCGAAGACATCGCGAGCACCATTCGCGAAAGTTTCCGTCTCGAACGTGTGATCGACACGCAGACCGCCCAAGGCAAGATGCAGGCGTGGGTCATGGGCCTGATGCCCGCGGTCGTGGTCATGATGTTCTACTTGATGGACCCCGAACTGATCACTCCATTGTTCGAGACGCTTCCTGGCTACGCTATTTTGGCGGTCGCAGCGCTGCTCAACGTGATCGGTGTCGTGTTCATTCTCAAGATTGTCCGAATTCAGGTGTGAGGCGATAAATGTTTGGAATCCCACTTGGCATGATTCTCATCGCCGCCCTCGTCGGCTTCTTTCTCGCATTCTCCATGTTCATCTATGGCTTTGTGCCCGATGACGTGGAAGAGGACGAGATCTACGGCTACCGTCTGACGAAGCGCAAACGCCTCAACGACGAAAACGAGATGTACCGCCTGACGCTCCCGTTGGTGAAGGTGTTCGCGCACTACTTTCGGCGGATGCCCGACACGCGTTTTTTCCAGATTTCTAAACTTCGAACGTCGCTTCGCGACAAGCTGATGCGGTCGGGGTTCATGGGGGCGTACACGCCCAACGAGTTCTTGGGAGTCTGCTGCGTTTCCGCGCTCGGGATGTTCTTGGCGTTGTGTTTCGTGACCATGCTGGCGACGGGATTCCCGCAAATTCCGGTGGGTCTCATCGCCTCGGTGGTTGGTTTTTACATGCCGTTCATCCAGCTCAACGCTGCGATCGTGGACCGCTTGATCGAGATTGACCGCCGCCTCCCCTACACGGTCGACCTGTTGGTGTTGTCGATGCGTGCGGGTTTGGACTTCATGACTGCGCTCGACCGTGTGGTTACGCGTGGTCAGGAGCAGAATCCCGACGACCCGATGGTCCAAGAACTCGGCGTAGTGCTCCAAGAGATGCGCGTCGGTACAGCCCGTTCGGATGCGTTGATCAACCTGTGTGAGCGCGTCAAATCTGACTATCTTCAGTCCATGGTTGGATCGATCCTTCAGTCCGAGAAACGCGGCAGTCCGCTCGCAAACGTCTTGGAAGTCCAGATCGACACCATTCGAAACAAACGTACCCAGAAGATCGAGAAGATGGCGAGTCAGGCGGCGGTGAAGATCCTTTTGCCCCTGATGTTCATTTTCGGTGCGGTTATCGTCGTGGTGCTTGGGGCGATGGTCCTGAAAATCCAGAATCAGTAGTTTCTTAGGTCCTTGGAGAGCACGTCATGGCTTCTTTCTGGCTCGAGTTTGATCAAGATGGCCGCCGTCAACAATACAACTTTGACGCTCAGCAGGTCACCGTCGGTCGCGAGCAGGGTTCCGACCTCTTCCTAGATCACCCCACGGTTTCTCGACAGCACGCTATCTTTCGCAGCGACCCAAGCGGCATTCGCCTTGTGGTGCTCTCAAAGAGCGGGTTGACCGCGGTCAACGGCACGCCGGTCCAGGGCGAGGTCGGTTTGAGCGACGGTACGCAGGTACACTTTGGTCAGCTCGGATTCGTGTTCCGCGCGCCGCAAGCGCAGGCAAGCCCTGGCTTTGGTGCCCAGCCGCAGGGCTTTGGCGTGCAGCCGCAGGGCTTTGGTGCGCAGCCGCAGGGATTTGGTGCCCAGCCGCAGGGTTTTGGTGCCCAGCCGCAAGGATTTGGCGCTCAGCCCCAAGGTTTTGGTGCTCAACCCCAAGGTTTTGGTGCCCAGCCGCAAGGGTTTGGCAACACACCTTCGGGAGGTTTTGGCGCCCAGCCGCAGGGTTTAGGGGCACAGCCGCCCGCGACGGGGGGCTTTGGCGCATCGCCCGGATTTGGCAACACACCTTCAGGGGGCTTCTCGAACCCAAGCGGTGGATTTGGTGCGCCTCCTGCGGCCGCCGGCGGATTTGGCCAACAGACCGGTGGGTTTGGAGCCGCTCCAGCGCCAGCGGCTCCAAAGCCCAGCTCCGACGATGCCCACGGGATCATGTCGTGGGACGAGATCGCAAAATCGGCCGACGAAGATCCCGGGAAAACCAATGGCGTCTCGGCGACGGACTTTCAACGGCTCGAGGCCGCGTCGAAGAAAGCCAACGAACAGTCCAAGAGTTCTCCGCTGATGATCGTGGGCATCGTGCTGATCGCGGGGATGATGGGTTTCATCTTGTGGCCCACGGACCCGACGGACGACATTGGCGGCACAGACGCGCCGGTCGAAGAGGCCCCTCCGATCGTGCGTGGGCCCAGCGAGGTCGATTGCGTGGGTGCGGCGGAGTGCAAAGCCAAAGCCGAGCAAAACTTCCGCGTCGGCAGCGAGCTCCTCGATAAGGTCGAGGTCGACATTCAGAACCGGTTCGAAGGTTACAATCGTCTTCTGCTCGCCGAAGAGTATTTGAAAAAGGCGGGCATCGAGACGATCCCTCCGGAGTTTACAAACTTGGAGTCCCGGCGAGACAAAGCACGCGCCGAATTGGACACCATTTTCCGCGACCTTCGTGTGCGTTACCACAACGCCAGCAAGCGCAAGATGTATCGGGACATGGTCGATGCGTTGAACCAAGTCCTCGCGCTCTTCCCGCACAAGGGGTCGCGTGAGCACATCTGGGCGCTCAAGCTTGAGCGCCAGCTGAAAGACGAAGGCAATTACCCGCCCGCGTTGCGATAAGATCATGAACATTCAGAAGAGCCTCCTTTTGGCGCTGTGCGTTGTCGCGTCCGGTTGTATGACGTCACGCGACTACGGCGACCGCGCGTTTGAGGCGGGGCGCTACAACGAAGCCCTGGATAACTACGAGAAGGCCGTCGAAGAAGGCGTACGCGACCACGAGATGTTCCGGCGAGCCGCACAGGCGTCTTTGAACACGGGTGATTTCTCGGGGGCTGAGCGCTACTACAGCCAAGCTCTGCGAAACGGGGCCGGTCTCGACGTTGCCCGCGAATTGGCGCAGTTTTATGTCAAGACCAACAACTTCGTCAGCGCGGTTCGTGTCTATGAGTATCTGCTCAATACCGACCCCAACGTGCAGGCTGTGTACAACAATCTTGGCACGGCGTTGCTCTACGCGAACAAGCCGTTTGACGCTGAAACCTACTTGATGATCGCCCAGCAGATGGAGCCCGACGATCCCTACCCCTATTTGAATTTGGGGATCTTGTACGATCAACATCTCCGTCAGCCGCGGGAGGCTGTGGGCTTCTATCGCTGTTACCAGCAGTTTGCGCCCAAGCAGGACAGCACGTACCAGTTGACCGGCCAACGCATCGCCGAGATCGAGGAGCGCTGGGGGGAGGATCCCCCGATCGTGACCTGCGGCAAGCCGTTTGAGCCACAGAAGGCGAAGGCCGTGGTCGACCTGCGCAAGGAGCTTGAGGTCGAGGGGGAATTGGACCTTGGTATGGAGGGGCCAACAGAGGGGCCCATCGAGGTTCAACTCTTGGTGACGGAGCCCGTTGTGACCATGGTTCCCGCGGAGACGAACCAGGCGAAGAAGGGCGATGAGGCGTGGACGGCGCGCAACTGGGCGAAGTCGTCAAGGCTTACAGCGGGCTGACAGTGACGGAGCTCGACGCCGTTCGCCGTTATCGTCTTGGAGCTGCGGAGCTGCAATTGGGGCACGCGGCCGCGGCCGTCTTGGTTGCAGTTGTCGCTGGCGGCTGCTGAGGACCCTGCCACCGTGACGATGCTGTTGGAAGCCTACCGCGCGACGGACGATGGATCGTCGGTCGCTCGGTTGTGTGAGAGGTATCAGAGCCGCGACGGTTATGCGGACGCCACGAAGTCGTGTCCGAAGGCTGCGACCGCTGTGCCCGAGACGAAATCCCCAAAGCAGTGATGCATTTGGGGAGAATGTTCCCCTTCGGTTATGATGTGCCCGTGCCGATCTCGAACGAGGAGAGGCGAGATGCAAAAAATAATGAACCGACGCGGCGCGACCGCGGTGGAATACATGGTGATGCTTATCCTCGCGGCGATGGTCGTTCTGGCCATGATTCGCGTGTTTGGCTCTACCATTGAAGAAAAGTATCAGAACGCAAACGACGAGTTGTCGGGTACGCTCGCTTCGGATTCGGGTCGAAAGGGCGGAAAAGGCGGCGACGGCAGCGGTGGGGGCGACGGGTCGTCGTCGGGCGGTTCGAAGTCTGGTGCCAACGGCGGCGACGGCAGCGGCAGTGGCGCCAACGGAAGCGGCGGTGCGAACGGTAGTGGCGGTGCGAACGGCAGCGGTGGTGGCGGCGGTAGCGGCGGCGGCGGCGGCGGCGGCGGTGGCGGTGTCTCTGGGGATGGCAGCGGCGGAGGCGGCGGCGGCCTGTGGGTCGGCGGCGCTGGTCAGAAGCCGCCCAAAGAAGAGGGCCCAGGTTTCAACCCGATCATCTTGCTCGCGGCGCTCGGTCTGCTCGGATTGCTTTTCTTTGTGATGTCGAAGGGCAAAGATGGCTAAGCTAGGGTCCGATTGGATCCGGCCCACACTCAAGCCGGTGTGGTTGATACTTCCAATCGTAGGGGCCCTCGTCGCCGCGTCGTTAGAACCGATCCCGCCTCATGATTACTGGTGGCATCTGGTCTTTGGACGCGAAATCGCCGGCGGGTCCATCCCAGCGACCAACCTCTTCCTTTACACGTTGGACGCGGACCTGCCTTTCCTCGATCAGCCGTGGCTCGGGCAACTGCTGATGTATCAGGCGTACGGATGGGGCGGTCATGCAGCAGGCGTGTTGCTGCGCAATTTTCTCTTGGTCATCGCGATCGGAATAGCGCTGCATGCCATGTGGCAGCGGTCTCGCAACTCGATGGCCTGCGGGATCACCGCACTTGTGTGTGTGATGTTGACGGTGCCGGTGTTGACGGTTCGAACGCGAATGTTTGCGTTTGTGCCCTACGCCGTTCTGCTGTGGACGATCACCTACGCGGCCGAGAACCCTAGACGTGCATGGGTCCTATTCCTCAACGTGGCGACGACAGCGTTTTGGGCGAACGTGCACGGTACGTTTGTGCTGGCGCCGGTGCTCTTGACGGCGGTGACCGGTTCGATGATCGCTGAGAAGGTCCTTGGCGCGCGTGAGCACGAGTTTCGGGAACTGCTAACGTGGGCGAGCGCGACCGTCGCCACCGGCCTCAGCGTGGCTCTGACGCCGTCTGGGCTGGAAATTTATCGGTACGTGCTTCTGCTGTCAGTGACATCCAACGTTTCGTCGTCCGTGTCCGAATGGCAACCGCCGTCCCCAGCAGAACCCATCGGACAATTGTTTATGGCCGTTTTGGCCGCGGGTGTGACCCTGCTGGCCATGGAGCGCAAGCGGTTGCGGATCTATGAGGCGCTGATCTTTGCCGCCGGCACGGTGCTGGCTGCCGGCGCGGTTCGCAGCATGTTTTGGTTCGCACTCGCCACGGCGTTGGTTCTCGCCGTGCCGGTCGCACGCCGGCTCAAGGTGAGCACATCGGACGCGGGGCGCCGGCTCAACCTTGGCATTGTTGCGGTTGTTTTGTTGGTTGGAATCGCCGTGCAACCTGGCGTGCTCCACCGTCAGGTGGTGGGGATGGTGACGGAAGGGCTTGCGCGTCGTGGCGGGGAGGGCGCGTCGTTGTTGGGGTACGAGAATGCCACCGCAGCGCTGGAGCAGATCCAGCGTCGCACGCCCGACGCCCGAATTTTCCACGACCAAGCATTGGGCGGGATGATCGAGTGGTATCTGGCGCGACCCGAGCATAAACAGGTCGCCTTCGTCGACCAGCGCATGGAGATGGTCACACAAGAGGTGTGGGACGATTACTTTGAGGTGATGTCTGGCGAAGGGTGGCGGGACGTGCTCGATCGGTGGAATGTGGACGTCGTGGTCGTACGCGTCGACGAGCAGTGGACCCTGATCCAGCGTCTCATGCTGGCCTCCGAGTGGTCCCTCGTGTTTGTGGACGAGGTTCATCTCGTCTTCGTTCGAGGTGATGCCGCTACTCAATGGCGCTCAGCACCCATCTAAACAACCCCCAAGCCAAGGCAACGTAGATCGCATCCGCGGCCACAATCGCCTGAACCCAACCCGTAACCTCGGGTGACGGCCCATTGGCGAGCAACATGGTCGTCGCCTTTACGCCGCCGACGAAGAGCGGAATCGACATCGGATACAGCAGGATCGGCAGCATCACGTCGCGCAGTTGGTTGTGGACCATCATCGCAGCGACCAGCGTGCCCATCGCCGAAAATCCCACGCTCACCCCGGCGACCAGTGCAAACAACTCGAGTTTTCGGTCGACCAGCGGGACGTCAAACATGATGGTCAACAGGGGAATGAGCACAAGTTCGAAGGTCGCCATGAAGAGCAGATTGACCCCGAATTTGGCGATGAAAAGGCTGTTTTCGGTGCCTGGAACCAGCGCCAGGGCACGCAGGCAACCGCCCTGGCGCTCGATGTCGAACGCGCGGCTGATCGCCAAGGTTCCGGTGAACAGGATGGAGATCCAAAGAATGCCGGGATAGATCAGCGGGGCAACATCCATATCGTTGCGGTAGAACCCAAATGCAAACAGCACCAAGAGCATGATGCTGAACGAGACCGTGGTCGTCGTGATCTCTCGCGTGCGGAGTTCGCGACGTAAGTCCTTGAGGACGATGGCGCGGACCTGTGCGGTCAGGCTTGGACGCATGGGGCTCTCAGGCGTAGTGGGCCAGCAGTGTCTCCCGATCTGCCATGGGACCGCAATACTTTAGCTTCCCTTGTTCGAGCACAGCGACCTGATCGACCATGCCTTCGGGGAGGTCGAGATCATGTGTGATCATCACGAGGATTCGCCCTTGAGCTTTGAGCTGCTCGAACAGCTGCTGCATCGAGACTTTTCCGGCCGGGTCCAGGCCAGTCATGGGCTCATCGAGCAAAACGAGTGGAGGGTTGTGAAGCAGGGCGCGGGCGATGCTCAGCCGCTGTTTCATTCCGCGGGAGTACTCACGTACAAGCTTGTCTGCCGCGCCCGCGAGGCCCACACGCTCCAGCCACTTGTCGCAGGCTTTGACGTCGACGCCATACATCGTGGCGAAAAAACGAAGGTTTTCGCGCCCAGATAGATCGTCGTAGATCAAACCTTCGTGGCCCACCCAGCCGACGTTGTGACGCCCCCGGCGCGCAAAGGTATCAAGGCTCATGTCACCAAACGTGACGCTTCCCGAGCTGGGGCGATCGAGGGTCGCGAGGATGTTGATGAGTGTCGTCTTCCCGGCACCGTTGGGTCCAAGCAGCAACGTCAGTGACCCGCGCTCAAACCTCATCGACACGCGGTGGAGCGCAAACGTGCGGCCAAACGCCCTCGAGACCTCATCAAGCACGATCTCGTTCATTTTGTGTCGATTGACGAGAGCTTGTGGAGGATCAGAGCAAGGCGCTCTTGCAGGCTTGTCGAAAGGGCGTCGTGTTCCTCTTGCGTGACCGTGCCTGTGCGGATGCCAACGCGCAACGCCACCAGTTGTTCGAGCAGCGACTCCCGTTCGACCTCCAGCGCCTTACGCAGATCTTTGAGGCCTGCTTCTCCACGAACACGTTGTGCTTCTCGCCGTCCAATCACGCCGATGAAGATTGCGCTAAGCAGGGCGAATCCAAAAACAATGAACGGCGCGAGCGGTCGGTGGTAGGGCATGCCCGACACCTTGAAACGCAGAGCCTCACCCTTCTTCACGGATTTCCCCGTGCCGCCGATGAACTCCATGTCGTCGCGCATGCCGAACAGGCCATAGCCGGACTCCATCTTGAACCCGGGGGCAGCCAGCTCTACGCCGTTCAGGCGAGGAAGCTTGGGAAAGCGGGTCTGCAGCGGAACGAGGATCTCGAGGTTGTCGACGTCGTATGCAATCTCCTGCTCGTACACGTAGTCCGGCGAGTGCACCGGCATCGAGAAGCTGACCTGGATGGGTATGGTCTCGTTGGGGCGAATGGTGCCTTGCCAGAACACAAAAGAATCGATGACGGCAGAATTCCCGGGTCCACTGGCGCGGATGCCTTGGGCCTTGACGGGTAGGCGAATGGGAATGCCGCGCTCGAGGTCTTTTCCCGGCAGGATCGTGGTGTCGAGCGCGGTTTTGGCGGTGTTGGTGAGCATGTAGAACTGAGTGAAAATCAGATAGTCCTCCCATGGTTCAACCACCGTGCGGATGCTCTGAATTTTGAACCCGGAGAGGTCCACGCCCTTTTCGAACACATCCAGGGTCAGCCCGAGCTTGTCCGCCGGGGCACGGCCGCCGACTTGAAGGTCATTCCGTGCCAAGTCGTGGCTGCGTGAAGCCGGAGGCCCGAAGTTCCGAGGGACTCAGGTATCGAAGTGAAACGGGCGTACCCATCTGCGCCACTGATCGCGGTCCACTCCTGCGTCGGCGTGGGATCGGTCGGTTCAATTGGGCCTTTGGGACGCGCCGCACGCAGGAACACCACAGCATCGGCGATCGGCGCTTTCGTCAATCCGTCTTCGACTTTGACCGACACGCTCCACCCAGAGGCGGGCGTGGGTGCTGTGGTCTCAGCGGCTGGGGGGGCTGAGTTCGTCTGCGCGGCCGCGGGCAGCGCCCACGTCAGGAGCATCACAAGAAAGAGGGTTTTCATGCGGACGCCTCGGTCAACGGTCGCAGTTCACGGACGCGTTCTCCGCATTCACTGCAGAATTTGTCGTCGGGCTCAAGCGTGTTGCCACAGGCGGCACACGACAAATCGCTGTCGGCCTGCGGCGTGTCGTTTGAATCGATGGCCGGTTTATCCGCGGGCTCCTCGATGTCGGGTTCCGCACCCAAACGCGCCGCGATCTCGGCCTCGATCGTCTGTTGCCAGCCACGGCCGCCATGAACGGCATCAAGTTCCCGCATCACGCCCACCGCCTGTCGCTCGTAACGCGTACGAAATCGCTCGTAGTCCTCGTCCGAGATCTTGTTGAGCTGATGATCGAACTCAAGTTCGCGCAGGGAGTTCAGCAACGTTGCCTTCCTCGCGGCCAGCAACTCCACCTCGCGGATCTCGGCTTCGAGCAGGTCTACGCGTGCTTGTTCACTGCGCGAGCTCAAGAATGGCGACGCCGTGAGGTAGATGAGCGCAACCGCGGCGGCGGCTGCGATGAGGACAATGATGAGGGCCATTAATCAGTCAACCGCAGGAGGGGCAGGTGGCGGAATATGTTCCCATCGTAGGGCAGAACCCCAGTCTGTCCACGATTCCACCGCGAGCAAACCGATGGGCGCGAACGAGAGCAGGCACAGAGTCGCGACAAACGCGACGCGGGCCATCGAGGCTGGCGACCAGCGCGCACGGCGTAGACCTTCGCGAGTGGGCCACATTGCGATGAGTGTCCCGAGGCACAGCAGCGCTCCGCCAAGCCAGAACCACCACGTGAACGGAGCGACAAAAACTTTGAATGCGGCGCGTTCGCCGTTGGGCTCGAAATTGACCAGCGCGACGTAAAAATCTTCGAGCACGCTCGAACGAATGTCGATCTCGCTCGTCGGCATGTTCGGGGACGCGTGGAAGATGGCCTTGCCCGGGTGGATTGTGTACTTGAACTCACCGCGCTGGCGGACATCGAGGTCCGAGATGATCAACAACTTGTCAGGGTCGTTTCGCTCTCTGAGGCCCTTGTAGGTCATTTCGTAGTCGCCAATCGTGATGGACTCGCAACGCGCGATGGAGACGTCTTTCTCGATTTTGAGGGCATTGCCGGCGAATGCGAGGAAGGCGCACAGGATCGAGATGTGAATCATGTATCCGCCGTAGCGCCGACGCTGCTTCGCGACAAGATTCAACATGGCTTTGGGTGCGGACTCCGAGTGCATTCGCATGCGTGCCGCGACCCCGCGCGTGACCTCTTCGACGATCGCCGCAAAGACGAACAAGATGAGACCGATCGCGATGACTCCGTATGTGGTGTCGTTGGGGGACACTTCCACCCCGAGGTACTGCGCGCGCCCGTACCAATACGCCGCCAAAAGAGCGGGGGTTCCGACGACGGTCGCGAGAATGGGGAGCAGGAAGTTCTTTTTGAAATTCTTGAGGGTGGCACGTCGCCACGAAATGATCGTCCCGATGCCCATGAGAAGCAGGAGGACGAGTCCCATCGGTGCCATCCAACGGTTGAACCACGTGGGCCCAATCGACACTTCTTGGCCGAAGAACCCTTCCTTGATGCGGGGCCACATGGTGCCGAACCAGACCACGGCGGTCATGGCCATGAACAACCAGTTGTTGAAGATGAAGGCGGCTTCTTTGCTGACGGGGCTGTCGAGGCGCTGTTCGGGCTTCATGTCGCGCCAACGGTAGAGGAACATTCCGAAGCCGAACGTCGACATGGTTAGCAACAGGATCAGGAAGTAAATGCCGATGTCGGACTGAGCGAACGAGTGCACGGACTGAATCAAGCCGCTGCGGGTGATGTACGTGCCGAACAAGGTCAGCACAAACGAGCCGATCATCAGGCCCAGGTTCCATCGCTTCAGCATGCCGCGACGCTCTTGGATCATGAGGCTGTGGAGCAGCGCGGATGTGGTCAGCCACGGCATGAAAGCAGCGTTTTCGACAGGGTCCCACGCCCAGTAGCCACCCCAGCCAAGCTCTTCGTAGGCCCACATGCCACCGAGCATGTTGCCGATCGATAGAAAGAACCACGGGATCAAGATCCATTTTCGCGACGCCTCGACCCAGGCGTTCGAGAAGTTGCGCGTGATGAGCGCCGCCATCGCGAACGCGAACGGGATGGTCATCGTGGCCATGCCCGCGAGCAGACTCGGCGGGTGGATGACCATTTTGGGGGTTTGAAGCAGCGGGTTAAGGCCCTTGCCGGTGACTGGGTCGTCGATGATCGAGAACCCATCGAACGGGTTGGTTCCAAAACACAGGATGAGAAGCAGGCCAAGTTGCACAAAGAGCGCGGTGAACGTGACCCACGGCATCATGTCTTGGTAGCGGTCGCGGTTGAGGTAGACGACCGCGCTCATGGAAAACGTGACGATGGAGGTCCAAAAGAGCAACGAACCTGCCTGTCCGCCCCACAGCGATCCAATGAGGTAAAACAGGTGCATCGACCTGTCCGAGAAGGACGCGACGTACTGAATGCTGAAGTCATGCGACAGAAGTGCGTTTTGAAGCACGGCGCTCGCGGTCGCGACGAGCGCGGTCGACGCGTACGCCGCGTACCGACTGCTCTGGAGGAATCGCCGAGACTGGGTCATCCCGGCTACCCAACTTATGGCAAGGCCAACAACGGTGACGTAGAGCGCACCGAAGAGAGCGATCGATCCAAGGAATTTCATGGAAATCTCACAATGAGGCTTGAGTTTTACCGGGCATCGCGGTCGGAGGAGCGCCTTCGTATTTGCTTGGGCATTTGACGAGGACCTCGTCGGCTTCGACCACCAGATCGTCGGTGACGGTGCCGTGGACAACAACCTCGCGCTCTTCAGCGAAGGTATCGGGCATGGCGCGGTCGTAAGTTACCTTGATGGACTTCCCGTTCTCCGTGACGCTGAACACGCGGCCAAGGTGGCCTTGTTCTCCCACGACCGAGCCGGGTTCGACCTTGCCTTTGATGCGCACGGTCTGTCCTGCGAGGTCAGCGCCTTGGGCGACGGCCTCGTCGACGGTATAGAAATAGGTTTGTGACTTCATGCCGTCGAGGACGACAAAGGCAACACCCACCACGATGACGAGCAGCCCGACGACGATTCCCCAGTTGAAGCCACCCTTTTCGGGTTCTTCTTCAAAGGAAAACTCAGGGCGGCCGTCGAGGTCGTCGTATGCGTCAAATTGAGTTGAGTCGTCCATAAGGGGGCTCCTTTCGCCGAATTGCCAAGAGTGTACCCTAACGACGCCGTGTAGGCGATTCATACAGGCGGCACACTTGGGCACGGGTCAAAAACGCCGTTGGGCGCATGATCACAGGCGAAGAAGGCCTCGGATGGCAAAAATATTCCCCCTGAGCAGCATTATTTTTGCGTTAGAAAAGCTCGATCACGCCGTCGTCTTTCTTGGGCTTCGGCTTTTCAGCAGGTTTAGACGACTTTGTCGACTTGGTGGATTTGGTCGACTTGGTTGGCCTCGAAGACGTGCGGGTGGGGCGCTTCTTGGCCAAGGCGTTGGTGAAGGTCTCCTCCACCACGTAGACCTGCGGCTCAAGGTCGAGTGTGATCTTGTAGGTGGGGTCTTCAGGGATGGCCATCACCGTGTCGGTCAGCGGGTTCACCGCTGGAGTGTCCACCACGACCGAAAGCTCGGTTCCGGGCACATCGTCGATGGTGAAGTGTGCGTACCCGAACTCGTTGGTTGCGGCCATCTGTTTGCCGTTGACCATGATGGGGCGTGCCTGACAGAAGTCCGATGGCATGGAGCTGTCGCAGCTGACTTTGACCCACACCATGTAGTCTTTGCGTTTGGACTCAGCGACGCCGTTGTAACCGATGGGAACGGGGCGCTCGGAGCTGTTCAGCTTCAGGGTTTCGGTCGCGCCGGACTCATCGGTCCAGCGGTAGCCATCGACGGGTCCAAGGTTCAATGTGACCTGCGTGCCGGGTCTCTCGATGATTTCGGCGAGGAACCGTCCATCGGCGCCGGTGTACCCGATGGTTTTGCCGTCCAGAATGACAGGTGCCTTGGGGAGCGGGTTGTTCTCGATGTCCTTGGCAGAGACCTCGATCGCAAATTTCGCCCGAGCCGGTGGAGGCGGTGGACCGTCATCTCCGCACGCGCCCGCGAAAATTGCCAAAGCCGTTGTCATCACTAGGGTTTTCATGTCGTCTCCGTTTGGCTGCGAGGCTATTCAGCAGGGTTCGCTTCGGCGCCTTCGCGCGTCACCGGCTGGATCTTCACCGTCTTGTTGCGGTTGAAGAAACCAAGGTAGGCGGCATCGGGATCGAGTGCCTCCAAACCGCTGTATCCAAGCTTTGTCGAACCCACGCTCCCCTTATCGAGTGCTTCCTGAACCTCTTTCAGTTTTTGCTCTCGCAACTCTCTAACGATCTTCTGCTCAAAAAGACTTGAAAGAAATGCACGATCTTCGTCGGTCATCTCAGAAGCCCGCACCGCTGCGGTCAATTTGTTGAGCGCCTCGGTGTATTTTTCGCGTTTTGCGGTGTCGTTGATCCGCTCGATGCCCGTCAGCGCCGCACGGGCCTCTTGGCGCAGGCGATCGGCGGCTTCGGGGTCTTTGGTTTGGGCCTCTGTCTCGACAACGGGGGATGTGCGCAAGCTTTCGATGACCGTGACGCGCGGGTCGGCCTGGACGGTCAGCCCTTCGGGCAGTGGCGCGAGCTGTGCGGCGGTTTGGCCTGCCGTTTGCGCCGCGGTTTGTGCGGTTGTGTCGGTCACGGCGACGTCATCCACGGGCGGCGGCGGCGGATCGCTTTTCAGCAGCACGCCAGCGAGCAGCACAAGAACACCGACCGCTGCGACGCCGCCGATGACGATCTTCATGTTCAGCTGCGGCTTGGCGCCTTTGGAGCCCTTGCTGGCTTTTCCAACCAACGCTGCCCCGAACTCGGCGGGGGTGGCGATGCGCTCGAGCGGATTTTGCTGAATCGAACGGGCACAGATGTCGGAGAAAGGTTTTGGAAGCTGCGCCACGTTCCCAAGGTTGACCGGAAGCCCGGTCAACGCCGCGACGCACAAAACCGCGAGGGAGTAAACGTCAGTGGATGGGAAGACCTGGCGCTGCTGAGGCGGGAAATTGAGCTCGGGCGGTCCGAAGACACCAAGGTTTCCGCGATTCTCAAACGTCAGGATGTCAAAAGGTTCGACAAAGATGTTGCCGTCGTCTTGGACCCAGATCGCGTCGGTGGTCATGTTCGCGTAGACGAACTGGAACTGATGCACAAAGCCGAGCACCTCGGCAATGTTCTGCGCCCACTGTGTGACAAGTTCGACCGGTTGTGGGCCCCGTCCCGCCAAGACGTCGGTCAGCCGGTAGCCGCCGGGCCGTGGTAGTTCGACCCAGGCACCGGTTGGTGAGGAGAACATCCCCGTCAGCCCGATCAGGCGTGGGTGCCGAATTTGATCGAGCATCGCCACACGCTGGCGAAGCTCCATGGGCATCGTATTGACGTCGCCTTCCCAGATGCGTTTGAGAACGACCGGTCGCCCGGTGGCGTCGTTGGCAAAAATGAGGGTGAACTCCCCACGCTGGATGGACTCCGGCCCGAACGCGTAGCTCTGGAGCAACACCGGGTCTTGCTCCACCGACATGCTGTTGTGGACGCCGGCCCCAGCTTGCAGTTGGCTGATGTCGATGAACTCGGTGTTTCCGCCTTCTTTCTCGGGGGTTGGAGGACCGCCGGCCGCGAGCGCCGCGATGTCAATGAAGGCCGTGGCCCCCTCACCTGCGGCCTCGCCGATCACCACTGGAGCCCGTGCCGGCTGCTGCGGCGTGCTCGGTTGGGGCGAGTGCGATGGCTGAAAGGATGGTTGCGGTGCGCTGGGGGGATTGTAGCTGCTGACCGAGATCATCTCGGTGGCGTCGTCGCCTGGCGGGGCCGACTGCGGGTAGGACGGCGTGTGGCCGACGGGCGCGCTGTGGCCTCCGCTTCGAACCGAGCCGAGGTCAACCATGGCGGTGGCTTCATCTTCAAAGTCATCGTCGAAGCCGTCTTGGCGTTGGTTTTGCCGGTCAAGAAGGCTGCGACGTGCTTGTTTAAATCGATCTTCGGACATGATCTGGGGCCTGGGTACAGGTCAGCTCGCTTCAGTAGTATGGCTCATCTACGCGGTCGAAACCAATTCTCGTCACATTCCATGCCGCGGGCGCGGATATCTTCGAGGAACGTGGGCAGGTTTCCGACGGGTTCCAACTGGCCGAGCACCTTGCCGGTGCCGTCCTCATAACCGCGGTGTTTGAACACGAAGAGTGGGTGCAGTTTGTATTCGCCGATCTCATCGAGGCCGAGTGCTTCCACCACGTGGGTGATCTTACGTGAGCCGTCGTTGAAACGGGCGGTCTGTACGATGACTTGGATGGCGGAGGCGACCTGCGAGCGCAGCGCCTTGAGCGGCATCTCGATGTCGGCCATCATCGCCATGGTCTCGAGGCGTCGAAGGGTGTCGTCAGGGTATGTGGCGTGCGTGGTGGACATCGAACCGCCGTGGCCCGACGTCATCGCCTGAATCAGGTCGAGCGCCTCGCCGCCGCGGATCTCACCGATCACCACACGATCAGGACGCAGACGCATGGCGCTTCGGAAGAGGTCCCCGATGCCGACGTGGCCGCGGCCGCGTGAGTCGGGTTGTCGCGCCTCAAGCATGAGCACGTGGGGCTGCTGCATCTGCAGCTCGGTGGAGTCCTCGATGACGATGATGCGTTCCATGGGGTCGATCAACGTCGAGATGCAGTTGAGCAGCGACGTTTTCCCCGAGCCGGTGCCGCCGGCGACGATCATGTTGCGTTCCATGTGGACGCACAGTTCGATGAACTTTGCGGCCTCGTGGGTGATGCTCCCGTAAGAGATCAGCTTGTCGATCGTGAGCGAGAACTTGCCGAAACGACGAATGGCGATGGAGACACCATTTCGTGCGCACGGGGGCAAGACGACGTGAACACGGCTGCCATCGGGCAGACGCGCGTCGAGTCGAGGGTTAAGCTCGTTGAGCGTTTTGCCCACGTACTGGGCGATGTTCTTGGCCCCGCCCATCAGGTCGTCTTCGTTCGCGAAGACGGCTTCGGTCTTTTGGAGCTTGCCTTTGACCTCGATCCAAATGTCGCTTGGACCGTTGATCATGATCTCCGAAACGCTGTCGTCTTCCATGTAAGGGACGATGCATTTGAAGTAGCGCTTGATCGATTGATCGAAAATCTCTGGAGGGATCATGAACGTTCCGTGCTTCGCGACAATTGCGCGTTGGATCGCAGCTGTAGGGGTTATGTTGCCGACACTATAGCCGACGATAAAAAAATCGGTCAATCAACCGCGTCGGTGCGACCTGATTTCCGCAGCGCCATTTGGCGTTTATGCGCGCGGCGTTTCTCCCGTTCTTCCTCGTCGGCTCGCCATCGACCAAGGAAATACCCAGCAAACATGCCGATGAGCAAAAAAACGGGGATGTAAAAGATGTGCGCGCTGGACATCAGTCATCGACCCCAAGCGAGTCATCGAGGCGGCGCTGCAGCGTTTCAAGATCGTCTTCAATGATGGATTGTCGGCGTGCCAAGTACGCAAGGTACCCCAGCATGAGTGCCCACAACGCGAGGTAAGAGACCAACATCAGGGCGCCACCCGGCACTTGAGTGTCCTCCGAGGCCGGGCCTTGAGCCCAGACGGTCGCCGGAGCCAGCAATGCCAAAACGATGATCGCGTTTTTCATGAACGACTCCGTGCGAGGTCTTCGACGTCGAGGTAGAGCTGCTCCACACGGTTTTCGCGGGTCTTGACCCGGATCGAAAGCCAGATGAGCGCGGCGAACAGGAGTAGGAATGCCAACATGGACAGGCTGAACGTGGACTTCATCGCGGGCGCGAGTCCGCCGCCGCCCTCGCGTTCAACGGTGGGGTGGAGACCGCCCCATTTCTTGACCGCATAGTGCACGATAGGAATGTCGACGACCGCGAACACCGCAAGCGCAGCGGCGATCTTGCGAATGCGTTCACTTGGGCCTGAGAAAAGGCGCAAGAGGAAGTAGCCGCCGTAGAGCAGGAACAACACGAAGGTTGCCGTCAGCTGTGGGTCCCAAACCCACGCTTTTCCCCACGCTTTGTAGCCCCACAGAGGACCTGAGACGAGAACGTACAGACAAAACAGAAGCCCGACTTCAACGCCTGCGCGTGCCACCGAGTCGAGCTCCTTTCTAGGTTTAAAGAGGTAGCCAAGGCTTGCGCCGGAGCCCACGATAAAACCGGCGTAGGCGCACATCGCTGCGGGCACGTGGGAGTAGAAAATCTTCTGTACTACGCCCATCGTCAGCTCGGTGGGCGCGTAGAAGAACGTCAACCCTAGCGCTGCGAGGGTTAACGCAGCCGACAGTCCGGCGGTGATCCAGTAGGCGAGTTGGCTTTTCTTCAAGGGCGCTCCTGCGAATCACAGATGTCTATCATGAACCGTAGGGAGGGCGTTTAGGATTCCCAGTCCTCTTTGGGCGTCACAAAGCTGTTGCGCGCCACGGCCTCGCCGAGACGGTTTCGGAGTTCGTCCAAGTTTTGATGCGCTGCGGCCGAAATGGCAACAAATGGCAGTCCCAATTCGTCCACAAAGTAGGCGCGTAGTCTGGGTTCTTCGGCTTGTGCGAAGGGCAGGTCGCATTTGTTCAAGACCACCAACTGAGGTCGATCGGCGAGCTCGGGATTGAACTTTTCGAGCTCAAGATTGATGCGTTTGAAGTCGTCGATCGGGTCACGTGATGTCTCATGCCCCTCAAGCTGCGGCGTCACCTCGATGATGTGGGCGATGAGGTTCGTGCGTTCGATGTGCTTGAGGAACTGAGTCCCAAGGCCTTGGCCTTCGTGTGCGCCTTCGATGAGCCCCGGGACGTCGGCGATCACGAACTCGCCGAAGTCACCGAATTTCACGACGCCCAGATTGGGGATCAGCGTCGTGAATGGGTAGTCAGCGATTTTGGGGCGCGCGTTCGAGAGCACGGAAATGATGGTGCTCTTCCCAACGGACGGATACCCGACGAGGGCGACGTCCGCGATGAGTTTGAGCTCCAAGTGCAGGCGTTTGGTTTCACCGGGCCACCCTGGTGTCGCACGTTTGGGGGTGCGATTGGTCGACGTCGCGAACCTTGCGTTGCCTTGGCCGCCGTCGCCCCCGCGTGCGGCGACAAACCGTTGGTTGGGTTCGGTCAGATCGGCGAGCAGCTCCCCGGTCTCGCGGTCGGTGATGAGGGTGCCTACTGGAACCTCGACGACGGCGTCATGGCCCCCTTTGCCCGACTTGTTGTTGGTGCCCCCGTCGGCTCCGCGCTCTCCGCGCAGGTGTCGAACGTGACGAAAGTCGTGCAAGGTGTTGCAATTGTTGGACGCGACAAAAACGACGTCTCCGCCTTTTCCGCCGTCTCCGCCCGCTGGTCCGCCACGGGGCACGAACTTTTCGCGCCTGAAGGCGACCGCTCCGTCACCACCGTCGCCAGCGGCGACATCTACTTCTGCTTCATCTACAAACATGATCGGTACAAACAAAAAAACGCCCCAGTGGGGCGTTGTGAAGCGACGTGACCGCCGAAATTATTCGGCTGCGCTTTCGAAAGGAACGATGCCCACGTGCTTACGTCCCTTGGTGTCGCTGAATGCAACGACGCCGTCGATGAGTGCGAACAACGTGTGGTCACGACCAATTCCGACGTTGAGGCCGGGCTTAATCTTGGTGCCACGCTGACGCACGATGATGCTTCCAGCGGTAACGGCTTGGCCACCAAAGCGCTTCACACCGAGGCGTTTGCTTTGTGAGTCGCGACCGTTCTTGGAACTTCCTTGGCCTTTCTTATGAGCCATGATTCAACTCCTTGGCGCGATTACGCCTGAATTTCGGTGATGCGAACGCGAGTGAAATGCTGACGGTGTCCGCGCTTCACTTGGTAGTTCTTGCGTCGCTTTTTCTTGAAAACCACGATCTTGCGAGTACGGCCGTTGGTGACGACGTGTGCTTTGACGGTGGCGCCCTCAAGGAGGGGCTGGCCAATCTTCAAGCTGTCGCCATCGCCGAGCGCGAGGACCTGATCGAAGACAACTTCTGAGCCTTTTTCGGCATCCGCGAGCTTTTCGACATTGAATTCGTCGCCGGCCTTTACGCGGTACTGCTTGCCGCCGGTCTTAATCACTGCATGCATGGCATATCTCCTAAACGTCACGTAGCTTTTGAAGCACCAGCCAACATTCAAAAGACAGGCGGCCTCAAAGGACTGGGGAAACTACAGATCGAAGGCCCACACGTCAAGCTACTCCATCAACTTTGTTTGGGTCGTCCGCCAAGCGCGCCAAAATCGCCCGTGCGTTGCCCACCGAGCGCAGGTAGTACTGGGCGCGCAGCGCGACCAACTGTTCGGGGGTAAGGTCGCTGGCCATGCCCGCGCGGTCGCGGTTGAGGCGGATGTGGTACAGCGAGATCGCGGCGGCCACACTGATGTTGAAACTTTGGGCGAACCCCGACATGGGGATGATGATGTTGTGATCGGTGTGATCGAGCATCTGTTGGGAGACGCCGTTCTTCTCGTTGCCGAGCACGAGCGCCGTGGGCCGCGTAAAGTCGATCGCGTCGATGGGCTTGGCGGCCTCGAGGTGCGTGGTGACGATCTGGTACCCGAGCGCCTTGAGGTGTTTTGCGCACAGAGCTGGGTCCTTCCAACGCGTGATCTCGAGCCACTTGTCCGAGCCTTGGGTGACTCGATTGGCTTTCTTGAAGCGCGCCTGGGTCTCGACCACATGAAAGGGCGCAAACCCTAGGCCTTCGGCGGACCGCATGACTGCCGAGACGTTGCCGCGATCGTAGAGTCCATCGACAACGGTCGCGACCCCAAAGGTTCGTGCGGCCGCCACAGCGTCGAGGCGTTTTCGACGTTCGTCTTTGAGGAACGGGGTCAGCGCGGTGACGATTTCCTCGGCGGACCAGTCATGGCCGTCCAGCGCGATCTTGTGTGGAAACGGAAACCACGGGGTTGCCCCGAGAGGCTCTAAGTTCTTCACGATGAAGACATCCTTTGACGGTACAAGGCCATTCGTTATGATGCGCCCGTTTTCGACTTACTGAGGTCATACAAATGATTCGTGGATTTCTCCAGAAGGGATTGTTCGTGGGCGCGCTCGTGGCTCTGGCTGCGTGCAGCGATGACACGAAGAGCGATGGTATCGAGTGCTTGGACGGTGAGACGTTCAACCCGATATCTGGCGTGTGCGTTGCGGGCAACGGCAACAACGGCAACAACGGTTCGAACAATGGCTCGAACAACACGTCGAACAACGCGACGAACAATTCGAACAACGCGACCAACAACGCGACCAACAACACAAACAACACCACGAACAACGCGACCAACAACGGAACCAACAACGGCACGACCAACGAGCGTTGTTTGGCGAGCTTGGACAGCGATTCGGACGGGTTGACCAATGCATGCGAATGCACGTTGGGAACCAATCCCTACGCGGCAGACACCGACATGGATGGGTTGACCGACAGCGACGAAGACGCCAACGGTGACTGCACGTTGTCTCCCGGTGAGACGGACGCGCGGCAGCGAGACACCGATTTTGACGGCGCCACGGACGCCGAAGAAATCGCGGCGAACACCAACCCGCTGCTGCAAGATACAGATATGGACGGCATCGACGACGGCGTTGAGCTCGCGGGCTGCAGCGATCCATTGTCAAACGATAGCGACATGGACGGTTTGCCCGACGGCGTTGAAGATCCCAACGGCGACGGCATCATCGGCACATGTCCCGCGAACTCGTACATGGACGCGTGTGCGCAGGGAGAATCCAATCCGTGCTCGGACGACACCGACGGCGACGGAACGCTGGACTCGGACGAGGCGCAGTACCGCGCGTGCCGTCCAGAGGACCTGCAGAACTTGGTCACGCCACAGCTGCTGTCGAACGTCATGGCGGACTACAAGCTCGCCCTCGAGACCGGGGTCAATGTCGCGACCGTCACAGGTGCTTCGACCCCTCAGGCTCACGTGTTTGAGGACAGTGCCAACCGGTTTACGGGCTTCATCGTCAGCTTGGCGCCAGCGGGCGGCGAGACCAATCCGTCGTTGATCGGCGACGCTCTGGTCGGCCAGCTGCAGGGGGTGTATCCGACGGCGGTTCGTCGCGTGTCGGGACGCCGCATCACAACGCACGACGGACACCGCGCGTCGGTGGGCGCCGTGGTGGACCTCCCCGCCAACACCGCGCTTCAAACCGCACGCGATGCCGTGCTCGCCAACGTTTTGGGACTGACGACCGCCGACATCACACACACGTTGACCGGAACGTTTGCGGGCAGTGCAACCGAGCCCACCTTGTTTGTCCACGAGGTGATTTCGCGATCGCCGACGCAGTACTTGTTGGTGGGCGCGTTCATCACGTTGACGGACTACCAGAACCTCGGGTTGCGAAGTGGCTTCTTGGTCGACGACATCACCGGGGGCACAAGCGTCGCGTCGTCGATGGAGACGCTGGTCGACGAGTGCGTCTCGTACACGGTCACGGCCCGCCCGAAGGTGGACATCATCATTTCGGTGGACGGCTCAGGGTCGATGAGCGACGAGCAGAACGCGCTGCAGAATTTTGCGGTGGACTTCACCTCCCTGCTGGCTCAGTCGAACCTGGATTGGCGTGCCGCGGTGACGCGTCCGGACTGTGCGGACAATATGGGGCTTTCGCCCGAGATGACGTCCTTGATCGGTTCGTGCAATGGCGTTCCGTTCCCCTTCCCACTGCCTGGTTTCGGTGGAAAGACGGGAGAGCTTGTTAACGGCTTCACGTCCGTTCCTGCCGAGCTCGAGCAGCGTCTGGATCCGGGTACGTTCAGCATGGGCGGGGAGTTTACGATTTCCGCGTTGACGGCGGCCGCTGACCGCGCGCTTCCTCGCACGGCCAACGATCCGAATAAATTCCGTCCCGATGCAGCCGTCATCCTTGTGGCGGTGACCGACGAAGAGGACGAGTGGTTCCAAGGCAAGTTGTCGTTTGGCAACACGTCCAACCCCAACCTTACCGCCGCTCAACAAACGGAGCTTGAGACAAAGTCGCAACCGTGGATCGACTTTTTGCTGAAGCCAGAGCTCGGCGCCACCGCGTTTGGCATCGTGTGGCCCTCGGGTGAGACCTGCGCGCCCAACGGAGCGGCCGTGGCGCACGCCATCACGCAGATCGCCAACGAAACTGGCGGCAGTGTGGGATCGATTTGTCAGACGGACATCACGAACACGCTGCGTGTGATCGCGGAAGCTTCGGCGGGCATCTCGTCGGGCCTGCGTCTGCGCGGGGTCCCGGTTGCGCCCACGGTCAAGGTGGTGCTTGGGGACGCCTCCACAGGCGTGGTGGCAGACATGCTGCGCAGCCGCGCCGACGGTTACGATTATGACGCGATCGTCAACCGCGTCACGTTCAAGGGCCCCAACCCGCCCCAAACCGGTGATCGTGTCGTGATTCCATATCGTCGATGGGAAAACAGCGTGTTCATGTGCACGACCACCGAAGATTGTCCTGCAGAGCAGAAGCTGAAGTGTGTCAGCGGCGAGTGCCGTTAAGTTGGACCCAACCTGTGGGTCATGTAGTATAGGCGTGCCTGGCTCCACGAGGAGGTCCATTGATGAGAAAGGCGTACGGTTTGGGTGTTCTAATGCTGCTTTTGGCTCCGGCGTGTACGCCTGAGTCTTTGGAGGGCTTCGAACCCACGAACAACGGAAACAACACGACAAACAATGCGACGAACAACACGACGAACAACACGACGGGTGGCACGTTTACGCCTGAGTTTGTCAACGTGACGGGAATCCTGACCACAAACTGCACCCAAGCCGCGTGTCATGGGTCGTTTGCGAGTAACGCCTTTGTCGTTCCGACCGACCAGAACGCGACGCCAGCCGAGATGCAGACCGCTCTTGTGGGCAAGACGGGTGTGAGTGGAGCCCCTTTGATCGCGGCGTCCAATCCCGATGGGAGCGAAATTTGGATCCGCATGACGCTTGACACAACCGACCCCAAATTCATGCCGTCGACGAAGGTCGTCCTTCAGCAGGCCGAGTACGACGCCATCGAGAACTGGATTGCAGCGGGCGCGGTCTACACGCAGTAGTGTCTACCGCCCGTAGCGCTTGAGAATCACAAACCCAATGAACGTCGCGAGCACGATGATCGACGCCGTGAGCGTGGATGTCATGCTGCTTCCGTACTTGCCACCGAGGGGCAGCGTTCCCTCCATGAGCGTGCGGTCGGTCAGGACGTAGATTTTGCGCCGGTGGATGCGGATGGAGCGGATGCGGCCTACGCCTTCGTTGGGTGGCCAAGACACCAAGATGCGCTGGGCCTTTGTCGGGTCGAGCACAGAATCCATGTAAAACAGGACGTGTCGTGCCCCAGCCTCGGCGATGATCACGGCGTGACCTTGTGCGACATCAAGGCCCACGATCTGCGCGGATCGCCACGGACCGTCGAGGACTTCCCACTGGTCGCCGTCCATGCTTCGCGCGACCTCTGAGTTTCTGGCGAGCAAGATGGGCGGCTCGCCTGGCGCAGACCACCGTAGCCATAAGCCGTTGTCTTGTTCTTCGTCGCCACCCAATCCGGAGATCGCGGTCCACGAGGCGCCGTTGTCTTCGGAGCGCCACAGCTGCGTGGGGGTGCCTCGTCGAAGGGAACGTTCTGCCAAGAACAGAGATTTGCCCTCGGAGCCGAGCATGAATCGGGTGACGGTCGAGGCGCTCAGCGTCGAGGTCAGCGCGGAGGCGAAGTCGAGGGATTGCCACGACTCGCCGCCGTCGATGGACACGGAGGCGCCATTGCGATGGGTCAGCGCGATCACGTAGTCGCCCACGCTTCGGATGCCCACGACCGCCGCCGCAGGAAGGTTGTCTTGCCCCTCGATCAGCTCAAACATCGGGGCGTCTTTGGTGGGAGCAACCGCGACGGTCGCAGGATTCGCGCGGTTGCCAGAGACGAGGTCGCCGGCACGTGTGCCGACGATGACACGACCGGCGTTTGTCACGTGGGCGCTTGTGGCGGCGCGGTCATGCAGCAAGGTCCATTCTCCGGCCTTGCTCTCGAGGTTTCTCTCGAAGGCGCCCGAGCCGGTGGCAACGATCATGGATGTCGGCGTGAACGCGAGATCGTTGATAAACGTGTTGTGGGCGCCCTCGT
Source organism: bacterium (assembly GCA_041390025.1). Classification (GTDB taxonomy): domain Bacteria; phylum Myxococcota_A; class Bradymonadia; order Bradymonadales; family Bradymonadaceae; genus JBFFMO01. Next base: position 154,314 of record JAWKQR010000004.1, read on the forward strand.
TGGCGTCTTGCCAGTTGGACCCGAGGTCGGTTGAGGTCAGCGCTCCTTGACCCTGAGCGACGGCCCACAGGACCTCTCCGCGCCGAACGAAAGCGACGACACCGCGTTTGTCGATGTCGGGACGTCGGGCGGTCAACCACTGCCCATCGTACTTCCAGATGGCACCGTCGGTTCCGCCGACCAAGAGAATGGTCTCGCCGTCGTCGGCTTCAAACGCGTGCACGGTTTCGATCGATTCGAGCTCCGGGGGTGACATGCGGTACCACTGCTCGCCTTGATCGTCGCTTTGATAGAGCGCGGTCGGCGTCATGAGCCAGAGGCGACTCGACGTGGGGCTGCCGATGAGGTCTCGTTCGGCGGTGTTGAAGGTGCTCGTAAGGATCCATGGCGCGTCTCGCTCGGCGCGTCGGTACACATAGAGTTGGTCGGCGAGCAGCGTCAGCAGTTCGAACGGGCGCACCACATTCTTGGGCAGGTAGCTGCGGATGACCGGAGGCAAGCCGTTGGTGGCCTCGAAGTCGACACCGGTAAAGTCCGTAGGCGCAGCCACTGCGAAATGCTGTTGGCGTCGAATCGCCATACGTCGCGCGAATGCGAAAGCAGAAACACCTGATCATCGATGCATCGCAGCCAGAATGGGTCGGTCGCACGGATCTCGAGACCCGTGCGGGCCATCTGTGGATCGGGGAGCTCCATGGGATTGAAGGTGCGTCCACCATCGAGGCTCATCCACAACTGAGGCGGCTGCTGGGCGTCGGGTTTACCGAGGAACCACACGCGCCCCTTCGCGGCACAAAAACTGCGCGACCGCGGGAATGGTGCGTCGCGCATGATGGACTGAAGCGACTCAAACGGCGCGAGCTGAAACGAAGGAAGCAGCTGGGCGTCGACCTCCTGCCATGTGTCTTTGTCGCGCACGAGGAGTCGCTGGGTCGTGGGCGACGAGAAGACTCGGACTCTCCCACGGCCACGACGTCCATGGTGAGCATGGCCGAGCCCGGCGGGCCGGGCAGCACGCGCATATCAACCACGGATGCGTCGCGGTCGCACGCGGTGATGGTCAAAAAGAAGGCCGCCATAGCGGCGGCCTTTATGAGAGACGCGATGGGCATTAGTACTTGCGCATTTCGAGAATAATGAACTCGACGCGTCTATTGTACGACCGACCTTCAGCGGTGTCATTGTCGCGGATGGGTCGTGTTTCGCCGTAACCAATCGCTTCAATCGGCCTTCTGCGACGCCGTTTTCGGTCATGTACTTGAGCACAGCGTCGGCGCGGCCTTGGCTTAGCTTCAGGTTCATTTCATCCGCGCCGCGGTCGTCGGTGTGTCCTTCGATGCGGATCTTCGTGATCTGTGGGTTTTCTTGCAGGACCTTCACAACCGCGTCGAGGATCTCGAAGCTACTCCTTCTTGATCGTGGTCTTTCCGGTGTCGAAGTAGACCTGTTCCGTAATGATAATGCGGTCACGCGAGATGTGCACCTTGTCGTTCGGGTTGTCGGGACATCCGTCGTCGTCCAAGAAGTCGTTGGCGAACGTCTCGGGCTCCATCGGGCAGTTGTCCGCCGTGTCTGGAATGCGTCGCCGTCGTTGTCCGGATCAGGACAACCGTCGGAGTCTTGGAAGCGGTCGATGTCCTCGGGGTCTTCAGGACACTTGTCGAGGTCGTTCGGGATGCCGTCGCCGTCGAGATCGTTGTCTGGACACCCGTCCACGCCCACCGGGACACTGGCGGGTGTTGTCACACTTGTCGACCGCGTCCGGAATCCCGTCGTTGTCGTTGTCGTAGTCGGGGCGTCCAGGTCTCGTGACCGTCGAAGTCTTCGGCTTGGTCGGGGCACTTGTCGTAGGTGCCGTAGATGCCGTCGTGGTCAGCGAGTCGAAGCCCCAGCTGCCACCGGACACCCAGTAGCCGCCAACGCCAATAAAGACGCGGAAGTCAGGAGGTGCCCACACGGCTTCGTCGTTCATGCCAAAGCCAAAGCCCCCGGTCGGCGTCAATCTTCGTGAAGCTTGTAGCGGGCCGCGAGTTTGAACGTTGGGACTTCAGATCCTCGGATGCCTTCTTGGCCGGAGGGTTTTTCGGCGATGCCGATCGCACCGTCGACCTCTGGGACCAAGTCGAGGCTGTCGACAAGGCGGGATCTGCACGGCGACACCCCAAAGAATGGCGTCGCTGATGTAGGCATCACGCACTTGCGCGGTCTTGGAGCGGAACCGGTAGCCGAGGTTTCCGCCGAGGCGAACGCCGTTGAACAGGAAGACGTCTGACGCGAGCAGCGCATCGATGCCAAACCCTTCGTCCCCGGTCATGTGGTCGTCGGTGCCAATTGGGATGTATCCCGCGAGTACCGCGGCCATACCCCATCGGTGTTTCATCAGGTCGACGAGTTGGGTCTTGACCGACAGACGAATGTCGTTGAGTGCGGTCGAGCCGATGGTTGCGTTGGGATCGGCGCCGTTGGGCAGGATTGGCTCAAGGTCACCCGATGCTTGTCGCAGGGTGACGGGGACCAGCAAGCCGACCTCGATGAGGTCAAACAGACCCAGATTGGCCATCACCGAGAGGGTCATCTGGTCTTCGATGGCGGCGTTGAATTGCTGGTTGGTCGACGGGACCTTGAGCGGATTGTTCGCGTAATCGAGGTAGAAGCCGAAGTCGGGATCAAGGTGAGGCGCAACGCGCGACCCATAGACGTTGAGGTAGTCTGCCGGCCCGGTGGCTGGCCGAAACTGCTGAAGTTGAAGCTCTGGCAGGTCTTGCGCGAAGGCAGATCCACCCAACAGCGATAGCGCCAGCGTGGAGACCACCAGCGACAGAAGCGTTTTCATCGAGATTCCTCAGTCAGGTTCATGAGTCAGGGCTTGCAGTGCGCGCCTAGCCTCGTCGATTTCAGGCGGCAAATGGTCCAATCCGTCGACGATGGCGAGTGCTTGTGAATAAACAATTCTCGCGTTTTCCCGTTCGCCCGAGACCGCAAGCAGTGCGGCGGACTCGACCAAGATCGAAAATCGTTCGATGGGGTCGAGCAGAAGGTCGGCATACGCTTCCAAGTCTCTGGCGAGGTCGAGATCCTGCTTCAACTGGCGTCCAAGGTCAATGCGACGCTCGAAGGCCTCAGCATGTTCGGGCAGCAAAACCGTGATTTTGCCCCACAGCAGCCAGCTCTGTTCGGGCGACCCCAGCTCGTCATGAAGCACCACGGCGAGGTCGCTCAGGATCTGGCCGGTCGCCATGCGCAGCGGCGCGGCGACGGCGTCAAAGTTGAGCGTGGGTACTTCCTCGATGGTCAACTGCGGTTTTCCGAGCAGCATGCCGAGCTCCAAGCACAGGCTCTGCGCGTAGCCCGTCCAATCGCCGAGCGCGACCTGAGCCTGCTTGATGGCGTCCAGCGCTTTGGAGTCGCCGGGCGCGGCCTCAAGAACGCGTCGAAGATGCGAAATGGCTTGGCGCGGGCGGTCGAGCTTGTTCATCAGCAGTTCGGCGAGCTCGCGTTCGACCTCGACCGTATCGAGCCCGCCCGTCGACACGGCGAGCACCGTACGTAGGTGTTCCGCGGCGGCGTCCCAGTCTTCGACGTCGAGCGCGATGTCGGCGAGCAGACGATGGGCGGATTCGTGGCGAGCATCTTGCTCCAAGACGTTTGACAACCACTTGGTGGCCGTCTCGCGGTCGCGTTTCTCGTCCCACACCAGCTGCGCCAACAAGAGCCGATAGACCGTGTCCATCTCGCGCGATTCTGCGCGGGCGAGGCGTTCCTCAAGGATCTTGATGCGACCGTCGATCTGGCCTTGTTCTTCGTAAATGGATTCTAGGGCGTTCAAGACACCCGGTGACGCCCCTACGCCCTCGGGATCCTGTTGCCGGACGAACTCGAGGTATGGTGCGGCCTCGGTGGAGAGTTCGAGTTCGTAGTAGAGCAGTTCGCCGAGCTGTTTCGCGAACGCGCAATGCGCGTGGGCAGATCGAGGTTGAATTCACCCGCGTCGGCGGCGGTCAGCGCGTTGCGCAGTGCGGTCACCTTGGCGTCATCGTCATCGCCTTGCAACGCTTGTTGACCGCGTTCAGCAGCCCCGCGCCGCTGGCACGCGTGGCGGGTTCGGGAGTGACGGGTTCGCGCATCGGTGCGCGCATGAGGTCGGTTCGGCGTCCTCGGCAGGGCGATGGGTCAACGCCGTGGTCTCGCTCGTTGCAAACTGGTCGCGACGCAAGACCTTGCCAAGCGTGCTGTCGGGCGCGACGTCTTGGGCTCTGGGGACGTCATGAGGCTGACGCACGGCTTCGTCAGACGTGCGGCGGAACTTGGTGATCGAGTTCGACGGGGACCGGTGCCGCCTCGGGGAACGTATCGGCGAGGATGGAGTCGAGCCGCTCGTCGACGGCGGACTTTGACTCCGGGTGTTGGAGCGCCGCCGCGCGTTTCGAGCGTCGGTGGCGGCGATGGTGTCGCCGCGCACGGTCGCGAGCTCTGCCACGCGGATGTAAGCCTCGACACGTTGTGCCGGCGACGGCCCAACCTCGGCCAAGCGACCGACCACACGTTCGAGCAAGTGCGCCGCGGATCCTTCGCCGGTGGGGTTTGGGGCGTCGTAGCCGTCCCGAGAAACCAGGCTCTCTAGGCTGTCGCGGGCACCCATCAAGCCGGCGAGCTCGCCGGGGCGCAATTGCACGGCTTCCATATACTGGCGCGTCGCCTCCGCGAGCGCGCCAAGTTTTTGGTGGGCCCGTGCGAGGCTCAGGACGGCGGCCCAGCGCGCGTTGCGCTCGGTGATCCGCGGCATCAGGGCGGTCAGGGTGTCGCGCCAGCGTTCAAACTGTCGACTGTCGCCGAGTAGCGTTTCGACCTGCTGACGCGCATTGAGGTGGTTGGGGTTGAGTTTTAGGGCCTCAAGCGCGTGTGTGGCCGCGTCTTGGGCCATCGCGAGCGTCGCGTAGATGCCTGCCAGATGCAGGTGTGCATCGACGCGCGTCTCAACGGAATCCGCGGCACGCAGGACGTCCTGGTAGAGCTCGATAAGCTGCTCGGGTCTTCCACCCATTCGATAGTGGGCTTCAAGCTGGCCGATGGCCTCGGAGTCGCCCGGAGATAGGTCGAGGACCCGTCGCCAGTGGGACGCCGCGGCATCGCCGCGTTCGCGTGTGGCGTAACTGCGCGCGAGGTCACGGTGCATGCGGAGCACGCGTTCGATGTAGAGGTCTCGTTCGTCGCCACGTGTGGCCTCGACCAATCGCTCCAAGACCGGGATCGCATCCACACGGTAGCCGACGGCTTCTTCCCAGCGCTCGCGTTGTTCACAGAGCTCGATAGCGGCTTCCAAAAACGCGATCCGCTCGCCGGGCTTGAGCATGTCGTCGGGCACGTTTTCGCACAGTGAAAGGGCGCGTCGCACGCTCAACAAGGCTTGGGTTGGGTCGTCGACGGCGCTGGCCCAGATCGATGCCATGCGCATGTGCAGACGTGCTGCGCGCACGGGCAATTTGCGGGCTTCGGCGGCACGAGCGGCCGAGCCGAACGCCTTGAGCGCGCGAAGGGGTTCTTCGCTGACAAGGTACGACTCGCCCAAGATATCGAGCGCCTCAAGTTGGCTTGGATCAAGGCGCAGCACACGCTCGAGGTAGATGCGCGCTTCGCCGACTTCGCCTTGGCGGTCGATGAGGTGCTGCGCGAGCGTTAGGTACGTCTTGGTCAACGAATCGCGGTCGGTGTAGACGCCGGTCAGCCGCTTGAGCACTTCCTCGGTGCCGGCGCTATCCCCACCTTCTTCGTAAATGGTGCGCAGCATCTCGAGCGCTGTTCGATTGCGCGGCGAGAGTTTGAGGACTTCGCGCAGGTGGCCGGCAGCCACGTTTGGCGCGGAATCGACCAGATAATCGGCGAGCGCGATTTGCGCCAAGATCCAGTCATGGGTGTCGCCGCGTTCGCGCAGGGCTTCGGACAGTCGCGTGAACGCTGGGGCGACGTCCTCGCGTCGGCCGTTGAGCTGCGCGAGGACTGGGCGCACAAGTCGAGCGCGCAGGTCGGTGGGGTCGTCGGCCTCGAGCTCGCGGCAGATGGACTCGGCGTGGGCCAGATTCGAAGGTGTGGGGTCTGCGAGCAGCACGTCAAACAAACGCGAGACGAGCTCGGGGTGCAGGCCATAGATGTCGCGGTAGCCCGAGTAGAGGTCGATGGCTTGACGCATGCGTCGCGCGAACAGGGCTTGGTCCCCGTTCGAGAACAGGTCTTTGGCCTCGTAGGCAGCGAGCGCGCGTGCGCCGTCGGCGGTGCTCGCGACATGGAAGGACTGCGGTGTGTGCGAAGTCCAGCCGGCATCGTGGGATGCTGCGCGCAACGTCATCAGGCCGGGCCGAATGTGCGCGCCTTCGAGCACGACGTTGGACAGGTTGGGCAGCTTCCAGCCGACACCGGGAAAGATGTGCAACAGCATGAGCTTGAGCGGGCGCAGGCTCAGGATGTCGCCGGCGATGCCCACCGTGAAGCTTTGACCGCGGCCGGGTGGACGCAGGCCCGGCGAGTTGAGCAGCCGTGTGATGAACTCAAACGCGAGCAAGCGCGCAGGGAAGGGCAGAGGGCCAAACGCGCGGTAGTCGTAGACGCTGAGGTGGACTTCGTCAGCGCGCGAGGGCTCCGGCGGGATCAGGGCGAACTTGAAACTCAGCCACGTGTTGGCTCCAAGCGACCGTACTCGCGTCGTGACGTGCACGGCACCGTCAAGGAAATGAACATCGAGCGCGTCGAAGCCCTGGATCTCGCCGGCGCTCTGGCGCAACAGGTCTCCAAGGCCGACCTCGGAGGTCGACAGCTCGATTTCGCGCACAAGGCAGCGTGTGTTTCGGAAGCGGTTGAGGCCGCCGCGGGCGTCGAATGGGAACGAGAGGTCAGGAATCTCCATGCGCAGATGATCGAGGTTCATCCAGTCGGACAACCGCTCACCGCGCGCCCACAAGTACCCGCGCCCGAACAGAAAATCGAGGTTCAGGCCAAGCGGGTTGGCATTGTTAGGGGAGGATTCCATCTACGTTTCGCCTTGGGCAGCGGCCCCATTTTGGACCGAGGCGGCGACGATGGCAATTTTGAAGGGGTCGGTTCAGAAACACAGCTCTTCGCAGTTGTCTCGGCCGGTACGTGCGCACGCGATGCCCTGTTCGGCCGCGTGTACCTCGGTCCAGGTGGCTGTGTCGAGGTCGAAGCGCCATGTGTCGTCCATGTAACCGCAATCGCCGGTGCCGCCGAACAAAATCAGGTCGCCTTTCCCGTCGTTAACTAGCGTGTGGTACTCGCGGCGCTCGGGGCTGTCGAAGTCATAGGTGACGAAGGTGTCGGCACACTGGCAGAAGCTTGGGCAGCCAGCTCCGGTGTAGACGTCGCCCTCGCGCATGTTTTGCCACGCGTTGTCGCCGAATACGGCCCACACGTCGTTGACGTTGCCGAGCGCGGTGTCGTCGTGGCCGCCAAAGAGCAGCACGCGTTGGTGTTGCGGGTCGTCGACAAGCACGGCGTTGATGCGGGCCTTGGGTCCGAGAATGTTGGCGCCGTCCCAGACTTTTTCGAATCGGAAATTGTCCAGAGGTGCGGCCCAGAGGTCCGCGTAGAATGGCCCGAAGAACGCGTTTTCGTCGCCACCCGAGAAGATCAACAAACGGTTGTTGGTGGTGTCGATCGTCATGGCGTGGAACAGGCGTTTGGTGGGCGGGTTTGTCGTCGCCTCGCGCTTCCAGGTCAGCGTCTTCATGTCGAGGCTGTAAAGGTCGGCCGTGGGTGTGAAGAACGCGCCATCGGGGTTGGTGCTGCCGCCAAACAAGAGCAGGCGGTCGCGCGCGGCGTCGAAGACCATCGCCGCGTTCGCGCGTGCCGAAGGAACCTCGCCCGTGGTCGCAAGCTGGGTCCAGGTGTCGGTGTTGACGTCAAATGCCCAGGTGTCTTGGAACATCTGGTACAGCCCGGTCGAGTCGGGGTTGCGGTATTTGCCGCCAAAGATGATGACCTGCTTGCGCAGGGGGTCGAACGCCGAGGCGGCGCGGCCGCGGGCATTGGGTGCGTTGGTCGTGTTGACGCGGTACCAGTTTTCGAACTCTTCAGAGTACGCCCACGTATCGCCAAGGTAGTTCTTGGGGCCAAAGTTGGCGCACTGTGCGGGTTGTTGGTCGTTTCCGCCGAACAAAATGATGCGGCTGTTGCACGGGTCCCACACGCCCGACTGTTCGCCCCGGCCGGTGGGGTTGTTCTTGCCACCGGCTAGGATCGCGCGCTGCGCTTCGTACGATGTGTTGGTCTGGCATGCGACGATTTCGCCGGGGTAGGACCACGCGGGCGTGGTGTTCATGTCTGCGCCGGCGTCGGCTTGCGACGTGTCGCTCGTCCCCGTGTCAGCCTGACTGACGTCTTGACCTGCATCTGCGGTGGTCTGAGGCGTGGACGAGTCGTCCGAGCAACCAAGGGCTGCAACGAGCAGAAGGGCTAGGTATTTCATGGTGAGCCTACGGGATGACAAATTCGAACGTGGTTTCGGCCATGTCGACGATTGGGATCTCGGCGACAATTTCGTCTGCGCCAAGGAAACCGTCGTCGATCAGTTTTCGCACTAAAAACGGCGGGAACGTGCGGTATCGCAAAGTCGCTTTGGCGGTCAAGGGCACGCCTTTGTACGCCTCCGGAATTTCGTATTCTCGCCAGCCTGTCTGGCCGGGTTGGAGCAGGAAGTCTTGGCTTCGTGAGGCTTGCCACGGGAAGGTCACGTGGTCGCCCGATTCGTTGAAGATAAACGAGCCAAACACCAGCAGGTCGGGGTCGCCATCGGGCGTCAGGCTGTGGCCTTCGACGCGGTCCATGAGGTCGCCGTTGGCGTCGAGCATGCCGCTTTCGAGCACGACGGTTCCCTGCGCGTCTGTGATGACGAGCTGAACCCAGACTTGGCGGTCGGCGGTCGAGCCAGAGGGCAGGGCGTGCCCGTTGTTGATGTTGGTCACGCTGACCCGAACGCCGTTGTTGTTGGTGCTCTTGGCGACGTCGAGCTTGCCGCAACTGCGCAGAAGTTCGGTCACAAGCTGGAGCTGCAATTCTTTGTAGGGGAAGTCATCGACCAGCGCGAGGTCGACGCCCACAAACTGGTGTTTGTGGATCTCGCGGGGTTTGCCTTCGACGATTTCGCCTTGATACGAGGGCATGTGGCAGTCTTGGCACGTCTTGTCGTCGTCGCCCACACCATCGTTAAACGGGCTGGCGTACCACTCGCTGAAGGTGTTTTCGAGCAGCGCGCCCTTGGGGTTGACGACGTTGTGGCAGGTGCCGCACATCAACGAGCTCGTCAGCAGGGTCGATGCCTCGATTTTGTGGGCTTCGCCACCACTGTTGCCGGGACCAAAGAGCGTGCGCTCGGTCAGGGTAAACTGCGCGTTTTTGGTGGCCTCGACCGACTCCATGCGGTGGCAAGTGACACACACCACGCCGTGGCCCACGGTGGGCTCGTTCATGTCGAACTGAACCTTCCACGTGTCGCCGTCTTGGTAGACGGGCGTGATCCCATTTTTCGAGGCGACCGGGGCGTGACACTGGATGCAGAACTGGTCGAGTTTGCCCTCGGTTTCGGCGATGCCCTTGGTCAACATCGCCCGGTAGATGGGGTCGACGGTCGCATACGCGTGCATGCTGCCGCGCCAGTCCTCGTAATGGGTTTCGTGGCAGGTGCCGCAGTATTCGGGGCTGTTTTCGGGGTACATGACGTCGCCGCCCGCGTCGGCAGAGTTTACGTCGGCCGAGGCATCCGCCTGGGGTGCAGGTGGGTTCGAATCGGACGAGCATCCGGCGAGGGCAATCGCCAAAAGAACACTAAGAATTCGCATCGTGAAGACCTTTGAGGGCGCAAATAGTGACGACGCAGTAGGAAAAATGCAATCGACGACGTACAAAAAGGCGAGTCCCGACTTAGGAGGTCCCATGTTCGTCCGAATGATCTTGATTGTGACGTTGCTCGCAGCCTGCGAAAGCAAGCCCGTTGACGCTCCTGCTCCGACCGAGGCCGCGCCCGCGGCGTCGGCAGATGCGGCCAAACCCGAACCCTTTTCGAGCGTATCCGGGGCGCAGGCCCGAACGATCGTCGCGTCAGGCGGAAAGCTCGTTGACGTGCGGACGCCCGAGGAGTTTGCCTCGGGTCACATCGACGGCGCGATCAACATCCCGGTGCAGGACCTCGCGGCCCGCAAAGGCGAGCTCGACGCGACGCAGCCCACGGTCGTCTATTGCGCGAGCGGTCGGCGCAGCGCGGCTGCGATGGACATGTTGAAGGGGTCGGGTTTCGCGGCGGTTTACAACGCAGGTGGGATTTCGAACCTGCGTTAAGGGCAGGTTTCGGACGACACCGTCGTGTTGCCCGCGATGTTGAGCGTCCAGTAGCCGCACACCGTCGATGATTTGTGGCGAACCTCGACCAGCACCGCGAAGTTGTCTCCAGAGGCGAATGAGTCGTTTCGACGCACGCGAACGGTGTCGAGACCTGTGGTCGTCGAAGAACCGGCCAGGCTGCCGCCGCAGGACTCGCAGTAGACGTAGAGGTCGTAGTCGGTGCCCGGAGCGCTGGTGAGCGAAATCGTGGCCGAGAGGTAGAGCGAGCTTAGGCTGTCCTCGTAGACCATGAAGCGCAGCCACTCTTCGTTGTACCAAGAGTCGCTGAGCGTATCTGAGCCGGAGTCACCCGAAACGCCGCCAATGTCGAAGTATGTTGCGCTGCAGCTTGGGTTGTCGTTTCGATTAAAGCCATTGTCGATGGTGCCATCACAATCGTCGTCGAGCCCATTGCAGGCCTCAACGGTGGATGATGTGGTGTCCGAACACGCAAGCGCGCCCGTGCTGCACGTGATGGTGCCTTCAAGGCACACGTCCAGGTCGGTTCCGTCGCACGCGGCCCCAAGGGTCGGTTCGGCGCTGCCGTCGGCCGTGGCAGGGTCGCAGTCGTTGTCGATGCCGTCGCACAGTTCGATGGCGTTTCCGGTGGTGTCGTTGCAGCTGAGCGCACCCCCAAGGCAAACGCGCACGCCTTCGTTGCACAGGTCGGTGTCGGGGCCGTTACAGGCTTGCCCGATGCCCGGGTCTTCGGAACCATCGACGCTGGTCGGGTCGCAGTCGTCGTCCATGCCGTTGCACACGTCGATCAGGCTCGAGGTCGTGTCATTGCACTGCAACGACCCGTTTTGGCACACGATGTTGCCCTCCAGGCATAGGTCGGTGTCGGGACCATCACACATGGTGCCAAGCGTCGCTTCCGCCGAGCCGTCCGCCGTTGCGGCATTGCAATCATTGTCGAGCCCGTCACAAAGGTCTGGCGAGGGCATGTTGCGCTGCACGCAGACCAGGGCGGCGCCTTGGCAGGTCAGGTCGCCGATGGCGCACACGCCGGTCAGGCCCGTGTTGCAGGTGGTTCCGCCGCCGGGGTTGCCGTTGTCATCGACCCCGTCGCAGTCGTTGTCCATGCCGTCGCACAGCTCAGCCGTGGGCAGCACTTCGCCGATGCAGGCGCCCCATTGGCCAAGGCTGTCGCAGGTTTGAACGCCGTCGGCACACAGCCCGACGCCGCGTGTCGCCATGCTGCCCGAGTAACACGGTTGGGTTTGATTGGGCAGGCACTCGCAGCCTTCGTCGACATCGCCGTCGCAGTTGTCGTCGACGCCGTCGCAAGCCTCGGTCGGGTTTGGTGTGCCGGGTTCGCAGGCGACCTCTTGGCCGTTGACGCACACGTTGATCGTGACCTCGCATGCGCCCACGCCGCAGGTCTCTTCGCCGAGCTCTTCGTCGATGTCGCCGTCGCAGTCGTCGTCAACGCCGTTGCATGATTCGATGTCGGGGGCCACGGTGCCTACGCACTCTCCCCATGCTCCATCGACGCATGCTTGTTGGCCAAACGCGCAGGCTCCCTGCTCGACGAAGTCCACGCCGGAATCGTTGCACGGCTGTGTTTCGCCCGCTTTGCAGGCGCAATCTTCGTCGATGACGTCGTCGCAGTCGTTGTCGACACCGTCGCAGACCTCGGCCGCCGGGGTGCACGCTGACCCGTCGGAGTCGCCGGCGTCGACGCTGTTGTTGTGGCCAACATCGGTGATGGGCCGGACATCGGTGTCCTCGGTTGGGCTCGACGTCGTGTCGCCCTCGGCACATCCCGCGAAAACCCCCACCATCAAGACCAGAAAAAGCCGCATGCAAACCTCCCTAACACCACGATCTTAGCCGGAACTGAGAGTTTTGCGAAAATATGGCGGTATCGCCTTGTTTGACACGGCCTCTGCAGGCTCCTACCGTGAACGAAATCCCCACATGGAGCCCAAAATGTCTACGCCTCGTCTTTGGTTGTTTGTCGGCCTTCTTGCTTGCTCACCCGCGTTGGGTGGCGCCGGCTGTGACAAGTCCGACCCCGTGCTCGGCGAATCCGGCCAAGACACCGCGAACGACCAGAGCGCCGCGACCGACGACACGTCCGCGGAAGCAGTGCTGATCCAAGCGTTGTCGTCCGCCGACCCAGCCAACCTTGCCGACGAAAACGAGGCCGCGAATCAAGCGGCGATTGGTGTGTTTGACGAGTTGGGCATGAACTGCGTCGTGGGTGTGCCGGCTGGCAACGTCGTGACCTACACGTTGACGGACTGCACGGAGTCCGTACGGCTACCTCAAGGTCAGCGGCAACGTCGTCGCGACCTACACGTTGACCGACGATTTCGCGCTCGCGGTGGATTACAAGGCGACCGGATTGCAGATCAACAACGGTGTGGGCGATTGGAACGCCTCGGTCGTTCGCACGCAGTCGGGCACGACCCGCACCCTGAACGTCACCACGGACTGGAAGGGATACACCGCGGACAACAAAGCCACCTCACGCGAAGGGGGCTACGTCGCGACCATCGATGCAGCGGCGAAGTGTTTGGGTCTGGCTGGAAGCTGGACCACACGCATCGGATTGGTCGCCTGGGACACCGACGTTGCCGATTTCAACGTCTGCCAGGGCGAGTGCCCGGCCGACGGCGGGGTAGTGACGTGGAGCGCTGGCGTGCGACAGACGACCTTGAGCTACGACGGGTCAGACGTGGCGTTGTGGTCCAACGAGAAGGGCAACTCCGGCACTGTGAACCTCGCCTGTGGGCAGTAACGCCTCGCGATTTTGTCCGGTCGGTGTTCAGTGTGTGGTGTGTATCGCGTGCTTGGCAGGCTCTGGGTCCGCATTCGCTCAGGACGAGCCCGACGACATCCCGCTGATCGAGGAGTTTCGATTTGGCGTGGCGTTCACCACGACCTTCATCAACGAGGACGGGGGCTTTTCGGGCGTCGCCGAATACAACCTGTTTGCGTACGCGTGGGTGGGGGCTCAGGTCGCGTGGAACTACGCGGGGGACGAGATCTCGCAGGTCTGGCCAGCGGGCACGTTTCGCTGGGTTGCACCGGGTTCGGATGTTGCGGATTTCCAAGCGTTCGCGGCCGTCGGCAGCGCGGGTCACGGCGTGAATTTTCGGCTCGAAGCCGGTCCGATCTGGAAGTTGAAGGGGATCGACATGTCGCTGACGGTGGGTTTCATTCACGTCAACTCGGCCGTCGACCGGTACCCGAAAGACCTAGACGGCTATTGTGCGACCTTTGGGGTCTTTTGGCCGGAACACTGATGGATAACTCCACCAAAAACGCCTTATGTGGCTTGATTTTGGTGGCCTGTGGTCTGGCTCCCGTACAGGTCATCGCCGAGGAATCTTACGAGGATTGGGCGACCAAATTCGACGAACCCGTGGTCAATCATTGGTTTGAGCTCTGGCCGTTTGTGTCGGTACTCGGCGGCGTTGCCGCGGCCGGCGACTCGTATGGGGATGATACCCCGCTGTACGATTTTTGGGGGCCGATGTTGGGCGCGCGGGCTGGGCTGGGGTTGCCGTTTGGGTTTCGGCTTGCGGTGTCGCTGCAGAGCCTGCCGTACATTCACGACGACGCCACGACCCTTGGAAAATACTTCAGCGCGACGATTCTGACCGCGCGTGGCGGCGTGGGGTATTGGGTTTCATCGGTCTATGTCGGGTTACAGTATGGCCTAGGCACTGGCTATCGTGTATTTGACGACGTGCGCATCGACGGCGAGACCCAAGAGTGGGGCCGCGCCCAAGAGTTGTCGCTGGTGGTGGATTGGCACGTGTCACATGGGTTTTTCACGTGCGAGGCCAGCATCAATGCCTTAGGCGATTCCTTGCTTTTTGGCGGTTTGTTGTGGGGTTACGGCTGGCGGTTTTAGTCGTCGTTGTACGCGTCGATGGCGCGCCGGGTTGCCGCCAATTGGGACCGCAAAACGTACTCGGTAAAAAGCGCGCGCAGATAAAAGCCACGCGGGTTTGTCAAAATCGCGCCCCCGAATTCGTCGACGCCCCACGTCTTGGTGTCCGAGTTCGCGGCCTTGGGCCGAACCTGCAGAAAGTCGCCGTCGGTGCCGCGGATGTTTTGAACAAATCCTTCACGTACCGCGCGCATGTGCGACTCCCAATCGGCCCGCAGTGCAGCTTCTTCGGTGGTGGAGGGTGACCACAAGGCGGCTCGCCCAATCATGCGGTCAGGAACCTCGATGGCGCGGTCGCCCTGCACAGGCACCCACAACACACGTTGCAGCTTCAGGCGCACGTTGGAGGTCTCCCACTCGACGTCGTCGGCGTCGGACAATTCCATGGTCGTGACGTACGTGGATTCAAACGGTTTGCCGTCGAGGTCCACCGGCAGTGTCTTGAGCTCGATGCCGAGGTTTTCGAAGTCGGGCACCGGTTTGTTGCCAGCCGACGCGCCCAGATAGCGTTCGATGATTTGGCCGACCCAGCCTTTGTTGCGCCGCAGATCGAGCGGCGCGTCTTCATTCAACACCTCGGCGACCTCGCCCAATGTGTGGCCAGCCATGCTGTGCGCGCGGTCGAGCAATTCGTCTTCGGATTTTGGTGGGGCAGGATTTGCGGTCAGCATGCTCAAACACAGCCCAGCAGGAATTGATACGTGTCAGAATCGAGCCGCGTGACGAAACAATCAATCGGAATACATAGCCCGTTTGGAGCCTCGACCACGTTGGCCGGCCGTAAATCGAACACCGCGTAGTTGTTGTCGAAGAACGAAAGCGAGTTCTCTTTTCCCTGTGCGTACCGAGTGGGAAGTTCAACAAAGCCTCGGCTGAGCATCATTTCACGGATGGCGTCCCGTGACGCAGGTTCCCCCACGACGCGTTGTTGACGTGTGAGCAACTGATACCGATAGGGTAATCCGATGATTCCGACAAAGTCGCATTCGACATCGAACAGCTCGGTCTGCAGAGCTTGGCGCCGCAGATAGTCGATAGGAAGGGAATTGTTAAATTCGATGCCATCTTCCGGACTGATGCTGACATGATAGCCAGCCGCCGAGGGAAACGTGACCTTGTAGAAGAAACGGTCGTCACCAACTACGTGGTGCTCGTTTCCGATTTGGAATCCTTCGAGGTCGATGTCTCCGAGATCAAGATGCTGTTCCCGGCACCAACGGAGGAAACTCTGCTTCTGGAGGACACCGGGGTCAGGGTCTCGAGGTTGTTCATCCGCTTGATCTGGTCGTAAGCAGAGAGCGAAGGCTGCAGCGGCTGCGCCGCAAGTGTATCGCGGACTGCTTGCAAATATTCTTCGTGCGTCATCGTTCACCTCGTTCACCCCGCAAAGTCTAACGACCATCATGCAGAAATCAATTCCGGGTGCCAGCCGACGTGGCATCGCGCAGCGACATTCGCTAGGATGTGCGCGTTTTGATGGGAGACAACAATGAATCGATGGTTGGGTGTGTTGGTGGTGCTCGCGATGTCTTGCGGCGATTCGGAATCGTCGAAAAAGGGCAACGAGTGCACCGATTGTGTCGTGAATGTGGGCAGCGCCGAGCTCTCGGTCGAGCCCATTACCGAATTGTTGGAAGGGGGCCCGGCGAAGACGTCGGCGCTGAAGCTCAAGCGCCAGCCGACCAGCGACGTGACGGTGTTGATTGTGTCGCTGAATCCCGATTTGGTGACGGTGTTGCCCTCCGAGATGACGTTTTCGGCCGCGGCGTTTTCGTCCTCACAGATTCTGACCGTGACGCCTGTCGACGACTTCACCGACGAAGAAGACGCACTCGCCACGGTCGAGTTTTCGCTGGTCAGCGACGACACGAGTTTTGCGGGGCGAATCGTTAATCCGCTCAAGATCAAGATCATCGACGACGACGAGCCAGGCTCGTTTGTGATCGACGCCGACGCATTTGTGACCGGCGAAGACGGTACGCAGGCGTTGCTGGACATCACCTTGAGCGCGCAGCCTGGCGGCGATGTGCTCGTGCCGGTCAAGATCGACGACGACACGGAAGCGACCGTGGATGTGACGTCGCTGACGTTTAACGCCTTGAACTGGAACATCGCGCAGCGCGTGACGGTCACGGGGATCGACGACAACACCAAAGACGGCGACCAGACCTACAACTTGGTGCTTGGGCCGACCAACAGCACCGAGCCGTTGTTCAACGGCCTTCCGCCGCAAAACATCCAATTGACCAACGTTGACGGTGTGTGCGGCAACGGCCTGATCGACGGGGCCGAGGCCTGCGAGCCGACCGGCAACGAGCAGACCACCTGCCCGTACGGCGAGCGTCAGTGTTCGTATTGCAATTCAAGTTGTCAGATGGCGGCGGGGACGGTCACTGGTTTTTGCGGAGACGGCACGAAACAGGCGCAGGAACAGTGCGACGGGCCATCGCAACCGTGCACCTACGGTCAGACGAGCTGCCAAACCTGTTCACAGTGTCAGCTGGTTGCCGGAACCGCGCAGTACTGTGGCGACGGCGTCGTGCAGACGGCCCAAGGCGAAGAGTGCGACGGCAGCATTTGCTGCAACAGCAGCTGCAAGAGGGACACATCGTCGTGTGACGTATGTTTGTTCATCTCGCAGTATTACGAGGGACCGGGCAACGACAAGGCCATCGAGCTGTACAACTGCGAGGGCACGACCCTGAACCTAGGCGGAATTCACGTGTGCACGGTGCGAAACGCCGACGCGACGTGCACGTCATCGGTGGCGCTCTCGGGCAGCGTACCGGCCGGCGGGACGTACACCCTGTGCAACTCGATGGGGACGATTCCGGCGCAGTACTGCGACCGGCAGGACAACGGCACAACGGCGTTCAACGGCGACGACCGCATCGCGGTGTTCCTTAATCTGGACAACGCGTCGGGGCTTGGCGCCAACGACATCGTGATCGACGCGTTCGGGCAATTGTCGGCGCAGCCGCTCGAGGTCATTTGGGCGAACGCCAATTACGAGCGCTGTAACTTCACGCAGTATCCAGGCGTTGGTTTGTGGGATGTGTCGACCTACTTTCGAACCGGCACCTACGACTACTTGGGGTTGAAGCAGCCGCCCACACAGGGCTGCAACTAGGTCGGCAACGACTCCAACCACACCACAACATCTGCCGCGTGGGCGCGAACCGCCGCGTCCTTGGGCGACAAACCGTCCCAAGGTGTCGTCCACCTGGGATCGGCCCCACGGCTAAGCAGACCTTTTGCGACCGCCAGCTGACCACCATGGCAGGCGGCCCAGAACGCGAGGTCAACCGCGCGTGAATCGGGCGAGCCCCACGGATGTTTTGTGGGCGGCTCGCCGGCTGCGAAAAACGCATCCACCCGATCGTTGAGCCCGAGCGCCGCTGCATGCCATACGGCCGTGTGGGCACCCGCGACGACGAGTCGCTGCGCGGCGTCCCACTGCGCGAACGCGACGGCGTCGTCCAAGGGCGTTCCCCCTGCGATCACACCCCCGTCAGCCTCAATGTCTGCGCCCAAGGCCAGCAGAGTCTCAACCGCCAAGATGTCGTTGCTGCTGGCTGCCCCATGCAACGGGGTCTCGTGATGCGCGCCTTGGCAACGCGCGTTGACATCTGCGCCCGCCGCGACCAGTGCGTGCAACGTTTGGTCGACGTTTGGAAAATGACCAGGCCAGTCTGTGGCTGCATTGATCAAAGGGTAGCGAAACTCGGGTTCGCACCGCCGCACAATCGTCGCCGTCGCCCACCGAGCGTCCGTCGCTAGTTCGTCGGTCAATGCCTCGATATTGCCAGCCCGAATCAGAGCGAGAAGTCGCGATGCGGGTAGTTCGTCTTCATTCAGATTCATCGTTTTCATCCGCGACAGGTATTGACCAATATTTAGGCTGGACCTATGAATTTATCCACCCGGGGCTGTAGCTCAGCTGGGAGAGCGCTAGAATCGCACTCTAGAGGTCGTCGGTTCGATCCTGATCAGCTCCACTAAGAAACAACACGGTTTCTAAACATGACTTGACCCTCCGTCGGCTGCGACTTGGCCCGGAGGGGTCAAGCGTTTGGGACGGCTCGCCTCGGACCGGATGGGGGTGTCGATCGAAACGGTCAACACCGCAAGGGTCAGGAGCCTAGTGTTGGATTGGGTATTTCATATTTCAGAATTTGAAATGTGTTTGAGGTGTTTTATATTTCGAAATGTGAAATGGAGGTGCAGATGCTCAAACCCCAAGAACTATTCATCCTGGTCGCCCTCAGCGGTCGAGAGGACACTGAGTGGACCTACGCTCAACTGGCTAGCGATCTGCAGATGCCGACGTCTCAGGTATTCAAATCCCTTGAACGCGCAGAAGCTGCCGGACTTTTCGTCCGAGAGAAACGTCGTGTCATTCGACGCAATCTCCTGGAGTTTCTCATCCACGGGGCACGATACTCCTTTGCGGTCAAGCCTGGCCGGGTGACACGTGGCATTCCGGCTGGCTGGGGGGCGCCCGGTTTGTCCGGTGTGATGTTGGAGACGACGGAAGAATACGTGTGGCCTCACGCTACCGGCTCTGTGCGTGGACAAGAGGTGGCACCGCTTCATGATTCGTTGCCGATGGTCGCATCTCAGCATCCCAAGCTCCATGCACTGTTTGCACTGGTGGATATCATTCGCGTCGGATCAGCCCGCGAGCGCAAAGTCGCTGCTGCGGAATTGGAGAAGCGACTTGAATAGTTCGAGTCAGGAGATGCTCGGCCGCGCAAGGAACCTGCTTGCTCCCCTGAAGCGGAAGATGGTCTTTATTGGGGGGGCTACGGTGCATTTGCATGTCGATGATCCCGCAGCGGGTCCTGTACGCACTACCAAAGATGTCGATGTAGTCATTGCCGTGTTGAACTACGCCGACTTCGGCCAAGTGGAAGAAGAGTTACGAAACCACAATTTCGAACAAATCGTGACCGAGGGCGGGCCGATCTGCCGATGGGAAAGGGACGGACTTCTTCTTGATGTGATGCCCACCAGACCAGAGATCCTCGGCTTCTCAGAGAGCAGATGGTTCGAAGAAGGATTTGACAACGCAATCTCGTACGAACTCGACGACGGCGAGACAATCGAGGTGTTTGACGTCCTTCATCTTCTGGCTGCGAAGATTGAGGCGTTTGGCGAGCGAGGACGCGGCGATCTTTACGCAAGCCAAGATTTTGAAGATATAGCCACGATCCTCGACGGCAACAGTTCAGTGTGGGACGAACTGAAGCGGGAAACCGAGGTAGCAGATTTCGTGCGTGAGTGGCTGCAAGGCTTGGACCCCAACGAATGCGAGGACGCATTGGCGGCGCATATTCGCAGCTACGACCGGGCTGCGATCCTCCTCAAGCGGCTCGAAGGGCTCGTCTAGTTGGAACGGTTGCGGTCCGTTAGACTGTGCCCAAACCGTCAGGAGTTTTGCATGCGACTAGACAAGATTATTGCTTTGTTTGTTTTGCTTCTCGTGCCCACCGCCTCGATGGCACAGGTGGTCATCGAGAATCTGGATGTGGATTCCACCGGGGCAGTCTCGCGTCCATCGGTCGCAAAGTATCGCGAGGTGCAAAACGTCACGTGTCGTGATGCCGATGTCGAGATGTCCAACGTTCACGTCAAGAAGGGCGTTTACGCCGGGAAGAACTGCGGGATTGTGCTGCGCGATTGTAAGATCGACGGCTCAGTCGTCGCGAAGGACCGCCCGATCACACTCGAACGGTGCGTCGTCACGGGCGATGAACATGTGTTGTGGGTCGACGGCAAGGGCGACATCACCGTCGTTGACAGCGAAGTCAACGCTCGCCGAAAGCCGATATTGCTGCACGCGCACAGCACAGGGAACGTCAACCTTATCCGTACAAGCGTCAAGGGCGGCAAACCGGACGTGCGTGGGGCTGGGAAGATCGTCGACGCGCAGAAAACACCCAACGAAGTGGTGATCCCGAAGGCCACCAAACAACGCGTGCGCAAGGGCTTTACCTACCAGCCCGAGGACCTCGTCTGCACTGGAACGAAACCGCAGAAGTACAAGAAGCTGCATTTCGACGAAGGGGCTGTCGTGATCGGTGGCGATTGTGACATCGAGATCGACGGGTGCATCATCGACACGAAGCTCGTGGCCGTGACCGCGATGAAGGGCAATGTGACGCTGCGCAACTGCGAGATTCACGGCGGAGCGGCCGCCGCGCAAGTTGCCGGTGCGGGTAAGCTTCGAATCATCCGCTCGAAGTTGACGTCGCCGAACGCCGCGCTGCGGACGTTCTCGGGTTCGACAGGGGACATCGTCGTCGAAAAGTCCAAGATCGACGGTGCAATCGTCGAGGAAGGGCAGGGAAAGGTGGTCCGCTGACACATGCGAAGCGCCGCAACCGGAAGCACGAGGGGCGCATCACTGGCCTTGCGCGTTCCTCCACCGGTCAAACTCCGAGGGCCGAAGCCCATACCGCGCGAGCACTCCCGGATGAAGGCGTTCGGTCTCTTGCTTGACCAGTTCTGACAGCGCGTCCCGCTCTGGCCCGGTGACGGTACTCAGTTGCTGATCGAGCGTGCCTTGAAGGTCTCGCTCGGGGTTCAAGACGATCTCACGGACCGCGTTCTTGATGAGATCGCGGTACGCGAGGCGGAGTGGGTCGGGTTCGGCCAACTCCTGCGACACGGCCGAGTATCGCTGGGCGGAACGCTCGTAGGCCCATACGAATACATCTCGCAACAAGTCCACGCGCGTCATCTCGTAGACGCCGAGAATGGCCGAGGTATAGTCCGCCGGCGGCACGTCGAGAAAGGTCAATGGAACGAGGTTGGCCTTGATGAGCGGGATATTTGCGGCGAGTCGGGACGTGCGTTTGTTCACATCGGCGAAGGGCTGCAAGTAGGGTAGGTGAACCATGGCGAAGAACGCTTGTTCGAAAGGATCCGAAATTGCGCCAGCCTTTGCGAGGAACACGTCGAATTCGGAGTTGATCAAACTAGGAACGGAAAGCGGTGTGTAGACACTGCCGCCAATGGCGACGGCAATCTCGCGAACTCGCCCTTCGTCAGCGGGATTGGGCAGTAAGTTCTCGCTGAGCATCGCGTGAAGGTTCAGCAGCGTGTAGCGGTCGAATCCAATGGTCTCCGAGCTCTCCACGAGCAGCTCGATGGCCGCCTTGTGGTTGAGGATCATCTGCGTCTCGGTCGCGTCTTTACCGCTTGCGACGCGACCATGCGCAATAAGCTCTCGGGTGTCGAGCAGGCTGTAGGTGTTGCCTTCGAGGTTGCTCGACGCCCACGATAGATCGATGAGCAATCGGTCAAGGATTCCCCGTCCATACGTGCCTGCAGGAAGCGCCTCAGCGCCGGTTGACCCGATGCGCCGAAGCCGGTTGCGCAGCCGTTCGTCCAAATAGAATGTCTGCCCCGGCGTGTACGCGTCGAGAAATTCGCGCTGGTAGCCGACGGGAGCTCGACTCGGGATGGGACCACGAACGTACTCGCGCACATCAAGCGCCTCCGGAGAGAGGTGCATGGTATTGGACGGGGCGAGGTGGCCCGACGATCGCGCCATGTATCGGCGGGCAGGCCCCGCACCGAGTGGTTCAATCCGTCCCGCTTCGATGAGCTCGTTAACTAGGCGCTGCAGAGTCCGCCGAGATACGTCGGGGTGGCGATCGACGAGGTCTCGCATTGCGAGTCCGTTGTCGGACGCATCGCGTATGGTACTCAGAATTGTGTACTCGTCTGTCATGGTTGACTCCCGATAGCGTCAAGGTTGGCGCAATCAGACCTAGTGTGCCAGATCTGTCGCGATTTGGCACGATTTGGCGCGATTGGCACGATTTGGCGCGATTTGGCGCGATTGGCACGATTTGGCGCGATTGGCGTGATTGGCGCGATATAGCCGTGCGCTGACTAGTCGATGGGGTTGAGCGCCGAATCGAGGCGAACTTGGACCATCCCGATGCCCTGCGCGGGCTGACCCGGGTCGACGTAACGCAAATCGCGGAATGTGACGAGCCAGCCGCCGTCGTCTTGTGGCTCTTTGGTCCAGTAAGGAAAACGGGTCCAGTTCGCAAAACCCTTGATCGAGGGCGCCGCCAGCGCCGCTGTGATGACGTCATCGGGCTTTTCGCGAGGGACGTCAAAGGCGTCTTCGTGCGGTGGCATCACGCGATACCTGTCCTCGAAGACCATCACCACGCGGTGCTCGAACGGCAGGCCAGGCACGGGGTTCGACTGCACCTCAAGCGGCCGCTCCTTTGCAAAGGCGTCTTGTTCCGCCATGCGAGCGAGCCCGAACACGACACCGATGTAGACGAGCAAGGTCGCCAATCCACTGCGTGCCACGCTGCTGGATGTCACGCTTCGCAAGCGCAGCGTGATGATGCCGACAACCCCCAAGGCCCATCCGATTTTGACGCCCACGGCGACCATCGGGGCAAACATCACCAACATGGTCGCGAGGGTGCCAAGCACCGCCCACCCCACGATGGCTCGCTTGCTGTGGGAGCAGGCGAGCACAACGCCGGCGGCGGTCAACAGCCACATCCACGGATCCACGATGAACAGCGTGTCGCCATAAAACCACCGGCCGTCGAACGGCATCAGCAACCGAACGCCGTAGGTGTTCATCCAGTCTAACGTCGGGTGGGACCACACGCTGAGGTACGACAGCCCGATGATCCAGCGCAGGTCGAACGCAGGCGCATCGGCGTCAGGCGGTCTGCGCCGGTCCCACAGCCACATGATGCCGGCGAGCATCAAGGGCAGCAGCACCATCGCCAAGACACCGTGTGTCCAGCCACGGCGCAACAACAACGACGTGTCGGAACCGAGCACGGTCACCACCGCGTCGATGTCGGGCAGGTTGGCCCCGATGATGAGCGTAGGCGCGGCCAGCCGGGACTTGCGGCGAAGGCCCGTTTCCGCAAGCGTCGCGCCGAATAAGGTATGTGCGATAGGGTCCATCGTGCTCGTCGTGTCTTAGTTGCGGACATCATTGACTCGATGAGCCAGGTCGCAAAAAGAAACACCGAAAAGCGCCACACTCCAGCAAATCCGGTCCGTTCGATGCACATGCCATGTACACATTGTGACCGATGCCTATCGATGTGGTCGTGTGGTGCGAAAGGTTAAGTCGTTGTAATGTATTGTGATTCTAAATTTCCGAAATTGGCCCGGGCGTTGCTCTTCCCAGCGGTGCACCCAGAGGAGGTACACCATGTCGTCGATGCAAAGCCGAACACAAACCCACAGTATGGTCCCAACGTTGGGCGGCGCCCAGCTGTGGGCCGACCGCCGTTACCGAGAAGGCTGGCGTGTGCAAGAACACGTCATCACGGGTCACCACCGGTTGCTCGACCCCAACGATCGACGCCATGCCTTTGGCACGCTTGAGCGATGCACAGATAAGCTCGATCGTCTGCAGCCCCACACCCATCCCGCCGATGTTGTCGTTCTGCTTCATGGCCTGGGGCGCAGTCGTCGATCGTTGGCTGGCATCGCAGCGGCCCTAGAGGCCGCGGGGCATCGAACGGTGCGCTTGGACTACCCGAGCACGCGTCGCTCGCTCGGCGCGCACGTCGCGCAGGTCCTCGAGGTGCTTGCACATCTGGAAGGTGTCGGCCGGGTGAGTTTCGTGACGCACTCGTTGGGCGGCATTGTCGCGCGGGGTGTGCTTGCCAGCCCACGTTGGCCCGATGGGGTCGAAAAGGGGCGCGTCGTCATGATGGCGCCGCCCAACCAAGGATCCGCGCTTGCTCGAACGTTCGTAAACGCCGTGCCCACCGTCTTTGGTGGCGTCGTTGGTCCCGCGGGCTTCGAGGTCGCTCGGGGTGTTGCGTTCGCGGAGCCGTGCTCGCCGGTCATGGTCATTGCTGGCCGTCCCCGCGAAGGAGCCGGCCTGAATCCCCTGTTGGACGGCGAAGACGACGGCGTCGTGTGCGTCGAAGAGACCAAGTTGTCCACCATGTCTGAACATGTCGTGGTCGATGCCTTACACACGGTCATCATGGACCATCCGGAGGCACAAAACGCCGCGCTCAGATTCCTGCGCATCCCCTCGGAGTTTGGCACGGGTGGGCTCTAGGGGCGCGGCAGCTTCAGATACTGCAGCTCGTAGCGGTACAGGGACGCGTACGCCGGCTGTTCGGTTCGCGCGACGGTCAGGAAGACGTGCACATCCTCGCCGACGGCCAGCATTTCGGCCTCCCAGGGCTGGACGTAAGGTCGCGACACCGGCAGGCGCGTCTGCTGGTCGCAGGCGAGGGGGCCGCAGCCGAACTGGCCAATCTCGCCGCATGCCTGCTGGTCGTTCCAGGGGCCGACACACAATTCACCGGGCACGGCGTTCATCGCGACCGGGATGGGTTCCGAGACGGCGAAGGTGTTGGACCCGCGCGACCATTCGACGAGCACGATCGACGGCGTGGGCGCATCGCGAAGCCCGTAGATGAAGTAGGCATCTTGGGAGTCGGCGACGTGCATGACCATCAGCCCGGGGTCCCAGCGCTGGGGGTCCGTGGCGAGATTTCGGGGTCGGTCGTAACGCAGGCCCACGCCTGGCGTGTCGGTGGGGAATGTCGCCAACGCGCTTGGCTGCGCGTCCCGATTCCCAAGAAACATCAGGCGCTCGGTCCCTTCGCGTCGCTCGACCCAGTACAGCCCGTCGTCGGTGCCGTGACAGGCGAGGATGTGCAGCTGTGGGTCGTCGGCGGGGTAGATCTTTAGCAGGTTCGCCAGCGTGACGGTGTCCTGCTGGGTCAGCTCGAGCCGCGCGATCCCCGCAGGCGCATCCGGTGCCGCGCAGGTTGTGACGAAGGCGGCCTCGTCGTTGAGCCACCCGGCAGAGGTGTCGAAGAATAGGCTCTCGAGGGCCTGGGCATCCTCGGGGCTAAGCGTTGCGCCGTGCACGGTGACACGCTGCGGCTGCTCGCTGAATCGGCGTCCTTCGAGCCAGACGAGCGTGTCTGCGAAGTAGCGCGCTGCAGCAATCCGAGACTGAGGCAAAAGCGCTTCGCCCAGACTCGACGCGGGGTTCCACACGTCGCCTGAATTCGCGTCGAAGGTCGTGATGCTCAATGCGTCGCTGACGGCGCTCTTTCCGAGCACATGGAGGCGTTGGTCTTGAACGAAGGTCCACGGGCCGAGCGACGTGTTGAGCGCGTCGCCCAGGTTCAGGTACTGCTCGAATCCGAACTCGCCCTCGGCGGCCTCACGGCGCGCGGCTCCATCAAGCGGGATGCGGCCGAGCACGTTGAAGCCGTACTGCGCAACGTCGGACCCCTGCAGGTGCGTAAAGTAGGTCTGCACAAGCTGACCGTCGAGACCGGCGGGCGGTTGGCGCGTCGCGACATGAACCCGGCTGCAGGCGAAAAGTCAACACGGTCTCTCGGTCGACCTCGAGCTTGTGGACGGTTGTCTGGGTGGTCGCGCCGTCGGTCGTGACGGTCGCCGTGTGGGAGCGGCGGCGAGTCCGTCAGGCCAGCGAAGCTCAGGAGGGCGCCTTCGGCTTGTGTGACGGTCGCGTCGAGCCCGGCGATCTGAACCTCGGCGGAGTCACCGGTATGGCTGACGAGCAGCGAGCACAAGGTGTTGGGCCCCGCCGCGCAGGTTCGTTTGACCTCCGGGATGACCGTGATCTGTTGGGTGGAATCCTCGACCCCCTCGATGCTGACCTCGAGGACGCCAGGACGCACGAAGATGAACTCAATCCGGTCGTCGTCGCGCCGGACCTCCTGAACATGCTGCCCTAACACAGCCGAGTGCTGGAGGTTCTTGCCGTGCACAAAGATCGAGGCGCCGGGCCGGACTTCGTCGGGAATCTCCCACCGATCGATGACCGCTGCCGCGGCAAAGAGGACCTGATTTGAGCGAGCGCCGTCGTCTCGGACCACGGCGATCGTGCCTGCGCCGAGGTCGGCGTCGACGTTGAGGCACACGAAGGGGAACTCGACCGGCCATTGCGTGGCATCGACTTTCTGCCCGTTGACGAGGAAGTAGCCACCCTCGCCGAGGTTGTTTCCGGTGATGCAGATCTCGACCGGGCCGGTTGACGCGTTTAGCCGATAGGCCGGCTCCGTCCGCGGAAGGTCGAGGCAGGGCCGGTCTCGGTGCAGCCTTGAGCCGCATCTGACGGCTGGGCGCCTGTTGGGTCGGCTCGAGGAGTAGCTTGAGTCCGGCAAGCAAGCGAGCGCGATGACCGCGCCGAGGACCAAAACGAGCTGTCTCATTCGAACCTCCGCGTGATCGTGTTCGGCGAGGTCGTGTCAACGGCGAGGATGTCGCCGTCCATGATCAAGGCCATGGCGCGTCCCTGATGGTATCGGATTTCGAGGTCGCGGGGCCGGACCAGCCCATCCACGAGCACGTCCCACTCGGCGGGGCCCCGGTCGGGGCGATGCCTGAGCAGGCGCTGCCGCGTGATGTCGAGGGCGAAGAGCCGGCCGTCGCGGTCAGGCAGGACGACCTTGGCCTCGACCCTTCGAGCAACGCACAGCCCTGAATCGTGAGGTCCTCGATGCATTCGCTCGCGTCTGCGGGCGTGTCGTCGAGCAGGTCCGAGACGCGGATGTACGTGTTGAGCGGTCGCTCGAAGGCTTCGCGCAGCGTCAGGCCGACGATGGTCCGCCCGCTGAGGAACGTACGGGCAGGAATTTTCGGGCCTCGGTGGAGGAATCTGTGGCCCCTGCGACCGGAGCTCGATGCGCCGTTTGGCCCGTGTTGACAACGGATAGGCCCATCGCGCGGCTGCCCCGGGCGATCTCGTCAAGCGTTCCGATAGGCCGGTAGGGCTCGATCCCTTCGGTGAACACCTCGCCGGTCAGCAGGTCGTACGTGACCGCGCCCGTGCGACGCAGGTCGTCCGAGGTGTAGAGCAACGACATCAGGTTGTTGTTCAGGAAAAAGGGCGCCTGAAGGATTCGCAGCTCGCGGGCAGGGTTGTCCAGATGCGGATCCAGTCGGCCTGTGTATCCGCGAGTTGGATGAGCCCGGCGGTCGTGTAGTAGGCGCGGCCAGCGGGGGTGATGACCATGTGCTGTTCGTTTCGATAATCGGTCGAGCCCGGATGGGGACCCTCGCGCCCAGACCCCAAGCTCGCCGGGTTGTATGGCTGCAAGGCCCTTCAGCGGCGGGCGTGGCTCAAGCGAAAAGCTTTGGCCGGGCGCGATGTCACAAAGAACGTAGTGGTCGTGTTGGTCAGACGCATGTGTCAGTGACACAATGGCTCTGAAGGAGACGCGTCACGGCGCAGCACCGACGTGATCTCGACGACCGGAAGACCTCCGAAGTTGACCAAAGACTTCCTTTGGTTTCGCTGCTCGCAAGGTCTTTCCACACGACGGGGTAGGGTGCGGTGTAGTCGGTCTGGTCGCCGCGGCGAAGCTCTACGCCAGAGCTCGACGGCCCGTCGCTCCATTTGCTGAGTCCAGATTCGTCGCCTGCGAGGCGCGAGACGGGTTGGTCAATGGGTTCAAACGTGTTGCCGCCGTCAACGCTTCCGTGGTGGGTTTCGCCGTCGGAGACATTGACCGCGTCGCCCGCGCGCCAGCGACGATTGCCGCCTGTGAATCCGTCGAGTTCGAACGCGCCTTCCTCGCGCAGTACATGCGTCCAGGTCTCGCCGCCGTCTTCGCTGACGGCCATCCAATCCGCGGCGAAAATGTCGGAGACACGCTCACCGATCACCGCGACAAAGACGTGGTTTTCACCCAGCCAGAAGCCACGCGGCGAGCCGTCGAAGCGCCAAAGACGCACACCCTCCATGCCGGGCCGCAGGTACTCGGCCACAACGGGTTTGTAGGTGCGGCCGCCGTCCCCGGTCACGAGCAGTTCGACGTTTGAGGAGTGGTCGAGGTCGAGGTAGCTGCCAATCAGAAAGCGCTCTCCGCTCGCGTCCATCGCCTGTGCCTGAGGGGATTGAGCCACCAGCCTGCAGGTTGCGGCCCAAGTTGTGTCTTGGGTCGGGTCGCCGGTTTCCGGGGAGGGTTGCCCACACGAAAATAGCCCCAACGAAAGGCCTGAGAGCCAGATAATCCGCCACATGTTCAAGGTTGTTCCCCGTGTTTCACGACGCGGGGATTTTCGCATCCGAGAGGCCGCGTTTCAAGGTTTTGCGGTCCACGCGCACGGCAGGCGAGGCGAACCGACCCTTTTTTAGCGCGCGGCGTTGTTTTATGGTGTTGGCAGCGATTTAACCAAAGACGCTTCGAAAGGTTGACGTCATGACACGACCCACTTTGATGGTGGCCGCGCTCGTGGTCCTCTCTTTTTTGCCAACATCCGCTTGGGCCCAGCGCGGGATCATCGCGCAAGACGTGCTGTTTGGTGGCCAACCCCTTGACTACGAAAGTCGCGTTCTGAGTGACACGAAGGTTTGGCGGACCAGCGGATGTTGGGAAGACGTGGCTGGAACGCCGACTCAGGTCACGACGACCCCCGTGCCGGCGCCGACGGGCTATCTGAAGATTGTTCCCATCGTGGGAGACGATCGCGTGATTTTGGCGACGATGCAGCCGGGGCAAGGGCAACCACGCCTCGACGGTCTGAAGCTTGAGATTGGCGGGTGCGAGGCCGCGAGCATGGTGCTCGATGTGCCGCCCGACGTGGCGCCCGCGGCGAATTTTCTGCGATTTGCGATGAGCTCCACACGCCTGGACCGACCCGCGATCGTCTCTTCGTCCGAGGGGCTGCTGCGCGTTGATCTTGGGGCGACATCACCCACGCTTGAGCCATGGCTTTCGGCGGATGAGATTTGGCGAAAGGCGCTGGAAGCGTCCGGCGACTTACCCCTTGAAGGCCGCGCGTCCGGGCGCGAGACCGTGATGTCGCTGACCAAAGTCAACGCGTTTTATGCGCCGGACGGCAAGTTATGGGTCGCGCTGGTGACGTCGGTCGACAGCGACGTTGTGTCGGCCCGGATCGGGTTTGGCTGGGTGCTCCGATTTGACGGCGACACCATGGAGGTCATCCTCAACCCCGAGCAGATTTACCGCTACACGAAGACCTCGGGTGAGACCGGCATGACGATGCGTCCCATCTTCGAACTCGGCGTGGTCGAGCTGGGCAGGCGTGCGGTGCCGCTGACGGGCACACCGCAGCAGATTCGTGACCGAGCGATGGTGGTGGATACGCAGGTCCAGTCGTACAGCGATGGTCAGGGGCGTCGGTACTTCGTCGAGGGTACCACGCTCAAGCGTATCGCGTTTGACCCCGACGTGGCCGACATCGATTACGACGGCCTCCTGCTGCGCGAGGAGCTCGCCCTAGGGACCAGCGACGGGAATTTCGACAGCGACTTTGACGGGCGGCCTGACGCCGCTGAGGTGTTGCTCGGCACAGACCCGACGAGCCCGCAGGATGAGGCGTACGCCGGACCTACGGCGCTTGGACTGTCGAGCAGCATCATGGATTGGAGCGTGCTGCGCGTCCACGAGGTGACCGATGATGGTGTCGAGGGCGGCATCGATGTGCGGTCTTTCTGGATGGACGACGCGGCGCCGCTTCCGGGCGGTGTGTGCCAGTATGGCGACGGCGCGCCCACGGGCGGCTGGCACATGACGTGTTTTGCGCTGCTCGGGGACGAGATCGGGTCGTACGCATTCGGGCGGAGACCCCCTTCGTTTGACGCCGACGGGCAGACGATCTGGGTGCAACCCGAGCCGGGTGCGACCTACGAACCCTGGTCCGTGGCGAGCGGGGCGCCGACGGGGGGCGACACGATCACCTCGCAAGCTGAATCAGGTGAGCTTGTGGCGGGGCTCAACGGCCTGATGCACACGGACGGGACGGGGACGCCGCAAGGCATCGAGATCTTTGAGGACGGCACGCCGCGTTGGATCGCACCCCCAGACGCGTTGAACGGGCTGTTGCTGCAGTTCGAGTTCGTGGGGCGAGACACGATTCACGGGTTCGATTTGTTTCGGCACACCGTGCCCAACGGGCGCGTGTTTGCGTTTGATGGCGACGTGCTGCGACCGGTTTTGGGGACGCAGTATCTGGCACGAAATGACCAGACCGGGACGATCGCAGATGCGGTGTCGATCGCCGCGATTCGCACGCTTCCCGATAAGTCGGGTTACGTCGTTTTCTTTAACTTTGAGCCGGGCACAGACTTTAACGGTGCGCTGACGCTGCAGTCTGCCTACCAGTTTTTGGATCGCAATTTTGCGATCGCGACGCCAGGACTGGTCGGGCACCAGATCGCGGTACAGCAGTGGGCGGCCGACGGATGGTTGGCGAGCTACCGGTATCGCCGGCGCATCGCGGTAACGTTCAATGGCACGATCACGTGTGTCTCGAGCTCGGCCGGCACGGTGTGTCAGGGCGCCGACGAGACGCGTGAGGTCGCGATCAATAACCCGGAGGCGTACGCCCAGACGTACCAACAGGCCGTGCCCACCACCGCGGGTTTGGAGCCCGGGGACATTCTGCTCGCGGACGCGAACGGGTCGCTTTGGAAACATGGCCCAACCGGGGCGACGACGATGTTTATGCCCCACAGCGCGATCACGCGGCAGTTGGGCATCGACCCCGGGATTCCGATGGCACCCCGGGCCATGGCGGTTGCACCCGACCTACGTGAGGTGTGCATTGTCGACCAGAACCAACGCATTGTGTTGCTGGCACTGGCCCAAGACCACACGCCGGATCGCATCACCTCGACAGACATCATCGACGTGACGACGTGTGGATACGACGCGACGGGCGGGCTGCATTGGGTCTCGACGTCAGGTGACGTCATGAGCGCTGCTGGAGCGATGTTGAACGTCAACGGCCCGGCGCGCAGCATGACGCAGGTCGCCGATCGCTGGATCATCCATTTGGAGGACAACGCGGCTCTGTGCGTTCGCGATGGTGTGGTCGAGGGTCGCCTCGCAAGCGCAACGGGTGTGGGCGTGGATCACGCGACCAACACGGTGATTGCCGCCGATCCACCAGGCAGCGTACGTGCGTTTTCGCTCGACGATTTTTGCACCGGGGAGCTCAACCGGGGTCACCTGGTTTTTGGGACAAAACTGGCCACAGGTCTTTGGTTTAACCTCTACTTCTTTGCGAATCGCTCGATTCGACCAAGCGACACGGTCAACGTCGCAAAGGCCGACGTCGCCACGTTTGGGTTGGGCCACATCGTCGTCCTTCCGCGTGAGCTCACGACAACGTCGTATCAGGGCACCACACCGTCGCTGCTGTTTCGATTGCTGCCGACCTACGTCCACGCCCAAGGGGACGTCAAAGACGCCGCAGCGAGCGTTACACGCGGCCGAGACTACTTTCATCGCGCTTCGGAGATCACGTTTCGAGCGATGACCCAGGTGCCCGGCGTCGGCGCGGCCCCCGCAGACTATTACGACGTCGACGCACCGCTCGTCGAAGAGACGCCCGACATGGGCAACGGACCTGTCGACATGGGGCAGAATCCCGCATCCGGAGGCGACGACGGAGGATGTGCCACCGGGGCTGGAGGCGGGGCACAGTGGCCGCTCCTATTGATCGCCGGGTTGTGGTGGCGGCGGCGCCGCTGGCGACGCTGAGGGGTACGAAGGCCCGAGAATCCCCTTGTTCCTAATCGACCCGTTTGCCGTTCTTCCACTTCTCGACGCGCTCGGGTTGGCCGTTTGCATTGTAGTAGGTCCAGTCGCCGTGCATCGCATCCCCGGCGAAAGCGCCGGCGACCTTGAGTTGCTGATTGGCTCGCCGCACAAAATATTCGCCGTCCTTCTTCCCGGCTTTATAGGTCGTGACCTCTGTCTCGTCGTCGTTGAAGGAGCGCCACACGCCATCGCGTTGTCCATTGGCGAAGCTCCCCTCTTCGAGCACCAGCCCCCACTCGATGGACCAGACGCGAAAAGGGCCGTGTTTGGTCGCGATTTGTGATGTCGAGGCTTGTTGACACCACTGTTCAACACGCAAGCCGTCGACCGCGCCGGCCACGATCGTGCCGTCTGGACAAGGTTTTCCCAGATCCGTGACCGGGTTTCCATCCACGTCCTGCTTCGTTGCGTACCGCCAGATCCCTTGCCCGTGTTCGACCAAGAGCGGCATTTCTTCATGCCATTCCAAGTAGTTGGAATTCCAGACCTCGACCTCGCCCGCCAGCGTGCCTTCACGATGTTTGGCGCCGCTTGGGTAGAAGTCGATAAAGCGTCCGTTGGGTGGATTTCGAATGGACTTCAGTCGTCCGTCGGGAAACCACGTGCGCCACTCGCCCACCGCCTGCGCGTTCTCGTACTGGCCTTGGGTGACTTTGGTTCCGTCAGGCGCCATTTGCAAAAACGGACCTTCCAGCGTGACAAAGCCGTCCCGAAAGACGTCGCCCGACATCGGGTAGACCGTTGTGCCCTGCGGGCCAGTGAGGCTCCAAGGTCCTTTCATGACGCCGTTGACGTAGTCGCCGGTCGCGTCCGTTTCGCTGTTCTCGTACGGTCGTGTGGTGAGCTCAATGCTCTGGTTGCCCGACCTTGCTACGAACACACCGTGGTAGTGCCACGTCCCGTGTCGAAGCCCATCGACGTAGTCGCCCTCTTCGCGCAACACACCTTGTGCGTCGTAGAAGCGCCATCGCCCCACGGGCTTGCCGGCTTCCAGTGTCCCTTCTTCGCGTTTCACTCCCTCACGGGTCGCCGCGCATGGACCTGTCGCGGCACACGCGATCTGGGTCGGCTTACCGCGATAGAGCTCCACCGTGGTGACCGGCCCGCTGGGCGCATGGGCGCACCCGTACAAAAAAATCACACTCAGTTGCCAAAGTTTCATGGTTCCTCACCAAGACGCTGTCAATGCGACGCTGTTCTATACTCGCGGCCGTGTTTCATAAAGACCATTTGAAGTACCAGCCGAGATCCCGACGGTTTCGCAAACGACCGAGCGGCTGCTACATAGGACACTCCAACCCCCGAGTCTGGAGTGTTTTTCATGCCGTTG
The DNA here is from genome assembly GCA_041390025.1 of bacterium. GTDB lineage: Bacteria > Myxococcota_A > Bradymonadia > Bradymonadales > Bradymonadaceae > JBFFMO01. The sequence continues at coordinate 187,519 of JAWKQR010000004.1, forward strand.
AAGTCCGCCATCGCCTCATTGTTCGTGTCCATGCAGATCCTTGGATTTAGTTCGTTGGCCTGGGCGCAGACCGCCGAACAATCGCCGCTTCCAGAGGGACAAGTGCTGCTTGGCGACATCATGAAGATGGATGTTGGGGCGATTGCCGCATGGCGAATTGGTGCGGCGATTTTGATCCTGATGGCTGGCGTTGATGCGCACAACGTTGTTGTCGAGGTTGCTCAAGCCGCTTGGGTTTGACGCGTCGCACCAAGACCGACGTCGACGACACTCTTTAAGGACGTCCGAAAACCCCTGGGTTGGGTCTTCAACCTGGTGGCGGTGTATCTGGCGCTGTTGGTGTTGCAGCTGCCTGAATCGGTGATGTCGGCGTGTGCTCGGCGATCCCACTCAAGACGATGGGGACCGTTTTTGTGGCGTGGGGCGTGTTTGTTCTCGTCGACGCCGTGACGGCCTATCTGTCGGAGTTGGCGGCTGGTACCGAAAACGTGCTGGACGACCACTTGGTCCCGATGCTCAAGCGCGTGCTGCGCATCGCGGTCATCGGTGTGACCATCATTACGGTCATCCAACAATGGGGCTACGACGTGACAAGCCTCATCGCCGGCCTAGGGATTGGCGGACTCGCGTTTGCGCTCGCGGCGCAGTCGACGCTGTCGAACTGGTTTGGGTCGTTCATGATCATCACAGACAGACCGTTTTTGGTGGGCGATTACGTTCGGTCTGCGCATGGGGAAGGTGTTGTTCAAGACGTCGGCATGCGGTCGACCAAGATTTTGAGTTTTGAAGGCACGACCATCACGATCCCGAATTCGGACCTCGCCACGACCGCGGTCGAGAACCTGACGATGACCAACACGATGAACGTCAAGCTCGATTGAGCTGACGTACTCGACGACGCGCCCGCAGATGGAGGCCATCATCACGCGCCTCAAAGACGTGCTGAGCGCCGACGAAGACACGGATTCGGAACGCATTTTGGTGTTTCAACGGCTTTGGCGACTCGTCGCTCAACATCCTCATTCATTGTTTCGTCACGACGTCCGACAGTTTACGGTGGAAATGGCATCTCATCCGTGAGCGCCTGATGTTCAAAGCCATGACCGTCGTCGAAGAGGGCGGTGCAAGCTTCGCGTTCCCAAGCCAGTCGGTCTATTTCGAGACGCCGCTCGCTGTGACGGGCGACACGCTTCGTCCGGAGTAGCACCTAGGGCGTGGGAAGCGCTGCCTCGATGATCGGCTCGACGAGCTGGTCAATCAGGCGTTTCAGCGCGGCGTCACTCGTCTTTGCCCACCGACCCGACCAGATCTCGATGCAGATCCCGTGGGTCACCACGCTCGCGCGCCAGGCCAACGCGTCGCGTTGGCGTGGGTCCAAGCCTGCATAGCGTTTCGCTGACCCCAAATTTTTCGAGAAACCGGCGCGGAGCGCGGCCCAATCGGGCGGCGAGTGATGGCGGTGGAGGAACAGCGCCTCGTAGTAGCGTGGGTGGTCGGCGGTGAACCGTGCGATGGCGAACGCCGCACCGCGGATTGGATCCGATTTTGTGGCTTCTGTGGCGTCGATGGCGTCCAGTAACTGCCCGATGATCGCGTTGACGACGGCGTCGTTGAGCGCCTGCATGTTCTCGAACGCCGCGGAAACGGGCGCGGTCGAGCATCCCAGCACGCTGGCGACAGCGCGCGCGCTCACGCCCTCCATTCCGTCGTTTTGGACGACCTGCAGGGCGGCTTCGAGTACGTTTTCGGCGGTGTATCGTGTCTTGGGTGGCATTGGGGAACCCTAGCACGGTGTTGCGTAAATGGCACGTGTTATATGACGGCTGTCATTTAATGCTTGAAAGCAAACGCTTGTTACATTACACCTGTTGTTTAATGACCGAACGAACGAAGGAGAACACGATGACTGCAGCCGTGAATCATGAGCCCACACCCGCCAATAATCACCTTGACGCAGCGCTGAACTTGCAGCGCAAGGCCGCCATCATTGCGGGCGGCGCGGTCGATCATGCCGGGAAAGTTCGTGTGGTGCCGATCGAGGATTTCGACATGCAGCGGACGATCTTCGGCAGCTTGGAAGGTACGATCCAGCGCACCGTGATGCAGGACAAGTTGGCGAAAGAGCCAGTCTGGCATGACTTTGCAGCGAAGGCGGTCGAGTCCGCGTACAACGAGGTGATCGCGTCGCAGCCCGAGCCTGAGGTCGACCCGGATCTGATTTCGTTTATGCACGCGGAGTGTGATTTTTCCATGGAGCACGCCGACGGCACGTTCCTCGAGCACCTGCTGTTTTGCCATAACTACGCCGCTCGCCACTATTCGGACCACTCACCGAACGTCGCGTTGTTGCACTCGATCATGGGGACCGCGACAAACACATTTGCGATGCCGGTCGGCAAGTTTGACGCGTTGGCCGCGCGACTCACCGAGTTCGAGGCGCTGCAGATCGAGGCTTTTCCGTCCATTTTGAGGTTGTTCTACGACCAAGGGCTGCTGACCGAGCTGACGGCGAATCTTCACCGGCTGGGTGACCTCGAAGAGGTCCACTGTTTCCGCGTCATGGACAATAAACTGCTCGTGTTGGACGCCGAGAACTTCTGGCATCAGCTCAACTACCACCTGATGCACTTCGTGGATTTCATGCCATCGGCAAACTGGTGGATGCGCCGCAACGACCCGCTGATGTTGATGTTTCGGGAACTCTCGACGTTCTTGGACAAGGCGGGTCAACGCCGCGCCCACGTCGACGTAGCCTTCCCGTCGATCCCGAAATCTCCGCTTGGGGAGCAGCCCTCGCTGGTGGGACGTCTGTCGGCAGCGTTGCCGGCGTCGCTCACCCTGAAGTTGGCACGAAAGACGATCCGAGGTTATTCGAACCAAATTGGCCACAATCTCGATTATCGAATTGTCTGGAAGTAGTTCCCCAAAAGACGTTACCTTGGAGTGGGCGACTCAGACGTCGAGCACCGTTCGCGGACGTCAGACTTCGCTTGTGGCAACAGATTCTGATGATTGGTGTAGAGGTGGATTGGGAGAACCCGATCGGCGGAAGGCTTCGGTAGTTTAGTGGGGCCTTTCGTTTTCTATGCCCCTTTGGCGGTGACTGGCCAAGCCGACTCGAATTGAATCGTGTTCGATGGCGCCGACGAGGCCTGAGGTTGGTGTGGCGCCCCTTTTTCCGTCGTCCTTAGTTTCCGCGCATGACTCGTTTTCGTGGGGATATAGCTCATGATGGTTTTCAGATGGGTTTACTCGGCGGATTGTTTGAAGTTCGCACGATGTTCAGTGATGTGCGCGCTCATGGCGGTTTGCTGTGGCTGTTCGTCAAACGACGACAGCAGTAGTGACATTTCAGACGGCACGAGCGCGTGTCAGACGGCGTTGCTTCCGATGGCAACCTCCGTGGCCGTCGTCGACCTACCGGACGGCCGTCCCATCAACGCGGAAGTCTTCGAGGACGGATCAGGTTACGTGTTACTCGCCAATCAGCTCGTTTTCGGTGCCGGGCGAACGCCTGTGCTGCGCTATGAGTCGAGCGATGGCGTCAACTTTACGACATCAACTGAGATCGCAGGAAGTGACCACTGGCGGTCTCCGTCGATCGTGAACCACAAAGGTACTTGGTTCATGTTCTATCGGTCGTCGCTATGGGACAGCGGGCTTGACTATGACACGATTGGGCTTGCGACGTCGGTCGATGGGTTGCAGTGGACTGACCAAGGCGTCGTCGTTGATGGCGTTGGGGATGCAATTCCGGGCGCTACCACGCTGACGGAGCCGCGAGTGTGGCACGACGGGCTACGGTTCCATCTGTACGTGACGGCGTGGAATGAAGTGACGATCGAGGACATGACAGGCGCTGTCTGGTCGATTGCTCACGCCGTTTCGGAAGACGGGATGGCATTTTCCCAGGTCGATGTCCCGTTCGCGGCACGCCCATGCGAAGCGGCATCTCCAACGACCTCGGGGTTCGAGCAATTTGCAGTGGGCGGAATCGTCCGAAGCGTGTGTGGCACTGAGCTGTGTCGCGATCGGCTGGCGCTTGTCGTGCGCCATTTGGAATGCGCTTCTGGCACTAAGCCATCGAGCTTTCGTCTGGAAGTGGTCATGTCCGACGACGGCACCACGTTTTCACCGCCACGCGCCTCTCTCCCTGACCAACAGTACTCGACCGCCGCGCTCGCCGACGACGATACGCTGTGGCTATATCGTGACGAGGAGACGGCGCACAACGATGGTCAGATTATTTTGACTCCTGTCGAGCTGACGACTTCGCTATGCGATACACCCTGACCGGGGCTCGAATCGGACAGACCGTCTTATGGCACGTGCCGACCGGGCCATCGGGCTGGGGAAGTCGCGCGTCGCAATGGTCTGCTTTACGCGTGGTTTCGAAGACAACGCGACTTGGAGTGTGGCGCTGCAGGAGGTTCGCGGCGACCTAACGTGGTGCCAGATTGCGCGCGACCATGAGGTTTAAGCGGTCGCCAGACTATTCGGCGGCGACATCGCGTGCCACGACGCGTCCCGCGAATTGGCTCTTGTTAGGTCCTAGTGTGCCCGTGGTGGACAACGTGAACTCAACCGCGTGGTCACCAGGCGTTAGCGGCTCGAATAAGACGTCGAACGAATAGGCCTCGCCCGGAGCGATTACAAACGGCGCCTCAACGTCAGAGAATGTGAAGTCGTCTGCGAATTCTGGATTGCCCGCGGCAGCGTGTTCAAATGCCGTGACGTGGATTTCGACGACGTCTGAGCAGTTCGTCAGTGTGACGGTCGATGTGTACGTCTGCCCAACGACCGTGTTGTCGAGTAGGGTGGTGACGTTATTGAGCTCGCCGCAAAGTTCATTCGCAACGAGTTGGGCCGCAACCTCTGGAGAACTCGGGTCGTCGGATGTGATTCGCACCGTTCCAAGTCTTTCGGTCGCTTCGCTCGGGGTCAAGTGAATGTCGAGTGAGACGGTCTCGTCCTGCGCAATGACCAAAGGTAGCGCGATTTCGTCGATTTCGAAGTCCGTCCCGTCCAGCTCGATATCGGTAATGGTGAGCGCGGTGCCATGATTCGTGATCTCAAGAGGCATCGTTTTCGTCGAGCCGGCCGCAACACCACCGAAGTCCAGCAAACCTTCAATGGCAATCGCGGGTTGTGTTGGCGCACCCGGGTCGGGGTCAGTTGCGCCCACTCCATTGTTGGTTAAATTGTTGTTCGTGGATTGGTTGGTGCCGGTTTCATCGACAGGCGTCCGTTCGTTCGTGGTGTCGCCGCATCCAACCGCCAGCCCCATCAACACAATAAAAAATACTTTCATACTTCCCTCTAAGGTCAGGCTCGAAACGTAGTGACACATCGATCGCCGATCAACAACGCGCCTAAGTGCTGGCATCTGTTGAATTGGTGTTGGGAGGTTCTCGCGGGTGGATGCGATGATTCGTCGGTTCCCATGTTGTGCTGCGACGCCGGAGCGCAAACATCCATTCCGCATCGCGAGTTTCGGCATGCTCGTCCTCGTCGGCGGGCCAATACTGTTCGCCGGCGACCATCAAGGCAGCGCGGTCGCCTCCTACCCACCTCCGAGTTGAGCAGATTGGCCGGGAGATTCGACTAATTTTGAAAGTGAGGGAATGCGAAAAACAATTCGCGCTGTTTCGGCCGCGAATTGCTTGAGCGATTGCATCCTCCGCCGCCGTCCGGCATCGAATGTTCATGAATTGGACGACGTTCACAACTATCGCCTTCCTCGTGGTCGCTGTCAGCAGCGGGTGCGCAGAATCACAACCAGAAACGGCCAAAAAGCCCAGTGGTCCGCCTGCGGCAAAAGTGCAGGTGGCCGCAATCGAGGCCACGGCGTTGCCCGAGGTGCGGCGATTCCTTGGGGACGTGCGCAACGCAGAATCGGCCGTGCTTGCGGCGGGTGGCGCAGGAACCGTGACGCGTGTCGAGGTGCTCGAGGGCGACCAAGTCAAGCGCGGGCAGGTGTTGGTGCAGCTCGACGACAGCATTCAGCGCGCGCGTCTTCGCGAGGCTCAGGCTGGGATCGAGCGCACTACCGTTGAGCTTGACCAGGCACAACGGGACGTCGACCGGTTCGGCAAACTGACCGAAAAGGGATTTCATCCGTCGTCGCAGACCGAACAGATCTCGTCGCGCAAGGACGCGCTCGAGGTGACCGCGCAAGGGCAGCAGGCGTCCGTCCAGCGGCTGCGCGAAGAGATCGCTCAGATGCGCGTTGTGGCGCCCTTTGATGGCGTCGTAGCGCGACGTCACGTGTCGCGCGGTCAATGGCTGCAGGTCGGCGAGCCCGCGATCGAATTGAGCTCAAACGGGACGTTGGAGGTTTTTGTGCGGGTGCCAGCTGAGGTGCTCGACGCGCTTTCAACTGAGCGTCCAGCCGAGATCGTGCGCGGAGCGAATCGTACCGACGCCGAAGTCGCGGGGATTGTGGGAAGTCTGGACCGCCGCACGCGAACCGCGCTGTTGCGCATCGTTCCCACGCAGCCCGTGGATTGGCTGCGACAGGGCGATTCCGTGGACGCGATCTTGACCTTGAACCGCGAAAACGTCGGCGTTGTTGTGCCAAGCGATGCAGTGGTGCAAGGCGTCGCGGGCACGCGCGTGTTTCGGGTCAAAGACGGCAAGGCGGAACCCCACGATGTGCGCGTTGTGGCACGCTCGGGCGACCAAGTCCTGATTGAAGCCGCCGACCTCAAACTTGCCGATAACATCGTCATTCGCGGCAACGAGCGATTGCGGCCAGGCCAAGACGTTCAGGTGCAGCCGTGAACCAGCGTTTTGACGATGCCGTTGGTCTGCTGGCGGTCGCGATTCGGCGCCCCGTGAGCGTCGTTTCGGTCGTTTTGCTTGTCCTGTTTTTCGGGGCGTTGTCGGTGTTCCAGCTGCCGGTGCAGCTGACGCCGGACATCGCAGCGCCGACCATCACCGTCACCACGACGTGGCCCGGGGCCGCTCCGGTTGAGGTCGAGAGCGAGGTCATCGAACCGCAAGAGGAAGTGCTGAAGCGGGTTCCTGGCCTGACGGATATGGAGTCGACCTCGACGTTGGGCCGTGGCGAAATCACGCTGGAGTTTCAGGTCGGCAGCGACATGGACCAAGCGTTGGTGCGCGTCTCGAACCAGCTTGGTCAGGTGCCAAACTACCCCGAAAACGTCGACGAACCGGTCATCTCGACGTCGAACTCCGCGGGTCCACCACTCGCCGTGATCATCATTCGGTCGAATTACCCAACCGTGTCGCCGCAGCCGTACCGAACATGGGTGGACGACGTGGTGGTGCCCGAGATCGAGCGAATTCCTGGCGTGGCGAGCATTCGTGTTCGCGGAGGGTTGCGCAGCGAGGTCCACATCGACGTCGATACCGAGGCACTCGCGGCGCGCGGCATCACGATGAGCCAAGTGGCGCGCAGCGTCACCGGCGAGCTGCGGGATATCTCGGCGGGTGACTTTGATTTGGGCAAGCGCCGCATGGTTGTGCGCAGCATGCTCAAGCCCCAGCAAATCGACCAACTTGAGCGGGTGGTCATCGCGTCCAGCGCGGAAGGCGTGCCCGTCAGGCTTGGTGATGTGGCGCGCGTTGAGGTCGGTTTTGGCAAACCACGCGATTTTGCGATCGCGGACAACGACGTTGCGATGGCCCTGCTTCCAAGCCGTGAGGCGGGCTACAACGTGCTCGAAGTGACCGAAGAAATCCGTCGAGTGGTCGAAGAGCTCAACGAGACACGTTTTGCGCCCGAGGGCCTCAAGATCGAGGTCGTCGACGACCAGGTCGGCTACATCCTTGGTGCGTTGAACGTGGTGCGTGGCAACTTGTTCGTCGGCGGCATCCTCGCGATTTTGGTGCTGCTGCTGTTCCTGCGGCGCATGGGGGCGGCGTTTATCATCAGCATGGCGATCCCGATTTGTGTGCTCGGAACGGCCATCGGTATGGCGATTTTGGGGCGCTCGGTCAACGTCGTCAGCTTGGCGGGAATGACGTTCGCGGTCGGCATGGTGATCGACAACTCCATTGTCGCGCTCGAGAACATCGACACCTGGACCAAGAAGGTCAAAGACGTGCGGCTCGCCGCGTGGATGGGCGTCAAGGAAGTGGCTGGGGCGCTTGTCGCCTCGACGGCGACGACCGCGGCGGTCTTCATTCCGATCATCGCGTGGCAGGGAGAAGTCGGCGAGATTCTCCGTGATTTGGCGTACGCGATCGCGTTGTCGGTGGGCATCTCGTTGATCGTTTCGCTTGGCGGTGATCCCAAGCCTTGCCGCGGTGATTTTGCGGTCGAAATCCACGCGCGAACCGCCGCTGCGTAAGCTTGCCGCGGTGGGTGAAACCGCACGATCGATGATCGCCGGCGTCAGCAGTTGGGTCGCCAACCGCACGTGGAGCGCGGTCTTCGTCGTGGTGGTCGCGGTGGTGACCACGTCGCTTGTGGCGTTCGCGTTGCTGCCGAAGATGGAGTACCTGCCGACGGGAAATCGTAACCTGATTTTTGGCATCATCTTGCCGCCTCCGGGTTATTCCGTGGACGAGTCCATCCGAATCGGCCATGGCAATCAGGAGGTGATGGTCAAACACACCGGCGAGTCGGTGGATGGCGTGCCGGCAATCCGTCGAAGCTTTTTTGTGGGCGACCCGTCGCTGTTTATCGCTGGCGGTGTTGCGCAAAACCCGGACGAAATTCGCGGGCTGCGTGATTTCATGCAGGCACTGCACGGGCGCATCCCCGGCGTGATCAACTTTGCGTCGCAGTCGTCGCTGTTTGCCGGTGGGATCGGCGAGGGCCGCGCGGTCGAGATCGAGCTGTCGGGGCCTGACCTGAATGCCTTGATTGGTGTGGGTCGCAAGCTGATGGGCTCGGTCAGCAAGGCGGTGCCGAACTCGTGTGCGACCCGTGCCGGTGCTCGACGAGGGCGCACCCGAGCTGCACGTCATCCCGCGTCGCGAAGAGGCCGCGGAGCTTGGCGTGGCGTCGAGCGAGCTGGCGTTCGTCGCCGACACCTACATTGACGGTCGAAAGATCGGCGAGTGGAGCCGCGAGGGCGAACCAAAGATCGACGTGATGTTGCGCTCGGATGTGCGTGACGAAGAAGAAGCGCGGCGTATGCTTGAGGACGCCCCTGTGGCGACCAAACAGGGGGATGTCGTTCCGTTTTCGGTGCTCGCCGAGCTCGATACGAAGCTCGGTCCGACGGTGGTGCGACGCGTCGAGAGACGCCGTTCGGTGACGTTGCAGGTGACACCGCCTGATAACGTGCCGTTTGAGGCCGCCATCGACGCCCTGCAAACGAAGGTCATCGAGCCCTTGATCGCGAGCGGCGAGCTACCTCCGAACGTCACCATCAACCTTGGTGGCTCCGCAGGGAAGCTCAAGGCCGCGCAGACGCAGTTTGCCTGGGTTCTTCTGATCGCGCTGCTGATTTCATTTTTCCTGATGGCCGCGCTGTTCGAGGATTTCCTGGCCCCAGTCGTCGTGCTCGTCACGATCCCGCTCGCCGCGGCCGGTGGCGTGATCGGGCTGAGGCTCGTCAACCAGTTCGTGGGCGAACAGCCGCTCGACATCATGTCTGCGGTGGGATTCCTGATCCTGATAGGTGTGGTGGTGAACAACGCGATCCTGATCGTGGACCGTGCGATGGGACGCCTTCGCGAAGGTGCGTCGATTGAGGAATCGATCAACGGGGCCGTGGCCGACCGTGTGCGCCCGATCTTCATGAGCACGTTCACGTCACTGGCTGGGTTGCTGCCGATGGCGGTCGCTGTGGGCGCGGGCTCGGAGCTCTACCGGGGCGTGGGTGCCATCTTGCTTGGCGGCTTGTTCCTATCGACGATCCTGACGCTCTTTGTCGTGCCGTCGCTGTTCTCGTTGATCTGGCGAGTCAGGTCGGTCTTCGTCCCCCAAAACCCTGAGCCCGCCGAGTAGCGGGCGGGGTCTGCTAGTCCTCGTCGTCGTGTTCAGTGAGGTCAAGCTCGCCGGTCTGTGCCTGCTCGAAATACATCGAGAGTAGGTCGGCGAAGCTTTTTGCGACGAGTGGTCGGGCGTTGTCGTCGACAACGTACTCGATGATCTGTCCACGCGTGCCGCCCGGGGCGGGATCGAGGTCGATGCAGAGGTAGTCACGCCCTCGCGCGCTTTGGACAATTGGGATCCAGCCTTCGCAGTAGTCGAGCGCGCGCACGCCTTCCCCCGCATCGTCCTCGTCGATGGGCTCAGGTTCGCCGAAGATGCCTCGTTTGGCTTGGACGACCTCCGAAATCGACAACAGTGAGCCATACCCAATGAAGGGCGCAAATTCCTCTTGGCCATCGTGGATCGCGAGGAACTTCTTGTAGTCGTCAGGCAGAGTAAGGCCGAGTTTTGCCTCGGCGTCGGCGATCGCGGCCCCAGAAGCGGGTGGGCGGAACTGAGCGAGTGCATTTGGATGATTGGCTTCGAGCCATGCAACGATGGTGGCCCAGCGTAGGGTGATATCGCCCGTTGCCTTGTGTTTGGCCTCGACCGGCGCCGGAACGACAATCTCGCCGGCGTATTCGACCCCAAGCTCGTCGAACACCTCGAGCAGTTCGCCGCCTACCAGCCTGGCGATCTTATTCGGCCAATCACTAGGAATGACGATCTGAGGAAGGTCGAGTAGCTCTCCAAGGGTCGCCACGCCGAGGGACGTCAAAAGTTCGGAGGTTCTGACGCTGACCTCAAGGTCGTCGATCGAAATGTTGCGTGTATGGTTGCTCATGGGGCGATGGTATCGCGCTCGTGACCGAAGGGTCAACGCTGCGAGTGTCCTTTCTGGCGCGCATTAGCGTTTTCGCCGCCAGGCGAGGAGGACGCCAAGAAGCGCGAGCCACGCGGCGTTTGTGGGTGACGAACCGCTCGAGCATCCACAGCCTCCCTGGCCGTCGATGGTCGCGTTTTCGATGTTGGGGTCGCGTTCTTCGTCCGGGATGGCCGAACAGCCTTCTGGGCCGCACATGGCCGCATCGGCATCGCACGCGTCGCCTTGTCCGTCGCCGTCGGTGTCGAGCTGATCCGGGTCGGCCACATCAGGGCAGAGGTCGGTGGCGTTGGGCACACCGTCGTCGTCCATGTCGTCGTCACACACGTCACCGATGCCGTCTTGGTCGATGTCGAATTGGTTGTCCGAGGCCAGATCAGGGCAAAGGTCGGTATCGTTCGAGAAGCCGTCGCCGTCGCGGTCCAAGTCGCAAACATCGCCCAAGCCGTCGCCATCCGCGTCGATTTGGTCGGAGTTTGGAATCTCGGAGCAGTTGTCGACGTTGTCGTCGATTCCATCCCCATCGCTATCGCCGACAAAATCTGGGTCGCAGGCATCTCCGACGCCGTCCATGTCGGCGTCGGATTGATTGTAATTGCTGGCGTTGGGGCAGTTGTCCATCGCGTCTGACAACCCGTCACCGTCATTGTCGTCGGCGCATGCGTCGCCGATTCCGTCTTCGTTTGTGTCAACTTGATCGGGGTTGGGCGTGACGACGCAGTTGTCTGCGGTATCTAGAACACCGTCGCCATCGTCATCGTCGTCGCAGGCGCTTCCGATGCCGTCGCCATCATGGTCGGCCTGTTGGGCATTCGGGGTGTCTGGGCAGTTGTCGCACTTGTTGCCCACACCATCGCCATCCGCGTCTGCCTGTTGCGCGTTTGCGTCGTCTGGGCAGTTGTCGCACTTGTTGCCGACGCCATCGCCGTCTGTGTCTGCTTGGCCGTCGTTGGCGACGGCGGGGCAGTTGTCACAGGCGTTTCCAACGCCATCGTTGTCGTCGTCGGCTTGGCCGGCGTTTTTGACGTCGGCGCAGTTGTCGCACTTGTTGCCAAGGCCATCCCCATCCGCGTCCGCCTGCCCGCTGTTGGACACGACCGGACAGTTGTCGCATTGGTTGCCCACACCGTCGCCGTCGCCGTCCGCCTGCCCGGCGTTGGAAGTGTTGGGGCAATTGTCGTTGGCGTCTTTGATGCCGTCGTTGTCAGAATCGACGGATTGGCATTCGGTGCCTGGCGCGCCCTTGTAGGGGCCCTGGCTGGTCCACAGCGAGTTGGTTCGGCCACAGGTGCCGGCATACATCTCGCGCACCGTGCCGAGCGTGTTGGAGTTGAAATTGGCAACGCTTGCGAACGAGCCGACGTGCAGGTGGGCACCGGTGCTGTTGCCGCTGGACGCGGACCTGCCGAGCACCTTGCCGCACGTGACCTGTTCGTTCATGGCGACGTTGATCGTGCCGTTTTTCATGTGGGCGTAAATCGTCACCGATCCATCGGAGTGCCGAATCGCAACGTGGTTGCCAGCGCGTCCCCCGCACGTGCTGCCATAAAAACCCGTGCTCGGGCAGCCGTCATGCCGCGCGATGACCTTGCCCGAGGCCGATGCGACGACGGTCGCGCCGGTCGGCAGCGCGAAGTCCGTGCCCGAATGCCCATTGTACGTAAAGCCACCGCACTTCCAGTCTTCCTTGGCTGTCCCGCTCGCCGAGCGGTCGGTGTCGCGGTAGTAGCGCACCGTGTAGTTGCCTTGGTAGGGCCGGCGATGTTTGACAGTCTGCGCCGCCAAGAACGTCGGAAATGCGATGATGGCGCACAGCGCCGCGAACGCGATCTGAGTGTGTGTTTTCATCGTGGCACCTCCACTCGAACGCGTTCCGTCGAGCCTTTGTACGTCACCCAGGTGGCGTCTCCACGATAGTCAGGAAGCAACGTGGCACCCGGATATTCTGCGACGATTGTCTCGGACCCGAGGTCGTACACAACAACACCCTGTTCGTCTTGGAACACCAAGGATTGACCATGCAGCTGCGGAGCGACCGAAGCAGACGGCACCCGCTGCGATTCGAGTCGAACAAGTGCACCGTCGGTCATTCTTCGCATCAAGGCCGAGCGGCCATCCACGCTTGCGGAAAACACCACCTCGCGACCATCCGCGGACATCACGGGCGACCACGCGGTCAGAATATCTGGGGCGAGTGATTCGGGTTCACCGCCGTCAAGCGAGACGCGGCGAAGCTGGAGCATCGGTGCGCTTCCAGCGACGTACGTCACGTGACCGGCGACGGCGCTTAGCGGGGCTTCAACGCCCACATCAAGCCGCCGTTCCCCGTCGCGCGTGTGCAGCATCAGCGTGTGGTCCACGTGCAGCACCAGTAAACCGTTTGGCACGATCTGGAGGTCCAGCACCAAGGTTCCGGGTTCGAGCCCGAATGGCTCAAGACCGGCTTCCAACGTAATCATACGCAGTTGGTCACCGTACTTTGGGGGCGGAACCAAAATCCCCTCAACCAACCAATGATCCGTCGCGTGAAGCATCACCTTCTCGCCCCGCGATTCGAGCGGTGCGGGACGCATTTCTAGGATTTCCGGCGCAGCCGAGGCGTTTGATGCCGGCGAGGCGTTTGATGCCGGCGAACTGTCGCACGCGATAAGCGCGAGGCACAGCCATGAAAGGGTGCACAGAGTTCGAAGACGAAGCATGCAAAAAAACCAAAGTAAGTGTTCACTAACTTAGCGCACCTTAGCGGCGAAAAAGTCAGAACACAACTGTGGTTACCATTGCTCGTTATCGTCGTCCGCGTCCTGGCCAAAGACGATGTCTTGGTCAACGGTGATGGGGCCTCGAACGGGCGGGCGTTCGGGTTGCCGCGCGGGGGCTTGGGGCTCAAATGCCATTTCGGGTGCCTCTTCGGGCTGTGGCACCGTGGGTCGTGTCCATCGGCCGACATCCGATGAAAGCGCAGAGTAAACGGTGTATTCGAGCGCACGCGAAAACGTCAGCGCAAACGCGCCGGTCACGCCAAAACCCAACGCAACCGCAACGTTCAACATCATTCCGCCCCCATCATGCCTAGCGGCAACAACCATGAATAGGCCTGCGACGAGTGGCACGATGACGACAGAGGAACCGATGCCGACCATCACAAGCAGCAGGAAGATTTCGAGACGGTGCCCGAGCGTGAGTGACCAGCTTTGAAAGATTGAACCGAGGACACCGGTGTCTTCTTTGAACATGGTGATCTGCGTCAGGTAGAGGCCAACGGTGGCGATCACACCAGGAATCACACAGAACATCGTCCCGATGCCCACGATAAGGTTGACGATGAACGTCGCCGCCGCGATCAGGAAGCTGAGCTGCATCAAACGTGACGTGGGTAGCTCGACCTCCGTTCCGTTTTCATGGTTCTCGAACGCCTGGAACAAGACCACCGCGCTAAATCCCGTGAACAGCGCTTGGGGAATCGCGAAGCCATAGCGCAGAAGCGTGATGTTGCCGCCCTTTCCCACGATTTCGAACAGACCCCAAAACACCGGGGTCAACACGACCGCAAACAAGAGGGTCTCCATCCAAACGTGTCGGGTAAGCCCCAACGCGTCGCCAATCTTGGTGGTTAAGTTCACAGCAACTCCGATCTGGTTTCCGTCAGCGTACCCAGAGCCTTAAATCCGCACAACCTAGGTGAATTTTGCGCGCGTGTTGAATCGCGATTGGTCGTCTTCTTTCAGACATTTTCAGATGCCCCCACGTAACGGACTCCGTACAGTCTGCCCCGATAAATTGGTTGACTGACCTACTATGAGGGTGCCCATGTTTTCGCTGAGATACAGCCTTGTGCTGACGATGATTGCCGCTTCGATCGCTGCGTGCGGCGGCAGCGACACAGAAGATGGCAACGGTTCCAATAACGGTGGAGACACCGGCACCCAGACGGACGTCGGCAACAGCGACGACACTGGGGTGACAACCCCGGACGTTGGCATGGATTGCATGAGCGACTGCTCCACCGCGGGCGCGACGCGCTGCGACGGCAACGACCTGTACGAATGCGTCAGCGACGGCAATGGGTGTTTCGTTTGGTCCCAGCTGCAGACCTGCGGCGGCGGGCTGTTCTGCTCGGGCGGGCAGTGTGTTTCGCAGTGCCAAGACGCATGCTCGACCGTTGGCGCACGCCAGTGCGAAGCCGGCGGCGCCGGACGGGTCACCGAATGCGCCCAAGACGCCAACGGCTGCCTCGTTTGGGAGCCCGTCCAGACCTGTACCGGCCTCGAGACCTGCTCGGCCGGCGCGTGTTCGACGCAATGCACCGACGAATGCACGACGGTCAACGAACGGCAGTGCGAGGGCGATGGCTACAAGGTTTGCGGAAACTTCGATGCGGATCCGTGCCTTGATTGGGGCGACCCAGTGCCTTGCGTAGGCCAAGCGGATTGTTCCGCCGGTTACTGCTCAGTGCAATGCACCGACGAATGCCAGACGGCCGGCGTCGACGAGTGTGTCGCTGGCGTCGCCGCCAAGCGCACCTGCGGCGATTTCGATGCTGACCCATGCTTGGAGTGGGGGACCACGATCAACTGTGCGGCGGACGAAGTCTGTCAAAACGCGGCATGCGTCTACAACGACCCTTGCGCGGGTGTCAGCTGCAACACGCCGCCCGCAGACAGCTGCGTCAACGCCAACACCGCTCGAAACTATGGCGCTGGCGTATGTGACGGGGCCGGTGGTTGCGACTACGGCTACGTCGATACGGACTGCCCTAGCGGTTGCCAGAATGGCGCCTGCGTGGCACCGACGTGCGGCAACACAGTCTGCAACGCGCCGCCCGCCAACACGTGTGCGAGCGCGTCCGAGTTGACCCGGTACTACGCCGTCGGCGCCTGCAACGCGGGCAACACATGCGCATATCAATCGTCTCGAATTCGATGCAGCGAAGGATGCTTCCAAGGCGCTTGCATCGCGGGATCGTGGGAGACTGAAATTCCGTCGCTTCCAGCGGTCAGCAACACCGCGGTCGACGTCACGTTCGACGCGACCGGCAATCCACGCATCGCGTACTGCAACATCTACACGGGCACCGTGTTCTACCGATGGCGCGATGCCGGCGGCTGGCACGAAGAGACGGTCGATCCAGCACTTGGAGCAGGGTGCGAGCTCGCCTTGGCCCTCGATGCTCAGGGGCGGCCGATGATCGCCTACTACGACCCAACCAACGATGACCTGCGTTTTGGCCGCAAAGAAGCCGGCACCTGGAATCTGTCATTGATCTCGACGGCCGGGGACGTTGGCTCGTCACCGTCGGTCTCGCTGACCCCCACCGGCCAGCCGATTGTTGCGTTCCGAGACATCACAAACGGTCAGCTCAAGACGGCGACGTTGAATGGTGCAACGTGGCAAACGGACACCATCGGCCCGTGGTCAGGTTCAGGCAACCCGATCACCACAATGCGTTGGGGCCGCAGCGGCGACCTGTACGTGCTCGCCGGCGCCTCGCGATCGGTTGCAAATGCAGCAAACACGTACAACCAACCGCCTGTGTATCTGCACACACGCCGCGCTGGCGTCTGGTCGACCTTGACCCTTCACGAGGACGGATTCACGAGCCGCGACGGCCTTGCGATCGCGCCAAACGGCGAGGTTTTGGTGCAGGTCGGCGAAGTGCTTCAGGTCGGATCGAACGACTCCATGGTCGTGATTCGCACCGATGGCACGCAGGTTCTGAGCGAATCGACGGTCCGCGAGTACGGGAACCTGCTTTACCTAAAGCCTGTCGGCCTGTTCAACACGGACACGATGCTTGAGTCCGTCATGGACGACCCATTCTTGTATCGCCTCGACGACCACGGTTATTGGGTCGAGCGAACTGGCAAGCCCTGGAATGCATTGGGGAACATCCAACGTGTCTTGTGGAGGCTTGGCGCGGACACGGTTCGTTTCTTCCACTCAGACTGGAGCATCACGACGCCCGCGGCCTGCACCCCGCAATGCAACGGAATCTCGTGCGGAAGTGATGGCTGTGGTGGTGTTTGTGGTCAATGTCCGGGCGGCGAATCGTGCAATCCTTTGGGCCAATGTTCGCTGTGGAATTATGAAACACCGGATGCCGCGATTGACAAGCCGATGGTGGCGACCGGCATGGACGAGGTCCATACGTTCGCTTACAGCAGCACGCAGGGTTTGCAGTACTCGACGAACACGTCGGGGGCTTGGACGACGACCGCCACCGGCGTCGACGACACCACAACCGCGAACACGTACGACATGAACGCCGTGGCCGTGGACAGCATGGGTTATATCCATATCGCGACGACCCAGGCGCGCCCTACCTTCTACAACGCGTGGGATAAAATTGAGGTCTTCAGTCAGGGCCCCATGGGATGGACCAGCACCATCGCTGGCCAGTTCTTTTCGGCCGGTCAGGCACTCAGCTTTGTGATCGACGACAACGACGCGTGGCACTTCGCATTCGCCGGCAGGTCTTATCCAAACTACGCCGGCAGCGTACTGACGTACCTTAATTACGAGAACGGCATGGGTACGCCGGAGGTCGTCGCGACCCCGGTCGACCTGTACAACCGTGGCTACGGCTATGTTTATCAGCCGAACCTGCAGGTTGACAGTCAGGGTCATGCATTCATTTTCTGGATTCAGACGCTGACGTACACGAACCAAACCTCGCTGCGGTTTTCGACGAACGCGTCGGGCACGTGGGTCGACACGGCGATCGTTGACCCTTATTCGTCCGGGTCAACCGGGATTTGGATGGGCAAGGATGCCACCGATAAACTTCACGCGGTCTACACGCTGTCTGGGAATACTCCACTCAAGTATGGAACCTACGACGCCACAGCGGGCATGTGGACCTGGGAAAACGGGCCATCGGCGGTCTACTCTGCGCAGTTTGGCCTAGACCTGTCCGGCGTGCCGTTCTTCACAGACGGCGACACGAATAGCATCAACATTTATCGTCGAGTGAGCGCGGGGAATTGGCCCAAAGAGTCCATCCCCGTACGTAACTTCGGATCGCCCATCCGTGTGATGTTTGACGATGCCGCGAACATGCATTTGATTCACCGCGCCGGTGGCGGCACCGCGCAGTATCAGACTCGCCACGTCTGGAAGTGAACTCGCTCAAATGCGTTTCACTCGGTGGGGCAGCCGTTCAACGTGACTGGGCCGACGATGATTCGGATCGAGCTCGCGTCGACACCCAAATCGTTGAAATCAGTATCGCCATAGTCGCCGCAATTGCGTGCACCGTTGCCATCGACGTCCAACTCGGTGGTGACGTAGTAGCTGAAACTCGAGTCCCGATCGGGCACGTCCAATGACACGACGATTGGCGACGTCACATTCGAGTCCGAGGTCTCGGCGACGAGCTTCGCCTCGCCGTCCTGAATGTCGGGATCGTACTCCCACACCGATACTGAAATCGTTGTCTTCGAGAGGTCGGCGATCGCGGGTTGAGGCAGAATCTCGACCTCGACGCTGTCGTCGGAACACCCGAGCGTGGCCAAACCCATCATCAAAATCGAAAGCAGCATTCCATTCTTGAGCATCGACAATCTCCATCAAGTATTGGTCATCCATTCAACGTGACTAACCCAAAGCCGTTAGCTCACCCTGAAATGGTAGGAAGCCGTGCGCGCGAAAGAAACTTACACGCGCTTACAGCTCTATTGCTTGGTATCGGAGACTCGCGACGGGAAGGTCACAACCGCCACGAACAACAACGGCATGAGTGTGGCTTTGAGACGTGTATACTGGTGCTGTCGACGTGGAAGGATTTCGCAAGCCGAGGCTCTGCAATGATCGAAGTCACAAACGAAGCGCATTTGGCAGATTTGAAAGCTACCAACGATGTGCTGCTGGTCTACTTGGCGCCGCCCTCGTGCAACGTGGGTGAGTCTCTGCTGGACAAGGTCACCGATGTCTTGGCGGGCCGCAGTGTCGGTGCGGCTCACGTCGACACAAGCGCCCATCCGGCGATTGCAGGACAGCATTTGGTCTTGGCCTTCCCAACCATTTTGGTGTTTGTCTACGGTCGCGAATTCGACCGGCTGAGCCGCATCATTTCCATCGCCGATCTCGAGCGCAGCTTAGACCGCGCCACAGCCATCGTGAGCGACAATTAGAGCTTAGGCGTCCAACGGACCGCGTACGAACTCGTAGCGCGCGTGGCGGCCGTTCCCACTATCGTTCGGCAGCAGTTCTTGCCAAACCGCCCCAACCAAGTGGTCGTCAAACGGGCGATCGACGGCCGCCCGAAACTTTTGCAGCGCGTCTTCGGCCGAGTCTGCCTCCATTTGAACAAAGACAAGATGCCCGCTTTCGGCCGCGCTCAGCGCCGTGCCCCACAGGGTTGAACGGTGGCGCTGCGCAAACGTCGAAGCAATGAACAGCACATCGAGGTCGGACGCAAAGATCGATGAAAACGCCTCACGATAGGCGCGTTCGTCGTCGAGGTTGACCTCGACCTGATTGACGCCATGCAAGTACATCCCAACCTCTTCCTCGATGGTGAACACAACGTTTTCGCCGCTGGCCGCGAGGTGGTTGAGGCACACGTATGCGGTGGTCGTCTTGCCCGAGCCCGACCGTCCCGCCACCAACACCAAACCGTGGGGCTTGCTCGCCCATCGCTCAAGCGTTGCGGCGTCGGTGCCGTCGGGCGCGATGCGCGCGAAACTGGGTGGAAAGTTCGATTCCTGGATCAGGCGAAGCGTGATGCGAGGGCCACTCAACGTCTCAATGCGCTGGTACTTCACCTGCACGCGCTGTGTGTCGTCGCCCTCGCCACGCGCGACGTAGATTCGGCGCCGGTTGGGGCCTTGAACCTCGCGGCTGACCGTCGTCCAGGCGTCGTCCAGCGCGTCAAATGTCTCGCGTGGCAGATGGAGCAGTGGCTCGAGGCCTGCTTCCCCACGGTATTTGAGCTCGTGACCGTCGCCCGACGGCGACAGGTGAATCACCTGCGCGCCGTGGTCGACCGCGTCCCAAATCAGTCCTTCAGCGATGCCGGACGGTGTCTGCCATTGTTCGATCTGCATGGTGCCTCCTCGTGCGCGGAGGAACTCCGCGAGTGGTTGGATTGGAGCCGGGTCGCTGGCGACGTTGCCCAACAGCGCGGCTTCGAGCTCATCGCGGCGGAATCGCCACTGCCGCCCAAACTTGTGTCCCGGCACCGTCCCCTCGCGCACCCATCGGTACAGCGTGCTCGCCGGTGTTTTGAGAAATTCGGACGCTTGTTCAAATGTTAGGTAATCACTCATAGTCACTATTGAGCACTAATGAGTATTAATGGTCAAGTTGTTTTGTTGGGTTGCCCGAGCCTCGCTCCTGCGCCCTTGAGGGGCCGCGATGGCCTTTGGCGTCGGAATCAAGAGTACGGAGCATCGATCGACGGCGCGGGTTTTGGCCTCGCGCAACGAACGTCGTGGGCAACGTGGTTGTTCGCCGCACTTCTTGCTGGAGTGCACGCAAGTCTGGTTTACGCCAAGTTCGAGGGTTATCTCAGCACCGCGGCCTGCTTCATACTCGGGCCGATTGCGTGGCTGGGGACAGTGTTCGTCGGCTTCCAGTTTCTGCCGATGCACTATGGATATGCGTGCGACACCATGGAATCGGTCTTCGTGTGCGACGCGGCGACGTTTCGGGGGCGGGACTCATGCGAACCCTCAGACCGCTGTTTCCCAAGAATCGAAAAGGCGTGCCGCCTTGGAAGCCGCGACGCTTGCAAGGTCGTCATGAATCATGGGTGGTCTAAGCAAGATGTTTGCGACGCATGGCAGACAAGCTGCGCCCAAGCGCGAGCGTGCTCGGGCTCACGGGATGCTTGCATCGACGACCACCACCATATGTTCGTGAACCTTCGCGTTTGCGAGACGTCGGCGAAGAATTGTGAAGGTAGTCGCTAGAACTTCAACGCGCCAAAGACGCTGTAGAGTTCGTGGCCCTTCGACCCGTCGTACGTAGCGCATTTCTGCAAAAACTCGGTCATGTTTTTCGCGACCAAGCGCTTTCCGTCGACGTCGCGGCCCATCGTGATGATTTGGCCGTAGGTGCCGCCGCTGGCAGGCCCGAGGTCGACGGCGAGGTAGTTTCCGCCGACGAGATCGACAAACGGTATCCAGCGGGGGTTGAAGTATACCGCGTAAATGCCAGGTTCGGCCCGTTGATGGCTCTGCAAATCTTCGAGGCTCCAATCGTTGTAAATCGCCATCCAACTGTCGTGTTGCGCCTTTGCTTTGGAAGCCGACAGTAAATCGAAGTCGTAGAACAGGCCCTTAACCCCGTCGGTCGCGCCGTAAAGAGCCTTGAAGTCGTTTGGAAGTGGTGCGCCCACGGCCGCTTCGAGCGCCGTCAAGCCAGCTGCATCCGGCGATGTTGCCGTCGCGCCCCGTGACTTCAAAAACGCCGCCAAGGCCGACTGAAATTTTGCAGAATCGTAGGTCGACTCGCCGGCATTGGATTGGAACGTGAAGAATTTCTTTTTTTCGTCGGTCAGTTCGGTTTTGTGATGAGATTTCGGTGCGTATTTGTTCGCCAACACCAACGGATTGGCCGCCAGATCGTCCCACGCTGTGAAACGACTTCCGTTCATCCCCGAGCTATCGACGCGATGCTCAGACGAACCGTCAAACGACTCAGCAAGGGCCACCAGCCAGGATCTTAGGTTGTCGTCTCCCGTAAATTCCGCACCCCGAATGCTCAGATCTTCGAAGTAAATGAAAGCCCGGCTGTTGCGAGAATCTCCACCGTTGAACAACCGAACCTCCTCAATCTTGGCACCGAACTTGGCCTCAAGGCTCGGGATAAACGCGTCCACAAACTCAAAACCATCCGGCTGTTGCCGACCAAAGAATTCTTTGGTCACAACTGCTGGAAACTCGTTCAATTCGACAGGTGTAAATGTCAGGTCAACCACAGGATCTACCCCTTTTTCTTTTGGTTTTGTTTGGCAATAGACGGTTTGCCCGCACGCCGTCTGCACGGAACACGTTTCGCTAGGTTTGCAGGTTTCCGCGGGCTCAAAACCCGACGGGCACTGCGGTTGCGACGCGCATGCAGTCGTCGCTTCGGGAGCGGGGGATTGCTTTTCACAACCCGAAAAAACGAGCAGTGAAGCCAGAGCAAAGTGTTTCATAGGATGGTCCCGAATCGGCGAAACTGAGTTCTTCGTCTGATACCTACCACACTTGCATCGAACAATCCCTAAAACGCGCTTCAGCCAAACCAATGGTTCAAGATCAGGGCCGCGCTCAACGCGGAGAGCGCCGTTCGGCATGCGTTTCTCCGACGTATGGATCGGTTACCTCGTAAACCTTCAATGGCCGAACGCGGTCCGCCGGTGGTATGACGCTGCAGAACCCTACGTCGCGAGTCCGCATGTCCTTCGAGTCCCTACGTCTGCCCGAGTTTTTGACCGATACGCTCGCTCGTCTGCGTTTTGTGGATGCCACGCCCATTCAGCGCGAGGCCATTCCGCACATTTTGGCCGGGTCAGATTTGGTTGGGATTGCGCAGACGGGAACCGGAAAAACCGCGGCGTTTGCGTTGCCCATCATCGCGCAGTTGAACGCGACTACCGGTCCGCGTCGCGTTGAGGTTTTGGCGGTCGTTCCCACCCGAGAATTGGCGCTTCAAGTCGCAGCTTCGTTTCGAAAATTCGCGGAAAATTCGCCGCGAAAATTGGAAGTTCTTGCGCTGATTGGCGGCGCGGATATCGACAAACAAATTCGGTCTCTGGGACACGGCGTGGATGTCGTTGTCGCAACACCGGGGCGGCTCATCGACCTGGTCGGGCGAAGCGAATTGAATCTTGAATATCTGAAAATTCGAAATTCTGGATGAAGCCGATAAGTTGTTGGATTTGGGTTTTGCAGAAGAGCTGGATTCCGTCCTGAATTCATTGCCAAAACACGTCAGAATTTGTTGTTTTCCGCGACATTTCCAGAGCGCGTTTTGGCGCTCAGTCAGCGATTTTTGAACGACCCCGTGCAGTCACGATCGACGTGGAAGTTCCCATCGTGGAAACCATCGCGCAGCGGGTTTTTCAGGTCGATTCGGACGCTCGGCGTGGCCTGCTGCAGCATTTGATCGAACTGGAGAAATGGGCTCAGGTTCTGATTTTTGTCGCGACGAAGGTCAAAGCCCGAAATCTGGCGGGAAAACTGCGCATCGCGGGATTTACTGCGGGCGAATTGCACGGCGATCTGGAACAAGACGAACGCATCGACGCGCTTCGACGCTTTAAGTCCGGGAAATACCAAGTGCTCGTCGCAACCGACGTGGCGGCGCGCGGCATCGACATCGAGAAGCTAGATTGTGTTGTCAATTTCGATCTTCCGCGCTCGCCCGACGATTACATCCACCGCATTGGGCGCACCGGTCGAGCCGGCGAGGTGGGCGTCGCGATTTCGTTTGTCGACCACGAGACCGAGGCGCAGTTTCGCCTCATCGAAAAGCGCTCGGGGGTCTGGCTCGAACGCGAACAGATTGCCGGCTTTGAATTGACCGGCGAAGCTCCTAAGAAGTCGAAAGGACCCGCGCCGGTGAAGGGCAAACGCAGAAGCAAGAAGGACAAGTTGCGTGAGCTCGCACGCAAAAACGGTGGGTCGCAGCACACCCAATAGTCTGTTTGGTGTAGGATGTTGCCGTTCGACTCAAACGCACTTTGAAAGCTGCCGGATAACGGATTTGAAACGCCTCGTTTTCGTGATTTGCTTGATCTCGGCATGCAAGCAAACACCATCGCAACCGCCGAATGCCCGCGTGATGATGCCGCCCGCGGCCGATGCAGCAGTTGGGCAGTCGCCCGACGTTGGCATTGCCCCAGAACCGGCCGAGTGCACAGCCGTCGCAGAGCGCCTATGGGCGTGTCCAGACGATGATACTCTGACGAAATGGGCCACGAAAAATCATCATCGGGAGCCTGCCGAGTCCAGCATTTCCAACGCGCTCGTGCCTCCAGATCCCACACCCATCCAAGACGGTCTGTCGGTCTACGAAGACTTCTTGAACGGCGCTGCACATCGCACGCGAACCCATCTGGAATTGTGGGCCAATACGCCGACTTACAACGCGAACGAGCAGGCTTTTTTTGCCGAAAACCCAACCATTTGGAAGGCAGTGGCCGAGTTCCGTGCCGCAGACGCACGCGAACAGACTCGACTGATTCGTTCGGCCCTGCACGCCAAAGACAAGGCATTGCTGCGGGCGATGGTGCTCCGCGACGGGGTGTTTTTCCTGCGGGACGCTGACGTCGCCGTTTATGCGTCCAAATATGTGGGCCTGCGTCAACTGTTCGACGCGCCGGAAATCGAGCTCCATCGGTCGGGGCTACGTTACGTCCTCAAGCGCGACAATTCGGGCAACTACTTGCATTTTGAGCCATTGCTCGACGAAGCCGTCGCGACGCTGCATCTGCTGGATCGTGTGGGGCCCGCCGGTGAACTTGCGCCCATCCTCGGCTACGGATTGCAAGCAATGCGGCGTCAACATGGCCTCTCGAACGTGGTGGCCAAGGAAGAGACGGAGGCCGGACGCAAGGCCAGCGCCCACTTTTTCAACGGAGAGGTCTTTGAAGGTGCGCTCACGTTGGATTCGAAGGGCAAGAGTGTGCTCGCAGTGGTGGCCAACCCGCAACACCTCAACGATGTTCGAGACACGAACGTCAACGACCGCGCGACCACATGCGGCCTGCTCGAAACAACGGACCTCATGGTTCGGGAACGGTTGGAATTCGACGAGCCAAAGGTGGAGTACGGTCAGCAGGACGGACGCCTTCGGCCAAGGTTCGAGAAAGCCTACGCGGCCGGCGAGACGACCTACACCATGAACGGCGTGACTTACAAAGTCTTTGACGCGAAGGGGCGGCCCAGGGTTCCGCAACTTTGCATCGACTTCGTGACCGATGCAGTGCAACGCAGCCAAGGCTCATGGTGGGCGGCGAAGGGCGAGGAGTCCGCGCCGGCACCGTTTAACATTCGTGATTACATGCAGTTTCGGACCGTGCGAACTCTGCTGGAATTGGGGCGAGTCAATCCATCTGTGGCAACCGTGCAGTCTTTGGACCCCGACGCGGTCGTCCCTTACGAGGACCGAACACGATTTTTCGAGAATTTGTGGGACCTGCGCGACGAAGTTCGGGAGGGCGATGTGATCGTGATTTACGGCCTGCGAGATGACAATCAAAACCATTTCCATTCGTTTTATGTCCGGGAGACCGACCCGATCTATGGCATGCCCGTCATTTTGACCGCCAATCCTGGGTTTGCGCGAATTCAGTCGTGGCACGAAGTGATGTGGGAGTCTCCGAAACGTTCGATTCGAAACATTGTTCGGTGGAATCCCGATTGGCTTCGGTCACCGGCCGCAGTGGATGCGGCCTTTCAGGTCCGTCGGTCCGCGCAACGCGTTGCTGGCGAGGATCAGGTGCCTCAATCGAAGTAACTGTCGTACTTTGCAAGCCTACCGTGCAACCGAATGAGCACGTCTTTTTTGGGTGCCTGGTCCTTTGCAAGTTCCTGCAGGTCATCACCAACGGGGATCAAGAACGCGTGAAGCGCTTCGTGTTCAGGGCCGGTCATTGTGCACTGCTGGAAGATCTGTTGATACGCGTCATTCAGGGCGACGGCTGCTTCGGCGCCACTTTGCGGCGAGTCGACGGAGGCGTGGACCAGCTCGGCCAGTTTGTGGACACCGGTTGTGGTTTCGGCATTTGCCTTCCACTTTTGACCGTTGTTCAAGCTCAGCTCGGGTGTGCCGCGCTCGGCGTGGTTGCCATGTTCGGCATGGTCGTGAGCACCAACCGCCGTATTGGCGTGCTCGTGTGCGGCCTCATGACCATGTTCCTCGCCGTGAGGCGGGTGATGCAACATCACGGCGCCGTGGCCAAAGAGGCCGCCAAGCATCACAACCACAAAAACAACGACCAATCGGTGCCAGGTTTTGGACGCTTCGCCGCCACCCACTGACGCAAAATCAGCGACGGAATCCGAGGCTTCCTCGTCACCATTTCGTACGTCTCTGAGCGCCTTTCCTCCAGCTTTCAGAGCCCGCGGGACAACGACGAATGCGTTGAACAACGCGCCAAACATCGCGGCGCCCAGGGTGACAATGTGCAGCCAGAATACGTGTCGGCTATGCACCATGGACATGGCGAACGCGAGCGGGACGGCTAGTGATAGCGCCGTGAACAGAACTTTGGTCATCCGCATTTGGATGGGGATGAACTTCTCTTTACCCATCCACTTGAGCAACGCCGGGGATTGTACAAAGAAGAACCAGATGGTCGCGCCAAAGGCGAACGAGCTGAACAAGATGTCGAGGACCAGTGCGATGTGGTTCATCAGAAAACTCCTTCTTAAGTCTGAACGCACTTTATCGGTCCACATAACAAACAAAAATGCCTATGGTTGAGAAGGATTGTTCCATTTTATGGGTTAATCATGGATGAGTTCTTCGACATTCGCTTGCGCGACCTTCAGATGCTGGAACGCCTTGCGGCAGCCGGTTCGATCACCGAGGCCGCACGTGAACTCGGTGTTCCCAAAGCGACCGCCAGTCGATGGCTCACGCAGCTCGAGGAGCGTGTTGGTGTCTCTTTGGTCCGTCGCACAACCCGAAGTTTTGCGCTGACCGAGCATGGGCGCGAGTTTCTGTCACGCGCACGGGAGATCCTAAACGTCGCCAGCGCGGCGCAGTTGTCGGCGAACTCCGATGTCCCGGGTGGCACCCTACGGGTGTCGGTCCCGATTCCGATGGGACGGATGTTGGCAGGTCCCGTTATCGTAAAGTTTCGCAAGGCGATGCCGTCCGTGCGCCTTGAAATCAAACTTCAGAACGAGCGCGTCGATCTGATCAAAGACAACATCGACGTGGCGATTCGCGGTGGTTCGCTTGACGACTCTGAGCTTATGACACGAAAGCTGACCGCGGCGTCGATGTGGCTGTATACCGGCGTCGCGTTTCGCGGGATGCCCATCTCTGAAATCCCCATCATCGCGTCTCCCGGCGATCAACGCTTACTGCAGATGGCGAACATCACGGATGCCACTCCCGCAGTTGTCGTGGATGACCGAACGGCGGTCGCCGACGCTTTGGTTTGGGGCGCCGGGGCGGGACTGCTCCCGTCGTTCCTCGGCGAGCCGCCGCGAAAAGACGGCCGTTTGATTCGGATGGATGACAAACCCTTGGTCGCGCTTCCTATCCACGCGGTTTATCATCACAGCCAGCGTGACGACCCGCGCATCCGGGTGCTCGTCGACACGATTGAGCGCGAACTGGAAAAGATGCTTGAGCCCTAGGAGCCCCATGTCCGCAAGCACCCTGCCGTTGCATGAAGCACGCCCGGTTTCGAACGGCAAAATCAAGCTAACAGGGATCGTCGCGCATCCCGGCCAAGAAGTCGTGGCGCGGCTTGATGCGTGGATTGGGGACCGTTATCGCAATCTCGACATGCGCGTGGGGGACGTCGCGGTTGCCGGGGACGTTGCGTTCGAAATCCAAGCCATCGCGGCATCGCATACTCAGGTCGACATCGTGATTCATGAGCTGCAGCTGCGGTTGATTCCGGCGGTTTTGGGCAGTGCGTTCGCGTTACGGCTGGGTCAAACAGCGCGTCTGCCGACCGGCCAAACCCTGAAGTTAACTGGCGTCGGCCGATACGGTCTGGAGGTGTTGTTTCTGGACAGCGACGGGTGCGAAAACTTCACACGCTTTGACTTTGGTTTTTGGCGCGACGACGGACTTTTTGTGGAGGTCAAGTCCTCGGATACCACCACGTTGAGCGCAACCCTTCGCATCACCGACGAAGATTCCACGAATCGTCCGGTAGTCGCCGCGTTTGGGATTCCCATTGCGCTGAGGCCCCATGATGTCGCGCAGTTTTCGGATGGCACCTCGGTCCGTTTCCGTTCGGTGCAGCGGCAAAGTTACGACGGCGTCGATTGGCATCTCCTCGCGCACCGCAAGGGCGACGTTTCTTATCCGTACGCTGGTTCCGTTCCCGAGGCTGGCGAGCCTCAAGACGAAACACATGTGTTTGGTCTGCTCGGGCTGGGTTACACGTTGCGGGTGATGGGCATGAACCTGTCCGACGGGCCGTGTCTCACGCTGGTTGTCGCTTCGGAGAATCCGGAGTCATTTCCACTTGGTGTTCCGTTCAACCTGTCGCTGCAAACGTCGCAGGCCGGACCAAACGGGTTGCTCGTGTCCTACCAGGGGTCGGGGCACGGGCACGGTACTGAAATGAATGAATGGGGTGAGTTGGTGCCGATGACCGAGGCGTGGGCCTCCTTCCAGGTGATTCAAGATGGCGTGCGCGAGGAATTCAGCGTCGATCTCATGGACTTCGAACAACCCGCCGCGGAGTCCTTTTTTGGTTGTCGGTTCACCGTACTAAGCGTCGGCGACCACAACGCCACCGTGCAGGTCGACCGAGCTCCGGATTTCGACACGCCAGACGAAGACGAATGGGTCGATGAGGAGCCTGCCGAGCACCCGGCGTTCGTGCAGAAGTTCAAGAAGTGGTTCGACCGTTCGTAAGATTTCGACGGCCAACTTTGTGTAAGAAACTGGTGGGATGCGTGATGGCCTGAGTGGAGTCAGGCTAGGGGCACAGTAACGTCCGCGATGTGGTCGCCAAAAATAGCTTGGCAACTGTTTTGCGACGCTGTATCTCGTCGCTCACAAACCAAATCTGCGATCTGTGACAAGTTTTCGAAGGAGTACCATGAAGTTTCTAGTTTCTGGATTGGCGTTGCTGTGCGCGCTTTTGACCACCGCTGTGGTCTCGGCTCAGCCGATGTTGATCAACGACCTGTATTCGACAGGGGTGGATGACAACGAGCTTCCACTCGCGCTCGGTGTGACCGAGACCCACTGGCAGACCCAGTACAATGCCACGGGCTGGGTGTATGCGATTCAGGAGTACACGAACTTCTGCGCAACCTGCGGCAACGTTTGGGTAAATCACCCCAATGGTGACAACGCGATCAGCCGCCCACTCGCGCACCCAAGCTACGTGCGTGCGTCGGTGCCCAATCAGAAGTTTTCGTGGCGCACGATGTTCACGATCCCAAGCAACGCTGACCTTGGGTCGGTGACCATCGCGTACAACATCGGTTTTGACGATGTGTCGCGTAACGGCACCGATACGGGAGACCTCACCGGCTGCGACCATACCGTTTGGGTCAACGGTGTTGCGCACGAAATGACATCGACTGGCAACAATTTTGCCACGACGTGCTCGGCGGTCATCCCCGTCGGCGACTTCGTGCACGGTCCCAACATGCTGGAGTTTCGAATCCAGAACCTCGCGACCTACTACGGCTTCCGTTGGGAAAAAATCTTTGCAACGTACGCCGTCGCTGATCGTCAACCCATCGACATTTTCAACACCGGCGTGGACGCCAATGGCGCACCGTTGGCTGAAGGCACATCGGACTCCCACTGGGAAGTTGCGATCAACAGCCTGGCTTGGTTGTCCGCGGTGCAAGGCAAGACGAACTTCTGCAGCAGCTGCGGCGGCGTTTGGGTCAATCACCCACTTGGCACCGACGCAATCTCACGCCCAATCGCTCACCCCAACTACGTCCAGTTGGCGGCAGCGAACAACAAGTTTTCGTGGCGTCAAAGCTTCGATCTGCCCGCGAACGCGGACCCATCGACGGTCGTGCTGAAGTACCGGGTGGGCTTCGACGACGTGTCGCGTAACACGACGGACACCGGGAACCTTTCGGGCTGCAACCACACGATTTGGGTCAACGGTACACCGCACAGCGTGACGTCGTCCGGCGACAACTTGCGCACAACATGCACGGGCGAAGTTCCTGCATCGGCAGTCTTCGTCAACGGCACCAACACCATCGAATTCCGCATTCAGAACTTGGCCACCTACTATGGCTTCCGATTTGAAGTCGAAGAAGCCACGGCAGTGTTCGAGCCCGTTGCTTCGGTGACGCTGACCACGCCTGCCGACCAAGACGCGACAAATGACGCCACCCCAACGTTCAGCGGCACCGCTACCTTGGGATCGACCGTCGAGGTCGTCATCACGAACTTCAGCAACATCATCGTTCAGACGTTGAGTCCAACTGTGGATAACAATGGGAACTGGACCATCGATGCCGCGGCATTGCCCGAGGGGCTTTACACCGTCGAGGCAACCGCAACGATCGGAAACGATGTCGCGACCACTGGGCCCGTGGCCTTCGAGATCGACCTGACAGCGCCAAGTCTCGAGATTACATCGCCGGCCGACGGTAGCGTGATCTATGGTTCGCCCGTTGGAGTTACGGGCAGCACAGACAGCTCCGCAGACACCGTGGAGCTCACGGTCACCGACCCGAACGGCACCGTGACGAACCTTGTGGCGGCAGTGGGCGCTTTCTCGACGTCCTTTGCTCCTACGATTGCTGGCACGTATACGGTCGAGCTGACCGCGACGGATGCTTTGGGCAACACCGATACACTCACGACGACGTTCACTTGGGCACTCGGTGCCATCAGCATCTCGGCCCCAGTGGATGGAGCGATGACCGACGCGAACCCAACCGTCGAGGGCACGGCCATCGCGCTGGCACAAGTCGTCGTTCTGCTCGACGGTTCTGCATTGGCAACGACGTCGGTCGATGCTGGCGGAAACTGGAGCTGGGACATCATGGACCTCATGCCCGGCGCGCACACGGTTCAGGCACGAAACGGCGACGGTTCGGTGCTCTCGAACAGCGTCATGTTCACCGTGCAAATGCCCATCGAGCCAGCACCTGTCGAGATTGCCTCGCCGACCGAAGGTCAGACCCTTGACGAGGGCGCGATCACCGTCTCGGGCACGGGCGAGCCAGGCACGACGGTGGTCGTGACGGTGGGCAACGCGATGCAAACCGTGACGGTTGACGCCAATGGCGACTGGACGGCAACGTTTGCGGACGTTCCTGCCGGCCAATACACCGTGACCGCGATGGGCGCAGAAGGCATGACCGCCACCGTCACCATCACGGTCAACGCCGTGGCGAACAACAACGGAACCAACAACGGGACCAATAACGCGACGAACAACGCGACGAACAACGCGACGAACAACGCGACGAACAACGGAACCAACAACGCGACGAACAACGGAACCAACAACGGAACGAACAACGGCAACAACCCCATCACGTCGGGTGGTACCGACGAGGGTTGCAACTGTGCCTCGGCCGGTGGCAACGACGCATCGGTGCTGTTGCTGCTGTTCGGCTTGGTCGGATTGCGTATTCGCCGACGCCGTTAAGCGACTGTTGCTCACGTGAACAAAGGCCGAGGGAGACCCCTCGGCCTTTTTGTTTACGAGGCACGTTCACGGTTAGAATCGAGGCTCCTGAAACGTAGTAGGACCGATGAAATCAAGAACGTGGACGCTGTTTGTTTTGCTCGCTGTCGTAGGTTCTGGCTGTTCGCACATGAGCTACAGCCGCGCCGTGGAAACCGAGGCGATTTCGCCGAACGACAATTCGAGCACGCTCGCCAACGGCTACGACCTTGAGCATCAAACCAACGAGATCGCGTTGTTAGACCGGTCAGGCATCGTGTGCGGTTCGCTGACAACGACGTTGGAGGCGGCCGGCAATGCGAAGTCCGCCCGTGACGAAGCCATCCGAGACGGCAAAACCACGTACGAGTATTCGTATCGCCAACACAGCCCAGCCGAGTACTCGGGCCTTGATTGTGGGATGTACTACCGCTGGGGCAGCGGCACCGACAACCGCCTCAAGATCAATCCAACCATGAACCCAGTGGCCGAATACGCCATCGACAGTGAAGTCGGCGAGGGCGGGCTGCACATCGGTTTTACCGACTTCATGTTTGACCAAGCGTGGCTGCGTTACGGGTTCCAGTTTCGACTTGGGATGGGGCGTTACACCTTCATCCATGACTACCCAAACACTGGCTTCCCCGAGACCCTGCTCGACAACGACGACAGCGAGTGGTTCTTCCGCATGCCGTTCGTCTACACCCAAAAGGTCTACCCTTGGTGGCTGTTTGGCTTTGGTGTCGAGGGATTCCTTGGCATCGACCCCATCATGTTGTCCTTGGCTGGCCAGTGGTCCAACACATTCTCGTACTTGGACTACGGCGGGCGTGCGGGCTACGCCTATACGTTCGAGTATGGCGCAGTTGGGGCGTACTTCGGGTATGAGCGAAAGAACATCGCTTGGGGCGACTACATCTCGGAGGTCGACGTGCTGAAGGGCACTCTAAGCATCGACCTGAACTACGACGCGTTCTGAGATTGGTTTGACGCGGCGGTCCAGAGACCGCCGCTTCGCTGGGTTAGCGTGCTCGGCGCACACGGATAGCCACAAGGCCAATCAGGAGGACAAGCAGCGAACCACCGCCATTTGCAGGCGAGGTGGAGTTGCAGCCGCAACCGTCTTCCGTTCCACCAGCAACGCCAGGATTCGACGTGATGACAGTCGTGACGTTGACGCTCGCCTGTACCACTGAGCGTAGGAGTTGCTGTGTCGAGGATTTGACCCGCTGTTGGAGACGTCAGCGTGACCACAGGAGCCATCGTATCCAGGGTGAACGCAACGGGTCCAGCGGTTCCAACGTTTCCAGCCGCATCTTCGGTCGATGCCTCAACGCTGTAGTCGCCGTCCGCCAACACGTCCGCATCCAACGTCCAAAGGCGGTTTGCGTCTGCCGTGACGTCTTGCGTGAAGACCGTCATTCCCGCGTCGTCAGTGATGGTCACGGTGACCAGCGAATCGGCCACCGCGGTTCCCGAAATGGTGGGGCTGTTATCGTTCGAAACCATGCCGTCGCCTGGCGCTGTAATGGCGATCTCAGGCGCGGTGGTGTCAACGGTGAAGTCCACCGAATCGCTGGCAGACAGGCCATTGGGGCGAACCGACGTGACTTCTGCGGTGTAGGTCCCTTCCGCCAGAACAACCGTGCCTTCGCCTGTAAACCCGCCGTTACCGTCATTCGTGAGGACAAATCGGTCGACTTCATTGGCCTGGTCGTCGTAAATCACGACCTCCACCGAGGCGTCGACGGCGCTTGCGACATCAACATCTGGAGTCGTGTCGTTAAGTGATGCATCGGCGATAGGTGCGTTGATTGTTACCGTCGGGGCAACCAAGTCGACCGTGAATGTCGACGTAAGCGCGCTCGTGTTTCCTGCCGCATCCGTTGCACTGGCTTGCACGACATAGGTTTGGTCGGGCAACGCCGTGTACGCGACCGCAAAGTCGCCGTTGGCGTCTGCAACCACATCGGTGCGAATGACCTCGTTTGTCGCTGCGTCCGTGACCACAACCGTGACGGTCTGTCCGGGCTCGGTCGTTCCTGTGATGATTCCATCACGCATGGCGAGAACCGCCATGTTCACTGGAGTCAGAAGGGCCAACGCTGGTGGCACGGTGTCGTTTTCAAAACAATTTATGCTCCTCGGGGGTAACAATGAACGCAACGCATCTTGTGCCGATCGCGCTATGCATCGGTGGCATCTTCACATCCAGTTGTGCAGAAAGTGTGGACTTTGAACCACCTTCTGATACTCAATCGCAACTATTACGCCTACGTTTTTGAAGACAATGATCGGGATGATGCAACCGGCTTGGTCGGCGTGGATCCAGAATACTAAATACAAGGGTTGATTGATTCTTTTGGAGGGAATGATGAAACTATCCTTAGCGGTATTGATAATTCTGATGACTTTCGGATGTGGCGACGACAACACCGAAAATAACGGAAAAACGAGACAAGAAATCGCGGATGACTGCTCCGCGTTCACAGAGACCGAATGTAAAGAAAACACTACGTGCACACCTTTTTACGGCGCCCCTTTTGACTTCACCGCGATGTGTCAAACCAGGGTGAGGAGTTCATTATATGCGGTCTCGCTGAGGCTTCTGAATGTAACAACTCGGTCATCAGCTTTGTTACGGGACCCGATGTAAATCACTGTTGGCAGCAGAGTAGCCCGTGCTTTGGTTTAGCCCCGGGCTATTCACAGAGCCAGAGCGTTGCATGTGCGGACCCGGCTCCAGATTGTCCATGAGGTAATTCGACTGCCCTACTTTCAATTCAAAGAGGAGCCATTCACTACTGTGGTGGCTCCTCTTTAGATTCTGCTTCCAAGCGCTGTCTGGACGTGTGAAGTCGACGAAGACTTATCGTTTGAGCTTCGTAAGCCGCCTTTGCCTTTTCGCCAGGATGCCATCAACAGCAACGTGCCAGGCGTGGGCGTGTTCGATGCTTTCCATACTGGCGAGTAGTTCATCGTGAGCGAGTTGCAGTTCTGCATATGCGAACTCGAGCTTTTCCAGACGGGCTACTGCAACTTCAATTGCAGTAGGTCTGGCGCCAAGATTCCCGTCATTCTTTCCTGAAAAGTGAGTGGGCGGCTTCGACCGCCGGCCTGCTTGCTACCGAAACTCCTTTGCTTTTGCAACAAATGAGGGGCCCGGGGCAGGATTCGCGAGCGCACACTCGAGCCCGAAGCGGTCACCCCTGATTGCTTTTCGACAAAATTATTGGGGAGCTTCAGACCGACTTAAGATTTGCCGCGTCTTATGGTCAAGAACGGCGACTTCTTCGAGGACCCCATGCAAGCCAAAAACAATCCCCCATCGGCAGAAGACATCAAGCGTCAGGTCAAAGGCCGCAGTAGACCGTGGTTTCGATGGGGTTTGGTCGTTTTGGTGTTGGCGAGCGTCGTTGCAGGCGTCTACTTCTGGCAAAAACAGGATACCTCGAAGGTCTCGTATCGGACCGAAAAGGCCGAGAAGGGCGACATCGTGACGCTGGCAGCGGCGACAGGAACCCTAGAGCCGACGCGCACCGTGTCCGTTGGCGCCGAGATTTCTGGGCGCATCGCCACCGTAGAAGTCGAGGAAAATCAGGTGGTGAAAGCCGGCCAAGTGTTGGCGACGTTCGACAAAACCACGCTTGAGAGTCAACGGGAAGTCGCCAAGGCCCGGCTGAATTCGTCGAGTGCCTCGATCCGAGGGGCGACGGCTTCCTTTGATGCCGCAAAAACCGAACGCGCTCGCACCGAAAAGATGGTCGAAAATGGCGTGTTGGCGCGCGCAGAGCTCGACAGTATGCAGACCAGCGAAATCCGGGCACGTGCTGACCTCGACCGCGCACGCTCGGATGCCGAACAATCGAAGGCGAACCTCGCCGAAGTCGAATTGCAGCTGCAGAAAGCGGTCATCGTGTCGCCTATCGACGGGGTGGTTTTGGTGCGCAACGTCGAGCCGGGACAGACGGTGGCGTCGTCGCTCCAAGCGCCGGAATTGTTTGTCGTCGCCGAAGATCTCTCGAAAATGACCCTCAAAATTTGGGTCGACGAAGCGGACATTGGGGTTGTGCAGCCCGAGCAAACCGCAACCTTTGACGTGTCAGCGTGGCCAGGTCGCGAGTTCGAGGCCGTCGTCGGACGGTTGAGCCTCTCGCCCACAACCACCAACAACGTGGTGACGTACGCCGCCGAGCTGCAGGTCGACAACGCCGATGGCGCACTGCGCCCGGGCATGACGGCCAATGCCAACATCGTGACGGGCAAACGCGAAGGCGTCCTCAAGGTGCCCAATGCGGCGTTACGGTTTAGGCCTGAAGACGACACCGCATCCGCGGGTTCACCACTCGTGATGGGGCCACGACGACGACGTCCAAGCGGCGGTGGTGGCGCCGCTCCATCGGCTGGAGGCCGAGGGTCGGTTTACGTTCTAAAAGCTGGTGTCCCCCAAGAAATTCAGGTGCGAACAGGGCGTTCCGATGGACGTTTTACCGAGATCACCAAGGGTGAGCTCAACGAGGGTGACGAGGTTATCGTCGGCACGACGCAGAACGCCGCCGGGGCAAAAGGTGGTCGATGAGCGAGCCCATCATCCAACTTGAGCAGGTCTTCAAGATCTACGGCAGCGGCAACACAGAAGTTCGCGCTTTGGACGGCATTGATCTGAGCATCCGCGCCGGCGAATTTGTGGCAGTTATGGGTCCAAGCGGCTCCGGGAAGTCGACCTGCATGAACATCATCGGATGTTTGGATGTGCCGACCTCGGGCGCGTACAACTTCTGCGGGCTCGACGTCTCGCGCTTCGACCGTGACGAACTCGCCTTGTTGCGACGCAAATACCTGGGCTTTGTGTTCCAAAGCTTCAATCTGATGGCCCGTACCAGCGCGTTGGACAACGTTGAGCTTCCGTTGGTGTATCAGGGTGTACCTCGCGGAGAACGTCGCCAAAGGGCCCTCGCCGCGCTCGACTCCGTGGGACTTGCGGATCGCTCCGACCACACGCCATCGCAACTTTCGGGCGGTCAGCAGCAACGTGTCGCGATCGCGCGTGCGTTGGTGGCCAACCCGACGCTTTTGGTCGCGGACGAACCGACGGGAAACCTCGACACGGCGACCACCGAAGAAGTCATGGGCTTGTTGGTCGACCTCAATCGTGAACAAAACCTGACGATCGTCATGGTCACGCACGAGCCGGATGTTGCGATGCACGCCAAACGTGCCGTGTGGTTCGTCGACGGTCACATCGTCAAAGACGGCACGCCGCGCGAGGTGCTCGCATGAGCTATTTCGACATTTTCCGAATGGCGCTCGGGGCGATTTTGACCAATGCGGTGCGCTCGATCCTCACGGCGTTGGGCATCGTCATCGGTGTCGCGAGCGTGATCGCCATGGTTCACCTGGGACAGGCCGCAACCCTAAGTGTGACGCAACAGATCGAGAGCATGGGCTCGAATTTGTTGATTGTCTACTCGGGGGTCCGCGGTCGTGGACCCGGTGGCACGCGCCAAAACTCACCGGCGCTGACGTCGGCTGACGCCGAGGCCATTCGCCGCGAGGTCGACGGTGTCACTGTCGCGCCGCTCGTCAGCAGCAACGCGACGTTGGTCTGGTCGGCCAAAAACTACCCTGCTGCGATCTACGGCACGACGCTGGACTTCTTTGTGATCCGCAACTGGGAGGCGCAGAGCGGGCGCATCATGGACGAGAGTGAAATTTCGTCCGGGCGTTCGGTCTGCGTCATCGGCACCACAATCGAAAAGGAGGTCTTCGGCGCGCAAGACCCGGTGGGCGCGACACTTCGATTGGGGCGAACGTCATGTCAGGTGATTGGCGTGATGACGTCCAAAGGTGCGACGTACGGCGAGGATCTCGACAATACCGTCTTGATGCCGATGAAGACGGTGCAGCAACGTATGTTGGGCAACTCGGATGTTCGCCAAATCTATGTGTCTGCCGATAACGCCGCGATTCTTCCCCGTGTGAGAACCGACCTCGAGAGCCTTATGCGCCAACGGCGCAGCATCACCGAGGGCAAAGAGGACGACTTCAGCATTCGTGACATGGCCGAAATGGCATCGGCGCTCAAGGGCACGACTGCGACGCTGACGATGCTGCTCGGTGCAATCGCGGCTGTCAGCCTGCTGGTTGGTGGCATCGGGATCATGAACATCATGCTCGTTTCGGTGACGGAACGGACCCGAGAAATCGGCATCCGAATCGCAATCGGCGCGACAGTTCGCGACGTTTTAACGCAGTTCTTGGTCGAAGCCGTGACCCTATCGATGTTGGGCGGATTGCTCGGCGTCGCACTTGGAGTTGTCGGCACCTATTTCGCGACACAACAGATGAATCTTCCATTTGTCCTCACGCCGGAAGTCATGCTGGTGGGCTTCGGTTTTTCGGTGCTCATCGGCGTCGTTTTTGGATTTGTGCCTGCACGAAAGGCCGCACAGATGAACCCTGTCGAGGCACTGCGCCATGAATAACTACTGTCGAATCTTGTGTGGAGTTTTGTTCGCGTGCGGTCTCGCCAATCCCGCCGCCGCCCAGCAGATGCTTACCCCAGCGACGGCCCTCGAACTCGCCGCGACCAGCCACCCGTCTTTGGCGATTGTTGCCGCGCAAAAACGCCGCGCCGAACTTCTCGTCGAGCAGGAAGAGTACCGCTATATCCCTGTTTTCAATGCGTCTGGTGGATTTCAATACGGACGTAGTCCGCAACTTTCCGCAGCAGGGACGACATTTGTTGAAAGCAATTCGCTCGTGCTCACGTCTGGGATTTCACACACGCTTCCGGTGGGAACCCAGATTGCGGCGACGTTGGAATTGGGTCGTTCGTTTCGCGACTCGGTGTTTCTAGGGGCTCTTGGGACGGCCTACGATACGACTCTGAAGCTGGAGGTTTCGCAGCCGCTGTTGCGGGGTGCAGGCAAGGACGTCGGCGAGGCGCAGCTGCGAGCGGCGCGTTATGGACTGACCGCAGCTGAGGCTGAGGCGAAGTCGCAGACCAGCGCCCTCGCATTGGAGGTGCTGAATGCGTACTGGTCGCTTTGGTCCGCGCAACGAAGCGTCGAGATTGAGGGCGAGGCACTCGAGGTCTCCAAAAAGCAATTGGCCGACGCCGAGTTCCGGCTGAGTGTGGGCGCGGTCGCTCCGGCGCAGTTGGTGCCGATGCGCATCGAAATCGCCCGAGCCGAGGAATCGCTCGTTTCGGCAAAGTCGGTGGTACGCCAACGGGCGATTACGTTGGCGCAGCTTGTAGGTCTTCCGCCGGGCGCCGAATTGATCGCAAGTCCGGACGGTCCGTCGTTGTCGAACACCACTGGGTTGGAACAGGCCCTAGAGCTCGCCAGATCGAATTCACCGCGTTTGGCGAGGCTACGGGTCGCGTTGGAGTCGTCCAAGATCTCGGTCGCTCAGGCGGAAGATGCGGCGCTTCCAAGGCTCGACGCCACAGGCTCGGTTCAGGTTGCCGGCCTTGGAACGACCGTCGGTGATTCGTTTTCCGAGTTCGCCGGCTTTGATGCCATCGTCTTGTTTGCCGGTCTCAGGTTGGAACTGCCAGTCATCAACCGAGCGCGCGAGATCGACGTCGAGCGTTCTCAGGTATCAGTCACGATTGCTCAAGCGGAATACGACCAAACCGAACGCGAACTCAATTCGCGGGTAGCCGGTCTGCTCAACGATCTCGGGTCGTCGGACGAGCGGCTTCGATTGGCGCGCGAAACCGCGGCGTTGACGCGGGAAAACGTAACGGCGCAATCGGCTCGTTTCGACGCAGGCAAAGCCACAACGCTCGACGTGATCGACTCCCTCAAATCGTTCAGAGAGGCGGAATTCCGTGTCACACAATTGCAGGTCGAACGCGCGTTGACACAACTACAGCTTGAGGAAGCGACCGGCGTGCTCGCAGGCATGTGATGGCGTAGACTACAGGCTGCGACTGTGATGAATAGGAAAGAACGATGACCGTCCGGTGCCCATTTTGCGACGACCTGAGCGGCTCCATGACGCTGGATGACAGTGTCGTCTTCGCGATTCGTGACCGCTATCCAGTAACGACCGGGCACACACTGATCATTAGCAAACGTCATGTGGAAACCTGGTTCGACCTTGACCGCAATGAACGCATCGCGGTGTTGGACGCGATCGAGACGGTAAAGGCCGAACTGGACCGCGAGTTTTCGCCGGATGGTTACAACGTGGGCTTCAATGCAGGGCGAGCGGCGGGTCAGACCGTCATGCATATGCACGTTCACGTTATTCCGCGATACAACGACGACGTGGATGACCCTCGTGGTGGTGTGCGAGGCGTCATTCCGTCCAAGCAGAAGTACGAATGACCGACTCGCGTGCCATAGAATTTGCCACACAATTGGTGGACCTTTTGGACCGTGCGTCTACCACGTCGACGTACAAATATGCCGTGTTGCTGGGGATGTTGGATTGTTGTCAGGCCCGTGTGGAACGCGACGGTTCGGTGCCTTCGGTGCTCACCACACGCGAGCTCGCTCGCCGG
Organism: bacterium; assembly: GCA_041390025.1. Lineage (GTDB taxonomy): Bacteria > Myxococcota_A > Bradymonadia > Bradymonadales > Bradymonadaceae > JBFFMO01. The sequence continues at coordinate 227,105 of JAWKQR010000004.1, forward strand.
GTGCTCGAGATATACTGGGTCCAAGCGCGACCGTTTGCGGTGACCGGTGGCGTGCCTCAACAAAACAGTGGAGGCCAAGCCAAAATCATCAGTCGAATCGAGTCATTCAGGCAACACGGGGCAACGAGCACGTTTTTCGCCGAGCGAAACAACCCGTTGGAATTCCAAAGATTGCTGAACGACGTGGAGTGGTCATTGATCCAGATGCCATTGCCTCGTCTGCAATTAGTCGTCGGCACGGAATCCCGGTTCATTTACGACATCGCGTGGGATACGTCGGTGCGAAAAGGGGCCGATGGCGTTGCGGCGTATCAAAAACAATTCTTGGATTGTGACAAACCATCAGGAACCTTCGACAACCGAATTCTACTGCGACCCGGGGTTGGCGAGAATCTGGTGCGGCTTGGTCCTCTGTTGCGGCCGCTCATCCAGCGGCAGTGGTCCCAAACGGTGGCCGGATTCAGCGGCCTGCGCGACGGCGCTCTGGACGAGTTCTTGTTTGGTATCGACCGACAAGCACTGTCACGCGTGGTCGAACCGCTGATGGCCGCACAAGAGGGCGTGTGCTTCTATTGCGAAAAGAAACTCGGGAAACTGCGCGAAGTCGACCACTTTATCCCGTGGTCGCGCTCTCCTAACGACGGTTTGCACAATTTGGTCTTGGCCGACCAGGATTGCAATGGCAGCAAGAGCAACCATTTGGCCGAGGTGCGGCATTTACGAAAATGGCGAGAGCGAAACGACCCGGATCACCCCATGGGACGGAGGTTTGATCACGAGTCTGAAGGGCTTGTGTGGCTTCGCAATCCCGACGAATCGGTCTCGATTGCGCGGTCTCTCTACCTCTCGGTGCCTAGGTCGATGCCACTCTGGCGTCGAAAAAGTGTGTTTGTCGAGGCCGACCTTCGCGCGATTCATGAGGCGCTCGCTTAGGTCCCGATCCTATTCGGCGATGCCCTTAACGTGCCCGGTCTTCTTTCTGTAGCACTTCAGATTTTCGAGTTTGTCTTCGTTGCGCTGGCGCTCTCGGAGTCGAGCTCGCGGTCGCGGGACTCCAATTCGTCCCATCGGTCACGCTCGGCAGATGTATCGCGGGTCCAATCGGGTGACGCCTCGTATTTTTCGGCTTCTGCGTCCGATGTGGTGCACTCGACCTTCACGGTGTCGAATCCCTTGACCGCCATCACGATGACAAAAAAGCGACGACGACGCCCACAAAGATGTACCCCCAGTTAATCTCGCCCTCGGCATCGGCCACGAGGCCGAGCAGCCCCGCGTCCTCGGTTTCGAACGTGATGCCACAGTGGAGGCATCGCTTTGCACCGCTCGGGTTGCGGCTCTTGCAGCTCGGACAATTCATAACCCTACCCTTTGTGGTTTTTGGATCCGCATTCGATGACGCGGTCCACAAATAGGTCAGAGGTGCCGGCTTGGCCAGCGCGATGTTGGAAGCCACGCCGAGATCCGTGGTTGGCGGGGGCTAGATTTCTAAGGTAGCGTGAGGACTTACAAAGTTTGGAGAGATTTATGAAACGAACCGCCATTTTCCTCACGATCTTCTTCTGTGCGTGCCAAGAGGAATCGAAAACCGTCCCGCCAACGCCAGAAGCTGTGGTCCCCAATTCCAAGACCGTCAGCAAAGAAGTCGCTGGCGGCGTGCGCGACGTCCTCGCCAACAAGGGTCCAAAATGGAAGGTGGATTACACGGGCGACCTGACCGGATCTGTGCAAGGCAACATCATGACGGCGATGTCGTCCCCGATGCACACGAGCGTGTTGGGGAAGGGGATGAACGCGAGCAAGACGGGTGCCGCAAAGGCGAGCTTCCAGGCGACGTTTATGGCTGGGGACAACGACCAAGATCGCCCAGTCAACGCGAACCTGACCTTGGAAGACGGCACCAAATGCAAGGAAGACATCAAGGTCGGCTTTTCGAAGGGCAAGCTCATCGACAAGACGACCGAAACCTTCAAGGCCGAGATCTCGGGCAACTTGGTGTGTGGCGACGACAAGAGCAAGAAGATTGCCTACAAGGCATTCCTCTCGAAAAAGCCTTGAGCTTAGTCGTGGTGCAGTAGATCCCGCATTTGCCGTTGGATGAGCCGAATCGAACTCTCGGGCGCGATGCGATTCGCGAGCATCATGAGCTTCGAATCGTTGCCCACCAGGATGTGAAGGTCGCCGGCCTCGATGCCGTCCAAAATGTCGCGTGCCGCTTCGTCGGCCGGAAGGGATTTCGAACCTGCCGCAGCGTCGTCGTCGAGCTCTAAATGCACGCCCGAATTGGTCATGATGTCTGTGGCGATGGCGCCTGGCATCACGACCGAAACACCGACCTTGGTCTCGATCAATTCCGCATATAACGCCTCGGTCATCAGTTTCACCGCTGCCTTCGAAGCGCCATAGATGGCTTGGCCCGGGACGGGCAGGAACCCCCCCATGCTCGAGACGTTGGCGATATGGGCCTCGGGCCGCTCCAGCAACAACGGTAAAAACGCTTTGGTCACGTGCAGCGTGCCAAACAGATTCACGTCAAACACTCGATGAATGGTGTCGTAATTCAGGTCGTCGATCATCACAAACGGCTGAATGATCCCGGCGTTGTTGATAACGACATCAACGGTCCCGTGACGCGTCACAACGGCCTGTGGCAGGTGTTCGACAGCAGCGCGGTCCGTGACATCCAACACGTGCGTGGACAGCCTCTCGGACTCGTTGGCGAGCTCCGCAGTTTTCGCCAGATTTTCGGCCCGAAGATCAACGGCAGCGACGCGTGCGCCCCGATGTAACAATTCCAGCGTGAGCTCCCGACCCATGCCGCTTCCGGCGCCAGTGACAACAACGACTTTGTTTCCAAAATTCATGATTTACCTCCCGTAAATTCACCATGAATGTCGGCAACAAAACCCCGAAGTACAGGTGCTTTCTGCCGTGATGCTTTGATCAAAAAAAAGGCCGCCCAAACGGGCGGCCTTTTTTGTGAAATCGAAGGATCACTTGAGGTCAAAGCGGTCGAGGTTCATGACCTTGTCCCAAGCTGCAACGAAGTCCTTGACGAACTTCTGCTTCGCGTCGTCCGAAGCGTACACTTCAGCAAGCGCGCGCAGCAGCGAGTTCGAACCAAAGACCAGGTCAGCACGGGTGCCGGTCCACTTCACCTTGCCATCGACAACGCCTTCGAAACCGCTGCCCGCGGACTTCCACTTCGTGTCCATGGAGAGCAGGTTCACGAAGAAGTCGTTGGTCAGGGTGCCGACCTTGTCGGTGAACACGCCGTGTTTGGAGCCAGCATTGGCGCCCAGAACGCGCAGACCACCAACGAGCACGGTCATCTCGGGGCCGGTCAACGACAACAGCTGCGCACGATCCACGAGCGCCTCTTCTTCCGAGAGGTGATGCTTGCTGAAGTAGTTGCGGAACCCGTCGGCCTTGGGTTCAAGGACAGCAAACGATTCGACGTCTGTCTGTTCCTGCGAAGCGTCGGTGCGGCCGGGCGTAAACGGCACGGTCACGTTATGGCCGGCGTCCTTGGCAGCCTTTTCCACGGCCGCACAACCGCCCAACACGATCAGGTCGGCCATCGAGACATACTTGCCGCCAGCGTTGAAGTCCGACTGCACTTTCTCGAGTGCGGTCAACACCTTCGACAGCTGTGCAGGCTGATTGACCTCCCAATTCTTTTGAGGGGCCAAGCGAATGCGTGCACCGTTGGCACCACCACGCTTGTCGCTGTTGCGGAACGTCGATGCCGATGCCCATGCCGTCGACACCAACTCCGACACCGAAAGGCCGGTCGCGAGGATCTTGCCCTTGAGCGCGGTGATGTCGGCGTCGCCGATGACGGGGTGTGTGGCTTTCGGAATTGGATCCTGCCAAATCAGCTCTTCGGTTGGCACTTCGGGGCCGAGGTAGCGCGACACGGGACCCATGTCGCGGTGAGTCAGCTTGAACCAGGCGCGAGCAAACGCGTCGGCGAGCTCATCGGGGTTTTCGTGGAAGTGCTTGGAAATCTTGTTGTAGATGGGGTCCATCTTCAACGCCATGTCCGCCGTCGACATCATCGGCATGACCTTCTTGGATGGGTCATGCGCGTCGGGCACCACGGCTGCTGCGGGGTCGTTTGGCACCCACTGGTGCGCACCGGCAGGGCTCTTGGTCAGAACCCACTCGTAGTTGAACAGGTTGTCGAAGTAGCCGTTGTCCCACTGGATGGGGTTGTTTGTCCAAGCACCTTCGAGGCCGCTGCTGATCGTGTCGCCGCCGGCGCCCGTGCCGTAGCTGTTGCTCCAGCCCAAGCCCTGCTCGGCCATGGTCGCGCCTTCGGGCTCAGGACCGACGTACTTGCTCGGATCGGCTGCGCCGTGGCACTTGCCAAACGTGTGACCGCCGGCCACCAACGCGACCGTCTCGTAGTCGTTCATCGCCATGCGGCCAAACGTGTCGCGAATGTCGCGTGCCGACGCCAGCGGATCAGGATTGCCATTTGGGCCTTCAGGATTGACGTAGATCAAGCCCATCTGCACGGCTGCGAGTGGATTTTCGAGCTCGCGGTCGCCCTTGTAGCGCATGTCGCCGAGCCACGTCGTTTCTGGGCCCCAGTAGATGTCCTCTTCGGGCTCCCACACGTCCTCACGGCCACCGCCGAATCCGAACGTTGGAAGGCCCATCGACTCGATGGCGACGTTGCCAGCGAGGACCAGAAGGTCGGCCCACGACAGTTTACGTCCGTACTTCTGCTTAACCGGCCAAAGCAAACGCCGCGCTTTGTCCAAGTTGACGTTGTCCGGCCAGCTGTTCAGGGGCGCAAAACGCTGCGAACCCGATGAGGCGCCGCCGCGGCCGTCTTGGATACGGTAGGTGCCCGCTGCGTGCCACGACATGCGGATGAAGAATGGACCGTAGTGACCCCAGTCGGCTGGCCACCAGTCTTGCGACGTGGTCATGACCTTCTCGATGTCGGCCTTCACGGCTGGCAGATCGAGAGTCTTGAACTCCTCTGCGTAGTTGAACTCTTCGCCCATGGGATTTCCCTGCGGCGAGTTCTGGTGCAGCATTTTCAGGTTCAGTTGGTTTGGCCACCAATGCTTGTTGGCGAAAGACTCACCGGCCGTTTGTGCTTGTGGGCCGTGCATGACAGGGCATTTGCGCTCGTTCATTTGTGTCTCCTAGTAGACAGGTGGGGTTGTTCCTCGGGCGGGAGTTTGCACCCGAAATCGCATTACAACAAAGACATAAAAGATATAGTTTGTATAATGTGAGGTTATGGAGCAGGTTCCGCCGATGAGCGCTGGACCACACCATGTTTTGCTCAATTTTTCGTTGTCTTCGTCGCGAATTTTTCGCCAACGAGTGGTCGCGAAAAATCCGCGAAAACAGCGAAAGTACGGAACGGCTGGAGCACAAAATGACCCCGACACTTCGGCAGTTAGAATACATCGTCGCACTCGCGGACACCGGCCAATTTGTTGAGGCTGCGCGGCTTTGCGCCGTCAGTCAGCCAGCGCTGAGCAAGCAGGTCCGCGAGGTCGAAGACATGTTGGGGATCGAGCTCTTTGAGCGGACGCGACCCCGCGTAATCGTGACCCGATCCGGCGAGGAGATCGTCGAGCGTGCGCGACGGCTGTTGGCCCAAGCCCGTGAATTGGTCAATGCAGCGAGCGCTTTTAAAGGGGCGCGGCAGGGCACAGTCCGATTGGGTGTGATCCCAACGATCGCGCCCTACGGGCTGCCTGGACTGCTCGCGAAACTGCGTCGCATTTTCCCAGACGTGTCGTTTGCGATCCAAGAACTGCAAACCGACGTGCTGCTTGGGCAATTGCGTGCCGGTTCGATCGACCTCGGCCTGCTCGCCAGACCCTTTGACGAACAGGGGCTGACGGGCCCGGATTTGGTCGTGGAGCCGTTCGTACTAATCGCCCCGACCGGACACCCGCTTAGCCTGCCCAAAGCGATACAGCCAAGCGAGATGAGCGGTGCCAGCCTCATTTTGATGGAGGATGGGCACTGTTTGCGTGACCAAGCCATCGACGTCTGCGCAGCAGCGGGAACCCCTCCCGCAACGTCCGTGACCGCGGCGAGCGTGGCGACGCTCGTGCGCATGGTCGAGAGCGGCCTTGGCGCGACGCTGTTGCCCGCGAGTGCGCTGCAGACCGAGGTTCGCGCGGGGCAGGGCGTGCTCGCCCGTAGCTTCGGCGATATGCCGCCGGGACGAACGTTGACCCTGCAGTGGCGGTCGACCTCACCCAACGCGGCATGGTTCGTCGAGATCGGGGACGTCCTGCGGGAACACTACCTGAGTCTGAACGACTCGATTCCCGACGTCGCTGGCCCTCGTCCTCAAATCCGCCTTGCGGGGTAGATTGCGTCCTGCGCGCCTAGATTTTCGAAATGAAATTCGGCGGTACGTGGTCCGTCAGCCACACGCCGTTGGCGCTGACGAAAAACGCGTAGCCCTGGTCGACCATCGCCGATGCGTCAATTTTCAAGATCACTGGGGGGCCTCGACGCGCCCCAACCTGGGTGGCAGTTTCGACGTCCGAGGACAGATGCACGTGGTGTCGGTTCATCTTTTTTAGACCATCCGTCAGGATCAGGTCTACCACATCGGCGTAGGTGCCGTGGTACAGCACGTTAGGCGGAACGCTAGGTTCGTAGCCAAGGTCCACCGAGACGGAATGCCCCTGGCTCGCGCGGATTCGAAGGCCATCGTCGGACAGAGCAAATCGTTGTTTTGGACTGGTCGCGACCACATCCAGAAGGTCGTCGTGCGAAATTTTCCGGCCTGCGGCGGCAGCGCCGTCGAGTAATGCCTGGACGCTGGCCCATCCATGTTCGTCCAACACAACGTTTGCGGCCGCTGGGTTGTGCCGCAACACGAGGCTCAGGAACTTGCTGATTTTGACACGTTGTTTGTCGTCCATGACGCACGAACTCTCACGTTTCCCAACGAATTTCAACGGACCGGAAAAGCATACACATTGGGCGATGGCCGTTGTAGGGTGTCCGTCCCAAATCAGGAGAATGTGAATGGCAACAGAAGGTGAGTTCTTAAGTCCGAAAACAAAGATGATTCGCGTATGGCATTGGCTTAATGCCATTGCGTTGTTCGGTCTGATGGCGACAGCCATATTGCGCAAGACGTTTTTGAGTTGGCGCACGAACTCGGCCATCATCGTGGACAAATTGGCCGAGGCGGGAACCACCGTCACGCCTGAGTTGGCCAAGGACATTGCTGTCACCATCCGTACGCCAATGTGGGACTTTCACTACATCTTTGGGTTTGCGCTGGTGGCTCTTTTCATTGCACGAATCGCGATGAGTTTCATGCCGGGCCAACCGGGTATCTGGTCGGAGCTGAAAGCAACATTTGGCGTGTCGAGTCGACACAAAACGCTCGTGAAGATTGGCTATTTCGTCTTTTACATCATCGTGGCTTATATGGCCGTGTCGGGTGTGTTGATGTATTTCAAGGCCGAGCTCGGCCTCGACAAAGCGGTCTCGGGCCAGCTCAAAGAGATCCACGAGTGGCTCATGTGGTTCTTCTACGCGTTTACGGTGCAACACATCGTCGGCGTGTTCCTGGCCGAAGTGCAGGGCAACGAGGGGCTGGTCTCGACCATGATTTCTGGCGGCGATCGATTCAAGAAGTGACCTGTGTTTGTCTGGGCCCCGCTGGCGATGGCCGTCCGACCCATGCATACTGACTGAGCTTGCAATGGAGTTATCGATGCGATTCCCCGTGCGTTTTGCGATGTTGGTTTCTTTGGCAGTGGTGCGGCGACGAAGGCGGAGTGTCGGTGCAGCAACCGGCGGACGCTGGGCTAGACGTGGCGACTGACGCATCGACCGCTGACCTCGGTTTGCCGGATATCGCGGATGCACAGATGACGGACGACGCCGGCGAGGACGTGGGCCCCGACGCTCAACCGGACATGGAGGTCGATGCATCCTCTGCCGGACCCGTTGCCCGCGTGCCCGCAAACGAGCACCTGTGGTGCGCTTGATCCCGGTGCCGTCGAGCATTTTGCCAAGAGGCTGGAGGGTTGTGCCTTCCAACTGTCAAAAGTGGATCGCGTCGCGACCGCCCACGCCGAGCTTGACGCACTCGCAGCCGCGGCCAAGGGATACGTTACGATCCAGAATCTGGACTTCAACCGAACCGCGCAGGCGGGGGTGACGGCGGGAACCGCAGACCGCCTCAAGAATCACGACTATTTTGGGTTTCGTTGGAACGCGGGCGACATGGCCACGACCGACTGGTATCCCCAAGGCGTCACAGGGAACGAGGACGCCGGCCAAGCCGGTCGCATGCTTCTTGTGACGTGGTACGACCACAACGAAACCGCCCTCGAGAAAGGCGTGCGTGTGTCCGTTGTGGACCTGCGAAGTTCCCCCATTACGTATCGACACATCCTTCTGGTCGAACCCAACGGCAACTCGTTCGGGCCTGTGCTCACGGGCGGTGGCGGTTCGCTGCACGCTGGCGGTATGGTGTGGTTCGGCGATTACCTCTACGTGGCGGACACCGGCAACGGATTCCGTGTTTTCGACCTGTCGAAAATCATCGAGGTCAAAAACACGGATGACACCGAGCGTATCGGTGTTTCGGGTGGTCGCGTGGACGCGTTTGGCTACCGCTACATTGCGGGTCAAATCGCCCGATATCGAATGACGTCCGATAGCTGCAACATCCGTTTTTCGTTCGCGGGCTTGGACCGTGTCTCGAACCCGCCGCTCATCGTCAGCGGCGAGTACCGTGTTGACGAGCCGGGCGGTCGATTGGCGAGGTGGCCTTTGAGTGCTGACGGCTGGCTCAAAGAGCTGTCCGATGGAAGCGTGCGTGCCGTGGATGCGTTTGTCGGTGGGCAAACCCGCATGCAGGGCGGGTTAACGCGCGGTGACGAGATCTACATTTCCTCGTCGAGCCAAGCGGGGAGTTTGGGGCGCTTGTACCGCACCAAGGTGGGGCAGGAGAGCAAGATCACGGCGTGGGTGTATGGCGCGGAGGACCTTTACCTAGAGGGCTCGACGGACCGCATCTGGACTGCCGCCGAACACCCGAACGCCCGCGACGTGGTGTCGATCCCTCGGCTGGGTCCGTAGTTTCCTAGGCGCCGTCGGAGGCACAAAAGGCGCGATGCGAACAACGACGGTGCCTGTGACCGTCCGTCGGGCCGCGGCGTCGTGGGCATCAGCGAGCTGGTCGAAGTCGAATGTGCTGCCTACGCAGGGTTTGATGCGTCCGTCGGCCAACCACGTCGCGAGCTGAAGCATGCGTGCCTGGCTGTTCAACGCCACCCCGACAAATGCCCGTTTGGAGCCCCACAACGACGTCCAAAGCGTCTGCCAGATGCCACGAAGGGTCGCCATCAGCGTCAAAAACCGCCCACGTTGTGAAAGCGCGGGGCGCGCTTGGTTGAACGTCGTCACGCCGGGGATGTCGAAGATCACGTCGTAGGGCCCGCCCGTCAGGGCGTCCGTCGTGCGGTAGTCGACCACGTGGTCAGCTCCTAGGCTCTGCACGTACTCGATGTGCTCCGTCGCACACACCGCGGTGACCGTAGCGCCAAGGCGTTTCGCGACCTGAATCGCGTATTGTCCAACGCCGCCAGCCGCTCCCACGATCAAAACGTGCTCTCCGGGTTGAACATTTGCGGTCTCTTGCAGGAAATACAGCGCGGTGATCGCGCCGTAGGGTGTTGCGACGGCTTCGTCGAAATCGATGTCGTCGGGGATGGGCGCGATGGCGCCTTGTTCGTCGACCACGACACATTCCGCATAGGCTCCGTGGTCCACACCACCAAAGACCCGGTCGCCGACCGCAAACTGGCGCACTGCCGCGCCGACCGCGATGACACGTCCCGCAAATGTCGTGCCTTGCACCGGGTTGCGGGGCCGACTTATCCCCATCATCAGTCGGCCGGGAAGGGCCGTGAACCCAGGGAAGTCCGCGGAACGCAGCCGTACGTCCCCCATCGTGACCGCCGTAGCGGCGACCTCGACGAGGACCTGCGTTGGGGACAGTTCGGGCGTGGGCAGCTCAACGGGCATCAATTGGCTTGGGTTTCCATAGTTCTTTGTGACGGCGGCTTTCATGTTCACTCCTTTGTTGTTGGAGTGTTCAAGGTAGCCATTCGAAAATATTCGTCGATTGCCTAAAATTTAATCAGTGATATACATAAATGCATGGACTGGCGTTCGATAAATTTTGATTGGAACCGCACACGCGCCTTCCTCGTGGCGGCCGAGGAAGCTTCGTTCTCGGCCGCAGCACGCGCTTTGAACATCAGCCAGCCCACGATCAGCCGTCAGATTTTGCAGCTCGAGGAAGAGCTTGGTGTGATGCTCTTTGAGCGCATTGGGACGCAGATCGAGCTGACCGCCGCGGGCGTTGAACTCTTGGAGAGCGCGCGCGCGATGGGGGAAGCCGCGACGCGGCTCTCGTTGGCGGCCTCGGGGCAATCGGCCTCGGTAGAGGGCACCGTATCCGTGACCGCCAGCGAGGCGATTTCGGCCTATCTGCTGCCGCGCGCCGTACAAGTCGTGCGGGAGCGCTACCCGAAGATCGAGCTTGAGCTGGTTGTGGCCAATGATGCACGCGATCTTCACCGTCGTGAGGCCGACATTGCCGTGCGAAATTTCGAGTCGAAACAACCGGATTTGATCGCCCGCAAACTCCGGACAACTACCGCAGGCATGTACGCCACGCCGGCATATTTGGCGCGCCATCCGCTCAACACGGTGGCGGAGATTCGCAACGTCGAGTTGTTTGCCTTTGACCGCAGCAGCCTGATGATCGACGGGTTACGTGCCCTTGGCCTCGACGTGGACCGAGGGCAGTTTCCGGTCGCTACACAGAGTCACTTGGTTCAGTGGTCGATGTGCAAACAAGGTTTGGGTGTGTGTCTGATGATGCGGGAGGTCGGCGACATCGACCCCGACGTCGTCGCGGTCTTGCCTGAGGTCGCGATTCCGATCCCGATTTGGCTTGTGTCCCACCGCGAGCTGCGCACAAGCCGTCGAATTCGTGTGGTTTACGATGCACTTGCGGAGGTGTTGAGCGTACCGCTGGATCACTTGGCAGACACGCAGTGAGCTGTTAAGTCTGCCGCACCAAGATTCATCGGAGGTTCGATGCGCGTTTTGACTGCAATGTTCTTCGTGTCGGTTGCTGGATGTGCCACGGCGCCGCCCCCATCCTCGACACCTGCCCAACCAAGCCGCGAGGCCGTCGAAGCCAAGCTCGAGAAAAAGCTTGAGGTCGACCCCAACCGCGCCTTGTGCGACCGCATCACGCAGAAGTTCAACGCCGGCGATCGCGACGCGTTGGTCGCGGATTTCGACAGCGCATCGTTCGCGGAGAGAGTTTTTTCGTGGCAGACGCTTCCTGCAGATGTCGTGACGTCCGTCCGCGATAACGCCGATTCCATCGCAAATTTCAAACGTTTTCACTTCGGCGACCGCGTTAAGTTCTTGTGTCTTGGGACACGCGAATTTTTGGGCGAACCCCATGTCGTGCTTCGGAACTGGGAACCAAGTCGGTTCGACTACGCGCTGTTTCACCTCACGGCCGATGGCAAGATCGACGACTACATGGTGGCGAGCTCCGGATTTTATCACTCAGAGCTTCAAAATGTTGGGTTTGATCCGTCCGTACGGGCGGACATGGACGTTGTTGGGACACTGCTGAAGATGTCGTTTGATCAGCAGTTTCCGCAGATCATCGCGAAGTACAAGGCGTTGTCACCACGCATGCAGAGCCATCCCGTGGCGTTCCTGCATTACATCAACGCTGCGTACTTCTCGCAGAACCCCGGAGACGCCGACTACGACGCAGCCTTCCAACAGATGGAGACCATCTTGGCGGGACGCACCTACGCGCAGGTCTATTGGCGCTTGGCGGATGCGCGACGACGCCAGGACGCGCAAGCCGAGGCCGCGCAGCGAGCGCTCCTTGTGGAGCAGCTCGACGACTACGAGTTGGTCTACTGATGAGCCCGGAGCATCGTGCCCAACGCGCCGCACAGCGCCAATTGGACGCCTACAATACAGGCGACATCGACGCGTTTGTGGCGTGTTACCACCCCGACGTTCGCATCTTCGACCTCAAGACCGGTGAACAAACCATGTCGGGCCGCGAAGAAATGCACAACGCTTACGGACCGATGTTCCAAAAATTCCCGGAACTTAATGCAGTCGTGACCACGCGTTCGGTCGTCGGCAACGTCGTCTTCGACCGGGAATTTGTCACCGGTCGCGGTGAACCCATTCAGGTCATGGCCATTTACGAGGTCGACGAGCACGAACTGATCACGAAAGTGTGGTTCGTTCGCTGATCTACTTTGCGAGTTTCGGTTTCGGGCCGTGAGGCGCAGGCACAACGTCAAACTCCAGCTCAGAGCCTGTGTTGATGGGTCGCGGCAACCCAGGACCGTCTTTGGTGTCCGAGACAACCGTCGCGGTGAACAAATCCACAACCTCCGCTGGCGTCCCTTTGGCGAAGTCATCGAGCGTATAGGTCATCCGAGCAGGCTGCCGATTTCCTCGCTTGAAATGGGCCACGACCGCGCCGTTTCTGATCTCCGGGTTCACGATGGTGTCCCAATTCACGATCGTGAACTCGGTCACACGCAGTTGGTCGACCCAATAACGAAGTTTTTCGACACCCCAATTGCTGTCTTTGTATTCCTTCTTATACGCGTCGGAATCCTTGATGAGTTGAAGACTCTCGTTAAGCGGATAATTCACGATGCCCTCGGCCAATTCGGCCGCGACTTCCGCAGAGCCGGCTTCGGGATGCTTGGTCATCAGCTCAGCCCAGGTCGTGAAGCGTTCGATCTTCTTATCGGTATCTCGCCAGACGAATGCCGCAGCGCCAGATTGGGGTTTCGACGACAAATAGACATCCCCCGTCGCGGATTTGGCGTGCACAAAACCTTCGGCGAGTCCCCCAAAAATGGCGATGGCCCCTTCGTTGATGCGGGTTCGAACCTGACCCGACGTCTGCAATTCCTCGATCTTGGGAGTCCAATCATCTGAAGAGAAATCAACCTCGTTGCGGAAAGCCTGAATCCCATGATCGGCGGCAATGACACGTCCCGAATAGTACACAAGTTTGTCCCCTTCGAGCGTCGCGTCTTTGATTTCGCGCGGATCCACCCCTGATGGATTAACGTTGATAGATGAGAGGTTACGATCGAAGAAGTTGTCGGGCTCAAACCACTTTTTCCACCACTCGTCATAGGAAGCTCGCGTGCGAAACAATTCGTCGCTGATTCCGGGTTCCAGACTGTGGGCCATGTAGGCGAGGTTCCGCGCATTTTCGTAGCGTTTGTGCAGGTCTGGAGCAGCGGCGCGAATCTCCGCCATGCTCTTCAGACAGGCTCCAGCGGCTTGCAATCGCACACACCGGCCGTCCCGTCCAGTCGATTTTCAGCTCAATCTGGCCGTCAATTTTTGTCACCGTGATGTCCTTTCGGGTGGCGTCCGCTAGGTTTGTTTGTGTGGAGGTGTCGGTGGCACCGCCTGTGGTGGACTTCGTGCATCCAACGCACAGCGCCAACGCCGCGATGGCGGTTCCAATGGGTGGCAATCTCATGTGACCTCGGTCCTCGGGTGTTGTCTTAAACGGGGCCACACGGAAGTGGATCCATCAATTGGCCAAGCAACAGCTAAACCCAGCGCGATGCTGCCTCAGCAAGCTCAGGAAAATCGAACACGACATCGCCGTCGATCGCAGCGTCAACATCGACGGTCCCATCAAACGCGGCAACGGTGGCGTTCGACAGGTCACCCTTAGGGCCGACCAGCCGCCCGCCATGGGTCACGATCTCACGAAGGTCTCGCAACTTCTGGACGCGTCGTTGATATCGCCGTGTTCTCAGTCGGATCGCGATGGAACGAAACATGACGATCAGTGGCACCGCGCCGCATAGCCCGAGCGCGACGGTGATCGCCGTGGGGCCCCATGCGGGGAGCGTTTCGACGAGTTTGTCGAACATCGCCGACCCATCGAGTGTGGTTCCAAGGAAAGCCGACGCCGCCACAAACGCGCTCCACCACGCCAACGCGTAGACTCCGGCGCGTCGCCCAGATGTTCCAAGGTGATCGTGCGGTGACTTCTCGTCGTCCCAGATGGGGGCGGGTGTCTGCCGTGTGCCTTTTGTTTGAGACAGCTGCGAAAAACGGAACACGATCGTGCCCGCGTCTGTGACCGCGATGTCGCCGTCGTAGTCGACCATGAGCCGTGTCGCTTGTTTGAACGCTTCGTCGCGCTCCCATCCAAAGAGAATCATCAGGTCACCAAGTGTGACTCGCCCCTTGTTCGCTCTGACGAGCTGCGCAAAACGCTCTTCGTCGGCGAGCTCTCCCTTCGCGCGCTCGCCAAAATTGCCCAGCGTTTCGATCCAGGGTGCGATGCGCGCAAACATCGAATTGTAGAAGTTCGCCATCACGGCGAACCCAAGCACAAAAACAAGGGCCAAAGGGGTCACCAATATCAGCGCGCCAATGACCTCAAGTGCGCTGACCGCGGCTGCCTTGATGACCAAGTCGACCATCATCACGAGGACCGGAATCATCGCGAGCGGCAAACAGAAGACCACGGAGGCCACCAAGACGACCGTCCCAAGGGCGTCTAGGACGGCTCCTCCAACCCCGATGAGCGTAAAACCAAGGGCGAGTAGCGTGACTCCGGCCACCGACGATGCGAGGAATCCGATGCCCAGCTTCATCGACTGCACCAGGAGCGAGTGCACGCGGTTAAGGGACCACTGAACGCGGGGCGGTAAGACCCATCGAAACGGCCGTCGTCCCAAGTCTTCAAAATAGAACTCCAGCTCGCCGTCGTCCCGGGCGCGCAAATCGCCGCCCAATTCGCCGGCGAGCATGGGCAGCGCATCACGCACCAAATGCACTGGAATGCCCGACGCAGACGCTGCGTCGTGCGAAGTGATCCACTGATGTTGAAGGCTCGCGGCCTTCAAACTTGCATAGAGCGCTTTGGCGGAACGCTTAGAATTCCAAGATTTCCGCTCGATTTCGATGGGTTTGGGCATGCGCGCGCTAAAAGGAATCAGCGTTCTTTACCTTTGTTCGGGCGCCAACGCCATACGTTCGTCGTGCGGGTCGAACGCGTCGTAGCGTGGCTCGGGGCACGACGGTCTCGTGAATCTCGGAATACTGCGAAGGCCGACCGACGTTGGATGAGTCCCCCCGCGAGAGAAAAAGATGGAAAACACGTCGCTGGCTCCGGGTTGGCCAAGAATCGAACCTCGATGGACCTCAAGCGCGAAGTCTGGCGTTGGGACCTCGTTGGGAGGTCGGGTTTGGTTTTCAATCAGCCATGGCATTTTGAATGAGATTTATTACCCGCGTATCGACCAAGCGTGTGTGCGCGATTTTGGTTTCTTGGTCGTAGGACCCGATTTCGTCGCTGAGGAAAAGCGCGAGACGGCCGAAGCGCTAAGTTGGTCCAGCCCCGGTGTTCCGGCGTTTCAGCTTGTCAACACGTGCCGACAAGGGCGCTTCACGATTGAAAAGAAGATCGTCGCAGATCCCCGACGCGACGCGGTCTTGCAGCGCGTAAAACTTCGCCTTTCGGGAGATTTGTCCGAGCACAGTCTGTTTGGCTTGATCGGACCGCATTTAGGGGACGCTGGCCAGCACAACACCGCTTGGTTGGGCAGCTACAAAGGCCACGAGATGTTGTTTGCGCAGCGCGACGGCATCGCGCTCGCGGTCGCATCGTCGCACGGTTGGGTGGGGCGCTCGGTTGGTTTTGTGGGGGTCTCCGATGGATGGCAGGATCTGCATCAACATCGGCGACAGACGTGGCACTACGAACGCGCCGAGGACGGCAACGTGGCGATGATGGGCGAGCTTGCCATGGACGTGGGCGAAGTCGATGTCGCGGTGGGCTTTGGCCGCACATCGAACGAGGCCGCACACCGGGCATTGGGCGCGTTGCTGCAAGGGTTCGATGCGGCGTGGGAGACGACCACATCGCAATGGCAAGCGTGGCAGGACCGCCTGTTGCCTCTTGGGCTGTCGCCCGAACACGAGGAGTTCTATCGCGTGTCCACAGCGGTCCTGCGCAGCCACGAGTCCTCGCGATTTCCGGGGGGACTGATCGCGAGCCTGTCGATTCCATGGGGCGCGTCCAAGGGCGACGGAGACTTGGGCGGATACCATCTGGTGTGGCCTCGAGACCTTGTCGAAAGCGCCGGGGGACTGTTGGCGGCGGGTGCCCATTCCGATGTGCTCCGGGTGTTGCGTTACCTTCACGTGACCCAAGAGGACGACGGCCACTGGCCGCAGAACATGTGGCTGGATGGGACACCGTACTGGAGCGGGATCCAGATGGATGAGACGGGATTTCCCATCCTTTTGGTGGAGCTCGCACATCGGCAGGGGATCTTGGACGAGCGCATGTTGGAGCAGCTGTGGCCGATGGTACGGGCCGCCGCAGGGTTCATTGTGCGCAATGGACCCGTGACCCAACAGGATCGATGGGAGGAGGACGGCGGATACTCTCCATTCACGCTCGCCGTCGAGATTGCCGCGTTGGTATGTGCGGCGGGGTTTGCCCAAAAGTTTGAACCCGAGGTCGCCGAGTATTTGCGGCGTGTGGCGGATGCTTGGGAAGCAGACATCGACCGCTGGACCTACGTGCGCAACACGGAGATTTCGCGCGCGAACGACGTGGACGGTTATTATGTGCGGATCGCGGCGGCCAACGCTGCCGGCGACGACTCGTTGGGCACCATCGCGATCAAGAACCGGCGGCGTGATCACAGCACGGCTCAGATTCAAGACGTCGTGAGCCCAGATGCCCTGGCGTTGGTGCGATTCGGGCTCCGCAAGGCCGACGATCCCCGCATCACCAATACGGTTGCTGTGATCGACGCTCGGCTTAGGGTCGAGCTGCCGCAAGGTCCCGTCTGGAAACGTTACGACGAAGACGGATACGGCGAACATGAGGATGGAAGTCCGTTTGACGGCACAGGGATCGGTCGGCCTTGGCCGCTGTTGACCGGCGAGCGCGCACACTTTGAGCTCGCGCTCGGACGCCGTGAGGCGGCGCAGCAATTGTTGGCGACGATGTGCGCGAGCGCTGGCTCGGGGCGTCTGATTCCTGAGCAGGTTTGGGACGGGGATGATGTCCCCGGGCAGGAGTTGTTTAAGGGCAAGGCGACCGGGTCGGCGATGCCGCTGGTGTGGGCGCACGCCGAGCACATCAAGCTGTTGCGCTCGCTGTCCGAAGGTTTTGTCTTTGATACGCCAATGCCGGTGCGCGAGCATTTTGAGACACCGCGTCCGACGCCCTGGATTTTATGGCGCTTCAACCACAAGCTGCGTTCGTCGTTTGGGCGCCCGATTCGAATCGAAACTCTGGCGCCGGCCATCCTCCATTGGACGGTGGATGGCTGGAAGACCAGCACAAATTCGGAGCTAACCGCCACCACGCTTGGAAACTACGGGTTCAATGTTACGCCAACGCCTGGAGCGACCGAGTTGGAGTTTACGTTTTACTGGCCGACGTCGGATCGATGGGAAGGAACCAATTTCAAGATCCGATTGGCTGAAGTGGAGTCATGATGCACGAAAATTCGGACGCTTTTGTTTTCTTTGGGGCAACCGGCGACCTTGCTTACAAAAAGATTTTCCCTGCGCTGCAGGCTTTGATCCGCAGCGGTAAGTTGAATTTTCCGATCGTCGGGGTGGCCAGGGCCGGGTGGGGTGTCGACAAGCTCGCGGCGCGTGCGCGCGAGAGCCTAGAGGCACACGGCGGGGTGGACGAGGACGCCTTTAAAAAAATGGTCGAGCTGATGCGCTACGTGGACGGCGATTACAACGACGTTAACACGTTCCACGCGCTGCGTGACGCGCTTGGCGACGCCAAGCGACCCATTCACTATCTGGCAATTCCGCCAAGCATGTTCGCGACCGTCATTGGCCATTTGGGCACCTCGGGCTGTGCAACGAATGCACGTGTTGTGGTCGAAAACCGTTTGGTCGTGACCTCGAGTCCGCGCAAGCGTTGTCCAAAACGATTCACACGGTTTTTGACGAATCCGACGTTTTTCGAATTGATCACTATTTGGGCAAGGAAACCGCAAAACCTTGTTGTTTTCCGGTTCGCCAATACGTTTTTGGAGCCAATTTGGAACCGCAATTACGTCGAGATGTTCAGATTACGATGGCGGAATCTTTTGGCGTTCTAGGCGCGGCAGCTTACGAAGAAGCCGGAGCGATTCGAGATGTGGTTCAGAATCATCTGATGCAGGTGGTGGGATTCTTGGCCATGGAGCTCCCGCTGCGTCTTACGCGGGTTCGATCCGAGACGAGCTGGTCGCGTGTTTTCGTCAATCTGCCACTGACGTGCGAGGACGTTGTCCGCACACTGAAGGATATCGGCACGAACCGGGAGTCGCGCCGAACTCGAACGTCGAGACATTCGTGGCCCTTCGCCTCAACATTGACTCGTGGCGGTGGAACGGGGTGCCATTTTTTATTCGGGCCGGCAAATGTTTGCCCGAGACCGTGACCGAAGTTCTGGTAACCCTGAAGCGGCCGCCACTGACGAACCTTTCGAACGACAAGGGCAACTACCTGCGATTTCGTCTCAGTCCTGATCTGAACATCGGGCTGGGTGCGAGTGTGAAGGTGCCTGGCGAAGAGATGATTGGCGCGCGTACCGAATTGTCGTTGATCGCGGAGTCTCGCGATGAAATGAGCGCCTACGAGCGGCTCCTCGGAGATGCCATTGAGGGAGATCCGACGCTGTTTGCGCGGCAGGTTGCGATCGAGGCGGCGTGGGCCGTTGTCGACCCAGCGCTCGACGACGAACGCTCTGTTATTCCGTATTTTGTCGGGTCTTGGGGTCCCAACCAGGCCGACGACGTCGTCGCCGATGTGGGAGGGTGGGTTAATCCGGAGATGAAACCATGAAAATTCTGGTGTTGGACGTCGGTGGAACGCACGTGAAAATGCGTGTGAACACCCACGACGAGATTCGAAAGTTCGATTCGGGACGAGAGCTGACGCCCGCGGCGATGGTGACCCAGGTCCTCGCCATGGTGGGGGACTGGAAGTTTACACACGTCGCGATTGGCTACCCTGGTGTTGTCGTGCACGGCCGGGTGGCGCATGAACCCGCGAACCTTGGCGCCGGCTGGGTTGGGTTTGATTTCGCCGCCGCGTTTGGTTGTCCGGTCAAGATTGTCAACGACGCCGCCATGCAGGCGCTCGGCTCGTATTCAAGTGGTCGGATGCTGTTTTTGGGGTTGGGTACCGGGCTCGGGTCCGCCATGGTCGCCGAGGGTGTGCTTGAACCGATGGAGCTTGCGCACCTGCCGTTCAAACACGGAAAGACCTACGAGGAATATCTGGGCGTCGCGGCATTGGAACGCGACGGTCATAAGAAGTGGGAAGCCCACGTTTGGGAGGCCGTCGAAGTGCTGCGCAAAGCGCTTGAGCCCGAAATCGTCGTCATCGGCGGCGGAAACTCAGCGCGGCTTTCGGACCCGCCCGAGGGCGTGGAGATTGGAAAAAACAGCAACGCGTTTTTGGGAGGATTTCGACTCTGGAGGTCGGACGACAAGGCGCAAAAAGTTGAGGAGAAAACAATGCAGATCGCCATGGTTGGATTGGGTCGCATGGGAGCAAACATGGTCAAGCGTTTGTTGGCGGGGGGCCATGAATGCGTCGTCTTCGATCGCTCCCCCGAGGCCGTCGAACAGCTGAAGGCGGAGGGCGCCAATGGCGTAGCCTCGCTGAGTGAGATGGTTGCCGAGCTCAGGGCTCCACGAACCGTTTGGTTGATGGTGCCGTCGGCGCTGGTGGACGGCGTCATTGCCGATCTCGCGCCGCTGCTTGAGGCGGGCGACACGATCATTGACGGCGGAAACTCCTACTACATCGACGACATTCGTCGCGCCAAAGACCTGCGCGACCGCAACATTCACTACGTCGATGTGGGTACGAGCGGCGGCGTTTGGGGGTTGGAGCGTGGATATTGCCAGATGATCGGGGGCGAAAAAGACATCGTGAAACGCCTCGAACCCATCTTCGCCACGTTGGCGCCTCCCGAGGATTCTGCCTCGCCAACACCAGGGCGGGACAACTCGCGGAGCACTGCAGCGCAGGGCTTTTTGCATTGCGGCCCATCGGGCGCAGGACACTTTGTGAAAATGGTCCACAATGGCATCGAATACGGCGTCATGGCCGCGTACGCTGAAGGTTTGAACCTGTTGCATCATGCCAACGTCGGGCACCAAAGTCGGGATCATGACGCTGAAACCACGCCGCTGCGCCACCCCGAGCATTTCCAGTTCGACATCGACGTGCCCGAAGTGGCCGAAGTATGGCGCCGTGGAAGCGTGATCGCGTCGTGGCTGCTGGACCTCACTGCGAGCGCGCTCTCGGCAGACCCACATTTGAGTCAATTCGAAGGACGTGTCTCGGATTCCGGGGAAGGCCGATGGACGGTCAATGCCGCGATCGAAGCGTCAGTACCCGCGCCGGTGCTCAGCGCAGCCTTGTTCCAGCGCTTCTCGTCGCGGGGCGAGTCCGACTATGCGGATAAAATTCTTTCTGCGATGCGCGGCGCATTCGGCGGCCACCAAGAGAAGTCATGAGCACGATGCGTAAAATTATTTTGGTCCGACACGGCGAGACGCAATGGAGCTTAAGTCGGCGCCACACCGGCCGTACCGACTTGCCATTGACGCCAGCGGGCGAGGATCAAGCACGCGGGCTAAGAGAACAGTTGCTGCCCTTGGCGTGCCCTAACGTTTGGTCGAGCCCACTCAAGCGTGCATTCTCGACCTGCGAAGCCGCTGGTCTGTCCGAAAATGCCCACGTGTTTGAGGACTTGATGGAGTGGGACTACGGCGTTTTTGACGGTCGGACGACCGCCGAGATTGTGAACGAACGTCCCGGATGGAATGTCTGGGATGCGACCGAAGGACTCGGCGAAACCGTCCAGGAAGTCGGTCGTCGTGCGGACACGGTGATCTCACGCATCCTCGAAACCGATGGTGACATCATGATGTTCTCGCACGCGCATTTTCTTCGGATTTTGGGTGCGCGCTGGGTCGGTTTGGAGGCCATTTACGGGCGTCATTGGACCTTGGAACCAGCGTCAATCAGTGTCCTGTCTTACGAGCGCCAAACCCCAACGATCGCCTTGTGGAATTGGGTGCCACACGGAGTCGTTCGATGACGTCGCTTCAGGTTTTTCGGGCCGAAAACGCGGCAGAAAACGCCCAAAACGCCGCGAAGTTTGTGTCGCAATGCGCGGCGGACGCCATCGCCGACCGTGGGGCTTTTCACGTTGCATTTAGCGGCGGAGAAACTCCAGACGTGATGTTTGCGTCGCTGCAAAGCGCCGCGCTCGATTGGTCGTGTGTGCACGTCTACCAGGTCGACGAGCGAATGGCGCCCACGGGATCCGATCAAAATTTTGTCCACCTTGACCAAACGCTCCTGCGCGCCATTCCGCTGCCGGCATCGAACATCCACCGCATTGACCCAACTCTGGCGCCCGAGGCCGCGCGCGAGGGCTACGAGCGTTTGCTGCACGAGTGCTTGGGGGACTTGCCCGTGTTGGATCTCGTGCATTTGGGGTTGGGTTCGGACGGACATACGGCGTCACTTGTCCCGAAGGACCCCGTCCTGCGCAGCACAAGGGATGTGGGCCTTACGGATGTCTACAAGGGATACCGGCGCGTGACGATGACCTACGCGATTCTAAACCGCGCTCGACAGCGCCTGTGGCTGGTTTCCGGACATGAAAAACGCGAGATGCTCGCCGCGTTAATACTGGGGAACGCGCCGATCCCTGCCAACGGAATCAACCGTCACGCTGTCGCTTTTGCGGATGCAGCAAGCCTTGAAAAAATCGCTTAACGTGCGACGACGACGACGGCGTTTTTGGTCGGCTGGGCCGCTTCTGTCTCCGGTTCGAAAATCGGCACCGGCGGCAATTGTCCTCGGACCGCGATGACCGGACCAGGCTTTTGTTTGCCACGACCACTGCGCGGTCCGCTTGACCTCGGTGAATCGAAGTCGGGCCCATCGAGCACGCGCTCGAGCACCTCGGCTTCTTCGATTTCCCGCATTTCCTGAAGCAGGCTATCGGCGTTGACGATATGGGCCGGAAGGTCGAAATGCCCGGTCAGTTTGGAGTCTGGCGTGAGCTCGCCGCGCTCGTAGAGGTCCCACATTTCCCAGCCATGGCGCAGACCCTTTGAGGGCTGGCCGCGCTTGAATCGCCGAATCAGGTTTGCGACATCGCGCAGCAAAATCTCTTTGGCGTGGCTGTTGCCGGCCGCGTCCACCGCTTGTGGGAAGTCGATGATGACCGGGCCGTTGGCGTCGATCAGCACATTGAATTCGCTCAAGTCGCCGTGAACAATGCCCGCACACAACATTTTGACCACCTCGCCGATCAAACGTTCAAAAAGGACCTCGCCCTCGGCTTCGTTGAAGCTGCAGTCGGCGAGTCGTGGCGCAGGCTCCCCGTCTAGCCCGATGACGCACTCCATGATGAGGACACCGTCGACAAAGGCGCGTGGTTTGGGCACACGAACGCCTGCTGCGTCGAGCTTGTAGATGACTTCAACTTCTTTGGACTTCCACGTCTCTTCGGCGCGCTCCTTGCCATGGCGGCTGCCTTTGGCCATGGCGCGCTGGTCGCGGGAGTTTCTTACGGTGCGGCCTTCTGTGTAGGTTGAACGTTGGCGAAACGAGCGCGACTCTTGGTCTTTGTAGACCTTGGCGGCGCACAATTCCCCATCAACATCTACCAGAAACACCTGAGCTTCTTTTCCACTCAGGAGAGAGCGAACGACGGAATCGATCACGCCGTACTCTATCAAAGGCACCAGCCGTGCTGGCATCCGCATGTCTATCCTTCCATCGGCGAGGGCCCGCGCGTGAGGCTCTTGGTGTCAACGCGCGGGCGCACTGTAGACGAAGTGTGTGCCTTGGTCGACTCACCGTAGGGACAAACTGTGCCCGAACACTTGATTGACTGGAAAAACGGACGAAACTGAGTATGTTCCGCGCCGGCTGCATCGCCATCGAGGTCAATAATGTTGCGACGAACGGTTTGTTTGCTTGGGTTGGTTGTGGGATTGGTGGGCTGTTCGGATACGTCGGACCCCGAGACGACGTCGGACGAACGACAGGATCTGCCCATTGGCGAGATCCTCGACCCGCCATCCGACGGCGCGTGGGGGTTCGCCACCGAGTGCAAGCCGATTCCGGAAGTCGAGCCGCTGAATGATCCCAAAATCGTTGTAAGCCTCGATGGTTTGACGCTGCGGCTTTACGACGCGGCCGGAGACTACGACCGGGTGTTTCCCGTCGGTGTCGGCGCGATCGAAAACGGCGAGAGCCTCACGCCCCCATCAACGCAATTCTCGGCTGGAACCTATTACACCCGCACCGATGAAGCCCCGACGTTTGACGGGCCGACACCTGACCAAGCCAAATGGGGTTGGAACCAGCAGTGCCGCGTCTGGTGGACCGGCGAAGACGGCGAGAAAATCCCCGTGTTTGCAGGCTTGCCGTTCATTCGCCTCGCTGGAAACCCGCTGAGCTCGTCTTACGCCTTTCACGGGCCCGTAGACAACTACACCAACCCATCCGGCGGCACGTTGCGCCGCGGTTACGTCAGCCATGGCTGTGTGCGCATGGCGGCCGCGGATATCGTTGAGGTCTACGGTCGGATCGAAGGCAAACGTGCCGAGGTTTTGATCCAAAAGCCGGTTGAGCGGACCGAGAGCGGGGCGCCGATCGATGTCGACCCGTGGTTCCTGAGTGAGTGCAACAGCGACGCCGAATGCGCCTACGATGGCGGTGTCTGTGTGCTGAACGAGTACAACGGCCCGGGCTATTGCTCGAAGGCCTGCACCACCTATTGCCCAGACCGCGCCGGACATGCGACGTCGTTCTGCGCAAAAGATGCCGACACCGGCGAGGGTTTTTGCACGATCAAGGCGGACACCGTCCGAAACAACGATTGCGGGCGATACCAAGGCTTTTCGAAGCACCTCGGCGTGCCACGGCCAGACGGGTCAGCGGTGGCCGACGTTTGCCTGCCGGGCACACGCGGTGAGACCGGCGACCGCTGCCTGAGCGACGATGAATGTCTGGGTATCTGCGTGCCACTCCAAGGTGGACCCGGCGGTGTGTGCACTGCAGCGTGCACACGTTTTTGCGACGACACGCCAAACGTCAAAACGTTCTGCATCGATGCTCCCGACTCGATCCCTGTGTATGGCGGGATGTGCGTCGCGAAATGCTTCAACGACGACCATTGCCAAGCCGGGATGCATTGCGCCGTGACGGGACGAAACAACGAGTCGTCCGTGACCGCTTCGGTGTGTGTGCCGAATTAAGGCCGCGCTGGAAAGCCCATGGATTGGCCCTTTTCTTTGGCAGCCTGCTTCAGCGCGCCCAGGGCGGTTCCCCGCAGTCTCTCGCCATAATTCGAGATCGCGAATTCGCGTCCGTCTTCGAGGACAAATTTCACCGTCTGACTTTCGCCGCCCGACGGTTGTATGTCGGCGTCGCTGATGGCGCGCACTGCGGCGAAGCGTGCATCCGTGCGAAGTTTTAATGTCATGTACCCGCGAAGGCTGATGACGTCATTGACCTGCGTTTCGTCCAGCGCGGCCGCCACAAGCGCGTCGAAATCCGGCGCTTGGTTCGCGGTCAATTCGTAAATGTTTTCGTATTGGCTTGGCGGTGGAAGCGACCCATTTGCCGCGGTGTATATGACCTTGACGACAGGTGTGCGCTCTTCGTCTTCGAGTTCGATGGGTTTCATTGACGGTGCCTCGTCGGGACTTGGTAGTGTTTCAATGACGCTTGGATCATTGGTTTTGGTGTCCAACTTCGGGGACTCCGGAGTCGCTTGAGGCTGGCAGCCCGCAAACAGGACGATGAGGAGTGCTACGAATTTCATGGGGTTCTCGTGGTGCTCTGGATTCGATTGAACAACGTTAACCCTATCTGACGTTTCGACATAAGGGACAAAATCGTGAGTCACCAGCGCGTTACCATCAAGTCTTCGGGAAGCTACGACCGGCTGAACCTCGAATCGTTCGAAGCACCCCAGCCGAAAGCGACGGAGGTCGCCATCGATGTGCGAGCCATTGGCGTCAACTATGCCGACGTGTTGGTGCGCATGGGGCTTTATCAGTCGGCCAAAGACTTTGTCGGTTGGCCGATTACACCCGGTTTCGAGGTTTCCGGGACCATTGCCGCGGTCGGCTCAGACGTGAAGGATCTGCAGGTGGGCGATGCCGTCGTCGCCGTCACGCTGTTCAATGGTTATGCGAGTCACCTTGTTGTGGACCGCGATTACGTGTTCAAGAAGCCAGAATCCCTGTCGTTCGAAGAGGCAGCCTCGCTGCCCGCGGTTGTAATGACTGCTTGGTTTGCCCTGTTCGAGCTGGCGCATCCGCGTCCGGGCGCCCGAGTTCTTGTGCATTCCGCAGCCGGTGGAGTTGGGACAAGCCTCGTGCAGCTCGCAAAGATCATGGAATGCGAGGTGACGGGTGTCGTGGGCGGCTCACACAAGGTTCAGACGGCGAAAGACATGGGGTGCGACCATGTGATCGACAAATCCAGCCAAGATCTTTGGCGCGAGGCTGAGCGAATTGCGCCCGACGGATTTGACGTCGTGTGTGACGCCAATGGCGTAGCAACGTTGAAGGATAGCTACAATCACTTGCGCCGTGCAGGACGGCTTGTGGTCTACGGTTTTCACACCATGATGCCCAAGACCGGTGGCCGTCCGAATTGGATCAAACTCGCCAGGGATTTTCTGCTAACGCCGCGTTTCAATCCCTTGGATTTAACGAACGACAGCAAGAGTGTTTTGGCATTTAATCTGAGCTATCTGTTCGATCGAAAAGATATTTTGTCCTTGTTTGTCAACGACCTGGAAGCGTGGATTTCGAGCGGTCAGTTGAAGGTCCCACCGGTGCAGACCTACCCACTTTCGCAGGTCGCGAAAGCCCACGCAGACATCGAATCCGGAAAAACGGTGGGGAAATTGGTGCTCATTCCGGATGCGTGAAATCAACGAATCCACGTTCCTGCGGTGGGCGTGAACCACTCCTGTTGGACGAACGGTCCCGTTGGGGAGTCTGCGGATTCCACGGTGTTGAATTCGATCGGAACACTGTACGAACGCTGTGCGCCAACGTCGTACCAAAGCAGCACGACATGAACGTGGGGTTCCAGTGAAACGCCAGTGTTTCCAACGACGCCCAACGGGTCGCCAATGCGCACGGGCGTGCCGACTTCGATGCCGGGGTCGATGCCGTCGTTTTGGAAGTGCAGGTAATACACGTAGTACGAACCGCCCAACGAAACACCCACCCAATTGTTCACCGCGACGTCGGTAGGAGGATGCGAGCCGGGCACATTGTCGATGGAGTCGCGGACGACGTCGATCACGACGCCGTTGGTCATGGATTTCACCGTCTGGCCCCACACACGGAAGTCTTCGTTGGCCGTACCATTGCCCCTGTAATGCACGCCCACGTCGTCCGTGACGACGATGTCCCACGCGAAATCTCCGAAGCCGTCTTCTTCGAGATGGTACGTATCGCTGCCGGTGATGACGTAGTTGGTCCCGTCCAACGGTGGCCGATGCAAGTAGAAGACTTCCGACCGGAGGAAATTGGCGTAGGTGATGGTGTCGTTTGGCGCTGCGATTTCGGCGGTTGAAACGACCTCCGATTCCCGGACGAAACGCAGGCTCGTGTCGTTGGGATAAGCGGCGTAACCCGCACGGTCGAACAGCGCGAACAGACGGCCGGGCAGGGGTTCCACCACAGCCCCGAGTCATACGTGGCGATGAGTTCACCTTGGACCGTCGAACCATCAGTCAGCTCAAACGCCGTCCACACGACTTGGTCGGGGTTTCCCGCGTCCGGTTCTTCGATGGGAATGTCGCCCTTGAGATTGGTGTCGGTCGCATCGTCGCCGAGGTCGATGGCCAAATCGGTGCCGAGGTCAGGCGCAAACGTCGTGGACGTCTTGGCTTCCTCTGCGTCGCAGCCGAGTTGCGCCAAAAACAAAAAGCGAGGATAGATAGCGTGTGTTTCATGCGACTCCGGGGCCCGCCAAAACTAGTCAAACCGACCACTGGTCGCAAATCAATGTTTCGTGCACAAAGTGGGGAACCCACACGCACCAAAAGACGGTCAGCATCCAAGTGCCCTCTAGGAGGACCGAGCTATGAAATTTGTGCTTTTCGGGATTTTTCTGAGTCTGGCCGCGTGTGGCTCCGACGACAACACCAACACAACGCCGACGACGACCACGGATGTAGGCCAGTCGGACTCGGGTTCAACCGACGATGCCGGCGCCAACAACGATGCGTCCTCAGACCTGACCTTGAGTGAGTTTGTGTGCAACTACACCAACCCGTTCTCGCGTGGAAACGAGTGCCGAACCTACCTGGGGTCGTGGACACAGGAGGACGTCGAGGCCGATTGCACAACCCAGATGGGCGAAGCGACCAGCGGCACATGCCCCGCAGACTCCCTTCTTGGAACCTGCGAAATTGCGACCGATGGACTTGGCTTGGCCGTCCTTCACGCCTACGGCGAGGCATCGGCCTGCAACGCGCAGAGCGTGGGATGTCGTGTGTTCGCGAAGGGCGAGTGGAAGCCCACCGACGCGTGTGACGGCGGAGTTGTCGTTGAGCCGCAGCCAGAGTCGGTCTTCGTGCCGCCTGTGCTTGTGTGCAAAGACCCACTGCCCGGCGAACCTGCGGGACTCTCCGAGGGTGGCCAGGTGTGCACCTGGCAGCTCATCAGCGGCGCGACCGAGCCGGGGCGAGAAGTTTGCCGATTACGCAGACTGCAGCGTCGTGCGCACGCAGCGACCCTACTATCCCTACCCACGACCCGATGACGCCGAAAAGGAAGACGCACGTCTGAACGACCCGACCTACGTCGCGGGCTCAACTGGGTGAAGTCTGAGATCGAGTCGAGCGCCTGCGTGCTGCCGCCAATCAAGCCTGACGCCCGACGGCCCGTCGAATTGGTACATCGACCAGCCTGGGAACTTCATGAACGGGTTCTACGACAAGGGGTTGGCGCTTGGTGCAAACTGGGTGAATTCCGAAGCATTGGGAGCGTTTCCGCCAGACCAGAACAACGGGTTTGACCGCGAAACGTCCGGATTTCCGTCCACGAATCCATCACGCATGACCGCGTTTTTTGTGGCGGAATTGCTGCACCGTGGAAAAACACAGGCGGACTTCGCACAGACACCTCCGTTTGG
Organism: bacterium; assembly: GCA_041390025.1. Lineage (GTDB taxonomy): Bacteria > Myxococcota_A > Bradymonadia > Bradymonadales > Bradymonadaceae > JBFFMO01. Next base: position 255,425 of record JAWKQR010000004.1, read on the forward strand.
CGGTCCGTTGTACGATCAGATCTATTACGAGCCAACCGCGTGCGCGTCTGGCATCGGTGTGGATGCCCAAGGCAAGGTGACCTGGGATGGCGGAACCGCGCGCTATCTGTACGTGCTGGAGCAAGGATCAAAGAGCCCCACGATTCCGCCGAACTTGGACCGCCCCGCTGGTACCCTTTGGCGCGTGGATGTTGCGCCCACGGAAATGGCAGTTGCCAGCGGTTCAGTGACGTTCGGAACGGTGCCTTCGGGCGCGACGCAGGTCGTTCCTGAAACGGTGCACCCGCCGCATTGACCCGCGGTTCGACCTACTACTTGTACGTCGCCAAGGACGTTGGGATTCCGCTGACCCGCTGCCTCTTCGTCGCTCCGTAACACCTCCTAGTTCATCCCTTTCATCACGCCATGGCCGCCTCGCGCGGCAATTGTTATATGCAACATTGACCACGTCAGACTCCCGTGGCAGATCTCGTGCGAACACTGGGAGGTGTAAGATGTGGAAAAAAATAGGCATTGGTGTGGTGGCGGTTTTGGTCGTGCTCGTGGCAGTTGCATTCTTGCTGCCGCGGCAAGTGGTGATGGAACGTGACATCGTGATCGACGCACCCCCGCAGAAGGTGTTTCCGTACCTGGTTGAGTTCGAGAAGTTCAACACGTGGTCACCGTGGGCGGCGATGGACCCCAAGACCGTGCACGAGTACGTCGGAACGCCGGGTGAAGTGGGCTCGATGATGAAGTGGAAGAGCGAGGTGACCGGCGAGGGGTCTCAAAAACTCACGGAGTCTCGGCCATTTGAGTATGCCCGAATGGAGCTCGATTTCGGCCAAGGCGCCCCGTCCGCCGCGTATTTCAAGGTCGAAGCTCAGGCCGACAAAACTCACGTCGTGTGGGGATTTGACGGCGATATGGGCAACAACCCGATCGGGCGTTATATGGGACTGATGATGGATACTTGGCTTGGCAAGGACTACGAGGCCGGCCTGAAATCCCTCAAAACGCTCGTCGAGAAGGGCTAGTTAAGCGGATACGACGTCCAACCCTCTGTCCACGGCGTGGCGCTCGGTGAGAATGCGCCGCGGTATACGGCCGTGGGATCGAAACCCTCCGGCGGCGCCTCGATATCGCGCCCCGTCGTGAATTCAGGGGATGGAATCCAAGACGGGTTATCGAGCGCGAATGGCGCCTCGATCTTGGGATCTTCACCAAACACATTCTTGGCTTCCGTGGTCTGGTATTTCGCGTAGTTGTCGAAGCCCATGTAGGTCTCGTCGCCTTCGTCGATCAGGCCGAAGTAGTCTGCGCCGGTCGCACCGATGTTGTAGAACAACGTGTTCTGCACGGTCGCCAAATCAGCCTCGGCATGGGCCTTGGCTTCGGGGCCTTCGACGTAAATTCCTGCCGTCTTGTAGCCCATGACAATGCCGTGCGAGAGCGCGCCTTCACCGCCGTTCTTGAAGTAGATGGCCGATTGGCGGTCGCCTTCTTTGTTGGCGCCGATCAAGGTGTAATTGTAGATCCGCGCGAACGTCTGTGGCTCGGCTGCGGGCTCCTCGGCGAGGTTCTCAATTTCGAGCGCCTCTTGACCCAGCAAGTCTTGCTGCACAGCGAAGAACTGCCCAGTGCCGCGCCAACCGGTGTCAAAATCGAACGCATCGTCACGAGCCCGCGTGCTGACGATGTAGCGAAGGTCCACGGTGCCACCGAAAACGCCGACGCCGTCGTCGTCGCTCAGGTGCGTCTGCACGTACTCGATCTGCGTTTTGCTGCCGCAACCGGCCAATGTAAGGCCCTTCAACGCTTTCTGGCCATCGACCTCGGAGCCGCCGAACTCAATCCGGACGTATTTCAGGCGACCGCAATCCCACGTGTCGTCGGTGCCGCCCACCGCCGTGTCGAATTGATCGGTGATGATGCGGAGGTTGAAGTTTTGTCGATTGACGCGTGCCCGACCGACCATCGCCATACCGGCCCAATCGCCGGCCAGACGTTGACCCACGGGTTTGTCGCTCGTAAAGACGATTGGGTTGTCGCGCGTGCCCTCCGCGATCAGTTTCGCCCCAGCGAGCGACACCAACCCGGTGTTTCTGCGACCGAGGATGGTGGTTCCCGGCTCGATCGTTAGGGTCGCGGGTGGCACGATCATCGTCAGATTCTCGAGCACGTAGACGTTGTCGGAGGTCCACGTGGTGTCCACGACCACGTGGTCAGTGATGCTCACCCGTCCGCCGTCCTCGCAAACGCCGTTGTTGCATGTCGCGGTCGCGGGGCAGTCCGTGTCGACCGCGCACTGATTGAAGTCCACGATGAACGAGCACGACGGCAGCCACATCGCGCCTGCCAGGGCGATTACGCGTGATATTCGGGTCAGTTTCATGGCGGAGTTTGTTTGCTTCACGGCCGGTACGGTACCGCGCTGGACGGCTGCTGGCAACTTTCGGCCGGATCCGGAACAGCGACGCGAGGTTGCGGGTTGTTCCACAACGAGGCGTTGGCACGGCAGTCAAAAGCTGTAGAATGCCCGCGATTTCAACAACGAGGTTAACCATGCAGATCGAACAAATTCACCACGTCGCTTACCGATGCAAAGACGCCAAAGAAACCGTGAATTGGTATCGTGACAACCTCAACATGGATTTTGTACTCGCCATCGCCGAAGACCGCGTGCCGTCGACGGGCGAGGACGATCCCTACATGCATGTGTTCATGGACGCGGGAAACGGCAACGTCTTGGCGTTTTTTGAGCTGCCCACGAAACCCGAGATGGGGCGTGACCCCAACACGCCAGTTTGGGTGCAGCATATTGCCTTCAAAGTCAAAGACCGCGCGACCTTGCTTGAGTTCAAGGCCCACCTTGAGGGACGTGGCATCGATGTGCTCGGCGTGACTGACCACTCCCTGTTCCATTCGATCTACTTCTTTGACCCCAACGGCCACCGCATCGAGCTCGCCTGTCCGGACCCTGAAGAGGACGCGATGCTCGAGAAACTGAACACCGTCAAATGGGAGATGTTGGAGGAGTGGTCGCAGACCAAGCGCGCCCCCAAACACGCCGATTGGCTTCACGCCAAGGCCAACGCCTCACACGGGAAGTAATCAGGTCGCGACCGAGTCGAGCACGTAGATGAGTGGCGATTTGATGAAGAAGCTCGGGTGATTTTCAGCCGACAGTTCGATAACCACCGTCGCCGAATACCCGTAACCGCGCTCGCTGGTCATCAGCAGGTCCCACGGCTGTGCAGGCCCTTGGTAGAGCATCCGAAACACACGCTCGTCGTCTGCGGGCAGCCCATCCATGGGCTCGCTTGTCGACAGGTCGGTTACGTCCATCACCGGCAATTCGGCCACCAGCGCCCCGTCGCCGTCGTACAGTTTGACGGCATCCACCCGCATGCCGACAGCGTCCACGGTGCCGCGATTCTTAATCGTAAAGGTGATCTGAGCCGTTTCGCAGTTGAGGATTCCACAACTCTCCGCGGCGCAATCGCCCGCGAGTAGGGCGCCTTGCTCACCCGCGTCTGCAGACACCGAATAACCTTCGTCCGGGCAGTCCAAGTAGTTGCCCAAATGTCCCGACACAAACTCTGCGGACAGCACCGGAGACGTCTGCGGATTCTGAGGCGTGTTGGGCG